>CAWDGY010000027.1:0-35849 GCA_963801865.1 uncultured Gammaproteobacteria bacterium | reverse complement strand
TTGGTAGCGGGGGTAGGATTTGAACCTACGACCTTCGGGTTATGAGCCCGACGAGCTGCCAGACTGCTCCACCCCGCACCGGAGAGCCGACCATTGTACCCGGTAGCTTCGCCATTGCAAGCGAGACAGCGCCGCTCGGCGCGACGAGGACCCGATCTACTGCAAGGCTCTCTGACAGAGCGTAATCAGCGCACTCGGGATCACGCCGAGGGCAAACACCAACAGTGCATTCGCGCTCAGCACCGTGCGCATCAGCGGCGAGCCGCCGATCCGGGCGGTATCGGTGGGCTCGTCGAAATACATCAGTTTGACGACGCGCAGGTAGAAGAAGGCGCCGACCACCGAGAACAGCACCGCCACCACCGCAAGCCACGTGTAACCGACGCCCAGCACCGCTTGAATGACGCCGAGCTTTGCCCAGAAACCGACGAAGGGCGGCACGCCCGCCAGGCTGAACATGAGAATCGCCATCATGCCGGCGAACCACGGACTGCGCGCGTTCAGGCCTTTGAAGTCCACCAGCTTGTCGGCCTCGAAGCCCTGGCGCGCCAGCAGCAGAACCATGCCGAAGGCACCGCACGCGACGATGACGTAGCTGATCATGTAGAACATCGCGGCTTGGTAGCCCTGCGCCGTGCCCGCCAGAATGCCGAGCAGCACATAGCCGATGTGCGAAATCGTGGAATATGCCAGCATTCGCTTGATATTGCTTTGCGCGATCGCAACGATGGTGCCGATCGCCATCGAAAGTACCGAAAGCACGACCAGCATTTGGCTCCAATCCGGCTGTGAACCCGCCAGGGCCTCAGGCAAGAGCCGCATCGCGAGGGCGAACGCCGCGAGTTTCGATGCGGTGCCGATGAACACCGTCACGCACGTGGGTGACCCCTCGTACACGTCCGGTATCCACATGTGAAAGGGAACCGCTCCCAACTTGAACCCGATGCCGACGATCAGAAAGGCGATGCCGAAGACCAGTCCGATATTGTCCGATAGGCCGCCGTGCACGGCGGCAGCGATTGCGGAGAGCTCCAGATTGCCGGTCACTCCGTACACGATCGACATGCCGTACAAGAGCGTGCCGGAGGACATCGAGCCGAGCACGAAATATTTGATGGCCGATTCGGCGGCAATTCCGGAATCGCGGTCGAAGGCGACCATGGCGTAAAGGCACAACGACAACAGCTCGAGACCCAAATAGAGGGTTATCAAGCTCCCCGCGGAGATCAGCACCAGGGCGCCCAAGGTGGCGAACAAGCCGAGCACATAATACTCGCCCTTGAGGATCGCCCTACCCTTCAGATAATCCGTGGAATACACGAACACCACCGCCACGGTCAGCAGCGTCACGATTTTCAGCACCTGTGCCATGCGATCGAGTTCGAACAATCCGCCGAGCGCCACGATTCTTCCGGTTATCGGATGCACCGCCGCCAATGCGGCGGTGACGATCAGGCTGAGGACGGCGAGCAACCCGGTCCAGCGGCGCTGCTGCACATCGGTGATGAACAAGTCCAGCATCAGCAGAGCGCACGCCGCGGTTCCGAGAAAGATTTCCGGCGTGGCGTGGATGAGGTCCGCGCTGAAGTCGGCGACGCTAAAACCGTTCATGTGTGAGCCTTACAGGGCAATCTTCGATACCAGCAATTGCTGGGCTAAATGCTGCGTCGACGCGCGCATCACATCGAGCAACGGTGCCGGCCATAGACCGACCAAGAGCACGGCAGCCGCGAGCAAGCCCAACACCAAGAACTCCCGGCCGTTGAGATCCTGGAGGGCGGCCACCTTTGCGTTGGCGACCTCGCCGAAGATCACCCGCTTCACCAGCCACAGCGTATAGGCGGCGCCCAACACCAATGTCGTCCCGGCGAGAAACGCATACCATACGTTCGCTTTGAAGGAGGCCAGGATCACCAGGAACTCGCCGACGAAGCCCGATGTGCCCGGAACGCCGGAGTTGGCCAGGGCGAACAGCACCATGAAGGCGGCGAATCGCGGCATGGTATTCACCACGCCGCCATACGCGCTGATTTCGCGGCTATGAACGCGGTCGTACATGACGCCGACGCACAGGAACATGGCGCCCGACACCAGACCATGCGAGAGCATTTGCACCACGGCTCCATCGAGGCCCAATTCGATGCCCGTGGTTCTGCCGGTGTGAGCCGCGATCTGAAACCCGATGAACATCCCCAAAGTCACGAAGCCCATGTGGGCGATCGAGGAATAGGCGATCAGCTTCTTCATGTCGGTCTGCGCCAGGGCCACGAACCCGATGTACACCACGGCGATCAACGAGAGCGCGATGATCAGCCAATCGAGCGCGCGGCTGGCATCGGGTGCGATGGGCAATGAGAACCTCAGAAAGCCATATCCGCCCATTTTGAGCATGATGGCCGCCAGAATCACGGAGCCGCCCGTCGGCGCCTCGACGTGTGCGTCCGGCAGCCAGGTGTGCACCGGCCACATCGGCACTTTCACCGCAAAGGCGGCGAAAAAAGCCAGGAAAATGAAGATCTGTTCGTTGAGCGTCAGCGTCATGCCCTGGAATGCCGCAAGCTCGTAAGTGCCCGATTTCAGATACATGTAGATGAGCGCGACCAGCATCAGCAAGGAGCCGATGAAGGTGTACAAGAAGAACTTGATGGTCGCGTACACGCGCCGCGGGCCGCCCCAGACGCCGATGATGATGAACATCGGCAGGAGCATGGCTTCCCAGAACACGTAGAACAGCGCCGCGTCGAGCGAGGCGAATACGCCGATCATCAATCCTTCCAACAGCAGGAATGCGGCGAAGTACTGCGCAAGCCGCTTCTCCACGTTCTGCCAGCCGGCAATCACGATCAGCAGGGTGGTGAACGTCGTCAGCAGGATCAGCGGCATCGAGATGCCGTCGACCCCGATGTGGAAATCCGAATGGATGGCCGGTATCCATGCAGTGCGCTCGACGAACTGCATTTCGGCGGTGCCCGTCTTGAAGCCGCTCCACAGCGGCACGCTCAGCAGCAGCGCCAGCGCCGAAACGCCGAGCGAAAGCCATTTGGCGAGCGCCTCGCGCTTCCCGCAGCCGAGCACCGCGAACCCGCCCATGATGGGCAGCCAGATCAAGATGGCGAGCAGGTGGTCGTGCATCACGGGCGCCAGATCAACCACAGAAGCAGCGAAGCCAGCCCGAGAATCATCGCGAAGGCGTAGTGATACAGGTAACCGGACTGCGCATAGCGCATGACCGAGCCCAGCCACCCCACGACGCGCGCGCTGCCGTTGACCAGGCCGCCGTCGATCAACGTTTCATCGCCTCCTCTCCACAAGCCGCGCCCCAGCGCCAGGGCGACCGGCGCGATCACGTGTTCGTTGAACCAATCGAAGCCATACTTGTTGACGAGAATCGTATGCAGCCATTTGAGCGAGCGTTCGGCGGAGTCCGCCAGCGCCGGCTTCCAGTAGAAGAACAGCCACGCGGTGAAGACGCCCGCCAAAGCCAGCCACAGCGGCACTCCCGTGAGCGCCGACCAAAAGAAGGTGCCGGGGTCGTCGTGGAACTCCTCGCCGATGTGTTTCAGCACCTCGTGCCCGGGCAGCACCTGAATGGAGCCGTCGAAATAGCCGCCGAACAGCAGCGTCTTGACCGTAAACCAGCCGATGAGGGCCGAGGGGATGGCCAGCAGGATCAGCGGCACCGTCACCACCGCGGGACTTTCGTGCAGGTGCTCGCGAGTTTCCTGATCCATGCGCTCCGGTCCATGGAACGTCATGAAGAACATGCGAAACGTGTACAGCGCCGTGATGAATACGCCCAGGAGCACGCAGTAATACGCATAGGTGGAACCCACACGGTGGGCCGCATGTTCGGCGTCGATCAGCAAGTCCTTGGAAAAGAAACCCGCCGTGCCGGGAAAGCCGATCAACGCGAGAGAGCCCACCAGGAAGGTCCAATAAGTGATGGGCATGTACTTCTTCAGCCCGCCCATGCGCCGCATGTCCTGCTCGTGGTGCATGGCGATGATCACCGAGCCCGCCGCCAGAAACAGCAGCGCCTTGAAGAAGGCATGCGTCATCAGGTGAAAGATGCCGGCGCCGTAGGCGGATGCTCCGAGCGCCACGGTCATGTAGCCGAGCTGCGATAAGGTCGAATAGGCGATCACGCGCTTGATGTCGTTGTTGACGATGCCGAGCAGGCCCATGAAAAAAGCCGTGGTCGCGCCGATGATCAGCACCATCGAGAGGGCCGTCTCCGACAGCTCGAAGAGCGGCGACATGCGCGCCACCATGAAGATACCGGCCGTCACCATGGTGGCGGCGTGGATCAATGCGGAGATCGGCGTGGGGCCTTCCATGGAATCGGGCAGCCAGACGTGCAGCGGCACTTGAGCGGACTTGCCCATCGCGCCGATGAAGAGACAAATGCACGTGAACGTGATCGCCGGCCACGCGATCGAGCCGGTAACGTGGATCTGCGCCGCGGCGATCTGGTCCGCGTGTTCGAACACGGTCGTGTAGTCGAGCGAACCCGTATAGCGGAGGATTGCGGCGATGCCGAGAACGAAGCCAAAATCGCCGATGCGATTGACCAGGAACGCCTTCAAGGCCGCAAACGTTGCGGTCGGCCGCGTATACCAATAGCCGATGAGAAGGTAGGACACGACGCCGACGCCCTCCCAGCCGAAGAACAGCTGCATGAAGTTGTTCGACATCACCAGCATCAGCATCGCGAACGTGAACAGCGAAATGTAGCTGAAGAAGCGCTGGTAACCGGGATCATCGTGCATGTAGCCAATGGTGTAGATGTGCACCATCAGCGATACGAAGGTCACCACCGCCATCATCAAGGCGGACAGGTGATCGATCAGGAAGCCGACCTCGATCTTGAGGCCGTCGCTGATCAGCCACGTGTAAACGGTGCCGTCGAAGGTCCCCATCCCCTCGACGAGGATCTTGTAGAGCACGTACAGCGATAGCACGCAGGACAGTGTCACGCCCGCGATGGCGACGCTGTGGGCGCCGGCGCGACCGATGACCCGGCCGAACAACCCGGCGGCAATCGCCGCGACCAGGGGCGCGAGCGCAATCGTTAGGTAGATCGACTGCATGTGTTCTTAACCACCCTCAGCCTTGCAGCGTGTCGAGATCTTCGACATCGATGCTGCGCCGCTCGCGGAACAGTACGACCAGGATCGCCAGTCCGATTGCCGCCTCCGCCGCCGCGACGGTCAAAATGAAAAACACGAATATCTGACCGCTGATGTCGCCGGCAAAGCGCGAGAACGCCACAAAGTTGAAATTCACCGCGAGCAGCATGAGCTCGATGCACATCAGCAAGACGATGATGTTCTTGCGGTTGAGGAACACGCCCGCAACCGCGATGGCGAACAAAACGCCCGACAGGACCAGCACGGAGGTGAGAGTGATCATGATCGTTTCTCGGAGGCCATCTTGACGATTCGCACCCGGTCCTTCGCCCGCACCCCGACTTGCTGCGCGATGTCCTGCGGCTTGTGGCCGGTGCGCTGCCGCAGCGTCAGAATGATGGCCGCGATGCTGGCCACCAGCAGGATGACTGCCGCCAGCTGCGCGGGATAGGCGTAGCGGGTGAACAACGCCGTTCCCAAGGTTCGGGTATTGGAATAGGCGGCCGGCAACGGCGGCGCCGTCTTGAAGCTCACGCCGCCCAGGTGTTTCACCACGATCACGTTGACGATCGCGAACGCGACGAAGCCGGCGACCGCGACCGCGAGCGGCCAATAACCTGCGAGCTGCTTGCGAAACTGCGTCGTGTCGATGTCGAGCATCATGACCACGAACAGGAACAGCACCATGACGGCGCCGACGTACACGAGCACCAGCACGATGGCGAGAAACTCGGCGTCGAGCATCAGCCAGATGACGGCGCTGTTGAAGAAGCACAGCACCAGCAGCAGTGCGCAGTGCACGGGGTTTCGGGCCAGGATGACGCCGAGCGCGGCGCACACGAGCACCGTGGCGAAGATGTAGAACAGAATCGTCTGGAACATCACCGGTACCGTGCGTCGGCAGCCTTGTCGGCCGCGATCATGGGTTCGTAGAGCTCGCCGATCCCGAGCAACTTGTCCTTGCTCATGATGTTATCGCCGCGGTTTTCCATGTGGTATTCATGCAAACGCGTCTCGACGACGGCATCGACGGGGCAGGCCTCCTCGCAAAACCCGCAATAGATGCACTTGAACAGGTCGATGTCGTAGCGCGTCGTGCGGCGCGTGCCGTCGCTGCTCACGTCGGATTCGATGGTGATGGCGAGCGCCGGGCAAACCGCTTCGCACAGCTTGCACGCGATGCAGCGCTCTTCGCCGTTCGGGTAGCGGCGCAGGGCATGCAAGCCGCGGAAGCGCACGCTCTGCGGGGTCTTCTCCTCCGGGTAGTTCACCGTGATCTTTTTTCGGAACATTTCCTTGAAGGTCACCGACAAGCCCTCGAGCAGTTCCCAGAGCAGGAACGTCTTGACGAAACTGCGCAAGCCTTGCATTAGAGGTGCTCCTTCCACGGCCCCACGCGCACGTACGCCATGAAGCCCTCGACGGTGAGCCAGACCAGGGTGACCGGAATCAGAGCCTTCCAACCCAAGCGCATGATCTGATCGTACCGGTAGCGCGGGAACGTGGCTCGCAGCCACAGAAAGCAGAACATCGGGAACAGCGTCTTCAGACCGAACCAGAAGAAGCTCGGCGCCGCCAGCCACGAATCGGCCGGCAGCCAGCCGTCGAACGGTGAGAGCCAGCCGCCGAAGAAAAAGATGACCGTCAACGCCGAGATCAGGATCATGTTGACGTATTCGGCGATGAAGAACAGTGCAAACGCCATGCCCGAGTAGTCGACGTGGAATCCGGCGACGATTTCCGATTCACCTTCCGCCACATCGAAGGGCGCACGGTTGGTTTCGGCAACGCCCGAGATGAAGTACACCAACAGCAGCGGGAACAGCCACGTCCAGTTCCAGCCGAACAGACCGCGCTGCGCCTGAATGATGTCGCCGATGTTGAGGCTGCCCGCGGCCATCAGCACGCCCACCATGGCGAAACCCATGGCGATTTCATAGGCGACGATCTGGGCGGCCGATCGCATCGCGCCCAGGAAAGCGTACTTCGAATTGGCGGACCAGCCGGCGAGGATGATGCCGTAGACCCCCATCGAGGTCAGCGCGAGGATGTACAGCAGGCCGGCATCGATGTTGGAAAAAGCATGCTCGGGTGAAAAAGGGATGACCGCCCAGATCGCGAGCGCGGGCACCAGCGCCAGAAACGGCGCCAAGCGAAACAAGAATCCGCTGGCATCGGCCGGAATCAGAATTTCCTTGAACAGGAGCTTGATCACGTCCGCGAACGGTTGACCGAAGCCCGGGAGCCAGAACAAATTGACGCGGTTCGGTCCCTTGCGCGCCTGAATCCAGCCGATGATCTTGCGCTCGGCGAGCGTATAGAACGCCATGGTCAGAATCAGGCAAATCATGACGATCAGGATCTGTACGGCGGTCAGCAGCGGGTTGGTCCAGTAGGGCGTGAGGTAGCCCGACAGCCAATCGCGCACTAGGCCCCAGTCCCACATGGTCAGATCACGGCGCGGGCCAGATGCCCGTCCTTGGTTTTCGCCAGCGATTCGGAGCCGCGCACCAGCGGATCGCCCTGGTAGGGGGGAATGTCCACCCAGGGTGCGGGCGTCGGGTCACCGGCCGAGGCGGTGCGGTCAACCGCGCCCGCACTCGAGAGGCTGCCACCGGCGAACGGCGCGCTGCGTGCACCGGCAACCGTTCTCAACGCCTCACGAATCTCCTCCGAGCTCACGAACTCGATTGCGGGCACGTTCAACAGGTTCGCGAGCACCCGCAGCACCTTCCACCCCGGGCGGCTTTCGCCGACCAATCTCGCCGCGCCCACCCAGCTTTGCCAGCGCCCTTCGGCATTGACAAAGGTGCCCGAACTCTCAGCGAAGGAACCGATCGGCAGCACCACGTGCGCCGCGCCTCGCAGGCTCTCGGGAAGGTGCGTCGTGATGGCCACGACCAGATCGGCGCCGGCGAGCGCCGCGGATCCGGCTGCCAGGTCATCGATGGGGTCGATGCCGCCGAACAGCACGTAGCCCTTGAGCCGCCTTTCCAGCATTGCGCGCGCCGAGAGACCCACCGAGGATGAGGGAGCGCCGCCGGGCTCGCGATGCGGCACCGCCCCCGCGAGGTAGGCGCCTGCGGCATTGGGCCCTTCGGTGAGGAGTCCGACGCTCGCACCGCTCATGCCGCCGAGTACGGCGGCGAGCGCCTTCAGTTCCGAGTAGGCGGGATGACGCTGCGCGAGGGTGCCGAGAATGATGGCGCGGCGCGTGCCGGAGCTGAGAGCGGCGAACACCGCGCGATGCCGGTCGCTCACGGTGGCCGCGCGCACGCTGCTCGGGACCGGCTTGCCGGCCGCGGCTGCGGCTGCGTGCACGACGGCGGCGAGTTCGCCGACCAGATCCTCCGCGATCCCATACGCTGCGACGGGGAACAAGTAATCGAAGAGACGCGGATTGAGGAACGCCACCTTCGCGCCGCCCTTGACCGCGGCCTTGCGAATGCGATGCGCCAGCAGCGGCATTTCATGGCGCAGGTTCGATCCGACGACGAGCACCCCCTCGAGCGCTTCCACCGCGGCGATCTTCAGCCCGAGATTCGGATAGGCAGGATCGCTTTCCTGGCCTCGGAAATCCACCTGGCGCAGGCGATGATCGATGTTGTTGCTGCCGAGGCTGCGCGCAATCTGCGCGAGGAGGTAGAGCTCTTCCACGCTGGCCATCGGCGAGGCCAGGAACCCTAAATTAGCCGCGCCGTGGCTCGCGCCGATCGCCTGCAGGCCCTCGGCCGCCGCCGTCAGCGCCACTTCCCAGTCGACGGCCTTGAGCACGCCCTCGACCCTCATCATCGGCTGCGTGACGCGTTCGGACGAATACATCCCCTCGAAACCGAAGCGATCGCGATCGGCAATCCAGGTTTCATTGATCTCTTCGTTCTCGCGCGGCACGACGCGCATCAGTTTGCCGCGCAGCGTGTGCGCAAAGATATTCGTACCGAAGGCATCGTGCGGCGACACCAGCGCATGCTGCGTCATTTCCCACGCGCGCGCGTGATAGCGGAACGGCTTGTTGTTGAGCGCCCCGACGGGACACAAGTCGATGATGTTCGCCGAGAGCTCGTGATCGATGCTCTGCTCGACGTAGGTCTCGACCTGCATGTGCTCGCCGCGACCGGTCGTGCCGAGCTGCGGATAACCCTGGATCTCCAAACCGAAGCGGATGCAACGGGTGCACTGGATGCAGCGGGTCATGTCGGTCGAGACCAGCGGCCCGAGGTTCTTGTCCCGGACGACCCGTTTCCGCTCGGCGAAGCGCGAAATATCGCGGCCGTAGCCCATCGCGAGGTCCTGCAGCTCGCACTCGCCGCCCTGATCGCAGATCGGGCAGTCGAGCGGGTGATTGATGAGCAGGAATTCCATGGTCGCACGCTGGGCGGCAACCGCCTTCGGCGACCGCGTGAAAACCTTCATGCCTTCCATCACGGGGGTCGCGCAGGCCGGCATCGGCTTCGGCGCCTTCTCCACCTCGACGAGGCACATGCGGCAGTTGGCGGCGACCGTGAGCTTGGCGTGATAGCAAAAGCGCGGAATATAGATATCCGCGGGGTCCGTGACCTGCATGATCATCTGACCCTTGCGCGCCTTCAGAGGCACCCCGTTCACTTCGATGTTGACCAGATCGTCGCTCATCTCCCGCCCTTATGCCGCCGTCGCCTGGCCTTCGACGATGGAGCGGCCATGATGCTCGATCATGTATTGAAACTCATGCCGAAAGTGCTTCAAGAAACTCTGTACCGGCCACGCGGCCGCATCGCCCAGCGCGCAAATGGTGTGTCCCTCGATGCGGTTGGCCACATCGAGCAGCAGCCCGAGATCCTCGCTGCGGCCGTCGCCCCGGATGATGCGCTTCAGCATGCGATCCAACCACCCGGTGCCCTCGCGGCAGGGAGTGCATTGTCCGCAGGACTCGGAATAATAGAAGCGTGCGAGACGCTCGAGCGCACGAACCATGCAGGTGGTCTCGTCCATGACGATCACCGCACCCGTGCCGATCGATGATCCGGCTTTTTTGAGCGAATCGTAGTCCATGTTCGTCGCCATCATCACATCGCCCGGCACGACCGGCACGGAGGAGCCACCGGGGATCACCGCCTTGAGCTTTCGACCCTTCCAAACGCCGTCCGCCAGCGACAGCAGCTCGCTGAAGGGAATGCCGAGCGGCAGCTCGAAATCGCCCGGCTTGCCCACGTGACCGGACATTGAAAAAATGACGGTGCCGCCGGAATTCGGCGGTCCCAGGCCGGCAAACCAAGCGGCGCCCTTGCGCAGAATCGTTGGCACGGAAGCGAAGCTTTGCGTGTTGTTGATCGTGGTCGGTTTGCCGTAGAGACCGAAGTTGGCGGGAAACGGCGGCTTGAAGCGCGGTTTGCCGGGTTTGCCCTCGAGCGACTCGAGCAGTGCCGTCTCCTCGCCGCAAATGTAAGCACCGGCGCCGATGAACGTGTGCAGATCGAAATCGACGCCCGAACCGAGGATGTTCTTTCCCAGGAGACCCGCCGCGTACGCCTCTTTCAAGGCTGCTTCGAAGCGCGGGATCGGCTCGCCCAGGAATTCGCCGCGGATGTAGTTGTAGCCCACGGTCGCCGTCATCGCATAGCCGCCGATCGCCATCCCCTCGATCACCGAATGCGGGTTGTAGCGCAGGATGTTGCGATCGTGGCAGGTGCCGGGCTCGGATTCGTCCGAATTGCACACGACGTACTTCTGCACCGGCGATGAGCGCGGCATGAAGCTCCACTTGACGCCGGTCGGGAATGCGGCGCCGCCCCTGCCCCGCAACCCGGACGCTTTGACCTCCTCGATGATCTTCTCGCGCGGCGTCTGCTCGCGCAGGATCTTCTCCCACGCCTGGTAGCCGCCGAATTGCCGGTAACCCTCGAGCGTCCACGATTTCTCATGTGCGAACGCTTCGTAGAGCACCAGATTCTGCTCGTAAGCCACTAACGCCCCCTGCCGGTACCGATGCCAATCATTTCAGTTCATCCAAGATGCGGTCGATGGACTCCGGGGTCAGATGCTCGTGATACACGTGATCGACCATCATCATCGGAGCGCCGGTGCAGGCGGCGAGGCATTCCTCCTCGCGCTTCAGATAGATGCGCCCATCGGGGGTGCTCTCGCCGGTTTTGATGCCGAGCTTCTTCTCGACTCGATCCACCACCGCCTGGGAGCCGCGCAGCATGCAGGAGATGTTCGTGCAGACCGAAACGTGGTGCCGGCCCACGGGCTTGGTCTCGAACATGGAATAGAAGGTCGCGATCTCGTAGACCTGAATGGGCGGCAGCCCCAGGTACTCGGCCACCGCGTCCATGAGGGGCGGGGTCAGGTAGCCCTGGTTTTCGTGCTGTACCGCGTGCAATGCGGAAATGACGGCCGAGCGTTTGCGGTCGGGCGGGAATTTCGCCACCCAGCGATCGATCTCCTCGCGTACGTGGTCCGACAGTTGCTCGCTCATCGGTCGATCTCGCCGAATACGATGTCCTGGCTGCCGATCACCGCCACCACGTCGGCGAGCATGTGTCCGCGCACCATTTCATCGAGCGCGGCGAGATGCGCAAATCCCGGCGCGCGCACCTTCAGGCGGTACGGCTTATTCGCGCCGTCGGACACCAGGTACACGCCGAGCTCGCCCTTCGGCGCCTCGACTGCGGCGTACGCCTCGCCTTCCGGCACGCAATACCCTTCGGTGAAGAGTTTGAAGTGATGAATCAAGGACTCCATGTCGCCCTTCATGTTCTCGCGCCGCGGCGGCCGCACCTTGCGGTCGTCGATCATGACCGGTCCCGGATGCTCTTTCAGCCATTGCACGCACTGGGCGATGAGGCGCGTCGACTGGCGCATCTCCTCGATGCGCACCAGATATCGATCGTAGCAATCGCCGTTGACGCCCACGGGAATATCGAAGTCCAGCCGATCGTAGACGTCGTAGGGCTGCTTCTTGCGTAGATCCCACTCGATGCCCGAACCGCGCAGCATCGGTCCGGAGAATCCGAGCTGCATGGCGCGCTCCGGAGTCACCACCCCGATGTTGACGGTGCGCTGCTTCCAGATGCGATTGTCGGTGAGCAGGGTCTCGTACTCATCGATGCAGGAGGGAAAACGGTCCGCGAAATCGGCGATGAAATCGATCAGTCCGCCCGACCGGCGTTCGTTCAGCCGGTCGACGTCCTTCTTGCTGCGCCACTTCGAATGCTGGTACTTGGGCATGGTGTCCGGCAGATCCCGGTACACGCCGCCCGGCCGATAGTACGTCGCGTGCATGCGCGTGCCGGATACCGCCTCGTAGCAGTCCATCAGGTCTTCGCGCTCGCGGAAGCAATAGAGAAACACCGTCATGGCGCCGATATCGAGGCCGTGTGCGCCGAGCCACATCAGGTGATTGAGGACGCGCGTGATCTCATCGAACATCACGCGGATGTATTGAGCGCGCAGCGGCGGCCCCAAGCCGAGCAGCTTTTCGATCGCCATGACGTATGCATGCTCATTGCACATCATCGAGACGTAATCCAACCGGTCCATGTAGCCGATCGACTGATTGAAGGGCTTCGATTCCGCGAGCTTCTCCGTCGCCCGGTGCAGCAGGCCGACGTGCGGATCCGCCTTCTGAATCACCTCGCCGTCCATCTCCAGGACCAGGCGCAGGACGCCGTGCGCGGCCGGATGCTGCGGCCCGAAATTCATGGTGTAGTTGCGAATCTCAGGCATCGGGCTTCGCCTCGCTGAGCGCCGGATCGTAGCGATTGTCGTGGCGGATGACCTTCGGTACGAGAACGCGCGGCTCGATGCTCACCGGTTGATAGACCACGCGCGCCTTCTCCGGATCGTAGCGCACCTCGACGTTCCCGATGAGCGGGAAGTCCTTGCGGAATGGATGGCCGATGAAGCCGTAGTCGGTGAGCAGGCGGCGCAGATCCGGATGCCCCTTGAACAGGATGCCGAACAGATCGAACGCCTCACGCTCGAACCAATCGGCCGACGCCCACACCGAGGTGACTGAATCGACCATGGGCTGCAGATCGTCGGCGCAGAACACCTTCAGGCGCAGCCGTTGATTGAGCGCAATGGACAGCAGGTGATAGACCACCGCGAACCGGCGCCCCGGCGCCGCCTGATCTACGCACTCCACGCCGCGCGCCACGCCGCGGCTGAATCCCGACACGGTGGCATGTTCGGTCTTCCATTCGGCACGGCCGTGCTCGAGATAGTCGACGCCGCACACGTCCATGCACATCTGGAATTGAAGTCCCGGGAAATCGCGCAGCGTCTTCGCGGCGTGCAGAAGATCCGCCGCCCCGACCTCATACGTCAATTCGCCGGTGTGATTGCCGACCGCGCGCATTCGACCGGGCAGTGCTTGTTCGATCAGCGCCGCGAGGCGTGCATTGCCGTTCGCGGCAACGGCGGAACCGGCATCATCGATCATCGGATAATGGCCTTGTTCCGCTTGATCTTGTTTTGCAGCTGGATGATTCCGTAGAGCAACGCCTCTGCGGTCGGCGGACAGCCGGGTACGTACACATCGACGGGCACGATGCGATCGCACCCGCGTACCACCGCGTAGGAATAGTGGTAATACCCGCCGCCGTTTGCGCACGAGCCCATCGAGATGACCCAGCGCGGCTCGGCCATCTGGTCGTACACCTTGCGCAGCGCGGGCGCCATCTTGTTCACCAGGGTCCCGGCGACGATCATGACGTCCGACTGCCGCGGGCTCGGTCGAAACACGACGCCGAAACGGTCGAGATCGTAGCGCGCTGCGCCCGCGTGCATCATCTCAACGGCACAGCACGCGAGCCCGAACGTCATCGGCCACAACGATCCGGTACGCGCCCAATTGATGAGTTTGTCGACGCTGGTCACCTCGAAGCCGCGCACCGCGCCCGAGTCGGCCGACACCGCTTCTAGTCCCATTCGAGCGCCCCTTTGCGGTAGTCGTACACCAGGGCGACCACCAGCACCAGCGCAAAGATCAGCATGCTCAGCAGGCCGAACGTGCCGGTGGCGCGCAGCGACACCGCCCACGGGAAGAAGAAGGCGATTTCGAGATCGAAGACGATGAAAATGATCGCGACCAGATAGTAGCGCACGTCGAAGCGCATGCGCGAATCCTCGAACGCTTCGAAACCGCATTCGTAGGGCGAGAGCTTTTCCGGATCGGGGCGGCGCGGCCCGGCAATCCAGCCGATCGTGAACAGCGCCATACCGAGTACCGCGGCCACGCCCATGAAGATCAATATCGGCAAATACTGTCGCAACATCTTGAGTCGTTGGCTTGAGTGTTAGCTGACTATTATATCAGGGGCGAACACGCGGCGTCGCGCGGCATGACATCGCATTCACATCAAAGCTGGTGCCGACGGCCGGACTCGAACCGGCACAGGTTGCCCCACTAGCCCCTCAAACTAGCGCGTCTACCAATTTCGCCACGTCGGCTCTTGTGACTCTTTACTTCGGCTGTTTACTTCTTCACCGGTGCTGCGGGCGCTGCCGGCGCGGGCGCCGTCTGCGCTGCTCGCTCGAGCACGCTGGTCGGTTCGCTCATCGAGCGCGTCCCGAGATAGGCGAGCGTCAAGCTCGTCGCGAAAAACAGCGCCGCAAACACGGCCGTCAGTTTCGAAAACAACGTCGCCGTGCCGCGAGCTCCGAACACGGTGCCCGAGGCGCCCGATCCAAATCCGGCGCCGGCCTCGGCGCCTTTGCCACGCTGCAGAAGCACGAGACCGATGATCATCAATGCCAGAAGGATATGCACCGCCAGAATGAAACCACGCAGCATAGAAATCTCTCAATGGCCTATTTAATGATGGACAGCAGCCGCAGCCGCGCAAATCTCGAGAAACTCATCCGCGCTCAACGACGCGCCGCCCACCAGTCCGCCATCCACATCGGGCATCGAAAACAGCTCCGCCGCATTGGAGGCTTTCACGCTGCCACCGTACAGAATTCGCAAACGGCGCGCCATCTTAGCATCTTGCGCATCGATTCGACTGCGAAGGTACGCGTGCACCGCCTGTGCCTGCTGAGGCGAGGCCGTGCGTCCGGTTCCGATGGCCCAAACCGGCTCGTAGGCGACGACGGCATTCGACAAGCTCGACACCCCGTTCATCGCGGTCACGGCCTCCAGTTGTCGCGCGACCACGGATTCCGTGCGATGCGCTTCCCGCTCCTCCAACGTCTCTCCCACGCACAGCACCGGCGTGAGACCGACCTGCAGAGCCGCACCGAACTTGCGCGCCACCAGCACATCATCCTCGTGGTACAGGCGCCGGCGCTCCGAATGACCGACGA
This sequence comes from uncultured Gammaproteobacteria bacterium, assembly GCA_963801865.1. GTDB lineage: Bacteria > Pseudomonadota > Gammaproteobacteria > Steroidobacterales > Steroidobacteraceae > Bog-1198. The sequence continues at coordinate 20,430 of CAWDGY010000027.1, read as the reverse complement.
TCACAGAGCGGCATCCCACATCCTTGAGCATCGAGGCGGCGACCTGCCCCGTGAATGCACCCACCGGCTCGGCACACAGATCTTGCGCACCTACCGTGATGCCGCTTTCCTCGAGCATGCGTGCCGCCTCCGCGAGATACACATACGGCGGAAACACCACGATGTCGACCTGCCATTCGGGATTCTGCCGTTGTTCGAGCTCGGCTAGAAGCGCCTCATTGGCGGACCGCGATCCATGCATTTTCCAATTACCTGCGACCACCGGCCGACGCATAGGCAGCACCTTCGGGCATTAGGCCCCCAGGAAAGGCGGCGAAGATTAGCCGCGTGGCCCGGTAACTGCAAGCCTGCCGAGTGAGAAACCGCCCGGCAGTTGGGTCAGCGGTTTTCGGCGAGCGCACCCGCCGCAGCGCGCGCCGCCGCTTCGACTGCGGCCGCGATGTCACGGGCCCCCGCCTTGACGAGAATGGCATCCTCCCCCTCCACCATGACGCGAATGACGGGTTCGGTGCCGGACGCCCGCAGGACGATGCGCCCCCGGCCGTTGAATCGACGCTCGACGGTATGGACCACATCGAGCACGCCCGGTTCCCGCATCGGATCGAAGCGGCGCGCCACGCGCACGTTCAACAGCACTTGCGGGTACTTCGGCATGGGTGCGCTCAATTCGGCGAGTCCCGCTCCGGTGCCCTTCATCACGGCGAGCACCTGAAGAGCGCTGATCAGGCCATCCCCCGTCGTGGTCTTGTCCAAGCATAGAATGTGTCCCGAGGTTTCGCCGCCGAGAGTGCCCCCCACCTCGTTCAGCAACGCGAGAACGTAGCGGTCCCCGACCTGCGCGCGCCGAAAATCGATGCCGCTTTCCGTGAAGGCGTGCTCGAGACCCAAGTTGCTCATGACGGTGCCGACCACGGGGCCTTTCAATGCTCCCGCGGCGCGGCGGGCGGTGGCCAGAATGAACAGCAGCTGATCGCCGTCGACGCAGCGCCCCAGCTCATCCACCATCATGACGCGATCGCCGTCTCCGTCGAGCGCGAGCCCCACTTGGGCGCGGACGCCGGGGACCGTCAATTGCAGCAGCTCGGGCGCGGTGGACCCGCAGCCATCATTGATGTTGCGGCCGTTCGGCGAGCAGCCGATCGGCACGATTTCCGCCCCCAGATCGGCCAGCACGCGCGGCGCCACCTTGTAGCCGGCGCCGTTCGCACAATCGATGACGATCTTGAAGCCCTCGAGCGTCATGCCGGCCGGGATCGTCGAGGCGCAGAACTCCTGATATTGGGTGCGGCTGCGGTCGATGCGCAGCGCCTTTCCCAAGCGTCGCGATTCCTGCGTCACCACGGGCCCGTCGATCACACTCTCGATCTGCCGCTCCACCTCATCCGACAGTTTGCTGCCCGTCGAGTCGAAGAATTTGATGCCGTTGTCCTCGTACCGGTTGTGCGAGGCGCTGATGACCACGCCGAAACTGCAGCCCAGTCGTTGCGTCATATACGCAATTCCGGGGGTCGGAAGCGGCCCGATCAGCATGACATCGACGCCGGCGGCGACGAACCCCGCCTCGAGCGCCGACTCGAACATGTACCCCGACACGCGAGTGTCCTTGCCGATCAGCACGCGGCCGCCCTCGGGCGCGAGTACCCGCGCCGCCGCACTGGCCAGCCGCAGTGCGAAATCCACCGTCATCGGTGCCGCCCCAACGCGGCCGCGCACCCCATCCGTGCCGAAGAATTGCGTCAATTCACCGTTCCTTCCAACACCGCACTCACCATCCGTATGGCGTCTTGGGTCGGGCCGACATCATGTGTTCGCACCACCTTCGCCCCCATGCTCACCGCCCATGCCGCCAGACCGAGACCGCCCGCGAGCCGCTCCGGGGCCGAGCGGCCGAGCACCCGGCCGATCAGGCTCTTGCGCGACACCCCTACCAGCAGCGGCGAGCCGAGGGCGGCGAGGTGCGCCATATTCTTGAGCAAGGCCAGATTGTGCTCGTGCTGCTTGCCGAAACCCAACCCGGGATCGAGCGCGATCGCCTCATGAGCGATTCCCGCGCTCATGGCAGCGGCGCGTTCGCGCAGTAGGAAATCGGCCACTTCGGACACGACATCATGATATTCGGGATTTTGCTGCATGGTACGCGGCTCACCTTTCATGTGCATGAGGCACACACCCACCCCGGCCTCGGCCGCCCATTCGCGCGCTCCCTCGGCGCGCAGTGCGCGCACGTCGTTGACGATGCAGGCGCCCGCCGCGACCGCCGCCGCCATCACCGCGGGCTTGCTGCTGTCGATCGATATGGCCACATCGAGTCCCGCCGCAATGCGCTCAATGACCGGCACCACCCGCGCGCATTCCACCGCCGCATCGACCGGGGCGGCGCCAGGGCGAGTCGATTCCCCGCCCACATCGATGATGCAGGCTCCTTGGGCAACCATTTGAGCGGCGCGCTCCACCGCAGCGTCGATGCTGGCATAGCGGCCGCCATCGGAGAAAGAGTCGGGGGTCACGTTCAGGATGCCCATCACGACCGGGCGGGTCAGATCGATCGTTCTATGTCGACATTGCCAACGCAGAGGGTGCCGATGGCCTCAAGGGCCCTAGTGCTGCCCCGCCGGACTGACGAGCGGTGCGGTCGGTTTCTCGGCGGTCGGGCCGCGCGGAGTCGGAGTTGGCGTATCGTCCCAATCGCGCGGCGGACGCGGCACACGGCCTTCCATGATGTCCTTGATTTGTTCCTCATCGATCGTCTCGTACTTGATCAAGGCTTCGGACATCGCCTGCAACTTGTCCATGTTGGTCTGGATGATTTTGTAGGCACGCTGATAGTTGCTGTCGATGACGCGACGCACCTCTTCGTCGATCACGTGCGCGGTGACGTCGGAGACCTGCTTGTGCTGGGTCACGCTTCGTCCCAAGAAGACCTCGCCGGACTCCTCGCTGTAGGTCTGCGGACCCAATCGATCCGACAATCCCCAGCGCGTGACCATGTTGCGCGCGAGCTCGGTCGCACGCTCGATGTCATTCGATGCGCCCGTGGTGACGGCGTCCGGGCCGAACACCAATTCTTCCGCAACCCGGCCGCCGAAGAGGGTCGCGATGCGGCTCTCGAGCTGACGCTTGCTCGTGCTGTAGCGATCCTGCTCCGGAAGGAACATGGTGACGCCGAGTGCGCGGCCGCGCGGGATGATGGTGACCTTGTAAACCGGGTCGTGCTCGGGAACGCTCAAACCAACAATGGCGTGCCCGGACTCGTGATAGGCGGTGTTGCGCTTCTCTTCCTCGGTCATGACCATGGAGCGCCGTTCGGCACCCATCATGATCTTGTCCTTGGCGCGCTCGAACTCCTCCATGGTGACCGATCGCTTGTTGCCGCGCGCGGCGAACAGCGCCGCTTCGTTCACGAGGTTGGCCAGATCCGCCCCCGAAAATCCGGGGGTGCCGCGTGCAATGACCGACGGCTTGACATTGTCGCCGAGGGGCACCTTGCGCATGTGCACTTTGAGGATTTGTTCCCGGCCACGCACGTCGGGAAGCGGCACGACCACTTGTCGGTCGAATCGACCGGGACGCAGCAGCGCCGGATCGAGCACGTCGGGGCGGTTGGTCGCTGCAATGACGATGATGCCTTCATTGCCCTCGAAGCCGTCCATTTCCACCAGCAGCTGGTTCAGTGTTTGCTCGCGCTCATCATGACCGCCGCCCAAACCGGCGCCGCGATGCCGGCCGACCGCATCGATCTCGTCGATGAAGATGATGCACGGGGCATGCTTCTTGGCCTGCTCGAACATGTCGCGCACGCGCGAAGCGCCGACGCCGACGAACATTTCCACGAAATCCGAGCCCGATATGGTAAAGAACGGCACCTTGGCCTCGCCGGCGATCGCTCGCGCGAGCAAGGTCTTGCCGGTTCCCGGGGACCCGACCATCAGTACGCCTTTCGGAATCTTGCCGCCAAGTTTCTGGAACTTGCCGGGATCCTTCAAGAAATCGACGATTTCCACGACTTCTTGCTTTGCTTCCTCGACACCGGCGACATCCGCAAAGGTGATGTTCACCTGATCCTCGCCGAGGAGCCGGGCGCGGCTCTTGCCGAAAGACATGGCGCCCCGGCCGCCGGAGGCTCCTTGCATCTGGCGCATGAAATAGGCCCAGAAGCCGATGAGAATCAAGATGGGGAACGCCGATATCAGCAGCTGCAGGAACACCGATTGCTGCTTCGGCGGCTCACCGCGGAATTTGACTCCCTGCGATTGCAGCAGGCCGATCAGCGCGCCGTTTCCGGTCTCCGGGTTATAGGTGACGAATTGGTTGCCATCGCGCCGCTTGCCTTCGATGATCTCGCCCTTGAGCGTCACCGAATCGACGTTGTTGCTCTTTACCTCGGAGAGAAACTGGGAGTAATCAATGGTCGCCGGCTGACCCGTGCGCATCCCGAATTGGCTGAAAATAGCGAGCAGAATGACAGCCAGCGCGACCCACAAGAGAATTTGTTTCGTCAAATCGTTCAAGTTTCACCTACGGTCGCAACCATATTACGACAAAAAAGACCGGCGCGCGTTCCATCGGAAGGCTAATCGAACTTACACCATCCCAAACTGCCGCGCCAACAGATAGATCTCAGGACTGCGCGTTCGTGACGCCTTTGGCTTTTTCGTCGCAACCCGCCCAAAACGACCTCGGGCATCTCGAATCAGCTGATCGAATCCGGCGCCTTGAAAAAGCTTCACGAGCACATCGCCTCCCGGCGCCAATACGCGGTCGGCGAACTCCAGCGCCAGCTCCGCCAAATGCATGGATCTTGGCTGATCCACTGCATCGATTCCCGACATGTTGGGGGCCATATCGGACAAAACAAGGTCCACTTTCGAGGCACCAATGGCCGTCAGTACCTGCTCGATCACGCCGTCGTCGCGAAAGTCGCCTTGTACGAAATCCACGCCCGGAATCGCGTCCATGGGCAGAATATCGGTCGCGACGATGCGGCTCGTCCCGCCGATGATGCGGGCGGCATATTGGCTCCAGCCCCCCGGGGCGGCGCCCAGGTCGACGCAGCGAATCCCCGGCCGGAGCAGCCGCTCGGCCTGTTGAATCTCGGCCAGCTTGAACACCGCACGCGAGCGCCAGCCTTCGCGCTGGGCGCGTTTGACGAACTCATCGCTGGCGTGCTCTGCCAGCCAACGGGCGCTGCTCTTGGATCGCTTGACCATGTCTCTCGGGGGTAATCTCGCTCGACTATACTGCCGCGATGCCCCTCTCGGAGAAGCAAAAGAAGCACCTGCGGCGCCACGCGCATCCGCTGCACCCGCTGGTCATGCTGGGTAACGCCGGCCTGACCGACGGCGTGGTGAGTGAGCTCGATCGCGCGCTGGAAGACCACGAGCTGGTCAAAGTCAGCGCCCGCATTGGCGAACGCGAGGCCCGCAATGCTGCTTTGGAGGAATTGGCGCGTCGCACCAATGCCGAAATGGTGCAGCGCGTCGGCCACGTCGGGGTTTTTTACCGCCGCGGCCGCCGTCTAGCGAAAATCCTCCTTCCAGACCAGTAGCACGACCGCCAGGCACGCCAGCACATACAGCACCGCCGAGACGCCATGCCAGGCGCCGAAGGTCAGGCCGGCGGCGCTGCCGCGCGCGTGCGCTGCCGACATCAAGGGCTTGAGGCCCCATTCGTTGATCGCGAGCAGCGCCGCCGCGGCGTAACCCAAGGCGAATTTGCGCCTGCCCGGCAGTAGCAGCGCGATCGCGGCCACGGCCACGCCGAGCGCGGTCTCGATGCTGAAGAGTCTTCCCGCGAGCAGGCCCGCCAAGTGCCGGTCGCTCTGCATCGAGAAAAGCGTGGGTGCGACCCACGCAGCGAGCGCCCAGAGGCTCCCGGCCCACAGCACGCAGAGCACGCGAAACGCGTTTCGGACTGCCGTCACACGTAGCGTACGGAGACGATTTCGTAGGTTCGCGTGCCGCCGGGCGTCGTGACATCGACCACATCGCCTTCGGACTTGCCGATCAGTGCGCGCGCGATGGGCGATGAGACCGAGAGCAGCCCCTGTTTGATGTCCGCCTCGTCGTCTCCTACCAGTTGGTAGACCACCTGAGCGCTGCCGTCCTGATCCTCGAGCTGCACGGTCGAGCCGAAAACCACGCGGCCGCTGGCGGTGAGCTTGGTCACGTCGATCACTTCGGCATTCGACAAGCGGTTCTCGATGTCGTTGATGCGCCCCTCGATGAAGCTTTGCTGTTCGCGCGCCGCGTGATACTCGGCATTTTCCGACAGGTCGCCGTGCGCCCGCGCCTCGGCGATGGCCTTGATGATGTTCGGCCGAGCCTCGCTCTTCAGCTGTTTCAACTCCTGGCGCAACCGCTCGGCGCCGCGCAGAGTCATGGGAGTGCGCTTCACGTCGGCGACTCTCTGTGCTGAAGTCTGGGAATTCGTTTCACGCCAATTCCTTGTGCAGGTCCTGCAATCGATTGACTTCAATGTCGCCGAGATGATCGAGCGCATCGCAGGTGGCGCGCGCGCCGGCCACGGTGGTGTAGTAGGTTACTCTTCTCGCCACCGCCTCGCGACGGATGGAGCGCGATTCGCGCACCGCCTGCTTGCCCTCGGTGGTGTTGACGATCAGAGCGACCTCGTCGTTTTTGATCATATCGACGACATGCGGGCGACCCTCGCGCACCTTGTTCACGCGTCGGCACACGATGCCCGCCTGTTCCAGCGCCGCCGCCGTGCCGCCGGTGGCGGCGATCTCGAAGCCGCGCGCGATCAACATCTGCGCGAGCAGCACCGCGCTCGGTTTGTCGCGGTCGCGTACGCTGATGAAGCACAGGCCCCGTGTGGGCAATATCACTCCGGAGGCGGCCTGCGCCTTGGCATAGGCCTCGCCGAAGGTGCTCCCGGTTCCCATGACTTCGCCGGTGGATTTCATCTCGGGGCCCAGGATCGGATCGGCCTCGGGGAACTTCACGAACGGGAACACCGCCTCTTTGACCGAGAAATACTTCGGAATGCGCTCGTTGGTCTGCCCCTGCTGCACGAGCGTCTTGCCGGTCATCACCCGCGCGGCCACCTTGGCGAGCGGGATACCCGTGGCCTTGGAGACGAAGGGCACGGTGCGCGAGGCGCGCGGATTGACCTCCAGCAGATAGATCACGCCGCTCTGAATGGCGAACTGGATGTTCATCAGGCCGACGACGTTGAGGGCTTTGGCGAGCTTGCGGGTTTGTGCGCGCAGCTCGTCCTGGATTTCCTGCGACAGCCCGTTCGGCGGCAGGGAACATCCGGAATCTCCCGAATGCACCCCGGCCTGCTCGATGTGCTCCATGATGCCGCCGATCAGCACATCCTGACCGTCGCTCACGGCATCGACGTCGACCTCGATCGCCAGATCGAGAAACCGGTCGAGCAGCACCGGGCTGTCGTTCGAGACCTTCACCGCATCGGTCATGTACTGGCGCAAATCGTCCTCATTGAAGACGACTTCCATGGCGCGCCCGCCGAGCACGTAGCTCGGCCGCACGATGAGCGGAAAGCCGACTTCGCGCGCCATGATGACCGCCTGTTCCTCGGCGCGCGCCGTGGCGTTGGCGGGCTGCTTGAGCTTCAGATTGCTCACCAGCCGCTGGAACCGCTCGCGATCCTCGGCGATGTCGATGCTGTCGGGGGTCGTGCCGATGATGGGTGCGCCGGCCGCAGCGAGCGCCCGCGACAATTTGAGCGGCGTCTGCCCGCCGAACTGCACGATCACCCCTTCGGGCTTTTCCTTCTCGATGATCTCCATGACGTCCTCGAAGGTCAGGGGCTCGAAGTACAGCCGGTCGGAGGTGTCGTAGTCGGTCGATACCGTCTCCGGATTGCAGTTCACCATGATGGTCTCGAAGTCGTCCTCGCGCAGCGCCATTGCAGCATGCACGCAGCAGTAATCGAATTCGATGCCCTGACCGATGCGGTTCGGGCCGCCGCCCAGGATCATGATCTTGCGCCGCGAGCTCGGATTCGCCTCGCATTCCTCCTCGTAGGTCGAATACAGATAAGCGGTCGAGGTGGAGAATTCGGCGGCACAGGTGTCGACGCGCTTGAACACCGGATGCAGTCCGAGCTTGCGGCGGCGGCTGCGAATGGCCGGCTCATCGCGCGACACCAGCCGCGCGATGCGCGCATCGGAGAAGCCCTTGCGCTTCAGCGCGCGCAGGCGGGGCAGCTCGAGGCTGTCGAACCCCTGGGCCGCGAGCTGCTTCTCCTCGCGCAGCAGATCCTCGATCTGCGACAGAAACCACGGGTCGATCTTAGTCGCATCAAATACTTGCTGCAGCGTCCAGCCGGCGCGGAACGCGTCGGCTACGTAGAGAATTCGAGCGGGTCCGGGCCAGCGCAATTCGTACGCCAGCTTGTCGGCCGCCTCGTCCGTCAGCGGCATCGTCAACTGCTCCTCGAAACCTTCGTAGCCGAGCTCGAGGCTGCGCAGCGCCTTCTGAACCGATTCCTGGAACGTGCGTCCGATCGCCATCGCCTCGCCGACGGACTTCATCTGCGTGGTGAGGCGCGTGTTCGCGCCGGGGAATTTCTCGAAGGTGAAGCGCGGGATCTTGGTGACGACGTAATCGATCGAGGGCTCGAATGAGGCCGGGGTCGCGCCGCCGGTGATCTCATTCTTGAGCTCGTCCAACGTATAGCCCACCGCCAGCTTCGCGGCGATCTTCGCAATGGGAAAGCCGGTGGCCTTGGAGGCGAGCGCCGAGGAGCGCGACACGCGCGGATTCATCTCGATCACCAACACGCGCCCATCGTCCGGATTCACGGCGAATTGCACGTTCGAGCCGCCGGTGTCGACGCCGATCTTGCGCAGCACCGCAATCGAGGCGTCGCGCAGGCGCTGGTACTCGCGGTCGGTGAGCGTTTGGGCGGGCGCCACGGTGATCGAGTCGCCGGTGTGCACGCCCATCGGGTCCAGATTCTCGATCGAACACACGATGATGCAGTTATCGTTGCGATCGCGAACGACCTCCATCTCGTATTCTTTCCATCCGAGCACCGACTCCTCGAGCAGCACCTCGTTGGTGGGCGAGGCATCGAGTCCGCGGGCGACGATGGCCTCGAACTCTTCGCGGTTGTACGCGATCCCGCCGCCGCTGCCGCCGAGCGTGAAGGAGGGCCGAATCACGGTCGGAAACCCGATCTCCGACTGCACCGCGAGCGCCTCCTCCATGCTATGGGCGATGCGCGCACGGGCGGTCTCGAGCCCGATGTCGCCCATCGCGCGGCGGAACAATTCGCGGTCCTCCGCCATGTCGATGGCGCGCTGCGAGGCGCCGATCATCTCCACGTTGTATTTCTCGAGGACCCCTTCGCGCACCAGATCGAGCGCGGTGTTGAGCGCCGTCTGGCCGCCCATGGTCGGCAAGAGTGCGCTCGGACGCTCTTTCTCGATGATGCGTTCGATGGTGCGCCAATTGATCGGCTCGATGTAGATCGAGTCGGCGCTCTCCGGATCGGTCATGATGGTGGCCGGATTGGAGTTCACCAGGATGACGCGATAACCCTCTTCTTTCAGCGCCTTACAAGCTTGAGCTCCAGAATAATCGAACTCGCACGCCTGACCGATGATGATGGGTCCCGCACCGATGATGAGGATGCTGTCGAGATCGGTGCGTTTGGCCACGCCTATCCTTCCGCCGCTTTCTGTTTGACTGAATTACGGCCGCGTGAATTCGTCTGGATGCGCTTCACCATCAAGTACATGAAATGCTCGAACAGCAGCCGTAGGTCACGCGGGCCGGGGCTCGCCTCGGGGTGACCCTGAAAGCTGAAGGCGGGCCGATCGGTGCGCGCGACGCCCTGCAGTGTGCCGTCGAACAGCGAGCGATGCGTCACGCGCAACGTGGCCGGCAAGGTTGCCTCGTCGACGGCGAAGCCGTGATTCTGGCTGGAAATGAGCACCCGACCCGACTCGAGCTCTGAAACCGGATGATTGGCGCCGTGGTGCCCGAATTTCATCTTGACCGTCTTCGCGCCGCTCGCGAGCCCGAGCAGTTGATGCCCGAGACAAATGCCGAACACCGGTAGGTCGGTTTCGAGAAAGCGCGCGATCGCCGTAATGGCGTAGTCGCAGGGCTCCGGATCACCTGGGCCGTTACTTAAGAAAATACCATCAGGATTCATTGCAAGTACTTGATCTGCCGTAGTTTGTGCAGGGACTACGGTCATCCTGCAGCCATGCTCGGCCAAGATCCGCAAGATGTTGCGCTTGATGCCGAAGTCGTAGGCTACGACGTGCAGGCGGCTTTGTGGGCGCGGCGGCTTGGCGGCGCCCTTCCAGATGACGCCGTCGTTCCACTGGTAGATCTTCTTGGTGGACACCGCTTTGGCGAGATCCATTCCCTTCAAGCCCGGAAATTTCTTCGCGGCGCGCACGGCTGCCGTCTCATCGAGGTTCTCGCCCGTCATGATGCAGCCGGCCTGGGCACCTTTTTCGCGCAGCAGACGCGTGAGTTTGCGCGTGTCGATGTCCGCGATCGCGACCACCTTACAGCGCAGCAGGAAGTTCTGCAGCGACTCGGTGGCGCGCCAGTTCGAATGCAGCTGGGGCATGTCGCGAATGACCAATCCCGCCGCGTAGACAGCCCCTGACTCGAGATCCTCGGGAGTCGTGCCGGTATTGCCGATGTGCGGATAGGTCAGAGTGACGATTTGGCGGCAGTACGAGGGATCGGTGAGGATCTCTTGATACCCCGTCATCGCCGTATTGAAAACCACTTCACCAGTCGTGTTGCCTTTTGCGCCCACTGAGACGCCTCGGAACACGGTGCCATCTTCGAGAGCTAGCACTGCAGGTGTCGACACTCCGGTTCCTCGCTTTGCGCTACGCGCGTTCCGCAGATGCGCAAAGCGGGAGGCGCTCGTTCAAGAACGTCCTCCCGCTTCATGGGTAAATTCGCGACTCGGGTTTCCGGGCGCGAATATTAACGATGCCGGCGTTGGCTGTCCATGCCTGTTCAACCACCGAGCACGTTCTGCATGCCGTAAAGACCCGGCGCCCGCCCAATCAGCCATGCGGCCGCCCGCAACGCGCCGCGCGCGAAAATCAGCCGATCGGTGGCGCGATGGGTCATTTCGATGCGCTCGCCGGCGGCGGCGAAGGTCACCGTGTGCTCGCCGACGATGTCCCCGGCCCGCACCACGGCGAAGCCGATGCTGCCGGGCTCGCGCACCTGCGAGGCACCGTGCCGATCGAAGACCGCGACCTCGGTGAGCGACCGGCCGCGCGCGGCGGCCACCGCCTCGCCGAAGGCGAGCGCCGTGCCCGAGGGGGCGTCGCGCTTCATGCGGTGGTGCGCCTCGCTGATTTCCACATCGTATGCAGGCCCGAGCGCCGCGGTGGCGAGCGCTACCGCCTGCGCGAGCGCGGCGACTCCCACGCTGGTGTTCGGTGCAACCAGCACGGGAATGTGCTCGGCGGCCGCCTGGATCTGTGCGTGCGAGGCGGCATCGATGCCGGTGGTGCCGATGAGGAGAGGCACCTGCGCTGCGGCGCATGCGCGCGCATGTTCCGCGACGCGGTGCGGCACGCTGAAATCGAGCGCGACCGCCGCCGCCTCGAGCGCGGCTCGAACATCCGCTGTAATTCTGATGCCGGTGGCCGCGCCCTCGATCGCCGCATCGCGGCCCAAATGGCTGCTCGATGGCGCGGCGAGGGCGCCCGTCAGCCGCAGTGCATCGAGGGGCTGCGCCCGCGGCTCGCGCAGGGCGCGAACGAGCGACTGGCCCATGCGCCCCGTGATGCCGAAAACCGCGATTCCAGGCACCGGTGCGGCCTCAGCAGCCTAGTCGAGGGCGCCGGTGAAAAATTTCTTCACGCCCTCGAAGAAGGACTGCTCGCGCGGCTTGTGGCTGCCGGTCTGCAGCGAGGCCTCGAACTTTTTGAGCAGTTCCTTTTGGTCGGCGCTGAGGCTCACGGGGGTTTCGACCACTACGCGGCAAAAGAGGTCGCCGGCCGCACCGCCGCGGACCGGCCGCACGCCTTTCTCGCGCATGCGAAACACGCGTCCGGACTGCGTCTCACTCGGAATCTTGAGCACCACCTCGCCGTCGAGCGTCGGCACCTCCACCGAGCCGCCGAGCGCGGCCGTGGTGAAGCTGATGGGCACCTCGCAGGACAGATGGCTGCCCTCGCGTTCGAAGATGGCGTGCTCGCGCACGCGAATCTCGACATACAGGTCCCCCGGCGGTCCGCCGTTGCGCCCGACCTCCCCTTCGCCGGTGAGTCGAATGCGATCCCCCGTATCGACGCCGGCGGGCACGCTCACTGGCAGCGATTTTTCCTGCCGCACGCGCCCCTGACCGTAGCAGGTATCGCATGGGTTGCCGATGATCTTGCCGCGGCCCTTGCAACGAGGGCACGGTTGCTGGATCGTGAAGATGGATTGCTGCACCCGCACCTGCCCCTGCCCGTGGCAGGTATCGCAGGTCTTGGGTGTCGAGCCCTTCGCCGCACCCGTGCCCTTGCAAGTCTTGCACTCCGCCAGCGAGGGAATCTTGATCTCGGTATCGGTGCCGAAGACCGCCTGCTCCAGATCGAGTTCGAGTTCGTAGCGCAAATCGGCGCCGCGAAACACCTGCGAGCGGGCGCGCTGGCCGCCGGAGAAAATATCGCCGAACATCTCGCCGAAAATATCGCCGAATGCCTCCCCGGCGCTGAATCCGCCGCCGCGGCCGCCTTCGAGCCCGGCATGCCCGAACTGATCGTACACCGCACGCTTCTGCGCGTTGGTGAGGACCTCGTACGCCTCCTTGGCCTCCTTGAACCTGTGTTCCGAATCCGGATCGTCAGGATTTCGATCCGGATGATGTTTCATGGCCAGACGCCGATAGGCCTTCTTGATCTCGGCCTCGCTCGCGTTGCGCGGCACTTCGAGGAGCTTGTAGTAATCGTGCTTCGCCATTGCTCACCCTGTCCACCCACGAAAATAAACCGCCGGTACGTCCGTACCGGCGGTTCTCTCACTCAGTCAACGCCATGCAGCCGAGGCTTCAGGCTTTCTTACGGTCGCTTTCCTTGACCTCTTCGAACTCCGCGTCGAGCACATCCTCTTTCTTCTCGCGATCGTTCGTCTCCGCTCCGGAGCCGCCGCCCGGGGCGCCCCCGGCCGACTGCTGATACATCTTCTGCAGGATGGCGTTCGAGGCCTGCTCCAGAGCCTGGGTCTTGCGCTCGATCTCTTCCCGGTCATCGCTGCTCATGGCCGCCTTGACCGCGGCAATGGCATCGGCCGCCGCCTTCTTCTCGTCCTCCGCGACTTTGTCGCCGAGATCCGCAAGCGCCTTTTCCACCGTGTGCACGGTCGCGTCCGCCTTATTGCGCGCGCCGACCAGTTCACGAAATTTCTTGTCCTCCTCGGCATGCGCCTCGGCGTCGGACACCATGCGCTTGATCTCCGCCTCGGACAAGCCGCTCGAGGCCTTGATCACGATGCGCTGCTCCTTGCCGGTCTTCACGTCCTTCGCGGACACATTCAAGATGCCGTTCGCATCGATGTCGAACGTGACTTCGATTTGCGGCATACCGCGCGGCGCGGGTGGAATATCGGTCAAGTCGAATCGGCCCAGGGACTTGTTGTCGCTGGCTCGATCGCGCTCGCCCTGCAGCACGTGGATCGTCACGCCCGTCTGATTGTCGTCGGCGGTCGAGAAGGTCTGCGCCGCCTTGGTCGGAATGGTCGTGTTCTTCTCGATCACCTTCGTCATGATCCCACCCAAGGTCTCGATGCCGAGCGACAGCGGCGTCACATCGAGCAGCAGCACATCCTTGACGTCGCCCGACAACACTCCGCCCTGGATCGCGGCGCCGACGGCCACCGCCTCGTCCGGATTCACATCCTTGCGGGGCTCGCGGCCGAACAAATCCTTCACCGCGCGCTGCACCAGCGGCATGCGCGTCTGGCCGCCGACCAGAATGACTTCGCCCACATCCTTCATGGTGAGGCCTGCGTCCTTCAAGGCGATCTTGCAGGGCTCGATCGTCTTCTGCACCAGATCCTCGACCAGCGATTCCAACTTCGCGCGGGTGAGCTTCATGTTCAAATGCTTGGGTCCCGCCGCATCCGCCGTGATGTACGGCAGATTGATCTCGGTCTGCTGGCTGGACGAGAGCTCGATCTTGGCCTTCTCCGAAGCCTCCTTCAGACGCTGCATCGCGAGCGGATCCTTGCGCACGTCGATACCGCTCTCCTTCTTGAACTCATCGGCGAGGTAGTTGATCACGCGCAGGTCGAAGTCCTCGCCGCCGAGGAAGGTATCCCCGTTGGTCGACAGCACTTCGAACTGGCGCTCGCCGTCGACTTCGGCGATTTCGATCACCGAAATATCGAACGTGCCGCCGCCCAAGTCGTACACGGCGATCTTGCGGTCGCCGCCGTCCTTGTCGAGCCCGTAGGCGAGTGCCGCGGCCGTCGGTTCATTGATGATGCGCTTGACGGTGAGACCCGCAATGCGGCCCGCGTCCTTGGTCGCCTGGCGCTGCGAGTCGTTGAAATAGGCCGGAACGGTGATGACCGCCTCGGTGACCGTTTCACCGAGATAATCCTCGGCAGTCTTCTTCATCTTCATGAGCACCCGAGCCGAAATCTCCGGGGGCGCCATTTTCTTGCCCTGCACTTCGACCCAGGCGTCGCCGTTGTCGGCCTTGACGATCTTGTAGGACACCATGCCCATGTCTTTCTGGACCACCGCGTCGGCGAATTTGCGTCCGATCAGACGCTTCACCGCCGCCACCGTGTTCTGGGGGTTGGTGACGGCCTGGCGCTTGGCGGACTGACCCACCAACACCTCAGCATCCTTGGTGAAGGCAACGATCGACGGCGTCGTGCGGTCACCCTCGCTATTTTCGATAACCTTCGGCTTCCCACCTTCCATGATCGCTACACACGAATTGGTGGTGCCGAGATCGATGCCTATAATCTTAGCCATAATAGAAACCCTCTAGAAGATTCGAACAACTGACCGCCACCTTGGGGGTGCCCTCATGCATTTTCAATTGGCCTCGCCGGGTGCCTTGCTCACGATCGCACGCGCCGGTCTGAGCAACCGGCCATTGAGTGAGTAGCCCCTTTGGATGACCGACAGCACCGTGTTGGGGGGCTGCTCCCGGCTCTCCTGGACCGCAATGGCTTCGTGCCAGTTCGGATCGAAGGGCTGACCAGCCGGGTCGATGATCTTGATGCCGGCCTTGTCGAAGGCGCGCTGCAGCTCTCGTAGGGTCGCCTGAGCGCCCTCGAGCAGCGCCGCGGGATTGGACGCTCCGGACTTGATGCCGGCCTCGAGCGCATCGCTCACCGGCAGGAGTTCCTGAGCAAAGCGCTCGATGGCGTATTTGCGCGCGTTGTCGAGTTCGCGGTCCATGCGCTTGCGGTAATTGTCCAACTCGGCCACCGAGCGCCGATAACTGTTCCAGTTGTCCTGCGCCTTGGCCTCCGCCGCCGCCAAGGCGGCCTCGGCCGCAATGCCGGCCTCTGACGCGCTTGACCCGGTTGCAACCTCGTCGCCCGGCTGGGTGGATTCATTCACAGGCTATGCCCTCGAAAAGAATAGGCGGGGTGACTCCCCGCTCGAACCACCCACCTGGGGGCTATTTGCGGGCGTTCAAGGCCGAACCGAGCAGTTTTGCCGTGATGTCGACGATGGGGATCACACGCTCGTAGGCCATGCGGGTCGGTCCGATGATACCGAGCACCCCCACGACCTGGTTATCGAGCATGTAGGGCGCCGTCACGACGCTGATGTCGTCCAGGATCCGGTACCCGGACTCCTGGCCGATGAAGATCTGGATCCCGTCCGCCCGCAGGCAGCTGTCCAACAGGCGCAGGATGTCGTGCTTTTCGTTGAACGCTTCGAACAGGCGGCGCAGTCGGTCGACGTTGGATAGCTCGGCGAAACCCATCAAGTTGGTCTCGCCGGCGATGACGTATTCGACCTGCTCCTCGGCCTGGGTGTCGAAGACCTTCTGGGCGACCTGAATCGCATCTTGCATGAGCTGATTCATGTGCTGCCGGGTTTCCTGCAGCTGCTTGAGCAGCATCGCCCGGACATCCGGCAGCGAGCGGCCCGAAAATGCCTCATTCAGATAGTTCGCGGCGCGCCGCAATTCCTCCGGCGAGTAATACCGGTCGAGCTGCACCACCCGGTTCTGTACCTCGCGATTGTTCATGACCATGATGGCGAGCGCGCGATTCTCGGACAGCCCGACGAATTCGATTTGCGACAGCGCGATGTAATGCGGATTCGGCAGCGTCACGAGGCCCGCCATGTGCGTCACACTCGAGAGCATGTGCGAGGCGGTCTGCACCAGGGAGCGACCATTGGCCGCATCGCTGCCCAGGCGCCGCTCGATCTCCTCGATTTCCTCCTGGTGCAGGGGCTTGAGCTTGAGCAGCGTATCGACGAAGAGGCGGTAGCCCTTATCGGTCGGAACACGGCCCGATGAGGTGTGCGGCGAAGCGACGAATCCGAGCTCCTCGAGGTCCGCCATGACGTTGCGAATGGTGGCCGAGGACAGGCTCAAGCCCGAATCGCGCGACAAGGTGCGCGAGCCCACCGGCTGCCCGTCGCGGATGTAATTCTCGATCAGGGCTTTGAGCAGCAGTTGCGCCCGCTCGGTGAGAGACTCCTCGGCGCCTTCTGTCATAGTACGCACCATAGTACATCTTTGAAGCTACCTAGCGTATCCGCACGAAGTCAAGTCCATCGAATCGGTCCAAACCCTCGAGTTTGGGTGCGTGACCGGTTTGCCGCGATCATGCTACAAGGACGTATCGCTTATGCCGCAGTCTTTCAAGTCCATCGCGCTCGTCGGCAATGCCAAGGATTTGCGCGTTGCGGAGTGCATGTTAAGCCTCGCGACCCATTTCCGCGCCCGCGGCCAGCGGGCCCTGATCGACCCGGGCGTGGGCCTGAGTTTCCCGGCGGATAGCATCGTCCCCTGTCCGGAGCAACACTTCGCGGCGCGGGCCGAACTCATCATCGCGATCGGCGGGGACGGTACCCTGCTGTACGCCGCGCGGCTGCTGGCGGGCCATCCGGTGCCGCTGCTCGGCATCAATCGCGGCCGCCTCGGCTTCCTCACCGATGTGAGCCCGAACTCGATGCTCGAAGACGTCGATACGGTCCTCGCCGGACGCTATACCGAGGATCGCCGCTCGCTCCTGGCGGCACGGCTGGAGCGGCCGGGAACGCCGCCCATCCGGGCGCTTGGTCTGAACGACGTCGTCGTGAATAAGCTCGAGACCGGCCGCACCATGGATTTTGAAACCTCGATCAACGGGCGCTTCGTCAACTCGCACGGCGGCGATGGGATCGTCATCGCCACGGCGACCGGGTCGACCGCCTACGCCTTGTCCTGCGGTGGTCCCATCGTCGAGCCGAACCTCGACGTGTGGGTACTTGCGCCCATCTGTCCTCACACCCTGAGCGACCGGCCGATCGTCGTGCGGGCCGGCAGCCAGATTCAGCTGCGCCTGTCGGAGCGTCCGGGAACACGGGCACAGGTCACCTGCGATGGCACGGCGCTCGGCGATCTCGAGCAGGGCGATACGCTGTACGTGGAAAGCGCCGAGGCTCAAATCACCCTCCTGCATCCGCCGGGCTACGACTATTACCGGCTGCTGCGCTCGAAGTTGCACTGGGGCCGCGGCGGCCACGGCGGCTCGAGCAGCGATTAGTCGGTCATGCTCACGCATCTTCAACTCCGCGATCTCGTCATCGTCGATGAGGCGGAACTCGAGTTCGGTCCCGGCCTCACGGCCCTCACCGGCGAGACGGGGGCCGGCAAGTCCATCGTGGTGGACGCGCTGCTGCTGATTGCCGGAGGCCGGGGGGCCGGCGACATCGTGCGCCACGGCGCCGAGCGCGCCGAGGTTGCCGCAGGCTTCGCGGCCCTGTCCGAGGGGGCGCTGCGCTGGCTCGAGACGCAAGCGATCGGGTACGACGGCGAGGTCATCGTGCGCCGTGTGATCGGGGCGGACGGCCGCTCGCGGGCCTATATCAACGGCCAGTTGGTGCCGGTGCAGGCACTGCGCGAGTTCGCCGAGTTCCTGATCGAAATTCACGGTCAGCAGGAGTTCCAGCACCTGGTGAAGCGCAGCGCGCAGCGCCTACTGCTCGATGAGCACCTGGCCGAGGCGGATCTCACCGGCGCCGTGCGCGGCGTCTACGAGCGCTACCGCAGCTGCCGCCGCGATTACGAGGCGCTCAAATCAGCCGCGGAGAACCGCGAAGCGCGTCTGGATCTGCTGCGCTATCAGCTCACTGAGCTGAAGGCCGAAGTGACGACGGTGGCGGCGATCGAAGAGATCTTCGTCGAGCAAAAGCGCATCGCCGGGCGCGGCCGCCTCGCCGAAGCGGCGCGGACGGCGCTCGCCGCGGTCTACGAGGATGACGGCGCCAATGCGCACGACCTGCTGGCGAGGGCGCAGACGGCATTGCGCGGCGCGGCGGACACGGATCCGGCGCTCGCTCCCCCGACGCAGCTGCTGACGGAGGCGAGCATTCTCATCCGCGAGGCCGCCGAGGCCTTGCGGCATTATCTCGAGAGCCTCGACATGGACCCGGCGCGCCAGGAGCAGATCGAGCGCCACGCTGCCGCGCTCGAGTCGCTCGCGCGCAAGCACCGTCGGAGCGTGCTCGATCTGCCCGATCAGCTGGCGCGCACGGAGCAGGAAATCCACGCCCTCGACAACGCGCAGCTGAGCTTGGCGCAGTTCGAACGGCAGCTCGAGGAACTGACGCGTGAGTATGGCGTTGCGGCGCAGCGCCTGACGCAGGCGCGAAAAGCGGCGGCCGCCGCCCTGGGCAGCCGGATCAGCGGGCTGATGCAAGCGCTCGGCATGGGGGGCGGCCGCTTTGCCGTGAGCGTCGAGCCGAGCGAGGATGCTTTCGGTCCCGACGGACGCGATGACATCGAGTTCCTGGTGAGCGCCAACCCGGGTCAGCCGCTCAAGAGTCTGGCCAAGGTCGCATCGGGCGGCGAATTGTCGCGCATCAGCCTCGCCGTGCAAGTCGCCGCGACCGCCGACACCGCGGCGCTGTGCATGGTGTTCGACGAGGTCGATGCGGGAATCGGCGGCGCCGTTGCGGAGATCGTGGGGCGGCAGTTGCGCTCGCTCGGCGAACGCGCGCAGGTACTGTGCGTAACGCATCTTGCGCAAGTGGCGGCCCAGGCGCATAGCCAGTTCCGGGTCACCAAGCAGAGCGTCGGATCGGTCACGCGCACCGCGGTGAAAACACTGCCGCCGGCGGAGCGCGTCGATGAGATCGCGCGCATGCTGGGTGGCGTCGACATCACCGAGCAGGCACGCGCTCACGCGCGGGAAATGCTGGCGCGCGCAGCGGCGAGCGCCGCAGCGCGCCCGGCGCCGGCGGATTCCACGAGGCCGGAATCCATGAAGAAGAAGCGCGTGCCGGCGGCGCGCCGCTAGCGCCGCTGCCCGCTACTTCGGCCGCTTTTGATACGGACAATTGGCCTTGCGGCAGTGGCCGTACAGGATGAGCGCGTGATCGCTGATTTCGAATCCCAAGCGCTTCGCCACCGCCTGCTGCCGCTCCTCGATGCCGCCGTCCATGAACTCTTCCACGTGGCCGCAGTCGACGCAGACGATGTGATCGTGATGCCCGCCCTGATTCAGCTCGAACACCGCCATGCCGCCTTCGAAATGGTGGCGGGTGACGAGTCCGGCGGCCTCGAATTGGGTGAGGACGCGATACACCGTCGCCAAACCGATGTCCTCGTTCGATACCAGCAGCTTCTTGTAGATGTCTTCGGCGCTCATGTGCCGGGCCGAACTGTCGGCGAGAATGTCGAGGATCTTCAGCCGCGGCAGCGTGACTTTGAGCCCTGCGTTGCGCAGGTCGTTGCTTTCGGTCGTGGGCGGAGGTTTGAGGCGCTGCGGCATGCGGTGGCATCCGGTATGATACGGTGCCAATTATCAATCATTTTTAGGGCTGCGCACCACTTTGATGAAATTTTTTCGACCTTTGCTCCTCGGCGTCGGCGTCTGCGTCCTCGCAACGGGGTGCGTCTATCGCATCAATATCCAGCAGGGAAATTTCCTCGATCAGGCGGCGGTCGAGCAGGTGAAGCCGGGGATGACGCGAAGCCAGGTGCGTTACCTGCTCGGTACCCCGATGGTCGCGGATCCCTTCAATAAGGAACGCTGGGATTACATTTATTATTTGAAGAAAGGCCGCACGCGGCACGTCGATTCGCGCCGCGTCACGGTGTATTTCGACGGTGAGAAGGTGGCGCGGCTCGACAAGCCGACCGCGGAAGAGGCCGCACGGCAGGACGCATCGGCCGCGAAGATCAAGAACGGCCGGACTTATTAGGCGCTGCGCGCCGAGTTCAACGGGGTCGAGGCGACCCCGTCCGGGCAGACTAGGTTTTTCGCGTTT
>CAWDGY010000026.1:0-30709 GCA_963801865.1 uncultured Gammaproteobacteria bacterium | reverse complement strand
GGTTCGAGTCCTCTCCTGGGCACCAAATAAATCAATAAGATACGCGATATTATTAATTTTAATTATAGACCGATTCGCAGCTTCAGCCGCGTACCGGTGTTCGTGGACAGATAGCCCTCCTCCGCCACGCGCACGAGGTCCCGCCCCTCGTTCTTCGCCACGTACAGGGCCGAGTCGGCGCGAGCGATCATCTCGTCCAGCGACTCGGCCCGCCTCGTTGGTCGCCAGCCCGGCGCTGATGTTCACGCGCAGCTCGCTTCCGACCGCCGGCAGCGGTATCCCGAACACCAGCGTGCGCAGCCGCTCCAGGCTCGAGAGGGCGAGTTCCAGCGGCGTGTCGGGCATCACCAGCAGAAACCCTCACCGCCCCATCGTCCCAGGATGTCCGTGTCCCGCAGCGCCCGCGGCCGGCTCGAGCGAACTCCTTCAACACGAAATCGCCCGTCGCGTGGCCGCAGCGGTCGTTGATGACCTTGAAGTGATCCATGTCGATGACGGCAAGGGTCAACGCCTGGTGCGTGTCGCTCGCCGCTTGCAATGCGGCCGCCGCGAGCTCCGCGGTACGCCGACGTTGGGCAACCCGGTCAGTGCATCCTGGCTCGCGAGCGTCACCAGCTGTTGCCGGTAGCGGCGGGTCGTGACCAGAAATAGATGAGCAGCGCGATGACCACGACGCCAAGCAGCACGACCACCGCGTTCCAGCGCAACTGCTGCGCCTGGCGGTGCGACTGCTCCTGCGAGACGGCGAGCTCGCGCTGCAGCGATGCATTGCGCTCGACTTCCCGGTCGGTTTCGAAGCGCGCCCGCAATGCTCCCGCCTGCCGATTGCGCTCGGCGTCGTTCGCCGTCGTGTAGCGGCTCGCTATTCCTGCAGATCGCTGTAGGCGTCGCGGTAATTGTGCAGCGCCGCGTTCGCGCGTGCCCGCCAGTGGTAAATCGACGCCACGTGACGCGGCGGCATGTCGGCCCCGTTGTGATCGAGCACTTTGTTCAGGATCGCGAGCGCGCGCTCCGGGTGGCCCGATCCCAGATCGATGCGCGCCTGCAAGGCTTGCGTTTCCTTTACGGAATCCGCCGAATTCGCAATGCTGAATCGGCGCAGCGCTCCCGCGCATTCTCGCTCGGCCGGCTTGAGTTCGCCGAGTTCGATGTGCGCTTCGCAGATCCGCTGATCGGCGAAGGCGATGCCCTGCGAGTCGGCGAGCGAAATGCTGAGCTTGCGGGCTTGCGTGAATTCGATGATCGCCGCGTTGTAGTTGCCCATCAATTTCAGGATCTGGCCGCGCATGAAACGCGACACGGAGAGGTTCATCGTGGCGTCATTCTCGGTATCCCAGTCGATTTTCTCCTGGTTGAGCGTCAGAGCCTGGCTGTAGTCGCCCATGCCGCGCATGACCAGCGACAGGTAGTCCGCCGACATGATGTGCGGCTCGGTGACGGCGGGGGCGATGCTGGCACGGTACGCCTGAGTCAGCGTGACGATGGCCAGATCCTCCCGATCGAGGCGGTGCTCGAGCAGACCGCGGGTGATCAGCAGGCAGGTGTCGGCCGTCGAGCCGCGGGGCTGCAGTACGCGCGCGGCCTCGATCGCCTCGATCGCGCCCGCGATGCCGGCTTTGTCATAGACGCTGTCGGCGTACACCGCCAGCAGTTCGAGATGCACCCATCCGTGGTCCGGTGTGAGCGCAAGACCTTTCGCCGCCGTTCGGCGCGCGTCGGAGTCGAGCTCGAGAATGCCGTAGGCCTCCGCTTCGACCGCATACAAGGAGGCCATCCGAGTGGCGTTGCGCGCGGCGTCCGGCAACGGTTGACGCTTGAGAGCATCGAGTACCGCCATCGCTTGTTGGAGCGCTTTGCTCGCATCGACGGCGATGAGTTCTTGCAGGCGAGCGATTTCGGCGTCCGGGTCGACGAGGCAGCTCGCCCAACCAGCTGAGGGAAGGCACGCGAAGAGGAGCAGCGCCCAGGGCCGCCACGAGAGTCGCGCCGCGTGCTTGGCGTGTCGGCCCGAATGCCTGAAACTACACATGAGTCCGCGAACGCTACGTCGTTGGTGGGTTGCAATCGACCCAGAGGATCACGATTTCTCAACTTAACGGGAAGGGTCGGTGAGGGGGCGCGCAAATACGTGCGTCCGCGGGGAGAATGTGATGCATGTCGCAGTAGCAAGTTCGTGAATAGAGGCGCATATTTGCCTTAATCGAAGAACAACTAAGCATCCGAGGATCATTGCATGGCAGTATCGTTCCTGGACCGGGAAAGCACCGTCGCACCCCCGGGTTACGACCGCTTTTTGGTTCCACCTGCAGCCCTGGCAGTGCACCTGTCGATCGGTCAGGTGTACGCATTCTCGACCTTCAATCTGCCGCTCACTAAACTGATCGGCATCACCCATTCGACGCCCGGCGATTGGAAGCTGACCGAGATGGGCTGGGTGTTTTCCATCGCCATCGCCGTTCTCGGCCTGTCGGCCGCGCTGTTCGGACGATGGGTTGAGCGGGTGGGGCCGCGCAAGTCCATGTTCACCGCCGCGCTCTGTTTCGGCGGTGGGTTCATCGTGTCCGCGGTGGGCATTCATTTTCATCAGCTGTGGCTGCTCTATTTGGGATACGGCATGCTGGGAGGCTGCGGTCTCGGCATCGGTTATATCTCTCCGGTATCCACCTTGATCAAGTGGTTTCCGGACCGTCCGGGCATGGCGACCGGCATGGCTATCATGGGTTTTGGCGGCGGGGCACTGATTGCGGCACCTCTGTCGCTGCTGCTGATGGAGCACTTCAAGACTTCCACTTCCAACGGGGTGCTCGAAACCTTCGTGACCATGGGCGTCATCTACTTCATGTTCATGATGATCGGCGTCTACTCGGTCCGTGTACCCGAGCTGGGGTGGAAACCGGCAGGTTGGATTGCCCCTGCGAAGCCCGTGTCCTTGGTGACTCGAGCCAACGTCGCGGTCGATGTCGCGTGGAAGACCCCGCAATTCTGGTTGCTGTGGGTCGTGCTGTGCATGAACGTGACCGCCGGCATTGGTGTGCTGGGTCAGGCCTCGCCGATGATTCAGGAGATCTTCAGCGGCCGCGTCAGCGCCTCGGCGGCTGCGGGCTTCGTCGGCCTGCTGAGTCTCTTCAACATGGGCGGCCGATTCGTCTGGGCGAGCGCCTCCGATTATATCGGCCGGAAGAACACCTATCTGGTGTTCTTTGGGCTCGGCATCCTGCTCTATTCGGCCGTGCCGACGCTCGGGCACGTCGGCTCGATTCCCTTATTCGTGGCTGCGTTCGCCGTCATTCTGTCGATGTACGGCGGCGGATTCGCGACCATTCCCGCGTATTTGCGCGACATCTTCGGCACCATGCACGTCGGCGCCATCCATGGCCGGCTGTTGACCGCATGGTCCGTGGCGGGCGTGCTCGGCCCGGTGCTGGTGAACTACATTCGTCAATTCCAGATCGAGAGCGGCGTGCCGAAGGCGCAAGCGTATTCGATCACCATGTACATCATGTGCGCCCTGCTGCTCGTAGGGCTTCTCTGCAATCTCGGCATTCGTGCAGTCGCCGAGAAACATCATCACCGCCTGGAAACACCCCCCTAGAGGTTTGACGTCATGAAAGCCCGCTTCATCATCTTGTGGCTCTCGGTTAGCGTGCCGCTCTTGTGGGGTGTCATGAAGACATTGCAAAATGCCCTCAAGTTGTTCCAGTAGTCTGCGGCGGCAAACGCAAATACCAAAAGGAAGCGCCCATGAATCTGCACCTGAGCCTCAGCATCGCTCCGATCATCGCCCTCATCGCCGGCATTCTGATATTGATCGTCCCGCGACTGCTCAATTTCATCGTCGCGATCTACCTGATCATCACCGGTCTCCTGGGTCTGTTCGGCACCGGTGGTTCGTTTCACATGCACTAGTCAGACGATTCCCGCAAGAACCCCACCGTTCGGGCTCCCAAGACCGGTACAAGCGTCCCAGCCTGCCTGGGCGCTGAACTCACCGTTGGCGCCCTGCGTTATGTCACGAAAGGCGCGAGGGTTACCGTAGAGCCGCGGATTGATGTAGCCCGCTGCCTTGCCCGCGGACGCATTGATTCGCGCGATCAGTGCCGCCCACAGCGGGGCCACGGCACTCGTTCCACCGATGACGGTGTCGGCCCCATCGACGCGCACCACGTATCCGCTATTCGGATCGGCATCGCCGGCCACGTCGGGCACCCCACGCATCGTGAGCGGGACCGTGCCACCCTGAACCATGCGTGCGCTGATGCCTTTCTGCCAGGCGGGTAGAGGAAAGAAGCCGCTGACGCCGCCGCCGCTGGCGCCGCCCCGCGTGCCATCGTCCCACACGGTCTCGGCGGCGATGGCGCCTTGCGCCGCGCGCAAGCTCGTGCCGCCGCACGCGAGGGCGAATGGACTCGAGGCCGGGAAGTCGACGTGATCGGCGCCGTCGCTCACGCCGTCGCCCGAACCGTTGTCGCCGGAGGCGACGCAAATCGTGATCCCCAAGGTCGCCGCCGCCTGAAAGGCCCCGTCCATGGCCGTCATCGCCTGCGCCGTCCAGGATGACTCGGGTCCTCCCCAACTGATCGACAGAATCGACGGATGGTGCGTCGCATCGTGAATCGCCGTGGTGATCGCATCGAGAAACCCCGCATCCGTGTTCGGTGCGAAATACACGACGACACTCGCGCCTGGCGCAATGGCGCCGACGATCTCGACATCGAGCATGACTTCGCCGTCCGGTCCATTGGCATCGCCGGTCGGACTGTTGGCCCCGTGATCCACCGACACCGCCGTGATGCGCGGCGCAGCAAGGTTCAGCGCCTTGAAGTAGGCCGTGAGGTCCGCAGGGCGAAATCCGCCGCCGAGTTCGATGATCCCAACGCTTTGCCCTTCGCCGGTGCCCGGCGGGAACCCGTAGAGCGATGCGATCTGCGGCGGCGAGAAGGAAGCGGGCGTGGCCGCCCCCGGCCGATTGACGCTGCCCGCTGCCGGTCGGATTCTAAAATGCGGCTTCGCCTGCGGACGGTTATCGAGTCCGAGGACCGCCTCGACGATCCCATCCAACTCCGCAGGCAAGTGGATGGGCCCCGTGCGGCCGCGGTATGTGCCGCCGGGAGCACCCGTCCGATGCAGCTGAACGCCGAACGCGGCGCTGAATTGTGCGACGGTGCCCGACACGATCATCGTGCGGCGCGCGGCGTGCTCCTGCACCACGAGCAGATGTTGCGCCTGTGCAAAGGCACGGACCTGCGCGAAGTCGGCTGGATCGGCGCCGTGCTCGCGCGCGAACGCCTCTCGGCTTAGATAATCGGCAGCGCGCCCGGCGGTGGAGAGCGCCGCAATCCGTTCGCGCATCCGCTCCACGGCGCGGCGGCGCACGATCACGCTCACCTCCAAGCGTTCCGCGGGATCCGCGGGCTCGAGCACCGAAGCACCGGGTACGGCGGCGCGTTCACTGCCCTTCAATGGAATGTTTGCCATGGCATCGTCCTCGGCGTGGGTGCACTCGCACAAGTGTACGCACGCCGACACGCCGCAGCATCGACGCCGGAGATTGTAATTTTTACCAACTGAGCGCCGCGCACTTCAGTGGACTTTTCCGCGCTCCTTTGCCAAGATTTATTTGCAGCGGCTTAGATCCGAAACGACAACAAACAAACTGGGGTCGGGATGGATTTCCAATAGGGTGCGCGTGCGGCGTAGCGGAGATCGGCGGTGCAGCGGCCCTACTCTTCGCCGTCGCAATCCCGCCGCTGACCTGACACCCGCCGGCTTTCAGTTCGACAGTGACGCCCAAGGGCATCGCGGACAGGGTGGGGTTAATCATGGAATCAATTCCGGGCGTCGGGCGCAGGAAAAAGGCCAATGGGAACGTTGCCGCCGCCATTGCGGCAACTCCCCATTTCGATCTGCACGAGTTGCTCGATGCGCTGAACGCGATGCAGGCCGGCAATTTTTCGGTGCGTTTGCCGGGATCTCAAACCGGCGTCGCGGGCAAGGTCTGCGATGCCTTCAATACCATCGTCGCCGCGAATCAACGCATCGCCCAGCAGCTCGAGCACGTGGGAGAAGTCGTCGGACGGCAGGGCAAGACGCGCACGCGCGTGCGGTTCGGCTTATCGGACGGCGCATGGGCCGACATGGAGGGCTCCGTCAATGCCCTCATCGATGATTTGCTGTGGCCCACCACCGCGGTCACCCGCACGGTGACCGCCGTCGCCCGCGGCGATTTGCTGCAGACCGTGCCGCTCGATGTGGATGGGCGCGCGCTCAAGGGCGAGTTCCTGCGCTCGGCGAACATCGTCAATACCATGATCAAACAGCTGAGCGTATTCACCTCCGAGGTGACCCGCGTCGCGCGTGAAGTGGGCACCGACGGCAAGCTCGGCGGCCAGGCCCAGGTGCGCGAGGTGACTGGCGTTTGGAAGGACCTCACCGAGAGCGTCAATTCGATGGCATCGAACTTGACCGCCCAGGTGCGCAACATCGCCGAGGTCACCATTGCCGTTGCAAACGGCGACTTGTCGAAGAAGATCACCGTGGACGTGCGCGGCGAGATTCTGCAGTTGAAGGAAGCCATCAACACCATGGTGGATCAACTGCGCTCCTTCGCCTCCGAGGTCACCCGCGTGGCGCGCGAGGTGGGAACCGAAGGCAAGCTCGGTGGTCAGGCGCTCGTGCCGGGCGTCGCCGGCACGTGGAAGGACTTGACCGACTCCGTGAATGCCATGTGCGGCAACCTCACCGCGCAGGTGCGCAATATCGCGCAGGTGACCACGGCCGTGGCACGCGGCGATCTATCGCGCAAGATCACGGTCGACGTATCGGGGGAAATCCTCGAACTCAAGCAGACCATGAACACCATGGTCGACCAGCTCAATGCCTTTGCGGGCGAAGTGACGCGCGTCGCGCGTGAGGTCGGTACCGAAGGCCGCCTGGGCGGCCAGGCCCAGGTGCCGGGCGTCGCCGGCACCTGGAAGGACTTGACCGACAACGTCAATTCCATGGCCTCGAATCTCACCGCGCAGGTGAGAAACATCGCCGAAGTCTCCACGGCGATCGCGAGCGGCAATCTCGCCAAGAAGATCACCGTGACCGTGTCGGGGGAAATCCTCGAGTTGAAGGAGACCATCAACACGATGGTGGATCAGCTCAACGCATTCGCCTCCGAAGTGACGCGGGTCGCGCGCGAGGTGGGTACCGAGGGCCGCCTGGGCGGACAGGCCAACGTGCGCGGCGTCGCCGGCACCTGGAAGGATCTCACCGAGAACGTCAACTCCATGGCCTCGAACCTCACCGGGCAGGTGCGCAACATCGCCGAGGTGACCACGGCGGTGGCGAACGGAGATTTGTCGAAGAAGATCACGGTCGACGTGAAGGGCGAGATCCTGGAGCTCAAGGACACCATCAACACGATGGTGGATCAGCTCAATGCGTTTGCCGGCGAGGTGACGCGCGTGGCGCGCGAGGTGGGCACCGAAGGCAAGTTGGGCGGTCAGGCGCAGCTCAAGGGCGTGGCGGGCACCTGGAAGAATCTCACTGACTCGGTGAATTCCATGGCCTCGAACTTGACCGGCCAAGTGCGCAACATCGCCGAGGTGGCCACCGCCGTGGCTCAGGGCGACCTGTCGAAGAAGATTACCGTGACGGTGTCCGGCGAGATTCTCGAATTGAAGGAGACCATCAACACCATGGTCGACCAGCTTCGCTCCTTTGCGGGCGAGGTCACCCGCGTGGCGCGCGAGGTCGGCACGGAAGGCCGCCTCGGCGGCCAGGCGCAGGTGCCGGGCGTCGCCGGCACCTGGAAGGACTTGACCGACTCGGTCAACTCGATGGCGGGCAACCTCACCGCGCAAGTGCGCAACATCGCGGAAGTATCGACTGCCATCGCCAACGGCGATCTGTCGCGCAAGATCACGGTCGATGTGCGCGGCGAAATTCTGCAGCTCAAAGAAACGCTCAACACCATGGTCGATCAGCTCAACCGGTTTGCATCGGAGGTCACCCGCGTCGCGCGCGAGGTGGGTACCGAAGGCAAGCTCGGTGGTCAGGCGAACGTGCCGGGCGTCGCCGGTACGTGGAAGGATCTCACCGAGAACGTCAATTCCATGGCCTCGAACCTCACCGGCCAGGTGCGCAACATCGCCGAGGTCACGACCGCCGTGGCGCGCGGCGACCTGTCGCGAAAAATCACCGTCGACGTCAAGGGTGAAATCCTCGAACTGAAGAACACCATCAACACGATGGTCGACCAATTGAACGCCTTTGCCGGCGAAGTCACCCGAGTCGCGCGTGAAGTGGGCACCGAGGGAAAACTCGGCGGCCAGGCTCAGGTGCCGGGCGTCGCGGGCACTTGGAAGGATCTGACCGACAACGTCAATTCGATGGCCGGGAATCTCACGGGCCAGGTACGCAACATCGCCGAGGTGGCGACCGCCATCGCGACCGGCGATTTGTCGCGCAAGATCACGGTCGACGTGCGCGGCGAGATCCTGCTCCTCAAGGAGACGCTGAATACCATGGTAGATCAGCTGCGCTCCTTCGCCGGTGAGGTGACGCGCGTGGCCCGCGAGGTGGGCACCGACGGCCGCCTGGGCGGACAGGCGGTGGTCCCGGGAGTCGCCGGCACCTGGAAGGACTTGACCGACAATGTGAACCTGCTGGCGGCGAACCTCACCACGCAGGTGAGAAACATCGCCGAAGTCACCACCGCCGTCGCACGCGGTGACCTCTCGCGTAAGATCACGGTGGACGTCAAAGGCGAGATCCTCGAGCTCAAGAACACCATCAACACGATGGTCGATCAGCTCAACGGCTTCGCCGGCGAGGTGACGCGCGTGGCGCGCGAGGTGGGCACCGAGGGGCGCCTGGGCGGCCAGGCGCAAGTACCGGGCGTCGCGGGCACCTGGAAGGACTTGACGGACACCGTCAACGTCATGGCGGCGAACCTCACCGAGCAGGTGCGCGGCATCGTCAAGGTAGTCACCGCGGTCGCCAACGGCGACCTCAAGCAGAACCTCACCGTCGCCTCCAAGGGTGAGGTCGCGGCGCTCGCCGAGACGATCAACAACATGACCAATACGCTCGCGACCTTCGCCGATCAGGTTACGACGGTCGCGCGCGAAGTGGGCGTCGAAGGCCGGCTCGGCGGCCAAGCCAACGTGCCCGGCGCCGCCGGCACCTGGAAGGATTTGACGGGCAACGTCAACCTGCTGGCCGCCAACCTCACCACGCAGGTACGCGCCATCGCGGAGGTCGCCACCGCGGTCACCAAGGGCGATCTGACCCGCTCGGTGCAAGTGGAGGCACGCGGCGAGGTCGCCGAGCTCAAAGACAACATCAATACCATGATCGGCAACTTGCGCCTCACCACGGACCAGAATACCGAACAGGACTGGCTCAAGACCAACCTCGCCCGCTTCACCAACATGTTGCAGGGCCAGCGCGATCTGATCACCGTCGGCCGCCTGCTGCTGTCGGAGCTCGCACCGCTGGTCGAGGCCCAGCAAGGGGTCATCTATCAGGTCGACGTCGACGATGCGGCCAATGCGCTCAAGCTGCTGTCCGCCTACGCCGACGGCGCCACGGAAGGACACGCTGAGCGCTTGAGGCTCGGCGATGGGCTCATCGGCCAATGCGCGCGCGACGCGCGACGCATGCTGATCACGGAAATGCCGGAGAACGTGGTGCCGATCACCTCCGGCCTGTTCAAGGCGGCGCCGCGGCACGTCATCGTTCTGCCGGTCCTGTTCGAGGGTCAGGTCAAGGCGGTGATCGAGCTCGCCTCGCTCGGGGGCTTCACGGATCTGCAGCTCGCCTTCCTCGAACAGCTGACGAACTCCATCGGCATCGTTCTGAATTCCATCGAGGCGACGATGCAGACCGAAGGTCTACTCAAGCAGTCTCAGCAGCTCGCCACCGAGCTGCAGACCCAGCAGCGCGAGCTGCAGCAGACCAACGAGAAGCTCGAGCAAAAGGCGCAGCAGCTCGCCGACCGCAACGTCGAGGTCGAAGCGAAGAATCAGGAAATCGAGCAGGCGCGGCGCGCCGTCGAGGAGAAAGCCACCGAGCTCGCGCTCACCTCGAAATACAAGTCCGAATTCCTGGCCAACATGTCGCACGAGCTGCGCACGCCGCTCAACAGCATTCTCATTTTGGGCCAGCAGCTCACCGAAAACCCCGACGGCAACCTCACCAACAAGCAGGTCGAATTCTCCCGCACCATTCACGCCGCGGGAACCGACCTGCTGAATCTCATCAGCGACATTCTCGACCTTTCCAAGATCGAGTCCGGCACGGTGTCGGTGGATGCCGAGGAAGTGTACTTCAGCAACTTGCTCGAGATGATCGCCCGACCGTTTCGCCACGAGGCGGAGAATCGCCGCCTGCGGTTCGAGATTGCGCTCTCGCCGAATCTCGACCGCAGCATCACCACCGACTCGAAGCGCCTGCAGCAGGTGTTGAAGAACCTGCTGTCCAATGCCTTCAAGTTCACGGCGGAAGGAAGCGTGCGGCTCACGGTATCGCCCGCGGCGAGCGGCTGGAATGCCGATCATCCGACCTTGCGCCGCGCGCCATCGGTCGTGGCGTTCGAAGTGTCCGATACCGGTATCGGCATCCCGCCGGAGAAGCAGCGCATCATCTTCGAAGCGTTCCAGCAGGCCGATGCGGGAACCAGCCGTAAATACGGCGGCACCGGGCTGGGATTGGCGATCAGCCGCGAGCTCGCCAACCTGCTTGGCGGCGAGATCCAACTGCGCAGCACACCCGGCGTCGGCAGTGTATTCACCCTCTATCTGCCGCTCGTCTATCTCGGCAGTGCGGGCGCCAAGATGCTGAGCGCACCGAACGAGACGGCGCAGCCGGCGGCGGCCGCGACGGCTGTGCGGCCCGCGGAGCGGCCGCCCGAACCCCTTCTCGACGATCGCAACACGCTGACCGCGAGTGACAGCGTCGTCCTCATCGTCGAGGACGATCCGCACTTCGCGCGCCTCATGATGGCCGCCGCCAAGGACGAGGGATTCAAGGTGCTGGTCGCCAATCGCGGCGCCGATGCGCTTGCGCTCGCGCGCGAGCACCATCCGGCGGCCATTTCACTCGACATCTTCCTGCCCGACATGCTCGGCTGGACGGTCTTGAGCCAGCTGAAAAGGGACCCGGCGACCCGCCACATTCCCGTCCAGATCGTGACGCTCGACGAAGACCGGCATCACGGCTTGGCGCGCGGCGCGTTTTCGTTCGTGCAAAAGCCCACCACCACCGAAGGATTGGAAAACGCCTTCGCACGCATCAAGGGTTATGCGGGTGCGCGGCGCAGGCGCTTGCTGCTCGTCGAGGACGATGAAGCCGAGCGCAAGGGCGTCGCGGAACTGCTCAGCCACGAAGACATCGAGATCTGCGCTGCCGAAACCGGGGCGGAGGCGCTGGCACAGCTGCGTCGCGACCCGGTCGATTGCGTGGTGCTCGACCTCAAGCTCCCGGATATGTCCGGCTTCGAGGTGCTCGAGACCATCCGCGACGATGAGGCATTGCGCGATGTGCCGGTGGTGGTGTTCACCGGCCGCGAGTTGTCCGCCGATGAGGACGCGATGCTGCACACGATGGCGCGCAGCGTCGTGGTGAAGGGTGTGGAATCGCCGGAGCGCCTGCTCGATGAGACCGCGCTCTTCCTGCACCGCGTGGTCGCCGATCTGCCGCCGGCGAAGCAGCGCATGCTGGAGCGTCTGCACAGCTCCGATGAAGACCTCATGCACCGTACGGTGCTGCTCGTCGATGACGACGCGCGCAATATATTTGCCCTTTCGAGCGTGCTCGAGCGGCGCGGGATGGAAGTGCTCACGGCCACGACCGGCAGCGAGGCGCTCGCGGTATTGAATGCGCGCAGCGATGTGGCGATCGTCTTGATGGATATCATGATGCCGGGCATGGACGGCTATGAAACCATCCAGGCGATACGGGCGAAGCCGGACTCGCGCCGCCTGCCCATCCTCGCGCTGACGGCCAAAGCCATGAAGGGCGACCGTGAGAAATGCCTCGAGGCCGGGGCGTCCGATTACCTCGCCAAACCGGTCAACGTCGACCAATTGCTGTCGGCACTGCGTATGTGGCTGCATCGGTGAGCACAACTCCCATGTCCGCGTCCCAACTCACGGGTTCCGACAAGGTGAACATCCTTCTGGTCGACGATCAGCAGGCGAAGCTCCTCAGCCATGAGGTCGTGCTCGCCGAGATCGGCGAAACGCTGCTGAAAGCGGGCTCGGCGCGCGAGGCGTTCGAGTGTCTGCTGAAGAACGACATCGCATTGATCCTCATCGACGTCTGCATGCCGGACCTGGACGGCTTCGAGCTTGCGGCAATGATTCGCGAGCACCCGCGCTTCCAGCGCACCGCCATCATCTTCGTATCGGCGGTCATGAACGCCAACCTCGACCAACTGCGCGGCTATCAGCTCGGCGCCGTCGACTATGTGCCCGTTCCCGTGGTGCCCGAGCTGCTGCGCGCTAAGGTCAAAGTGTTCGTCGATCTGTACCGCAAGACGCGTCAATTGGAGCGCTTCAATGCCGACCTCGAGCAGCGCGTGCTCGAACGAACCGCGGAGCTGCGCCGCTTCAACGAGGAACTCGAGCAGCGCATCGAGGAGCGCACGCGGGAGCGGGAAACCGCCCTCGCGCAGCTGTTCGAAGCGCAGAAGATGGATACCATCGGGCGGCTGACCGGCGGCGTGGCGCACGATTTCAACAACTTGTTGATGGCCGTGTTGGGCAGTCTCACACTATTGGAGAAGCGTCTGCCCGAGGACCCCTCGTGCCGCCGCCTGCTGCAAAATGCGGTGCAAGGTGCCCAGCGCGGCGCCTCTCTCACCCAGCGACTGCTGGCGTTTTCGCGCCGCCAGGAACTCAAGCCCGAGGCGGTGGATTTCGCCGACCTCGTGAGCGGCATGGAAGAGCTGCTCAAGCGTGCGTTGGGTCTCGGCGTCGAGCTCAGGTGCCAATTTCCGACCGCACTGCCGCCGGTGCTCGTCGACGCCAACCAGCTCGAGTTGGCGCTGCTCAATCTGGCGTTGAACGCACGCGACGCCATGCCGAGCGGCGGCAAGCTCACGATCACCGCGGCGGAGGAGACCAAGCGCCCGGACGGCGCGGATTCGCGCCTGCAGCCCGGCGATTACGTGCGGATCATGATCATCGACAACGGCGTCGGCATGGATGAAGTCACCCTCGCGAAGGCCACCGAGCCGTTCTTCACGACCAAGGGTCCCGGCCGGGGCACCGGCCTCGGACTGTCGATGGTGCACGGGCTCACCGCCCAGTCCGGTGGTCTGTTGCGCATCGATAGCGCACCGAATATCGGCACCACGGTGGATCTGTGGCTGCCGCGGGCCAAAGCGTGCGCGGTGTCGGCGGGCCGCAACGTCGAGCGTCTGAAGCCCCCGCCCGCGCCGAAACCTTGCCGGGTGCTCGTCGTCGATGACGATCTGCTGGTACTGAACGGCACAGCGGCACTCATCGAAGACCTCGGACACACCTCCATCGAAGCGCAGTCCGCAGCCGAGGCCCTCGCGAAGCTCGCCTCGGGAGTTTCCGTGGACGTCGTCTTCACGGACCACGCGATGCCTAGCATGACCGGCCTGCAGCTCGCGCAACGCATCCAAGAGCAGTATCCGGGACTTCCCATCATCTTGGCGACCGGCTACGCAGAGCTGCCCGGGGATCCGGCGCTTCTCGGCCTGCTGAAGCTGGCGAAACCCTGCAGTCAAAACGAGATCGCCGCATCGATTCATCACGCGTTGAGCATGCGGGCATCCAAGGAAAACTTTGCCGAGCCGCGCGCCGCGCGCTGATGAGGCTCGGTTCCCGCGCGGATGAGTTTCGGTTCAAACGCCCAAAGGCAAGCTGCAGAATCCCTACAAGGACTCGCAGGCAGACATCGTCTCTCAAGGAGAGGCCCTGTTCCGCAGCTATCCCTGCGCCGGCTGTCACGGCGGCGGCGCGGGCGGCGGCATGTGCCCGCCGCTCACCCGGAGCGACTGGATTTACAACGGCGACGATGACACGCTGTTCCGGCTCGTGGCCCTCGGCAGCGATGAACTGCAGAAAAAGGGCTACACCCGCCACGGCCTCGCGCCCGCGGTGGGCCCGATGCCGCCCATGGGAACGATCATCAAGAATTCGGACGACCTGTGGAAAATGCTCGCCTTCATCCGCTCCCGTTACGACGGCGACCCCGCCTACAAGTTCGGAGCCCCCGCGTCACAGCAATAGCGGCCGGCGGCGGCTCGTAACGGCGACTTTAGCAGCCGCTATTCTCGGTGCGCGCACTGCGGCGGCTGGAGGTCCGATGCGTAGCCGCGCCGGAAGCGGCGCCGGCCATCCGATCCATCTCGCCGCGAAGCTGCGCCATCGCACCGGTGGAAATGGCGCCGAGGCGCGCTTCGAGGGTGGCCAGATCCGGTTTCGGCCCACGCACGTGGGACTCGAGCGCGCGGCGCATGACGCGCAAATGCTCGGGCGTCGTACCGCAGCAGCCGCCGATGATCCTGGCCCCGGCGTCCAGGGATAGGCACGCATACTGCGCCATCAACTCGGGCGTTCCGTTGAAGCGCAGCGCGCCGTCCACGTACTGCGGAATGCCGCAATTCGCCTTGGCGACGAGAATCGCCGACGGATCGGAGGCGGCGGCGAGATTGACGATGGAAGCCACCAGTTCCGAGGGGCTGACGCCGCAATTGCTGCCGCACGCGGCGAGGTGGTGCTTGCGGTGCAAACCCGCGAGCTCGGAGGGCGTGATGCCCATCATCGTTCGCCCGTTCGTGTCGAAACTCAACGTCGCCACCACCGGCAAGCCGCTGGTGCGGGCACCCGCGACAGCCGCTTCGGTTTCCTCGACCGATGACATCGTTTCGATCCACAGAAGGTCGGCGCCGCCGCGCGCGAGTGCGGCGGCCTGCTCTGCAAAGGCATCGCGCGCATCATCGATACTCAAAGGTCCCAGCGGCTCGAGAATCTCGCCGGTGGGGCCCATGCTACCGGCGACGAGCACCACCCGCCCGGCCTGGTCCGCCACCCCGCGGGCAATCCGAGCCGCCTTCTCGTTGAGTTCGGCGACGCGTTCCGCCGCGTTATGTAGCTTCAGGCGGTAGCGCGTGCCGCCGAAACTATTCGTCAAAATGATGTCCGCGCCGGCCTCGACGAAGCCGCGGTGTAATTCGGCGATGCGATCCGGGTGAGCGGCATTCCACAATTCAGGAGCGTCGCCCGACTGTAAGCCGCGATCGAACAGATTGCTGCCGGTCGCACCATCCGCGAGCAGCCAGGGCCGCTGCGCCAATAACGATGTCAATTTGTCAGTCATTCTCGAGCCGTCCGTTGAGCTGGAAATATTAGCACGACGGTTCGACGGCGGGCCCGCAGGCCCGGCCGCGCTCCAGCTCAAGCCTTTGCACCCGCAAACCGGGAGCTCAAGCGGCGGCCAGAGGCCGGCGGGCGTACCAGCCGAACAGCAAAATTCCGCCGTAGCAGGCTGCCGGCACGATGAGCGCCATCTTCAATCCCCAATGATCGGCCGCAGTGCCGGTGAGCAGCGGCACGATGGCTCCGCCCACGATCGCCATGCAAATGACGCCCGAGCCCTCCGCCGCGCGTTGACCGAGTCCCTCGCTCGCGAGAGTGAAAATGGTGGGAAACATGATGGAATTGAACAGCCCGATGGCGAGCAGCGACCATCCGGAGACGGGGCCGCTACTATTGGCCGAGATCAGCAGCAGCGAGATGACGACGGCGGCTGCGCACGACAGGACCTTGCCCGGCGAAAAGACGCGCAGCACATAGGCGCCGATGAACCGACCCACCATCGCCCCGCCCCAGTAGAACGGTACGTGCTTACCCGCCTGCTCCGCAGCGCCGCCGAGAACACTGCTCTGCATGAGGTAATTCACGATCAATGAGCCGATGGCCACTTCCCCGCCGACATAGAGAAAAATGCACGCCGCGCCGAATGCGAAGCGCGGACGCTTGAGCAAATTGAACGCACGCCAGATCGGTGCCGGACCGACCGGCGTCTCGACCAGCGCTTTGCGCCGCAGCCAAACGACGGCCGCGAGCACCAAGAGAGCCGCCGCGAGTCCGAGGTAGGTGCGAACGATCACGCGGGTCTCGGCGCTGCGAAAGGCATCGAGCGCGGCACCGGACAACCTCTTCGGATCGATCGTCGCCAACGCCCCCAAAATCAGGATCGAGCCGACGTACGGAAAAAGCGTGGTCCCAAGGGAGTTGAAGGCCTGCGCAAAGGTCAGACGGCTGCTCGCCGTCTCGGGGGGCCCCAGCATGGAGATCAGCGGATTCGCAACCACCTGCACGGTGGTGATGCCCGCGGCCAGCACGAACAGCGCGAGCAGGAACAGACTGAACAAACCGTGGGCCGACGCGGGCACGAACAATAGACAGCCCGCGGTCATCGTGAGCAGGCCGATGACGGCCGAGCGCATATAGCCGACTCTCTCCACCAACGTGGCCGCGGGAATGGAGATGAGGAAGTAAGCGGCGAAGAACGCGGACTGCACCAGCATCACCTCGCCGTACGACAAGGTGAACAGCGCCTTCAATTTCGGAATGATGACGTCGTTGAGGCTGGTGATGCCGCCGAAGGCAAAGAACAGCATGAACACGAATGCCCGCAAGTCCTTCGAGTAGTTCGCCGGCGCGGCCGAGTTGCGAGCACGGGCATTCATGTGAGCGTACGCGGCTAGGCGAACGGATGCCGTCGAATGATGGTCTGCTCCCGATCGGGCCCCGTGGAGATGATGTCGACCGGCACACCGACCAAGGCCTGCAACCGCTCGAGGTAGCTGCGGGCGTTCGCGGGCAATTCCTCGTAGCGGGTAATGCCGACGCTGCTTTCCTTCCAGCCGGGCAGATCCTCATACACGGCCTGGGCGGAGCCGAAGTGCTCGGAGAGCAACGGCGGCGTGAGCATGACGGCGCCATCGATCTCGTAGCCCACGCAGACGCGGATGACGTCGAGGCCGTCGAGCACATCCAGTTTGGTGACGCACAGCGAGGAGCAGCTGCTGTGCACGATCGAGCGCCGCAGCGCGACCGCATCGAACCAGCCGCAGCGGCGCTGCCGCCCGGTGACCGAGCCGAATTCACGGCCCACCCGCGAGAGGTGCTCACCGAATTCGTCGAACAATTCGGTCGGAAACGGCCCCGCTCCGACCCGAGTGGCGTAGGCCTTGACGATGCCGAGTACATCGTGAAAGCGGCGCGGCCCGAGGCCGGTGCCGGGTGCCGCACCACCGGCGGTGGTGGTCGAGGAAGTCACATACGGATACGTGCCCAGATCGACGTCGAGCATCGCGCCCTGCGCGCCTTCGAACAGCACATTGCGACCCTCGGCGCTCAACTGCTCGAGGATACCCGTGACATCCGCGACCAGTGGCTTCAGGCGCTCGCCGAGCGCGAGATTCGATTCGAGCACCTGCTGGAAATCAATCGGTGCGCATTGGAAATAGCGCTGCAAAACGAAATTGTGATAGTCGAGAACTTCGCCCAGTTTGGCGGCGAAACGCTCGCGGTGAAATAGGTCCGAGACGCGCAGCGCGCGCCGCGCTGCTTTGTCCTCATACGCCGGTCCGATGCCGCGTCCGGTCGTCCCGATGGCGTTGGCGCCCTGCGACTGCTCGCGCGCACGATCGAGCGCCACGTGGGACGGCAATATCAAGGGACAGGCGGGGCTGACGCGCAACCGCTCGAACACCGGCACGCCCTGCCCGATCAGCATTTCCGCCTCTTTGAACAGTGCCTCGAGCGACAACACGACGCCGTTGCCGATCAAGCATTGCACGTGCGGGTGCAGGATGCCGGAAGGGATCAGCGACAATACCGTTTTCTTGCCGCCAATGACGAGGGTGTGTCCTGCGTTATGGCCACCCTGAAACCGCACCACGGCCTGTGCTTGATCGGTGAGCAGATCGACGACCTTGCCCTTGCCCTCGTCGCCCCACTGCAGGCCGATCACGACCAGATTCTTACCCATTTCGCGCCATCCAGAGCAGTGCGAGTCCGACCACCATGCTGATCAAACCGCCCCAGCGCAGCTGCCTGGGTTCCGTCTGGGCCAACTTGGCCATGAGCCGCTTCGCGGCGCCGGGATTGAGAAACGGCAATATGCCCTCGAGCACCAGGTACAGGGCGAATGCGCCGCCCAAATAGCGCCCCAACTCGGCCCAACCAATTTCCATTGCCATGATCCCGCTCTCGCTATTTCTGAGGCTGCGGTTGGGGTTTGTTGAAATACTTGAAGTAGGCATTGTCGGGCGGAATCACCAGCAAATCGCCCTGCGTGCCGATCGCGTCTCGATACGACTGCATGCTGCGGTAGAAGCTGTAGAACTCCGGGTTCTTCGAGTACGACTTGGCGTAAACCTCGCTCGCGGACGCATCCCCCTGACCGCGGGTCTGGCTCGCCTGCCGCGCCGCATCGGCGAGAATCTCCGTTTGCTCCTTGTTCGCTTCGGCGCGAATCCGGTCCGATGCCTCCACGCCTTCGGCGCGCAGCTTCGCCGCCTGCGCCTTGAAGGTTGCGCGCATGCGCTCGAAGACCGAATCCTGAACCTGCTGCGGCAACTCGATCTTGGTGATGCGCACATCGACGAGCTCGACACCCAGCTGCTCGGCGAAGGGTCGGGCGGTCTTCATCATCGAGCCCGTGAATTCCGCGCGTTCGGCGGTGACCACCTGCTGCAGCGTGCGCTGCGTCACCACGCTCTTGATGCTGTCCCTGATCGTCTCGCCGAGCCGCGCATTCGCGACATCCTCGCTGCCGCCGGTCGATTCGTAGTAGCGGCGCAGATTATTGATGCGCCACTTCACGTAAAAGTCGACGTTCAATTGTTCCTGCTCGCTCGTGAGGAAATGCTCCGACTGGTACATCTGGGTCAGGATGCGCGCGTCGAAGCGCATCACCTCGTTCACCAACGGAATTCGAAAATGCAGCCCGGGCTTAAAGTTCGACTCCATGATCTCGCCGCCGGTGAACTTGATCGCGAGCTGACCTTCGCTCACGGTGAACACGCTGGCACGCACGATCAGAATCAGCGCAACCAACCCCACCAACACGTACAAGAGCCTGGTTTGCATCATCGCACTCCACGCGCACGCGCGGGATCTTCGGGGGGCGAGACCTGCACGTCAGGTGCGCGCACATTGGGCACGGTCATGGTGTCGTTCGGCATGGTGATCGATTGCGGCCCGGTGGAGAGCAGCTTGTCGAGGGGCAGATAGAGCATGTTGCCGGCGTTCTTCGTGTCGACGATGACCTTGCGGGAATTCTTGTAGACGTTCTCCATGGTATCGAGGTAGATGCGCTCGCGGGTCACGGCCGGTGCGTGATCGTACTGCGCCAGCACCTGATCGAATCGCGAAGTATCGCCCTGTGCGACCGCGAGCACCTGCAGCCGGTACGCTTCGGCATCGAGGATTTCCTTGGCGGCTGCGCCGCGCGCGCGCGGCACCACATCGTTGCGGTAGGTTTCGGCGTCCTGCTGATAGCGCTGGCGATCCTTGTCCGCCTTGATGGCGTCGCGCTGCGCGTCCTGCACGGGCTCTGGAACCACCACCTCGCCGAGCGTGACGCTGATGATGCGGATACCCATGTCGTAGTTGTCGAGCGTCCGCTGCAGCAGCACGCGGGCGCGATCGGTGATGGATGGATCGAAGCCGAGCGCCTTGTCGAGCGAGGCGCGCCCCACCGCTTCGCGCATGGCGCTCTCGCTCACCTGCGTCAAGGTTTCCTCGACGCCCTTCACCTTGAACAAGTACTTGAGCGGATCGGGCTGCGTGTACTGCACGGCGGAAGTGACTTCGACCAGGTTGGTATCCGCGGTCAGCATTCGTGCATCGTCGCGAACGCTGTATTGCTGCGATACATTCACGATGATTCGGCGTTCGATCGGCCACGGTAAGTGCCAGTTATAGCCGGGACCCACGGTCTGCACATATTTGCCGAACCGCAGAACGACGGCGCGCTCCTGGGCATCGACGCGATAGACGCCGCTGCCGATCCACACCGCCGCGATCAAGATCAGTACGCTGCTGAATCCGCGCCCGAAGCTCGGCGCGCTTTGCCCGCCGCCGATACCGCCGCCCCGGCCGAACAGCGCCGAGAGGCGGCGCTGCAGATTGCGCAACACATCGTCCAAATCGTTTTGCGACTGTTGCGGGCGGTTCCAGGGATTGCGTTTCTCACCGCCAGGTTCGTTCCAAGCCATGCGTGTGCCTAATCTTAAGTTGCGGACTGTTAGTTTCATTCGAGCAGCCGGGCATTCTAGCAGCCGACCCGCCGCTCACAAGCGGGCTATGCCACGCGTTGTTGGCGCCTTGCGCCGGCCGTATCCATCAGGGCCACTCCGGCTACCCCCGTCAGCTTGGCGATCTCGCTCTCGTCGAGTTCCACGTCCAGCTCCCAGCTACCATCGTCGCACTGGCGCTCGGCGCGCACCGCATTGCGCCCGTAGAGATCGGAGCGGACCGCGGCAGCGGCCATGTCGAGGTGCAGCGTGCGCCGTACCTGGTGGGGTCGCACCGCCTGCGCGATGGCTTCGCGCAGCGCCGGCAGGCCCGCGCCCGTGACGGCCGAGGCCCACGCCTGGGCCGGGATGGCATCGGGACCGGGTGCGACCCGCGGACTCTCGGCGGCCAAATCGATCTTGTTGAATACCAGCAGCTCGCGGATCTCCCCGGCGCCGATCCCGCGCAGGACCTCACGCACCTGCTCGATCCGCTCGGTGCGCATCGGATCGCTCGCATCGACCACGTGCAGCAACAAATCGGCGTCGCGTGCTTCCTGTAGGGTCGAGCGGAAGGCCGCGACGAGCTCATGCGGCAAAGCGCGAACGAAACCGACGGTGTCCGCCAGGACCACCTCGCCGACGCCCGACAATTCGATCCGCCGCACGGTCGGATCGAGCGTCGCGAACAGCTGATCCGCGACATAGGTCGAGGAGCCGGTGAGCGCGTTGAACAGTGTCGATTTGCCGGCATTGGTATAGCCGACCAGGGCGACGGTGGGGACGGGAACCTCGCGCCGCACGTGCCGGCCGGTCTCGCGCTGACGGTCGAGTTTCTCCAGCCGCGCGCGCAGCGTGCGAATGCGCTTCGCAATGAGGCGGCGGTCGGTTTCCAATTGCGTCTCGCCCGGTCCTCGCAACCCG
The DNA here is from genome assembly GCA_963801865.1 of uncultured Gammaproteobacteria bacterium. GTDB lineage: Bacteria > Pseudomonadota > Gammaproteobacteria > Steroidobacterales > Steroidobacteraceae > Bog-1198. Next base: position 9,507 of record CAWDGY010000026.1, on the reverse strand, counting down.
ATACCGCCCTTCTGCCGCTCGAGGTGCGTCCATCCGCGTACCAGGCGCGTCGAGAGGTGGGAGAGCTGCGCGAGCTCCACTTGCAGCTTGCCCTCAAAGCTTCTCGCGCGCTGAGCAAATATGTCGAGAATCAATCCATTACGGTCTAAAACTCGACGATTCGTGAGCTTTTCGAGGTTCCGCTCTTGGCTCGGGCTGAGGGTTTGGTCGACCAGAATTAGATCCGCGCCGTGCTGTTCGGCACAGGCTTTGATCTCAGCAGCCTTGCCTGATCCCACGAAATACTTCGGGTCGGGCCGCGGCCGCGAGGCGAGCACCAAGGCTACACCGACGGTGCCGGCCGACGCCGCCAGCGCCTGAAATTCAGCGGTGTCGTGAGGATCGACGGCATGCCCGATACCGACGCCGACCAAAATAGCGCGCTCGCCTCCCTGGGGGCGTTCAAACAATTGCAGAGCGCCTACCCCTCACTCGACCGTCTTCATTCGACAATGGCCGGTTCCGTGACTTCGCCGTCCTCACCGGTGGGCAAGCGCACGTTGCGCGCCGGCACGACGGTGGAAATGGCATGTTTATAGACCATCTGACTGACGCTGTTTCTCAGCAAGACGACGAACTGATCGAACGAATCGATATGTCCTTGCAGCTTGATGCCGTTCACGAGATAGATGGAAACCGGCACGCGCTCTTTGCGCAAGGCGTTCAAAAAAGGGTCCTGCAGAGACTGGCCACGGGCCATGGGAGAGCTCCTTGTTGTTTGTGTCGTTAACATTGCCTTGTCACTTCCCTGCGCCAGGCAAATACCGGTTGAATGCTAGCACAGCGGCATCGATCGAGTTAGACGTATGACCACGCACCGAATTTGCCTCGAGAAAGTGCACCGAGAACCATGGCTGCAACATCCGGATGCATGGAATCGAACCAATTGAGGTTTTCACGACGCCTCAGCCACGTCAGCTGACGCTTCGCAAGTTGCCGCGTCGCCGCAATCGCTTCTTGCTTGGCCTGTTCCAACCCGCATTTTCCCGCTAGATACTGCCATGCCTGCCGGTATCCGACCGCGCGCATCGACGGATGTTCCGCAGTCAAATCGCTTCTTTCGCGCAAGGTGCGGACCTCGTCCAGCAACCCCGTGGCCAGCATGGCGAGAAAGCGCGTTTCGATTCTTCGATGCAGGGCGGCTCGCTCGAGAGGCGCGACCGCAAGTTCCAGCACGTCCACGCCGGCGAGCGCGGACTTGCGCGATTGTTGCAAGCGGCTGATGCGCTCGCCGGTCACCCGGTAGACTTCGAGGGCGCGCTGGATGCGCTGCGGATCGTTGCTGTGAATTCGCGCCGCCGCCTGCGGATCCACGCGCTCGAGCTCCCGATGAACCGCCGCCCACCCGCCGCTCGCCGCCTGCGCATCGATCTCCGCGCGCACGCGCAAATCCGCCTCGGGCAGCTCCGCAAGGCCCAGAGTGAGGGCATGGAAATACAGCATGGTGCCTCCGACCAACAACGGCTGACGGCCCCGCCGCCAGATCTCCTGCATGGCCTCGCTCGCATCGCGCACAAACTCGCCCGCCGAGTAATTCGTGGTCGGATCGCGAATGTCGATCAGATGATGCGGGATGGCCGTGCGCGTCGCGCGGTCGGGTTTGGCCGTGCCGATGTCCATGCCTCGATACACCTGCGCCGAATCCACGCTGATGATTTCGAAGGGCAGGCTTGCCGCGAGGTGCAAGGCGAGATCCGATTTGCCCGCCCCGGTCGGCCCCATCAGCAGCAGCGCGCACCGGCGCTGGGACGCCCCATCGATCATCGGCCGCGCATGAACAGCCGATCGAGATCCGCGAGGGACAAGCGCACCCACGTCGGGCGGCCGTGGTTGCATTGATCGGCGCGCTCGGTGCGCTCCATCTCGCGCAGCAACGCGTTCATTTCCGGCAAGCTCAAATTGCGCTGCGCCCGCACCGCCGCATGGCAGGCCATGGTGCCGAGCCGATGGTTGATCGACTCCTCCACGCGCCGCGAATGGCCGGTTTCCAGCAGATCCGACAAGACGTCACGCACGACACCGGCCGGGTCGCGCCCTGCCAAGAGGCTGGGAATCGCGCGCAGGGCCAGCTGTTCCGGGGACCACCGTGTGATCAGGAAGCCGAGCGCCGCAAACTCCGCAGCGTGCGCCTCGGCGGCCTCGGCCTGCGCCGGCGTCACTTGCAGAATCTCCGGCACCAACAGCTGTTGCTGCGCCGTGTCGCCCGTCAGCAGCTTCTTCATACGCTCGTACATCACGCGCTCGTGCGCCGCGTGCATGTCCACCAGCACCATGCCATCCGCGGTTTGGGCCAGGATGTAGACTCCATGCAACTGCGCCACGGCAAACCCAAGCGGCGCGTGCACCGCATCGCCCCCGGCGTCGGCATCGCGCGCGGCGGGGGCACCCTGCGGAGCAATGGCATAGTCCTCACCGCCCGCACCCTCCTGAACGGCGAATGTCTGCGCGCCCTCGGGCTCGACCCGCCAATCCGCGCTGCGGCCGGCGAGAGATTCACCGACTAAGTTGCGATACACATCTGCGGCGGCGCGGCCGGACTGGCCCTCCGGCAGCACGAAGCGCGCCTGACTCGGCGCAGCCACGTTCGCATGGCGGGCGCTGCCGGTCAGCCAATCGAGCGGTGCGCTGCCGGGCGAGTCTGCAGAAGGCCGGGTCGCTGCGAGCGCCCTCTCGAGGGTGCGAAACATGAAGTCGTGTACGCGACGCGACTCTCGGAACCGCACTTCGAGCTTTTGCGGATGCGCATTGACGTCGACGCTGCCCGGATCCACGTCCAGATAGAGCACATAGGCGCCAAAGCGCCCGTTGAACAGTACGTCCTGGTAGGCGAGGCGCGCGGCTCCGGCGATCAACTTGTCGCGCACGTAGCGGCCGTTGAGAAAGGCAAATTGCAGATCCGACTGGCTGCGCGAGAACGTCGGGAGCGCAAGCCATCCGGACAGGCGCAGACTTTCGCCATCCTGGCGCAACTCGATGACATGCGCGGCGAAATCATCGCCGCATAAAGTCGACACGCGCGCGAGTCGCTGCACCTGAGTCGTCGCCGGCGGCAGGCTCCATACGGTCTTGCCGTTGTGCACGAGCGTGAATCCGACTTCGAATCGAGACAGTGCCAATCGCTCCAGCATGCGCAGCACGTGCTGAAACTCGGTCGCCTCCGTGCGCAGGAATTTGCGTCGCGCCGGCACGTTGAAGAACAGGTCGCGGACCTCGACGCTGGTACCCGGGGGGTGCGATGCGGGCGACGGCGTGCTGAGCGCGCCATCGCGTGCATCAACGCTCCACGCGTGGTCCGCCTCGCTCGAGCGCGAGATGAGCGACAGGCGCGACACCGAGGCGATACTCGGCAGCGCTTCGCCTCGAAATCCGAGCGTCGCAACGCGCTCGAGGTCCTCGAGAGAGGCGATCTTGCTGGTGGCATGGCGCGCCAGGGCCAAGCCGATCTCCTGCGGCCGGATTCCCGCGCCGTCGTCGCGCACGCGAATCAGTCCGCATCCACCCCGCCCGAGCTCCACCTCGATGCGACGTGCCCCGGCGTCGAGTGAATTTTCGACCAACTCCTTGACCACGGAAGCCGGCCGCTCGATGACCTCACCGGCCGCAATTTGGTTGACGAGTTCGTCGGCAAGAATTTGGATTGACAAGGGCCACCTCGCGAATCGCGTATCTTCGCATAGCGGCCGCAAGCAGAGACAGGCCTCTGCCGGAAACTAGCCTCCGGAGCCGCCGGCGGCAGTCAAGACCGTCCGCGGCGTCCCCGCGGCGAGTTGCCCGACCCGCGTACCCGCGGGCGGATCGGCGTAGAAATAATCGCGTATTCCGCGGTGGATGGCGGCGGCGAGCTTGGCCTGCTGGGCCGGCCCGCGCAATCGCTGCTCCTCCTGCGGGTTGGAGATGTACGCCGTCTCCACCAGCATGGAGGGGATGTCGGGCGACTTCAGCACGACGAAGCGTGCCTGCTGCACCAGGGGCTTGCGAATCTCACCGACTTGATTCAATTGATGCAGGACGCGTTCGGCCGCCGCTTCGCTCGCGCTCAGGGAAGCGGACTGCGACAAATCCAACAGGACCGAAGCAAGCACGTCACCCTTGTCGTCGAGCGAAACCCCGCCGATCAGATCCGACGCATTTTCGCGTTCGGCGAGCCAGCGCGAGGCCTCATCCGTCGCCCCGCGTTGGGAAAGAATGTAGACGGAGGATCCATCCACGCTGCGATCCCGAATCGAATCCGCGTGGATCGAGACGAACAGATCAGCCTGTCGGGCGCGGGCTCTTCGCATCCGGTCGCGCAGCGGCACGAAGTAATCTCCCGTGCGCGTCAACACCGCCTTCATTCCCGGCTCTGCATCGACGCGCTGCGCCAGCGCCCGCGCGATGGCGAGCACGACGTCCTTTTCGCGCGTGCCGTACTTGCCGATCGCCCCAGGGTCCTCGCCGCCATGGCCCGCGTCGACGGCAATGATCAGATCGCGGGCTTCGGGGCGGGCATGCTCCGCTTTGACGGGCGTTTCAACGCCGGCCGTGCTGCCGAAATCGATCACCAGTCGGTACCCGTATTGGTCGTTCGGTGCGGCGATGAAGCTCTTGGCGCGAATCGGCCGCGACAAATCGAAAACGACCCTGAGGTCGCCGGCCGGCCGGCGTCCCATGCGCACCTGCTTGATCGCCCCGGCACCGGCCGGCGCGGTGAGCGAGCTGCGCACGAGCCGCGCGCTCACGTCGAGCACCACCCGATCCGGATTTTTCAACACCAGCAGGCTGTGCTGCGTGTTGCCGGTGAGATCGAGAACGACCCGCGTGCTCTCCGGGCTCGCCCACAACCGCACCGCGCGAACCTCGACGGCATGGGCGGGCATTATCCAGGCGCCGGCAAGCAGCAGCGAGGCGAAGAAGCCGGCAGGCACGCATCTCATAGTCCTAAGGTACTCCGTATCTCTGGATATTTTCAAGTTAAATTAGAGACATAGGGACCTAATCTAGTGTCCATCCGGAGGTTCCTCAGCCATTCCCCACCGACTACCGTGCGGGCGCGTGCCGCGACACGGCGACCGATCGGCGCATAGTGGAGGGTGAGTTCCACATCGGGTGGCGGAAGTTCGGCCGTCGCCTTCTCGGGCCACTCGATCATCAGGAGACATCCCGGAATCAGGTAATCCCTCAAGCCCAGTTCGTCCACTTCCAGCGGCCCGCGTACCCGGTACAGATCGACATGCACACAAGTAAGCTGCTCGGTCCGATAAGATTCGACCAGCGTGAACGTGGGACTGCGGATCAGGCCGCACACGCCGCGCGCCCGCAATAAACTTCGTACACAAGCAGTCTTGCCCGCGCCGAGCTCGCCGTGCAGGTACAGCACGACGTAGCCGCCGCACGCGCTGGAGAGCGTCCCGACCGGCAGGCCGCCACCGAGCGCCGCGCCCAATACATCGGTGGCCGCCGCATCGGGTAACGCGAAGTCGATCTCGGAGTCCGCCATGCCTGCTTCCTGCGCGAAGCGCCTTGAGTTCGGCAGTATAGCGGTGCGCGTCGCGGTCTCCGACGGTCGGTCGCGAGGTCCACCTCCAGGTATCATTCATCCGGAACAGTGGATTCCAACTCTTTTGCGCATCCCGGTATGACACCAATCACCACACACCCCACTGCCGGGGCAGAACCTTCGAACGCCGGGCTCGGCCGAGCAGCGTGAGCGCTCATTCCCGCACATTCGACCCGGGCGCGTTACTCGCCGACATCAGGCGCTGGGGCACGGAGTTGGGATTTGCGCGCATCGGCGTGGCCAATATCGATTTGGCGGCCGATGAGGCGCATTTTCTCGATTGGCTGCGCGATGGTTTCAACGGCGAGATGCGCTACATGGCCGCTCACGGCAGCAAGCGATCGCGGCCTGCCGAACTCGTACCGGGGACGGTCAGCTGCATCAGCGCCCGCATGGACTATTGGCCCGCCCAGGCAGCCGATGCCGAGGCGACGCTCGCCGACGGCACGCTCGGCTACATATCGCGTTACGCACTCGGCCGCGACTACCACAAGCTCATCCGCCGCCGCCTGCAGATGCTCTGCGACCGCATCCGCGAACATGCGGGTCCGTTCGGGTATCGCGCGTTTACCGACAGCGCGCCGGTTTTGGAAAAGGCGCTGGCGCGCAATGCCGGCCAGGGCTGGATCGGCAAGCACACCAATTTGATCGACCGCGCGGCGGGATCATATTTCTTTCTCGGTGAAATCTACCTGGACCTGGCGCTGCCGCGGGACGAGGCCGCCACGGCGCATTGCGGCTCCTGCAGCGCCTGTATACCGGCTTGTCCCACCGGCGCGATCGTCGAACCCTACCGCCTCGACGCCCGACGCTGCATCTCCTATCTGACGATCGAACTCACGGGCCCCATTCCGCTCGAATTTCGCCGCTCGATCGGCAATCGAATCTACGGATGCGACGACTGCCAGCTCGCCTGTCCGTGGAACAAGTTTGCACGACCGTCTGCCGAGCCGGCTTTCAGCGTGCGCCACGGGCTCGACAGCACGCAGTTGGCGGCGCTGTTCTCCTGGAGCGAGGCACAATTCGCGGAGCGCACGCGCGGTAGCGCCATCGGGCGCATCGGTTTCGAACGCTGGCTGCGCAACGTGGCGGTCGCGCTCGGCAACGCTCCGAGTTCACCGGCGGTCATCGCCGCCCTGCAGAAGCGCGAACACGCCGACTCGCCTTTGGTGCGGGAGCACGTACGGTGGGCACTGGCACAGCACCACTCGGCGCCGGCCGCTGCGGCCCGACCCTAGCCCGGCCTGAGGTGGCCTAATTGGTGGGCAGCAGACTGCTGCCGGTGGGATTGAAGAAATGCCGGCCGCGCCGCGCCTTGCTGATCTCGGCGAACAACAATTGGTAGTCGCCCTCGTTGCTGACCGGATCGATGGCCGCCGAATTGACGATCAGCAATGGCGAAGCATCGTAGCTGTGGAAGAATCGCGCATACGCCTGCGTGAGCTTTTCGAGGTAGGCACGCTCGATGTGCTGCTCATAGCGAATTCCGCGCTTCGCGATGCGATCCATGAGCACGTCGACCGGCGCCTGCAGGTACACCACGAGATCCGGCTTCGGCGCATCGACCACCACGCGCTCGTAGACGCGTTCGTACAGCGCGTATTCGGCGTCATCGAGCGTCACGCGCGCAAACAATCGGTCTTTCTCGAGTAGATAGTCGGCGATCCGCACCGCGCCGAACAGATCCTCTTGCCTCACTTCCTCGAGCTGGCGGGCACGCTGGAACAAGAAGAACAGCTGGGTCTGAAATGCAGCCGCGCGCGGATTCTTGTAGAACCGCTCGAGGAAGGGATTCTGCTCCGCTTGCTCGAGCACCAGCTGGCTTGCGAAGGATTGCGACAATCGCCGCGCGAGGCTGGTTTTGCCGACGCCGATCGGCCCCTCGATGACGATGAAGCGGTGCGGGGTTGCGCTCACATGCAGGCTCTTCTATTGCTCCAAAACACAGATTCCGTCCGCACCCGACCGCAACTTCATCTCCCGGACACGGCCATGCCCAGGAATGTCCAGCGTTGGCGCAATATCATCGAGAGGATACAGGACGAAGTTGCGCTCAGACACTCCGGGATGCGGCAGCGTCAACCCGGGCTGCTCGATGGGTGCACCGACCATCCATAGGAGATCGAGATCGATGAGCCGCGGTCCCCAGCGCTCGTGCCGCTCTCGACCCATCCGCCGCTCGATATCGAGGAGCGCCCCGAGCAGTTCCTGAGGCGCAGCTCGGGTCACCAGGCCTACCGCGGCATTGATGAAGTCCGGCTGGTCCTTTGGTCCCATCGGGCTCGTCCGGTACATGCGTGAACGCAGCTCGATTCGGGTCCCTTCGAGCGCGGCGATCCGCTCGCACGCTTCGAGCACCCGGTCCCGCGGCTGATTGAGATTGCTGCCGATTGCGATATAGGCGGGGCGCCACAACGCTTTCATACCCTTAGCTGCGCGAGGCGCCGCCGCGGCGCCGCCGACGCCGGCGCCGCCCCGGCATTGGCGAGGCGCCATCCGCCGCCGGCTCTGCAGGGCGCGCTTGGACCAGCGCGACGCGCTCCTCCTGCGGCAGCGTTTGAATATCGGTCCACCATTTTGACAGCTCCGGGTCCGCCACCCCGACCTGCGCGCGCAACAGCAAAAAATCGTATGCCGCACGAAATCGCGGATGCTGCAGCAAGCTGAGCGACTTGATGCCGCTGCGGCGATTGAAGCGAGGCTGCAGCATCAACAGCTCGCGCATGGGCACCGCGAAGCGCCGCGGGATGGCGACCCGCGCCTGCTGAGCCCGCAAGACCGTATCGCACGCCTGCATGAGCTGCGCGAGATCCGGTGCCGGACCGGCTTGTTGTTCGTTGAGTTCGCGCAGCACCGCACCCCACAACAAAATGGCGAACAGGAACGTCGGGGTCACCGGCTTATCGGCGACGATACGCGCGTCGGTATTGGCGAGGCCCAATTCGAGCATCTCGCGCGCGTACGCGTACGGCGGCAGTGCAAACGCCGCGGCCGACAATGGAAATAGATGCTCGAATAAACCGTACTGCTGCAGCAAGGCAAACGACTTGGCGCCGAAACCGGACAAAAACAACTTCAGGCACTCGTCGAACAGGCGCGCCGGCGGTACGCCGTCGAGCAGGTACGCGAGCTGCCGGATCGGACGCTCGGTGCCGGCCTCGATCGAGAAATCGAGTTTCGCGGCGAAACGCACCGCGCGCAGCATGCGCACGGGGTCCTCGCGGTAGCGGGTTTCCGGATCTCCGATCAGCTTCAGGCGCCTCGCGCGCACGTCGCTCACGCCGTCGACGAAATCCCAGATGGAGAAATCTTCGATGTTGTAATAAAGACCGTTCGCGCCGAAATCCCGGCGCCAAACGTCATCCTGGATCGTTCCATAGATGTTGTCGCGCAGGATGCGGCCGGTGGTATCGAACGCACGGTGTTCGGAATCCTCGACGAGCGGAGCCTCCGCCTCGAGATCCGATTCCTCGGCATCCTCGCGCTCCGGCGCCGCGGCGGCCCGAAAGGTGGCGACTTCGATGATCTCGCTGCCGAAATGCACGTGGGCGAGACGAAAGCGGCGGCCGATCAGGCGGCAGTTTCGAAACAGCCGCCGTACTTCCTCCGGCAGCGCATTGGTGGCGACGTCGAAATCCTTCGGCGTGATCCCCAAGAGCAAATCACGCACCGCGCCGCCCACCAGAAACGCTTCGTAGCCTGCCTCCTTGAGTCGGTACAGCACTTTCAGCGCGTTCGGAGATCGCTGCGCGCGATATCGGATGTTCGGCGCGAGGGATGGTCAAATGCGGGAATTGAGTCGACGATACATTCAAAAAGAGGAGTTCCGCTTGAGTCCAAAAAATTGGCCCGTATACTACCAGCCCTCTTGGGTTCAAGCGGCCCAGATCCTAACCGACGCTCCCTTCGTCTAGAGGCCTAGGACACGGCCC
>CAWDGY010000025.1:0-84905 GCA_963801865.1 uncultured Gammaproteobacteria bacterium | reverse complement strand
CTCGATCTTGGAAAGGTCGAGAATGTCGCTGATGAGATTCAGCAGGTCGGTTCCCGCGGCGTGAATGGTGCGGGAGAATTCGACCTGCTTGTTGGTGAGGTTGCCGTCGGGGTTTTCGGCGAGCTGCTGGCCCAAAATGAGAATGCTGTTGAGCGGCGTGCGCAGCTCGTGCGACATGTTGGCCAGGAATTCGGACTTGTATTTCGAGGCGAGCGCGAGCTCGGTGGCTTTCTCCTCGACGGCGCGCCGCCTCTGCTCGATTTCCTGATTCTTCGCTTCGACCTCGACGTTGCGGCTCTCGGCGAGCTGCTGCGCCTTTTGCTCGAGCTTCTCGTTGGTCTGCTGCAGCTCGCGCTGCTGGGTCTGCAGCTCGGTGGCGAGCTGCTGAGACTGCTTGAGTAGACCTTCGGTCTGCATCGTCGCCTCGATGGAATTCAGAACGATGCCGATGGAGTTCGTCAGCTGTTCGAGGAAGGCGAGCTGCAGATCCGTGAAGCCCCCCGAGCGAGGCGAGCTCGATCACCGCCTTGACCTGACCCTCGAACAGGACCGGCAGAACGATGACGTGCCGCGGCGCCGCCTTGAACAGGCCGGAGGTGATCGGCACCACGTTCTCCGGCATTTCCGTGATCAGCATGCGTCGCGCGTCGCGCGCGCATTGGCCGATGAGCCCATCGCCGAGCCTCAAGCCGCTCAGCGTGTCCTTCCGTGGCGCCGTCGGCGTAGGCGGACAGCAGCTTGAGCGCATTGGCCGCATCGTCGACGTCGACCTGATAGATGACCCCTTGCTGGGCCTCGACCAGCGGTGCGAGCTCCGACAGCAGCAGGCGGCCGACGGTGATCAGATCGCGCTGGCCCTGCAACATGTTGGTGAAGCGGGCGAGGTTGGTCTTGAGCCAGTCCTGTTCGGTATTCTGGTCCGTGGTGAGGCGCAAGTTGCCGATCATGGTGTTGATGTTGTCCTTGAGTTCGGCGACCTCGCCGCGCGCCTCCACCTGCACCGATCGGGTCAGATCGCCCTTGGTGACCGCGGTGGCCACTTCCGCGATTGCGCGTACCTGGGTCGTGAAGTTCGCGGCGAGCAGATTGACGTTTCCCGTCAAATCCTTCCAGGTGCCGGCGGCGCCGGGCACGTTAGCTTGGCCGCCGAGCCGGCCCTCGACGCCCACTTCGCGCGCGACGGTCGTCACTTGATCGGCGAAGGTCGCGAGCGTATTGGTCATGTTGTTGATCGTCTCGGCCAGCGCCGCGACTTCGCCCTTGGAGGCGACGGTGAGGTTTTGCTTGAAATCGCCGTTGGCGACCGCGGTCACTACCTTCACGATTCCGCGCACCTGCTCGGTCAAGTTCGCCGCCATGACGTTGACGGTATCCGTGAAGTCCTTCCAGGTTCCCGCGACGCCGGGTACTTGGGCCTGGCCGCCGAGCCGCCCCTCGGTGCCAACCTCGCGCGCCACGCGCGTCACTTCGCCGGCGAAGCCGTTCAACTGGTCGACCATCGTGTTGATGGTGTTCTTGAGCTCGAGGATCTCGCCTTTTACGTCCACGGTGATCTTACGCGATAGGTCACCGCGTGCGACCGCGGTCGTGACTTCGGCGATATTTCTCACCTGCGTCGTGAGGTTCGCCGCCAGCAGGTTCACGTTGTCGGTCAAATCCTTCCAAGTGCCGGCTACTCCCGGGACAACCGCCTGTCCGCCCAAGCGGCCGTCGGTGCCCACCTCGCGCGCCACCCGCGTCACCTCACCGGCGAAGGAGCGCAGCTGATCTACCATGGTATTCAACGTTTCCTTGAAGAGCAGAATCTCGCCGCGCACGTCGACGGTGATCTTGCGCGACAAATCGCCGGTCGCGATGGCGGTCGCGACCTCGGCGATGTTGCGTACCTGGCCGGTGAGATTGCCCGCCATCGAATTGACGTTGTCGGTGAGATCCTTCCAAGTGCCCGCAACGCCCGGCACCTGGGCCTGGCCGCCGAGTTTTCCTTCGGTGCCTACTTCACGAGCGACTCGGGTGCTTCGCCGGCGAAGGCGTTCAACTGGTCGACCATGGTGTTGATGGTGTTCTTGAGTTCGAGGATTTCACCCTTGACGTCGACGGTGATCTTGCGCGACAGGTCGCCGCGCGCCACGGCCGTCGTGACCTCCGCGATATTGCGCACCTGTCCGGTGAGGTTCGAGGCCATGGAGTTGACGTTTTGGGTGAGATCTTTCCACGTACCGGCGACGCCGGGTACGTTCGCCTGACCTCCGAGCTTGCCTTCGGTTCCTACCTCACGCGCGACGCGAGTGACCTCCGATGCAAAGCGGTTGAGCTGATCGACCATGGTGTTGAAGGTCTCTTTGAGCTGCAATATTTCCCCGCGTACGTCGACCGTTATCTTGCGCGACAGATCGCCGTTGGCGATGGCAGTGGATACTTCCGCGATGTTGCGCACCGGCGCGGTGAGATTCCGGCCATGGAGTTCACCGAGTCGGTCAAGTCCTTCCAGGTGCCGGCGACGCCCGGTACTTGCGCCTGGCCGCCGAGGCGGCCTTCCGTACCGACTTCGCGCGCCACGCGGGTCACCTCGCCGGCGAAGGAGCGAAGCTGGTCGACCATGGTGTTCATCGTTTCCTTGAATTCGAGGATCTCGCCCGACACCGTCACGGTAATCTTCTTCGACAGGTCGCCCTGAGCCACGGCGGTCGCCACCTCGGCGATGTTGCGGACTTGGCCGGTGAAGTTCGAGGCCATGGAATTCACCGAATCGGTGAGATTCTTCCAAGTACCCGCCACGCCCTTGAGTTGCGCCTGACCGCCCAACTTGCCTTCGTGCCCACCTCGCGCGCGACGCGCGTCACCTCGCCGGCAACCGCATTGAGTTGGTCCACCATCGTGTTGATGGTGTCCTTGAGTTCCAGGATCTCGCCCTTGACGTCGACCGTGATCTTCTTCGAAAAGTCTCCGTTGGCCACCGCCGTGGTCACTTCGGCGATGTTGCGCACTTGCCCCGTCAGGTTCGAGGCCATGGAGTTCACGTTCTCCGTGAGATCCTTCCACGTGCCCGCGACGCCGCGCACGTTGGTCGGTCCGCCCAGCCGCCCTTCGGTACCCACTTCCCGCGCCACCCGCGTCACTTCGGAGGCGAAGGCGTTGAGCTGATCCACCATCGTGTTGATGGTCTCCTTCAACTCGAGAATTTCTCCCGACACGATCACGGTGATCTTCTTGGAGAGATTGCCGCTCGCGATCGCCGTGGACACCTCGGCGATATTGCGCACCTGCGCGGTGAGATCCGAGGCCATCGAATTCACGTTGTCGGTCAAGTCCTTCCAGGTACCGGCGACGCCCGGCACTTGGGCCTGGCCGCCCAGGCGGCCTTCGGTCCCGACCTCACGCGCGACGCGCGTCACTTCGCCGGCGAAGCCGTTGAGCTGATCGACCATGGTGTTGATGGTCTCTTGAGTTCGAAGATTTCCCCCGAGACATCCACCGTGATCTTTCGCGATAGATCCCCGCGTGCCACGGCGGTGGTGACCTGCGCGATATTGCGCACTTGCGCGGTGAGATTGCCGCACATCGCGTTCACCGAGTCGGTCAAGTCCTTCCACGTGCCGGCGACGCCGGGCACGAGGGCTTGTCCGCCGAGTTTGCCTTCGGTGCCCACCTCGCGCGCCACCCGCGTCACTTCGGAGGCGAACGAACGCAGCTGATCGACCATGGTGTTGATGGCTTCCTTCAACTTGCAGAATCTCGCCGCGCACGTCCACGGTGATCTTCTTCGACAAGTCGCCGTTTGCAACGGCAATGGTGACCTCGGCGATGTTGCGCACCTGGGCGGTCAAGTTCGATGCCATCGAATTGACGCTCTCGGTGAGGTCCTTCCAAACGCCAGTCACCTCGCGCACCTGGGCCTGGCCGCCGAGCTTGCCGTCGGTGCCCACTTCACGCGCGACGCGGGTCACCTCGGAGGTGAATACGCTCAGCTGTTTGATCATGGTATTGACGATGTTCGCCGAGCGCAGGAACTCGCCCTTGAGCGCGCGCCCATCCACATCGAGCGGCACGGTCTGCAGCAAATCGCCGCGGGCGACGGCGGTCACCGTGCGGGTGACCGCGGTGGTGGGCCACAGCAAATCATCGATGAGGGCATTGACGGAGCCCTCCATGTCGGCCCATGCGCCGTCCGATAAGCCGAACCGCACGCGCGTGCGCGTCTTTCCCTGCCGTCCGACGACTTCTCCCACGTGCTCGAGCTGCTGGGCGATGCGTTGATTCGCGGCGACGATGATATTGAAGGCATCGCAGACCTTGCCCGCGACGCCGGTTTGAGATCCCGGCAAACGCACTGAAAAATTGCCGGCCTGCATCGCGTTCAGCGCGTCGAGCAACTCGTGCAGATCGAAATGGGGAGTTGCCGCAATGGCGGCGGCAACGTTCCCATTGGCCTTTTTCCTGCGCCCGACGCCCGGAATTGATTCCATGATTAACCCCCACCCTGTCCGCGATGCCCTTGGGCGTCACGGTCGATCTGAAAGCCGGCGGGTGTCAGGTCAGCGGCGGGATTGCGACGGCGAAGAATAGGGCCGCTGCACCGCCGATCTCCGCTACGCCGCACGCGCACCCTATTGGAAATCCATCCCGACCCCAGTTTGTTTGTTGTCGTTTCGGATCTAAGCCGCTGCAAATAAATCTTGGCAAAGGAGCGCGGAAAAGTCCACTGAAGTGCGCGGCGCTCAGTTGGTAAAAATTACAATCTCCGGCGTCGATGCTGCGGCGTGTCGGCGTGCGTACACTTGTGCGAGTGCACCCACGCCGAGGACGATGCCATGGCAAACATTCCATTGAAGGGCAGTGAACGCGCCGCCGTACCCGGTGCTTCGGTGCTCGAGCCCGCGGATCCCGCGGAACGCTTGGAGGTGAGCGTGATCGTGCGCCGCCGCGCCGTGGAGCGGATGCGCGAACGGATTGCGGCGCTCTCCACCGCCGGGCGCGCTGCCGATTATCTAAGCCGAGAGGCGTTCGCGCGCGAGCACGGCGCCGATCCAGCCGACTTCGCGCAGGTCCGTGCCTTTGCACAGGCGCAACATCTGCTCGTGGTGCAGGAGCACGCCGCGCGCCGCACGATGATCGTGTCGGGCACCGTCGCACAATTCAGCGCCGCGTTCGGCGTTCAGCTGCATCGGACGGGTGCTCCCGGCGGCACATACCGCGGCCGCACGGGGCCCATCCACTTGCCTGCGGAGTTGGATGGGATCGTCGAGGCGGTCCTCGGACTCGATAACCGTCCGCAGGCGAAGCCGCATTTTAAGATCCTGACCGGCAGCGGGCAGCGTCAATCGGCCGGGGGGCGGCCACGCCCGCTTCCTTCTCGCCGCCGCAGATCGCATCGCTCTACGGGTTCCCGCCGGGCACCGGCGAAGGGCAAAGCGTTGGGATCATCGAACTCGGCGGCGGATTTCGCCCTGCGGACCTCACGGCCTACTTCAAGGCGCTGAACCTTGCTGCGCCGCGCATCACGGCGGTGTCGGTGGATCACGGGGCCAACAGTCCGACCGGCGATGCCAATGGACCGGACGGCGAAGTCATGCTCGATGTCGAGATCGTCGGCGCCATTGCGCCAGGCGCGAGTGTCGTCGTGTATTTCGCGCCGAACACGGATGCGGGGTTTCTCGATGCGATCACCACGGCGATTCACGATGCGAACGCACCATCCGTCGATTCTGTCGATCAGTTGGGGAGGACCCGAGTCATCCTGGACGGCGCAAGCGCCGATGACGGCCATGGACGGGGCCTTTCAGGCGGCGGCGACCTTGGGGATCACGATTTGCGTCGCCTCCGGCGACAACGGTTCGGGCGACGGCGTGAGCGACGGCGCCGATCACGTCGACTTCCCGGCCTCGAGTCCATTCGCCCTCGCGTGCGGCGGCACGAGCTTGCGCGCGGCGCAGGCGCCATCGCCGCCGAGACCGTGTGGGACGATGGCACGCGGGGCGGCGCCAGCGGCGGCGGCGTCAGCGGCTTCTTTCCTCTACCCGCCTGGCAGAAAGGCATCAGCGCACGCATGGTTCAGGGTGGCACGGTCCCGCTCACGATGCGTGGGGTGCCCGACGTGGCCGGCGATGCCGATCCGAATAGCGGATACGTGGTGCGCGTCGATGGGGCCGACACCGTCATCGGTGGAACGAGTGCCGTGGCCCCGCTGTGGGCGGCACTGATCGCGCGAATCGATGCGTCCGCGGGCAAGGCAGCGGGCTACATCAATCCCCGGCTCTACGGTAACCCTCGCGCCTTTCGTGACATAACGCAGGGCGCCAACGGTGAGTTCAGCGCCCAGGCAGGCTGGGACGCTTGTACCGGTCTTGGGAGCCCGAACGGTGGGGTTCTTGCGGGAATCATCTGACTAGTGCATGTGAAACCAACCACCGTCGCCGAACAGACCCAGGAGACCGGTGATGATCAGGTAGATCGCGACGATGAAATTGAGCAGTCGCGGGACGATCAATATCAGAATGCCGGCGATGAGGGCGATGATCGGAGCGATGCTGAGGCTCAGGTGCAGATTCATGGGCGCTTCCTTTTGGTATTTGCGTTTGCCGCCGCAGACTACTGGAACAACTTGAGGGCATTTTGCAATGTCTTCATGACGCCCCACAAGAGCGGCACGCTAACCGAGAGCCACAAGATGATGAAGCGGGCTTTCATGACGTCAAACCTCTAGGGGGGTGTTTCCAGGCGGTGATGATGTTTCTCGGCGACTGCACGAATGCCGAGATTGCAGAGAAGCCCTACGAGCAGCAGGGCGCACATGATGTACATGGTGATCGAATAGGCTTGCGCCTTCGGCACGCCGCTCTCGATCTGGAATTGACGAATGTAGTTCACCAGCACCGGGCCGAGCACGCCCGCCACGGACCATGCGGTCAACAGCCGGCCATGGATGGCGCCGACGTGCATGGTGCCGAAGATGTCGCGCAAATACGCGGGAATGGTCGCGAATCCGCCGCCGTACATCGACAGAATGACGGCGAACGCAGCCACGAATAAGGGAATCGAGCCGACGTGCCCGAGCGTCGGCACGGCCGAATAGAGCAGGATGCCGAGCCCAAAGAACACCAGATAGGTGTTCTTCCGGCCGATATAATCGGAGGCGCTCGCCCAGACGAATCGGCCGCCCATGTTGAAGAGACTCAGCAGGCCGACGAAGCCCGCAGCCGCCGAGGCGCTGACGCGGCCGCTGAAGATCTCCTGAATCATCGGCGAGGCCTGACCCAGCACGCCAATGCCGGCGGTCACGTTCATGCACAGCACGACCCACAGCAACCAGAATTGCGGGGTCTTCCACGCGACATCGACCGCGACGTTGGCTCGAGTCACCAAGGACACGGGCTTCGCAGGGGCAATCCAACCTGCCGGTTTCCACCCCAGCTCGGGTACACGGACCGAGTAGACGCCGATCATCATGAACATGAAGTAGATGACGCCCATGGTCACGAAGGTTTCGAGCACCCCGTTGGAAGTGGAAGTCTTGAAGTGCTCCATCAGCAGCAGCGACAGAGGTGCCGCAATCAGTGCCCCGCCGCCAAAACCCATGATAGCCATGCCGGTCGCCATGCCCGGACGGTCCGGAAACCACTTGATCAAGGTGGATACCGGAGAGATATAGCCGATGCCGAGACCGCAGCCTCCCAGCATGCCGTATCCCAAATAGAGCAGCCACAGCTGATGAAAATGAATGCCCACCGCGGACACGATGAACCCACCGCCGAAACAGAGCGCGGCGGTAAACATGGACTTGCGCGGCCCCACCCGCTCAACCCATCGTCCGAACAGCGCGGCCGACAGGCCGAGAACGGCGATGGCGATGGAAAACACCCAGCCCATCTCGGTCAGCTTCCAATCGCCGGGCGCCGAATGGGTGATGCCGATCAGTTTAGTGAGCGGCAGATTGAAGGTCGAGAATGCGTACACCTGACCGATCGACAGGTGCACTGCCAGGGCTGCAGGTGGAACCAAAAAGCGGTCGTAACCCGGGGGTGCGACGGTGCTTTCCCGGTCCAGGAACGATACTGCCATGCAATGATCCTCGGATGCTTAGTTGTTCTTCGATTAAGGCAAATATGCGCCTCTATTCACGAACTTGCTACTGCGACATGCATCACATTCTCCCCGCGGACGCACGTATTTGCGCGCCCCCTCACCGACCCTTCCCGTTAAGTTGAGAAATCGTGATCCTCTGGGTCGATTGCAACCCACCAACGACGTAGCGTTCGCGGACTCATGTGTAGTTTCAGGCATTCGGGCCGACACGCCAAGCACGCGGCGCGACTCTCGTGGCGGCCCTGGGCGCTGCTCCTCTTCGCGTGCCTTCCCTCAGCTGGTTGGGCGAGCTGCCTCGTCGACCCGGACGCCGAAATCGCTCGCCTGCAAGAACTCATCGCCGTCGATGCGAGCAAAGCGCTCCAACAAGCGATGGCGGTACTCGATGCTCTCAAGCGTCAACCGTTGCCGGACGCCGCGCGCAACGCCACTCGGATGGCCTCCTTGTATGCGGTCGAAGCGGAGGCCTACGGCATTCTCGAGCTCGACTCCGACGCGCGCCGAACGGCGGCGAAAGGTCTTGCGCTCACACCGGACCACGGATGGGTGCATCTCGAACTGCTGGCGGTGTACGCCGACAGCGTCTATGACAAAGCCGGCATCGCGGGCGCGATCGAGGCGATCGAGGCCGCGCGCGTACTGCAGCCCCGCGGCTCGACGGCCGACACCTGCCTGCTGATCACCCGCGGTCTGCTCGAGCACCGCCTCGATCGGGAGGATCTGGCCATCGTCACGCTGACTCAGGCGTACCGTGCCAGCATCGCCCCCGCCGTCACCGAGCCGCACATCATGTCGGCGGACTACCTGTCGCTGGTCATGCGCAGCATGGGCGACTACAGCCAGGCTCTGACGCTCAACCAGGAGAAAATCGACTGGGATACCGAGAATGACGCCACGATGAACCTCTCCGTGTCGCGTTTCATGCGCGGCCAGATCCTGAAATTGATGGGCAACTACAACGCGGCGATCATCGAATTCACGCAAGCCCGCAAGCTCAGCATTTCGCTCGCCGACTCGCAGGGCATCGCCTTCGCCGATCAGCGGATCTGCGAAGCGCACATCGAACTCGGCGAACTCAAGCCGGCCGAGCGAGAATGCGCGGGAGCGCTGCGCCGATTCAGCATTGCGAATTCGGCGGATTCCGTAAAGGAAACGCAAGCCTTGCAGGCGCGCATCGATCTGGGATCGGGCCACCCGGAGCGCGCGCTCGCGATCCTGAACAAAGTGCTCGATCACAACGGGGCCGACATGCCGCCGCGTCACGTGGCGTCGATTTACCACTGGCGGGCACGCGCGAACGCGGCGCTGCACAATTACCGCGACGCCTACAGCGATCTGCAGGAATACGCGAGCCGCTACACGACGGCGAACGACGCCGAGCGCAATCGGCAGGCGGGAGCATTGCGGGCGCGCTTCGAAACCGACCGGGAAGTCGAGCGCAATGCATCGCTGCAGCGCGAGCTCGCCGTCTCGCAGGAGCAGTCGCACCGCCAGGCGCAGCAGTTGCGCTGGAACGCGGTGGTCGTGCTGCTTGGCGTCGTGGTCATCGCGCTGCTCATCTACTTTCTGGTCACGACCCGCCGCTACCGGCAACAGCTGGTGACGCTCGCGAGCCAGGATGCACTGACCGGGTTGCCCAACCGTCGGCGTACCGCGGAGCTCGCGGCGGCCGCATTGCAAGCGGCGAGCGACACGCACCAGGCGTTGACCCTTGCCGTCATCGACATGGATCACTTCAAGGTCATCAACGACCGCTGCGGCCACGCGACGGGCGACTTCGTGTTGAAGGAGTTCGCTCGAGCCGGCCGCGAGGCGCTGCGGGACACGGACATCCTGGGACGATGGGGCGGTGAGGAGTTTCTGCTGGTGATGCCCGACACGCCGCTCGATCTCGCCCTCTCGAGCCTGGAGCGGCTGCGCACGCTGGTGTTCGGGATACCGCTGCCGGCGGTCGGAAGCGAGCTGCGCGTGAGCATCAGCGCCGGGCTCGCGACCAACGAGGCGGGCGCGAGATCGCTCGATGAGCTGATCGCGCGCGCCGATGCAGCACTCTACATCGCCAAGAACGAGGGACGCGATCTGGTGCGCGTCGCCGAGGAGAGCTACCTGACCTCGAACACCGGTACGCGGCTGAAGCTGCGAATCGGTCTATAATTAAAATTAATAATATCGCGTATCTTATTGATTTATTTGGTGCCCAGGAGAGGACTCGAACCTCCACGAATTGCTCCACTGGTACCTGAAACCAGCGCGTCTACCAGTTCCGCCACCTGGGCATGATGGGTCCGCCGATCGCGAGGCGCTGGAATCTACGCACCCTCCCGATCCTTGTCAATCCAACCCCGGGGGGCGCGCTTGCCCGGCGTGGGGCAGCGTGCATACTGCCCGCATGATGTGCAGTGCCGAGGGATCATCGCGGAGGTGCAGCGGATGACGGTAACAATGCCGCCGCCCGATTCGCGCACCCTCGCGAGCCGGGCATACATCTCGAGCG
The DNA here is from genome assembly GCA_963801865.1 of uncultured Gammaproteobacteria bacterium. Taxonomy (GTDB): domain Bacteria; phylum Pseudomonadota; class Gammaproteobacteria; order Steroidobacterales; family Steroidobacteraceae; genus Bog-1198. The sequence continues at coordinate 74,329 of CAWDGY010000025.1, read as the reverse complement.
CGATGCGCGCGATCGTGCCCGGTGAGGGCGTGATCGATCACCTCGACGAGCTGGCGCCGTACGAGTCCGACGGCCTGACCGCCTACGCCCAAAAGCCGCTGCTGGTCGTGCTGCCGGAGAACACCGCGCAGATATCCGCCATTCTTCGATGGTGCAACGATCACCAGGTCAAGGTCGTGCCGCGTGGCGCCGGCACATCGCTCTCCGGCGGCGCTCTGCCGCTCGAGGACGGCATCTTGCTCGGCCTCAGCCGGCTCAGCAAGATTCTCGACATCGACTACGACAATCGGGCGGCGGTCGTGCAGCCGGGAGTGACCAATCTCGCGGTATCGCAGGCGGTCGCCGCGCGTGGCTTTTACTATGCGCCGGATCCTTCGAGTCAGATCGCCTGCACCATCGGCGGCAACGTCGCCGAGAATTCCGGCGGAGTGCATTGCCTCAAGTACGGCATGACGGCGCACAACGTGCTCGGCCTGAAGATCGTCTTGATGAGCGGGGAAGTGATCGAGCTCGGCGGCAAGGCACTCGATGCGCCGGGGTATGACCTGTTGGGCCTCGCCATCGGCTCGGAAGGCCTGCTCGGCGTGGTCACGGAGGTGACGCTGCGGCTGCTGGTCAAGCCCCAGACGGCGCAGGCGATGTTGCTCGGATTTGCGACGGTCGAGTCCGCGGCACAGTGCGTCGCCGACGTCATCGCGCACGGCATCATTCCGGCCGGCATGGAAATGATGGACCGGCCTGCGATCCATGCGGCCGAGGATTTCCTCGGCGTCGGCTATCCCCGCGACGTCGATGCGCTGCTCATCGTGGAGGTCGATGGCCCGGAGCAGGAGTGCAGGCATCTCATGGAGTTGGTGACCGGCATCGCCACCCGCAACGATGCCACTACGGTGCGCATCTCGGCGAGTGAACACGAACGGCTGCGCTTTTGGGCGGGACGCAAAGCGGCATTTCCGGCCATCGGAAGAATTTCGCCGGATTACTATTGTATCGACGGCACCATCCCGCGCCGCTCCTTGCCCGACATGCTCGCACGGATGACGGGCATGGCACAGCGCTACGGCCTGCGGGTGGCCAACGTGTTCCATGCCGGTGACGGCAATTTGCATCCGTTGATTCTCTACGACGCGAATGCGCCGGGTGAACTCGATCAGGCGGAGGCGTTCGCCGCGGAGATCCTGCGCACTTGCGTGGCGATGGGCGGTGTCCTGACCGGAGAGCACGGCGTGGGGGTGGAGAAGCGCGATCTGATGGGCGAGATGTTCAACGACGTGGATCTCGCCCATCAAGAGCGCATCAAATGCGCCTTCGATCCCGCCATGCTGCTCAATCCGGGAAAGGTGTTCCCTCAACTGCATCGCTGCGCCGAACTCGGGCGCATGCATGTGCACCGCGGAGCGGTCCCGTTTCCCGGTATTCCGCGATTCTGACCCATGGCGCAATCCTTACGCTACACGCCGGCGACGGCGGCCGAAGTGGAGCAGGTCGTTGCCGAGGCGCTGGCCGAGCGGCGCGGCCTGGCGGTGTGCGCCGGCGGCTCGAAGCGGCTCATGCGCTCGCCGATCGACTCGGCGGCCGTGCTCGACATGAGCGCCGTGGCCGGCATCACGAATTACGATGCGGATGAGCTCGTGGTGACGGCGCGGGCCGGAACGCCGCTGATCGAGCTCGACGCTGCGCTGGCGGAGCGCCGGCAGATGCTGGCATTCGAGCCGTTCGATCACGCTCCGCTATTCGGTTCGGCCCCGGGACGCGCGACTCTCGGCGGCGTCGTCGCCGTCAACGTCTCGGGTCCAAGGCGCCTCGCGAGCGGCGCAGCGCGCGATCATATCCTGGGCTTCACCGCTGTCTCCGGCCGAGGTGAGTCCCTCAAGGGCGGCGGCGCGGTGGTCAAGAACGTTACCGGGTTCGATTTGCCGAAGCTCATGGCGGGCTCTTGGGGGACGTTGGCGGTTCTCCTGACCATCACCATGCGGGTGCTGCCGCGGCCGCGCGCCGAGAAAACCCTGCTGATCAGGGGACTCACGAGCGATGCGGCTCAGGAGCTCATGAACTGCGCGATGGCAACGACGGCTTCCGTGTCGGCGGCGGCCCATCTGCATGCGCCGAACCCGACGACGGCCTTGCGCGTGGAAGGCTTCGGTCCTTCGGTCGAGGTGCGCTGCGCCGAGCTGCTGCGCGTCTTGCAGCCGGCTGGTGCGTGCGAGAACATCGAAGCCGAGGAGAGCAGCGCATTTTGGCGGCGTGTGAGCTCACTCGATGCGCTGCCGGTGGCCGGATACGTGCTGTGGAGGATCTCGGTTCCACCGGCGCGCGGTGGGCAGGTCCCATCGCGGCTCGCCTGCGAGGCGGCGCACTATCTTTCCGACTGGGGCGGCGCGCTCGTGTGGGCGGCGGTGCCCGAGAGCGTTGCACCCGCACGAGCAGGCCCGATTCGCGCCATCGCCCGATCGCTCGGTGGATATGCCACGCTGATTCGCGCCCCGCTCACGATGCGCGCCGCACTCTCGGCCGGTGTCGACCGCGACCCCGGGGTCACGCGTTTGCAGGAGCGGGTGAAGGCCGCATTCGATCCGTGCGGCATCCTCAATCCCGGCCTCGATCCGGCAGCCGATCACTGATGCAGACCAGATTCGACCCGGTGCTGCTCGCCGACCCCGCGACGGCCGCCGCCGCCGGGGCCATCCGCAAGTGCGTGCACTGCGGATTCTGCACGGCGACGTGCCCGACCTACGTCCTGCTCGGCGATGAGCTCGACAGTCCGCGCGGGCGCATCTATTTGATCAAGGGAATGCTGGAGACCTCCGCGAGGCCCTCGGCGCAGGTGGTCAAGCATCTCGATCGCTGCCTGTCATGCCTCTCTTGCGAAACACATTGTCCCTCGGGCGTGAGCTATCGGAGGATCATCGACAAGGGGCGCGCTTACGTCGAGGAGCATTACCGCCGACCGCTCAAGGATCGCGCTTTGCGCGCGGTGCTCGCGGCAGTCCTGCCGCATCGTGCCCGGTTTCGAATCGCCCTGGGATTGGGTGCCCTGGTGCAGCCGTTCACGGGTTTACTCGAAGGCATTCCGAGCTTGCGTCCCCTTGCGAGCCTGCTGCGTCTGCGGCGGACAGCAAGACAAATACCGCGCTCGCGCGCGCCGGCGGCCGGGACACGGCAGCCGTCCGCACGCAAGTGGCGTGTGGGGCTCGCACGCGGATGCGTCGAGCCGGTACTCGATCCCGAGATCCAGGAGGCCACGGTGCGGCTGCTCGAGCGCGCCGGTGTGGAAGTGATCCGGGCGCGACGCGAGGGCTGCTGCGGGGCCCTGTCGCATCACCTCGGGCGGGAGGGAGAGGCGCTCGCGCTCGCGCGCGCAAACATCGATGCGTGGCAGCGCGAACTCGACCTCCAACCACCGTTGGATGCCATCGTCGTCACTGCCTCGGGGTGCGGCCCCGTGATTCGCGACTACGCTCATCTGTTGCGCAATGATGCGCGCTATGCGGACAGGGCGGCCCGCGTAGCCGCGGTCACTTGTGATTTGAGCGAATTGCTGGACCGCATCGGTTTGCCGCCGATCGTGCCCGTGCCGCGCGCGATTGTCGGCTATCACCCCGCCTGCTCTTTGCAGCATGGCCAGCGAGTCGGGGCCGCAGCGGAACGCCTGCTCAATGAGGCGGGATTCGACGTACGCGTGCCGCAAGAGGCTCACCTCTGCTGCGGTTCGGCCGGCGTCTACAACGTCCTGCAGCCCGAGATCGCCGAGCGCTTGGGTGCGCGCAAGGCGCGGGCGCTCAGCGCGCTGGCGCCCGATATCATCGCGACCGGCAACATCGGCTGCATGATGCAAATCCGCGCGGCGAGCGGTCTGCCGGTGGTGCATCTCGCGCAGCTGCTCGATTGGGCGACCGGCGGCCCGAAGCCGCCCGGCTTGCCGTGAGCCCGGCGTCTCTCGATTCCCGGCGCCGGCATGGGGTGCGCAAAGCCGCCTATGCTTCCGAATTTCGGAAGCCGATCGCCATAAATCGTTAGTTTATATGAGCCCGGGTTTGGAGGATCATGCTCCCGGGCCCGAATGTCGATCATAGTTGCCGGTCATTGCCGCCCGTTCTTCGGAGTCTCCCATGCACACACGTCTTCGTAAGTTCAACACGCGCGATACCTATCCGGAGCAGAAGCTCGACAATGATCTGTGTCAAACGGTCGTCGCGCGGGGCCGCACGGTGTTCGTCCGCGGTCAGGTGGGGCAGGATCTCGAGACGGCTGCAAACGTCGGCGTGGGAGATGCGGCTGCGCAGGCCGAGCAGGCGATGGCGAACATCGAGCGACTGCTGTCCGAGGCGGGCGCGCGACTCGATCATATTTGCAAGGTGACGATCTATTTGACCGACCCGCGCTATCGGGAGCCGGTCTATCGAACCATCGGACGCTGGCTGAAGGGCGTCTATCCGGTCTCGACCGGCATCGTGGTCGCCGGACTGGCGCGCCCCGAATGGCTGGTCGAAGTGGACGTGATTGCAGTCATACCCGACGAGAGCTGACGGGTGACATTCTCAATCGTTGCACGTACGGCGACGCCGCCGATGTTCGGAGTGGCGATCGCCTCCTCATCGCCGGCGGTCGCGGCGCGCTGCGCACACGCCCGCGCCGGAGCGGGCGCCGTGGCGACGCAGAACATCACCGACCCGGCCTTGGGCCCGCGTATCCTCGATCGGCTGGCGCAGGGGGTGAGCGCACAAGCGGCGCTCGAGGCCGCACTGGCCGCGACGCCGTTCGGCGCCTATCGGCAATTGGTCGTCATTGGCGCGCACGGGCCGCCGGCGGTCTTTTCGGGCGAGCGCGCGCTCGGGCTCGTCAGCGCCCGCGCCGGGGTGCATGCTGCGGCGGCCGGTAATTTACTCGCGCATGCCGATGTTCCGAACGCCATGCTGCAGGCGTTCGAGGAGGCGAGCGGGCACCTCGGCGCGCGCCTCCTCGACGCGCTGCGCGCCGGCGCGGCGCGGGGCGGGGAGGCGGGACCGGTCCATTCGGCGGGTTTGCTCGTCGTCCGCGATGTGAGCTGGCCGATCGTCGATTTACGCGTCGATTGGAGCGATGCGGATCCGGTCGCAGAGCTTGCGCGCGTGTGGGAGATTTACGCGCCCCAAATCGATGACTACGTGCGCCGCGCCATCGATCCGGGCCAGGCGCCGAATTTCGGTGTCCCCGGCGACTCGTGAAAAAAATGAGCGGCATGAAATTTACGCTGCGTCAGCTTGCGTACTTCATTGCGGCCGCGGAGACGGGCAGCATCACCCAAGCATCGAAGCGCGCCAACATCTCGCAGCCGGCGATTTCGACGGCCATCTCGCACATCGAGCGGGAGCTCGAGGTGCAATTGTTCCTGCGCCACCATGCGCAGGGGCTCTCGCTGACACCCGCCGGCCGCGCGCTGCTGCGCGACGCGAAGCAGCTGCTCAAACAGGCGGAAGGGTTGTATTCGGCCGCTGCCGACATCAGCCACCAGCTGCGCGGCGAATTGTCCGTAGGATGGTTCTCCACCCTCGCGCCCATCGCCATGCCGGAGGTGGTGAATTCGTTCTTGAAGGCGTATCCGGAGACGCAGATCCATCCTCTGGAGGGCGATCAGGAGACGCTGTTGACGAGTCTGCGGCGCGCGGAGACCGAGCTTGCACTCACGTATGATTTGCAGATCAGCGACGACATCGCATTTTCTCCGCTCGCGACGCTGCCGCCGTATGCGCTGTTCGGCGCCTCGCATCCATTGGCGCACGAACGCACCATCAAATTGAGCCAATTGGCGGCGCTGCCGATGGTGCTGCTCGACATGCCCATGAGCCGCGAGTATTTTCTCGCGCTGTTCATCCGCGAGCGCCTGAAGCCGAACATCGTTTGGTCGTCGGCCAAACTCGATGTGGTGCGCACCATGGTGGCGAACGGCCTTGGCTATACTCTCGCGAACGTGCGGCCGCGGGCGGACGTGGCGCTCGACGGTCGTCGTGTTTTCCGTATTCCCTTGACTGGCGATCAACCACCCGTACGAATCGGCATTGCAACCTTGAAAGAGCTCAAGAAGACCCGCCTCGTGGAGGCCTTTGAACGGCACTGCGAGGCGCTCATCTCGGACTCTTACATCCCGGGCATGGCGGGCCCCCTGCAGCCGCAGCGGCGCAAGCGGCGCTGACGACGAAGCGTTCGAGGACAGACTGCATGAACGACCGAGAACAGCCGACCCGGCTTGAACTCTCCACGATCCAGCCGATCGCGCACGATCAGCGCCACGGCACCTACGGCGATCTGTTCACCGTGTGGTTCGGCTCTAATCTGATGCTCCTGACCATCGTCACGGGCGGCCTTGCGGTGACCGTGTTCGCGCTGCCCTTCATTTGGGCCGTCCTCGGCCTGGCGGTCGGCAATCTTGCCGGCGCCGTGTTCATGGCGCTGCACGCGGCGCAGGGCCCGACGCTCGGCGTACCGCAGATGATTCAGACGCGGGGTCAATTCGGATCGTTGGGCTCGCTGCTCGTGGTCGGCATCGTGATCGTGATGTACGTCGGTTTCCTGGCCTCGAACCTGGTTCTCGGCGGCCAAGCACTCGCAAGTTTGCTGCCGGGCATGTCGGATGCGCCGGGAATCGCGCTCGTCGGCGTATTGAGCGTCATTGCGGCCATCTACGGCTATGACCTCATTCACGCCTACGCACGCGTAATGACGTACGTTTCCGGCAGCGTGCTGCTGATCACCGCCGTGTGGATCATCTGGGTGCACGGGCTGCCGGCGGATTTTTTGACGCGCAATCATTTCAATCTCGCCGGTTTTCTCGGGATCATCTCGGCCGCTGCGCTTTGGCAGATCGCTTATGCGCCCTACGTGTCGGACTACTCGCGCTACATGCCGCACGACACCGGTGCGCGGCCGGCGTTTTGGGCGAGCTATTGGGGCTGCACGCTCGGCTCCTTTCTGCCCATGGTGCTCGGCGCCGCGGTGGGACTCGCCGCGCCGAGCGGCAATCTGATGGCAGGACTCGCCCAGTTGACGCGCGGCATCGCGCCCTTGGTGCTGATCGTCTTTTCGGTGGGCGTCGCGGCGGCCAACGCCATGAATCTGTACTGCGGTGCGCTATCGACGTTGACGATCGGCCAGACTCTGATGCCGCGCTGGTCGCCGGGGCCGCGCGCGCGCGCACTCATCTGTCTGCTGCTGTTCGCGTTGTCGCTGATCGGCGCGCTGCTCGGTAAGAAATCCTTCCTCGTCAATTACGAGGATTTCATTTTGCTGCTGCTCTACGTGCTGGTGCCGTGGACCTCCATCAACCTCGTGGATTATTACCTGCTGCGCCATGGCCAGTACGACGTCGCCTCGTTCTTCCGGCGGGACGGCGGCATTTACGGCCGGATCAACCCGGCCGCTGTCACGTGCTATGCGGTTGGGATCCTGGTGCAGCTGCCGTTCATTTCCTCCCCGATGTACGTCGGCCCGATCGCACGCGCCATGGGCGGCATCGATTTGTCCTGGATCGTCGGCTTGGCGGTGACCTCGCCGGCGTATTATTGGCTCGCGAAGCGCGCGCAAGGCCGCGCAGCCACCTTGCTCGTCCCCTAGCCGATACACGCCCGGCGGGACGCAAAGCTGCTAACCTCGTGCGCCGATTAATTGAGCTCGAGGCCTTTACATCCTATGACACGTCGTGGTCCCACAGGCTCGCGCCGACCGAAGAAGCAGGGCGCCGCATCCGCCAAGCCGCCCGACTGGCGCGCGGAGGACCCTAATCTGGAGCTCGAGAAGCAGCGCTACGCGGAGCCGATACCCAGCCGCGAGCTGTTGCTCAAGCACTTGACCGAGGCGCCCGAGCCGTTGACGGCGGCGCGGCTCGCGAAGCGGTTGGGGCTGCACGCGGACGCGCAGCGCGATGCTCTGTCCAAGCGCTTGGCCGCCATGGTGCGGGACGGCCAGGCGATCGAGGGCCCGAACGGGTTCGCGACCGCGGGTGACGGCGAGCGGGTCGCGGGTCGCGTCCGCGGCCGATCCAACGGCGAGGTGCTGGTGCTGCCGGATGACGCTTCGGCGCCCTTGGTGCTGGCGCGCGCCGACACGGCGTCCTTGATGCACAACGATCGCGTCGAGGTGCTGGCGGTCGGCGTGAACGACCGCGGACGGCGCATCGCCCGCCTGATTCGCCGCACCGCCGAAGCTCCGGCGTGGATCGGCGGCGTCTGGCACGCCGGCCACGGTGGCGGCAACGGCCGCGTCGATCCGGAGGATCCCGGCCATTGGTATTCGGTCGAAGTTGCCCCGAAATTCGTGCACGGCGCCGCGGACGGTGACAACGTCATCGTGGAAATCACCAAGCGGCCGCAAGGCGAGGCGCCCGCGCACGGCCGCATCGTCGAGGTTCTCGAGGACGTGCGCCCGTCGGACATTGCGGCGCGCTTCGCGGTCTTGCGCCACGACCTGCCGCAGGAATTTCCTCCCTCCGTTCTGCATGAAGCGAATGTATTCGAGCCCGACGTGCGGCCGGCGGACCGGGCCGGGCGTGAGGATCTGCGCGATCTGCCGCTCGTTACCATCGACGGCGCTGATGCCAAGGATTTCGACGACGCCGTGTACGCCGAAGCGCTGCGCGGCGGCGGCTGGAGGCTGGTGGTGGCCATCGCGGACGTGAGCCATTACGCGCGCGTCGGCAGTGCACTCGATGTCGAAGCACGCGCGCGGGCCACCTCGGTGTATTTTCCGGATCGAGTGCTGCCGATGCTGCCGGAACACCTGTCGAATCATCTGTGCTCGCTGATGCCGCACGTCGAGCGATTGGCATTCGTCTGCGACATGCGGATCAGCAAGACCGGCAAGCCGGCACGTACGCGCTTCTACGAAGCGGTGATTCGCTCGCAGGCGCGCCTCACCTATGATCAGGCGTGGAACTACCTGTCGAACCCGCAGGCAGGCGCCGGCGATGAACTCACCCCGCAGGTGCGGGCATCACTGCAAGAACTGTATGCGGTGTACGGCGCTCTGAAGTCCGCACGCGAAGCGCGGGGTGCGCTCGATTTTCGCGGCGGAGAGGTCAAGGCGCGCATCGGCGAGGACGGCCGGATCGAGGGGTTCTATGCCGTGATGCGCAACGATGCGCATCGTTTGATCGAAGAGTGCATGATCGCCGCCAACGTGGAGGCGGCGGTGGCGCTGCGTCTTGCCAAGGCGGGCAGCCTGTATCGGGTGCACGGGCAGCCCGAAGAGAAGCGCGTGACCGAGCTGCAGAAGGTCCTGAATGCGCTGCAGGTGGGCGCGACGTTTTCGGAGAAGCCGAGCCCGCGCGAATTTCGCCAATTGGTCGAGCGCCTGGCCGCCCGCCCGGATGGTCAGTTGCTCGAGGGTCTGGTGATTCGCGCGCTTGCTCAAGCCGTGTATCAACAAACGAACATCGGGCACTTCGGACTCGCGCTCGAGGAATATGCCCACTTCACTTCGCCAATTCGCCGCTATCCCGACCTCCTGGTGCATCGCGCCATCAAAGCGGCCGTCGTCCCGCAGTCCTCCTCCGGCCACAAGTACAGCGTCGGCGAACTGCAGACGCTCGGGGCGGAGAGCTCGCAGCGCGAGCGGCGCGCCGATGAGGCTTCGCGCGATGTGATGGGTTACCTCAAATGTCTGTATCTGCAGCCGCGGGTCGGAGAGAGCTTCGAGGCGACGATCTCGAGCGCGCTCGAGTTCGGTCTGTTCGTACAGCTCAAGGAAATGCCCATCGACGGTCTGGTCCACATCTCTGCGATCCCGGGCGACTACTGGGAATTGGAGAACGGCGGCATGGGGCTCGTGGGACAGCGCACCGGCCGGCGCTGGCAAATGGGCGATACGGTGCGGGTGCGCCTGAGCCGGGTAGATCTGACGCAGCGGCAAATCGACTTCGAGTTGCTCGATGCCGATGCGGCCGCCTCGCACGGCACCGTGCGCGCACCGCGTCGCGGCGGTGAGCATCGAGCGCGGCGCGGTTCCTCCGCGAGGCGCAGCTCCTCGGGCCGCAGTCGCGGCGGCGGTCAGCGCGGGCGCTAGCGCCTCAGCCGTGACCGACTCGAGGCGCACTTTGGTCTACGGACTGCACGCCATCGGCGCGGTCATCGAGCGCGCTCCGGAGCGGCTGCTGGAGTTGTGGATCGCAGCGCCCCGCGATGATGCGCGCGCACGGCGCTTGCGCGAGCAGGCGGAAGCGGCCGGCGTGCGCGTGCAAACGGCAGGAAGCGAGGCGCTCGGCAAATTGGTGGGGGACGTCGCGCACCAGGGAGCGGTGGCGGCGGTGCGGCCCCTCAAGCCGTTGACGGAGCAGGATTTACCGGCAGCGTTAAGTAAAATCGAGGATCCGCTGCTGCTGGTGCTCGACGGGGTCACCGACCCGCACAATTTGGGTGCCTGCCTGCGCACGGCCGATGCGGCCGGTGTGCACATGGTCATCATTCCGCGGGATCGTGCGGCCGCGGTCGATGGGGTGGTACGCAAGGTCGCGGCGGGCGCCGCCGAATTCGTGCCGGTCGCAAGCGTCACCAATCTGGTGCGAACCTTCGGCTTGCTCAAGGAGCACGGCATTTGGGTTGTCGGGACGGATGCCGATGCGGAAGAGAGCCTGTACGGCGCCGATTTGAAGCGGGCGCTCGCGCTGGTATTGGGCGCGGAGGGCGGCGGCATGCGGCGTTTGACGCGCGAGCGCTGCGATTTCCTGGTCCGGATCCCCATGGCCGGACACCTCCAGTCCCTCAACGTGTCGGTGGCTGCCGGCGTCGCGCTGTTCGAGGCCCGGCGCCAGCGTACGGCTTGACCGGCAGGCCCTGACCGGCCGTGCCCTTTGACCGGCCGTGTCCTTTGGCCGGCGCTGCCTTGACCGGCCGTGCCCAAACCGCGTATTCTTCGCGCTCTTTTTCGCCGGCCGACCGGCATCACTCCTTGCCTCACCGCTCGCAACGGGAGGCTAAATCCGTAGGGAGCTACAATGCGGCACTATGAAATCGTGCTCCTGGTCCATCCGGACCAGAGCGAGCAAGTTCCTGCGATGGTCGATCGCTACAAGGGCATGATCAGTGCCGGTGGCGGGCAGGTGCATCGCTTCGAGGATTGGGGCCGGCGCCAGCTCACGTTCCCCATCGCCAAGGTGCACAAGGCGCACTATATACTGCTCAACATCGAATGCGATCAGAAGACGCTGACCGAGCTCACGGGCTCATTCCGCTTCAGCGACGCGGTGTTGCGCAGCTTGGTGGTCAAGATGGACGGGCCGGTCACCGAGCCCTCGCCGATGGCGCGAGCGCCCGATGAGAACGCGCGCCGGCACGATGACTTCGGCGACGACGGCGACGATGACGACATGGCGATGAGCCGAGGGTAAAGGAGCACACATGGCACGTTTTTTCCGCCGCAAGAAGTTTTGCCGATTCACCGCCGATGACGTCAAGCAGATCGACTACAAGGATTTGGCGACGCTCAAGAGCTACGTCACCGAAACCGGCAAGATCGTTCCAAGCCGCATCACCGGCACGCGCGCGCATTATCAGCGCCAGCTGCAGCTCGCCATTCGCCGTGCGCGCTTTCTGGCCTTGCTGCCTTACACCGATCAGCACTAACGGGGCGCGTTGGCACATGGAAATCATACTGCTGCAGAAAGTCGCGAATCTCGGCCAGATCGGCGATCGCGTGAAAGTGAAGTCGGGCTATGCCCGCAATTATCTCGTTCCGACGGGCAGGGCGACGATGGCGACCGCCGCCAACATCGCCAAGTTCGAGGCGCAGCGCCACCAGCTCGAGGCCAAGGCCCAGGAAGAACTCGCGGCGGCGCAAGCCCGCGCGCTCAAGTTCGAGAATTTCAAGCTCGAGATCAAAGCCAAGTCCGGTGCAGAGGGCAAGCTGTTCGGATCGATCGGCACGGCGGACATCGCCGAGGCCGCCGTGCAGGCAGGTCAGCCGATTGCGCGCAGCGAAGTGCGCATGCCGACCGGACCGATCCGCGTCACGGGCGAGCATCAGGTTCAGCTGCACCTGCACACGGACGTTGACGTGACCTTGACGGTCACGATCGTCGCCGAAGAGTAGCGGCCGGCAAAGCCGCGACACGCAGGCTTTGCACGTGGCCACACGCCTCAGCAACCGATTGGGTTCGAGCGCCGCGGACGACGGGGTACGGCTGCCGCCGCATTCCATCGAAGCGGAGCAGTCCGTGCTCGGCGGCTTGATGCTCGATTCGGCCGCATGGGACCAGGTCGCCGACCGGGTGCAAGCGGATGATTTTTACCGCAACGATCATCGGCTGATCTTCGCCGCAGTCGCCGGACTCATCGAGCGCAACCAGCCCTGCGATGCGGTCACCCTGGCCGGGCACCTGGAGAGTCAGGGAGTGCTCGATCAGGTGGGCGGCCTCGCCTATCTCGGCTCATTGGCCCGCGACACGCCGACCACCGCCAACATTCGGGCATACGCGGACATCGTGCGCGAGCGATCGGTGCTGCGCCAGCTCATCACGGCGGGGAATCGCATCATCGGCAGCGCACTCGAGCCCGAGGGGCGCGAGACGCGCGAAATCGTCGATGATGCGGAGCGCGCGGTGTTCGAGATCGCCGAACTCGGCTCGCGAGGCAGGATCGGTTTCAGAACCGTCAAGAGCATCCTGCCGGACGTGGTCAACCGCATCGACGAGCTGTATCACTCCGATGGAAAATTGACCGGTATCTCGACCGGTTTCAAGCAACTCGACGAAATGACCTCGGGTCTGCAGCCCGGGGATCTGATCATCGTCGCCGGCCGCCCATCGATGGGCAAGACGACGCTCGCGGTCAACATCGCGGAGAATGCCGCACTCGGCTCGGGCAAGTCGGCGGCCATCTTCAGCATGGAGATGTCGGCCGAATCGCTGACCCTGCGCATGATTTCATCGTTGGGCCGAATCAACCAAAGTCACCTGCGCTCCGGCCGTTTGCACGAGGACGACTGGCCGCGCATCGACTCCGCAATGACCCAATTGGGCAGCGCCAATATCCACGTCGATGAAACGCCGGCGCTCACCCCCACCGAAGTGCGCGCACGGGCGCGGCGTCTGAAGCGCGAGCGCGGCCTCGATTTGATCGTCGTCGATTATTTGCAGCTGATGCAGGTCGCGGGCACGAATGAAAATCGCGCTACCGAGATTTCCGAAATCTCGCGCTCGCTCAAAGCCCTCGCGAAGGAATTGAAGGTGCCGGTCATCGCCCTCTCGCAGCTCAATCGCGGGGTCGAGCAGCGCGTCGATAAGAAGCCGGTGATGTCGGATTTGCGAGAATCGGGCGCCCTGGAACAGGATGCGGATGTGATCCTGCTGATTTACCGCGAAGAGGTGTACGACCCCAACACGACCCGCAAGGGCATCGCCGACATCATCATCGCGAAACAGCGCAACGGCCCGACGGGCGATGTGCAGCTGACCTTCCTCGGGCAGTACACGAAATTCGAGAATTACGCGCCCGAGTCGTATGCGGAGGGCGTATTTCGGTGAAGCCTCGAGCAGAGCCCAAGTGAGGCCGCATTGACCCCGATGGTCAGCGCGACGATCGACGCCGGCGCGCTCAAGCACAATCTGCAGGTCGTTCGACTTCGGGCGCCGCGCTCGCGCGTCATGGCCGTGATCAAGGCAAACGCCTACGGCCATGGACTGGTCACGGTCGCGCGCGCACTGTCGTCCGCGGATTCCCTGGCGGTCGCGCGGGTGGATGAGGGACTCGCGCTGCGCAAGGCCGGCATCCAGCAGCGCACCGTGCTCCTCGAAGGGGTGTTCGATCACGAACAATTGGAGGCCGCCGCGGCCATGGGCTTCGAGCTGGTGGTGCACACGGCGGCGCAAATCGAGTTGCTGCGCGCTGCCGCCCCGGGCGCTCGCTTCAAAGTCTGGCTCAAGCTCGACAGCGGCATGAATCGCCTCGGCTTCAAAGGCGCGGCGTTCGAGGCGGCTGCCGCCGCCTTGAGCGGGTTGGCCGCCGTGCAAACTCCGGTCAACTTGTTCACGCACCTGGCCTCTGCCGACACCCCCGAGCTTCCCGCAACGACGGATCAGCTCGCCCGCTTCTCCGAGGCCATTCGCTTCCTCCCCGGCGAGCGCAGCATTGCGAATTCCGCAGGCATGCTGAGCTTCCCCGACGCGCAAGCCGATTGGGTGCGTCCCGGGCTCCTGCTCTACGGCGTGTCCCCGTTCGCCGGTTCGATCGGCGCCGACTATGGGCTGCGCCCGGCCATGACACTGCACTCACATGTCATTACGGTCAAAGACATCGCCCCAGGGGAGCAAGTGGGTTACGGCGGCGACTGGACGGCTCGGCGTCCCACGCGCTTGGCGGTGGCGGCGGTGGGCTACGGCGACGGCTACCCGCGCAGTCTCGCATCGGGATCGCCCGTGCTCGTCAACGAGGAGCGCGCGCCGCTTGCGGGCCGCGTCTCGATGGACATGATCGGCATCGATGTGACCGACTTGAAGCGATCGCCGCAATTGGGGGATCCGGTCATTTTGTGGGGTCAGGGCTTGCCGGTGGAGGAGATCGCGGTCTGGGCGGACACCGTTCCGTACGAGCTTCTCTGCGGCATCAGCCAGCGTGTGGCGGTGACGCTGCGCAGTTAGCTACGTCGCTTGCGTGTCCATCAGGCGCCGGTAGGCGAGCAGGTGGCGCAGGGCGTCCTTCGGTTTGTCCGCGCGCTCATAGAGCCGCGCGAGGTTGAAGTGCGCATCGGCGAAGTTCGGGTCGAGCGCCAACGCTTCGCGATAAGTCGACATGGCCTCGGCTTCGCGATCGAGGTCCTCGAGCAGGACGGCGACGTTGAAGAGGAGGAGCGGCTCCGCCGACACGGCGCCGCGGTAGACCTCTTCCGCCTCGCTCAAGCGGCCGTCGATGTGCAGCAACCGGCCGAGATTGAGGCGCGCTTCCACATGCTGCGCGTCGGCCGTCAGACAGGCCTCATATTCGGCTTGCGCCGCCTGCACATCGGTCTCCTCGAGCAGCAGCGCCTTCTCGAAATGCTCCTCCGGCGCAGCGCCGCCCTGCGTCGCAGAGCCGCCCTGTGTCGCAGCGGTAGCCCTGGCCCCGCCATCCCGCCGGTCGATGAGGAGAATGTCGCCGCCCTTGTCGATGACTTCCAGCGCCAGTGCGTATTGACCCGTCTCCGATTCGCGCAGCGCCTGGCCTTCCCGTACGACGATGCGGTCGCCGACGGCGAAGATCGAAAGCCCGCTGAGCGGCAACGCGGCGGGCAGCGACTGGCGGATTTGCCGCAGCGTGCGATTGATTTTTTGCGCCGGTATTTTGGCCGCCCGTAGCGTGCCGGCGGTGCGCAAAACGATGAGGTCCTGGAAAGAGTAGCTCAGGCGGCCGGCTTTCTTGACCGGATGAATGTGTCCCGCGCGGATCAGCGAGCGTATCTGGGACGCAGGAATGCCGAAGAGCCGCTTGAGGTCTTTCGAGTCGAACTCATGCATCTCATCGTCGGGCGGACTTGCGTGCGGTCCCCGATGACGCGGCGCGCTTCGGCGCCTTGCGCTCCTTCAAACTCGCCGCCTTCGCTCCGCGTGCATCGATGCTCGCACGCAGCGCGTCCATCAGATCGATCACGTTGCCCCTGGTCGCCACCGGAGCCTCGGCGAGCGACACTTCCTTGCCCTGGATCTTTTTCTGAATGGCCGCCTCCACGCGTCCCTTGAACTCATCCTGGTATTCGTTGGGATCGAATCGCTTGGCGGCGAGGTGGTCGATGAGTTGCTGCGCGAGTTTGAGCTCGGGCTCGGACACTTGCGCCGGTTCGATGCCGAGATCTTTCAGGTCGCGAACTTCGGCTTTGAAATGCAGCTGATGCATCGCGAGACCCTCATCGATGGGCCGGATCACCACGATGTGCTCCTTGCCTCGCGAAACCCAGCGCCCAACCGCGCACTGCTTGGCCTTTCGCAAAGCGGTGGCGAGCAATGTGTATGGCTTCGCTCCGCCCTTGTCCGGGGCGAGATAATAGGTGCCGTCGAAATAGACGGGATCGACCGATTCGAGGGGCACGAACTGCCCGATGTCGATCGCATGCGTCGTGGTGTCTTCGAGCGCCTTCAATTCCTCGGGGCTGAACATCACATATTGGTCTTTGGCGAATTCATAGCCCTTCACCATCTCGGAACGCTCGACCAGCTGACCGTCCGCCACGGCGATGTACTGTTGCTTGACGCGCGAGCCGTCCTTTTGGCGCAGCAGATTGAACGAAATGCGCTCCGAGGAGACTGTGGCGGAATACAGCTTGACGGGTATGGCCACGAGGCCGAATGAAATCGTGAGCGAGGCAATTGAACGCGCTTGCGTAGCCATGAATCCACCTTCTCGCGGCGACCATCCCAGGTCAAATTCGACGCCCGCTCAAGAGCAGAGCGTAAGTCATTCAATGTACTGTTCTTCTTGGAACTCTGCAAGAATTGACTTAACGGGACTTCGGCCTGAGTCCGACAAGACGGTAGGATGTGCGGCCGCCGACGCTTTCAACCGTGAAGGCGGTCTCCTTTTTGTGGCGGTGGGGGCGCGGGAGTATGCCGGGACGGATTTCAGGCGATTTGCGCCGGGCGTGGCACTGTACGCTGTTGGGGCTGCTGTGTGCGGCGGCGGCGGCCGATGCGTCCTTGGCGCGCGAGCGCGGCCCGGACCGTACCCCTGCGTACGACGTGATCATCGAGCATGGACGGGTGGTGGACGGTACCGGCGCCCCTTGGTACACGGCGGACGTCGGTATTCGCGCCGGACACATCGCTGCCATCGGCCGGCTGGACAAGGCCACCGCGAAGCAGCGCATCGATGCCGCGGGACACGTGGTCGCGCCCGGATTCATCGATATGCTGGGGCAGTCGGAGCTCACACTTCTGGTCGATCCGCGCGTACCCTCCAAAATCTATCAGGGCATCACCACGGAGATCACGGGCGAGGGAAACTCCGTCGCGCCGGTCAACGATGCGATCGCAAGGGAGAACGCGGCCCGCTACGAACACCTGCAGATCAAGCGGGATTGGTCGGATTTCGCAGGCTACTTCGCGCGGCTGGAGAAACAGGGCATCGGCGTCAATCTCGCCTCGTACGTCGGCGCCACCACGGTGCGCGAGATGGTGGTGGGCTATGAGGATCGGCCGGCGACTCCGGCCGAACTCGTTCAGATGCAGCATCTCGTCGCCGAGGCGATGCGTCAGGGTGCGGTGGGCGTTTCCAGCTCGCTCGAATACGCTCCGGCACCCTACGCCAGCACCGAGGAGCTCATCGCGCTGTCGCGCGCCGCGGCGCAGTACGGCGGCATCTACGCGACTCACATGCGCTCCGAGCAGGAGGCGATCATGACCTCGCTCGAGGAGACGATCCGCATCGGCCGCGAAGCGCATATCCCTGTGGAGATCTGGCACCTGAAGGCGGGCGGCGTCAACAACTTCGGGCTGATGCCCGAGATCGTCGCACGCATCGACCGGGCGCGTGCCGACGGCGTCGACATCGCCGCGGATACCTATGCATACCCGGCGTGGGCCAACGAATTGTCCGCCTTCATCCCGCCCTGGGCGCACGACGGAGGCGATGCGAAGCTCATCGAGCGTCTGAAGGATCCGGCCGTCCGCTTGCGTCTAAGAAAAGAGCTCGCGACGGTGTCGACCGACTGGGACAACGAGTGGCAGTCGGTTCCGGGCCCTGAGGCGATCCAGTTCTCAACCGTACTCAATCCGAAACTGTTGAACATCCAAGGTCGCACTCTGGCGGAGGTGGCGATGTCTCGCGGTACGGACCCGATGGATACGCTGTTCGACATCCTCATCGAGGATGATGCGCAGACGCACGTCGCGGTGTTCGCCATGAGTGAACCCGACATTGCGCTCGCGGCCGTGCAGCCGTGGGTGTCGTTTTGCAATGACAGCTCCGGCACCTCGCCCGAGGGGCTGTTGGCAAAGGAGTTTCCCCACCCGCGGGCCTACGGGACGTTTCCGCGCGTGCTGCGCAAGTACGTGCGCGAGGAGCGGCGCATGCGCCTCGAGGAAGCGATCCGCAAGTTCACCAGCCTGCCGGCGTCGCGACTGCGCCTCAACGACCGCGGCGTGCTCAAGGCCGGTATGTGGGCTGACGTGGTCGTGTTCGATCCGCAGGCGATCACCGATCGGGCGACGTTCGCCGCACCCAATCAGCTCTCCGTGGGTATGCAATGGGTGCTGATCAACGGGGTGCCGGTGGTTGCCGATGGGGCCTCGACCGGTGCGCTGCCGGGAAAGGTTCTGCGCGGCTTGCGTTTCAGGGAGCGGTGACAATGCATCGAGGTAGTTGTCTTTGCGGGTCAGTGAAATATGAAATCGCCGGCGAGCTCGGACCCATCATGCTGTGCCATTGCTCGCGCTGCCGCAAAGCAAACGGATCGGCGTTTCTGGCTGCCGCCCAGGTCAGTCCCGCGGACTTCAAAATCGTCGCGGGCCAGGAGCATTTGGGGGACTTCGAATCCTCGCCGGGGGTCCACCGGATGTTCTGCCGCAATTGCGGCTCTCCCATCGTCAGCCGACGGCCGGGACCCCCGGAAGTCATCCGGGTGCGCGTCGGCACCCTCGACACCTATCTGAAGACTCAACCTCAGTCGCATATCTTTTTTGCCGACCGGGCCGAGTGGTTCGAATTTGAGGACGACGTGGCCAAGTATGCGCAGCGTCCCGGATAGCGACCTCATTAACTCGAGCGTGCGTCGGTCCATTCCTACGTTGCGGCGCTTGCTTTCCTACAATCCACAATCCCAGGGGATAACCCTGTGCATAACCTCGCCTAAGCGTGAAAAACGTCAACGTCATTCAGTCTCTTACATAATTTGCTGATTTTTTGACCAATACATCTCCTCGGTGACCCACGCGGTCTCGGAGAGCCGGTTGCTACGCTTTGCGCACAACCACTTCACGGGGATATGACATGCGAACTCACTTTTTGAAATCGTTGGCGCTCGGCGTCTTTACGCTCGCGCTGAGTGTCGGTTCCATCGCCCTTCGCGCGCAAGATCGGCCGGATGGCCAGCGAGATCAAGAACGTGCCGGGCACTACGATGACCAAGGGGCCAGGCACGACGACGAGCAAGCGGGCAGGCAAGACGATAGTGACCGGCACGATGAGCAAGGCGAACGGCATGACGACGTCGATCGATATCGTCACGATCATCCGCATGCCGCGGCGCGTTGCCATGATGGATTCTTCACCACAACCCGCGACGAGCATCGTGCCTGCTCAAAACATGGCGGGGTCGATGTGTGGCTCACCCACTGACGAGCGATTGGGGCCGAACCAGGTTTGGTTGAAGAGGGCGAGGTGACGCCGACCGCCGAGGTATGACACTCTATTCGCGGTGACATCCGGGCTCTTTTTGTTTGCGGAGCGGCGCAACGCGCGCGCGTTTTGGTCCGGCTCGGTGCTGGTCAGTGCGGGGGTGCTGCTGCAGGTCGCAAACCCCCTCGTGCCGGTCGCGCTTCTCATCGTCGGATCGAGCGGCCTCATTTCCATCCTGTTGCCGTATGCGGCGGAGAATTATCCGCTCAGGATACGCGGACGTGCGACCGGTTGGGTGGCGGGCTGGAGCAAGATGGGCGGTTTGATCGCCCAGGCGTTCGGCGTGGCCGGGCTGGCGCCGGCGCTGGGGATTGCCGCCGCGCTCGTTGCGGTTCCGGCGGTGTTGTCCCTCGCGCTCATTGGGGTCTTCGGCCGCGAGACCCGCGGGCGCGATTTGCGAGACCTCGAGTCATCGCCCGCACGCAGGGTGATTCCCACCGAGGCGGCGCGAGCGGACTAGCGCGGCGTCTGCGCGGAGCATCGCTCGGGTCGGACCGCCCACTCGCAGGCTGCAACTTTTTTCCGCCAGCCGTGTTATGGGTACAAAAGACCACACTGCAGTGCAAACGCGATCCACGGAGCCCGGCGGCGAAATCGAGTTCACGACCTTCATGCGTGCTTATCAGGACATGGTGTTTTCGACCGCTGCCCGCTTGGCCGGCGACGACGCGCATGCGGCGGACATCGCCCAAGAGGTCTTCATCAAGGCGTACGAGAACTTCGGGCACCTGCGCCGCAGCGCGGCGGCCGGGGGCTGGCTCAAGACCGTCGCCACCAATCTGTCGCTCAACCATCTCAGCCGCTATCGCAAGCGATGGCGGTTGTTCTCCGAATTGAGATCGGCGGCCGAGGAGGAGGACAGTCCAGATCCGGATGTGCCGCTGCCCGATACACTGCTCGCGGACTTGGGGGCGGAACAGCAGCGCGACCTCATCGACGCCGCGTTGCGGCGATTGCCGGAACATCAGCGCTTGGTGCTCGTGCTTTATCATTTCGAGGAACTCTCGTACGAGGAGATATCGCAGCGCCTGCAGGTGTCTCTCGCCAAGGTGAAAACCGATATCCGCCGTGCCCGCGTCGCCATGCTTCCCTTGCTGCAGTCGGGCGGGGTGGCGCCATGATCGAGCCCGCCGACCGGGAAGGACAGCTCGCACAGCTGTTCGAACGCACCTTGCGCAATCTGCCGTTGCGGCGTGCGCCCGCGACGCTCGAAGCGCGAGTGCTCTCCGAGTTGCAGCGCCGCGCCTCGCTGCCGTGGTGGCGTCGAAGCTTTTCGCATTGGCCGGCGCTTGCGCGCGCGGGATTCGGGCTGGGAAGCGTCGTGCTGATCGCTTGGATCTTTGCGGGCGGCGCCTTGCTGATGGACATCGTGCAGTCGCTCCCCGCACCGGGTGAGCGATGGTTTCCGTGGGGACGATCCGGGGCGGCGCTCGCCGGCGCCGTCGCGCAACTCGCAGCGGCACTCGAGCGGGTGGTTCCGCTCGCCTGGATCTATGAAGGCCTCGCCGTGAGCGCGGTGCTGTACGCAGCCTTGTTTGGGCTCGGCATCGCAGGCTATCGCACGCTGTATCGCAGCTCCGCACTTCCCGGGGAATTTGGACCATGAACACTTCAATGTCACGACGACTCGCTTGGCTGCTCCTGAGCGGGCTGCTCTTGATCGGGTTGCTACCGGCCGCGGGCGGCATCGCACGCGCACAGTCCACAGCGTCCGGCTCGCCTCCCGACACACGGAGCGACGTCGAAACCGCGGCCGGCGCCGACTCACCGGGACGTCCCGATGAGTGGCGCGACGAGATCGATGGCCGGCATCACCGCCATCACCACAATCTGGTCAACATCGGGCGCGATTCGGATCTGCCGCGCGGACAGCGTGCCGATTCGGTGGTGTCGATCCTGGGTTCTTCGAGCAGCGAGGGCGAGGCTCGGGAAGTCGTGTCGGTGCTCGGCAATACCCGCGTCACCGGACCGGTGAGCAGCAGCGCCGTCGCGGTCCTGGGAAACACCTACGTCGACAGCACGATCGACGGCGATGTGGTCGCGGTGCTGGGGAATGTCGAACTCGGGCCCAATGCGGACGTCGCCGGCGATGTGGTTGCCGTCGGCGGCACGGTGAAGCGCGAGGCCACCTCGAGCGTGCACGGCACGACGCAGAGTATTGCTGCGGAGGCCGCAGGTTTCGTATGGCTGCGCCCTTGGATCGAGCATTGCCTGCTGTACGGGCGCCCGCTCGCGTGGGCGCCGGGCATCGGCTGGGCGTGGAGCCTTGCGCTCGCGCTCCTGGCTTTGTACGCCGGCCTGGCGCTGCTCTTCCGCGACGGGATCACGCAGTGCGTGCACACACTCGAGACTCAGCCGGGGATCACGGTTCTGGCCGCGTTGCTCACCGTATTGCTCGCGCCCATCCTGCTCGTGCTGCTGTGTATCACGGTGCTCGGGATTGCCGCGGTACCGTTCGTGATACTGGGACTCTTTTGCGCCGGGCTGTTCGGCAAGGCCGTGGTTCTCACCTGGCTCGGACGGCGCTGCCTCGGTTCTCGTAGCAGCGGTGCGCTCGCCCATCCGGTCGCGGCGCTGCTCATCGGCGGCGTCATCGTGCTCGCGCTCTACCTCGTCCCGGTGCTCGGCTTCATCGTGTACAAGCTGCTCGGCCTGCTCGGGCTGGGCGCCGTTGTGTACACACTCATCCTCTCGGCGCGGGCGTGGCGGGTTGCCCGAGGGGATGGCCTCGGCGCTTCCATGCCGCCCCCCGCGGCGACGGTGGCCCGGGCCGATGCGCCGCCCGCTGACGCATTCACACCTGCCGGCGACGCATCCGCGGCGACTGCGGCGGCCGGCGCTGCGAGCGCTTCGGCGGCGCGTGGCGCGACGGCGGCGCCCGGCCTCGCGGCGGCCCTGCCGCATGCGGGCTTCTGGATTCGCATGGCGGCTCTTCTGCTCGATGCGTTGCTGGTCGGATTTCTCATGGGGGTCCTGCATCACGCGTTCCACCTGGAGCTCCTGGTGCTGGCGGCTTACGGCGCCGTCATGTGGAAGCTGCGCGGATCGACGATCGGCGGCATCGTGTTCGACCTACAAGTGGTGCGGCTGGATGGGCGCGCCGTCGATTGGGAGACCGCCATCGTGCGTGCGCTCGCCTGCTTCTTGTCGTTGGCGGTCGTCGGGCTCGGCTTTTTTTGGATCGCATTCGATGACGCCAAGCAGGCGTGGCACGACAAGATTGCGGGAACGGTGGTCGTGCGCGTGGCGAAACGCGTGCCGCTCGTTTGACGAAAACCCAGCACGGTTGACCGCCGCATAGATCGGCGCGGACAGCGTCGATACCAACCATGGCGGCGCTCGCCGGCAACCGCACGCGCGCCAAGCTCCGCTGGACGAAACTCCGAAAGCGATTGTCATGAACCCCAGGGCTGCTTAGCATGACGGCACTGGAGGATTACAAACGCACGATAACCGCCCAGTGGAAGAACCGCCCAGTGGAAGGATCGATGATCAGAACAGAACCGAAGCGGATTCCCAAGTTTTGGTCCCCGCGACTCTTGGTGCTGCTCGTCATATGCATATCGCTGTTGATTGCCGCCGCCGCGTTCGCCATGCACAGCCTCGCCACCGTGAGCGCCGGCAACGCGTGGCTCGTCCATACCGAACGCGTCCGGCTGGAACTCGGGCGCATCCTGCAGCTGCTGACCGATATCGAGACCTCCGAGCGCGGCTATGTCGTGAGCCGCGATGAACATTTTTTGGAGCCTTACGAGGCTGCGTTGCCCGTCCTGCCGGCGGAATTGAGTCGGCTGAAGGAGTTCATCGCCGACAACTCGGCGCAGCGGTCCGCGGCCGCCCGCCTCGAGGCGGTTGCGCTGGAGCGCGTCGCGCTCGCACGACAAGCCATTAGGCTCGCCCAAGGCGGAGATTTCGTCGCCGCACGGGCACTGGTGACCACCGCCTCGGGAAAGCGCTCGATGGATGCGGCGCGCGACCTTTTGTCGCAATTGCAGAGCGAAGAAGAACGCTTGCTGACGATCCGCAGTGCGGTCGCGCTGCAGGCTCAGCGTCACGCACGACTCGGCATGGCAGTAACCGGTGCGCTGGCGATCTTCCTGGTCGCTTTCGTGGCAATCGTCACGGAGCGCGACGCCAGTCGGCTGCGCCGTTCCGAGGAGGATCTGTCGACCATCTTGCGCAGCATCGGAGATGCGGTCATCGCCACGAGCATCTCCGGCGAAATTCGCTTCATGAACAGCGTCGCCGAGCAGCTGACCGGCTGGCCGGAGAATGACGCGCGAGGTCTGCCGCTCGACCAAGTGTTCAAGATTTTGAACGAACACACGCGCGCGGCGGTGGAAAGCCCGGTCGCCAAGGTGCTGCGAGAGGGGACCATCGTCGGGCTCGCCAACCATACGGTATTGATCGCCCGCGACGGTGCCGAACATGCAATCGAGGATTCCGGGGCTCCGATATTCGACGGCAGCAAGTTCTTGGGCGTCGTTCTGGTGTTTCGCGATGCCACCGTGCAGCGCGCTTCGGAGCGCTCACTCGTCGTGAGCGAACAGCGGTTTCGCGCCGCCGTCGATGCCGTGCAGGGAGTGCTGTGGACGAATTCCGCCGAAGGTGAAATGCGGGGTGAACAGCCGGGTTGGGCGGCGTTGACCGGACAGCGATTCGACGAATACCAGGGATTCGGATGGTCCCGCGCGGTGCACCCGCAGGACGCCCAACCGACGATAGACGCGTGGCTCGACGCCGTGCGCGATCGCCAACCATTCGTGTTCGAGCATCGGGTGAGGCGCCGCGACGGCGAATGGCGTGATTTTTCGATCCGCGCGATTCCTCTCATCGATGCGGGCGGTGCCATTCGCGAATGGGTGGGCGTGCATACGGACGTTACCGAGCGGCGACGCGCGGAGGCGGCGCTGCGCGAGGCGGATCTGCGCAAGGATGTGTTCCTTGCGACGTTGTCGCACGAATTGCGCAATCCGCTCGCCCCCATTCGCAATGCCGCTCATCTGCTCGAGAATGATGCGCTCGGCCCCGAGGACGTGGAACGCAGCCGATTGATCATTACGCGGCAGGTGCGCCACATGGCTTCGCTGCTCGATGACCTGCTCGACATGTCGCGGATCACGCGCGGTGTGTTTTCGCTCAAGAAACAGTATGTGAATCTTCAGGGGCTGCTCGGCGAGGCGCTGGAAACCGCCCGGCCCTTGATCGATGCGAAACGTCACACGATCACGCTCGATTGGCCGCCCAAACCGGTCGAGGTCGAGGCGGACCCCGTGCGGCTCGTTCAGGTCATCACCAATCTGCTCACCAATGCGGCCAAATACACCGACCCTGAAGGGCACATCACGATCGGCGCGCGCATCGAGGAGGAGACGCTCCTGATATCGGTGCGCGACAGCGGCATCGGGCTGGCCCCCGGCATGCTCACCAAAGTGTTCGAGATGTTCTCCCAGATCGAACCCGATCAGGAGCGCACACAAGGAGGGCTGGGGATCGGGCTTGCGTTGGTCAAAGGTCTGGTCGAATTGCATGGCGGGCGGGTCGAAGCGCGCAGCGGCGGCGCCGAGCGTGGCAGTGAATTCATCATTCGCTTGCCGTACTCGCCCGGCCCGGTCGATGCCCGTCGGAAGGCGGCCTCGGTGTCCGCTCAGGCGCCGGAATCACGCTCGGCGCGCCGCGTGCTGATCGCGGATGACAATCAAGATGGCGCCGAGAGCCTCGCGATGCTGCTCAGGCTGTCGGGCAACGAGGTGTTCGTGGCGCATACGGGAACCGACGCGCTCGAATTGGCTACGAAGGAGCGCCCGCACGTGGCGATTCTCGACATCGGTATGCCCGGATTGAGCGGATATGAGGTGGCGGAGTGCATCCGTCGAGAGGCGTGGGGCGCGCGCGTGACGATGATTGCCGTGACGGGCTGGGGACAGGACGAAGACAAGCGACGAGCGCAGATCGCCGGATTCGACCACCACCTCACCAAGCCGGTCGACCTCGAGGTGCTCGAACAACTGCTCATGCCGACCGCGTCCGCTTAAGCCTTTGGCAGACTGCGCCCTCTAGCTCTCGAAGAACCCCATCTTCACGCCCGCGAGCTGAACCACGTCGTTATCGTTCAGGCGGCGCGCTTGCGGACCGATGGGCACGCCGTTGACCAGCGGATAATCGTTTTCTTTCTCGCTGTCCACGTGCACGATGAAGTAGCCTTCCGAGCGGCGCGTAATGGCGGCAACCTGAACCAAAGGCCGCCCGAGCGTCGTCAGGGCCTTCGTCAGCTCGAGTTCGCGACCTGCGAATGCGCCGCTCAGCACCTGCAGCTTCGCCTTGGGCAGGATGGTCGCATTCTCGGGTACTCCGCCGTGTGCGGCAGGCTTCTTCGCCGCAATCGCCTTGGCTGCCTGGTCCACCGCGGCGCCGACCCGCCGGATTCGCTCCTCGCCCTGTGAGCTCGGTGTGATGACCATGGTCTTTTCGAACTCGTCCTGCTCCGCCTCGCTATCCTGGCTGTCGACGAAGCGCAACTGGTGATGCCCGACCGTGATGACATCGCCGTGCTGCATGGCGTGCTTTTTGATCAGCTTGCCATTGACGTAGGTGCCGTTGGTGCTGTTCAGGTCTTCAAGGAAGGAGTCATTCAAAATGTTGATGATGAGCGAGTGGTGTCCGCTCACCGCCGGATTGTCGATACGAATATCGTTGTCAGGGAGGCGCCCTATGGTATAGCGCTCCTTGTTCATGTTGTATTCCGCGAGGATTTGACCATCCAAGCTGAGCATCAGGCGTGCCATTCAGACTCCTAGCCGAACCATCCCAGTATTTTGTCAAATATACGCCGGTGTGCGGGGAACGGCTCAGCTACGTGTGCCATGATGACCGACACGTTGTCCCGCCCACCATTGTCGTTCGACAGCTGAATCAATTGCTTAGCAACCGTATCAAGATTAGCACTAAAGGTGCTGATTGTTAAGTGAATATCCTCGTCCTCGATCATGTCGGATAGGCCGTCCGAGCAGAGCACGTAATAGTCGCTCTTCTGTACCGGCTCCTCGTGGATCTCCACATCGACATTCTGCTCGACCCCGAGGGCCCGTGTAACATAATTCTTATTGGTGGCGCGCTGGGCCTCTTGCTGGGAATAGAAGCCGCGGTCGACCAATTCCTGCAGCAGGGAATGATCCAGGGTCAGCTGCTCGAATCGGTTGTCGCGCAGGCGGTAGAGCCGCGAATCGCCGACATGCGCGATGGACATTTTGTTGTCGTGAAACAGGCAGGCCACCACCGTCGTACCCATCCCCTCACATTGAGGCTGGGTCTTGGAGGTGTGGTAGATGATTTTATTGGCTCTGTGAATCGCGTCACGCAAGATGATGCTGGGTCGGGTCAGACCGGTTTCCGGGTCGCGCACGCTCAGGTCCTCACGAGCCACCGCATCGCGCACGAGATTGATGATGGTCTTCACCGCAATGCCGCTCGCCACTTCGCCCGCGTTGTAGCCGCCCATGCCGTCGGCCAGCACGAACAGGCCGATGTCCGCCTCGGTGCCGATCATGTCCTCGTTGTGCTCGCGGACCTTACCGGTGTCGGTGAGCGCAACGCTGGAGATTTTTCCCCGCAAACTCATGAGCGCATTTTCGCTTCTAAATTATTGTCGTTTTGGTCAATCACGGCGGCCCGCTCGGTACACGCGACCGACACTCATCCAAAGCGGCGGCCATTTGGGCGCCGGAGTCGAACCGCGCATCGGGATTCTTTGCCAGCGCACGATCGATGATGCTCTCGACGCAGGCCGGGAGATCGGGCCGTATGGCGCGCAACGGAGGATGCGGCGCTTCGGCGATCCGCTGCATCAATCCCGTCATCGAATCGGCGGTGAACGGCAGCTGGCCAGTCAAGAGTTGAAACAGGCTAACACCCAGGGAAAACAAGTCCGAGTGACCGGTCACAGTTCGTCCTTCGAGCTGTTCGGGTGACATAAAGGAGGGCGTACCGAGGACGATGCCCGTTCGAGTACTGCCGGCGCCGGATAAGCGCGCAATGCCGAAATCAGTGATCTTCAGCACGTCGGTGCTGGGGTCGTACATAATATTCGCGGGCTTGATATCGCGATGCACGACCTGCTGCTTGTGCGCGAATCCCAATGCCTCCGCCGTGCGGCCGATCAATTCCAGCACTTTGCGCGGCGGCAGCAAGTTCGTGGCGGTTGCATATTCGCTCAAGTGGCGGCCTTTCAAATATTCCATCGCGATATACGCAAGCCCACGCTCTTCCCCCACATCGTAGATGGTGACGATGTTGGGATGATTGAGACGACCCGCAGTTTCCGCCTCCCGAAAGAACCGACTTCTCGCTTCGGTGAGTTCGGATTCGCTGAATTCGCTCGCGAGCGGGATGGCCTTGATGGCGACGGCGCGATTGATGGCCGTATCGCGGCCGAGGTAGACAACACCCATGGCGCCGCGGCCGATTTCGCGCTCGAGTTGATACCGCCCGAGACGCTGCGTCTCGCCGTTTTGGCGCGGCGCTTCTTGAGCGGCCGGCGCGGCTGCCGCGGCAGCCGCTGCGGCCCCTTTGGCGGGGACGGCGCGTGTCGCCGGCGCCCCGGCCGCGCCAGCGGGTGCGTCTGCAGGTGCCGGCGCCGGTTTCGCCTTCATGCGCTCGGCGTCCATCAGCCGCCGCAAGCGGGCCGATACATCCCGGTAGGTATTGTCGATGCGCGCCAAATGCCGGTATACGGCAGTCGCCTGGACGACGCGTCCACGCTGCTCGAGTTGGGTACCGAGTGTGTACAAGTCCATCAGCACCGTCGTGCTGGCCTTGCGTCCCTTGAGTTCGGCAAAGCGCTGCTCGAAGTTGTCCAGCAGGCGTGCCGTGTCGGTGCCCACCGGAAGCGGTTCGGTCGCCGGAACCGTCGGTGCAACCCGCGACGCGCGCGCCCAGAGGAGGAGCGCGCTGCCCCCGCTCAGCAGCGAAAAGCCGGGGACCCACAGCCAGGGGCTCACGCTATTGAGCAGCCTGAGCCACAGGCCCACTGCCAACAAGACCAAGCCCATGACCGCCGCGATCAGCCCTATTTTTCGCATGCAATAGACATAATCCGCCCTCAGAAGCCGCGCAGTATAGGTGATCGGGCGGCCTCGGCAGCAATGCTAAGCTCACAAAATCGACCCACAAGGTAAGCCAATGGTGAAGTTGAAAGAGGTGTATTTCTGTCAAAACTGCGGAGCCTCTTCACCGAAATGGCAGGGTCAATGCATGGCATGCGGCGAATGGAACACCTTGCTGGCCGAAACCCAGCCGGCAGGGCCACGCAGCGCGGCTAAAGCGCGCTCGAGGGCCGGCCGGCCCGACGTCTCATCCTCCTTGGCTGCGGAGGCCATCCTCGAACAGCCGCGCCTTGCAACCGGGTCGGCCGAACTCGATCGGGTGCTCGGCGGGGGCCTGGTCACCGGATCGGTGACCCTGATCGGCGGCGACCCCGGGATCGGAAAATCCACCTTGATGCTGCAGGCGGCGGCCGCTCTCAATCAGTCAGGCCCCGTTCTCTATGCCACGGGCGAGGAATCGCTCAAGCAGGTCGCCTTGCGGGCACGGCGGCTCGGTCTGGAAGCCGCGACCGCCCGGTTGATGGCCGAGACCCAGGTGGAGGAGATCGTCGGCTCGGCAAGCGCCCTCAACGCCCGGGTGCTGATCGTCGATTCGATTCAGACGATGTATTCGGAGCGTATCGAGGCGGCGCCCGGCGCCGTCTCGCAATTGCGCGAATGCACCGCGGAACTGGTGCGCTTCGCGAAGACCAGCGGCACCGCGGTCTTGCTGGTGGGTCATGTCACCAAGGAGGGCCAGATCGCCGGACCGCGCGTCCTCGAGCACATGGTCGATACGGTGCTCTATTTCGAGAGCGACACCGGCAGCCGGTTTCGAGTGCTGCGGTCGGTCAAGAATCGTTTCGGCGCGGCGAACGAGATCGGCGTCTTCGCCATGCTGGAGCAGGGGCTGCGAGAGGTCACCAATCCATCCGCGATCTTTCTCTCGCGCCACGCCCAACCGGTTTCCGGCAGCGTCATTACGGTCATGCGTGAGGGCACGCGATCATTGCTCATCGAAGTCCAGGTGCTGGCCGATGCCAGCCTGAGCGCCAATCCGCGCCGGGTCGCGGTCGGAATCGACGGTAATCGGCTCACCATGCTGCTCGCGGTCGCCCATCGGCACGGCGGCTTGCAGCTGCAGGGGCAGGATGTGTTCGCGAATGTCGTTGGCGGTGTGCGGCTCGCGGAAACCGCCGGCGACCTCGCGATCGTGCTCGCGGCCCGATCGAGCTTGCACGATGTGCCGGTCGCACATTCGCTGATCACCTTCGGCGAATTAGGACTCGCGGGCGAGATTCGCCCGGTGCCGTTCGGCGAGGAGCGCTTGCGCGAGGCCGCCAAGCACGGCTTCAAGCTCGCGCTCGTACCGCAGGCGAATGTCCCCAAGCGGCCGCCCGAGGGGATGACCGTGCGTGGGGTGACGCGGCTGGATCAGGCACTCGAGGCGTTCTGAGGATCCCGCAGCGATCGGCTATTGGGCGCCGGCACGTCGAAGAGCCGCAGCGATTGCCGGCTGGTTGGCGGCCACGGCCGCCTGGAGCGGCGTCGTTCCGTGGATGTCCGCTGCATTCGGATCGGCGCCGTGGGCCAGCAGTGCATCGACGGCTCGGCCCTGGCCATTGAGCGTTGCCAGCATCAACGGCGTGCGGCCGCTGGAATCACGCGCATCGACGGGCGCGTCTTCCTCGAGGAGCAGTTGCAGCCCGGTGAGATCTCCGCTCTCGGCCGCGCGCTGCAGCGCTACAGTCCGGTCGGAAGACCCCTCCCGTGCATTCGTCATGCTTCGCGCTGTCGCGCGCGGCGTCGGGAGAGCGGATTGCCGGCTGGTCGCCGCATCCGCATCCCGTGCACTCGGCGTGCCCTGCGCTATCTCACGCGAGCTTTGTACGCCGCTAGGCGATGGTGCGTTCGATGCGCCGGCGTGCGCGGCCGGGGCGCTCTCCCTCGGCGCTATTTTGGCCGCCGGCACGGGCGGCGCGATGGGCTCGGCTGGGGGCGATGCGGTGGGCGCAGCGGACGTTTCCGCGGAAACGTCGGACGGTCGCGATGCTGCTTGACCAGCGGCGGGTGCCTGAGGCGGAGCGGACCCTGCAGGCAGCGCTGGGGGTGTCGGGGCGAGAAAATGCGGCGTCACCAATAGTCCTGCGAGTGCGGCAGCGGCGAGCGTGCCGACAGCGGCCGGCTGCCACCACGTGCGGCGCGTCGTGCGCCGACCGGCCAGCTGCGCCGCATGGCGGTGCACCGCGCGGCGCACCGAATCGCTCGGCCGACTGGGATCGAGAGCCGCCGCCCGCCGATAGCGATCGTCGATGTCCTCGGGTGGATCCAGGCTCGGCGGCACGTCGTTCACGCGTACTCCTTGAGCAGTTCGCGCAGCTTCGTGCGCGCATAGCGCAAGCGGCTCTTGGTGGTCTCGAAGCTGCTGTTCGTGATTGCCGCAATCTCCTCGACACTGAGGTCACCTTCCATCTGAAGCAGGAAGGCCTGGCGCTGCTCGCCGGGCAGTAGCTCGACGGCTTGCAACACCGCCCCGGCCCGGTCGCGTGCCGCCGTCGCCTCGAGAGGCCCGGTGCCCGGCTCGGCGGTCAACTGACCGACCACCGATGCCGCCTCATATCCTAGGGTATCCAAGCTCATGTGCCGACGGTTCGTGCGGATCGAGTCAATCATCCGATGGTGCGCGATGGTGAACAGCCAGGTCGTGAATCGCGCGGACGGTCGATAGCGCGGGGCTTCTCGAGCCACTGCGAACCAAACCTCTTGCGTCAGTTCATCGGCGGTTGCCTGATTGCCCACGTTGCGCGCGAGATAGCGCCAAATGCGCATCTCGTGGCGGCGGTAAAGCGTATCAAAGGCTGCCGCCTCGCCGCGCGCGTAGCGACCGATCAAGGCCTC
The DNA here is from genome assembly GCA_963801865.1 of uncultured Gammaproteobacteria bacterium. Lineage (GTDB taxonomy): Bacteria > Pseudomonadota > Gammaproteobacteria > Steroidobacterales > Steroidobacteraceae > Bog-1198. Next base: position 43,029 of record CAWDGY010000025.1, on the reverse strand, counting down.
ATCACTGGCGTCCGCTGCCGTCATTCAATGCAGTATGGCATTTGAGCCCGGCCTCATCCCGGCGGATCCGGCACGTAGCGCTCAGCGGGCGAGGCCGGGAAGGGGTTGGCTTGAGCCGGCAGCGGACGCGGGCGCTTGATGATGCCGAGCGCGAATAGGTTGTCGAGACTGTCATAGTGAATGCGGATGACCTCGTTCGGCTGCGTCTGCATTCGCGAGAATTCGGTGTGGGACGCGTAAGAGAATTCACGCTCGCCATGGCCCGTGCCGAGCTTCGGGGCGGGCGCAGGTGCCTGCAGCAGGGCCGATGCCGGCGGGGACGCCGAGGGTGCGACCCTGGAGCGCGCCCCGCCCGCTACCGCCGAGTCTGACTCCCGTGCGGCGTTGGCATCCTGAGCGGGGGCGGATGCCTCGGGCGTACTCTGGCTGATCGATGGGGGCGAGTACACGGGCTGCGGAGGCCGTTCGCGAAACACCGCCACACCGATGACCCCGACGTTTGCAGGCCGTCCCGTGCGTCCCGCGTAGGAGTTCGAGGAATCCGTGAAAGTGAAAGCGGCCACTTGCGCATCGCTCTTGCGCCAGCCGGTGATTTGGTAACGCTCGCCGGGCCCGAATACGTAACCTCCCTGGTCCCAACCGGCCGTCGCTCCGGTGACGACGTTGACCCCGTCGACCGATGTGACGGCGAGCACGCGCTCGGTGAGGCGATTGCGTATTTCGATGGCATAACGAGCGCCGGGGGTCCCGGCCACCCAGTACTCCCCGTGGTAGAAATACGGGCTCAGAACGGCCCCGCTGTCTCGGTCGATGATGGCGACTTGGGCGATGCCGCCCACGCCTTGCGCGTGGCACGCGGCGGCGAAGGCAATACCGACCGCGGCATAGGCGGCACCTAGCGTGAAATGGAGAATGCGTTTCATGAGGGCTCCCGCGTTTAGTACTCGAGGACTGAAACGAGGCACGGGTGCCGATGGGGTTAAAGCACCGCGAGGCGGGGCACCCCGCGGTCGAAGTACCGAGCTGCCGGTTAACTTAAGAAGGCGCTTCCGGGCTAATGCCAGGCGCCGAGAATGGCGCCCATCACGCAGAACACGACGACCTGATAGCCGGCATTGATGAGCCACAGTTTGATTGGCCGAAATTCGAACAGGTAAGAGATCCCGAACGCAGCCGCTACGAAGGTAAATCCGGCCATGAAGCCGGCGAACAGGCCGTCCAGGAGGTTTGCTTCCGGGCCGATGAACATCGCGAGGCTCGTGGCGATGACCAGATTGAGCAACAGGGTCGTCCCGTAGACCCGCGTCATATTCGCCTGCTGCGCACGCTCTTTGGTGATCCCGGTGGCTGCCATCCACGGGCGGCCGAAGAGGCGACCGTACCAGAGCGCCCCGAGCGGAAAGCCGACGATGGCGGCGATGACTACGGCAATCCAGTGGAGATGAGAAAGTGTCTGTGCTGCGTCCATCGCGTTTCCCGCGTTGTCGTTGTGGACTCTTTGCGGTCCTGGTGGCACAGAGTTTGGGGCATCATCGCTTTGCACGTCACGCCGCGGTGCCGCATACGAGCCCGCAGCATCAGTCTCAGCGCCGGGTATTCAGGCGAGGCGCTAGCCCAGCTTGAAGTAGCGCGCGCAGCGGGATTTCGGCGCGACTATCTCGTAGTTCGCTTCCGGTCCCGCATAACGGCAGATGAGGATCGGGGTTCCGGGATATGAGGACACCACGCGCTGACCGACGAGTACGGCCCGTACGCCGACCTCCGCGTTGGCCGACAAGGCAAACAGAAGACCCGCACACAAGATCATTGTCTTCACGATATCTCTCCGGGCTTCAGGGCTCCGGCACCCATTGTGCTGCACTGGAATTCGAGCCACGTCCAACGGCGTCTCAAAAGCGCACGCGGCTGCGGCGTCCGATCACGGTTTTTTGGGCCTCCGGGACTTCTTTGAGCCCGGGACGCCGAGGTAACGTAATATCGGTACCTCGGTCCATGCGGAGAGCCTATGCAAGACGAAGCGGAAATCTCCATCAACGGCGTGAAGCTCTCGGATGCCGAGTCGATGACGGTTCGCGTTGCCATTGACACCCTGGCGAACGTCCTGGCGGAAGGCCTGGGCCTCGAAAAAGAGGGCTTGCCGCTCGCGGATCGGTACCTGAGCTCCCTCAGTAACATCCAGTCGCTGCTCGAGAACCGCGCGATCCGCAAACAGTGAAGCAACCGTGTGCAGCCGCCCCGGCGAAGCCTAGCGCGCCGCGGGCGGCCGAATGCGCACCGTCTTGATGGCATTATCGCCGGTCTGTAAAACCTCGAGCATGTAATCGGCCAATTTCAGCGTCGTCCCCGGCTCGGGAATGGTTTCGAGGTACTCCACGATCAGGCCGTTGAGGGTCTTGGGGCCGTCGGTGGGCAGGTTCCAGCGCATCGAACGATTCAGGGCGCGAATCGTCGTCGATGCGTTGACGACGAAGCTTCCGTCGGCCTCGCGATGCACATCCTTGTGCATCATGGTGGCCGGATCGGTGGTGAATTCACCGACGATTTCTTCGAGGATGTCCTCGAGCGTCACGAGTCCCTGGATGTCGCCGTACTCATCGACGACGAACGCCATGCGGCGCTTTTCCCGCTGAAAGTTCAGCAACTGGTTATTGAGAGTCGTGCCCGAGGGGACGAAGTAGACATCGCGCTCGCCCGCCGCCTCGATCAATCCCTCGCGCTCCAGACGGCCGCGGGCCAGTTCGTGCACCACGCGCTTCATGTGCAGTACGCCCACCAGGCGATCGATGTCGCCGCGGTACACCGGTAGTCGGGTGTGCTGGCTTTGCCGCAGCTGCTCGATGATCGTGTCCCAGCTGTCCTCCACATCGATGCCCACGATCTCCGTGCGCGGCACCATGATGTCCTCCACCGTGGCCTTCTCCAGATCGAGAATGCTCACCAGCATCTGCTGGTGGCGATGCGGGATCATCGCGCCGGCTTCCGCCACCACGGTGCGCAATTCTTCGCTGCTCAGAGAATGCGACGCCTGCTGCGGGGAGACGCCGAACAAGCGCAGCACCCCGTTCGCCAGCAGATTAGTCGCCCAGACGAAGGGGTAGAGCACCCACAGCAAGGGGGTGTACACGTACGCCGCCGGCATCGCGAGACGCTCCGGGTGCAGGGCGCCGAAGGTCTTCGGCGCCACTTCGCAGAAAATCAGCAGGATCAGCGTGAGAACCACCGCGCCGAAGGCGACCAGGAATTCGCCCCCCAAACGCAGCGCGATGAAGCCGACCAGCATGGGCGCTGCCACGTTCACGATGGTGCTCAACAACAGGATGAGGCCGATCAATCGGTCGGGATGAGCGAGCAGGTTCTCCGCCAAACGTGCGCCGCGAATACCCGCCTTGGCCCGGTGCCGCAGACGGTAGCGGTTCAGGCTCATGAGAGCGGTCTCACTGCCGGCGAAGAAGGCGGCCAGGAGCAGTAGTATTCCCAATCCGCTGAACAGAGCACCGAGGGAAAAATGCGTCATTCGTCTCGGCGGTCAGCCCCAATGTCGCCCGAGCAGGTACTCGAGCACGAATTTCGAACCGAAATACGACAGTGCCAGAAAGCCGAAACCGCACAACGTCCAGCGCACCGCGGCGCGCCCGCGCCACCCATAGCGGATGCGGCCGGTCAGCAGCACTCCGAAGATCACCCAGGCGATGAGGGACAGGATCGTTTTGTGTTGCAGGTGCTGCGCCCACAGATTGGTCACGAATATGAAGCCGGTGAGCAGTGCGAGCGAGAGCAGCACGAAACCGGCGCCGATCAATCGGAACATCACCTTCTCGAGCGCATCCAGCGGCGGCAGCACCGTCGGCAGATCGGCGAGGCGCCGGGTGCGCAACCGCCGGTCCAGAAAGACCAACAGCACGGCCGTCACAGCGGCGGCGAACAGCAGCGCCGCAGCACCCATCGACAGGAGTATGTGCGCCGTGAGCTCCCATCCCGGCGCAGTCTCTTCGGCAAACGTGTGCCGGGTACCGGTCGCCGTCGCGCCGATGGCCGCGCTGAAGAGCAGAATCGCAGCGAGCACGCGATTCTGCCTTTCGAACGCGATGAAGCACGCGAGCACGCTCAGAGTCCAGGCGAGCAGCGAAACGGCTTCGAGCAGGCCGATGGAGAAGGGCCCGGCGGAACGCATCAGGTGCACGATGGCATCGCTGTGCGCGAAAATTGCCCCGAGCGTGATCGCCCAGGCGATCGGGTCGAGCCGAGGATTGCTTACGCTTCGCAGCATGACCCAGCCGCTGGCGGAGTAGAGCAACAACAAGGTAATGGCGAGGGTCACGGCTGCGGCAAATGATGACACAAGGACTTAGGTGCGCCTAGCCGACGCCTCTCGCGCATCGTCGCGCTGATGGCATACTATTCGCGCCATGTTTGATCGACTCAGTTCCGGGCTGTCCAACGCCCTCAAGACCTTGTCCGGCCGCGGCCGCTTGAGCGAGGAGAACATCGCCGATACGGTTCGGCAGGTTCGTCTCGCTCTGCTCGACGCCGACGTCGCGCTTCCCGTGGTGAAGAGTTTTACGGATGCCATCAAGGCGCGCGCCATCGGCGTGGAAGTCACCAAGAGCCTGACGCCCGGTCAAGCGTTCATCAAGGTGGTGCACGAAGAGCTCGTGCGTCTCATGGGGGATGCCAGTTCCGGACTCAACCTGCGCGCGCAGCGGCCCGTCGTCGTCCTGCTCGCCGGATTGCAAGGCGCCGGCAAGACCACGACCGCGGGCAAGCTCGCCCGCTGGCTCATCGAGAAGCAGAACAAGAAAGTTCTCATGGTGAGCACCGACGTTTATCGGCCGGCAGCGATCTTGCAGCTGCAGACACTCGCCGCTCAGGTGGGGGCGGGATTTACACCCGCCGATTCGCAGGAAGCCCCGCTCGTCATCGCCCGGCGCGCGTTGACGGAAGCGACGCTGCAGGCCTACGACGTGCTCTTGATCGATACGGCGGGCCGCCTGCACATCGATACGGAAATGATGACGGAAGTCAGGGAGTTGGAAGCCGCACTTCATCCGCATGAGAAGCTGTTCGTCGTCGACAGCATGGCCGGGCAAGATGCGGTGAATGCCGCCAAGGCGTTCAACGAGGCGCTGAGCTTGACCGGCGTCATCCTCACCAAGGCGGACGGCGATGCCCGGGGCGGGGCCGCATTGTCGGTGAGAGAGGTGACCGGCAAGCCGATACTCTTCATAGGGACCGGCGAGAAATCCGCCGCGCTCGAGCTGTTTCAGCCGGAGCGGATCGCTTCGCGCATCCTCGGAATGGGCGACGTACTGTCGTTGGTCGAGCAGGTCCAAGATCAGGTCGACCAGGAAAAAGCCGAAAAGCTCGCAAAGAAAATCAGCAAGGGCAAGTCCTTCGACTTGTCCGATCTTCGTGATCAGTTGAGCCAATTGCAGAAAATGGGCGGCATGTCCGCGCTGCTCGACAAGCTGCCGGCCCAACTGCAGGCGAACGCCGCTGCTGCCGCCGGCGCGGTCAATCCACAAGTGCTCAAGCGCCAGATGGGCATCATCGATTCGATGACCCCGCGCGAGCGCAGGCGCCCGGAGACGATCGATGGATCCCGCAAGCGGCGCATCGCAGCCGGGGCGGGCGTTGCCTTGCCCGAGGTCAATCGGCTGCTCAAACAGTTCGACCAAATGCAAAAGACCATGAAAAAGCTCGCCAAAGGGGGCATGTTGAAGAACATGATGCGCGGCATGGCCGGCCGCATTCCGCCTGGATTCGGCCCCAAGCTTTAGATTTGTCGGTTTTGTTGCCCTGGCACCCGAAAACTCATTACAATTAGCGGCTCGGCATTGCAAGGTGAAAAAAGATGGTGACGATCCGTTTGACCCGACGCGGCGGCAAGAAAACGCCGTTTTATCACGTTGTGGTGACCGACAGCCGTAAACGCCAGGGCGGCACTAGCCTTGAGAGCGTGGGGCTCTTCAACCCGGTGGCGCGCGGCGGCGAGATCAAGCTGCGCATGGATGTGGCGCGAATCGAGCATTGGCTCAAGGAAGGCGCCCATATGTCGGACCGCGTCAAGTATTTACTGACCGCGTATCGCAAACAGGCCGCCTAGGTTCAACGACGAGGCTGCGAACCGGTGAGCGGCGAGTCCCCAGCGCTCATCGAGCTTGGGGCCGTGGGTGCGCCGTTCGGGGTGCGCGGGTGGGTCAAACTTCGCTCCTACACCGAACCGCCCGAGCGGTTGCTGCAGCATCGAGACCTGCAGCTGCGTTTGGGAGGCGAATGGCGGCCCTACCGGATCGAGGCGAGCGGCCGGAGCGGCGGGCAGCTGACGGTCAAGCTGGTCGGGATCAACGATCGCGACGCGGCGCAGGCGCTACGGGGTGCGTCGGTGGGTGTGCCGCGCAGCGATTTGCCGGCGCGTGCCGAGAAGGATTTCTACCGGGCCGATTTGATCGGCTGTGAAGTGGTGAATTTGGCGGGTGTGCGGCTCGGAACCGTGCAGCATTTTGTCGAGATACCGGCGCACGCCCTGATGGTGGTGCGCGGTGAACGGGAACATTGGGTGCCGGCGGTGCCGCAGCACCTGCGACGCGTGGATTTGCAGGCGCGCCAGGTTGTCGTCGACTGGGATGATGGAGCTGTCTAGCGCGCGGGGCTAGGCGCTGAAGCACATGCGAATTGCGGTCGTGTCTCTATTTCCGGCGATGCTGCGCGAAGCGCTGATGCACGGCGTCGTGGGGCGCGCGCTCGAGCGGGGGGTGATCGAGATCGAGTATTTCGATCCGCGCGATCACACCAGCGACGTGCACCGCACCGTGGACGACCGTCCATTCGGCGGCGGACCGGGCATGGTGCTCAAAGTCGAGCCCCTGCGCGATGCCACCCGGGCCGCACAGGCGGCACTGCCACCGGGCAGCCGGCGGGTGTATCTGGGAGCCGATGGATGCCGGTTCGAGCAGAGCAAGGCGCGCGAGGCGCGCGATTGGCCGGGTGTGGTCTTGGTGGCCGGGCGCTACGAGGGTGTGGATGAGCGCTTCATCGAGAGCGAGATCGACGAGCAATGGTCAATCGGCGATTATGTCCTCACCGGCGGCGAATTGCCTGCGTTGGTCGTCATCGATGCGATCGCGCGGCTGCTGCCGGGGACGCTCGGCAGCGCCGACTCGGCGCTGCAGGAGTCGTTTAATGACGGATTGGTGGATTGGCCGCATTATACGCGGCCGGCGTCGGTGGACGGCCGCGTGGTGCCCGCGGTGTTGAGGTCCGGCGATCATGCGGCGATCGGTCGCTGGCGCTTGCAGCAGGCGCTCGGACGCACGTGGTTGCGCCGTCCCGAGTTGCTCGAGCGGCGCGGAATGAGCGACGAAGAGCGGGCGCTTTTGGAAGAATTCAAGCGTACGACGTACGCGCGGCGTGTCGAAGACACGCCGGCCATTGATGATTGTCACGATGAGGGCGATAACTATGAACAAAATCATCCAAGAATTGAACGGTGAACGTGCGACGCGACAGCTGCCGGATTTCAATCCCGGCGACACGGTGGTCGTGCAGGTCAAGGTGGTCGAAGGCGACCGCGAACGCGTTCAGGCCTACGAGGGCGTGGTGATCGCCAAGAAAAATCGTGGTCTGAACTCATCGTTCACGGTGCGCAAGATCTCCCATGGCGAAGGCGTGGAGCGCGTGTTTCAGACTTTCAGTCCCGCGATCAGCGAGGTGAGCGTGAAACGACGCGGCGCCGTGCGGCGCGCCAAGCTATATTACCTGCGTGATTTGTCCGGTAAGGCAGCGCGGATCGACGAGAAGATCTGACGCAAAGACCGCGGTGCGCGCGCCGGCCGGGAGGCATTGAATGGCTGTCAGGTCGGCTCTAATGGGTTTTTTTGCGCTCGTTTGGCGAATTCTGGAGGGCGTGCGCAAAGTCCTTCATCTCATCCTTCTATTGGTGATTTTCGGGTTCATTCTTGCCGCCTTGCACACCTCCATACCGATCGTGCCGCGCAGCGCCGCGTTGGTGATCGCGCCCGAAGGTGAACTCGTCGAACAGCTCTCGAGCGATCCGCTGCGCCGCGCGGTGGGTCAGGCTTCCGGCGGCCCGGCGCCCGAAACCTTGCTCAAAGATGTGATCGATGCGATCGGCGCCGCGAAAAACGACTCGCGCATCAAGTTGATCGCCTTGAATCTCGGCAATCTGAGCACATCGGGGCTGTCGAAGCTGCAGGAGATCGGCGCTGCGCTGCGCGATTTTCGCAGCGCCGGCAAGCGGGTGGTGGTGGCGGCCGATTCGCTCGATCAAACCCAGTACTACCTCGCCGCCCAGGCGGGTGAGGTGTATCTGGATCCGATGGGTCTGGTCTACGTCGACGGTTTCAGCTATTACCGCATGTTCTTGAAGGAAGCCATCGACAAGCTCGGCATCGACGTGAACATCTTCCGAGCAGGCACCTTTAAGAGCTTCACCGATCAATTCTCACGCAGCGACATGGCGCCGAGCGAGCGCGAGGAGAGCTCCGTGTGGCTCGAGGCGCTCTGGAATGCCTACCAGCAAGATGTCACGCGGGCGCGCTCCCTGCCCGCCAATGCCTTGAACGAGTATGTGTCCGAGGCGCCTGCGGCTCTGGCCGCCGTCAACGGCGACGCCGCCAAGTTGGCGCTGCAGCGCGGGTTGGTCACCGCGCTGAAGAGCCGTCGGCAAGTCGCCGATGAGCTGAAAAGCATCGTGGGCGAGGATCAAGACTCGCATTCTTTCAATTCGATCGGGATGACGCAGTACCTCGCGGCGGTGCGCTCCAAGCGCGTCTTGAAATCCAAATCCGATGCCCGGGTCGGCATCGTGGTCGCATCCGGCGAGATTCTCGACGGCCATCAGCCGCCGGGCATGATCGGAGGTGAAAGCACCGCCGACCTGCTGCGCCAAGCGCGCTACGACAACACCGTCAAAGCGGTGGTACTGCGCGTCGACAGTCCGGGCGGCAGCATGTTCGCTTCCGAACAGATTTTGCGCGAAGTGCAAACGTTGCGAAAAGCCGGCAAGCCCGTCGTCGTCTCGATGAGTACCTATGCGGCCTCGGGCGGCTACTACATCTCCGTCGCAGCCAATCAAATCTTCGCCAGTCCCACCACATTGACGGGCTCGATCGGCGTGTTCTCCGTGGTTCCCACGTTCCAGCACACGCTGGAACGGCTCGGCGTCAAGGTGGATGGCCTCGGCACCACTCCGCTCGCAGGCGACCTGCGCCTCGACCGCAACTTGGGGAGCGCGGGGCGGCAGATTCTGCAGAGCTCCGTCGAGCATGCCTATGCGGAGTTCTTGCGTCGCGTTGGCGACGGCCGCAAGAAGAGCGTGGAGGACGTGGACAAGATCGCTCAAGGGCGGGTCTGGGCCGGCGTCGATGCGCAACGGATCGGATTGGTGGATCACCTGGGCGGCCTCAAAGACGCGACCGATGCGGCGGCGAAGCTCGCCGAACTCGGTTCTGACTACGGTGTGGACTACATCGAGTCCGAACTGTCGCTACGCGAGGAACTGCTGATGCAATTGCGTTCCCAAGCGCTGCGGCTGGGACAGGTTGCCGGCCTCATCGCGCCACGCAGTGAAGTGGAACGCGCGTTGGATCCGCTCCTCGCACAAGCGCGCGCGATTGCACGGCTCAACGATCCGCGCGGGCTCTACGCGTATTGCTGGTGCATGGAACCGCCCCCCTTGCGGCGAGCGCTTTTCGCGAACTAGGCCGGCCCTAACATAGCAAACCGATCGATCGGCGGCCGGCATTCGTGCCACCGCGTCGCCTCTTCGAAGGCTCGGGCGAACTGCAGCACACGCTGTTCCGCCCAAGGCGGCCCGGAGATCTGCAAACCGATCGGCAGCCCGTCACCGGTCATGCCGCAGGGAATCGTGATCGTCGGGATTCCAAAGCTGTTGAAGGGGCGTGTGTTGCGCAGGACCGATTCCGCCTCGAGCGCGAGGACCCCCTCGAAGGTCGAGGGGTACTGCGCCAGCTGCGGAGCGGCCGTCGGCGTCGTCGGCGTCACGAGAAGGTCGACCGATGCGAATAGGGCCGACATGTTGCGCCGGAGCCGATCGAGCTCCCGGCGGGCTCGGATATAGGATTGCGCGTCGATACCGGCCCCCATCTGCAGTTTTGCCAGCGTTTCCGGAAGATAGAGCTGCGGTGTGCTCGCCATATGGGCGGCGTGATAGGCGAACGCCTCGGCGCGAAATACGGTCCGATCCGTGCTCACCTCGAGGGGCACATCGGCGGTTTCGATACCGGCCGCGAGCACCGACAGCGCCTGCTCGATCGCCGCCTGCACCTGCCGGTCAAGTGCCGCATAAAAAAAATCGCGCGGGATACCGATCCGCAGCCGTCCCCGGTTGCGGGAGATTGCCTCGCGGTAATCGGCGGGTGGTCGGGCCCGGCTGCCGAGATCGTCCGGATCGTACCCGGCGATGGCTTGCAGCACGATCGCCGAATCGGCGACCGTTCGCGTGATCGGTCCGAGAGTATCGAGCGACCACGACAAGGGAATGACGCCGCGATTGCTCACAGCCCCGTACGTCGGCTTAAGACCGACGACGCCGCAAAACGCGGCGGGCTCGCGGATCGACCCGCCCGTATCCGAGCCGAGCGACGCGTAACAAAGACCGGCAGCGACCGCGGCTGCCGAACCGCCCGAAGAGCCGCCTGCGATGCACTTGAGGTCCCAGGGGTTCAATACCGCTCCAAAGTGGCTCGGCACCGAGGTCCCGCCATAGGCGAACTCTTGCATGTTGAGCTTGCCGAGCAGCACCGCACCCGCGCTCTTCAATCGCACGACGACGGCGGCGTCCTCCAGCGGCACTCGGTGCTCGAACACGGCCGAGCCGGCGGTGGTCCTGACGCCCGCGGTATCAATCGAGTCCTTGAGTGCAATCGGGATCCCGTGCAGAGGCCCGCGCCACACTCCGCGCCGCATGTCGGACTCCGCCCGGCGTGCCTCTGCCAGTGCCGTGTCTGCGGTGACCGTGACGAACGCATTGAGCGAGGCATTGAGCGATTGGATGCGATCGAGGCAAACTTTTGCCAGGTCGACGGGCGAGACCGCACCGGTACTCAGCAGCGCGGATGCGTCCTGGATGCTGAGAAATGCGAGATCGTCCACGGGGGAGTCAGTCCGAGTGCGCGAGCAGATGCGCGGCGATGGCTTCGTAAGCCGGGAGAGACGTTGGGTCGATGTTGACGTTGCCGGCCAAGGGGTGCGATGCGAAGCGGGCAATCACCATCTCGGCCTTGGGGTCGATGTAGATCGCCTGGCCATGAATACCGCGGGCCATGAATGCGCCGTGCGAGTTGTGCGAGACCCACCACTGGTTGCGATAGCTCCACCCCGGCAGGGTCGGATAGTCGCTTTTCGCGAAGGCTGCGCGGTTCCCGCCGGCGCGGATGTCCTCGACCACTTCGGTCGGGACGATTTGCCGGCCATTGTAGCGGCCACCGAGCCGGATCATTTCGCCGAACCGGGCCAAGTCCCGCAGTTGCGCATTGAGACCTCCCGCCGCCTGAGCAGTGCCGGTCGAGTCGACGTGCAGATAGGCGTCGTGCTCGGCGCCGAGCCTGCTCCAAATGCGCTCGTGGAGCACTTGATGCAGAGCCCTGCCGGTGGTGCGCGCGATGAGCCAGCCGAGGACGCTCGTGTTGATCGAGCGGTAAGTGAAAGCCGCGCCATGCTCACCATTCTTCGAGACGGTCGCGAGATACTCGTAGTCCGAATGCGGGCCTGCATAATCGGCCGGCCGCGGCAGATAGCCGACGGCCCGCGAATAATTGGTGATATCCGAGCCCGGGTCCCCATAGTGTTCCGAATACTCGAGCGCCGTGGTCATGTCGAGCACTTCTCGGACCGTCGCATCGGCAAAGCCGCCGGCCCGCAGCTCAGGGATGTACTGCGCCACCGTCGCACGGGCGTCGAGCGTGCATTCGGCAATCAGAGTGGCTGCGATGGTGCCGAAAAACGACTTGGTCACGGAGAAGGCGATGTGCGGACGCTCGGGGGTGAGTGCGCCGAAGTAGCGCTCGTAGACGATGCTTCCCCGGTGCAGAACGACGATGCCGTCGGTGTAATTTGCCGCGAGCGATGCCGCCCAGCTCATCGGCCGACCGCCGCCGAGCGGCACGAACACGACCGCATCGAGTTCCGGCCGCTCCTGATGCGGCAGCAGACTCGTCGCGCCCGATCCGACCGCGACGTTCACGGTGGGAACCAGTTCGCGCCAATGCGAGAAACTCCAGCGCCACTGCGGAAAGCGGAAGAAGCTGCCATCCTCGAAGCGGATGAGCCTGTCCGCAGGCGGCGGCGAGCCTGCCATCCAGCCGAGAGCCGTCGGATCGCTTGCAAATGCATCGGCAAACATCGATTAGTACTGCGCCCCGCATGAATTAGAATCCGGCCCATGCATACATCCGATCCCGGTCCCCTGCAAATTCGCCGGGCAACGGTCGCCGACCAAAATGCCATCTTCGAACTCGTGCCGCGGCTCGTGGCGTTTGGTCCGCCGGAGTGGCGCGATCCGGTGGCGATGAGCGTAACCGACCGCAAAGTCATCGGTGCGGCACTGCAGTCGCTCAGCGACGATCCGATCGTGCTGATCGCCGTGTTGAACGATCAAACCGTCGCGGGCTTTCTGCACCTGCATTCCGTCACGGACTATTATACCGAGCGCAAGAACGGCCACGTTGCCGATCTCGTCGTCGCGCAGGTCCATGAGGGCAGAGGAATCGGAAGAGGGCTGCTCGCTGCGGCCGAGGACTGGGCTCGCGCCCAACGCTTCGACTGGCTGACCATTTCGGTGTTTCGCGACAATACGCGCGCCGCGCGAACCTACGAGCAAATGGGGTTCAAACCGGAAATCATTCGGCTCTTGAAACCAATGCGCTGATGATTGGTGTTCGTCTCCCCGGGTTTGCGACGAACTTAACGGAATATTCCGCCGAGATCATCGAATCTCTGCGCGTACCCAAGAGCGAGCGAGTCATGAATGAACTAGATGTATTTGTCGTGTCCTTTGGAGTCGCCTTCTTCCTTGCCAGCGATCGATTCAAACAATTGCTCGCATGGCTCGGTTTCCGTAAGGCCTCCTAGGGCTGCTACGGGCCGCCCTGCAACGGACTCCCCGTTTCGGGCCCTTGCGCGCGATTGAGAAATGCCGTGATGATCGGATTGAGCCAGGCAGGCCGGCCCGAAAAGGTGGCGTGATCCGTCCCCGGCAGCACGCACAGTTCGGAGTGGGGTAGGGCGTGATAGATCTGCAACGTGTGCTCGAGGGTGATTGCATCGCGGTCGCCTGAGATCACCAGCACCGGCTGTGTGATGTTCGCCAGCAGGCCGAGGTTCAACTCCGTTTCGGTGGGAGAGGTGAGCCACAGCTGCGCGAGTTTTTCGTCGATCGTCCTCGGCATCGGGATTTGTCCGGCGCGCAGCTCCTGCAGGTTCTCCGCGGTCAACCCCTCGGGGGCGATGTTGACGCCGCTGATGACGAGGCGCCTCACCAGCTCGGGATGCCGGACCGCCAGCATCAGAGCCAGGATTCCGCCGTCGCTGAATCCCACGACATCGACGTGCTCGAGCTTGAGAAGCTGCAGCAGCGCCGCGGTGTCCTGCATCATCGCGGTGTAGCTGAGAGGCCCGGGCACATCGGGCGTGCGTCCCTGACCCACCTGATCGGGTGCCACAATGCGATGGTGTTCCGAGAACAGGTCGAGCTGGTGCATGAAGGAATGCTCGCCGGAGTCACCGCCACCGTGCAGCAGCACCAACGTGGGACCACTGCCGCTCACCGCATAATAAATCCGGTGACCGTGAATCACGGCCCAGTGCCAATCGGAAGCCGAAATCGCAGCGTGGGCCGTGCCCGAGAGCAGACAGGCCAGCCACACCAATGTCGATTTGACACCCATGGCCGCGGCGTTCAAGCGTCCGGCAAGTACTCGTGACATGCTGATTCCTTGAATCATCTCGCGCCGGTGGCGGCGGAGAATCAATTCGTTTAACGTGTGATTCCGATGAAGCTATATTATTCCGCCTCGTCCCCATTCGTGCGTAAGTGTCTGGTCAGCGCACATGAGTTGGGGTTGCGCGAACGGCTCGAATTGGTGCCGGCCGTGGCGCATCCGGTCAATCGCGACCGGGCCCTCGTGGCGTTCAACCCGCTCGGCAAAATCCCGACGCTGGTCACCGATGACGATACCGTGCTCTACGATAGTCGCGTAATCTGTGAGTATCTCAATACACTTGGCGACGGCCATCTCCTACCGTCCCACGGGCTGAAGCGTTGGAACGTGCTGGCCGACCAGGCGCTGGCCGATGGCATGATGGACGCGGCGGTGTTGACGCGATACGAGACTGCCGTGCGGCCGGAAAACTTGCGCTGGAGCGAGTGGATCGCGGGCCAGCTCGATAAGGTGACCTGCGGCCTCGCGGATCTCGAAGCCCGGGCGCGGGGCTGGGGTGGGCGCATCGACGCCGGCACGATCGCGGTGGGCTGTGCCCTCGGCTATCTCGAATTCCGCTACGCATCGCTCGGATGGCGGGAAAAATATCCGAACACGGCGGCCTGGTTCGACGGTTTCAATCGGCGGGATTCGATGCTGGCCACGCGTCCGCCCGCAGTCTGACGATCATCGCCGGGAGATCGCGCGGACGGCGTCGCGAGTCAGAGTGCACCGCACTTCGCTCCCCGCCGTCGTGCGGACGACCAGTGCCAGCCGTCCTTTCCGTTGGCGTGCAGCGCCCGGGCGCGCGACGTGCACGGCACCGAGGACGATGGGGAGAGAGGCGCCGTGCTGGGATTCGATCCGCAACGGCAGCCGCGCTCGAGCAATTGGTGCGCTCACCAGGGCGGGGTTGAGCCAACCGATACGCCAATACACTTCGGTGATCACGACCCGGCTCGTGCCGCCGTTCGCAAGCTCGATGATCAACATATCCTCGCGGCCATCGATGTCGGCGTCATGCCCCGACCGTGCCAGAATCGCCGTGCCAACCAAGCGTGTTCGGCGCTCACGCAGTCCCAACCAGCCGACAATGACGGCGCCAGCGATGATGGCAATCGCAGTAAGCCAAACCGTCCACAGGAGCGCCGTGGAATCCGGCATCAGGCGAATCCCGGATCAGCTCGACGGCGGCAAGAGGATTGCCGTGCGGGCGACTCTGCCGAGGATGGCGCCGTTGCTTGGATCGCCGATGGCGACATAGAACACGGCTGAATGCTTTCGCGAGGCGTTCGGAATGATCTTGATGAACAAGCTGGTCACGTTTCTGCCCTTGGGCAGGATCTGCGTGACCCGAGACTGCGGTACATAGTCGCTCCCCGGTACCGCTGTCGCGGGCTCGGTCCACCAAACGAAACTCGTTTCGCCGTCGGCTTCCGGGGAGCGGCGCACGCGAATCTCGGCAAAGTTATCGCGCGGTCGAATTTTGTAGGCTCCGGCCGAAATACTGATGTTGTTCGATTTCGGTTTGCGTGCTGCTCGGACCGCCGGCGGCGCAGCGGCGTGGCTCTGCGCCGTCGGGGCTGATTGGGAGGAGTCTTCACCCGGAGATGCACGCGGATCGAGACTTGCCGCCTTGGCGTCTTCATCGCCCGCGAGCGCCGTTACGGTGTCCTCCGGCGTCACCGCCGGGACTTCGTCCGCGGACACGGGGCCGCCCGGGTTCCCTTGGAGCGACGGGCGGGTGAACGACATCCACGTCGTGACGCCAATCAGGCAGACCAATGCGGCTGCGAGCAGGGCTACGGCCCGTCGCCGCGCCGCCGTTCGCCGGGATGAATCTTCGATATTCAGATCCTGGGGTCGTACCAGGCGCGGGACCGTAGCAGGTCCCGCCTTCAAGTTCGCGATCCAATCGTGCACCGGCATCGATCGGCTGTCCCGCCTCCAAGCGAGGCCTGTGGCCAAGGTCTGCCACTGATGCCGTGAAAGCCCCGGCGGACGTCTTGGGGTAATTCCGAGCGCCCGAGCTTCGGTGGATCGGCGGTGTTGGAAAGGATGATCGCCCGCGAGCAATTCGTAAGCGACGCACGCGAGGGCATAGAGATCGTCCCGCGGATCCGCCGGCTCTCCCTCGAGGAGTTCGCAGCAAGCGTAGGCCGGAGTCAATCCGGTGGCCTGCCCCTTCTGCGGCTCATCGCCGCTAGACTCATCGCCGGCGGGAGCCCGCGATGCACCAAAGTCGAGGATGCGCAATTCACCCGAATTGGTGATCATGATGTTTTGCGGCTTCAAGTCACCGTGCACCACATTGCGGGCATGCGCGTGCGCCAATCCGGCCCCCACCTCCATGATGATTGCCCAAGCCTGCGACCTGCGGATCGGGGCGGCCTTGAGCCTCCCCAGCACGCCGCTCAACAGTTCCCCCTCGAGCAGCTCCATGGTGAAGAACTCGAGATCCCCGTCCCGGTCGAGCTCGTATACCTTGACGATACTGCGATGCGAGAGGGCTTGTGCGCAGTAAAATTCCCGCCGCAGGTTCGAGAGCACGGCGGGCCCGCTGCCCGCTTCTTGGTTGAGGAATTTTATCGCGATGTGCCGACTGTCCTCGGGCAGATCGTAACGATAGCGATCCAGGGCTTTGAATACGGTGCCCATGCCGCCGCTTCCCAACCGGCTTTCCAAGACGTACCGATTGCGCAAGACGCATCCAACCTCAGCAATGGCGGGCGCCGCATGCTCTCCCGACGATGAAGTTGTCGTCGGCGCGAACTCGCCCGGCCGGCGTTGGTTCGAGGCGCTACGGTCGGTGGCGAGTTCGAGGCTGATGGTCGTACCGTATTCGGCGCTGTCCAAATCGCGCTGCGCGATCTTCAGCTCGATGGAGCGAAACAGCTCTGCGGGCATTTGGCCGCGGCGGTAGCGCTGATCGAGCAACGCGACCACGTTCCAAGCGGCGTCCGGATCCGCGTCGCGCAGCTCCGTCAATTCATCCAAGAATTCATCTTCCGTGCACTCTCCGCTCACGAGGGCATCGAGCCGGCGTTGCCACGCCAGCTCGGTTAAAAATGCCGTATCGTTCGGTTCCCGCACCGGAGAGTCACTCATACGCTTCGCCGAATACCACTTGTTCCGACGCTCTGCAAGGGGTTATTCCCGGTTCTTCCGGCGGAGCATTAAGTGCTGTGACGCCGGTGGATTTTGGGGCTTAGTTACCATAATGCATCGATGCCCCGGAGCAGCCTTGCGATTTGAAGACCCGTTCGATCGAGGCGGGATATTTGCTCAGTGCGGAGGCCGGCCGCCGCGGGCGCACGACCAGCTCGCCGCCGCAGTTCGGGCATTTCCCGGTGAGGACTTCATCGCTGCAGCGGGCGCAGAACGTGCACTCGAACGAACAAATCCTGGCGAGGGGCGACTCCGGCGGCAGGTCGACGTTGCAGCACTCGCAATTCGGTCTTAATTGAAGCATTCCAATCTCCCGTATTCGAACCATTGAGGCGCGCTCGCCGTTCGATACCGCTGTTGACACGGATTCTAATCGAGCCAGTATGTTCATTATGAGCATTCGCGCACGTTGAGGAGATCAAGGGGGTGACGGACGTCTTTCAAATTCACTGCCTACAGAGCTTCGGCGAACGGGAGATTCGGGATTTGAGCGAGGTGCTCATCGACTGCGTGGAGGCCGGCGCATCCGTCGGCTTTCTCCACCCGATGTCCCGCGCCAAAGCGCACGCTTACTGGTCCAAGGTCTCCGAGAGCGCCCGGGTCGGCGAGCGAAGAGTGCTCGTAGCGGAGGAAGCAAACGCCATCGTCGGTACGGTGCAGGTCGTCTTGAACCAGCCGGAGAATCAGCCGCATCGCGGGGAAATCGCGAAGATGCTGGTGCATCGGCGAGTTCGCCGCAGGGGCATCGGTGCGGCGCTGCTCGTCGCCGCCGAGCGATGTGCCCGCGATGCCGGCATCACATTGTTGGTGCTCGATACGGCGAGCGGCGAGGCCGAGCGTTTGTATGAACGACAAGGCTGGCAACGTTGCGGGCGGATTCCGAACTACGCGCTGTGGCCCGACGGGTCGGCCTGCGCGACGGCGATCTTATTCAAATCGCTGAACGCGTGAGATCTCAAGCTGGCTTGGGTCGGCCAAGCCGCACGACGCCGGACCAGCGCGCTCGCTCGAGCCTGCGGGGATCCGCCGCCGGGAAGAAGGCGAAGAGGCTGAGAAACCAGGGCAAACGGCCGAATTTCGCCGCCGCATGCAGGATCGACTGCACTTCGATGACGCTCCAGCCCATGGCCTCGAAGTAGGCGATGCCGTTCGGAGGCGCGAACCTCATCGGCGCGTTCGCCAAATCGGGTCCCATGCTCTTGTGCATCAACTCCAGTAGCTCGGGGGAGGCAAGATCGAGAACCCACCAACGGATGCCGGGTTGCGCGCGTACGTCGGCGCTCAGCGCACGCACCTGCGTATCCTCCAGATACAGCAGGAGGCCCTCTGCGATCACCAGTGTCCGCACGGAGTCTCCCACCGCATCCCGCAGCATGGCCGGTCGGGCTTCGGGATCCGCCAGATCGACTTTGATCCGCTGCAGCCGGCAGCGCGGCTCGGCATCGGCGAGCAGCTGCTCCTTTTCCTCAATGAGGGGCGGCAGATCGGCTTCGATCCAGCGCAGTGAGGCCGGAAGCTCGAGCCGATACGGCCGGGTGTCGAGACCGGCGGCGAGATTGAGCACGCAATCGCAGCCCTCGGCAATCGACTCCTGCACCAGGTCATCGATGAGTTTGGTGCGCGCGATCAGCGGCCAGCCGCTGCGCGCCTGGCGCGGCATGAGCTGCGCGATGGCGACGCCGCGCTCGCCGGCGAGCGAAGCGGCGTAGGGATCGTGAAACAGCGCGTCCGGCCGCGCCGATTCCCAGGCCCGGTACACGGCCACCCAGCGTGCGGTGTCGGAGACATTGGAAATGGCTGAGTCACCCACCGGTGGCGGCCCGCTTGATCGAGTCGGGCGCGGAGTTCCAGCGCCTCAAGGTGAACTCAGACCCAGGTCGAATTGAATGACCAGCGCATCGCTTCGCGTCGCGATATTCAATATGCTCAATCGGTCGAGATGTACTGCTGAGCCTTGCGGCGCCACGACTCGCTTGCGCATGTACTCGAGTACGTCGATGCTTGCCGCTCGCGGAATCGACTGAGACGTGAGCTGCAGAGCGAGATTCAACGCATCGCGGGTCGCCTCGTCATCGACGTGGTCGATGCGTATGTCATCGAGTATCAGCCGGTGCTCCGCGCCGTGCAGCTTGCCGGATAAGACGACGTTGGAAGCGAAATCCGCGCCGGCGCAATTGTTGCCGATCCGCTGGCCGAGCCGCGACGACAGGTGTGCACTCAGCACCAGGCGGTCGGGCTCGAGGCGCGTGTGCGGCGAGTCGAGATAGGTGTGACAGACGCCGTCATCGATCAGATACCAGCGTCCACCGCGATTGAAGAGTTGGTCGGTGACCAGGGTTTGTACGCTGCGCGGTCCGAGCGAGAGAACCGAGGCCGCCGAGGCCGACGACATCCACGCGACTGACGCCAAGACGGCAACCGCTCCGGCGCAGCGCCGCGCTGCGCTCAAAGCGCGGACCAGTCGAGAATGACCTTGCCGGATTTGCCCGAATTCATGATCTTGAAACCCTCGAGATAATCGTTCACGCCGAGGCGGTGCGTGATGACCGGTCGCACGTTCAATCCGCTCTGCAGCATGGCTGCCATCTTGTACCACGTCTCGAACATCTCGCGACCATAGATCCCCTTGATCACCAATCCCTTGAAGATGACTTGATTCCAATCGATGGCGGTTTCGCCGGGCGGGATTCCGAGCATCGATATGCTGCCGCCATGATTCATGGTGCGCAGCATTTCACGCAGCGCCGCGGCGTTGCCCGACATTTCGAAGCCGACGTCGAAGCCTTCCTCCATGCCGAGATCGCGCATCGCCTCGTCGAGCGAATCGCGCGCCACATTGAGCGCCCGCGAGGCGCCCATCGATGCGGCCAAGCCCAACCGATAATCGTTCACATCGGTTATGACCACGTGGCGCGCTCCGCAGTAGCGGGCGATCGCCACGGCCATTATGCCGATGGGACCCGCGCCGGTGATGAGCACGTCCTCGCCGACCACGTTGAATGCCAGTGCGGTGTGCGTGGCGTTGCCGAACGGGTCGAGAATGGATGCGATCTCATCGTCGATGGCGGGCGAGAGCTTGAACACGTTGCTCGCAGGGATGGTGAGGAATTGCGCGAATGCACCCGCACGGTTCACGCCGACCCCCTGGGTATTGCGGCACAGGTGACGGCGCCCGGCGCGGCAGTTGCGGCAATGTCCGCAGGTGATGTGGCCCTCACCCGACACGCGATCGCCCACCTTGAAGCCGCGCACCTCGCTGCCCGTCTCGACGATTTCACCCGAATACTCGTGGCCCACGGCCATCGGCACCGGCACGGTCTTCTGGGCCCACGCGTCCCAGTTGTAAATGTGCATGTCCGTACCGCAAATCGCGGAGCGGTGCACCTTGATGAGGACGTCGTTGTGGCCGACGGACGGTTCCGGCACATCCTGCATCCAGATTCCCGGTTCGGCACGAGCTTTTACCAGCGCTTTCATGACTTTCCCCTACTGAATGATGCCGAGTGCTCGGCCCGCGCGGCCGAATGCTTCGATCACCCGATCGAGTTGCGCCGTCGAATGCGCGGCGCTCAATTGGGTGCGGATACGCGCCTTTCCATGGGGGACCACCGGGAATGAGAACGCGACGACGAAGACGCCCTCGTCCTGCATGCGCTCCGCGAGCTTCACTGCGAGCGGTGCCTCGCCGAGCATGATGGGAACGATGGGATGCTCGCCGGGGATCAGATTGAATCCCAAGCTCTGCATGCGCTCGCGAAAATACCGGGCGTTCGCATGTACCCGCTCGCGCGGCTCGGACGAACTCTCGAGCAAGTCGAGCACCTTCAGCGTGCCCGCGGCGACCGGCGGCGCAATGCTGTTGGAGAACAAATAGGGCCGCGATCGCTGGCGCAGCCAGCCGACTATTTCTCTGCGCGCCGCCACATAGCCGCCGCTTGCGCCGCCGAGCGCCTTGCCGAGGGTGCCGGTCATGATGTCGACCTTGTCCATCACCCCGCGCAGTTCGTGCGAGCCTCGGCCCCGCGCGCCGATGAAGCCGGTGGCGTGCGAATCGTCCACCATGACCAGAGCGCCGTAGCGGGAGGCCAGCTCGCAAATCTCGCGCAGTCTGGCAATCGAGCCATCCATCGAAAAGACCCCGTCCGTGGCGATCAGCCGCACCCGGGCGTCCTGCGAGTCCTTCAATGCCTGCTCGAGCTCGTTCAAATCGTTGTTCGCATAGCGCAGTCGACGCGCCTTGGAGAGCCGGATACCGTCGATGATGCTGGCATGGTTCAGCGCATCGCTGATCACCGCGTCCTCGGCGTCGAGCAGCGTTTCGAACAGTCCGCCGTTCGCATCGAAACACGATGAATACAAAATCGTGTCTTCCATCTCGAGGTAGCCGCTGAGCCGCTCCTCGAGGTCGCGATGGACGCTCTGCGTACCGCAAATGAAGCGCACCGACGCGACCCCATAGCCGAATCGAGACAGCGCATCGTGCGCCGCTTGCAGCACCGCGGGGTGGTTCGCGAGTCCGAGGTAGTTGTTGGCGCAGAGATTGATCATTTCGCGCCCGTCGGCGAGCTTCACGACGGGGCCTTGGGCGGAGCCGATGATGCGCTCGCGTTTCAATAAGCCCGCTTCCTCGAGCGCGCGGGTATCACGCTCGAGCCGTTCACGAAATTCTTGTAGCACTGGGTCCTTGCGATGCTCACCGGCGGCGCCGTGAGGGTATTATAGCGGTGATACCTTGAGGATATGAGCCCCGAGTCGCCCATGAGTTCAGACCAGGAGGCCGACGGTCACCGCTTGGACAAGTGGCTCTGGTATGCGCGTTTTTACAAAACACGCACGCTCGCATCCGCGGCCATCACCGGCGGCAGGGTGCACCTGAACGCCGAGCGCGTGAAGCCGGCGCATCGGATCAGAGTCGGCGACCGGCTGAGCCTGTCGCTGCAGGGAATCGTCGCCGAATTCGAAGTGCTGGGGCTGCCACAGCGCCGAGGTCCCGCCACCGAAGCCCAATCGCATTATCTCGAGACGCCGGCCAGTGCGGCCCGCCGAGCACACCTGCGCGAACAGCAGCGGTTGGCGCAGGTCTCGCGCCCCCGGCCCGAGGCGCGTCCCGACAAACGCGATCGGCGCCGGTTGATGCGATTGCAGCGTGATCAGACCTAGGAGCCGCAGACAGGGCGCCTAGGCGGCGGCCGATTCATGTGCGCTTCCAGAGCCGCCCTCAGGTCCAAAGATCCGTCGTGCTTTCCGGGTCGTCCAGTTCGCAGCTCGAGGCTGTTTCCGGCTGGAGCGCCTCCCAGCTCTGGTTGTACCAGACCGCCGTCGCGAGACCCCCCGTCGGCAGAGTGCGCCGCTGCGGCTTCGGCCCCAGCCGACTCGCGACTTGGCTCAAACCCGGATTGTGTCCGCAGATCAGAATGTGATGCAGGGCGGGATCGCCCCGCGCGAGCAGCCGCCAAGTCGCTTCCGGGGTCGCCAGGTAGAGTTCGCGGGCGCATTGCACCTGCTTGCTGTCCAATTCGCAGGCACTGGCAAGGATCTCGGCAGTGCTCCAAGCGCGTTCGGCGGGGCTCACCAGGATCAAGTCCGGCAATAGGTTCCGGTGTACGATGCGCGCCGCGATTTCCTGCGCTTCGATGATTCCGCGCCGGGTCAGCGCACGCTCGAAATCCTCGGTGCAAGTATCGATGGTTTGCGCCTGACCATGGCGCAGCAGCGTCAGTCTGCGTGTACCCACAAGTGTCCACCGTCGACCTTAGTGGCGAAAACGCGCACCGGTTCGTAGGCGGGGGGCGTCAGAGCCTCACCCGTGCGCAGGCAAAATCGCGCGCCATGGCGCGGGCAGATGATTTCGGTGCCTTCGACCGCGCCTCCCGTGAGCTCGGCACCGTCGTGCGTACAAACATCTTCGATGGCGAAATACTCCTCACCGCTGCGCACCACGGCAACCCAACGGCGGCCTACCGGGATGGACCTGGCTTGCCCGTCCGCCAGGTCCGCGATGGGCCCGGCATCGATCCAGGGCGTCGATCTCATTACATCATCCCGGTTTGCAGGCGCGCCTCATCCGACATCATGGTGTGGTTCCACGGCGGGTCGAACACCAGTTCGACATTGGCGCGTGTCACGGTCGGCACGATCTGCACCTTGTCGCGCACATCCTGCACGAGAATTTCGCCCATGCCGCAACCGGGAGCCGTCAGCGTCATCTTGATGTCGACCGTGCGAGTCGCATCCTCGTTCTTGGTGACATCGCATTCGTAAACCAGCCCCAGATCGACAATGTTTACCGGGATCTCCGGGTCATAGCAAGTCCTGAGCTGCTGCCAGACGACGTTGCGGATGTCCTCCTCGGAGGCGCCCGGCGGCACCTCGGGCGCCCGCGCGACGCTCTTGCCGATGGCATCCGCATCCTGGCCGGCAACGCGGAAGAGATTGCCGTCGATATAGACCGTAAAGCTGCCGCCGAGCGCCTGCGTGATGTAGCCGACCGACCCCAATTTCAAATTGACTTCGACGCCGGCGGGGATGGCAACCGCCTTCACGTCGCGCTGGACTACGATGGGTTCATTTTGAGAGTGCATCGCTCAGTAACTCATTCTGTGGAAACCGCCGGCGCCGAGCGCGCATCGGGCGCCTTGAGGGCGGAGGCGAGCGTATGCCAGCACAAACTCGCGCATTTGACCCGTGCCGGGTACTCGCGCACCCCGGAGAGGGCGGCGAGCTTGCCCAGCTCCTCGCTCGCAGCGGCATCATCGGTGAGTAAATGGTGCACGCGACCGAACAATTCAAGCGCCTGCGCACGCGTCTTACCCTTCACCGCTTCGGTCATCAGCGATGCCGAAGCGGTCGAAATGGCGCAGCCCTGGCCTTCGAAGCGGATGTCCTCGATCTTGTCGGCGAGGAGCTTCAAGCGCAGCGTCAAGCGGTCGCCGCACATCGGATTGAAGCCCTCGACGCTTGCATCGGCTGCTTCCAGCGGACCGAAGTTTCGCGGCCGGCGATTGTGGTCGAGGATGACGTCGCGGTAGAGGTCGTTGAGTTCCATGGTCTGATTCTTAGGCGAAGATCGTTCGGGCGCGAAGGATGGCGGCGGCGAGCCGATCCACTTCCTCGAAGGTGTTGTAGAAGGCGAATGAGGCGCGCGCGGTCGCGGGTACTTTGAAGAACTCCATGATCGGCATCGCACAGTGATGACCGGTGCGTACGGCAATACCCTCCTCATCGAGGATGGTGCCGAGATCGTGCGGGTGCACCCCCGCGACGACGAAGGAGATCAGGCTTGCCTTGTCGCTCGCCGTGCCGATGATGCGCAAGTCGTCGATTTTGCTCAATTCGCGGGTCGCATACTCGAGCAGCGCATGCTCGTGGGCGCGCGCGCCTTCCAGATCGAGCGTCTGCAAAAAATCCACGGCGGCGCCGAGACCGATGGCACCCGAGATATTGGGCGTACCAGCCTCGAATTTGTACGGCAGACTGTTGTAGGTCGTCTTCTCGAAGCTGACCGCGAGGATCATGTCCCCGCCGCCCTGCCAGGGCGGCATCCGCTCGAGCACGGCCTCGCGTCCGTAGAGCACACCGATGCCGGTCGGACCGAACAGCTTGTGCCCGGAGAAGGCATAAAAATCACATTCCAGTTCCTGCACATCGACGGCCATGTGCGGCACCGCCTGGGCACCGTCGATGAGGGTGGTGATGCCGCGAGCCCGCGCCGCGGCGATCAGGCGTCGAACGGGCAATACCGTTCCGAGCGCATTGGAAACGTGCGCGCACCCGAACAAGCGCGTGCGCGGACTCATGAGTGCCTCGACCGCCTCGACGTGGATCTCGCCGCGCTGATCCATGGGTGCGACCCTGAGCGTGGCGCCGGTTTGCTCGCACAGAATCTGCCAGGGCACGATGTTGGCGTGATGCTCGAGGTAGGTGATGAGCACTTCATCGCCCGCTTCGAGGAGAGGCCGCGCATAGCTTTGCGCAACTAGGTTGATCGCTTCGGTCGTGCCGCGTACGAAGATGATTTCGTGGCGCGAGCGCGCATTGATGAACCGCATCAGGCGGTCGCGCGCTCCCTCGTAGAGCGCCGTCGCTTCCTGGCTCAGGGTATGCACACCGCGGTGGATGTTGGCGTGGTGGTGTCGCTCATAGTCATCGACCGCATTGATGACCGCATTGGGACGCTGCGCCGAGGCGCCATTGTCCAAATAAGCGATCGGCTTGCCGTGCACCAAGCGCGCCAACACGGGAAATTGGCGGCGCACCGAGAGCACGTCGAAGGGTGAAATCTGATCGAATACCGCAATGTTCTTCATCGGAAATTCCGCAGCACTTGCGAATCGGGCAGTTGGGTGATCAACGCGTTCTCGATGGCGCTGCGCGCCGAGCCGACGGACATGTCGGTGAGCACGTCGGCCAGGAACGCATAGACGAGCAAGGATTGGGCCGTCTCGCGGTCGAGGCCGCGGGACAGCATGTAGAAGAACATGTCGGGGTCGAGGCGCCCGGTGGTGGCGCCGTGGGCGCACTTGACCTCATCGGCATGGATTTCCAGCTGCGGCCGCGAATCGATCTCGGCGCCCGGCGAGAGCAGCAAGCCCCGGCAGGATTGCTGCGATTCCGCGTGTACGGCCCCGGCAGCGACCTTCACCTTGCTGTTGAAAATAACGCGGCTCGTACCGCTCGCGATCGCGCGCGCTGTCTGATGGCTGCGGGTGTGCGGCGCGGCGTGCGTCGCGACGTTGACGCAGTCGACGTGGCGCTCCTCGTGTCCAACGAGCAGCGAGTAGCTATCGAGCGAGGCGCCGGGCTCGTTCAGCTGTGCTTCGAGCGAGGCGCGTACCAGACCGCCGCCGAGGGCGATGGTGAACTGCCGGCAGCGGCTGTCCTTCTCCTGGCGCACTTCCAGCGAGTCGATGTGGCTCGCGTCGGCACCGGTTGCAAACACGCGATAGTGTTCGATTTGCGCACCCTGCTTGAGCGCGATCCGAGTGGCGGAATTGCACAGCGGCGTGTGGGCGCCTTGATGCACGTGATGTTCGATGATCGTCGCGCGCGATCCCGGCGCCGCATCGATGATGACGCGCGGATAGGCCACGGTGCCGGGCCTGTCGGCCGTCGCGACATGCAGGATGACGAGCGGAGTGGTCACGTTCGCGTGCACCTTGAGGTGCAGCCCGTCGACGAACAGCGCCGTATTGAGCAGCCGCCAGCGCGCCTCTTCGGCGTCCGACAGGGGTTGCAGATGGCTGACAAGGAGATCGGAATCGATTCTAGATAAATCTTTTAAACTACTGATATCTATACCATTAACTGAAAGATCCATGCTGGAGGGCAGCACCGGATAGCCGTTGATCATCAGCACCGTCGCGACGCGCTCCGCGACGCCCAAGAGACTCAGCGAAGCCGTCGGTTCGAGATCTCCGGCGGGCGCTCGCGGCGCATCGACGAAGCTCTGCGCGGCGAGCTGACGCAGATTGGTGTAACGCCAGCTTTCGTCGCGCGGGGTGGGCAGGCCCAGCCGCAAAAAGCGCTCCATCGCCTCCTCGCGCAGGGCGGACAGAGGATCTGCCTCCCGTGCCAGCCATTGCGCTTCGAAGGAACGCAGCGCCGCCGACCTGGCGGTCGCGGGGGTGGAATGCGGTAGCGGGGTCATGCGACGCGACTCTCGCGCACCCAGTCGTAGCCGCGCCGCTCCAACTCGAGTGCGAGCGAACGATCGCCCGACATCAAAATGCGCCCCTCCGACAGAACATGCACCTTGTCCGGCACGATGTAGTCGAGCAGCCGCTGATAGTGCGTCACCAGCACCACGGCGCGTTTCGGATCACGCAGGCTGTTGACGCCCATCGATACTACCTTGAGCGCATCGATATCCAGACCCGAATCGGTCTCATCGAGTATCGCGAGTTTCGGCTCCAACACCAGCATCTGCAGCACTTCGTTGCGCTTCTTCTCGCCACCGGAAAAACCTTCGTTGACGCCGCGGCTGAGAAAGGTCTCGCTCATCTGCATGAGCCGCATCTTTTGCTTGATGAGCGACAAGAACTCGTACGCGTCGACCTCCGGCTCGCCGGCTGCCTTGCGCTTGGCGTTGAGTGCCGCCTTGAGCAGATACACGTTGTTGACCCCCGGGATCTCCACGGGGTATTGAAACCCCAAGAACAATCCGGCCCGCGCGCGCAGCTCGGCCGGCATGGCGAGCAAATCCCGCCCCTCGAACGTGACCGAGCCGCCCGTGACCTCGTAGTCCTCGCGTCCCGCCAGCACCTGTGCAAGCGTGCTCTTGCCCGATCCGTTCGGGCCCATGATGGCATGGACCTCCCCCGCGCGGACCTCTAGGTCGATTCCCTTGAGAATGTCCTTGCCCGCCACACGAGCGCTCAATTCTGAAATTTTCAGCAAGATATTTCCCCGAATGGCGGTCAGCCGACCGCGCCCTCCAAACTCACGCTCAATAAATTTTGCGCTTCCACCGCAAATTCCATCGGCAGTTCCTTGAACACGACCTTGCAAAAGCCGCTGACGATCATGTTGACCGCGTCCTCCGCGGAGATGCCGCGCTGGAGGCAGTAAAACAGCTGATCCTCGCCGATTTTCGAGGTACTCGCTTCATGCTCCACGATGGCGGTGGCATTCTTGACCTCCATGTAGGGGAAGGTGTGCGCCGCGCATTTGGCGCCCATCAACAACGAGTCGCACTGCGTGAAATTGCGCGCGCCCGCGGCGCTCGGCAATATCTTCACCAGGCCCCGGTAGGTATTCTCGGCATGGCCTGCCGATATGCCCTTCGAGACGATCGTGCTGCGGGTATTGCGGCCGATGTGAATCATCTTCGTGCCGGTGTCTGCTTGCTGGTAGTTGTTGGCCACCGCCACCGAATAGAACTCCCCGATCGAATTCTCGCCCTTGAGAACGCAGCTCGGATACTTCCAGGTGATGGCGGAGCCGGTCTCCACCTGAGTCCACGAGATCTTGGAATTCCGGCCGCGGCACTCGCCGCGTTTGGTGACGAAGTTGTAGATTCCACCACGCCCGTTTTCATCGCCGGGGTACCAGTTTTGTACCGTCGAGTACTTGATCTGCGCATCATCCAAGGCGATGAGCTCGACGACGGCCGCATGCAGCTGATTCTCGTCGCGCATGGGCGCGGTGCAGCCTTCCAAATAACTCACCGATGCGCCTTCGGCCGCGATGATCAGGGTACGTTCGAATTGGCCGGTCTTTGCCGCATTGATTCGAAAATAAGTCGACAATTCCATCGGGCAACGCACGCCGCGGGGCACGTACACGAAGGAGCCGTCCGAGAACACGGCCGAATTCAGGGCGGCGAAGAAATTGTCTCCGGTCGGCACGACCGTTCCGAGATATTGCTCGATGAGATGCGGATGATCGCGGACCGCATCGGAGAACGAGCAAAAAATCACTCCCGCCTTGTGCAGCTTCTCCTTGAAGGTCGTCGCCACCGAGACGCTGTCGAAGACCGCATCGACCGCGACGCCCGCGAGGCGCGCACGCTCGTGCAGCGGTATGCCGAGCTTCTCGTAAGTCGCGAGCAGCTTCGGGTCCACCTCATCGAGGCTCTTCGGCGCATTCTTCGGAGCGCGGGGCGCGGAGTAATAGGAAATGTCCTGGTAGTCGATCGGCTTGTAATGCACGTGGGCCCAGGTTGGCTCCTGCATGGTTCGCCAGTGGCGAAACGCCTTCAGGCGCCATTCGAGCAGGAATTGCGGTTCCCGCTTCTTCAGGGAAATCGCGCGCACGACATCCTCATCGAGTCCCGGCGGCAAGCTGTCCGACTCGATATCCGTCACGAAACCGTGACGGTATTTTTGGCCGAGGAGTGCTTCGACTTCCTGCGATTTGCTAGACACGATTGGATTCCAGTTGCGGTTGGTCGGCGATTCGAAATGTCGGTGGACGTGTGCTCAAGGCGCGGGGCGGCGCAGCTCGGAGGCGAGTCCCGACACGCGCAGCGTGCTGGCGTCGAGTCCCGCCAGCTGATGCAGCGTCACATCTTCGAGCGCGCGGCGAATGGCGGCGTTCACCCGCTGCCATGCGCTGCCGACCCGACACAGCCGCTCGATGCCGCACTGACTCGCGGCGCCGCTGCATTCGGTAATGGCGATGGGACCCTCGAAGACGTCGAGAATCTGCGCGGCGGTGATGAGCTCGGGGTCGCGCGCGAGCCGATAGCCACCCTGCGAACCTCGCGAGGAAATTACCATGCCGGCGCGCTGCAGCCCTTTCAGCACCTTGCTCACCGTGGGTCGGCTGAGGCGCGTGCGCTCCGCCAATTCCGCTGCAGCGCGATGCCGAGTCGGCTCTTGCGCTAGACTAGCCAATACGACGGTTGCGTAGTCGGTCAATTTGCCCATTCGCAGCATAAAAAATGCCTACCTGACAGGATCCGTGATGTAGGACTATTTTAGTCCTATTTAAACGGAAGATCCACCCGGGCGCGGAACCAAGTTGATTTTGTTATCCTTCCCGGAGCCAGTCCCGTCAGTACCGAGTGAGATACGTCAGACATGAATACCTCAGAGTTAGCCGCCACGGCCCGCGCATTAGTCGCCAAGCACAGGGGCATCCTGGCCGCGGATGAGAGCACGAGCACCATTGCGAAGCGCTTCAACAGCATCAAATTGGAATCGACCGAAGAGAACCGGCGCGCCTACCGCGAGATGCTTTTCACGGCCCCCGGCGCGAGCGAATTCATCAGCGGCGTCATTTTGTATGATGAGACCATTCGGCAGAAAACCAAGAGCGGCGTGCCGTTTCCGACGTATTTGAGCCAGCAGGGCATGATTCCGGGCATCAAGGTCGACACGGGGGCCAAGCCCTTGGCCGGCTTTCCCGGTGAAACCATCACGGAAGGACTCGACGGCCTGCGTGAGCGGCTGGCGGAGTACCACAAGCTGGGCGCGAGGTTTGCCAAATGGCGCGCCGTCATCGACATCGGGGCGGGCATTCCAACCGCCTATGCGATCGATGCCAACGCCGGGGCGCTGGCGCGCTATGCGGCTTTGTGCCAGGAGGCCGGCATCGTGCCGATCGTCGAACCCGAGGTCTTGATGGATGGCAATCATGCGCTGGAACGCTGCGAAGAGGTTACCGACGCCGTGCTGGAGAGCGTGTTTGACCACCTCTCTGCCGCGCGCATCTTCCTGGAAGGGATGCTGCTCAAACCCAACATGGTCGTGGCCGGCAAGAAGTCGCCGCAGAAGGCAGCACCGGAGCAGGTTGCCGAAGCGACGCTGCGCACCTTGAAGAGACATGTGCCCGCGGCCGTTCCCGGCATCGCATTTTTGTCCGGCGGTCAGAGCCCCACCGAGGCGACCCTGCATCTGAATCTGTTGAATGCCGCCGGACCCCTGCCGTGGGCACTCACGTTCAGCTACGGGCGCGCTTTGCAGGAGACCGCTCTCAGCGCCTGGTCGGGGAGCAGCGACAAGTTCTCGAGCGGGCAGAAGGCGTTGTTCGTGCGTGCCAAGCTCAACGGTTTGGCGGCAGCGGGCGCCTACAAGTCTTCGATGGAAAGCTCTTCCGCGTAGGCAGTTGCGCCATCCCAGGGATTCCGCGCCGCCGCAGCGGCGCGGAGCTCAAATAAGAAATCTTTTGAATCAAGCCGCCCCCATCGTTGAAATCCGTAATCTGAGTTACACGGTCAGCTCGCGGACGGTCTTCAGCGGCCTCAATATGGACATTGCGCCCGGAAAGGTCACCGCCGTGATGGGGCCGAGCGGCACCGGCAAGACCACGTTGCTGCGCCTGATCACCGGTCAAGTCTCGGCCGACAGCGGTTCGATCCGTGTGGCCGGCCAGGACTTGCTGAACCTGCGCCGCGTCGATCTGTATGCGCTGCGCAAGCGCATGGGCATGCTGTTCCAGAACGGCGCGCTGCTCACGGACCTGAGCGTGTTCGAGAA
Organism: uncultured Gammaproteobacteria bacterium; assembly: GCA_963801865.1. Lineage (GTDB taxonomy): Bacteria > Pseudomonadota > Gammaproteobacteria > Steroidobacterales > Steroidobacteraceae > Bog-1198. The sequence continues at coordinate 11,984 of CAWDGY010000025.1, read as the reverse complement.
CGTCGCGTTTCCGCTGCGCGAGCACACGAAACTTCCCGAGCGGCTCATTCGTCAATTGGTGCTCATCAAGCTGCAGGCCGTCGGCCTGCGCGGTGCGGCCGGACTGATGCCCGCGGAGCTTTCCGGCGGCATGGGGCGGCGAGTTGCGCTCGCCCGCGCCGTCGTCATGGATCCAGAGATCCTGATCTACGATGAGCCGTTCGTCGGGCTGGATCCCATCTCGTTGGGCGTCATCCTGCGATTGATCCGTCATTTGAATGACGCGCTCGGTCTGACCAGTATCGTGGTATCCCACGATGTACGTGAAATCTCGAGCGTGGCCGATAAGGTGTTCCTGTTGTCGGGCGGCCAGGTCGTGGCACAGGGCACGCCGCAGGATCTGCAAAACGATCCATCCGGTACGGTGCGGCAGTTCGTCGGGGGGCTTGCCGACGGTCCGGTGCCCTTTCATTATCCTGCTACCGATTATTTCGGCGAGCTCTTGGCGCGCGGCGAGGATTTTTGACAATCATCAAAGAGCTATGGGAGAGCGCTTACGAGGCTTTGGAGGGCCTGGGGGCGATCACGCGCTTCCTGCTGCGTCTCATCGGCCACGTGCCGCGAGCGCTCCTGAGATTCGATTTGATCCTGCAGCAGATCTTCAACTCCGGGGCTTTGTCGCTGGTCATCATCATGCTCTCGGGGCTGTTCGTCGGGATGGTCCTCGGCTTGCAAGGTTTTCAGCTTCTGCAGCGCTTCGGATCCGCGGAAGCGTTGGGCATCGCGGCGGCGATCGGCCTGGTCAAAGAGCTCGGGCCGGTGGTGACGGCACTGCTGTTCGCCGGCCGGGCGGGCACCTCGCTCGCCTCGGAGTTGGGGTTGATGCGCGCGACCGACCAACTGTCGGCGATGGAAATGATGGCGGTCGACCCGATCGAGCGAGTGGTGGTGCCGCGGTTCTTGGGCGGCGTCATCACCATGCCTTTGCTCGCCGCCATCTTCAGCTTGATCGGCATCTACGGTGCGCAGCTCGTCGGGGTGCAAATCATGGGCGTCGATTCGGGCAGCTTCTGGTCCCAAATGCGTGCCGGAGTCGACCTGAAGGACGTCAATGAAGGCATCGTCAAGAGCTGCATCTTCGGCGTCGCCTGCAGCCTGATCGCCGTCTACGAGGGGTATAACGCAGTGCCTACCGCCGAGGGTGTTGGACGAGCGACCACGCGCACGGTGGTTACTTCGGCGGTCGTCGTACTATTTTTGGACTATCTGCTTACATCAGCGTTTTTGTGAGAGGAAATCTCTATGCGTAAGTCGAGCACTTTGAACCTTGGGGCCGGAAGCTTCGTGCTGCTCGGCTTCGCGGCATTGGCCTTCTTGACCACGCAAACCACCAGCCGCGGCGTGCACCTCCGGAGCGCCCCCCATTACGACGTGACCGCGAAGTTCGACAATATCGGCGATCTGAAAGTTGGCGCACCGGTCTCCATGTCGGGTGTCGAGATTGGGCGTGTAGCGCGCATCGACCTCGACACCAAGGAATACAAGGCGGTCGTGCTGTTGCGGTTGAACGCCAAGTTCAATCAGATTCCCACCGACAGCGACGCGAGCATCTATACGCAGGGACTTCTCGGCGGCAAGTTCGTGGGCCTGACGGCCGGAGGCGCGGAAACTTATCTCAAGAACCACGATCAGATAGATTTTACGCAGTCGGCCTTCGTGCTCGAGAATTTGATCGGTCAAGTTCTTGCAAACTTTACAAAGAATTCGGGATCCTCGGACTCCGCACAATCGAAGGCGGGCTCGGCGGCACCCGCGGAGAAGAGCAAATGAGCGACCCCGAGCCTCGATATCCCGGACTTCCAGCCCCGACTCGGATCGCGGCCATCCTGTGCGCGGCGACGGTGTGCGCTGCACTCGCCTTCGGCGGCGTTGCGGCTGCGCAATCGCCGGCGACGGGGAATGCGCCCGCGGGCGCGCCGGCAGCAGCGCCGAATACCCTGGGCCCTCAGCAGCTGGTCGAGGATTCCGCGAGGCGCATGCTCTCCGAGCTCGATGCGCATCGTGACGTGTATGCGAAGGACCCTGCAAAACTCGATTCATTGGTAGCGAACGTACTGCTGCCGAATTTCGACAGCGAGTACGCCGCTCGACTGGTACTGGGTCAAACCTGGCGGACGGCGACGCCCGAACAGCGCAAGCGCTTCGTCGACGCGTTCTACCATTCGTTGCTGCGAAATTACGGCAATGCGCTGCTGAACTTCACGGCTGATCGGTTCGTCGTCCTGCCTTACCGGGGAAGCCCCGACGATACCTCGGCCACCGTACGCACCGAGGTCAAGAAATCCTCGGGTGAGAAGGTGCCGGTGAACTTCACTTTGCACAAAACCGAAGGCGGCTGGAAGGCCTGGGACGTCGTCATCGAGGGCATCTCCTACGTCAAGAGTTTCCGCACCGACTTTGCGTCGGAAATTCAGCAGAAGGGGCTCGATGAGGTGATCGCGCGGCTCGAGAAGGAAGGCACCGTCAGTCCCAACCGGGCCGCCCCCGGCAGCGGCTCTTGAGAGAGCAGGCCAACGAGCCGGTTGCGTTCGAATCCGCAGGGGATGAGCGCTCGCGGGTCGTGGGATCGCTGGTGTTCTCCACCGTCGGAGCGCTGCTGAGCGCAGGCAGCGAGGCGATCGAGAACGGCCGGGCGGCGGTGATCGACCTGGCGGGCGTGACCAACAGCGATAGCTCGGGGCTTGCGCTACTGATCGAGTTGAAGAGCGTGGCGAAGTATGCCCGGCGCACGTTGCGTTATGAGAACGTGCCCTCGCAGCTGCACCAGCTCGCGCGCCTGAGCGAGGTCGACGAGTTGCTAACCGCCGATTGAGGTCGCCCCCTATTGCGGAGGCTGGGCAGGCGGCTCGGCGTCGGGTTTTTTCTCGGGCGGGCCTGCCGGTGCGGACGATGCCGGGCCTGCATCGGGCATATCCGCCCCCGGATCCTCCAGCGGCTCCTCGTCGGGCTCTTTTCCGGTGATGAGATACGCGCGATGCGCCAGGTAGGCGTCGCGAATGAAGGCGTACGGGTCGTAGACGTTCTTCAGGGTGTCATCGAGCGGCAGCAGCGACGCCCGCCGGTCTACCAGGTAGGGCAGGTACAGGCCGTACGAAATCCAGGGATTCTTGATGTACTGGCGCGGATTCGTATAGGTATCGACCACCTTGGCCGGCGCATCGCGCAGATCCGAGGGGCCGAGGATGGGCAGTTCGATGAAGGGACCGGGGTGCACGCCGTAGTGGCCGAGGGTCTGGCCGAACTCATTGTCGTTCTTGTCCAGTCCGGCGGAGGTCGCCGGATCGAGCAAACCGCCCACGCCGACCGTCGTATTGAGCAAGAAGCGGCCAAGATCATTCGCGGCCGCGAGGAATTTTCCCTGCAGCGCATCGTTGATCATGACCGTCGGTGTGCTCAAATTCGCGAAGAAATTGCTCACTCCCGTGCGAATGGGCTGGGGCACCGCGCGCACATAGGCCTTCGCCACGGGCTTGGCGACGGCGCGATCGAGCGCGTCATTGAATTTGTACACGCCGCGGTTCCACGACTCCCAGGGGTCCTGGGGCGAGCGCTTGGCGTTCGGTGGCAGGGTGACGCAGGCGCTCAGGAGTGCGACCGCGGTGACAACGAGCGCTGCGCGCAGGACCCCTGGCTTCGACATATTGTTATTTCTCTCCCGTAAAATTTCCCAAAGACGGCAATCAGCTCAAAGACGGCAATCAGCCCAAAGACGGCAATCAGCGCGGCGCAGTGCCGCAGCGCTTTGCCGGGATGATCAGTTTTCGACTCGAATCAATGGCGACCGTTTCCGTTGTCGTCGGCAACCGTATTCTTGCGATTTTTTGGCATCGCCGCACGCACTTCTTCGAGCATCGCGCTAACGCGGGCGCGCTGGATGGCGTTCAGATCCGGAAGGCCCAGGGCGAGCTGCAGTTGGTTCGAGGCCATATTAAGGTCGCCATTCATCAGATAATAGTCCGCCATATAATAGTACGAGTCCGCGATGTTGCCGGCCGCATTGGCCGCCTTGGCGATGAGCTTTGCCTGATTGGGCGTCGGCTCGACCTGGTTGAACAAATCGTCCAGAATCAGCTGGGCCCGCTTGTTGTCGCCGGCATGCATCAACGTATCCGCCAGGCGAATGGTAATCGGCACGTTGCGGGGAAAGAGCGAGGACGCTTGCTCGAGCACGGCCTGCGACTCCTTGGTCTGACCATTGGCGAGGTAAGCCTGCCCCAGGGCGCCGTAGAATTGGGTCACCTTCGGAAACTCGCGCAGCAACCCCTGCAGGTCGGGGATTGCTGCGGCCGGATTCTTGGCATTGATGTCCGCGACCGCCTTGCCGTAGCGCTCCTCGATACTGAGGCCGCCGCCGTTCTTCAACACATTCGCGTAATACTCGCGCGCGGCTTGCGGGTTTCCGGCCAGGGAGCGAAGACGCTCGCGCATCAATTTGTAGCTGAGCGAATCGACGTGATAGACGCGCCCGATTTGCTCCGCGCGATTGCGCGCTTCCGCGACGCGCTCGGCCGACAGAGGGTGATCGATGAGGAATTCCACCGCCTTGACCCGATCGGGGCTGGGCGAATTGCGATTCAGCTCCTCGAACATGGTCGCCATGCCGAGCGGATCGTAGCCGGCGGCCGCCATCGTGCCGATACCGATGCGGTCGGCCTCGAATTCCTGGCTGCGCGTGTAGTTGATTTGATGTTGGATGGCGGCGCTCTGGCCCGCCAAGATGGCACCTTCCATCGCACCGGGATTACCGCGGCCGGCCGTCGCTCCGAGCAGGATGGCGGCGAGCATCGCAGCGGTGGAGGCGAGACCGGCATGCGTCTGATCGATCATGCCGCGGACCAGATGACGCTGCGTCACGTGCGCGGTTTCGTGGGCCATCACGCCGGCCAGCTCATTCTCGTTGCGCGTCGCCATGAACAGGCCGCTGTTGATGGCGATGAAGCCGCCCGGCATCGCAAATGCGTTGATCACCGGATCGCGCACCACGAAATAATTGAATTTATGCTGCCCTTCCTCGGCGTGGCTCGAGAGGCTATGGCCGATTTCTTGAATGTAGTCGCTGACTTCCGGATCCTCGAGCACCAGGCCCTGCGCGCGCATTTGCCGCGCCCACATCTGGCCCACCTGGTATTCCTCGTCGAGGGATACCGCGGCCGTCGCCGGACTTCCCAGATCCGGCAGATCTTGCTCCGTGGCGCTCAATCCGGCCGCCCAAGCCACGCTGACGCTCGTGCCCAGGGCAACGGCGGCGGCATAGCCGGTCAGGGACTTCAAGAGCCTCATTAAGCCTCCGGTAAACAGCCTTGGAGTGCGTGCCGCCCCCCAAAGTTCGGATATTCGAAGCCGCCGGACCCGGGAGCCTGTCTGATTACCCAGGCAGGCGCCTGGCGGCGGTTTCACAGGACTTCGGACGCATAGTCTGCCAGACGCGAGCGTTCGCCGCGCATGAGCGTGATATGCCCCGAATACGTCCATCCATGGAACCGGTTGACGACATAAGTCAGGCCGGTGGTGGTCTCAGTGAGGTAAGGCGTGTCGATTTGCGCGATGTTGCCGAGACAGACCATCTTGGTTCCGGGACCCGCCCGAGTGACCAGTGCCTTCATCTGCTTGGGCGTGAGGTTCTGCGCCTCATCGATGATGATGAAGCGGTTGAGGAAAGTGCGCCCCCGCATGAAGTTCAAGGACCGGATCTTGATTCGATGCCGCAGCAGATCGGTGGTTGCACCGCGTCCCCAGGTCCCGCCCGACTGGCTCTGCGTCAACACTTCCAAGTTGTCCATCAGAGCGCCCATCCAGGGCTCCATCTTCTCCTCTTCGGTGCCGGGGAGAAACCCGATGTCCTCGCCGAGCGGAATCGTGACCCGCGTCATGATGATTTCGCTGAACCGATTGTGATCCAGGGTTTGCGCGAGACCGGCCGCGAGGGTCAACAGCGTCTTCCCGGTGCCGGCCGGACCCAACACCGTGACGAAGTCGATTTCCGGATCCATCAACAGATTCAAGGCGAGATTCTGTTCGCGATTGCGTGAACTCACGCCCCAGACATTATTGCGCTCGGTGCGGTAGTCGATCGTGAGTTCGAGAATGGCCGACTCGCCCTCGATTTTGCGCACGATCGCCTCGACGCCGTTGTCGCCCGGGTCATACACGAATTGATTGGTCTGCCACTCGCTTATCAGCGGGCCGCGCACCCGATAGAACGTACGGCTCTGCTGCTGCCAGGACTCCATGCCCTTGCCGTGCTTTTCCCAGAAATTGGGCGGCAAGCGCTGCACACCGCTGATCAGCAGGTCCGCATCTTCGATGGTCTTGTCGCTCGAATAATCCTCCGCCTGCACGCCGACGATCGCCGCCTTGATGCGCAAATTGATGTCTTTCGAGACCAACGTGACGCGGGCGCTGGAAAATTTTTGCTGCAATGCCAGGGTATCGGCGAGGATGGCATTGTCGGCGCCGTGCCCGGGCAGACTCGCCGGCAACACCGACTCGAACAGCTGCGTTTGGAAGAACAGGCGCCCGCCGGGGGGGCGCTTGCCGTGGTTGATCGGTACGGCGGTCGGCAGCGCGATGCCGCGATCAATTTGCTTCTTGGTCGCGTTGCGCATCAATTCATCGAGGAATCGGCTGACCTGACGCACGTTGCGAGCCGATTCGGACAGGCCCTTCTTTCCGGCGTCCAACTCCTCGAGCACCGTCATCGGGATGTAGACATCGTGCTCTTCGAAGCGAAAGATCGCCGTGGGATCGTGCATGAGGACATTCGTGTCGAGCACGAAAATGCGCCGTTGCCGGTCCTGCTTGGGTTGGCGTCCCCGGGCAACCGCGGCTGCCGCCGGCCGCAAATTGCCGGTCACAGCGCCTTCACCGCCGCCAGAACTGCCTCGGCATGGCCATTCACTTTCACCTTGCGCCATTCCTGGCGGAGCAGCCCGGAGGCATCGATCAAAAAAGTGCTGCGTTCCACTCCCATGTACTTCTTCCCGTACATGCTCTTCTCTTGAATCACATCGTAAAGCTTGCACACTTTCCGATCGGGATCGCTCAACAGCTCGAACGGAAAACCCATCTTCTCCTTGAATTTTTCGTGCGACTTCACGCTGTCCGGCGAAATGCCGAAGATCACGGTGTTCGATTTCTTGAATTGCCCATGCGCACCGCCGAACGCCACGCCTTCCTGGGTGCAGCCGGGCGTGTTGTCGCGCGGGTAGAAGTAAAGAACCACGTTCCCGCCTTGGGCGTCGCTCAGCGACCACGTGCCGTCCGTGCCCTCCAAGGTGAAGGGGGGGGCTTTCTTACCCACTGCAATCCTGCTCATGTGCTCGCGCTCATCGTTGCGGTTCAAGTCTTGACGGGTTCGAAAATGGCGTCCAGGTTCAAATGATCGCAAAAATCCATGAACTCCTCGCGCAGCACGCCGATGTGCAGGCGGCTCGGAACGTTCACGATCATCTGCACCGAAAACATCGGCGCACCGGTGTGCGCGGCTGCATAGGAGCGCGTGGACAATTCGGCAATATCCACCGCTCGCTGCGCGAAAAAGCCCGAAAGTCCGGCGACGATACCGGTCTGGTCGAGGCATACGACGTCGATCGAGTAGGGCAGCATGTCGTTGCGCGCGGCGCGCTCCTCGGTGCGCCGCAGCTGGATGTTCATGCCCGTGGCATCGGCCAGCTTCTTGAACTCGCCCTCGAGTTTCGCGAGAGTGTGCCAGTTGCCGTTCACCAGCAGCAGCATGGCGAACTCGTTGCCGAGCGAGGTCATACGGCTCTCGCTGATGCTCCCGCCGCAATCGGCAACCGCTTTGGAAAGTTCGTGGACCATGCCGACGCGATCCCCGCCGACCGCGCAAATCACGATATGTTGTTTCATCGGTGCAAATTCTACCGGATGGGCGCTTGCCACGGTGCATGTCCGCCACTTAAGGTAGCGATTATTTCCCTGGGAGTCGCCAAGATGTTTCGCGGGAGTCTGGTCGCTATCGTCACCCCCATGACCGCCGACGGTGGGCTGGACTGGCCAGCCTGGGACCGGCTGCTGGATTTTCACGTGCGCGAGGGCACCGACGGCATCGTGGTGGCAGGCACGACCGGCGAGTCCCCGGCACTCACGCTCGATGAAATCGAGGAACTCAGCCGCCGCGCGGTCGCGCGCTGCAACGGCAAGCTCAAAGTCGTCGTCGGTGCCGGAACTCACTCGACATCGAGCACCGTGGCACGGACTCGGATTCTATCCAGGCTCGGTGTCGATGCCGTCATGCTGGTGACTCCCTACTACAATAAACCGCCTCAGGAGGGCCTGTACCGGCACTTCATGGCGGCGGCCGACGCGTCGGAGGTCCCGGTGGTTCTGTACAATGTACCGAGCCGGACTGCGGTGGACTTGTTGCCGGGCACCATTGCCCGGCTCGCGCGGCATCCGCAAATCGTGGCCGTCAAGGATGCCAGCGCCTCGCTGATCCGCGCGCGCGAGTTGTTGACCTCGTGCCCGCATGAATTTGCGGTGTTGTCGGGCGACGATGCGACCGCCATCGAGTGGGTGGGAGTCGGCGCCCGCGGAGTCATCTCCGTTACGGCGAATGTCGCCCCGCGGCGCATGCACGAGGCATGCGAAGCGGCGCTCGGCGGCGATTTGGCGGCAGCGCGCGCCTTGGACGCCGATCTGCAGCTCCTGCATCGGGATCTGTTCGTCGAGGCCAATCCGATTCCGGTGAAATGGGCTGTTGCGAGATTGGGTCTCATCGGGAACGCAATACGCTTACCATTGGTCGAATTGTCGCCCGCGCATCACGATACCATCGTGCGCGCGATGCGGGCGGCCGGAATTACACTCGAGGAGCGGGCAGCATGAAGCTTGAGCGGCATGAAGGTTGAGCGAGCGGCATTGATGATGGCTGCGGCAACGCTGCTGAGTGCCTGTCACATGTTCTCCAGAATGGCCGACTGTCATCGGCCGCAGGAATATCAGCGCGCGGTACAGGTGCCGCCGCTGAAGGTGCCGGCGGGATTGGATACGCCCAATACGCAGGGCGCGCTCGTCATTCCCACGGTCGATCTCGCTCCACCGCCGCCCGGGCCGCACGACGCCTGTCTCGATGTGCCACCACGCTATAAGCCCGCGCCGCCCAACAAGGCGGCCAGCGGCTAGGCGGCCGGCACCGGCGCCCTGGGCGGCACCGACCCGGGGCGGCACTCGGCCGCAAATTTGATCGCGCGGGCCGCCTCCGGTACCCTTGCGAGCCCGCCAAAGCGTCGGTTTTGGCTTTCGAGGATTGGATTTCTAGTGGAGAGGTGGCCGAGTGGTCGAAGGCGCTCGCCTGGAAAGTGAGTAACATCCTAAAAGGTGTTCGAGGGTTCGAATCCCTCCCTCTCCGCCAGCCACCACCTCAACGTTCTATGGCGGCTCGCGTTTGCATCTTCGCGACGACTGGTCTCGAACCCCGTCAGGCCCGGAAGGGAGCAGCGGTAGGACTTTAAGTCGGGCGCCGAAGTCTAAGCTGGCGCGGGCCGCCTCCTTCTCACACGAGTCGCGTCTAACGGCTACACTTAAGTGCAATGAGCTACATCGTATTAGCGCGCAAATGGCGCCCGAAGCGGTTTTCCGAGATGGTCGGACAGGAGCACGTGCTGCGTGCGTTGAGCAACGCGCTCGACAGCGGCAAAATCCATCATGCCTTCCTGTTTTCCGGCACGCGCGGCGTCGGCAAGACGACGGTCGCGCGCATTCTCGCGAAATCGCTCAACTGCGAAACGGGGGTCAGCGCGAATCCCTGCGGCATCTGCGCGGCGTGTCGGGAAGTCGACGAGGGCCGCTTCGTCGATCTCATCGAAGTGGACGCGGCATCTCGCACCAAAGTCGATGACACCCGCGAATTGCTCGACAACGTCCAATATGCGCCGACTCGGGGTCGCTACAAGGTGTACCTCATCGACGAGGTGCACATGCTGTCGGGTCACTCCTTCAACGCGCTGCTGAAGACTCTCGAGGAGCCGCCGCCGCACGTCAAATTTCTGCTCGCGACCACCGACCCGCAGAAACTGCCGGTCACCGTGCTCTCGCGCTGCCTGCAGTTCAACTTGAAGCGGCTGTCGGCGGCCCTGATCGGCGAGCGCTTGAAATTCATCGCAGCGGCGGAAAACCTGCAGTTCGAGCCGCCGGCGCTGAGCCTGCTGGCGCGCGCCGCTGAAGGGAGTCTGCGCGATGCGTTGAGCTTGCTCGATCAGTTGATCGCGTTCGGCGGCGCGGCCCTCACCGAGGCGAACACGCGCGCCATGTTGGGCACCATCGATCGCGGCCACGTGGCGCGGATCGTCGAGGCGTTGTCGCGCGGTGACGGCGCGGGATTGCTCGCGCACGTGCAGGAACTCGACAGCGATGCACCCGATTATGACCGGGCGCTGGTCGAATTGGCGGCGCTCCTACAGCGCATCGCGATCGCCCAGATCGTGCCGGAAGCGGTGCAGCACGAGGAGGAATTCGATGCGCAGACCCTGACCCGCTTGGGTCAGGCGATGTCGGCCGAAGATGTACAGCTCTACTACCAGATCGCGCTCGGGGGTCGGCGCGATCTGACCATGGCGCCGGATCCTCGGCTTGGATTCGAGATGACGTTGCTGCGGATGCTCGCATTTCGGCCTGAGACCGCAGCGGCCGCGAACGCGGGCGGCGACCTGCCGCGGCCGCCCGCCGCCTCCTCGTCGCGCGCTCCCGCAGTGGCACCGGCGCCGCTCGCACAGATCACACCGATCACACCGATCACGCCGATCACGCCGGGAGTGCCGGCCGCGGCGGTCGGGGCGCCGGCCCCGCTTGCATCGCTCGCAGCGGCGCCGCTTGCGATCAGCGAAGATTCGTGGCCCGACATCGTCGCCGCCGCACAGTTGAGCGGAATGGCGCGCCAGTTCGCGTTGAACTGCGTGCCCGCTTCATTCGAAAATGGCGTGCTCACGCTGCGGCTCGATCGGTCGGTCGACGCTCGGCGCTCGCGCGCCATCGAGGAGAAGCTGCTGCAGGGGTTGGCCAAATATCTCGGGCGCGACATCCGCGTGATCTTCGAAGTCGCCGACGCCTCGCTCGCCACGCCCGCGCGGCAGCGCGCCATGGCAGAGCAGGATCGCGCGCAGCGCGCCGTGGCGGCGTTCGAAGAGGATCCCGCCGTGAAGGGCTTGCGGGAGCGGTTCGGTGCCGAGGTGGATGCCGCTTCGGTGAAGCCTGCGAATTAGCATGTTAGGAGAGCAACCATGATGAAAGGCGGACTGGGCAATCTGATGCGCCAAGCTCAGCAGATGCAGGAGACGATGCAGAAAGCTCAAGCGGAGCTTGCGGATCTCGAGGTGACCGGCGAGTCGGGCGCCGGCATGGTGAAAGTCGTGCTCAACGGGCGCCACGAAGCCAAAAAAGTGACGATCGAGCCGAACCTCGCCGGCGAGGATCTGGGCTTGCTCGAGGATCTACTGGTCGCGGCCGTCAACGATGCGGTACGCAAAGTTGCGGCGCGGAGCCAGGAAAAATACGCCGGATTGATGTCCGGAATGAATCTTCCGCCCGGCATGAAACTGCCGTTTTGATCGCTCGATGAAATATACCCCCACCCTCGCGCGATTGATCGACGCTCTGCGCTGCCTGCCCGGGGTGGGCCCGAAGTCCGCGCAGCGCATGGCGTTCTACCTGCTCGAGCGCGATCGCGACGGGGGACGCGTGCTCAGTCAAGCGCTCGCCGAAGCGCTCCTTCAGGTCGGACACTGCAAGCGCTGCCGCATGCTCACGGAGAGCGAACTGTGTGCGATTTGCGCCTCCAGTCAGCGCGATGTCGCGCAGCTGTGCGTGGTCGAATCGCCCGCCGACGTGGTGGCCATCGAACAGTCGGGCGGCTTTCGGGGCCGCTACTTCGTGCTGATGGGCCATCTCTCGCCGCTCGACGGCATCGGGCCCGCCGAGCTCGGACTGGA
>CAWDGY010000024.1:0-255000 GCA_963801865.1 uncultured Gammaproteobacteria bacterium | reverse complement strand
GGTCCTTGAGGAGTGACCGTCAATCGGGCGCTCGGCGCATGGATTTCCACCAGGCGCTCGGCCAGGTCGGCCGGTATCGCGCCCTGCTGAAAGCGGGCCGTGAAATCGCCCTGCGCGCGTTCGGCGGCTGCCGGGGAATGGAAACGGGCGACGATCTCGCGTGCCAGCTCGAACTTGACGTCGCGCGGATTCTTGCCCGTCTCGACGGCTTGGCGCAGTGCCGCAATTTCCACGAGGGGGCGGAAACTCAGCAGTTCGAAATAGCGCCACATGAGCTCATCGGAGATCGACATCAGCTTGCCGAACATGCTCTGCGGAGCATCGTGAATCGCCACGTAATTGCCCAAGGATTTGGACATCTTTTGCACGCCGTCCAGGCCTTCGAGCAGCGGCGTGGTCAACACGATCTGCGGCTCCTGGCCATAGGCTTCCTGCATTTGCCGGCCAACCAGAAGGTTGAATTTCTGATCGGTGCCGCCGAGTTCGACGTCGGCACGCAGCGCAACAGAATCGTAGCCCTGCACCAAGGGATACAAGAACTCGTGAATGGCGATGGCTTGTCCACCCTTGTAGCGCTTGGCGAAATCGTCGCGCTCGAGCATGCGTGCGACGGTGTGCTTCGCAGCAAGCTCGATGAGACCCGCCGCCGTCATGGCGCCCATCCAGGTCGAATTGAACTCGATCAGCGTGCGCTCGGCGATCCAGAATCTTGAAAATCTGCTCCTGATACGTACGTGCGTTGGCGCCGATCTCCTCGCGGGTCAAGCGAGGGCGCGTGGTGTTCTTTCCGGTCGGGTCGCCGATCATGCCGGTGAAATCGCCGATCAGGAAAATGACGTCGTGCCCGAACTGCTGGAACTGGCGCAGCTTGTTGATGAGAACGGTGTGGCCAAGGTGCAGATCCGGTGCGGTGGGGTCGAAGCCCGCCTTGACGCGCAGAGGCTTGCCGCGCTCGATTCGCTTGCGCAAATCCGCCTCGTGAATGAGGTCCACCGCCCCCCGCTTCAGCTCGCTCAACTGATTGTCAACACTCGTCGCCAAAGCGCCTGGTTCTCCCATTGAAATGCCGTTTGCGGCGCTACTCTAATGGCGCGGCCGGGCGACGACCAGAGTTTTGCGACATTTATCAACGCGCAGACCCTTTCGATGCGCTTTGATTGACCGTGGATAGGTCGGCGGCTAGCCTTTGACGCCTGTCCCCGAGGAAAGGCTCCCGTGCACCGCAAGCGCTTCGCAACCTTCAATTGGCTTCGCCAAATCAAGCTGTCGAGGAGGCACGCCGGGCCGGTTGCGGGGGCGGTCGGCGCGGCACTGCTGCTGTGGCTTGCGGTCCGCGAGGGGCCCGTTGCGGTCCCGGTCGGGCAGGCACCGGCGGGGGACTCGGCCAAGGCCGCCGATGGCGCAGGATCCGGGTCCTCGACCACACCGCCGCGTACGCCGCTTCCCGTTCAGGAGGCCAGCGTTGCCGCCACGATCGAAGTGGTGGTCGGCCGCAACGACACGTTGGACGGGATTTTCCGGCGCCTGGCGCTCGATCCCGCCGATCTTGCGGCGATCCGCAATTTACCCGGCATTCGGCAGAGCCTCGATTTCCTCAAACCGGGCGATGCGATCAAGCTGACGCATGCCGATCGCGAGCTCAGGGAGCTGTCCCGCAAAGTGAGCGAAACGCAAACGCTGGATGTGGTCCGCGGGGATTCGGGCTTCGCGGCCAAGGTGCTCAGCAATCCGGTGCAAACGCGAATTCGTACCGCAAAGGCCACCATCGATTCCTCTCTGTTCGAGGCGGCCGAGGCGGCCGAGATGTCCGATACCGTGGCTCTCAAGCTCGCCAAGATCTTCGCCTGGGACATCGACTTCGTGCTCGATATCCGCGAGGGCGATCAATTCACCGCGGTCTACGAACAAATCTATCAGGACGGCGCGTACCTGCGCGACGGGGAGATCTTGGCGGCCGAGTTCGTGAACAGCGGAAAGGTTTACCGCGCGGTGCGCTTCGTGAACGAGGACGGCCGCGTCGGCTACTATGCGCCGGACGGCAAGCCCATGCGCAAGGCGTTTCTGCGCGCGCCGGTGGAATTCACGCGCGTCAGCTCCGGATTCAATCCGCACCGGCTCCATCCGATCTTGAACCTCATTCGTGGGCATATGGGAACCGACTACGCCGCGCCCGTCGGCACGCCCGTGCACGCTGCCGGCGACGGACGCGTGAGCTTCAAAGGCGAGCGGGGCGGCTACGGCAATGCGATCGTGTTGTCCCATGGCGGCAACGTCGCGACGCTCTACGGCCATATGTCGCGCTTTGCCAAGAACATTCGGGTTGGTTCGCACGTTCAACAGGGCGAAGTCATCGGCTATGTCGGCATGAGCGGTCTCGCGACGGGCCCTCATTTGCATTACGAGTATCTGATGAGCGGGGTACACAAGAATCCGCAGACCGTGCGGCTGCCGGGTGCCGAGCCGCTGCAGGCCGACTCGTTGATCAGCTTTCGAGCGGTGAGTTCGCCGCTGCTGGCGAGCTTGTCCTCGCCCGGTCCGGCCGAGGCTCAGGCGGCCTCGAGCGCCCCGGCCCCGAACGCGGGAGACTCGATCGCTGGCGAACCGTCACGCACGTCGGCCAACTGACCCCGAGCGCCGCCGCTCTTCCGGCTTCATTGATCTACCATCGACCACGCCGCACACTCGCATCGCATGAACGACACGGACCTGCACACGCCCCAGCTCTACATCAATCGGGAACTGTCGTTCCTCGAATTCAATCAGCGCGTGCTCGAGCAAGCCAAGGACGACCACATCCCGCTCCTCGAGCGCGTGAAATTTCTGTGTATTTCGTGCGCGAACCTCGACGAGTTCTTCGAGATTCGGGTCGCGGGCCTCCGCGAGCTATGGGAGGCCGCCGCGGTGCAGGGCGGCCCGGACGGCCTTTCCGTGCCCGATCAGCTGAAAGCGATCCGCGCCCGCGCCGTGCGCCTGGTCGATGAGCAGTATGAATTGCTCAACGATGTGCTCATGCCGGAGCTTGCGAAAAATGGCGTTGTTTTCGTATCGCCGGACACGTGGACCGAAGCACAAGCGGACTGGCTGGCGGATTACTTCAGCCGCGAGGTCGAGCCGGTGCTCAGTCCATTGGCGCTCGATCCGGCGCGGCCGTTTCCAAAGATACTCAACAAGAGCCTGAACTTCGCCATCGTCGTCGAGGGCGAAGATGGTTTCGGGCGCAACAGCGGCCTCGCGGTGGTGCAAGCGCCGCGCTCGCTGCCGCGGCTCATACGGCTTCCCGACGAACTCGGCAGCCGGCACTTCGTGTTTCTCGGCACCATCGTCGAGGCATTCGTGTCCAATCTGTTCGCCGGCATGCGCATGCGCGGGTGCTACCAGTTCCGGGTCACCCGCAACAGCGATCTGTTCGTGGAGCAGGAAGAAGTGGACGACTTGCTGCGCGCCGTCGAAGGCGAGTTGGCCTCGCGCCGCTACGGCGATGCCGTACGCCTGGAGACCGCGCACGATTGCCCGGATGAGATTCTCGCGTATCTGCTCGGTCAGTTCGGGCTCACCGCCGATGACCTGTACAAGGTTTCCGGTCCCGTGAACCTCAACCGCTTGATGGCGCTTTACGATCTCGTCGATCGGGCGGAGCTCAAGTACGCCGCTTTCACGCCGAGCATTCCGGAGCGGCTGCGGATCGGCAACGATTTGTTTGCGACGTTGCGCACCGGCGACGTGCTGCTGCACCACCCGTTTCAGGGGTTCGGCCCGGTCACGGATTTCATCAAGCAGGCGGCCGGCGATCCGCAAGTCCTCGCCATCAAACAAACGCTCTACCGCGCCGGCAGCGATTCCGCGATCGTCGGTGCTTTGGCCGAAGCGGCGCAGGCGGGCAAGGACGTCACCGTGATCATCGAGCTGCGCGCGCGCTTCGACGAGGAAGCCAACATCGAGCTCGCGAACAAGCTGCAGGAAGCGGGAGCACACGTCATGTACGGCGTGTTCGGGTTCAAGACCCATGCCAAATTGGTCATGGTCGTGCGCCGCGAGGAGCGGGGCCTGCGCCGCTACTGTCACCTCGGGACCGGCAATTACCATGCGAAGACCGCGCGGCTGTATACCGACTACGGTCTGTTGACCGCCGATGAATCGATCGGCGAAGACATCCATGAGATCTTCCTGCAGCTCACGGGACTCACGCGCGTACCGCGGCTGCGCAAGCTCCTGCACGCGCCGTTCACGCTGCACCAGGCACTGTGTGCGAAGATCGATCGCGAAGCGGAGCACGCCCGCGCGGGCAAGCCGGCGCGCATCATTGCCAAGCTGAATGCGCTCACCGAGCCGACCATCATTCAGGCGCTGTACCGGGCGTCGCGGTCCGGTGTCGAGATCGATCTCATCATTCGCGGCGTGTGCTGCCTGCGGCCCGGGATGAGGGGTGTCTCCGAGCGGATTCGGGTGCGCTCGATCGTCGGACGATTTCTCGAGCATTCGCGCGTCTATTATTTTGAAAATGCCGGGCGGCGCGAAATCTACTGCGGCAGCGCCGATTGGATGGACCGCAACTTGTTCCGCCGCATCGAAGTGGCGTTTCCGGTGGAATCGCAGGAGCTGCAATCGCGCGTGGCGGACGACTTGAAGTTGTATCTTGCCGATGACTGCCAGGCTTGGGAACTGAACTCGAACGGCGAGTATGCCAGGGCGGTCGGCGAGGGGGCGCGGTCGGCCCAGGCACGCCTCCTCAGCTTGCACGATGAGCGCATCGCGCTCACGGAGTCTTGATCGCGCTCCGATCGGCCGTGGTCAGACGAAAGCCGGCCTCTTTCAGATAGCCCCGCTCCTGCTCGAGATCCTCCAGGGTGAGCGGGTGCTCCTTCATCCAGCCCTGCGGCAATTCCAGATTCAAGTTGCGGCCCTTGACGTGCAGGCGGACCTCCGGCAGCGGCTGCGGACTGCGGCCGCGATGCAGCAGTACGGCCAGGCGCAGCAGCACGATGAGGAATTCGGCGTGCCGATCCCACGGCGGCACGAGATCTTCGAGTGGCCCGAGATACAGCTGCCGCCGATGTCCGCCGACCAACGCCGACAACAGCAACTGCTCCTCGCGGGGGAAACCCGGCATGTCCGCGTGTTCCAGAAGATAGGCGCTGTGGCGGTGGTATTTCGAGTGGGCGATGTCGAGGCCGGTTTCGTGAAGGCGCGCCGCCCAGCGCAGCACCAACTCCGCCAGCGGGTCCTCGAGGCCCCAATCGGACTCGACCTGTTCGAGCAGCGCGACGACAGTGGCTTCGACGCGGTCGGCCTGCAATGAGTCCACGTGATAGCGCCGCTCCATGGCACGCACGCTGCGTACACGCGCATCTTCATCCGTGAATCGGCCCATGAGGTCGTAGAGCAGTCCCTCGCGCATCGCTCCCTCGGCGACGCGTACGCGATCGACGCCGAAGTTGTCGACGATTTCCAGCAAGATTGCCAGTCCGGCCGGAAACACCGGCGCGCGCTCGGCATCGACATCCTCGAGATCGAGATCATCCGCGTGACCCGCCGCGATCACGCGATCGGCCAGGCTGCGTAAGTTGTCCAGCGTAATTCGCGGCGAGTCGGGATTGAGGCGGCGCACGACATCGCCAATGACGCGAACCGTACCGGAACTGCCGAACGCCTGCAGCCAGCCGAGCTTACGATACGCTTCCTGAATGGGCTCGAGTTCGAGCCGCACCGCCGTCCGCGCCCGCTCGAAGCGCTTCTCGGATATCCTGCCGTCGTCGAAGAACAACGTGGTCAAGCCGACGCAACCCACGGACAAGCTCTCGAGCAGCAACGGATTGAATCCTTCGCCGATGACCACTTCGGTCGAGCCGCCGCCGATATCGACCACCAGCCTCTTGTCTGGACTCATGGGGCTCGTGTGCACGACGCCCGAGTAGATCAGCCGGGCCTCTTCGAGCCCGGAGATGATTTCGATGGGGTGGCCAAGGGCGGCTCGCGCCCGCTCCAGGAACCAACGCTTGCGTTTTGCGCGCCGCAATGCGTTCGTGCCGACCACTCGTACGCTATCCGCATGCATGGCGCGCAGCCGCTGCCCAAAGCGCTCGAGGCAGCGCAGTGCGCGATCGCTGGCGGCCTCATCCAGCCGGCCGCTGTCATTCAAACCGGTCGCGAGCCTCACCATCTCGCGCAGCCTGTCCAATATGACGAGTTGGCCATGCGAGTAGCGCGCGACCACCATATGGAAGCTGTTGGAGCCCAGATCGACGGCGGCAAGGACGTCTGGAACGACTCGACCGCCGCTCATCTATATGGTCATTTTCAGGCTGAGAATGAAGACCCGCAACCGCAGGTTGTCTTGGCGTTTGGGTTACGAATGACGAACTGGGCGCCCTGCAGATCCTCTTTGTAATCTATTTCAGCGCCCATGAGGTATTGCGCGCTCATCGGATCGACCAACAGTTGAACGCCGTGGTTTTCGACGCAAAAGTCGCCGTCCTCGACCTTTTCATCGAAGGTGAACCCATACTGAAAGCCGGAGCAGCCCCCTCCGGAGACGAAAACCCGCAGTTTCAGATTTGGATTGGCCTCCTCGCGGATCAGCTCCCCGACCTTTCCCGCCGCTGCATCTGTGAAGACCAGCACATCGGGCGGTGGTGCCACATTGGCGTCTGCGGTCGATTCGGTGGTATTCATACTCATAGTGTACTCGGCGCCCAACGCCAATCATAGCGAGGCTGCTACGGCTGTGACTCAGGTGGCCCTTCGCGAGTTCCCGCAGCGCCCCGGTGGATCAACTTACCATTAATCTGGGCGCCGACCGCCGTTTCAATGACCGTGTACTGCACATTGCCGAGAACCCGGGCCTTGGCCCCGAGCTCGACGCGGCCGCTGGCATCGATATCGCCCTTGACGATCCCGTTGAGCAGCACGTTCGGTGCAACGACCGAGCCCTCGATGCACCCTTGCTCGCTCACCGACAAGACGCCCCCGGCGCCCGGGGTACCGGTCACATTGCCGTTGATATGGCCATCGAGATGCAGGCCGCCGGCGAATTCGACGTCTCCGTTGATGCGGGTCTTGGCGCCGATCAACGTCTCGATGTCTGCATTCTTATTCGGTTTCCGCTTGAACATCCTCACCACCCTTGGGCACATTGCCGCCGCTCGCCTCAGTTTCGACCGACATTCCCTGGGCTTTCCAGACGAACGCCTGGCGAAAACTGTGGCTCGTATCTTTGCCGCTGTGGATTTCGACTCCGATACGCGTCGGCTCGAACCCCTGCGGCAATCGAACGAGTTCGTCAAAGTCTTCGAAATACCGAAAGGAGTATGCCAGGCTCACGCGGCGGTTAGGCGACAGTTCGGCAAAGCTCAAACTGGCGGGCTTGCCGTGCAGAAGACCGTCGACGGCGAGCGCGGCGCTGCCGGCCACCACACTGGCGGGCTTGCCGGTCTGCATCAAGACGAACTTCAAATGATATTGCCCGGCGGCTTCCGGGCCGGCTGCGTCAGGCACGATCTGCATTTGCTGCACTTTGACGTGAACCAACGAGTCCGGTTGCACCAGGCCGCGATAGAACGACAAATCCTGGTTGAGCCGGGCGATTTGACTCTGCATCTCGCCGAGGCTGCGCTCGACTTGTCTGTAGCCTTCGCGATCGACGCGGCGCGCAACTTCGGCCGCCTCCAATTGCGTGCGCTCGCGTGCATTCTCGGCTTCCAACGTGCGTATGCGCGCACTGGCCGACAAGGCGCCGCGCACCGAGTCGACCACGCGAAAACCCGCGTCGTAGCGGCCCAGCTCGAATGCCGCATACAGGATGAGCGCAGCGAGGAGCGCCGACAAACCCAGCAGCACCGCCCGACGCCGCGGGGCATGGGGCCGCACCACTAGTTTGCCGAACAAGTCCGCCATAGAGATTCATTCCTTCGGCTGCTGTTACGAGGGTACGCTATGATCGACTTTTGCGCGTAAGGAACGGCTCTTGCTTTGGCTCAAAGCGCTGCATGTCATCGCCATGGTCACGTGGTTCGCAGGATTGTTCTATCTGCCGCGCTTGTTCGTGTATCACGCAGACGCCGAAGACCCGCTCGGCGCACAGCGATTTCGCATCATGGAACGCCGGCTGTTCGCCATCACGACCATCGGCGCGGTGGCCACCGTCGTATTCGGCGCCGCCATGATCGTCGCCGCTCCCGACTACCTCAAAATGAGCTGGTTGCACGCGAAGCTGCTGCTCGTCGTCCTGCTGATCCTCTACCATCTCTTTTGCTATAAGTTCCTGCGCGATTTCGCTCGCGATCGAAACACCCGTACGGCCAAGTGGTACCGGGCCTTCAACGAAGTGCCCACGCTCCTGCTCATCGGCATCGTCATTCTGGCCGTCGTCAAGCCCTGAGCTCGTGCACTGCGCCTAGCGGGCCGCCGTTCGTTCCGAAGGCGCCTCGAGCTCGCCCCACCAATCCGGGTACGGCGGCAGACCCTTCGGAAAGATCAGAGCGCCGAGTTCGTGCAGCGCGCGCACATAGACCCGGCGCTTGAAATATACGACCTCACGGACCGGCATCCAATAATCGACCCAGCGCCAACGGTCGAATTCCGGTTGGGCGGTGCTGTCGAATCTCAGCTTCGCTTCGTCGGCCAGGAGACTCAAGAGAAACCATTTCTGCTTTTGACCGATGCAACGATCACGCACGTATTGGCGCGGCAGCCGATAGCGCAGCCAGCCGCGCGTCGAGCCCAGCACCTCCACATCGTCGCGGTCGAGGCCGATCTCCTCTTTCAATTCGCGAAAAAGCGCCTCTTCGACCCGTTCGCCCCGGTTCACGCCGCCCTGGGGAAACTGCCAACCACGGCCGCCCACCCGCCCGCCGAGAAACAGCTCGCCCGAGCCCCGCATCAGCACGATTCCCACGTTTGCCCGAAAACCGTCCCGGTCGATGGTGTCGTTCGCGTGTGTTACAGACATGGCGCCAATTGTTCCACAACGCCGCCCGCTTGTGGTCGCCGCGCACCGTCCGTATGGTACGCGTCACATGAAAGCCAGCCGACTGCTCCCGTTATTGTGCCTGATAGGCATAGGCAGCCTCTTTCTCGCCATTTCGGTCGGCAGCAGCCGCTTCGGGGTCGGCACCGCGTTCGGCGCGCTCTTCGGCGGCCAGGGCGCGCTCGCGCGCGAGGTCATTCTGGATCTGCGTCTGCCTCGGGCGCTCAATGCCTTCTGCACCGGCGGCCTATTGGCCCTCGCGGGGGTGCTCATGCAGGTGCTGCTGCGCAATCCGCTCGCCGATCCTTTCGTCCTCGGCATCTCCGGCGGCGCCGCCGTGGCGGCCCTCGGCGCCATGCTGCTTGGATTCGGCGGATACATCATCGACGGGGCGGCCGGTGCGGGAGCCTTGGGCGCGACCCTCTTGGTATTCGCTCTGGCTCATGCACGCGGCGGCTGGACGCCACAGCGCCTGCTGCTCAACGGAGTCGTCGTGGCCTCCGGGTGCACTGCAGTGGTCAGCCTGATGCTGGCGCTCGGGGATGAGACCCGACTGCGGGGCATGCTGTTCTGGTTGATGGGGGATCTATCGTTCGCACCGTTTTCGCCGACGGCGCTTGCGGTCTTGCTGCTCGTCGGCGTGTTTGCGACGGCCGGCGCGCGCAGTTTGAACGTGCTGGCGCGGGGTGAAATAGAGTCGCAGACGCTCGGGGTCGCGCTGGCGCCGGCCCGCATTGCGCTGTTCTGTTCGACCGCCGCGCTGACGGCCACCGCCGTGACGACTGCGGGGGGCATCGGATTCATCGGCTTGGTGACCCCGCATCTCGTACGGCTCCTGGCCGGCAGCAATCACCGCACCGTCGTACCGGCCTCGATCCTTTTGGGCGGCAGCCTGCTGACCCTCGCCGATACGCTGGCTCGGGTCGCGGCGGCGCCCCGGCAGCTGCCGGTCGGCGCGCTGACGGCCCTGATCGGCGTGCCGCTGTTCCTGATCCTCATGCGGCGCGAGCGTCGCATCACGTTCTAGACTGAATCAGCCGGTCCCCACTTGCACGCGGTTGCGGCCCAGTGCCTTCGCCCGATAGAGCGCCGCGTCGGCGTCCGCCAGCAACCGGTCGGAAACGGCCTTCAAGTCGGTCTCGTGCCGCCCAATGGCCGCCGCGGCGACCCCGACGGAGACCGTCAGCGTGCGTTCGATTTGTGCGGTGAGCACGAAGGGTACTGCGGCGATGGTTTCACGGATCCGCTCAGCCAATTTGGCCGCCTCGGATGAATTGGTCTCCGGGAGCAATATGGCCAGCTCATCGCCTCCGAATCGGGCGGCGGTATCCATGCTGCGAATTTGCGACTCCACGCGATGCGCTATTTCCTTCAGCGCATTGTCGCCGGCGAGGTGGCCGTACCCGTCGTTGATGCTTTTGAAACGGTCGATATCGATCATCAGACAGGCGATCGTGCCGCCCCGCCGCTGAGCTCGTGCCAGCTCCTCTTTCAGACGCTGCTGTAGATAGCGTCGGTTGTGCCATCCGGTCAAGAAATCGGTGATGCCGGCGCGCAGGAGCCGTGCACGGTTGACGGCATTTTCGATGCAGACGGCCGCGACCGCGCCGAGGTGCGCCAAGAAATCCGTCCCGTGATGGCGCGTGAAGCGCGTCGCATCGCGGCTGCCGAAGCACAGCGCTCCGGTGGCGCGATCCTTGCGCGGCAGCGGCACCAAAGCCGCGCTCTTGAGATTATTGATTCCGGGAAACAGCAAGTGATGATCCGCACCGACGAACGGACCGAGCCACGGCTTGTGCAGGACGGCGAGCTGCGGCGCCAGGCTGATCAAGGAATCGACGAAGAAAATCTGCTTGAACTCATCCGGCCGGTCACCGCCCGCCAGCAGCAAATGGCGGATTTCATGCTGAGGATCGAGGAGGACGACACTGACCGCATCGAGCGAATAGGATTCGCGCAGGCCTTCGACCATGGCGCGCAGCAGCTGCGCCAGGCTATCAGCTCGCAGCAGCGTCAACTCGCGCGCCTGCGTGCGCTTGAGGATGGTCTCGTTGTTGGCGGCCTCGGCGGTCAACTCGGCCAGACGCCTTTTCAGAGCCTCATTTTCCTGGAGAATATCGTCCATGCTCTGGCGTTCAGCCCGCGCGTGCTTGGGCCCGCACGTCGAAATAGGCTCGTCCCCGATTCATCAGCGCAGCAAATGCGCCGGCATTCTTGCTCTTCACCGCCGTGATCAGCCGGTCCACCGCCTGCTGTAGTGCGAGCAATGACTCCTCGCCGTACTGGTTCAGGCTCTGGATCTCGAAGTACAGATCCGGACTTTCGGCCGCCACCCGGCTTGCCACGTCCAGCTGCGAATCGAATGTGGTGCTCGAGAGCCGCGCCAGCCGCGGCGCCGCCTCACCGCTGTCGGCAAGGGCGGTGAAGAAAGCGATATTGAGGGCATGCGACAACCCCAACACGTAGGCGATCAGGCGATCGTGCTCATCCAGCCCCATGACGACCCGCTCCGCCATGGTCGGGGCGAACAGATCCTGTGCCTCCTTGAGCGCCGCTGCGTTGCCCAAGTCGATGAAAATGACGTGGCGGCCCGAGAGCAGGTCGGTGTCGGGGCCGAACATCGGATGCACGGAGGTGACGCGGCAGCCCGCCTTGACCAAGGCGTCGAGACCGGCGCGAAGCGGGGTCTTGAGCGAGCCCAGGTCGAAGATCAAGCCGCGCGGGGCGCGCTCGGCCAGCTCCTTCAACAGCTCCGCGGTGGTGCTGAGCGGGGTTGCGAGCACGATGAGATCGCAGTCGAGGGGATGATCCTGCCAGTCGGCAAGGTGGTCAAATCCGGGCAGTCCGCCGGCGGGGTCGGCAATGATCACGCGAAAGCCCTGCGAAGCCAGGAATTCCGCGAACCATCCGCCCATTTTACCGTGGCCGCCGATGACCAACGCCCGCTTGCCGGTGCCGTGCCCATGAGCCGCCACCCGCGCTTGCTCCTGGGTGGCCAGGGACGATTGGATGAGCTGGCGCAGCAGCGTTTCGGCAAGGTCGGGCTTGAGCCCCAAGCGCTGCGCGATATTGCGGCCGCGCAAGATGACCTCCCGCTCGCGGGCAAAGTCGCGTGTGGCCCGCCCGCTGGCGCGCTTGACGGCCGCCACTTGCTCGCTCAGCCCCTGGCGCCGCGCCACGAGAGCGAGAAGCTCCGCGTCGACTTCCGAGAGGGCAGCACGCAGTTCGTCCAAATCCATCTAAAATTCAGCCCCATGCCTCATGTCGGCTCCCCTTTTACTGGCCGGACAGTGCTACCGCAAGTGCACCGGCACGGTTACCATCCTCACATGAATGCGAGCAAAGAGCCCCATTGGACCGAAACACTACCCGATCCCCTGCCGGACAATCCGCTCAAGGTCGCGGCACAATGGCTGGCACAGGCTCGCATCGACGCCGCTCAGCCCAATCCCGACTCCATGGTACTCGCCACGGCAGACGGCAGCGGCCAGCCCTCGGCGCGGGTGGTGCTATGCAAGGAAATCGCCCCGCACCAGGGCTTCATTGTCTTCTACACGAACTATCAATCGCGCAAAGGACGTGAGCTGCAGATCAATCCTCGCGCTGCGGTGGTTTTTCATTGGGATCACCGCCACCGGCAGGTGCGTGCCGAGGGAAACGTGCAAGCGCTCTCCGATGCCGAGAACGACGCCTATTTCCGCACCCGCCCCTGGCAAAGCCGCATCGGCGCCTGGGCGAGCCAACAAAGCGAGCCCGTCCAATCGCGGGCCGTTCTCGGCTCGGCCGTTGCCGCAGCGGCGCACCGCTTCGGTGTTCCGTACAACGGGCCCGGCACCGAGGAGCCGAAGCACGTCCGCGTCGAAGTGCCACGGCCGCCGCACTGGGGCGGATTCCGTTTGAACGTGGATGCCGTCGAGTTGTGGGTGGAAGGTGAGTTTCGCATCCACGACCGCGCGCGCTGGACGCGAATCCCGGATTTACGGCAGGACCTCGATGCTGCGACGACGTGGTCGGTTACGCGCTTGCAGCCGTAACGGCAAATCATCTCCATGAGCCTGCTTCACGGCGGCGATGCCACCTGCCCGCATTGCTGGGAGACGATCAACCTGACTCTCGATTTGTCGGTGCCGGAGCAATCGTACGTCGAAGACTGTCCGGTGTGCTGCAAACCGATGTTGGTCTCGTATACCGCCAGCGATGGCGACGTCGCATCACTCAGCGTCGAATCTGCCGACTGACGTCGCTCACGTGAAATCCTCCGACAGGCTCTCGAGCCGCTCCGGCCCCCAGCCACGCGCGGTGTTCAAGCGGCTGCGCATTTTGTTTCTGCTCGTCGTGCTGCTGATGGTCAGCTTGATCACCTGGCAGGACCGCTATCGCAGCACGCGGTGGCGCGAACCGCTGTTCGTCGCCGTCTACCCGATTGCTGCGGACGGCAGCTCCCTCACGCGAGCCTACTTGGAGTCGCTCGATGCGGAGAGCTTCAAGTCCATCGACGAATTCTTCGTGCGCGAGGCCCGGCGCTATCATCTGCCCATCGACGAACCGGTGAGGACCCGGCTTCGCAGCGAGCTCAACGAGCGGCCGCCGCAGCGCCGGCCGGACGGGGGCATCCTCGCGACCGCGTTTTGGAGCCTGCGGCTTCGGTACTGGGCCTGGCATGTCAGCGGAAATGCGCGGGAACCGGACGACATCCGTCTGTTCGTGCTGTTCCACGACCCGTCGCTCACACCCGTCGTGCCGCATTCTCTGGGCTTGACCAAGGGTCTCATCGGCGTGGTATACGCTTTCGCGTCTCCCGCGATGAGCGGCGCCAATGACGTCGTGATAGCGCATGAATTGCTGCACACGCTGGGAGCCAGCGACAAGTACGACCCGGTGAACGATGCGCCGCGCTTCCCCGACGGCTACGGCGATCCGCAGCAAATTCCCGTGTATCCGCAGTTGACGGCAGAAGTGATGGCGGGGCGCCGCATGCTCTCAGCCACGCAGTGGGAGCAAGCGCAGAGTCTCGATGAAACGGTCATAGGACCCTCCACGGCGCTGGAAATACGCTGGTCGCAACATGCCGAATGAATCCCAAAGACCGCCCGCTGCGAGCACGGCACCGCTGCTCGAATGCCGCGAGGTGGATATTTGCATCGGGCGCCGCACGCTCGTGCGCCGTCTCAATCTCCAGGTGCGCACCGGTTCGCTCCTCGCCGTGCTGGGCCCGAACGGCGCCGGCAAAAGTCTGTCGCTGCATACTTTTGCCGGCTTGCGCCCACCGGCATCCGGCGCACTGCTGGTGGGCGGTCGGCCGATCGCCGAGTGGACGCGCCGGGCGCTCGCATGCGAACTCGCCCTCATGCCGCAGAACGTTGAAGATCCGTTTCCCGCAAACGTCCTCGAGACCGTGCTCCTCGGACGTCATCCGCACATCGCGCGCTGGCAGTGGGAATCCGCCCAAGACCTCGCAATCGCAGCCAACGCCCTGGCCGCCGTCGGTCTCGCCGGATACGAAGAGCGGGAAATCTACACCCTATCGGGCGGCGAACGACGCCGCGCCGCGCTCGCCGCCGTGCTGGCGCAGACCCCGCGATTGTTTCTGCTGGACGAGCCCACCAACCAGCTCGACCCGAATCACCAACTCGAGGCATTGAGCCTGCTGCGTGAACGTGCGGATGCGGGCGCCGCGGTGGTCGTCACGCTGCATGATCCGAGCCTCGCGGCCCGTTTTGCCGATCACGCATTGCTCATCGGCAAGAGCGGCGATTGGCGCTGCGGCACCGCTGCCGAAACCTTGAGTGCGCCGCACCTGTCCGCGCTCTACGATACGCACATCGAGGTTGCCGAAATCCACGGGCGACGGGTGTTTTTTCTAGCGTAAGTTCAGCCTTGGGCGCGATGGCCCTGCGCCCGGTTTGGTTCCTGCGGGCCTACCCGAGCGCCTCGAGAATCGCACCGTGGATGCGGCCGTTGGTGGCGAGCACCGAGGTCGAGCGCAATGTGATCGGTGCGCCGTCGAGCTCCGTGAAGCGACCGCCGGCCTCGGTGACGATCGCCGCGCATGCCGCAACGTCCAGGATGTTCACATCCGTTTCGACCACCGCATCGATCTTGCCCGCCGCCAGCAAATGGTAATGCAGGAAATCGCCGTAGCCGCGGATACGGTTCAGCCGCGCAATGAGTTCACCGTAGCGGGTCCACTGCGGTCCGCTCGCGAGGGACTTCATGTTTCCCGAGGACAGCGTTGCCGACTCCAGGGTCGAAACCTGACTGACCGCGAGGGCTCTCCCGTTCAGGTAGGCGCCACGACCGCGCTCGGCATAGGCAAGTTCGCCATACACCGGTGCGCTCGACACACCGAGCACGAGCTCGCCGCGCCGCATGAGCGCAATTTGCGTGGAAAACATCGGATATTCGCGGATGAACGCCTTCGTGCCGTCGATCGGGTCGACCAGCCACAGGTACTCGGCGTCCTCGCCGCGCGAGCCGGTCTCCTCGCCGAAGAAACCATGGGTCGGAAAGCGGGCTTCGAGGATTTCGCGGATCGCGATCTCGCAGCGCACGTCGGCTTCGGTAACCGGCGACTTGTCCGCCTTGATGCGCACCTCGATGTTGTGTTCGTACAGCGAGCGCGCGATGAGGGCGGCTTGCTCGGCCGCATCGAGCGCCGCCTTGAGCTCCGGCGAAGGATTCATGACCGACTCCGATGACCCGGCTGGGCGATGCGCTACCTTAGCAAACCTTGTGCTAACGTCGCATGCGGAGGAGTGAGGACATCATGGGCAATCGCTTGAGCAAGATTTATACCCGCACCGGCGATGACGGCAGCACCGGTCTCGGGGACGGTGCGCGCGTCTCCAAAGAGTGCCTGCGGGTCGAGGCGTACGGTACGGTCGATGAGGCGAACAGCGCCGTCGGCGTGGTATTGGCGGTTACCGAGCTGCCGGAGCCGATCAAACGCTGCCTGACTGACGTGCAGCACGATCTTTTCGATCTCGGCGGAGAATTGTGCATTCCGGGGTCGAAGATCATCACGGCGGCCCACGTCGAGCGGCTCGAAACCGCGCTCGACGGCTTCAACGAAGCCCTGCCGCCGCTCAAGGACTTCGTTCTACCGGGCGGTGGGCCGGCCGCCGCCGCCTGCCACGTCGCACGCACCGTTTGCCGGCGGGCGGAGCGCCGCTGCTGGTCCCTTGCGCGTGCCGAGGAAGTCGCTCCCGAGGCGCTGAAATACCTGAATCGGCTGTCGGACCTCTTGTTCGTCCTGGCGAGAGTCCTCGCGCGCCAGAGCTCCGGCGGCGAGGTGATCTGGCGACGGCGCTAGTCGCGCGGAGGGCGCGCCGCCCCTAGGCCACGTCGCCGCGCAGTTCGTTCGAGTGCAGCCAATCGATGTGCCAGCTGTGCAAATCGGCGATTGCAAGCGGCCGACAGAACAGAAATCCCTGAACCTGGTTGGCGTGGCGGTTTCGCAGGTAGTGCCACTGCGCCTCGGTTTCCACGCCCTCGGCGACCGTTTCGAGCCCGAGGCTCTTTGCCATGGCGATGATGGCATCCACCAGCGGCGCATTACCGGCGCTCTTCGAGGCGATGTCGCGTACGAACGCACGATCGATCTTCAGCGTGTCGATCGGAAAATGACGCAGATAGGACATCGAACTGTAGCCGGTCCCGAAATCGTCCAACGCCGTGGCCACTCCGAGTTCCTTCAGGGATTTCACCGCCTTGCTGACCGGGCTCGAATATTCGATCAGAGCGCCCTCGGTGAATTCAAGCTCGATCATCCGCGGATCGATGCCCGCCGCGGCGATGGCGCTCGCGACGCGGCGCACCAAACTGCCGTCGCGAAACTGAACGCCGGATACGTTCACGGCGACTTTCCAGCTCGTCGCCTCGCTGTCGCGCCAGCGGCGCACTTGGGCGCAAGCCTCGCGCAGTACCCAGTCGCCGATTTCGACGATCAGACCGCTTTGCTCCGCCAGAGGGATGAATTCATCCGGCGGTACGAAACCGCGTTGCGGATGCGACCAGCGCAACAGCGCCTCGACGGCCTCGACGCGCAAATCCTCGAGGGCGAGGCGAGGTTGATAGTGCAGCGAAAATTCGCGCCGCTCCAGCGCTTTGCGCAGGTCCGCCTCCAATGACAGCCGTTTGGCCGCGCGCGTGCTGATCGACTTCTTGAAGAATTCCATGCTCCCGTGCCCGGTCTTTTTGCCGTGGTGCATGGCTGCATCGGCATTCTTGATCAGCGCCTCGGCGCCGGCCGCGTCGAGGGGAAAGATACTGATGCCGATGGTCGCCGACAGCGGCACCTCCTGCTGGGCGAGGACGAAGGGCCTCGCCAGGGCGAGCTGCACGCGCTGCGCCACGACTTGTGCGCTGTCGGCCGTGGACACGCCCGGCAGCGCCAATGCGAATTCGTCGCCGCCGGTGCGCGCCACGCAATCCTTGATGTCCTTCGTTTGCGCAGCGCTGTCCGGGACGGCGAGCGCCCGCTCGCTGTCCCGCAGGCAGTACTGCAGGCGGTTGGCGACTTCCTGTAGAAGCACATCGCCCACAGCGGGTCCCTGCGTGTCGTTGATGCGGGAGAAATTATCGATATCGAGCATCAGTACGGCGATTCCACGCTCCCGCGGCACCGCCCACTCCACGTGCTGCTCGAGAATCTGCAGCAAGCGCTGGCGGTTCGGCAGCGAGGTCAGCGGGTCGTAGTAGGCGAGATAGCGCACCCGCGCCTCGCTCTCGCGCAATTGATCCTGGGTCTGCTTCGCGCGCACCAGGAATTTCACGCGCTGGGCGAGGAGCATCGGATTGATGCCCTTCGAGGAGAAATCGGTCGCGCCGGCGTTGTAGGCCCGGTTGACCGACTCCATGTCGTCGAGGCTGGTCTGCATCAAGATGGGTACGTGCCGGCATTCGGGAAGGCCGCGCAAAGCGCTGCACACATCGAACCCGCTCATGCCGGGCATGACCACATCCAGGATGACGCAGTCGACGGGGTGCAGGCGGAACTGCTGCAGGGCGCTCGCGCCATCCGCCGCGAAGGACACCCGAAAACCCGCCATTTCGAGAGCCGTCCCGAGCAACAGGCGCGCACCGGGATCGTCGTCGACGATGAGTACCCCCGCGGCCAGATTCAACTTGTTTTCAAAGATATCCATCGGATCCCCACGCCTTCATGCGGCGTCCGCCGATTTTTCGCGCATCAGCGCTGCGCAAAATTCCTGATGCTCCCTGCGGATGCGCTGCACGAGGGGTGCGGCGCGGGCAATTCCGCCCTCCCGCAGCAGGCCTTCGCATTCCTTCGCCGCCGCCGCCAGCCTCGCACCGCCGAGGTTGGAAGTGCTCGACTTGAGCCCGTGAAGTGCCTCGCCGAGCGCTGCCGGCCGCATTCCGGCAGCGGCGGATTCGACCGCTGCGAGGAGTAGCGGGGAATGCTGCAAGTACAGATCGATGAGCGAGTTGAGGAGCGCGGGACGCGCGAGGGCGGCGATGTTGCGCAACACACCGACGTCGAGCAACGGCACGCGCGAAGCCTCGAGGCGGCCTGGCTCTTGCGGCATCCGCTGCGCCAGCCAGCGCTTGAGCAATCCCGCGAGTTGCTGCCTGGTGAAGGGCTTGCTCAGGAAATCATCCATCCCCGCGGCCAAACAACGCTCGCGATCTCCTTCCATCGCATTGGCAGTCAGCGCGATGATGGGCACGCGCGGACCGCCGAGCGTGAGCTCGCGGCGGCGTACTTCGGCCGTCGCCGTCAGCCCGTCCATGACCGGCATTTGGCAATCCATGAGCACCGCATCGAAGCTCGTACCATTCATGGCATCGATGGCCACTCGGCCGTTATCGACCGCTTCGGTGCTGCATCCCAGACTTTCCAGCATGCCGATCGCGACCTCACGGTTCACCGGATTGTCCTCGACCAGCAGAATCCTCGGCGCGGAGGCAACGTCCATCGCCGGCGCGACCCCCGGCTGACCCGTCATCACCCGGCTCAAGCAATTGAAGAGCTGTGCACGGCGCAAAGGCTTGGACAAAATTGCCGTAAAGCGCAGCGCCTCCTCGGTGTTCAAGTCGTCGGCGTCCTCGGAACTCAGGAGAACCAAGCGCACACCGGCGAAACGGGGATCCTGATGCATCCGCGCCGCGACCTCGATGGCGCTGAAGTTGGCCGTGTGGTCATCGATGAGCGCCAGGTCGAAGGCACGAGGCGTGGGAGTGCCGGGCGCCGCATCGGCCGGCCCCTGGGGCGGGTGCAACGCAGCCCAGGCGGCAGCGCCGTTCTCCGCGATGACGGTGTCGATGCCCCAGGAGTTCAGGTGCTCCCTCAAGATCTCGCGATTGCCCGGGTCGCCGGTGACGATGAGAGCGCGCAATCCGGCCAGTCTCAGCCGCGGTAGCTGCTCCGCGCCGGGGCTCGCGGCCGACACGGGTTCGAGGTGCACCTCGAACCAAAAGGTCGACCCGCGATCGACGAGGCTGCGTACTCCGATCTCGCCGCCCATCAGCGTGACGATTTGGCGGCAAATCGCCAGTCCCAAGCCGGTGCCGCCATACTTGCGGGTGGTGAACGAGTCGGCCTGGCTGAAGGCGTTGAAAATGTTCACCTGGGCGTCGTCCGTGATCCCGATGCCGCTGTCGATGACCTCGAAGCGCACCTTGCCCGCATCGTCGGGCGCCCTGACGCGCACGAGGACCTCGCCGCTCTCGGTGAATTTGATGGCGTTGCCCACCAGATTGATGAGCACCTGGCGCAGGCGCATCGGATCGCTGCGAACGGAGTTCGGCACGGCGGAATCGACGACGCTGCGCAACTGCAGGCCCTTCGAGTGGGCACGTGCGGCGAAGATCTCGATGGTTTCCTCGACCGTTTCGCGCAGGCCGAAGTCGACTCGCTCGAGCTCGAGCTTTCCGGCCTCGATTTTCGAAAAGTCCAGGATGTCGTTGATGATTTGCAAGAGCCCCTCGGCGGAACGCGAAATCGTTTCTGCGAGTCGCCTCTGCCGCACCGTGAGCTCGGTGCCCTGCAACAGCTCCGACATGCCCATGACGCCATTCATGGGGGTGCGGATTTCGTGGCTCATGCGGGCGAGGAACTCGCTCTTGGCGCTGCTCGCGCGCTCGGCAGCCTCCTTGGCTCGAGTGGCCTCGGCGATCGCACTTTGCAGCTCCCGGTTGGCATTGCCGAGGTTTTCGGTGCGTTCGGCGACCTGCTGTTCCAGGTATTGCCGGTAGCGTTCCAGGCGCGCATCGCGGTGCCTGATCTGGCCGAGCATTTCGTTGAAGCCGTCGATGAGCGAGCCGATTTCGTCCTGGGAGCTGCGCTCCACGCGCAGGCTGTAATCCTCCTCCAGCGACACGCGCTTCATGGTGTGCGCCAGATTCACGATCGGCCCCGATATTTGCTGCTGCAGCCGCGCGGCGAGCCAGAACGAGGTGAAGATCGCCGCCGCCACGGCCGCGGCCGTGATGAAGAGGGAGCCGCGCCAATCCGGGTAGACGGCACTCAGCGGCGAGGTGATGTGAACGTAGCCGGCGAGGTTGCCGTTGCGCGCCGCAGCCGCCGTCACGTGGAAATCAAGGGGCGTCCGCGAATCGGACGCCTGCCGCTTGCCCGCGGAATCCTGCGCAGTGACCGGCTCCAGTTGCGCGTTCGCAGCGCCGCTCTCCCCGCGGCGGTACGTCGCGAGCTTGCGGCCGTTCGGCAGGAATATTTCCACGACGCCCACCAACGGTTCGTCGCGCAGCTCGTTCAACGCCTTGAGCGCTGCGGCCTCATCTCCCGCTTGCAGCGCCTGGATGACGCTCAAGCCCGAAACGCGCGCGATGCGCGTCGCGCAGCGCTGCAAATCCTCGCGCACATGAAGCAGGCTCGTTGCAACGTGCATGACCATCGCAATGGCGAAGATGACCATCGCGGGCACGGTAATGACCATTCGCAGCTTTTGCTCGATGGGGAGATCGGCAAACCGACGAAACAAAAAACTCCTCCTCGGATGGTGCGCACCTGGCGAATGGCCGCCCGGCGGAATGCCGCCCTATGGAGGATGTCGGCTTTTGCAGTGAAATCTATTGGCTGGAAAGGTGACCCAAATCACGTTGCGCCCAAAACCGGGGGAACCCTACCACCCTCCCGCTTATGTCGGATCGGTCCGTGCGCAGGCCGCGGCAATCAAGTGGCGGGCCTGCGGCCAGTCGAACGCGGGACCGGGGTCGGTCTTGCGCCCCGGAGAGATGTCGCTGTGGCCGACGAGACGGGCGGGCGCGAGACGCGGATAGGCCGCGCAAAGCGCCGCGACGGCACCTGCAAGTGATTGATATTGCAAAAGATCATAGGCAAGGCTATCCGTGCCCTCGAGTTCTATTCCAATCGAGAAGTCGTTGCAGGCGTCACGGCCGGCATAGCTCGAAGCCCCGGCGTGCCAGGCGCGGTCGGTGAACTTCACATACTGGGTCAAGCTGCCGTCGCGCCGGATGAAGAGGTGGGTCGAGACCCGCAGCGCTGCAATCTCTGCAAAGTACGGATGTACCTCGGGCGGCAGCGTATTGTTGAACAACCGATCGATCCAAGGGCCGCCGAATTCGCCGGGTGGCAAGCTGATGCCGTGAACGACGATCAGCTCGGCCTCGACGCCCGAGGGCCGAGAGTCGCAATTCGGCGAGGCGACATACCTGACGCCGCGCATGAGTCCGCTGTCGAGGTCGACCTGCAATTGCGCATCCTGAACGACCGATCCAATCGCTAGCATATGCGACAATCCGATGCATATGAACGCCGCGGCTCGCGCGGATCACTCAGACAGGCACCCAAGTGCGGCTAACGCGGGTCTACGTCGACTCCGAACTCACCCCCGGCAGCATCATCGAGCTGCCGGCCGTTGCCGCCGCCCACCTCGCCAAGGTGCTGCGCCTGCGCAGCGGCGACGACCTCATCCTATTCGCCGGCGACGGTCGCGAATTTGCCGCTGCGGTCGAGAGTGTGCGCGGAACACGAGTCACGGCGGCCGTCGGAGATGGACGGGAGGTCAACCGCGAGTCGCCGCTGGCCGCCACCCTGGTGCAATGCATACCGCGCGGCGATCGCATGGATTGGATCGTGCAAAAGGCGACCGAACTCGGCGTCGCGCGCATCGTTCCTGTCTTGAGCGCGCGCAGCGTGGTGCGGCTCGATGCTTCACAGGCGGCATCCAAGGCAGCGCATTGGCGTGCCGTCGCCGTCAGCGCCTGCGAACAGTGCGGCCGCAATCGTCTCCCTCGCATCGAGGCGCCGCGTCCCTTGCTTCACTATTTGGGAGATTCGACGTCCCAGGGTCCGAGGTTGCTGCTCGAGCCGGAACCCGCCGCGCACGGCGCCATTGAGATGCTCGGTGCCGCCGTGGAGATTGCCATAGGACCGGAGGGCGGCTTCGCGGCCGAGGAGCTCGAGGCATTTCGCGTATGCGATTTTCGGCCGCTCCGATTGGGACCTCGGGTGCTGCGCACCGAGACGGCCGCGATCGCGGCAATCACCTGGCTGCAAACTCGTAGCGGCGATTTCAAGCCGGATTGACGGCGCCCGGAGGCGGGCACGCCCGTCGGAATATCCCTAGGGCATCACCGAAGTTTCCTCGGCAATCATCTGCTCGAGCCGCTGCAAGTCGGGAATCAGCGGAGTTTCGTTGACCATGCGCACCTGACAGATCACCGGTGCCCTCTCCGGAAAACTGCGCGAAGGGTCCGGCCGAACCACATCCGCATTGACGCGCACGAGTTGCGGAAACCCCTGGGTCAGCATGCCGAAATAGCCTGCGGGCAGTGCGCCGCTGGAGGCGTGAAAGATGACGATTCGGGTGCGGCTCGTCACGGTCGGCAGCGGCTGCCCGAACGCACCTTCGAACGAAACGATCGGCACGCTGCGCCCGCCCCAGCTCACCAGACCCACGTACCACGGCGGTGCGTTGGTCATTTCGGCCGGCGGTTGATAACCGATCACTTCTGCGACGCAGGCGCGCGGGACGATCAGCCGCTCGCCTGCGAGCGGCACCAGCAGGCTGTAGAGCTCATCACGCAGGTCGGACATAAATCTCTTATCGTGCGACGGCGCTGCGGCGATGGACGAGCGGTTCGATCGCGTCGAGCAGCTGGCTTTCTTGGTACGGCTTGCCGAGATAATCGTCCACGCCGAGTTCGATGGCGCGAGCTCGATGCTTTTCGCTCACTCGCGAGGTGATCATCACGATGGGAATGTCTTTCAGCCGCGGGTCGTTGCGCACGTGGGCCGCCACCTCGTATCCGTCCATGCGCGGCATTTCGATGTCGAGCAGGATGATGTCCGGCAGATTCTCCTGCAGCAGCGAGACCGCGTCCACGCCGTCCTTCGCGGTCAACACGCGCATGCCGTTGCGCTCGAGGAGGCGCTGCGTCACCCGTCGAACGGTGATCGAATCGTCCACGACCAGGGCAAACGTGCGCCGGTCGCGCTGGTCCAGTATCACGGTGTCGGCCGGACGCGCCCGCCACTCGGAGCGTACCAGCGAGCCCATGTCGAGAATGATGACGATACGTCCGTCGCCCAAAATCGTGGCGCCGGCGATACCGCGGATTCCGGAAATCTGCGGGCCGAGCGACTTCACGACGATTTCCCGGCTGCCGACCAGCTCATCCGTCACGAGCGCCGTGGAATGCTCCCCGGCCCTGATCAGCACCACCGACATCGATACATCCGTTTCGGGAAGGCGCGTGGGACCGAGACCGACGAACGACCCGAGCTGCTGAAAGCGATACTTCTGGCCGCCATACTCGAAGAGCGGCGCGTCCTTGCCGAGGTGGCGCGCCACGATGTTGCGCGGCAGGCGCACGACACCCTCCACCGTTGCCAGCGGCAACGCATACACCTCTTCCGCCACGCGCACGATGAGCGCCTGGCTGATGGCGAGCGTGAAAGGCAGACGAATGGTGAACCGCGATCCCTTGCCGGCGGTCGATTCGATGAACAAGCCGCCGCCGAGCTTCTTGACCTCGGTGGCGACGACATCCATGCCGACCCCGCGGCCGGCTGCTTGGGTCACCCGGCCCGCGGTGCTGAAGCCCGGCTCCAAGATCAGCTGCATGGCCTCCTCGTCGGTGAGCTTCGCCTGGCGGTCGGTGAGGCCGAGCGCCACTGCTTTCTCGCGGATCAACTTCACGTTGATGCCGCTGCCGTCATCCGCCACGACCACCACCACTTCGGCGCCGTCACGGGTCAAGCTCACGGAGATTCGGCCGACGTCCGGTTTGCCCAGCGCGGCGCGGCGCTCCGGCGCCTCGATGCCGTGCACGACGGCATTGCGCAACATGTGCTCGAGCGGGGCGACCATGCGCTCCAGCATCTGACGATCGAGTTCCGCGGCTGCGCCATGCACCACGAGCTCGGCGCGCTTGCCGGTGTCGTTCGCGGCTTGGCGCACGAGACGCGTCAGACGCTGCACGTGTCGCTGAAACGGCACCATGCGCGTGCGCATCAGGCTGTTCTGCAGTTCGGTGATCGTGCGCGCCTGCTGCGTCAGCAGATTCTGCGCCTCGCGGGTCAACGTCTCGAGCAATCCTTGAATACTCGCGACGTCGCCCGAGGTCTCGGCGAGCGCCCGTGAAAATTGCTGCAGGGCAGAATAGCGGTCCAGCTCGAGAGGATCGAAATCATCGCGGCGCGGGCCCTCGTCCTGATGGCGGTTCAACACCTGTGCTTCGGTCTCCATTTCGAGACCGCGCAGCTGATCCTTGAGCCGTGTGACGATGCGCGCCAGCTCAGCCAGGTTGAAGTCAATGGAATTGACTTGCTGGTCGAGCCGCGCGCGGAAGATGCTCACTTCGCCGGCGTTGTTGAGCATCGTGTCGAGCAGGTCGGCATCGACACGCGCCATCTCCACCCGCTCCGCTGGCAGGTTCTCGCGCCCCGGCAATACCGGCGCACTGCTCACCTCGAGACTTGAAATCGAATCCTCGGCCGCAGCGCTCAGAGCCGATTCCTCGCCGGCAAGCGGTACGGCGAGCGGCGATGGCCGCGGCGCGGGCGCGGCTGGGGCCACGGGCGCGGGCGCCGCGGAAGTCTGCGTCGGAGAAGCGATTGGCGCTTGAGCGCCCGCCGGCGCCCCGCGCCTCGCCGGTGCAGCACTCAAGCCCCGAATTTGCGCCAACAGCGACGCTGCCGGACCCGGCAATTCGCCGGTGCTCACCAGATCGCGCATTCTGGCGAGCTCGTCGAGGCTCGCCTGCATGACCGCGTGTGCCTGGTCGTCGGCGGTGACCGCGCCGCCGTCGATTTGAATGACCAGACTCTCGAGCTCGTGGCTGAGATCACCCATGGCACTGATGCCCGCCATCCGCGCGCCGCCCTTGAGGGTATGCAATTGGCGCTGCAGTTCCGCCACTCGCTCTTTGTCGCTGCGATCGCGATTCCAGGCAGTCAGAGAGGTCTCAGCGGCCTCGAGAAGCTCGGTTGCCTCCTCGCTGTAAATGTTGGCGATCTCATGATCGAACTCCTCGGCTGCCGGGCTCGACTCGCCGCCCGGGGGCGGGGCGACAGCCCGGGCCGGCGCGGCGGATGGGGTCTGCACGGCAGCCGGGGCCTGCACGGCAGCCGAGGCCGGCGCGGCAGACGGAGCCGACACGGCAGACGGAGCCGGCGCGGCAGACGGAGCCGGCGCGGCAGACGGAGCCGGCGCGGCAGCAGCGGGCTCTGCGGCGGCGGAACTCGGTAATTGGGGAACGAGCGCCGAGGCGCTCGTATCGTTGGCCGCTTGCGCCAGCTGGGAATCGAGTTCCGCCTCGAGCTCGCGCAAACGCCCCACCAAGGAAGGCTGTTCGGCAAAGAACGCCGTCGATTCGTTGATGTGAGACACGACGTTGTCGATGGCCCGCACCGCATCTGCCAGCGTCGCCAAGCCGGCGTCCGACAACCCCCGGCCGCTGTCGAACACTTTGCGCATGAAATGATTGAGCGGCTCGGTGATGCGAATGCCATGGCGCGCTTCGGCCATCTTGGAGCTGCCGCTCAAGGTGTGAATCGCCCGATATATCGACTCGGGCAGCTCATGGGGAGCCGGTTGGCCTGCGCGTTTCTCCAAGTAGGCGCGAATTTCGGCCAGATGACTCGAGGTCTCCTTGCTGAATATCTCATGCAGCTGCGGGTCCATGGCCGCCGCCGGCTGTTCCGCGTCCACAGGCATGGATGCGGGAGGTTTCACCGCTGGTGCGGCGCCTCGGGCCGCCGGACCTGCCGCGACGGGCGGCGCGTCCGCGGGGGCGGGTGGGGGCACCAAGATTGCCGTCGACGCGGCGCTGCGATCTTCGGGCGCCAACGCCGCGCCCACCTGTTCCGCTTCACGTCCGTCCGCGTAGGCAAAGGCGCGCGCCATGATGGTATCGACCGGAACCGGATTGTGTCTGCCGGTTTCCAGCTGCTCAACGAGCTGGGGCAATGCCGCAACGGCATTGCGCAGCAGGCTCATCATTCCCGGGGTGCGCGAGAGTGTCTTATCGATGATGCGGTTCAGCAAATTCTCGAGCGACCACCCGAATTCGGCGATCAAGCGGGCCCCGACCATGCGGCCGCTGCCCTTCAAGGTGTGGAAGCTGCGCCGCAGGGACCCGAGCGATTCCAAATCCATCGGGTTCTGATCCCACAGCGGGAAGCTCTTTTGAATCGACGCGATTTCCTCCTTGGCCTCTTCGATGAAGAGTTCCAGGAATTGCGGATCGACCGCATCGGGCGCGGGGGTGGCGGTGAGCGGATGGGTCGAGACCTGCGCCCGCTTGGCGCGCTCGATCGCGATCGTCGCCTCGGGATCGAGCCGCATGGTGCTCGCCGCGGCGTCGTGCGGAAGTTCCACTTCCGGCACTCGCGAGGGCGCCTCCGCAGCGAGCGCTTTCATGCACGTTTCCGCGTTGTCGAGCATGTACCAGGGATCGTTACGCCCGTTTTGCAGCGTCTCCATGTAGTACTCGATGCTGACAATCGCATCGGCGACGCGCTCCAGCCGCAGCGAATCCGGAGCGGGTGCTCCGGGCTCGATCAACTTGCGCACCTCGCCGCCGATGGCGTCCATCAACTCGACCGCTCTCACCTTGCCCAGCATCAACAAGCCGGCGGTGATGCCGCGCAGCAGCTGCGGAACGTTGTCCAGACCCTGCGGCGGAAAATCCGCGGGCTTCTGCACCGCAATCGACACCGCTTCCTTGATGCGCGCGAGATTGACGATGCATTCGCGCAGCACCGCTTCGCTGACCTGGCGAAATTCGAAATCCTGCTCCGGCGGCGCCTCGGCTGAGGCGGCGTGGCCGGAGGCCGGCAGAATCAGGCGCACGAGCTGATCGTCGAGGCTGTCCTCGACCGACAGTAATACACCAGCCACCTTGACCAGCGACGCTTCGGACGGTGTCTTGCCGTCGCTCACCAATTCCGACAGCTCCGATACTTCCTGCTGGACGCGTTGCCTGAGCTCACCGAGCCCGAGCACCCCGAGGGTGTCGCTGATCTTCTTCAGCAGATCGAGTTGCGGCAACAGTTCCTCGATGCGTCCGCCGCCGCGCCGCACGAAGATGTCCAGGACGTCCTTGACCTTGGAGAGATCCTCCTTGATGGCGGCGGCAACCGTGCGCATCAGCTTGACACTGGGAGCCGAAAGGCTCTCGCGCTCCTGCTCGATGGTGTCATCGACCGGCAACAGCTCGGAGAGCTTGAAGGAGGCGCGCACCGCGGCGATGCGCCCGCCGCCGGCCGTCGCCCGCGCGACGTAGTACAGCAAGTTATTCAGCAGGTCTACCGGCGGATTTTCGCAGTAGCGCGCCTCGCCGAGCTCGTAAAGAGCCTTGATCTGGCGGTCGGCCTGCCCCAGCAGACGCTTCAAAGTGGCGCTGCCCTCCAAGCCGTTTGCGCGCACCGCCTCGAGGACCGCTCCCACGACCCACCACAGCTGAAAGACCGGCTGGGTGGTCGCGACTTGTTCGAGCTTTTCAGCGACCTTGGCGAGAATTTCCAAGTTCTGAAGCGTGCGTTCGCCGCGGATGTATCCGAGTAGCCCGACCTGAAATCGAGGCCGCAGGCGTCTGGCCCACTGCGCAACCGTCACCGCGGCTTCGTCTTGGCGCTGCGACTGCGGCTGCGCGGGTTGGTCGGACTTGAGGTTCAGCAGCAGCAGCGTGCCCTCGGAGAGCAGCGGACTGCCGCGAACCGAACGCAGGTCGTTGAGCAGCGGCAGCAGCACCAGGGCGAGATCCCGGCCGCCCGAGAGCACGCGCTCCAGATACGTCGGCAGCTGCACCATGGCCCGCATCAGCGCATCGAGCCCGTCTCCCTGCCGCTTTTGATCGTTGCCGGCGCCGAGCAGATAGCGCGTGACATGCTCCATCTCCTCCGCGAGCAACGCCGCCCCGTACACCTCGACCAGGCGCAGAACACCGTGCGCCAGGTGCAACTCATCGGCGCATTTCTCGAGATAATTTTGCTGGTCGGGACGCTCGGCGTACGACTCGAGCGCAGCGCGCGCCTCGTTGAGGGTGACCGTCAACTCCTTGGCGACGATATGCAAAGTTTGAGAGCTGATATCGGTCATCGGAACGCTCGTGGATGTGCGCCGCTAGGCGCCGCTCGCCTTGCGCATCTTTCCGGAGGTACCGACGTTGAGCGGCTCGTCCATCGCGGGCTTGGAGGGTGCCGCGGCCGCACCGACGGTGGTCGTACCCCCGCCGTAGTCCGGCAAGCGGAAGCCCGCCACCGATTTGCGCAATTGCGCCGACAGAGCCGCCAGTTTGGCGATCGACGTGGACGTCGCGGTCGAGCCTTCGGCGGTTTGAGTGGATATTTCGCGCACCACTTGCATGTTCTTGGAGATGTTTCCCGAGGCGACCGCTTGCTGCCTGGCGCTTGCGGAGATGTTCTGCACCAGACTCGCGATTTGATTCGACACCTGCTCGATTTCTTCGAGCGCGGCGCCGGCATTCTCCGCCAGCAGCGCACCGCCGACGACGTCCGTGGTGCTGCGTTCCATCGACACCACCGCCTCGTTGGTATCCGTTTGTATCGTGCGCACCAGGACCTCGATTTGTTTGGTCGAGTTCGCGGCGCGCTCCGCGAGCCGCTGCACTTCGTCCGCCACCACCGCAAATCCGCGTCCCGCCTCGCCCGCCATGGAGGCCTGAATCGAGGCATTCAGCGCCAGGATATTGGTTTGCTCGGCGATATCGTTTATCAATTCGACGATGTTGCCGATTTCCTGCGAGCTTTCGCCGAGACGCTTGATGCGCTTGCTGGTCTCTTGAATCGTTTCGCGAATAGCGTTCATGCCGTCGATCGTGCGCCGGACGGCGTCCCCGCCCTTGTGAGCGATGTCGACCGAATGCCTGGCGACGTCCGCACAGCGCTCGGAATTGCCCGACACCTCCTCGATGGAAGCGGCCATGTCCGCCATCGATTCGCTGGCGGCGGAAATCTGCCGCGACTGGGCGCTGCTCGCCTTCGCCATGTGAGCCGCGGCCCCCTGCGTCTGCTTGGCGGCGCCGTCGAGCTGAATGGCACTGTCGTTGATGGTCGTGACGAGCTCGCGCATTGCCTCCACGGCATAGTTGATCGAGTCCGCGATGGCTCCGGTGATATCTTCGGTGACCGTCGCCTGCACCGTCAGGTCGCCGTCCGCCAGACTCGACAATTCATCGAGCAAGCGCATGATGGCCTCTTGATTGCGCTCGTTCTCGCGCACCCGCAGCTCGCTGCTGCGCCGCGCGTTGAGCGACTTGAAAAAGAGCCAGGTGAGACCGCCAAGCAGCAGCGCGGCGATGCAGAGCAGGGCGAGTATCCAGCCCTTGTGAGTCCCTGTCCCGCCGCCTGCCGTGCTCGGAGCCTCGCTTTGCGGCGCGATACTGCCCGCCAATGCCGGCAATGCACGGGCCGCGACCTGGGCTTTGGACAGCGGATCGGCTGCGCCGATCGCCTTGCGCACGGCGCCCGCAAATTGTTGATTGCGTTGAACCAGGGCCTTCAGCCGCTGTTCGGCCTCCGCGCCGGTGACGCGCGACAAGGCAAGTCCGGAATCTTCTCCGGAAAGCCCCCGCATCACCTGGTTCAGGAATTCCAAACTATCGGCCAGCCGCTGTGCAGCCGGCCCCGCATCGTTCACATTGGAACTCAAACCGGAGAGCTCCTGCTGGATGCGCTGCACCGTGAGTTCGAAGCGCTCCAAGTAGCGGCTCATGCCTTCGAGCTTTTGCACGCCCACGGCGCTGGCGAGATCCCCCAGTTCCGAGAGCAGCTTCGGCGCCAACTCGCGCGTTTCCTTATTCGAAGCTTGTATCGCTTGCACCGCCCCCCGCGCATCGGCGACGGCGCTTACCGCGGTGCCGATCTTCTCGAACACCGGATCGAGCTTGGGTTGAGCCGCGCCGCTCGCGCCGCTCGCGGCCAATGTCTTCAACCGCGCCATGCTCCCGGCGAGGGCGTCGAAAGCGCTCGCCTCCCCACGCAGCGCGTTTTGCGCCTCGAAGGGGATGCGCTGCGTGATCAGGGCTATTTGTTCCGCCGGCGCCGCCACCGGCGCTGCCGTACGCGAAGTCAGCGTCAGCAGGGCCGCGCCTGCGAGGCACGCGACGATGAGCGCCATGAGCACGGCCAATACATTGATTTTGGGAGCAGAAATATCTCGCGTAGTCATTGCGTTGGTCCGGCAGCGCTCAACTCGCAGCCTGCAAAAAACTTTGGCTCTCGACCAAACTCTTCAAGCTCAAAACCGGCCATACCTCGCCGCCACGGCGAAACGCGCCCGCCAGATAGACATCGCA
This sequence comes from uncultured Gammaproteobacteria bacterium, assembly GCA_963801865.1. Lineage (GTDB taxonomy): Bacteria > Pseudomonadota > Gammaproteobacteria > Steroidobacterales > Steroidobacteraceae > Bog-1198. The sequence continues at coordinate 224,270 of CAWDGY010000024.1, read as the reverse complement.
GCGAACGACCGTCGGCGGCGCTTCGGCGTTGAATTCCGACTCGGCGAATCGCCGGAATCCCAATACTTCATCGACGATGAGGCCGGCCGGAATCTCCCGATGATTGACCACCACCACCCGGGTGTTGCGCTGAGGGGTGGTCGCCCCGCTGCCCAGGAACTGCCGCAGATCCAGCATCGGCAGCAGCTGCCCGCGCACGTTGGCGAGCCCCTTCACCCAGCTCTTGGCGCCGGGAATACGCGTAATCGTTGCAGGATATCCCAGCACCTCGCGGGTCTCCTCGCGGGCCACGAGAAAGGTCTCGCCGCCCATGCGAAAAGCCACACCCACCCATTCGCGCCCGGCCGCGGCGTCCGGCGCGGCGCCTGCGGCGACGGTACGGCTGCGCTTTTCGAGTTCCTTGAGCAGTTCGAACGGACGGTCGCGCAGGCTGCGTAAGCTACTCTCGCTCCCGCTCCCGCTCATCGTGCTGGTCATACGGCCAGCGCGGCCTGCGCCTTCTCGACCAACGCTTGTGCGGACACGGGCTTCACGAGGTAGTCCACGGCCCCTTGGCGCAAACCCCAGACCCGATCGGTTTCCTGACCCTTGGTGGTCACCATGATGATGGGGATGAGAGCCGTCTCAGGGTCGCTGTTGAGCATGCGCGTCGCCTGGTAGCCGTTCACCCCCGGCATGACGATGTCCATGAAGATCAGATCCGGCTTCATGGCTTTCGCCTTGCGAATGCCCTCCTCGCCATTCTCGGCCGCGGCGGTTTTGAAGCCGTGCTTCTCGAGCGCCTTCTGCATGACGAACACTTCAGTGGGTGAATCGTCGACGATAAGAATCAGTGCCATTCGGGGATTCTCCTCATTTGCCGACGTGAGCTTCGATGGCGCCCAAGAGCTCGTCTTTGGTGAACGGCTTGGTCAGGTAATGCTCCGAGCCCACGATGCGGCCGCGGGCCCGGTCGAACAAACCGTCCTTGCTCGACAGCATGATCACGGGGATCTGCTTGAAGACCTTATTGTGCTTGATCAGGGAACACGTCTGGTAGCCATCGAGGCGCGGCATCATGATATCAACGAATACGATGTCGGGCTGGTGGTCGGCGATCTTGGACAGGGCGTCGAATCCATCGACGGCGGTGAACACCTCGCAACCTTCCTTGGTCAGCAGCGTCTCGGCGGTCCGGCGAATCGTTTTACTGTCATCGATCACGAGAACTTTGAGCCCCGCGAGTTTCGGCTTGCCGTTGATGATCATGCTCTCCATCGGATGACCTTGAGGGACTTGGACGCACGTGCGTAGGTGCTGGAATCTTGTGGCTTTTTAACATATCCGGGCCGCGCTAGCCACGGTACGGGATAGACATTTCGCGGTAATGTCGGGTAAACAACGGTGGCGTGGTTCACAGTTTTCTCAAGAAGGCTGTGCGGCGACCGCTTGCGCTAGACTGCGGCGGCGGCGCAAGTTGCCGGGATCGTTAAAGGAATGAGCATGTCTGGCGGAGCGCGTCTGGTCGTGGTCATGGACCCCATCGAAGCCATCAATCCGGCCAAGGATAGTACGCTGGCGATTCTACTCGCGGCCCAGGCGCGCGGCTGGGAGCTCTTTTTTGCGGCCCTCGGCGACCTGTGGCTGCGCGACGGCGTCGCCTGGGGGCGGCTTTCGCCGCTGAGAGTATTCGACGATTCGCGACGTTGGTTCGAGCGCCGTGCGCCCGTGGTCGGTAGATTGGGCGATTACGACGTGATTCTGATGCGCAAGGATCCGCCCTTCGATACCGAGTACATCTACAGCACTTACATCTTGGAGCGTGCCCGGGATCAGGGCGCGCTGGTGTGCAACAACCCGCAGGGCCTACGCGACATGAACGAGAAGGTCTATACGGCTTGGTTTCCCGAATGCTGTGCGCCGACTCTGATCACGCGCGACATGGGGGCCATGGGCGAATTCCTGCGCGAGCATGGCAAAGCGGTGTGTAAGCCGCTGCACGGCATGGGAGGTCGCTCGATCTTCGTCTTGGAGCAGGGCGACAAGAACCGCAACGTCGTGTTCGAGACGCTGACCGACTACGGCCAGCGGTACGCCATCGTGCAGCGCTACATACCGGAGATCGCGACGGGCGGAGATTGCCGCATCATCCTGGTGGACGGCGAGCCCGTCCCCTTTGCCCTGCAGCGCATCCCGGACAGGGACGACCATCGCGGCAACCTGGCGGCGGGAGCCCGCGCCGAGAGCCGGCCCTTGAACGATCGCGATCGATGGCTGTGTTCGATCATCGGACCGAAGCTGCGTGCGGCCGGCATGATTTTCGTCGGGCTCGACGTGATCGGCGACTACGTCACCGAGATCAACGTCACCAGCCCCACCGGCATTCGCGAACTAAACAAGAAGCATGATGTCGACATTGGTGGCACGCTGGTGACGGCGATCGCCGGAGCCCTCGACGCCGCATGATTTCCGATACCCTCCAGACGGGGCTGCCCCCGGCGAACGATCGCATGTTGACCACGTGCTTCGTGGCCGCCTTGATTCACGGCATCGTGATCCTGGGCGTCACGTTCAGCGGTCCCCGCGGCGACGCCGACGCCACAGGCGGCGCCGCCCTCGAAGTCGTCCTGGTCAACGAGCAGGCGCCGAGCGTCGCAAAGAATCCCAATGCCCGTTATCTCGCCCAGCGCAGCCAGCTCGGGTCCGGCAACACCTTGAACGGCGAGCGAACACGCATACCAAAATCCTCACTCATGCCCGTCGACAGGCCCGGCATTCCGAACGGCGAGGGCGCCGCGGGCGAGCAGACGGGGCGCGAGGCCGGTGACGAGGAAGTCGTCGCGACGCACATGCCCGTGACGAAAATCCTGTACTTCGCCTCCCCGAGCGCCGCCAACGAGTTGTCCCAGCTGCCGCTGTTGCTCGAGAAACGGCCGGACCTGGGCATGGCGCCCAATGACGACGGCATCGAGCTGCGCATGCGCGGGGAGTCGAAGCAGCAACTTTGGATCGCCGCCGATACCCGCGAGTCGGATGTGGCCGTTTACCTGGATAGCTGGCGCCGCAAGATCGAGCGGGTCGGCACCATCAACTTTCCGGATGTCGCCCGTCGCCGCAAGCTCTCCGGAACGCCCGTGATCGAGGTGACGATCGGCGCCGACGGCAAGCTCCTGCAAACCGTGATCCGCCGCAGCAGCGGTCACGCCGAGATCGACGAAGCTGCCATGCGAATTTTGAAGCTGGCGGCGCCGTACGATCCGTTTCCGAGCGAACTCAGTGCGAAGCACGACCAGATTCGCATAGCATATGAATGGCAGTTTCTGGGTGGTGTAGACCAAGGCTCTGGCGTATTTTATTCGGACCCTAGCGTTACGCCCCAAAACTGACCGCGGTTGCTGATGGGTAGACTATGAGCGAATCGGGTTATCTGACGAACCAGCTGCTGATCGCCATGCCGACGATGGGAGATCCTAATTTCGCACAAACAGTGGCGCTGGTCTGCGATCACAACGCGCGCGGCGCCCTCGGATTGATCCTGAACAAGCCGCTGTCGATGCGCATGGGCGAAATCTTCGAACAGCTCGAGATCGAACTGCCGGGCGGACCGCTGCGCGAGCGCCAGGTGCTGCGCGGCGGCCCCATGCAAACCGACCGCGGCTTCGTCGTGCATCGAGCCGGCGGCGAATGGGATTCGACGCTCAAGGTGTCCGATACCATCCACGTCACGACATCGCGCGACATATTGGCGGCGATGGCCCGCGGTCAGGGACCTGAAGAAGCGGTGGTCGCTTTGGGCTATGCGGGCTGGGACGGTGGCCAGCTGGAAGAGGAAATTCGCGCCAATGCGTGGCTCAGCGCTCCGGTCGACTCCGGCATCATCTTCGAGGTCCCTTTCGAATCGCGGTGGGAAGCGGCGGGACGCCTGCTCGGCGTCGAGCTGTCGCGCATCAGCCCGATCAGCGGGAATGCCTGAGCCGACCGTGCCTGAGCCGAAGGCGCCGGAAACGCCCGTGCCTGAGCCGGCTGCATCCGAGCCAGCGTCGCGTAAGCGAGCTGACGGCGCGGCGCCGCAGCTCATTCTCGCCTTCGACTACGGGCGCAAGCGCATCGGGGCTGCGTGCGGCGACACCGCCAGCCGCACCGCCTCACCGCTCAGCGCGGTGTCCTCCAGCGCCGCGGGGCCGAGTTGGCAGGCCATCGATGCGCTGATGCGCGACTGGCAACCGGCGATGGTCGTCGTCGGCCTGCCGTATAATGTCGACGACTCCGAGAGCACCCTGACGGGGGCAGCGCGACGCTTCGCGCGTGAACTCGCCGAGCGCTACGCTGTAGCGGTCGAGCTGATCGATGAGCGCTACTCATCGCTCGAGGCCGAAGCACGGCTGAAGGCGGCGCGCGAGCGGGGGTGGCGCAAGCGGCGCGTGGCGAAGGCCGATGTCGATGCGACGGCTGCGTGCATCATCTTGGAGCGATGGTTCACCGAACAAACATGAGGCGCAGATGCGTTCACAAACTGACAACGCCGGGGGCCTGCGCCACCTCATTTCGCTCGACGGCCTGACGCGCGATGCCCTGGCTGCGATTCTCGATCGGGCCGAAAGCTACCGACGGTTTCCGGGACAACCTGCCTATGAGGGCCGGGAACTCGCCGGCGTCACCCTCGCCAATCTATTCTTCGAACCGAGCACGCGCACGCGCGCCTCTTTCGACCTTGCCAGCCGGCGCCTGGGCGCACACGTCCTCAATTTGGATCTGCATTCCAGTTCGCGCGCCAAGGGTGAGACGATGCTGGATACCATCTACACGCTCGAGGCGATGAATACCGACATTTTCGTCATTCGAGATTCCGAACCCGGCATGCCCGAGTTCCTGATCGATCACGTCGCCCCGCACGTCTCGGTCATCAGCGCGGGCGAGGCGCACGTGTCGCATCCGACGCAAGGGCTGCTCGACGTCCTCACGATCAGGACGCACCAGCGCCGCTTTCCGGGTCTCAAAGTCGCCATCGTCGGCGACATCATGCACTCGCGGGTCGCACGCTCCACGGCTCGCGCGCTGCAGACCCTCGGAACGACGGACGTGCGCCTGGTGGCGCCGCAATCCCTGCTGCCGTCCGAAGACGAATTCCGGGGTGCGCAGCGCTTCACTCGGATCGAGGACGGAATCGCCGGTGCCGACGTGATCATGATGCTGCGCATTCAGAAGGAGCGCATGGCGCAAGCGGCATCGCTCGACGATGCCGCCTACTTTCGCGATTTCGGCTTGGACGCCAAGCGCCTGAAGCTGGCGTCGCCGAACGTGCTGGTGATGCATCCGGGCCCGATGAACCGCGGCGTCGAGATCTCATCCGAGGTGGCCGACGGTCCGCGCTCGGTGATCCGCGAGCAGGTCAACAACGGCGTCGCCGTGCGCATGGCGGTGCTCGCCTCCATCGCCGCGACCCTGACCCGACACCGCAGACCCTTGTAGCGCCGCCCCGCTAGGGCCCTGTCTGAGGATTCTGCGCCGGCAGACGCATCAGCGCCTGCCCCATCCGAATACGCTCGCCCTCCCGCAGGTGTGCGCACAGCGAGATGCCGGGCGGTGCGAACAGGATGATGGTCGAGCCGTGTTCGAACCAGCCCATTTCCTCGCCTTTGCGTAGAGTGGCGTCGCAATCGATGACGTTCGGGCCGCGGTAGCGCATGTGCAGCAATAGATCGATAAATCTCAGACGAATACTCGCGACCAGGATGGCCGCCACGGGCACCAGGGTGAGGAGCGCGCCGGAGGTGTCCAGGCGGCAGCGGATGACGGCGCGCTCGTTCTTGCAAAACAACCGCTCGACCCGTTGGAGCGCGATGGGATTCACGTTCCACGTGTCGCCCGAGATGTACGTCACCCGCTCTACGCGGCAGTCGTAGGGAGCGTGAAAGCGGTGGTACATGCTCGAGGTCAGCCGCAGCGTCGCGAACCGCCCGCCGCGGTAGTAGCGCACCAGCTCATCGTCGTGCAGCAGGTCCGACAACGGATAAGGAAATCCTTTCGCTTGCAGCACCGTTCCGTCCCGCACCTGGCCGCATGCGCCCACCAGTGCGTCGCAGGGACTCGCCAGGACGCCGGGGTCGGTGTCGAGCGGCCGCGCACCCTGCTTCAACTCGCGCGTAAAGCAGGCGTGCAGGCTCTTGAATCGAGCGTCCTTCGCATCGCTCAAATCGAGGTCTGAAAACACCCGCCACAAGGCAACGCAGCACGCGCAGACCCAGGGATGCTCGATGCGGCTCAACCAGCCCATGAATCGAGTGAGCCAGCGTCGCGGTATGCGGTTGGTCAGCAGAAAATTGATGTTCTCCTGCTGCACGACCCGCCCGATCAGGGAGCGCACAGTCATCTTAATGTCATTCGCCTGCAATACAGTGCGCGCCGAGGATTTGCGTGATCAAACCGATACTTGGCTACGTGCTGGTCGCCTGCGCACTGGCGGCCCTGCTGCGCAGGGCGCAACTGCGGCTGCAACTTTCGCGGGCGAAGCACCGCTCGCTGACCGGGCACTCGCGCATGGCTCGGCGCTTCGCCGCCCTGGTGCCGTTCTACGAATACGGCGAGGACCGCTTTTTCAGTGCCGACGCGGCGCCCGAGCATATTGCGGCAATGCGGCGCGAGGGATTCCTGCGCCTTGCGGCGCGCCTCGCCGGGCGCAGCCACAGAACCGTGGAATCGACCGATTTGGTCATGGACGGCATTTCCGATCTGCAATTCACCACCCGCTACCGCGTGCCTTTCCAGTTCAGCCGCTTCGTGCGCCACTACTTCAAGGCGGCTGCCTTCGTCGAGTCCTCCTCCGGCGTCACGCTGACCGATCTCGACGGCAACCGGTTCTACGACTTGACCGGGTCCTACGGCGTCAACGTATTCGGTTACGACTTCTACAAGGAGTGCATCGCCGGCGGCAGCGAGCGCGTTCGCGACTTGGGGCCCGTGCTCGGCTTCTACCATCCGGTGACCGTCTACAACGTGCGCCGGCTCCTCGAGATATCGGGCATGGAGCAGGTGTCGTTCCACATGTCGGGCACCGAAGCGGTGATGCAAGCGGTGCGCCTCGCGCGCTATCACACGCGGCGCAGTCGCCTCGTGCGCTTCTGCGGCGCTTATCACGGCTGGTGGGGCGATGTGCAGCCCGGCGTCGGCAATCCGCTGGCGGCACGCGAGACCTATACGCTGAAAGACATGGACGAGGCGGCCCTGCGGGTTCTCAAATCGCGGCGCGACATTGCCTGCGTGCTGGTCAACCCGGTACAGGCCATGCATCCGAATCTCAGTGCGCCCCAGGATTCGACGTTGCTCGGCAGCAGGCGCAGCGCGCACTTCGACCGCGCCGCCTACGGCGAATGGCTGCAGAAATTGCGCGCGGTGTGCAGCGAACGCAATATCGTACTGATTTTCGACGAGGTCTTCGTCGGCTTTCGACTTGCGCCGGGCGGGGCGCAGGAGTATTTCGGGGTGAGCGCCGACCTGGTGACTTACGGCAAGACGGTGGCGGGCGGCCTGCCCATCGGGGTGCTTTGCGGCAAAGCGAGGTTCATGCGCCGCTACCGGGAAGAGCGGCCCGTGGACATCTGTCTCGCGCGCGGTACGTTCAATTCGCATCCCTATGTCATGGGCGCCATGTACGAATTCCTGCAGCGCCTCGACACCGACGGCGTGCGCGCCATGTATCGCGGGCTCGATACCGTGTGGAATGGGCGCGCTGCGGCGCTGAATGAGCGCCTCAGCGCCGCGCAGGTCCCGATCCAGGTCGCGAACCTGTCGTCGATTTGGACGGTCCTCTACACCCGGCCGTCGCCTTACAATTGGATGTTTCAATATTATCTGCGCGCCGCCGGCCTCGCCTTGAGTCTGGTCGGAACGGGCCGCCTCATCTTCAGCCTGAACTACAGCGAGGCCGATTTCGCCGCGGTCGCCGACAGAATCGTGTCGGCGGCACGGGAAATGCAGCGCGACGGCTGGTGGTGGTCCGAACCGCTCCTGACCGACAAATCCATCAGACGCCGCGTGCTCAAGGAGATGCTTCAGGCCCGATGGGTTTCGCCCATCGGATCGATGAGCTCACCGCGCAGCAAATAGAGCGGCGCCTTGCAGTAGAGTTTCACGTCGTGAAACGGATCCGTGAGGATCTTCGTCAACCAGACGAGCCCGGTCTGCACGTCGCGCAGATAGAACAAATGCACGGTCCGAAACAGCAGCGCGCCGATGCCGACGACGAGCCATATCTCACCGACGTGCCTCACGAACTCCTGGCCGCTGGTGTGGGGCGTCATCAGCCCGAACAAGGAGGGCGACAGCAGCAGCAGTGCCGGCGAGGCGCCCCAGATGACGTGGAGGATGATCTTGCGGCGCAGGTTGTATCCCACCTTGACCTCTTCCTTGTATTCGTGAGTGACCTGGTTGATTTCGTCATATCCCTTGGGCTCGAAGAAGAAGTGCCCGGACTGCCGGCTGACCATGGCGACCAGCCAACCGATCAACGCGGCGGCCACCGGGTCCGTAAACATCATGACGTAGGCGACGAGGAAGCTGATTGCGCTCAGCAGGTGCAGGGATTGATTGATACGGCTGTGGTGGTAGAAGCGGTGATCGTCCCATCGCTGCGTTCGCAGTTCCGCCCAAAAATTTCGCATAAGGGTTCCTTCAATGAAAAAGCACCAGGTCGGCCATGAAGCAATTATAGGAATTTCGTTACACGCCGATGACAAGGCGCCGCTGCGACGCGGACGCAGGTCGCAGAACTGCAAAAAATCCCGTGAGCATCCATCGGTTCCCGCCGCGGTCATCTGTTCGTCACAGCGCGGTGCGAAAGTGGCGCGGCATGAGAATACTCATCGTCACCGACGCGTGGTTTCCGCAAACCAACGGCGTGGTGCGCACGCTGGCCCAGACCGCCGCATGGCTCGGGCGCTTCGGCCACGAAGTGAGGATGCTGACGCCCCGGGATTTTCGAAGCATCCCATGCCCCACCTATCCTGAGATCCGCTTGTCGTTGCTGCCCGGCAAGGGGGTTGCAAGCGCGATCGATGCGTTCGCCCCTCAAGCGCTGCACATTGCCACCGAGGGACCGCTCGGGCTCGCGGCGCGGCGCCATTGCCTGCGCCGCGGCATGCGATTCACGACCTCGTATCACACCCAGTTCCCGCAGTATTTGCGGGCGCGGTTCCCCATTCCGATCTTCGCCTCGTATCGCGCACTGCGCTGGTTCCATGCCGCAGCGGTGCGCTGCATGGTCAGCACGGCCTCGGTCCGCAAGGACTTGGCCTCGCGCGGGTTCAAGAATCTGTCAGCCTGGCGCCGCGGCGTCGATACGGAAGTCTTCAAACCGCTGCCGAAGGATTTCCTGACGCTCCCACGCCCCATCGCCGCCTACGTCGGAAGGGTGGCGGTGGAAAAGAACATCGATGCGTTCCTGCAAATGCCCTGGAGCGGCAGCAAGATCGTCATCGGCGACGGCCCCGAACGAGCGCGGCTGCAGGCCCAGTATCCCGAAACGCTCTTCACGGGCTATCGCTTCGAAGAGGACCTTGCACGCCACCTCGCGGCTGCGGACGTCATGGTGTTCCCGAGTCACACCGACACGTTCGGCCTCGTCAATCTCGAGGCCATGGCTTGCGGCGTGCCGGTGGCGGCGTTTCCGGTTACCGGCCCGATCGACGTCGTCGAGGACGGGGTGACCGGGGCGCTCGATCTGGACTTGGCGGTCGCCGCGCGGCGGGCGCTGCAGCTCGATCCGCGGACCTGCCGGGAGCGCGCGGTAAAATCCGGTTGGGACGTGAGCACGCGCGAATTCGAAGGCAATCTGGCGCTGTGCCGTCCGAGCGGCGCTGCGGACTCGCGGGCGCGCGACGCCGCGCAGAGCGATGCGCCCGGCTGCGTCAACAGGCAGGCGCCGAACGGTGCGCTGCCTGCCGATCGGGCGGGTTTTATCCGAAGTTGATCTTCGCTTCGAGATTGGTGCGCGAGTCGGCGCTCGCGAGCGCCTCTTCCAGTTCGATGCGGCCTTCGCGGACCAAGTTGTAGAGCGAGCTGTCGAAACTCAACATGCCGCGCTCGGTCCCCGTCCGGATGGCCTCTTTGACGCCGATCACATCGCCCTTCTTGATGAGTTCCGAGACATGCGGCGTGTTCACCATCACTTCGGACGCAGCGACCCGTATGCCTGATTTCGCCGCGACCAGGCGCTGCGACAGGATGGCACGCAAATATTGCGACAGGTCCAGGAAGATCTGATTGTGCTGATCGCGCGGAAACATGTTGATGATGCGATCGAGGGTCTCAGCGCAGTTGTTCGCATGCAGGGTCGCGATGCATAAATGGCCCGTTCCCGCGAGCGCGATGGCGGCCTCCATGGTCTCCCGATCGCGAATTTCGCCGACGAGAATCACATCGGGGGCCGCCCGTACGGCGCTGCGCAGAGCCCGGGCGAAGGATTTCGTGTCGAGACCCACCTCGCGCTGGTTGACGATCGACTTCTTGTTGGTATGCAGGAACTCGATCGGGTCCTCGATGGTGAGGATGTGGTCAGACGACGTCTCGTTGCGATGGTTGATCATGGCGGCGAGCGTGGTGGACTTGCCGGCACCGGCGGCGCCAACCATGAGGATCAGGCCGCGCTTGAGCATCACCAGATCCTTCAGGATTTCGGGCATCCCGAGGTCTTCGAGCTTGGGCATCTCCGCCGTGATGTAGCGCAGCACCATCGCCGGATAGCCGCGCTGATAGAACACATTGACGCGGAAGCGGCCGAGGCCGGGCTCGGAAATCGCGAAATCGATCTCCAGCTCCTCGTTGAAGTGCTCGATTTGATCCGCGGTCATGAGTCCGAGGGCCGCCTGGCGCACCGTTTCGGGACTCAGCACCTGCTTGTTGACGGGGAAGATCTTTCCCTCGATCTTGATCTTGACAGGCGCGTTGCAGGTGAAAAAGAGATCCGACGCCTTTCTTTCCACCATCAATTTGAACAGCGGCTTGGTGTTCATCACCTGAGCCGGCGCGACCGCGGACATCTGCTAAAACACCTGGCCTTCTTCTTCCTCTACGATCTGCAGGGCGGCCCCGCCCTCTTCCGGATTCTTCATTTCGCGCTTGCTTTCGAGCTTTACCCGCAGCCGCAATTCGTTCTTCGAATCGGCGTTGCGCAACGCATCTTCGTAGGAGATCAGGCCCGCTTCGTACAATTCGAACAGCGCCTGATCGAATGTCTTCATGCCCAAGCGGTTGGAGCGCGACATCACGTCCTTGATCTTCGCCACTTCGCCCTTGAAGATCAAATCCGAAATCAGCGGGGAGGCGAGCATGATTTCCATCGCCGCGACACGGCCGGATCCGGCCTCGCGAGGAATCAGGCGCTGCGAGATCAGGGCGCGGATGTTGAGCGACAAGTCCATCAGCAGTTGTTCGCGCCGCTCTTCGGGGAAGAAATTGATGATGCGGTCGAGCGCCTGGTTCGAGCTGTTGGCATGCAGGGTGGCCAGCACCAGATGCCCCGTCTCCGCGAATTGAATGCCGTATTCCATCGTTTCGCGGTCGCGAATTTCGCCGATGAGGATCACATCGGGCGCCTGGCGCAGGGTGTTCTTCAGCGCCAGGTGCCAGCTTTCGCAGTCGACGCCGACTTCACGGTGCGTCACGACGCAGCCCTTGTGGGCATGCACGTATTCCACCGGATCCTCGATCGTGACGATGTGGCCGCGCGTCTTTTCATTGCGGTAGCCGACCATGGCCGCCAGGGACGTGGACTTGCCCGAACCGGTGCCTCCGACCAGGATCACGAAGCCGCGCTTCGAGAGCACCACCTCTTTGAGGATCGGCGGCAGCTCGAGCTCCTCGAGCGTGGGGATCTTGGCGTTGATGGTCCGCAGCACCGCGCCGGTGAAGCCCTGCTGCACGAAGGCGCTGACGCGAAAGCGGCCGATCCCCGGCGGGGCGATGGCGAAATTGCACTCCTTGGTCGAGTCGAATTCCTTGGTTTGCCGATCGTTCATGATCGCGCGCACCAGACCTGCACTCTGTTCGGGGCTCAATGACCGGTCCGACTGCGGTCGAATCTCGCCATCCACCTTGATGGCGGGCGGAAATCCGGCGGTGATGAACAGGTCCGAACCCTTCTTCTCGACCATGCGCCTCAGCAGATCTTGCATGAGCCGTATTGCTTGTTCGCGGTCCATTAGATGCTGTCCTTGTTCTGAGCCTTGTAGCGCGCTTCCTCGCGGCTGACCACGCCTTTTTGCACCAATTCCTGCAGACATTGGTCGAGGGTCTGCATGCCCTGGCCCTGGCCGGTTTGAATTGCCGAATACATCTGAGCGATCTTGCCTTCGCGGATGAGGTTGCGTATGGCAGGCGTGCCGATCATGATCTCGTGCGCTGCGATTCGCCCGCCGCCGACCCGCTTCATGAGCGTTTGCGATATCACGGCCCGCAGACTTTCGGACAACATCGCCCGCACCATGTCCTTTTCGGCCGCGGGGAACACGTCCACGATTCTATCGATGGTCTTGGCCGCCGAGCTCGTATGCAGGGTGCCGAAAACCAAATGGCCGGTCTCGGCGGCCGTCAGAGCCAGCCGGATGGTCTCCAGATCGCGCATTTCGCCGACCAGGACCACATCCGGGTCTTCACGCAGCGCCGAGCGCAGTGCTTCGCTGAATCCGAGGGTATCCCGGTGCACCTCGCGCTGATTGACCAGGCAGCGTTTGCTCTCGTGCACGAACTCGATCGGGTCCTCGATCGTGATGATGTGATCGGGGCGGTTGTCGTTGCAGTGATTCACCATGCCGGCAAGCGTGGTCGATTTGCCGGAGCCGGTGGGTCCGGTAACCAGCACCAGGCCCCGGGGCAACATGCACAAATCCTTGAAAGTCTTGGGCGCGTTGAGCTCATCGAGAGACAGGATGGTCGACGGAATGTTGCGGAAAACGGCGCCCGCGCCGCGATTTTGGTTGAACGCATTGACGCGAAAGCGGGCAAGTTTCGGAATCTCGAACGAAAAGTCCGTCTCGAAGAACTCTTCGAAGGCTTTGCGCTGCTTGTCATTCATGATGTCGTACACCATGCTGTGCACTTCTTTATGCACCAGCGCAGGCATATTGACGCGCTTCATGTCACCGTCGACTCGGATCATCGGCGGGACGCCAGCCGACAGATGCAGGTCCGACGCATTGTTCTTCACCGCAAAGGCGAGAAGCTGCGCGATATCAACCGCCATTTACGGCTCCTAATCCGGCTGTGTTCAAGCCGTTGCAGTATATAAGAGGGTGTCCTCACCCAATATGTTAATTGGTCCGCAGAATTTGGCGGTTCACGTGAACCACGTCCGGTCTCGGATAAGTCGTGCGGCCCTGGCGGCCGGGCGCGACCCCGCCTCGGTCACCCTGATCGCGGTTTCCAAGGCCAAGCCTGCCGAATCGGTGAGGGCGGCCGCCACGGCCGGCGTCACGGATTTCGGGGAAAATTATCTGCAAGAGGCCCTGGGTAAAATGGATCGGCTCGCGGATTTGGCCCTGCATTGGCACTTTATCGGCGGCATCCAATCGAACAAGACCCGAGCGATCGCCGAGCGCTTCGAATGGGTGCACAGCATCGACCGGCTGAGCGTGGCACGGCGTCTGTCGGAACAGCGGCCATTTCATGCGCCGCCCCTCAACGCGTGTATTCAGGTCGCGCTGGTGCCCGAATCGACCAAGGGGGGCGTGGACCCCGCGATCCTCGCGGAGCTCGCGCTGCAAATGGCCGAATTGCCGCGGCTGCGGCTGCGCGGCCTGATGGCGATCCCGCCGCCGCAGCCCGATGTTCGGGCGGAACGGGCGGTGTTTTCCGGCCTCAGAATTCTCCTCGAGGGCCTCAACGCACGCGGCCTCAAGCTCGATACACTCTCGATGGGGATGAGCGCCGATTTCGAATCGGCTATTGCAGAGGGCGCCACGCACGTGCGAATCGGCACGGCAATCTTCGGCAGCCGCTGATTTTCGCCGCCGCAGGGGCGCAACGCACGAACGACGAGGGGCGGACATGATCGACATACGCAGGCTTGCATTCATCGGCGGCGGCAACATGGCCGCCGCGCTGATCGGCGGTCTGATCAAGCGTGGGCTGCCCGGCGAGCGCATCATCGTCGCCGATCCGAGCAGCGATCAGCTGCAGCGGCTGGTCCGCAGCTACGGCGTCAGGGGCGCCGCGGACAATGCGAGCGCGGTCTCGGGCGCGGAGGTCGTCGTTCTGGCGGTCAAGCCCCAGCAGATGCGCTCCGTGGCGCTGGGTTTGAGCCCGCAGCTGGCTGCCTCCAAGCCGCTGGTGATGTCGGTGGCGGCCGGGATTCCGCATGCAGCGCTCGCACGGTGGTTCGGCCCTCAGGTTGCCGTCGTGCGCACGATGCCCAATCGACCGGCACTCAACGGCTTCGGCGCCACCGGACTTTATGCGCCGGCGAGCGTCGGGGCGGCCAACCGGGCGCTCGCGGAGTCCATCATGGCCGCCGTCAGCGCCACGGTGTGGGTCGAGCATGAATCGCAGATGGATACGGTGACCGCGCTCTCAGGCAGCGGGCCGGCGTACTTTTTCCTCTTCATGGAAGCGCTCGAGGCGGCCGCACACGAGCGCGGCCTGCCGAATGAGATTGCCCATAAGCTGACATTGGAAACGGCGTTCGGAGCCGCGCAGATGGCGCGCCAATCGAGCGAATCGCTCGCCTCATTGCGCGATCAAGTGACCTCCCAGGGAGGTACCACCGCCGCCGCCCTCGAGGTGCTCGATGCAGCGGGTCTTCGTGCTATCGTCGCACACGCCGTGGCGGCAGCCGATCGACGTTCGGCTGAGCTGGCCGCGGAGTTCGGTACCCCGTAGGGTGCCCAGAGAACCCCGGGATCGTCAGGGTTTCTCTCGCGGGGTTTCCGGTTCATGGATGCAATTCGATATATCCTCGACACACTCCTTTGGCTGCTGACGCTCGCCTTCGTGCTGCGTCTGCTCTTCCAATGGGTCCGGGCGGATTTTCGCGACCCGATGGCGGACGCCATCGTACGCGTGACCAATTGGCTGATCCTGCCGCTTCGCCGGGTGCTGCCGCCGGTGCGCAAGGTCGATACGGCCACCGTCGTCGCCGTGCTGCTGGTCGCCTCGGCGCGCACGGCGGTGATGCTCGCGATCAGCCGGGCCGGATTCGGCGATTGGCCGGTGTTCCTGCGCATCACGGTCGTCGGCCTGGTCGATCTGATCCTGCGGATCTACCTCTTTGCTCTTCTGCTGTACTGGATCACGGGATTCATCTCGCCCGGCGGCTACGCGCCGGGCGTGCGGCTGCTCGCGCAACTGTGCGAACCGATCCTGAAGCCGGTGCGCCGGATTATCCCGCCCATCGGCCAAATCGATTTCTCGATCCTCTGGGTATCCATCGCGATCGGTGCGCTATTGGTACTTCTGCGTTGAGCATGCCCTCCTACATGGCTGAATTCACTGCCAACGAGCTTGTTCCGCCCGGCCGGAATTGCGCCTGAGAGCGCGGAAGCCTGAAAAACCAGGCTCGCGCGCACCGGAATCGTGAAAGTTTTTTTACAATTGCGCTAAACATCGGCTTTTTTCTATGTTATTTTCGGCGCCGAGTTGAATTTGTGGGCTTTATCACCCGCGTTCGCAAAAACCAGCAGGAGATTTAATATGGCGAAAAAGAATGCAGCACCGACCAAGTCTGAAATTCTCGCTACCATTTCGAAGGAAACAGAGCTCTCTAAGAAGCAGGTCGGAGCCGTGTTTGACTCGCTTTCCGCCTCCATCAAGAAGAGTCTGCGCAGTCACGGTTTGTTCACGATGCCCGGACTTCTCAAGATGAAGGTGGTGAAGAAGCCGGCCACCAAGGCGCGTGAGGGCATCAATCCGTTCAACGGCGAAAAGATGATGTTCAAGGCGAAACCCGCGAGCAAGAAAGTGCGCATTGCGGCGCTGAAGAACCTCAAGGAATTCGTGAACTGATTGACCTTTGATCCGGGGCGGTTGGACCTTCAGCCGCTCCGGATTGCCTCGATCACTGCCTCGCGCAAAGACGGGAGGTTGCCGTGGAAGAAATGGCCCACTCCCGGCAGAACCGTCAATCGAGGCTGCGGGTTGAGACTCTTGACCCAGCCAATGACGCTCTGCGGGTTGACGACCTCGTCCGCGTCGCCCTGAACGACGAGCCACGGGCAGCCCGGCGGCATCAGCGCTGAGAAGTCGAAGCGATCGACCGGCGGCGCCACGGTGATCAGACGGGAGGGCGCCCGGTGATGCGACAAGCGCAGGGCCACGTAGGCGCCGAACGAAAATCCCGCGAGCACGAGCTCGCGACCCGGCCAGCGCTGCGCTCCGTGGTCTGCGACGGCGGCCGCATCCGCGGTTTCACCTATGCCCTCGTCAAACGTTCCCGCGCTCGCGCCCACGCCGCGAAAATTGAAGCGCAGCGTGGCGATTCCGACCTCATGCAACGCGCGCGCCAGGGTCGTGACCACCTTGTTGTCCATGGTGCCGCCGAACAAGGGGTGCGGGTGGCATACGACGGCGAAGAGCGGCGCGCGAATCCCGGGTTCCTCGGCGACTGCTTCGATCGGGCCCGCCGGACCGGCGATCGACACACGTTCACTCGAGCGGGCGGCGGCGGTCACTCAACGGCGACCAAGTCGACATCGAACACCAGCGTGGCGCCGGGTGGAATGACGCCGCCGGCGCCACTGTCACCGTAGGCGAGATCGGCGGGAACGACGAGCCGACGCCGGCCCCCCACCCTCATACCGGCAACTCCTTGATCCCAGCCCTTGATCACCTGTCCGGCACCCACCACGAACCGGAATGGCTGGCCACTGTTGCGAGAGGAATCGAACTGCTTCCCCTTGTTATCGGCAGCGCCCGCCTCGTACAACCAACCCGTGTATTGCACGACGGCATTTTGGCCGGCGGCGATCGGCGCGCCCGCGCCCGGCTGAAGCTCGAGGATTTGCAGCGAATTCACCGCGCTCGCGGGTGCGGCGGATGGCTTCTGGGTGCAGGAGGCCAACACGAGCAGGCTCAAGATCGCGCAGAGGTTGCGGCGCAGGCGCAGTTGCATCATGCGCCCATCTTAATGGATTTTGCGCGGTGAGTCGGCTCGAGCCGTGGCGAGCGGGATCAGGGGCGGCGCCGCGCTCGCGGCGTTGCGATTTTCAGCAGTGCAGTGAGGCTTGCGGTCAATCCGGCATTGAGCCCCAACCAGCTATGCCGCAAGGCGCTCACGGCATCATCGACCTCGTCGACGACTTGTAGAACCCATTCCATGGGTGGGGAGTCTAAGCGGGGCGCCCCTTCCGCGGCCGTGAGTGGGGTCACACACTTGCTATGGCGCCGGCGGCTGCGTAGTCTCTGCCCTACATGCAGCGAATTCTCGTCCTGAATCCAAAAGGCGGTTCGGGTAAAACGACGGTGGCAACGAATCTCGCCAGTTACTTCGCGAGTCAGGGTGACCATCCGCTGCTGTCGGACAACGATCCGCAGGGCTCCAGCACCCGCTGGCTGAAGAAGCGCAAGCCCGAGCAATCATTCATCCACGGAATCGCGGCATTCGAGCGCAACACCCGCATGACCCGCGCGTGGCAGATGCGCGTTCCGCCCGACGCGGGTCACGTCGTGGTGGACACTCCGGCTGCGGTGATGGCGCAAGACATGCCGGAGATGACGAAAAACGCGGATGCCATCATCGTTCCCGTACTGCCGTCGGACATCGACATTTATGCGTGCTCGAGGTGCATTGCGGACTTGCTGCTGATCGCCAAGGTGCGCCGCGACGAGAATCGCATCGGAGTGATCGCCAACCGCGTCCGACGAAACACCATCATCTACCAGTCGCTGATGAGATTTCTCGAGACCCTGCGGATTCCGGTGATCGCGACTTTGCGCGACTCGCAGAATTACGTTCGCGCCGCCGAACAGGGCGTGGGCCTGCACGAAATGAAAAGGAATCTGGTGGCGCAGGATCTCGAGGACTGGGAGCCGTTGCTTGCGTGGTTGAGGGCGAAGGAGAGTGCCTGGCGTCCGAATGCCGGCATCAACCCGTTGCCGGAAACGGCTTGAGCGCCGCGCGCGCCTATTTTTTCTCGTCCCAGCTGCCGCGTACCTTGTCCGCCCAATTCTTGTAGCTGTGCCAGTTGTAGAGGCTGGTGGTGATTGCAGCGTGGCGGCCGCCGGTCTTGAAAACCTCGCGCGGAATCGCAACCCCCGGTTTGCCCGGCTCCGCTCGAGGAGCGCGCCGGTCCACTCCGGTGTATCGAGTCTGATTTTTGATGCTGTCGCTCATCGGGTGCCTCTATGCTGTGCGAGACAGTAAGTGTCGGGCGCCGTCTAGGGCAGGAACTGTGTCACAGGCAAGTGGCCACCGTCTGCATACGCCGACGCGCATTGGGATGCGCATCTCACAGGCTGTCGCGGTAAGTTAAATGGCGTAAAAACGCTTGGCTTGCCAGGCGTCGAACAGCGGCTTGAGCTCCTCGAGCGATCGCTCGATTGCAGCGGGCAGCAGCGTCGTATACGAATCGAGCAGAGCCATCGCATTGCGCGCCGGATCCGTGCGCGTGGCGGCGCCCAAACGCCGAGACATGTCGCGATTGACCACGTGCAGGTTCTTGTAGAGTTCTTCCAGCGCCGCAAAATCGCACGGCCCGGATGCACCGGCGATCTCGCGTGCCAGAAGGTACATGCAGATGCTGCGGTAGACGGTTTCCGCATCGCTTGCGAACGGCAGATGGAAGCGTGCCATCGGACGCAGATGATCGGTCCACGGGCAGCCCGAGGTTGCCATGATCAAGCCGATCACCGAGCTCATGGCCTGTTGCGCCGAGGTTTCCACGTACACCGTGCGCTCAGCTTGCGTGACCGTCACACCCACCGTGTCGAATGAAACCAGCGCCTTCAGCGGCTCCAATGTCGACGCCATGTGCAGCGCGGCCGGACAATGCGCCTGGTCGCGCTCGCTGAGCGGGCAATTGGCGCATTGGTTGAAACCGAGCTCGGTCCAGAAGGGAGGATCGGCCGGCGCGGCGTTGCAGAGCCGAAAATCGGTCGGGTCGAACGAGAAGTCCAGGGTCGTCTGCGATCCGTCGGGCAAATCGAACCGGTAGCGGATACGCTGCGGCTCGCTCATGCCACGAGTCTGTAGCAGGGGGTGTATTCGGCCCCGGTGAGCTTCATTCGATGCTGTGCGACGAAGGAGCGCAGCAATCGATCGAGAGGTTCCATGATCGACGGTTCGCCGCTGAGCTCGTAAGGACCGTAGCGCTCGATCGCATTGACACCGTAATCCTTGATGTTGCCCGCCACGATGCCGGAAAAGGCGCGCCGCAGGTTCGCGGCGCGCTCGTGCACCGGCTGCTCGCGCGAAAGGCGCAAGGCCCGCATCGAGGCATGGGTCACCTCGAAAGGCAGCTGGAATTCGAGCGGTATATTGAGCAGCCAATTGAACCCGTAGGAGTCGCTTTGCCGCCGGCGGTAGTCGCGCACCCCGGCGAGCCCCTGCACCATTGCGCGCGCCACTCCGGCGGGATCATCGATGATGATTTGATAGCGCGACTGGGCGCTCTCGCCCAGAGACGCGCCGATGAACTCATGAATCTGCTGAAAATAATCCGCGGTATCCGCCGGCCCCGTGAACACCACGGGGAACGGCATCTCCCGATTGGCGGGGTCCAGCAGGATGCCGAGCAGATAGAGGATCTCCTCCGCGGTACCCGCTCCGCCCGGAAAAATGACGATGCCGTGCCCCAAACGCACGAACGCTTCCAAGCGCTTCTCGATGTCCGGCATGATGACGAGCTGGCTCACGATCGGGTTCGGCGGCTCGGCCGCGATGATGCCCGGTTCGGTGATGCCCAGATAGCGTCCGTTGACGATACGCTGCTTGGAATGCCCGATGGTCGCGCCCTTCATAGGCCCCTTCATGGCGCCGGGGCCGCAGCCCGTGCACACATCGAGGTTTCGCAGACCGAGTTCGTACCCGACTTTCTTCGTGTAGTCGTATTCGACGCGACGGATGGAATGCCCTCCCCAGCACACCACCAGATTCGGCCGCACCTGCAACTCCAGCACCCGGGCGTTGCGCAAGATGTGAAAGACCGCATTGGTGATGCTCGAGGAGGAGGTCAGATCGAAGCGCCCGCTGTCGATGATCTCGTTCGCGATGAATACGACATCGCGCAGCACGGCGAACAAATGCTCCTTCAATCCCCGGATCATCTCACCGTCGACGAATGCCGCCGCCGGTGCATTTTTGATCTCGAGCTTGATGCCCCATGCCCTGCGCACGATGCGCAGGTCGAAGTCCCGGTACTTTTCGAAAATCAACCGCGTATCGTCGATATCGCCGCCGGAATTAAGCACGGCGAGCGCGCATTTGCGAAACAGCGGGTACAGACCACCCTGGCCGGAATCGAGAAGTTTGGCGATCTCCTGCTGCGAGAGGTACTCGAGGCTACCCTTGGGCGCGACTCGGGCGTCGACCAGGTCAGAGGAGAGGATCGTGGTTTCCACGCAGCACCTTTTACGGATAGATATCGATCGGGATGTTGTCCAGGGTGCGCATCCACACTTCGACCATATCCGAATTGGACAAGGCGATGCAGCCGTCCGTCCAATCATTGGAGGTGTAATAGGCCGCCGGATGCTTCAGGGCGTTGGGCAGACCATGAATCATGATCGACCCTCCGGGAGCCCAGCGGTTCTTACGCGCGCGCAGCTCATCCTCTTTATTGGGGTAGGACACTTGGATGGCGAGAAAGAAGTCGCTCCGCGTGTTGCGACGCGCAAGAAAGTAGCGCCCCTCGGGGGTGCGAAAATCGTGTTCCCGAACCTTCTGTCCTACAGGCCTCAAGCCAAGTGCGACCTTGTACGAGCCGAGCAGGCGGCTGCCGGAATACAAGTACAACTTGTGCTCCGACTTGTGGACGACGATGTGGTCCGCCGCCGCTACCTCCTCGGCAGCGCCCGTGATCGGCCCCGCCGCGCCGATTGCCAGCATCAATAGGGCCCACCGGACGCGTGTATCACGCCAGCTGCGATTGAACATCATCAAAATTATAGCGTGTATGGCGTTCGACATAACCGGCTGCAGCTCACGGACTCGGTATAATTGGCAAATGCATGTGTCCCAGCTTCGAGCCACCATCGCCTTCGGGCTGTTCATGGGGCTCTTGACCGGGTGTGCCGACCGCTCCTCGATCAGCCCCGCGGAAAGTCTCGACGAACGCACCGGGATGACGGTGGGCTCGCTGCACAAGCCGATCGAGCTCGTCCAGAGCGGCGAGTTCAGCCCGACGTCCGGTAAGCGCCAGAGCTTCGCCTACTTGGGGCCCGTGGAATGGGACAACATGGGCAGTCTGCGCTACGGGCTTTGGATCCATCTGGCGCCCGGCAATGATTGGCGCTTCGATGACATCCGCAGCCCACAGGCTGTTACGCTGAGGCTGGACGACGGAGTAGTGGTGCTCTCGGAGATCGACGCACCCACACTGGCTCACGGACCCTACCAACCGGTCGCTTCGTGGGGACAAACGGCCTATTTCGACCTCAACGTGCCGCTGCTCCAGCGCATGGCATCGAGCGCGAAGATCGAACTGGATTTCAAAGTGAGCGGGGATCCCGCCGTGCGCTTTACCGCGGAAGCTGGTGCTGATGAATCGCTCAAGCGCTATTTGCATGCGCGAGGTTACTGACGGTTGATGCTTGCCACGCGTGGCAGCGTGATCGAGGTTCCCGGCCGCATATCGCCGAAATCCACATCGGGGTTGTATTGCGCCACCAGCCAAACCGGCAAATCGCTGTGCTGCGCGATCGTCCATAGCGACTCGCCGTGTTTCACGCTGTAGGTCTCGCTGCCGGCGATTCGATGAGCGGCAAAAAATGTCTCCTGTAGCTCGCGGTGGTATTCGCGCCGCGCGGCAACGAACTGCGCGGCGGTCACGCGGGACAAGTCGAGCTTGAGCTTGTGGCCGAGCGTCACCATGGCGTTCTTGTGCAGCTTGTTCAGAGCGCGCAGTGTCTGCGAATCGACGCCGGTCCAGTCGGCGAAGTGCCCCAGCGTCTCGGCAGCCTGCACGATGACCGTATCGCCCGGCCCGACGCCGTAGTCGCTCGCATCCGAGCTACCCGTCGGTGCTCCCGCGGGCAAGAGCGCGGCGTTGTCGGTCTGTCGCGCGGAAACAGGCTCTTTGGGCGGCGCCGGAACCCTCTCTTCGACCTCGGGACTGGGGGAAACGGCTGCCAGCGGAGCGCTGGGCGGCGGCGCGGCGGCGCTGGGTGCGGCGGCGACCGGCGCGGCAGGTGTAGCAACGCCCGGGGCATTCTCCGCGACGACCGTGGGCACCGGCGCCGTCGTGCCCGCGGTGTCCGCACGCGACACCGGCATCGGGATGTGGACGATGTCGCCACGAGCGATTTCGTGCGGACTGGTCCATCCGTTCGCCGCCAGCAGCCGCGGCACGCTGACACCGCTCACCGCTGCCACCGCGGCCAGCGTCTCGCCGCGCCGAACTTTGTGCTTGCCGTCATTGCGCTGGGCCACATAGCGCTGCGATAAGGGCAAGCGCGCCCATGCCGCGACGATCTCCGATTGCGGCGGCGTACCGGGGATGCGCACGGCGTAGCCGCGGGGCACCAATCGCGTACCGTTCCAGATCGGCGGGCGCAGCGCCGGATTCAAGACGCGAAGCGCGCCCATATCGACCTTGAAGGCCTTTGCAAACGCGTCGACGGCGACATAGTCCGGCAATTCCACCGGGGTGCTCTGTGTGTCGGTCAAGCGGGTGATCGGCCCGAAATATTTCTCTGCGTTTCGATCCACTTCGAGGGCCGCGAGGAACGCGACGTAGAAATTGCGCGAAGCAAAGCCGAATGTGGCGCCCTGATAGCGTTTCACGATCACCGCGATGTCGCTGGTGCCCAACTGTTCCTGGGCTTGCCGCAAGCCGCCGGGACCATGATTGTAGGCGGTGACGGCGAGGGGCCAGGAGCCGAGGAGCCGATAGTTGTAGAGCATCAAATTGGCGGCCGCTTCCGTGGCGCTGTCCGGATCGAGCCGTTCATCGACAATGCCGTCGACCCGCATGAAGCGTTTGGCCGTCGAGGGCATGAATTGCCACAGTCCCGCCGCACCGACCTTCGAGTAGGCGGCGGGATTGAAGGAGGACTCGACGTGCGGAAGTGCCGCGATTTCCGCAGGCACGCCGTGCTGCTCCAGCACGCGCACGATATGAGACTCCCAGGCGGCGGCCCGAATCAACCCCTCGTGAAACCGATCGGCTTGACCGAGTTGGAAACGTATCCGCTCGATCGCATCGAGGAACTGCGCGGGAGTCGGCTTATCGCCGAAGGCGTGCAGAATCCGCCGCTCGTGCGCCGTCAGACCCGCGAGAACTTTGGGCGCCGGCACGCCGGGCGATGCCCCGGCCGGGGGTACGCCGGGCGTCGGTGCATCGGTCGGTGCCTGGTCCGGCGCCGCGGCAGGCGTTGTCGGTTCGGATACCGGCTCTGGAGCGGGTGCCGTGGGTGCCGCCGGTGCGGGTGCCGTGGGTGCGGATGCCGCCGCGGCAAAGCGCCGCAGCAAGCTCGCATAATGCGCTTTGGCCTGCGCTACCTGCCGTTCACGCTGCGCGGGCGGGGAGGCGGGATCGAAACGCAGGACTTCGTACACCAGTCCCAAATTCCAATCATCGTGCAGCAGGCCCTGATCGGTGGTGACCTCGGTGTAGACGCGAATCCAGAAGCGCACGTCCCGCTCGAGCTCCGGCGGATGAGCGAAAGGATCGGCGCCCTCGGCGCCGATCGCGTGGCAGAGCAGGAACGGCGCCAGCGCAAGACCGAGCGCCATGGCCTTGAATAGTCTGCTTATCGGCGATCTACCCGCATTTCGAGTCGCCGCAATTCAAACAGGTCTTGCACCCGTCCATCATCACCACGGCCGCGGTGCTGCACTTCGCGCACAATTGCGCTCCCTCGGGAAAATGCGACTTCGAGAACGCGTCGGTCTGCTTGGTTCGCGCTTCGAACTCGGCGCGCTTCTCCTGCACCAGCTTACGCTGGTGCACATCGAGCTCAGGCTTCTTGAGCAGGCCGATCGATTGCAGGTGGCGCTCGATCACGTAGCCCAACTCGGCGATGGTCGAGGGCATGAATTTGCCGCCGGGTTGCCAATACCCGCCGCGCGGATCGAATACCGCCTTCAGTTCGTCGACCAGAAAGGTGGTATCGCCACCCTTGCGAAATACGGCCGAGATGACCCGGGTCAATGCAACGATCCACTGGAAATGATCGAGATTCTTCGAATTGATGAACACCTCGAACGGCCGCCGCTGCTCGTGCGGAGTGCCCTCGTTGAGCACGATGTCATTGATGGTGACGTACATGGCGTGATCGCTGACGGGCGTCTTGATCTTATAGGTCGAACCGATCAGCACCTCGGGCCGCTCGAGCTTCTCGTGCATCCAAATCACGTTGTCCTGGGTCTTCGGCGGATCTTTGGCCGCCGCCGAGGGCGCTTCCTTTGCCTCCGGCTTGAGAACCCGGTACTTGGCGATCTTCTTTCCGATTTTGATGTGAGCCATGTCAGAACTTCCCGTAATAACCTTCTTTCAACGCATCGAAGAGATTCGCGGCGGTGTGCATCTCGCCGTCGTACTCGATTTCCTGATCACCGCGCGCCTCGATTTCCGTGCCGTCCTCCAGAGTGAACACGTACGTGGTGTTCTTGAGATCGTCCTCTTTGACCAGCACGCCTTGATGGGCTTCCGGATTGAAGCGAAAAGTCGTGCAGCCCTTCAGGCCTTGCTCGAAAGCATGCAGATAAATGTCCTTGAAGTCCTCGTACTTGTAATCGGTGGGCACATTGGCGGTCTTCGAGATCGACGAATCGACCCAAAGCTGTGCGGCAGCCTGAATGTCCACGTGCTCCTTCGGGCCGATGTCGTCCGCCGAGATGAAATAGTCGGGCAGTTTCTCGGCCGAGACTTGCGAATTGGGCATCGCGCGCGGATTCACGAGCTCGCGGTATGCAAGCAGCTCGAAGGAAAACACGTCGATCTTTTCCTTGGACTTCTTGCCCTCGCGTATCACGTTGCGAAAGTAATGGTGAGCGAAGGACGGTTCTATGCCGTTCGAGGCATTGTTCGCCAACGAGAGCGAAATCGTACCCGTCGGGGCGATCGAAGTGTGGTGCGTGAAGCGTGCTCCGATTTCCGCCAGTTCATCGACCAGCTCCGGCGAGGCTTCGGCAATTCTCTGCATGTAGCGGCTATAGCGCGCGTGCAGCACCCTGCCTGCAACCTTGGCGCCGACCCGCCACCCGTCCTTCACCATCTCCGGACGCTTGCGCAGCATTTCGCGACTGACCGTGAACTCCTCGTTCATGATCGGTGCCGGACCTTTTTCGCGAGCCAGATCGAGCGCCGCTTCCCAGCCGGCGACCGCCATCTCCCGCGAAACATTCTGCGAAAATGCCACCGATTTCTTGGAGCCGTACTTCATGCAAAGCATGGTGATGGCCGAGCCCAAGCCCAGGAAACCCATCCCATGGCGGCGCTTGCGGATGATTTCCTTGCGCTGCGGCGCCAACGGCAGTCCGTTGACTTCGACGACGTTGTCGAGCATGCGCGTGAATATCTTCACCACCTTGCGGTAGGTCTCCCAGTCGAAGCGTGCATCCTCGGTGAACGGATCGACCACGAATTTCGTGAGATTCACCGAACCCAGGAGGCACGAGCCGTAGGGCGGCAGCGGCTGCTCGCCGCACGGATTGGTGGCGCGGATGTTTTCCTCCCACCAGTTGTTGTTCATCTCATTGACCCGATCGATCAGGATGAAGCCCGGCTCGGCGAAATCATAGGTCGAGGACATGATCACGTCCCACACACGGCGCGCGGGCAGCGTCTTGTAGACCTTGCAGGCGACCAGCCCTTCCTCGTTGGCGACGTAGCCCGTGGTGTCCGGCCATTCGCGCCACACGATTTTCGAGGAGTCCTCCAGATCCGGGGTCTCGGTGTCGAATTCCTTCAGCCGCAGGGGAAAAGCGAGCTTCCACTCCCCGTCGCTCTTCACCGCCTGCATGAACTCATCGGTGATCAA
Organism: uncultured Gammaproteobacteria bacterium; assembly: GCA_963801865.1. Lineage (GTDB taxonomy): Bacteria > Pseudomonadota > Gammaproteobacteria > Steroidobacterales > Steroidobacteraceae > Bog-1198. The sequence continues at coordinate 198,167 of CAWDGY010000024.1, read as the reverse complement.
CAGCGACAGATTGAATTGGCGCAGCCGGCCGTTTTCCCGTTTGGCGCGAATGAATTCGAGCACGTCGGGATGGCCGATGTCGAAGGTGCCCATCTGCGCGCCGCGACGGCCGCCCGCCGACGACACGGTGAAACACATCTTGTCGTAGATGTCCATGAACGACAAAGGCCCCGAGGTGTAGGCTCCGGCGCCGGTCACGTAGGCGCCGCGCGGACGCAGCGTGGAGAACTCGTATCCGATGCCGCACCCGGCCTTCAGCGTCAGACCGGCTTCATGCACCTTGTTCAGTATGTCGTCCATCGAATCGCGGATCGTGCCCGAGACGGTGCAGTTGATGGTCGATGTGGCGGGCTTGTGCTCGAGCGCACCGGCGTTCGACGTCACGCGGCCGGCCGGAATTGCCCCATGGCGCAGCGCCCACAAAAACGATTCGTACCACTGCTCGCGAAGCTCGTCGGATTCGACATCCGCGAGCGCACGCGCGACGCGCTTGTACGTATCGTCCATCGACTTGTCGATGGGCGTACCGTCCTTTGCGATCAGCCGATACTTCTTATCCCAGATGTCGTAGGACGCCTCTTGGAAAGGAATGCTCCCGACATCTTTAGGCTGTATTTTGACCACCGTATTCATGGGTATTGGAAACGCTCCCTTATAATTATGGCGCGACACCTAAAGACAAGTGGCGGAGTGCGCACCCGGAATGAAGCCCTACAGCAGCGTGAAAACTCGAGGGGACTGACGCCAACCCGACCACAACATATTGTGTCCGGGGATGAAGGGTAAGACCTCACCGCGACCAGCGTCAAGAGATATTTATGTAAATTTTGCCGCTAAAATATACATAAATTACAATAAGTTACAGAATTCTCCCGATAAATCTTCTCGTTGCACTTTCGAGATTCCGGGTCAAGCAGAAAAATCCTGAATCGCAAGATCTTGTGGTCCACATGTTATCCACAATATCTGCCCATTATGTCCCATTGACATTTAACGAAATCCTCTTGCGCAGCACCGGCACGGCCGGCGAGGGTGCGGTTGAAATGGATCGCAGCGGCCCAACAAACCGGGGCAGGAAGATTCGAGTGACTTTGAAAATTTACATCACCTTCAGTTCGATCAGGAGCAGCACAATGACCGTCGTACGTTATCAGCCTTGGAGCTTCGCCAACCGGCTTCAGCGGGACATGCATCGCTTGTTCGGCGCGCCGCAGACCACCGCAGCAGATTCAGGCGCGTGGTTGCCGCCCGTTGACATTCACGAGGAAAATGACCAATTCCTACTGCACATGGATTTGCCGGGCATAGACCCGAAAGCGGTGGAGATAACCTCCGAGCAGGGAGTGCTCACGATCCGCGGCCAGCGCGCGGAGTCGCGGCGGGAAGCGCGCGATGGCTATCGGCGCATCGAGCGCATCAGCGGCGAATTTCAACGTCGCTTCAGCTTGCCGGAATCGGCGGACGTGGAGAACATCAAGGCGAAAGCGCTCAACGGTGTTCTCGAGGTCACCATTCCAAAACTCGCGCAAGTGCAGCCGCAGCGCATCAGCGTGCAAGCCGCCTAAGAGGGACCGCCCCTACACGTTCTTACGTGTAAGATCGGCGCACCAGCAACCGGAGCCGGACCAGTGTCCGGCCCCGGTTTTCTGCCGTATGGCGTCCTCGACGGACATACTTATCTAACAAGGATTACGCATGAATCTGCGTCTCAAATTTGCGGCGGCCGCATTCGCGGCGATGTTGACCGGACCCGCGGCGTTCGCCGCGCTGCCCGCCGCCCCGCCCCCAGAGGCCGCGCCGATGCCGTCGCTGGCGCCGATGGTCAAGCGCGTATCCCCTGCCGTCGTCAACGTCGCGACCCGCGGCACCATCAAGGAGAAGCCGGGACAGCGCAATCCGCTCTTGGACGATCCTTTCTTCCGCCGCTTTTTCGACGTTCCTCCGGATGCGAAACCGCGGGAACGGCAATTTCAGAGCGCCGGATCCGGCGTGATCGTCGACGCCAAAAACGGCTACATCATCACCAATCATCATGTGGTCGAGAATGCCAGCGAAATCACCATCACGCTGCTGGACAACCGCAGCTTCTCGGCGAAGGTCGTCGGCTCCGACGAGGGCGCCGACATCGCCGTGCTGCAGGCCAAACAGCCGAACCTCATCGCCATGGCGCTCGGCGACTCATCACATCTGGAAGTCGGCGACTACGTCGTCGCCATCGGTAATCCATTCGGGCTGCAGAACACGGTCACGGCCGGTATCGTGAGCGCGCTCGGCCGCTCCGGCATCAATCCCGAAGGGTACGAAGACTTCATTCAGACCGACGCCTCGATCAACCCCGGCAACTCCGGCGGCGCCTTGGTGAATTTGCGCGGCGAATTGGTGGGCATCAATTCCGCGATTCTGTCCGGCAGCGGCGGCAACATCGGCATCGGCTTCGCGATCCCGGTCAACATGGCGAAGGGCGTTATGGACCAGCTGATCAAGTACGGCCAGGTCAAGCGCGGCATCCTCGGCGTCAACATCTACAACGTCACGCCGGACATCGCCAAGGAATTCGGCTTGACCGAATCGAGCGGCGCTTTGGTCGCCGGGGTGGCGCAAGGTTCCGCCGCCGAACGCGCCGGCGTGAAAACCGGCGACATCATCACCTCCATCAACGGCGTGCCCATGAGAGACGCGGGCGAACTGCGCAATACGATCGGTATGCTGCGCGTCGGAGACAAAGTGGAGATCGGTCTGCTGCGCGACGGCAAGCCGCGCAAAGTCACAGCACTGATCGCCGAACGCAGCGAGACGGAGGCCGCGAATGCAGTCGATATCAACAAGGGCTTCGAGGGGGCGGACCTCGCCGATGCGCCGGACGGCGGCGGCGTACTCGTGCGCACGGTGCAGGAGGGCAGTCCCGCCGCGCAGGCCGGCCTGCGGGCGAACGACTTGATCGTCGGCGTCGGACGCACGCCCATTTCGAACACCAAGGCGCTCCGCGAGGCGGCGAAAGGCGCAAGCGTCCTCGTGCTCAATGTCCGGCGCGGCTCCGCGGTGGTGCTGATACCGCTGCGCTGATCACATGAAGCTCTTATCCATCTGCATTCTCGGCGGCACCGGATTTTTGGGCACGCGCCTGGTCGCCCGCTTGATCAAGGACGGCCACCAGGTCACGGTGCTGTCGCGCGACCGCGAGCAGCACAAGCACCTGCTGGTCCTGCCCGGCCTCACGCTCGAGAACTGCGACGTCTACGAGGAGGCGCAGCTCAGCGAGCGCTTTCGCGGCCAGGACGTCGTCGTCAATCTCGTCGGCATCCTCAATGAGCGGGGTTTCGGCGGCCAAGGCTTTCGTCGCGCCCATGTCGAGCTCACGCGCGGCGTACTGCAGGCCGCGCGATCCGCCGGCGTGACTCGACTGCTGCAGATGTCCGCCCTCAAAGCCGCGGTCGACGCGCCGAGCTATTACCTGCGCACCAAGGGTGAGGCGGAACGGCTGATTCGCGAGCAGAACGGATTGGACTGGACCATCTTTCAGCCCTCCGTGATGTTCGGACCCGGCGACTCGTTCCTGAATCGCTTCGCAGCCCTGCTCGCCTCGATTCCGCTGGCCTTTCCGCTGGCGAAACCGAATGCGCGGCTCCAACCGGTGTTCGTCGACGATGTGATCGATGCGCTGTTGCGCTGCCTGCACGGGGGCGCCTCCAGCCGTCAGTCCTACCAGCTCGGAGGTCCCCGGGTGTATACGCTGCGCGAAATCGTCAGCTTGGTCGCGAGCATCACCGGCGAGCGCCGCTGGATCGTCGGCTTGCCTGATTTCCTGGGGCGCCTGCAGGCGCTGGTCATGAATTTCGTCCCGGGCCGGCCTTTTTCGAGCGACAACTATCGTTCCTTGACCGTCGACAGTGTGTGCACCGAGAACGGCTTCGCACCGCTCAAGCTGCACCCGCACTCCATGGTGGCATGCGCAAAACAGTATCTCGGTGCATTGGAGGACAACGCGCGGTTGAGCCATGATCGAGCTGCGGCAGGCCGTTCCAACGCCGGTCATGAGCACACTGGCGGAGCGACCGCCGAACGGCCCTGACCACCGACGACGGACCATAGCGAGCACCGAACGACCGTAACCGGCACCGGCGACCAACGCGCAGCCAGCGCGGCTCACGCTCGATGCTCAGACAGGCTCCTACGGCAGCGACGGTTCTGCGCCGGGCGATTGCGGCTGCGGCAGCGGGGTCAGGTGAAATAGCCGCCAAGCAAACAGCAGGCCGAGCCCCAAGAGAAACGCCACGAACGAGACCACGCCCAGCCAACCGCCGGCGGCATAACACAGTCCGCCCGCGGCGCCCACAATGCTCGATCCCAGGTAGTACGCGAAAAGATACATCGAGGACGCCTGTGCCTTGGCGCTCCCCGCGCGGCGGCCCACCCAGCTGCTCACGATCGAGTGGCCGCCGAAAAAGCCGAAGGTAAATACCGCGATGCCGCCGACGATGAGCCACAGGGAGCGGAGGGTGGTCAACAGCAGGCCCCCCAGCATGATGGCGAACATGGCCCAGAGCACTTTGCGCCGGCCCAGGCGTCCGGCAAGGTGCCCCATCCAGGTGGAGCTGAGCATGCCGACCGGGTACACGCTGAAGATTAATCCGACGGCCGATTGACTGAGCACGTAGGGCGGCGCCATCAGCCGATAGGTGATGTAGTTGTAGACGGTGACGAATGCACCCAGTAGCACGAAACCCTCGGCAAACAGCCACGGCAGACCTGGATCGCTGAAGATGCCCGCGAAGCGGGAGAGCAATGCGCGTCCGTGCCACGGTTGCGCCGTGAAGTGGCGCGACGGCGGAAGGTATCGGATGAACAGCCAGGACGCCGTCAACCCGATCGCGCCCATCGCTGCAAGGGCGATGCGCCAGCCATAGAAATCGGCGAGTACGCCGGTCAGCAGGCGGCCGCCCATTCCCCCGGCAGCGCCGCCGCCGATGTAGAGGCCCATGCCGAGGCCGACGGAGTCCCGGTGCATCTCCTCGCTCAGATAGGCCATCGCCGCGGCCGGCAGGCCGCTCAATGTCAGCCCCAGCAATGCGCGCAGCGCCAGCAGGCTGGACCAGGACGGCGCAATCGCGGCGAGCAGCATCAACGCAGCGGACGATAGCAGCGATGCCGACATGATGGCCTTGCGTCCCCACGCATCCGACACCGCGCCCGCAAACAGCACTGCAACGGCCAGTACGCCGCTCGGCAGCGAGAGCGAAAGCGCGCTGCCCGCAGCACTGACGCCGTACAGCCGGCTGAACAGCGGCATCAAGGGCTGCACGCAATACAGCAGACCGAAAGTGACGACGCCGGCCCCGAACATGGCCAGATTCGTCCGCCGAAAGGCGGGCGTACCGTGGCGTATGAGTTCGCCGGCGCTCACGGTCCGGCTGCGGATTCGCGCTCGCCGCACACCACGGCATCGCGCCGCGCTTGATCGAGGCGTGACAGTGCATTCACTCTCTTATAGAACGCCTGCAAATTTCCGCCCTCCGCCTCGAGTAGACGCTTGAACCCCGGCACACAATCGAAATAAGTCGCGACGGAAGCCAGATAGGCATTGTTGAGATCTCCGTCGAACCAGGCCTCGTACGGCGCGTGGCCGCCCCAGTCGGCCTTCAGCTTCGCATAGGAAGCACGCAGTGACGCGAACGCGGCATCCTTGCGGTCCCGCATGAGCGAACGCCCGACACCCGAAGCATACAACTCCTGCAGCTCGGCTCGCGTTCGAATCAACAGCCCCACGATTTCCTCATCGCGCCGCTGCTCGAGCTCGTAATTCGCCAGATCCTTTTCCCTGCCCTGCGCTTGCAGCCAGCGGCGCACCCCGACTTCTTCCACCGTCGTGGCGAGCGCTTCGTTGAAATCGGCGTCGTCGGGCACATAGATCAGCTGATGCGTGAGCTCGTGAAAAATGATCGCCGCCAGCGAGATGTCGCTCCAGCCCACCATGGTGTTCAGGATCGGATCGTTGAAGTGTCCCAGTGTCGAATAGGCGGCTACGCCGGCGACGCTCACATCGAAGCCCCGCCGCTGCCATTTTCCGGCAAATTTTCGCGCCCGGCGCTCGACGAAGTAGCCGCGGTACGCGACGCACCCGACCACCGGGTAGCACCATCTTCTCGGTTCCACGGAGAATTCCGGCGCCGCCACCACATTCCACACCACATAGGGTCGGCCGACATCGGCATAGCTGCGGTAGCTCCCGTTGTCGGGAAGATCCAGCTCGCGAACGGCAAATTCCCGGATCGCCGCGACCGCCTCGAGCTGCCGGCGCAGGCTGGGTGGGGTCGACGGTCGTGCGATCACGCGCTTGATCGGCTCGCGCCTGGCCATCAGCTGCAGCTGTCCTTGCGCGCTTTCCAATAGATAGCAGCCGCCGCTCGAGACGCAGATCAAGCCGATGGCGAGCCGGGCGCAGATCCGCGAAGTGATGCTGCTACTATTCACGTATGCAAGTGTATCTGGTCGGCGGTGCGGTTCGAGACGCCATGCTCGGCATGCCGGTGCGGGAGCGCGACTGGGTGGTCGTCGGAAGTTCGCGCGAGGAATTGCTGGAGCTCGGCTATCGGGAGGTGGGGCGCGACTTTCCGGTCTTCCTGCATCCCGACAGCCACGAAGAATATGCACTGGCGCGTCGCGAGCGGAAGATCGGGCCCGGCTATCGCGGATTCAGCGTCGAATTCGGGCCCGAAGTGACGCTCGAGCAAGATCTCGCGCGGCGCGATCTGACCATCAATGCGATCGCGCGCTCGCCGGACGGCGCGCTGATCGATCCGTATGGCGGCAAGCGCGACATCGAGACACGGACGTTGCGGCACGTCTCGGATGCTTTCATCGAGGACCCGGTGCGCGTGCTGCGCGTGGCGCGCTTTGCGGCGCGCTTCGCGCCGCTCGGCTTTCGGGTCGCCGCGGATACATTGTCCTTGATGCGCAGCATGGTTCTGCGGCGCGAAGTCGACGCGCTGGTCGCCGAACGCGTCTGGCAGGAAACTGAAAAAGCGCTGCGCGAGCCGGCCGCGAGCACATTTTTCAGCGTGCTGCGCGACTGCGGCGCGCTCGAGCGGATATACCCGGAGATCGACGCCTTGTTCGGCGTCCCGCAGCCGGCCGAATGGCACCCGGAGATCGACACCGGTCTGCACACCCTGATGGTGCTCGATCAGGCCGCGCGCCTGAGCGATGAGCCGAAAGTGCGATTCGCGGCGCTGGTTCATGATTTGGGCAAGGGAACGACACCACGCTCGGAATGGCCGAGCCATCGTGGACACGAAGAGCGCAGCGCGGCGCTCATCGAAGCGCTCGCGGCGCGCCTGCGGATTCCGAGCGATTATCGGGAGCTCGCGCTGATCGTCGCACGCCATCACGGCAACGTGCACCGCGCGTTCGAGTTGCGGCCCAAAACGATCTTGGAGTTCATGGAGCACGCCGATGCCTTTCGCCGCCCGGAGCGGTTTGCCCAGGCGTTGCTTGCGTGCGAGGCGGATTCGCGCGGGCGGACCGGACTCGAGAGCGAACCCTACCCGCAGCGCGCCTATTTGCTCGCCGCCCAAGCCGCCGCGGCGGCCGTCAAGCCGGCGCCGGCGGACATCGCGACGAACTCCGGCCCGAAGATCGCGGAAGGGCTGCATCGCAGCCGCGCTCGAGCCATCGCGGGTGTACGCGAGCGGTTCGCGATCAATCCTGCCGAGCCCGGCAACTAGAGTGTGTGGCGCAGATCGTTGAGTCCGAAGCCGCGCAGCGATGCGTCGATTCCACGCACCCACGCCATGGCTTTGAAGCGCTCGCCCATCTGTCCCGGCAACATCAGCTGCCGCGCCTCATTGGCGCGCCGCGCATAGGCATGCTCGTCGCGGCCCGCGAGCGAGCGCATTTCGCGGTCGATTCCCAAGCCTGCCAGAAAATGAGCTTGTGTCGTAAAGCCTGCCAGCTCGCAACCGGCTGCCATGCACGACTCGGCGAGCCACGTGAAATCGACCCACGCCGTGATGTCTTGAAGCCCCGGATGGAGGAACGGGTCGTCAAACGCCCGCTGGCGGAAGTGACATAGCAACGTCCCGTCGCGACGCTCGGGAAAATAGTACTGAGCGCGCGGTAATCCATAATCGACCCACAACACGAGGCCGCTGCGCAGCGCCCGCGTCACTTCCCGGGTCCAAGTTCCGAGCCGGGGGGAATATTCAGACTCGTAGCCGTCCTGCCATCCGCCGCCTGCCGCCTCGAGCGCGTCGCACACCGCGCTCGTCGTGGCGCTCGCGGGCCGCGGCGCCCAGATGAACCGACCTCTCTCGGTTGCCACGCCGAGTTCCTCGCAGTACGTGGGATGCCAACGAAAGCGCACCACGGGGAGGGCGTCGAGCACTTCGTTGGCAAGAATGACGCCATCGAATTGCGTCTTGGAGGGCGCCTCGATCCACTCGATGCGCTCCAGCAAATGCGGAATTGCGCCGCTGATCGCGCGGCGCTGCCGATCGCGCAAATCCGCGCTGATCTCGAGGATGCGATAGCACTCAGGCAGTGCTCCCAGCGTTTCGAGCCGCGACAGCACATCCACTGCCAGGCGGCCGCTGCCCGCGCCGATCTCCAGTATCGATCCCTGCGCCATCGGCTGCAGAACGTCGGCACATTGCTGCGCGACGCACGCACCGAACAGCCGCGAAATTTCCGGTGCCGTGGTGAAATCGCCGCCCTGTCCCAGTTTGTGCGCACCTGCGCTGTAATAGCCGAGCCCGGGCGCATACAGGGCGATGTCCATATACCGCTCGAAATCGATCCACCCCCCGGCGCGGACGATTTCAGCCGCCAGGTACTCGCGGACCCGCTGCGTGTGCCGGGCCTCATCCGCCGTCAATGCGAGATCAGGCCGCATGGGTACACGCTGTCGGAACAATCCGGTATCGTTCCTCCGCATGACGCAACGCTCCGAGAAGCCTTCCTTGAACGGTCAGGTGGTCCTGATCACGGGGGGCGCACGGCGCGTCGGCGCCGAGATCGCGCGCACGCTGCATGCCGCCGGTGCGGGCATTCTCATTCATTATCGAGCGTCCGAGGCGGCGGCCGTTGCACTCGCCGCCGAGTTCAATCGATGCCGCCCGCATTCCGCGGCCATCCACGCGGCAAACCTGGCTTACGCGGAGGCGCCGGAAGGGCTGGTGGCTGCCGCGCTCGAGGAATTCGGCCGCCTCGACATATTGATCAACAACGCCTCGAGCTTTTATCCCACGCCGGTGGGCAAGATCACGATCCCGATGTGGGACGATCTGATGGCGAGCAACCTGCGAGCACCGCTGTTCGTTTCGCAGGCGGCCGCCCCGAGCCTGAGGAAGCAGCGCGGACTGATCATCAACATGGTCGACATCCATGGCTTGCGGCCTCTCAAAGGCTACCCCGTCTACAGCGCCGCCAAGGCGGGGCTCGCCATGCTGACTCGCTCGCTGGCGCGCGAGCTCGCGCCGGAAATCCGCGTCAATGGCATCGCGCCGGGGCCGGTGCTTTGGCCCGATAGCGGCATGGACGATGCCCTGAAGCGCGAAATCGTCGCCAAGACTGCGCTCAAGCGCCACGGCGAGCCACAAGACATCGCCCGAACGGCGCTGTTCCTCGCCCAAGACGCGCCCTACATCACAGGCCAAATCATTGCCGTCGACGGCGGCCGGAGCATTTAGAAATCTCCCGCCTGCCGTTCGTGGAGGATCCTTCGCGCAAGTTCGATGTCCCCCGCCAACGGCCGGTCATCCCCATAGTGGGGAATGCGTTCGCGCAGGGCGCGATGCACCGAATCGGTCCGCGGCGCCCGCGCCCCCGCGTTGGGCTGTAGATCGTAGGCCTGCGCCGCCGCGAGCAACTCGATCGCGAGGATGATCTCCGCGTTGCCGATGATGTCGAGCAGCTTCAGCGCAGCCGGGGTGGCGTGGCACAGGTGATCCTCCTGCAATCCCGAAGTAATGCCGCCGTCGAGACTCGCAGGCGCGGCCAGGCGGCGATTCTCGGCGGCCAGAGCGACCGCCGTGTACTGCGCGATCATGAATCCCGAGCCGACTCCGCTCTCCGAGGCGAGGAATGCGGGCAATGCGCTGACCAGCGGGTTCACCAGGCGGTCGATGCGGCGTTCCGACATCGCTGCGAGCTCGGCGATCGCGATGCCAAGCGAGTCGGCACTCAAGCCGATGGCGGCGCCCACCGCATGCGCCTCGGACAGCGCTCGCGGCGCCTGCAGGCTGCCGAGCACGATGGGATTGTCGGTGACGGAGGCGAGTTCAGCATCCGTCGCCTTGCCCGCCTGGTCGAGCTGATCCCTCACCGCGGCGTGCACCTGCGGTATTGCTCGTAAGCTCAAGGGATCCTGCGTACGGCGCCCGGCGCTCCGCGCCAATATGGCGCTCCCCTCGAGCGTTGATCGCAGACGCTCGCCGACCCGCATGAGCGCCGGCGAGCGGCGCAACCTCAATGTCTCCGGTTCGAACGCGGACAACTGGCCGTGCAAATTCTCGAAGCTCATCGCACCGATCAGATCCGCCCAATCCAGCAATTGCTCGCTGCGCTTGAGCGCGAGTGCAGTCAGACCGGTGACGCAGGGCGTGCCGTTGACCAAGCTCAGACCTTCCTTCGCCTCGAGCACGAGCGGCTCCAGACCCGCGGCCTGCAGCGCCGCCGCCCCGCTGCGGCGTTCGCCGTGAATTCGGGCGTGACCCGCCCCGAGCAGCACCAACGCGATGTGCGCCATGTGCGCCAGGTATCCCACCGACCCGTGCGCCGGAACCTCGGGTATGCAGTCGCGCGCGAGCAGTGCGAGCAAGCGTTCGACCACCTCGGCCCGCACGCCGGAATACCCATGCGCGAAGTTGTTGATCGCGGCCGCAATGACTGCACGAACCGCACTCGCCTCCAGCGCCGTCCCCACGGCAACCGCGTGGCTCATGACGATGTTGTGCGACAGCTGCCGTTGCTTGGGCTCCGTCACGATGACATCACAGAGCGCGCCGACGCCCGTATTCACACCGTAGGCGCGAATTCCCTGCTCGACGATCGATTGCACCAGGCAGCGCGCCGTCTCGATGCGGCTGCGCGCGGCCGAGGACAAGGAAAGCGAGGCACCCTCCGCGACTGCGGCGACCTGGCGCCAGGAGAGAGGGTCATCGAGCAGGATGTCCGCCGGCACGGGCCGATGCCTATTGCTCGCGCCGGGAGCGCCATCGTTCGAGATGGCTGCGATCACGCTCGAGCGCCACACCCACATCGCGCGAGTTGCGCACCGCACCCGGTTTGCTCAAGACGATCTTCACCCAGGCGATGCCGAATTCCTCGAGGAGAAGCATGGCGATGTGCTCGGCCAGGGTTTCGACGAGGTGAAATTGCGAACCCTCGACGAACGCCAACACACGCTTGGCGACTCGCTTGTAGTTCAGCGTATCCTCGATGGAATCGGTCAATGCCGCCTTGACGATGTCGGCGCTGATTTCGATGTCGACGATGACCGTCTGCCTGACCTGCCGCTCCCAATCGAAAATACCGATGATCGCCTCGGCTTTGAGGGCATGAATGAAAATCTTATCCATTGGAGATGCTCAAGACCCCTGTTGATCCGATCCGCCGAGTTCCCAGTGCGCCCTGGCGCCCAAATCGAGGCCTTGGCGCGCCCCGCCCATCAAACGCAAACACCCGGCCAATGCGATCATTGCACCGTTGTCCGTACAGAATTCCACGCGCGGAAAATACAGCCGTGCCCCGGCTCGTTGCGCGATCTCCTTCAGCCGCTCCCGCAGCCGCCGATTCGCGCCCACGCCGCCGGCGACCACCAAGCTCCGATGACCGGTGGCCAGCAAGGCTCGCCGCGATTTCTCGGCAAGCGTCTCGATCACCGCCTCCTGGAAGCCGCTGGCGACATCCGCCCGAGTCGCATCGTCCAGCTCGCGGCCCCGCAAGGCTACTAGGGCGGCGGTCTTCAGACCACTGAAACTGAAGTCGAGTCCTGGACGATCGAGCATGGGTCGGGGAAAGACAAAGCGGCCGCTGATCCCGCTCTCCGCCAATTGCGCGAGCGCTGCGCCGCCGGGATAGGGCAGCCCCAGCATCTTCGCCGTCTTGTCGAATGCCTCCCCCGCCGCATCGTCCAAAGTCTCTCCCAGGAGCCGGTATCGGCCCAGGGCGGCGACATCGACGAGCTGAGTGTGGCCGCCCGACACGAGCAGAGCGAGAAACGGGTAGGCCGGCGGGTCGGGCTCGAGCAGAGGTGCCAGTAAATGACCTTCGAGATGATGCACCGCCACGGCCGGCTTGCCCCAGGCAAAGGCCAGGCTCCTCGCGAAGCCCGCGCCCACCAGTAATGCCCCGATCAGCCCCGGGCCCGCCGTATACGCGATACCGTCGATGCGGCCCGGGTCCGAGGCCGCCGCGGCCAACGCTTCGCGGACCAGGGGCAGCAGCCGACGCACGTGGTCCCGCGAGGCGAGTTCCGGTACCACCCCGCCGTAGGCCTGATGCATCGCAATCTGGCTGTAGAGCCGATGCGAAAGCAACCCCTGGGCGGCGTCATACACGGCCACGGCTGTCTCGTCGCACGAGGTCTCAATTCCGATAACGCGCATGAATCCTGCCCAAACGCCTGCCAAAACACATGATGGTGGGGTCCGCTTCCTATCTATTCCAAGCTGCCTTTGCCTTTTGTTTGGGCGCACTTTAGAATGCGCCCCCCTGTCGCCGAATACCGGCGGCCTGTTGGCCTACACTTTGAGGTTTGAATGCCCAGCGTTCGTGTTCGCGAGAACGAGTATTTCGATGCCGCCCTGCGTCGCTTCAAGCGCGCCTGCGAAAAGGCGGGCGTCCTCACCGAGCTTCGCCGCCGCGAATTCTACGAGAAGCCGACTCAGGAGCGTAAGCGAAAGAAGGCCGCTGCGGTAAAACGTCATTTGAAGCGTCTGTCGCGCGAAAACATGCGCGGCACCGGCGGCGGTGCACCGGCGAGTGCGCCTGCGGCCGCGCCGTCGCGGCCGTACTGACCGCCGCAGACCCTTTCTCGGTGTCTTTGAAAGAGCGAATCACCGACGACATGAAGGCGGCCATGCGCGCCGGCGAGAAAGAGCGTCTCGGTGTCATCCGCATGATCAACGCGGCCATCAAGCAGCGCGAGGTCGATGAACGAATTTCGCTCGACGAGGCCCAGGTTCTGAGCGTCCTCGAGAAGATGATCAAGCAGCGCAAAGAGTCCGTGGTGCAGTTCCAAGCCGGCAATCGCCCCGATTTGGTCGAGAAGGAAGCCGCGGAGATCAACCTGCTGCAGAGCTACCTACCCTCGCAATTGTCCGCCGGAGAGATCGATGCATTGATCGCCGAGGCGATCGCTGCCGCCGGTGCAAACAGCATCAAAGACATGGGCAAAGTGATGGGCATCGTCAAGGGCAAGGCGCAAGGCCGGGCCGACATGGCCGCCGTGGGCGCCAAAATCAAAGCCAAGCTCGGCGGTTGATCGCAACCGGTCCATGGCCGGTCGAATTCCACAGCCGTTCATCGACGAGATCGTCGCGCGTTCCGACATCGTCGACATCATCGGGGCCCGCGTACCGCTCAAGAAATCGGGGCGCGAATTCAAGGCGTGCTGCCCCTTTCACAGCGAGAAAAGCCCCTCCTTCTGGGTCAGCCCTGAAAAACAGTTCTATCACTGCTTCGGCTGCGGCGCACACGGCACGGTGGTCGGCTTTCTCATGCAATACGAGAAACTCGGATTCGTGGAGGCGGTGGCCGACCTCGCGGAGCGCGCGGGACTCGAAATGCCACGCGAGATGCAGAGCGTCCGCGAACCCGGCAGCGTCGATCTCTATGAGCTCATGGGGCGCGCGGCGCGATTCTTCGAGCAGAATTTGGCGGACAATGAGCGCGGGCGGGGCTATCTGCAGCGGCGCGGCATCGACGCTCCCACGTGCGCCAAGTTTGCGTTGGGCTATGCGCCCGATTCTTGGAACGCCCTGCTCAATCGCTTCGGCAGCCAGGAAGACGAACGCCGCCGGCTGTTGCAGGTTGGACTGGTCATCGAGCGCGATACGCGCGGCGGCGCGGTCCAAGCCGGCTTCTACGACCGCTTCCGCGACCGCCTCATGTTTCCGATCCGCGATGCGCGCGGACGCGTACTCGCATTCGGCGGGCGGATCATCGATCAAGGCGAGCCGAAATATTTGAACTCGCCTGAAACCCCGCTGTTCCACAAGGGCCGCGAACTGTACGGACTGTACGAGGCCCGGCAATCGCGCAGCGATTTCAAACGGCTGATGATCGTCGAAGGCTACATGGACGTCGTGCGACTGCATCAGGCGGGCATCACCTACGCCGTCGCAACGTTGGGGACGGCGACGACCCAGGAGCATTTGCACAAGATATTCCGCATGACCAGTGAACTCGTGTTCTGTTTCGACGGCGATCGGGCGGGCCTGCAGGCTGCCTGGCGGGCGCTGGAGAACGCGCTGCCGCTCGCGCGCGATGGGCGCGAGCTGAAGTTCATGTTCCTGCCGGAAGGCCATGATCCGGACACGTTGGTGGCGGCAGAGGGCGCGGATGCATTCGAAAGCAGACTCAAGACCGCCCTGCCGCTGTCGGAATATCTGGTGCAGAATCTGGTGAGTCAGGTGGATCTCACCCACGTGGACGGGCGCGCCAGGCTGGCGGCTCTGGCGGCGCCGCTTTTCGGACGCATGCCGGACGGCATTTATCGGGAGCTCCTCGCCGACCGCCTGGCTGCGGAAATTCGCATGCCCGCGGCAAAGCTGAAGGAGCGCCTTTTTGCCGGGGCGGCGGCCTCCGGCGGCGGGGCCGGCGCACCGGCGCGCACGAACCGCCCGGCCGTGTTTGCGGAACCTCGTGACGCCCGGCACGGTCGGATGAGTGCCGGGCGCGGAAATTTGCTGAAACAGGCAATCGCGTTGCTCTTGCATCATCCCGCGGCGGCTCGCGCCGTCGAGCGTCCCGAGGCCCTTTCCAGCGTGGACAGGCCGGGAGTCGCGGTTCTCCAGGAATTACTGGAACAAGCGGCCTCGATGGCCCAGCCGAGCACTGCGATGCTACTGGAGCGCTGGCGCGATCGACCCGAATACACACGTCTGACCGAGCTCGCCATGGAGGATCCCATGGTGGTCGAGGCGCAGGGCGCGGCCAAGGAGCTGCAAATGGCCATTGAAAAGCTCCTGGAGGCCTACGGACCTGGTCGCAGAATGGACGAATTGCTGCGAAAAGCCGATGAACAGGGCTTGAATTACGAGGAAAAGACGGAATTAAGCTTACTTCTCAAGCAGAAGGTTCGCCCCGGGGAACCTTCTTGACTCGGCAAGCATATGTGGCTACAGAGTGGTCACCATCGTATACTTGTCGGCTGGCATTTCACTTCCGTTCTCATACGAGGCGTCCACCTTGATCAAAAAAGCGCCGGCAGGCACAGCGACTCAAATCGCGGACGAGCGACAGTCGCAACTGAAGTTGTTGATTGCCCGCGGCAAGGAGCAGGGCTACCTCACTTACGCTGAAGTCAACGATCACCTACCGAGCGAGATCGTCGATCCCGAGCAGATCGAAGACATCGTCAACATGATCAACGATATGGGCATTCCGGTGTACGAAAAGGCCCCGGATGCCGAATCGCTGCTGCTGACCGATGCAACCGCCGCCCCCGACGAAGAGGCGGTCGAGGAAGCAACCGCCGCGCTCGCCAACCTGGATGCGGAGTTCGGCCGCACCACCGATCCGGTGCGCATGTACATGCGCGAGATGGGCACCGTCGAGTTGTTGACGCGTGAGGGTGAAATTCGCATCGCGAAGCGCATCGAGGAAGGTCTCGAGGCGGTGAAGATCGCGCTAGGCAGCTATCCGGGCACCTACGATCTGCTGCTGCGGCATTATGAAACGGTAAAGGTCGGACAGATGCGGCTGGTGGACGTCATCGTCGGCTTCGTCGACCCGAACGCGCCCGATGAAATCGCGCAGCCCCAGAATCCGAAAATGATGGCGCTCGAGCGCGAGGAAGCCGCCAACGACGATGACGAGTCGGACGGCGACGAGGACGATGAAGCGATCGATACCGGGCCCGATCCCGAGGAAGCCGCCAAGCGCTTCAATTCCATTGCCAAGGTGCATCACCAGTTCCTGAATGCTCTCGACAAGCTCGGGTCGAAGGATACGAAGACGCAGAAGATCCGCAAGAAGCTCTGCGGCGAACTGATGGAGCTCAAGCTCTCGCCGAAGATGTTCGACCAGCTGATCGACAATTTGCGTCAGCACGTCACCGAGGTGCGTCTGCTCGAAAAGGAAATCATGTTCCTTTGCATCAAGCAGGCCGGAATGCCGCGCAAGGACTTCATTTCCACTTTTCCGAAGAACGAAACCAGCACGCGTTGGCTGGACAAGCACATCAAGGCGAAGAAGCGCTATTCGGCGCCGCTTGCGAAGTTCAAGGACGAAATCGAGCGGCGTCAGAACAAGCTGAAGGATCTCGAGGGTTTGTTCCACGTGCTCATCAACGAGATCAAGGAAATCAACCGCGAGGTCTCGATCGGCGAAGCCAAGGCGCGGCGCGCGAAGAAGGAAATGGTCGAGGCCAATCTGCGCCTGGTCATTTCGATCGCCAAGAAATACACCAATCGCGGCCTGCAGTTCCTGGACTTGATTCAGGAAGGCAACATCGGCCTGATGAAGGCCGTCGACAAATTCGAGTATCGCCGCGGCTACAAATTCTCGACCTATGCGACGTGGTGGATTCGTCAGGCCATCACGCGCTCGATTGCCGACCAGGCCCGCACCATCCGCATTCCCGTGCATATGATAGAAACGATCAACAAGCTCAATCGAATTTCGCGGCAGATGCTGCAGGAAATGGGTCGCGAACCGACGCCCGAGGAATTGGCCGTCCGCATGGAAATGCCGGAAGACAAGGTGCGCAAGGTTCTGAAGATCGCCAAGGAGCCCATCTCGATGGAGACCCCCATCGGCGACGACGAGGATTCCCATCTCGGCGATTTCATCGAGGACACCTCGGTGTCCTCGCCGATCGATTCTGCAACCACCGAGTCGCTGCGTGAAACCACGCATTCGGTGTTGGCGCAGCTCACGCCGCGCGAGGCGAAGGTCCTGCGCATGCGCTTCGGGATCGACATGAACACCGACCACACGCTCGAGGAAGTCGGCAAGCAGTTCGACGTCACCCGGGAGCGGATCAGGCAGATAGAAGCCAAGGCGCTGCGCAAGCTTCGCCATCCGAGCCGCAGCGAACAGCTGCGCAGCTTCTTGATGGATGATTAGCCGGGCGCTGCGCCGGATTTAACGCGGCCGCGGCGGCCCCGTCCTTGAGTTCGGGGTCGTGACCACTCCGTTGAAGAGCGCGCAAATGCCTGGTTAATTCCCGACCACTTCCACCGTCAGGTGGCGTTCGCCGCTCAGTGAATTGGCGACCAGGCAGGTCTGCTCCGCCTTCTCGAGCAGCTTCTTCGCCCGTTCGACGTCCGCGCCCGACGGCACATGCAGTTTGGCGTGTGTGTCGAAGCGGGTGAAGCGCATCTTGCCTTCGACGCGATCGAGCGTACCCCGCGTACTCGAGTCGAGGCTCAGCCACGAATATTTCGAGGCCGCGGCGATTGCGCGAAAACTCAGAACGAAGCAATCCGCCACCGCCGCCGTCAGCAGGCCCTCGGGCGACCATTGATTGCCGGGGCCGTCGAATTCCTTCGGCGGCGCCGATTCGATGATGCGCATGCCTTCGGCGGACAGCGGTACGTCCCCGATGGGGCGCGCCGCGGCGTTGACCAGATAATGATGAGGAAAAGGGTGCATTGGCTTTCTCCGGTAGGTCTCAAATGCTCGATGATCGATCCTCGAGCGGCGAGGGCCCGAACATCTTGAGCTCATCGCCGTTGTCCGTTAGCCTCACCATCCGCTCGAATCTCAGGCCTATTTTCTGCAGCACGGCGATCGACGCATGGTTGTCGGGTGCGGTGATCGCGACGATGCGGGGCAGCTGCAATTGCTGCGTACCATACGCCAACACCGCCGCGGCGGATTCAGCGGCATATCCTCGCGACCAATATCGCGTGAGAAACGCAAAACCCACATCGACGTCGGGTAGGGTATCTCTTTTCACCAATCCGCAGATGCCGACGGGCAGCCCGCTGGCGCTCAACGTCGCCAGATAGAGCCCGAAGCCGAAGCGCCGGTAGCTGTCCATGGGGCCCTGCAGGATGTATTCGCGGGCGTCCGGCAAGTTTCTCACCCCTTTGTCGCCGATGTAGCGTACGAACGGCGCTTCGTTCAGCAAATCCAGAATGAACTCATCGTCCTCCAACTCGAGCTCGCGCAGCTCCAAACGCTCCGAGCGGATGACGATCATGCGCTCGCCGCCATCCCCTGCAACCCGAAAGCCTGCGCCAGGAGCGCATAGGAATGGCGGCGCGCAGCGGGATCGAAGGTCCAGGTATTGATGACGATTTCACCGAGTTGCAGCCGCTCGGCGAGGTCGTTCAACTTCCCCGCCACCTCGGATGCGGTCCCGACCAGCGCCACCGCGCGCAATTTCTCGATGATCGCACGCTCGGCTTGCGTGTACGGATGGGCGGCCGCCTGCTCGGGCGACGCCAGCGGCAGGCGCAAGCCCTTCTCGAACCCGACCCGCCAAAGCTCCCGCGCAGTGAGCAAACGCTGCGCCTCGCGCGCCGAGTCGGCGGCCAACGCCCAGACGCAAATCGTGGCGTAAGGGGCCGGATGCCGCTCGCTCGGACGGAAGTTGCGGCGATATAGCGCGAGCGCCTCCTCGACGCCTGCGCCGTCGCTGAAAAAATAGGCGAATGCATACGGCAGCCCCAGATAGGCCGCCAATTGCGCGCCATACGCAGAGCTTCCCAATATCCAAAGCTCCGGGCTGGTGGCGCCCGTCGGGTGGGCCGCAATGCCGCGATAAGGGTGACCCTCGGGCAAAGCGCTGCCCGATACCCAATGTCGCAATTCCTGCACCTGCCGCGGGAAGGCATCGACGTCGGGATACGGGTTGAGTGCACGGGCGGTGAGACCATCCGAGCCCGGAGCCCGTCCCACGCCCAAATCGATGCGGCCCGGTGCGATGGCCTCCAACACGCGGAATTGCTCCGCCACTTTGAGCGCAGAGTAATGCGGCAGCATCACTCCGGCGCTGCCGACTCGTATCCGCCGGGTAGTGGCGGCGATGGCTGCGATGAGGACTTCAGGCGCCGTACCGACGATGCTGGCGGCATTATGGTGTTCCGACAACCAATAGCGCTCATATCCCAAGGAATCGCAATCACGCGCCAGCGCAAGCGAGTCTCGGATCGCGGTCTCCTCCGATCGTCCCGCGGAAGCTGGTGATTGATCGAGTACCGACCACTTCATATCAGCGCATGATAGCGCCGCCGGCGCGCACCGTCGTAAGATCCGCGCGGGGCCATCATAAAGCGCTTGACCGTCGAACGCGTCATGTCGTGTACTTCCCGCGTTCGGCGTTCCCGCAAGCAAAGAAGAGTTCGTTCATTATCGTGGCGTCACGCATCAAGGCATTGAAATCTGCGATTGCGCTGGCGTGTGTCCTCGGTGCGTTGACCGAATCCGCAAGGGCTGGCGGCCTCAGCGCATACCTTCCACTCAATCTCGAGCCTGAAATGGAGCGGCAAATCGAGCGGGTGCTGATTCTTGCCGACGAACCCATACTCAAGCGGCCGTTTGCCGTGGAGTTGGTGAAGGCGGCACTGCCGCAGGCTTGTAAAATCGACAAGCCCCTCTGCACCAAGGTCTCGCACTATCTGGAGCGCTATTCGCGCGACTACGCCGTGACGCACGCGAGTGCCACCGGGACGCTGACGCACGGAGCCGACGGCATCGTGCCGAATGCACATGGACTACCGACGCAAAGCGATTGGGAACTCTCCGCGCAGGCCTTCGTGCAGCCGAGCGACTACTTCCTCGCGAGCGGCGGCGTGATCGCTTATTCGGGGCGCACTCAGCCGACCGGCAGCATGTTGAGTCTTGGCTTCAACTGGGCCCAGCTCGACGTGGGCTATCGCGATCATTGGTGGTCCCCGGCGACCGCCAGCAGCATGCTGTTGAGCACCGAAGCGCCGACGATACCGTCCGTGACAGTCTCGAATTGGGAGCCGCTCACGCGGCTCGGATTCCAATATGAGCTGTTCCTGGGCCGCCTTCAGCAGACCAGCAGCAACAGCGGAAACAGTCTCCCCGGCGATAACATCGACTACAACGGCGTACTGAGCCGCGGCAATCCACACCTGTTCGGCACCGAGTTGTCGATCGAACCGTTTCCCGGCTGGTCGCTCGGCGTCAACCGCCTGGTCGAGTACGGCGGCGGCAGCGGCTTGCCTGATTCGGCGAGCTTTCTCGCGCACGGCTTCTTCAATCCCAGCGGCAAGTTTCAAACACAGGCCAATCAAGAGGCCTCCTACGTCACCCGATTCATCTTTCCCGGCAAGACGCCGTTCGCGGTGTATTTCCAATATGCCGGCGAGGACAATTCGGACGGCGGCAGCTACCTTCTCGGCAATGCCGCGCTCACGGCCGGCATCGATTTTCCGAAGATCTGGCATCACTTCGATCTCACGTACGAATATTCGGAATGGCAGAACATCTGGTACGTGCACAATATCTTTCTGGACGGCATGACCAATAACGGCTTCGTGCTCGGCAATTGGGGCGCGGATCAGCGCCGCTTCGGTGACGGCGTCGGAGCGCGCAGCCAGATGCTGCGCATCGGCTGGGAACCGCCGTTCGGCGGGTATCTCGAGGAGCGGGTGCGCTCGCTGGTGAACCAGAGCTACTATGGCGGCGACTCGAGGCAATACCAACCGGGTCAACCTGCCGCCTATCCCTACCACCACTACTATGATTTCTCGGTGACCTATTCGCGTCCCTGGAAAGGGGTGACCGTGGGCGGCGAGGCGTTCGCCGGTCGGGACGTCTACGGGCAGTCCTTTTCCCGCTTGTCGGGATTCGTGCGCTATGGCGGCGATCAGCGCACGCGCGATGGTGGTGCGACAGTGGAGGAGGAGGACTCCGACCAGGAAACTGCCGACGAACATGACGGTGAATGGTTCGTCGATGCGGGCGCCAGCGCGAATCAGGTGCACATCAATCTGACACCCGAGATACCGGTGACGAAGAGTTCGGGCATCGATCCGCACCTTGCGATAGGCGCCCGCCGGGCAGTCTCCGCGAAGAACGACTTGGGCGTGCGTCTCGAGCTCGACCAGGTGGACGGTCACTCATTGGCGGGTGTACGTCTGGTCGACTATCGTCACCGCTACAACGATTCGTTCGCACTCGGCTTGTTCTTGGGAGTCGATCGCTACAATCTCGCGACGCCGGCCTACTCGATGTACGGCGGGATCGGCGCGCAGTGGCGAAATTTTCTTCCCAAGTGGCTGCCCAAATGGGACCTCGGATTCGATCTGCGCCACGCCCAGAACATCGCCCGCGATCATGTGCTCGCGACCGATCCGCGCGGCTCCCGGCCCGATAGCTTCTACAAGATCGACAGCGCAGTCCTCTACCTCACGCGCCGGTTTTGAATCCCCCTTCCTCTCCGCGAAGCACCTATCTCGCGCAGTGAGGCGTGCGTCTCGACCCCTGTGAGAAACTTCGTACGTGAGCTCGGGGCTGCATCCGACACCCCACGCTGCGCGCTTTTGACATTGTCCACCGATGGAGCATCGGTGGGGCCAAAGGGTGGTGGTCGACGTCCCGATCCGGCTGGTGGCGGAACCATTCTCTGGACGCTCTGCTCGCCTCACCAATCTCAGCGTCAGCGGCGGCTGCATCAAATCGAATTTCGAACTGCGCCTGCTGTCGCGCATCGAACTCGCGATCGAGTTGCCACTGCGATTTACGCACGCCGCGCCGCTGCTCATTGCCTTTGCGACACGCAAATTCAAAGGCGGTGTGGGAATCGAGTGGTGCGAGTTCGCGCCGCCGGCCGTTAGCGAGCTCATCCGATCGGCAACGCCGCGCCGCTACGGGTATCCGCGCAGATCCGTGACGCCCGCGAGGGTGCAGCCGCAGCCCTTCTCAGCGGCACCGCAGGTCCTGCCGCAGGTCCTATTGAAGCACGGGACCTGATACGCGTCGGCGCGGGCCTGCAGCTCGTTTCTCAGATGGTGGGCCCGCTCGGACTCGAACCGAGGACCAAGGGATTCACTGTTCCCCGCCGTTTCCAGCGGGAGCGGACTATCTCTTCACCCCCTAATCTACGAAGAAAAGGGGGTGCGGGACGCTCATGCCTGTCATTAAGCGCACTCAAGCGCTCAGGTAGTCTCTGCACCTTCCGGTGGTGTACCGCCGGCTTGGCTCAGGGTTGCCAGCAGCGCGCGCTGTTGAGGTTTCCCTGAATTCATCCCGTCCACTTCACACCTTACGATGTGAAGGCACCATTATTGATGAGTCCCCTGCTCTAACCAACTGAGCTACAGGCCCGACCGCAATCATCCTATCATGGAGGACAGCCGCCGGCACGGTAGCAGCTTGGAACGCCGTCCCAGGGTATCTTACCGCGGCTATGACGCGACCCGACTTGCCCGCTCTTCCGATCGACGATGCCTTACCGCGGTTGAAGGACGCGCTGGCGCGGCGCCGCGGCGTGCTGTTGCAGGCTCCGCCAGGGGCCGGTAAGAGCACCATCGTCCCGCTCGCTGTGCTCGGCAGCGCGTGGCTGGGGACGCGAAAAATCGTGATGCTTGAGCCGCGCCGCCTTGCGGCCCGAGCCGTCGCCGCGCGCATGGCGCAGCTGCTCGATGAACCCCCCGGCAAGACCGTAGGTTTTCGCACGCGGCTGGAGACACGCGTGAGCCGCGCCACCCGGATCGAGGTCGTCACCGAGGGAATCCTCACGCGCATGTTGCAGGCCGATCCGGAATTGCAGGAAGTCGGCTGCGTGATCTTCGACGAGTTTCACGAGCGCAGTCTGAATGCCGATCTCGGCTTGGCGCTTTGCATCGAGAGTCAGGCTGCGCTGCGCGAAGACCTGCGCATCCTGGTCATGTCCGCCACGCTCGATCTGCAGCCGCTCGGCCACCTGCTCGATGAAGCCCCGATCATTGCGGCGGAGGCGCGCAGCTTCGAGGTTTCGACGCACTACATTTTGCGTCGCGCCGATCTGACTCTCGAGCAGCAGACCGTGCAGGTGCTGCGCAATGCGCTCGCGCGCCATGACGGCGACCTACTTTGCTTCTTGCCCGGCGCCGCCGAGATAGGCCGCGTGCAGCGCTCGATCGAGGAAACGATGATCATTCCCGGCGTGCGCGTGCAGCCGTTGTACGGTGAGCTCAGTGCGGCGGCGCAGGACGCGGCGCTCGGCGCGGCTCCGGCCGGCCAGCGCAAAATCGTGTTGGCGACCAGCATCGCCGAGACCAGCCTCACCATCGAAGGGATTCGCGTGGTGATCGACTCCGGGTTGCGCCGCTACAGCGAATTCGATCCGTCGACGGGCATGAGCCGACTCAGAACTGGGAAGGTCTCACAAGCCGCGGCCGATCAGCGGCGCGGCCGTGCCGGCCGGCTGAGCCCGGGTGTTTGCTACCGGCTCTGGTCCGAAGGCGTGCAGGCCTCCCTCCCGCCGCAAACCGCCCCCGAGATCCTGCATGCGGACCTCGCACCCCTGGCGCTCGAGCTCAGCTGCTGGGGTGCGGTGGATGCCTCCAGCCTGCGATGGCTCGACCCTCCGCCGGCCGCCCCGCTTGCGCAGGCCCGCGATCTGCTGCGCCAGCTCGAGGCAATCGATGCCGCGTCGCGTATCACTCCGCATGGCCGCGAGCTCGCCGCGGTCGGCGCCCACCCGCGGCTCGCGCACATGCTCATCAAGGCGCGCGCCCTGGGGATGCCGCGATTGGCTTGCGATCTCGCCGCGATATTGAGCGAACGCGACGTGCTGCGTGCTGCACCAGGCTCGCGCGATGTGGATTTGCGGCTGCGCGTGAGTGCGTTGCGCGGCAGCAGCCAGACCCTGCCGCCGGGACTCGACGTCGACGCGCGCGCCCTGCAGCAAGCTGCGCGAACTTCGGCGAATTGGCAGCGCGAATTCGGTGCCGGCGCGGCGGACTCGGCTGATCCGCACGAATCCACCGGCCTGCTGCTCGCGCTGGCCTTTCCGGATCGCATTGCCCGCGCGCGGGACGCCAATGGGCGATACCTGCTCGCCAATGGTCGGGGCGCGCGCTTCTCGGAGCCCCAAGCACTCGCCAAGTCCGAATACATCGTGGCGCCGGAACTCGACGCCGGCGAGCGCGAGGCGCGTATATTCTTGGCCGCTCCCGTTCAGCTCGGCGACCTCGAGCGGTACTTCGCAGCGCACATTACCGAGCACACCGACATTGCGTGGGATCCCCGCGAGCAGGCGGTTCGGGCGCGCCGCGAACGGCGCCTCGGCGCGCTGGTGCTCGAATCCTCCGAGATTCGCAATCCGGACACGCAGCAGCTGGAGAAGGCCGCTCTCGAGGGCCTGCGGCAAATGGGACTCGCGGCGCTCTCTTGGCCGAAGGATCTCAGGCAATGGCAGGCTCGCGTCCGCCTGATGCGCGACCATGCGGTGCCAGCGCCCGAGCCGTGGCCGGATCTCAGCGACACGGCGCTCGCTGCGACGCTCGACGAGTGGGTCGCACCGTGGATCGCCGGTTTTGGTCGCCGCGAACATTTTGCAAGACTGGATCTGAGCCGCGCGCTGCGGGCGCGTCTGTCCCACGCGCAAGCCGCGATTCTCGAGCGCGAAGCACCGACGCATTTCGTGGTTCCGAGCGGATCGCGAATTCCCATCGACTACTTGGACGGCGAGGTGCCGACGCTGTCCGTGCGCCTTCAAGAGTTGTTCGGGCTCGAGGCCACGCCGAGCGTGGCGGGTGGTAGATTACCGCTGCTGCTGAAGTTGCTGTCTCCGGCCGGCCGGCCCGTGCAGATCACGCGCGATCTCGTCAGCTTCTGGAAGCAGGGCTACCATGATGTGAAAAAGGATCTCAAGGGCCGATACCCCAAGCACTACTGGCCGGAGGATCCTTACTCCGCGCAGCCCACACGGCGAGCGCGGCCGCGCTAGCGGGCCGGGGCGCAATCGAAACCTGAGAGCCTCGCCGGCTCGGCGGCCGCGTCCGGCTCCTAGGCCGAACAGCCATGATCGCAGCGATCACGCTCGATCTGCAGAGTCGCGTGATCGATGCGAAAGCGGCGCTTGAGATTCGGCGTCAATGAGCCGAGGAGCGCCTCTTCCGCTTCTCGGTCGGGCACCACGAGGTGTGCGGTCAAGGCGACGCTCGTGGTGCTGAGCGCCCAGATATGAAGATCATGCACGTCGGTAACGCCGCGCTGGCCCGAAAGATACGAGTGCACGGCCGTCGAATTGACTCCGGCGGGCACCCCGTCGAGCGACAAATGCACCGAATCCCGCAGCAGCTCCCAGGTGTTCACCAGGATGAAACCGACGATCAACAGGCTCACGACCGGATCCAGCCATCGCCAGTCGGTCAACATGATCAGCAGGCCCGAAACGAGAACCCCTGCCGAAACGGCCGCATCGCCGAGCATGTGGATGAATGCACTGCGTCGGTTCAGGTCGCCGTGACTGCCGCGATGAAGCAGCCAGGCACTCAACCCGTTCAGCACGATGCCGATCGCCGCGACCGCGGCGACCGTGCCGCCGGCAACCGCCGGAGGTGCGGCAATGCGGCCCAGCGCTTCCCATGCGATCGCTCCACACGCCATGAGCAGCAGTACCGCGTTGGTCAGTGCCGCCAGCACCGAGGAGCGGCCCAGACCGTAGGTGAACTTGCCACCCGGAGGGCGGCGTCCCAGGTACATGGCCGTCCAAGCGCAGACCAATCCGAGCACATCGCCCAGGTTGTGACCGGCATCGGCAATCAGTGCGACCGAATTCGACAGGAAACCGAAGCTGCCTTCGATCAGCACGAAAAGCACGTTGAATCCCAGAGCGATGCCCATGCGGATATCCACCGCATGGGCGCTCAGCGCATGCGCGTGTCCGTGGGCTTGGGGGTGCGGGTGCGAATGGCCGGCGTCATCGCTGTCGCCATGCTCATGGTCGGGCGCCTGATGATCGTGATGATGATGATGTGCCATTTCTCAGAGCCCCAGGGCGCTCAATGAGGGATGCTCGTCGGGGCGTCGCCCCAGGGGCCAGCGGTACTTGCGCTCCTCTTCCCGCATCGGCAGGTCGTTGATGCTGGCGATGCGCAGTCGCATCAACCCCTGATCGTCGAATTCCCAGTTCTCATTGCCGTAACTGCGGAACCACTGGCTGCCGTCATCGTGCCATTCGTAGGCGAAGCGCACGGCGATTCGATTTCCGGCGAACGCCCAGAGTTCCTTGATCAACCGGTAATCGAGCTCGCGAGACCATTTTCGAACCAGAAACGCTTGGATGGCCTCGCGGCCCTGCAGAAACTCGACTCGATTCCGCCAGCGGCTGTCCGTCGTGTAGGCGAGCGCGACACGCGCCGGATCGCGCGTGTTCCAGGCGTCTTCGGCCATGCGTACCTTTTGCGCGGCGGTTTCGGCATTGAACGGCGGCAGCGGCGGTCGATTCATGGGTTCCTGCGGATTCAGCTCTCTGGATATGGTACGCCGGTTCACTGCCCGGACGCTGCCGCGATGATCAACCATGATAGTAGGTACTATCAAGCGGGATCGACCCCGGACCGAATCAACGCGAACCCGCACTGAATCAACGCGCGAGATTGCGCAAATTCCACTCGCTGCGAATGTTCTTCGACGTGAGGCCCCGCCCATCGGGCCGCCAACCCGGCGCCGCAAACACGACGGCCAGCGCTTCGCGCCAGGAGCGCGCCGCCCAAACGTCACGCAGGATCGCGATCCATTCATGGAACGCGATGCGGATCGGATTGTAGGTTTCGATGTTCTTCACGATGCCATAGCGCGCCGGCTCCTCGTCGCGCTCCTCGACGAACGTGCCGAACAACCGGTCCCACACCATGAGCACGCCCGCGTAGTTGCGGTCGAGGTATCGCGGGTTCGATGCATGGTGCACGCGGTGATGCGACGGGGTGTTGAACAAATATTCGAACCACGCCGGCATGCGCCGGACCACTTCGGTATGAATCCAAAATTGATAAAACAGGTTGAATCCCTGCTGCGCCAGAATCATGGCGGGCGGGAATCCGAGGAAAGCCAGCGGGATCCAGGGAGTCCACGTGCCGACGACGACGCTGGTCCAGGACTGGCGCACCGCCGTCGAGAGATTGTATTGCCGGGACGAGTGGTGATTCACGTGCGCCGCCCACCAGAAGCGGCATTCGTGGCTGATTCGGTGGAACCAGTAATAGGTAAAATCGTCGAGGAAGAAAATCGCAATCCACGCCCACGGCGACGCGGGTGAAATGTCGAATAGACGCACGCCGTAGGCGGCGGTCAGTCCGGCGTATACCACGCCGGCCATCATGAGATTCATGGCAATATTGCCCACCTGCATGCCCAATGAAGCGAGCGTGTCGCTCGCCTGATACCTGGCCTTGATGACCGCCAGGCTGCCGAGCGCGGCTTCGAGCGCGATCATGGCGAGCGAAATGGCGAGAAAGAGATCCGGCGGATTCAACTTCCGGTGCATGGACTCCTACGGCGGCAGAAGGCGCTCGATGAGTTCCGCCATTCGCTCGGTGGCGACGTGAAAAAGATCGGGCCCGAGGTCCGGCAAATCGAGATACGCATCGTCGGCCTTCAACAGGGGTTTCACGCGCTGCGTTTGCTCAATGATGTCGTCGTGCGGCGCAAAAACCGTCACGGGCATCTTTAGGCTTTTGAGCTTTTTCTCGATTGGATAGCCGCTCGCGGCGCGCAACGCGGCGCCGGGATTGGCAGCGAGCACGTGCTCGACGAAGCGGCGATGCACGTCGCCAAGATCGTACGGTGGCTGGCGGAAGGCAAAACAGCCGCGCCAAGCGCCCAGCACATGTCCGCCTTCGGTTGCCGGCCGGAGCGGCTGCTCGCTGTATTTCTCCATTTGGCGTTGCTGCTCATCCGCCGTGAACAGCGGCATTCCCACCGCGATCAGCCGCCGAACCTGATTTGGGAGCTGATGTGCGATCTCGATCGCCTCGACGGCGCCCGTGCGCACCCCGAGGAGATCGAACGGGCCCTGCACCCCGGCGCTCTTGAGCGCATCGATGGTGCTGTGCGCATATTGCTCGAGCGACAAAGCCCACGGCGGAGCGTCGGAGAACCCATATCCCAGACGATCCGGGGCGTGCGCGGGCCTCGAGAGCCGCAGCTGCAGCCCCTCCCACATTTCGCCCGAGCGCGGCGATGAATGCAGCAGCACCAACGGCAGGCCCTTGCCGTCGCTGCTGCGCAGGTGCAGCTGCCCGTAGCGTGTGGGGTAAATGCGGCGCGTCAGCGACATTCAATGGCCGCTCAAGAAACTCTCGACCCGAGCGGCGACCAAATCCGGCTTTTCGATGTGCAACATGTGTCCCGCACCTGCGATGTGGGCGATCTCCAGAGCGGAGATGATCGCGCGAAACGCCTCCTCGGTGCCATCGGCGCCGAGGCGCAGGAGGAAATCGGAGTGCTCGCCGAGCAGCATCAGCATGGGCGCCTTGATTGCACGCCAGCACGCTTCGCTCTCCTCGCGCCGGTACAGCACGGGGTTGACCCAGCGATGGCGCGCATCCCCGAGCAGATGCACCCGCCCATCCGCTTCGCGTTTCGCCCAGACTTTGGCGATGAAAGCCGATTGCGCTTCGCTGAAGCGCGGATAGCGGAAACGGATGATGGACGCCAGCTGCTCGAAGGAGTCGTAATTCCTGAGGGGCGGCACGGCCTTCACCTGGTCCAGCCACTTGCGCAGGTGGTCGGGTGCCTGGTCCGGCCGGCTTCGCGGCAGCCCAAATCCTTCCAGATTGACGAGGCATCGCACGCGCTCCGGCCGCAGACCCGCATACAAGGCGGCAACGTTGCCTCCCATGCTGTGTCCGACGATGCGGATCGGTACCCCGGGACTGAGCTGCTCCAGCAGCGAATCCAGATCGGCGAGGTAATCCGGAAACCAGTAGCCGCCCTGCGCCCACTCGCTGCGCCCGAAGCCGCGCCAGTCAGGCGCCGCGAGCGGCCAGTCCTGCCCAAACGCGTCCACCATGAACTGAAACGTATCGCCGGTATCCTGCCAGCCGTGCAGCAGCAGAACCGGCGAGGCGCCGGCGGAAGGGCTCGGCCCCCAGCGCGTGAGGTGCATATCGAGTCCCCGCACTCGCATGGTCTCGTAGCGCGGTACGCGCCGCACCTGATACTCGGTCGCAATCATCCAGCAGCCGGGAGCCTGTCCGACCCGCCCAGGAAGATCTTGTAGGCCGGATTGTCGGTCTCTTCGGTATAGGCGTACTGCAGATCGTTCAGATGCAGGAGAAAATCGGTACGCGTAGCCGGGGGCACCTGGATTCCGGCGAGCACGCGTCCGTAATCCGAGCCGTGGTTGCGGTAGTGGAAGAGACTGATGTTCCACCCCGAGCCGATCGCCTGCAGAAACCTCAACAGCGCGCCCGGCCGTTCCGGAAATTCGAAGCGATACAGCCGCTCGTCGCAGAGGCCGCGCGCCTGACCGCCGACCATGTAGCGCACGTGCAGCTTCGCCATCTCGTTGTCGGTCATATCGTGCACGGGAAACCCGGCCTTGCTGATGAGGTCGACGAGCGCGATACGCTCGGATTTGCCATCCCGCAGCGCGAGGCCGACGAAGACCTGGGCTCCTTGCGAATCCCGATACCGGTAATTGAACTCCGTGACGCTGCGCCGGCCGAGCAGCTCGCAAAAACGCAGGAAGGACCCCGGCACTTCGGGAATCTCGACCGCCAGCAGCGCTTCGCGCTGCGCCCCGACGTCGGCGCGCTCGGCGACATAGCGCAGACGGTCGAAGTTCATGTTCGCACCGGCATTGATCGCGATGAGCGTGCGCGCAGCGCACGATTCGCGCGCCGCGTACTTCTTGATGCCCGCCACCGCCAAGGCGCCGGCGGGCTCCGCGATGGAGCGCGTGTCCTCGAAGATGTCCTGAATTGCGGCGCAAATTTGATCGGTGGTCACGAGCAGGATCTCATCGACGTATTGCTTGGCGAGGCGGAAAGTCTCCTCGCCGACGCGGCGCACCGCGACGCCGTCGGCGAAAATACCGACGCGATCCAGCGTCACGCGCCTGCCGGCACGCAGCGATTCGAACATTCCGGCCGCATCCTCGGGCTCGACGCCGATGATCTTGATCCGCGGATACAGCGATTTCGCGTAGGCCGCAATCCCGGCGATCAGACCCCCGCCGCCGATGGGAACGAAGATCGCGTCGATGGCGTCGCCGTGCAGCTGCCGCAGAATTTCCATGCCGATCGTACCCTGACCGGCGATCACGTCCGGATCGTCGAACGGGTGCACGAACACCAGCCCGCGCTCCCGCGCCAGCTCGATGGCCCGTTCGTAGGCATGATCGTAGTCATCGCCGTGCAGCACGATCTCGCCGCCCAGATCGGCGACCGCCTGCACTTTGATTTCCGGCGTCGTCAACGGCATGACGATGAGGGCGGGGATGCCGCGCGTACGCGCACCGAGTGCGACGCCCTGGGCGTGGTTGCCCGCGGAGGCGCAAATGACGCCGCGCTGCGCACTGATCGAGGAGAGCTGAGCGATCTTGTTGTACGCACCGCGAATTTTGAACGAAAACACCGGCTGGAGGTCTTCCCGCTTGAAGAACACGCGATTGTTCAGGCGGCGAGACAGTCGACTCGCCATTTCCAGCGGGGTCTGGGTCGCGACGTCGTACACCTTGGCTTTGAGGATTCGTTCTACGTAATTTTCTTGCATGGGTTACTTGAGGATGCGGGCGGGTACATTAGCTCAAGCCACGCCCCGAGGGTATGTTTGCCTGAAACTGTGAGTCGCTGCACAGCGCCGGGACGGTTCTTCGGCTCTGGGCGCGGATTTATTGGGTACCATACGCAGTATGCGCATATTGAAATGGATGTTCCTCGCCTTGGCTTTGGCATCGGCCGCGGCCCATGCGCTTTCCGGACCGACCGTCGTCAGCGATAACGTCAAAGCGCGATTGATCAGTGAGGTCGACGCCATCGCACCCGGACAATCGATTTGGGTGGCTCTCGAACTCAATATACGCGATGGCTGGCACACCTATTGGCGCAACCCCGGAGATTCGGGACAGGCGACCAAATTGAACTGGACGCTGCCTGCCGGCGTGACGGCGGGGGATATTGTCTGGACCACGCCGCATCGCTTCGAAGTTGCTCCGCTGGTCAACTACGGTTACGCCAAGCACGCGATGCATCTGGTGCAAATAACGGCAGCTCCGGGTCTCGAGACGGGTGCTGCGCTCGTCCTCGCGGCGAAAGCGAGCTGGCTGGTGTGCGCCGACGTATGCATTCCGGAGAGCGCCGAGCTGCAATTGCGGCTGCCGCTGACGGCTCGAACCGGCGCAATCGACCCGGCCACAGAGCCCTTGTTCGCGGCGGCCCGCGGCGATCTTCCCGGCGCGGCACCGGCCCCGGCCAGCGCAAGGATTCGCGACGGTCGATTGATCCTGACACTCGGCACCGAGTGGGGAGGCACGCTCTCCCAAGTCAAGACATTGGCGTTCTTCCCTTATGAGGAAGGCAGTATCGAGTACGCCGCGCCACAGGCGCTGACGCGCCGCGACGGCGCGATCGACCTCGCGATGAAGATCGGTTACCAGCCGCCGCAAAGCGGCCCGATTCGCGGCGTGTTGCTCATTTCCGAACAGAGCGGCAACGAGGCGATC
This sequence comes from uncultured Gammaproteobacteria bacterium, assembly GCA_963801865.1. Taxonomy (GTDB): domain Bacteria; phylum Pseudomonadota; class Gammaproteobacteria; order Steroidobacterales; family Steroidobacteraceae; genus Bog-1198. The sequence goes on along the minus strand of CAWDGY010000024.1, from coordinate 166,366 downwards.
CCGGTTCCCCTCGAGATCGCCGCGGATTTCGCCCCGGGGGCCACGTCGCGCGGCGGGGCGCCTGGCGCAGCGCCGGCGCGATTCGCGCCGCTGGCCTCGGGCACGGCCGGTGCCGGTGTCGGTGTCGGGGACACTCCCGCACTGCCGGTGCTCGTGTTGCTCGCCATCCTCGGCGGGCTGATCCTCAATCTGATGCCCTGCGTGTTTCCGGTGCTGTCGATCAAGGCCATTGGCTTGGTCGAGCACGCAAAGAAGCATCCTGCCGCAGTTCGCATGAAGGGGATCGTATTCGCGGCCGGCGTCATCAGCTCGATGCTCGCGCTCGCCGTCGTGCTGTTAGTGCTGCGCGCCGGCGGCGAGCAAATCGGTTGGGGGTTTCAGCTTCAGTCGCCGCTGTTCGTCACGCTCATGATCTATCTCTTGATGGCGGTCGGCTTGAACCTCTCAGGTGTATTTGAGATCGGCGGCGGATTGGCCGGGGTTGGCGATGGTCTGACCCAGGGAGACAGCTATCGCGCGTCGTTTTTCACCGGCGTTTTGACGACGTTGGTTGCCACGCCCTGCACCGCTCCGTTCATGGCCGCCGCGGTCGGCGCCGCACTGACGCAATCGCCGCGCGTTGCCCTGGTCATTTTCGCCGCGCTGGGAGCGGGTCTGTCGCTGCCTTATTTGCTGCTGTCGCTCGCTCCCTGGATGCGCCGCGCCCTGCCGAAACCCGGGGCCTGGATGGATACCTTGAAGCAGATATTTGCGTTTCCGATGTACGCATCGGCGGCGTGGCTATTGTGGGTTCTCGCGCAGCAGACCTCCTCCATCGGTCTCGGCGCCGCATTGGCCGGCGCGATTCTCGTGGCATTGGCGGCCTGGTCCTATCAAAAGTCCAAATGGAGTTCGACCGGCGGTCGCGTGACTGCCCTGCTCACCGCCGCTGCCGCGGTGCTCCTCGCCATCGTGCTGCCGATCAAATTTGCGGATGTCGCCGCCGCCTCCTCCAATGTCTCCCCGACGTCCGCATCATCGGCCGAGGAGTCGTGGCAGGCCTACGATCCGGCGCGGGTCGCCGAACTCAATGCGAAAGGGCAGCCGCTACTGGTCAATTTCACTGCGAGCTGGTGCCTGACCTGTCTGGTCAATGAGCGCAATGCGTTCGCCGACGCAGCCGTGCAGCGTATCTTTCGCGGCAAGGGCGTAACGCTGATGAAAGGCGACTGGACGAATCGCGATCCCGCGATTACCGCGGCGCTCGCCTCGTTTGGGCGCGCCGGTGTGCCGCTGTATGTCGTCTACAATTCCAAGCCCGGCTCCGCCGCTCCAGTCGTGCTGCCGCAGCTGCTGACCCCGGGCATCGTCCAAGATGTGTTCGCGGATTTGCCCAGTCGCGATTCGAAATAACGCCTGAGATTCAAAATGGCGCCTGAATAGAGCATGCTTCCGGCATGGGCTCCGACAATGCAGGCTCCGTATCCGTCATCGATTTTCGCCGTCATAGCATGGTCCTGCAGTGGCACGTGCTCGGGGGCACTTGGACCGCTTACGACGTGCCCCCATCGCTGGTGCACGGCGTCGCACTGATTCGCGCCGCGCAACCGAATATCTGCGTGTACGGCCGTGCCGGCCGATTGCGGCTGCAGGTGGGTCCCGAGCAGTACGCCTTATCGGAGAACTCACCGCGCATCAAGTGTTCCCGCGGCTGGGCAAGCCTCGGTCTGCGTCGCCGCTTCACGGTCGAATCCAGCACCGGCGGCGTGCTGTTCAGCCACGCCTACTGGACCAATCGAGGGGAGGATTTTTTCCGCTGGCTCGCGGCCAGGGCTCAAGACCCCGAGTGGCGCACCGCGATCGGCCGCCAATGGTCGGAAGGCGTTCCCGCTGCGGTGCTGCGCTCGAGCTAGGAGCCGGACTCGGTCGCGCCGGGATGCGCCACTTCGGTCCGTGCCGCTCGAGGGCGCATCAGGTCGGCCACTTCCGCCTCGGTCAGATTGCGCCACTGGCCGACGCCGAGTGTGCCGAGGCGGATGTTGATGATGCGCACGCGCTGCAGTCGCTGTGTTCTGTAGCCGAGCGCCGAACACATGCGGCGGATCTGGCGATTCAACCCCTGCGTGAGAATCATTCGAAAGCTGCGGCCGTCGATGCGCGTGACCGTGCACGGCTTGGTCGTGTGCCCCATGATTTTCACGCCGCCCGCCATCATGCGAAGGGCCAGATCCGTAATGGGCCGATCCACGGTCACGATGTATTCCTTTTCGTGATTGTTTTCCGAACGCAGGATTTCATTGACCACGTCGCCGTCGTTGGTCAGCAAGATCAATCCTTCGGACTCCTTGTCCAGTCGCCCAATCGGAAAAATCCGCTCGCGATGACCAACGAACTCGATGATGTTGTCCGGGATGTGCGGCTCCGAGGTACAGGTGATGCCCGTCGGCTTGTTCAGTGCGATATAGATTTGCCGCTTCTTGGCCCCGACGAGTTCACCGTCCACGCATACCTCATCGCCGTCTTTGACCCGAGTGCCGAGAGCGGCGCGGACTCCGTTGCAAGTGACGCGTCCGGCTTCGATCCATTGATCGGCTTCGCGCCGCGAGCACGCCCCGGTTTCGGCGATGTATTTATTGAGCCGCACGGGCGGGACCTATCCTTTGAGAAAAGCGTCGATTTGCCTCGCCAGCGTCTTGGGAGCGGCGTCAAAAAGGTCGGCGGCATAGTCGGCCAACTCAACGAAACGCGCGTTGGGCAGTACGCCTTTGGTCCACGGGGCATCGTCAGCTCCCGGTTGAATGCGCAGCACCAAAGTCTCCTGCTCGACGAGGGGCATGCGATCGAGCAGCGGTAGCCCCACCAGGACCAGACGGCGCACCAGAGCGGGTCTTGCGGCGGCGAGCTCGACCGCGACCGCGGCGCCATAACGGACGCCCAGTACATCGATCTGGCGAAGCCGCAAGTCGCTCGCCAGGTCCGACATCGCGCCGGCGGCGTCCGCAAAGGTGAGCCGTGTGGCGGCATCGGATTCTCCAAAGCCCGGTAAATCAGGGGCATAGACCGAGCGCTCGCCGGCGATCTCGGGCAGTAACCGGTCGAAGGTGCGGCTCGACCCCTCGCTGGGATGCAGACAGAAGAGCGTGACCTGCTCGTCGAAACCGCCCGTCGTCGGGAATGCGGTGCGGACGTGCAGCTGACCAAACGTGCAGTCAAAATAAGCACGGCGTGTACGAACCGCGATCGGCTGCACGGGCGACAACTTGGGGTGCTTCACCTAGAGAGATCTCCACTCTTGACGACAATGGGTGCAGAGGATACTCGAACTCGCCTGCGGGCCGCCTCAAGCCCACCGGCGACCGTTTTTGTTGTTTTTTTCATACATTAATTTTTTCGCTTTTTTACTTTAGGGCTGGCTTACACGTCGCCGCACAGCTACAGTGTTGCTGGAACGCAATAGCTTTTCAGGGGAAGTAAAAAGACCGATCAATCGCGAGTGCGGGCCAAAAAGCGCCGCGAAAGGCATGGGGACTTGAAAGCCGGGTGGGCGCCGCCCGGCTTTTTTATTGGGCCGCGTTCGTCGTTGATGCCGGCGGCGGCACGCCGGGCGCCGCCGCGCCGGCCGCAGCGGCGGGCACCCGGTCCCAGACCCGCGAGGCCGTGAAACCGCTCGAGCGGCCTCCCTTGAACGAGGCTAATTCGATGAGTCGTCGTCCGTCGTCCGAGACGCTGAAACGGAGTTCGAATGGCGGCCGTTCATCTTCGGGTTCGCCGGACTGCACCACCAGCGTTCCCGCATCCCAACCGCAAACCGGCGGCGGTACGTCTCCGCGTCCATGGGATGGGTCGTCGCTCCCCGAAGGCCGGTGACGATGCTGGTCGAGATCCGGCCGGCACACCCGCTTGCTGCCTCCGGAGCTGAATGTGACCGTGCCACCGCTTTGCTTGATGATCAAATCCTTGCCCGGCCAGCGCAACGCTTCATCCAGGGCGAGCACGGAGGGCATCGCAGGTCCGAGGGGGCCGCCCGCATAGCCTCCGCCGCCGCGCGACCGGCCGCCTCGTCCGCCCGAGCCGGTCGAACCGCCGGGGCCGGCCGCTGCGGTGGCATTCGCCAGCTGACTCTGCAGGAGACGCTGCGGATCATCGCTGTCGGCTTCATTGAGCTTCCAATGGGCGCTCAGATCCACACCCGCCGGGGGCGCCACGGCGAGCTTATCGCTCGCGCAGCCGGCCATAACGACCGCCGCCATCACCATCGCAATACGCATGGCTACCCCCGTTCCAATCGCAGTGCACGCGGCTCGATCGCTGTGCTGCTCGAACTCGTGCGAGCTCCGGGGAAGCTTAATGAACTATCGCGTTCGCGCGCAAATCGGGCGGCAACCCCTCAAGGGTTGCTCAAACTGCCGAACGCTTCGCTTTCGCCGTCGGTCGCAGGTTGTTGGGACCGCAAACCCAGACACGACCTTCGAAAGGCTGAAAACACACCCGAAGCGATTCGGTTCTGCGCATGGTTTGCGTCCCGCAAGCGATTTTTCCGTCGGCCAGATCGGCCTGAATCAGATCGACGAGCGAGGCGCTGGGCTCGCCGATGTCCGTCGGAGGCAGTGCGTGGGCCAGGATGCGGGCTTGAATTTCATCGCCCCGCGTCGAATTGCCGAGAACCGCCCGCTTGAAGCGATCGAGCACCACCAAGACGGAACTCAACGTGTTGTCGGTTACGTCGCTCGGCCGGCCGGTGCCGCCCATGAATTTCAGGTGCAGCAGGCCGCCGACGCCGCGCACCTCGTCATGGAGGCACAGCGCGAGGGCGCCGTGCAACTCGGCGACCATCAGCATGGGTTCGGGCGACACATGATAAGTGTCCGGCGCGACCAAAACTTCCGTGAGATCTTTTGCCACCCGTTCGGACCCTGTATTGACCTACGCGATGCTGCACGCAACGCGCGTTTTGCTCTGCCAAGCGATTCACGTTTTACCAACCCCGGCGCCCGGTTATCGAGACCTGAGACGCGAAATGCATCCCGAGGGGGCCGCAGCGCGGCCGGCGCTGACCGAGCTCGCGGACACCTGACGTGCTTCACACAATGGTGCGAACTGTTATGAGCGCATGCCTCCTTGTTATTGGCCGGGGCAGAGGTGCGGCGGCTAGAGTATCGATCCATGTATCGGTACGACGCCATCGACCAAACCCTCGTCAACGAGCGCGTCGCGCAGTTTCGCGACCAAACGCGCCGATTCTTGAGCGGCGAGCTCAACGACGAGGAGTTCAAGCACTTGCGGCTGCGAAATGGCCTCTACATTCAACGGCATGCACCGATGCTGCGGGTTGCCATCCCCTACGGGCTGCTGTCGGCGGTCCAACTGCGCACGCTGGCAGGGATTGCGCGGCGGTACGACCGGGGATACGGGCATTTCACCACCCGACAAAACCTGCAATACAACTGGCCGAAGCTGGAGAACGTCCCGGACATTCTCGCCGAGCTCGCCTCGGTCGAAATGCACGCCATCCAAACCAGCGGCAACTGCATCCGCAATACCACCTCGGATCATCTGGCGGGCGTCACACCGGACGAGATCGAGGATCCGCGTCCCTGGTGCGAAATCATCCGGCAGTGGTCGACCTTTCATCCCGAATTCAGCTACCTGCCGCGCAAGTTCAAGATTGCCGTGACCGGTTCGCCGCGCGATCGCGCCGCAACGTTGGTGCACGACGTCGGCGTGCACATCGTGCGCAGCGCAGGCGGCGAGCCGGGCTTCGAGATCCTGGCCGGCGGGGGCTTGGGCCGCACTCCCATCATCGGCCAAGTGGTGCGCGATTTCCTGCCCCGCGAACATCTGCTGTCTTATTTGGAAGCGGTTCTGCGCGTCTACAACCGCGAGGGCCGGCGGGACAACCTGACCAAGGCTCGGATCAAGATTCTCGTGAAGTCGCTCGGCATCGAGGAGTTTCGACGACACGTCGAGGCCGAATGGGAATCGATCAAAGAGGGCGGCCTGCGCGTCACGGAGGCGGACGTCGCGCGCATGCGCGCATTTTTCCAACCGCCCGCCTATCGCAGCCTCGCCGACTCCGAGCCCGCCGCAGGCAAAGTCACCGCGTTTCGCGCCTGGTATCGGTACAACACGAGCGAGCACAAAGTGCCCGGCTATCGCGTCGTGTACGTGTCGCTGAAGAAGGCCGGTGTCGCGCCCGGCGACGCCACGGCCGCACAAATGGACTTGGTGGCCGATCTTGCCGACCGCTACAGCTTCGGCGAGGTGCGCGTCACGCATACGCAAAATCTGCTGCTCGCCGATGTGGAGCAGGAAAAGACCTTCGAGTTGTGGCAGGCGCTCGATGCCGCCGGACTCGCGACGCCGAACATCGGGACCCTGACCGATATGATCTGCTGCCCGGGGCTCGACTTTTGCAGCCTCGCCAATGCCGGCTCGATCGAAGTCGCGAAGCTCATCAATGAGCGGTTCGATGATTACGATTATATCTACGATCTTGGTGAAATCGACGTGAAGATGTCGGGTTGCATGAACGCGTGCGGTCATCACCACGTGGGCAACATCGGCATTCTCGGCGTGGATAAGGGCGGCGAGGAGTGGTACCAGATCACCATCGGCGGGGCTGCCGGCGCCGATGCGTCGTTGGGCACCGTCATCGGCCCGTCGGTCGCCAAGGCCGACGTGGCGGAGACGATCGCACAGCTCCTGGAGGTCTACGTCGAGCTGCGCCTCGGCGATGAGCGATTCCTCGATACCGTGCGGCGCGTCGGCGTGAAGCCGTTCAAGGAGAGAGCGTATGCCGCGCCGGCTGCTGCGTGACGGCGAGGTGGTCGCGGATGATTGGCTTTATGCCAACGAGGCACGGGACGCCGGCGATGCCGGGTTGATCTTGACTCTCGGCGAGTGGTTGTCGGAGCGCGAACGCTGGACCTCGAGCGACCGGCGTCTCGGCGTAATTCTCGCTCCGATGCACAAAGTCGAACAGCTCGCACCGGATCTTGCGCGGCTCACGCTCGTCGGCGCGCAGTTTCCCGGCCCGAGCGACGGCCGCGGCTACACGCAGGGACGCCTGCTGCGCGAACGCTGGAAGTTTGCCGGCGAATTGCGGGCGACCGGATATGTGCGCCGGGATCAGCTGTTCTTCCTCGCGCGCTGCGGCTTCAATAGCTTCGAGCTGCCGGAGGCCGAAATCGAAACCGCGCGCGATGCGCTCGCGACCTTTTCGGCCGCGTACCAGCCCGCGAACGACGCCGGGCTCGCCGTCAGGCTGCGCCACCGCTGATACCCTTCGGTGCATCGTTTCGCGATGCGCTCAAGGCCCGTCGCGCAGGGGTATCTGAAGATCCTGCAGGATGCGATCCACTTCTTGCTGGGTCTCCAGCTTCTCCGTCTCCCGCACCAGCTTGCGCGGCAGGTGGGGGGCAAGCAGTTCGATGAACTCGTACATATATGCGCGCAGCAGCGCGCTGCGGCGAAAGCCTATCCAGGTCGTGTGCCCCTCGAATAGATGGTCCGCATCGAGTACGGCCAGATCCGAATCGGTTGCCGGATCCATCGCAAGGCGCGCCAATATGCCCACCCCCAGGCCGATGCGCACGTATGTCTTGATGACGTCCGAATCGCGAGCCGTGAGCGCCACATCGAGCGACAGCCCCGCCGTCTCGAACAAGGCAGGGAGTGAGGAGCGGCCGGAGAAGCTGAACACGTACGTGACGATGGGATAGTCGGCCAGCTTCTTCAGGGTCAGTTTGCCCGCCGACGCGAGAGGATGGCCTCGCGGCACGACCACCGCACGATGCCAGCGATACACCGGTAATCGCACCAAATGCGGGAAAAGGTCCTCCGATCCGGTTGCAATCGCGAAGTCGACGCGATCCCGCGCCACCATTTCCGCGATCTGCTCGGAGGTGCCCTGATGCAGATGCAGGCGCACCTTCGGGTACTTGAGCCGGAACGCCCGGATCACCGGCGGCAGCACATAGCGCGCCTGAGTGTGCGTCGTCGCGATCGACAGCGAACCGCCGTCGGCCTTGCGCAGTTCCGCGGAGGTGCGGCGGATATTCTGCATTTCGCGCAGGATGCTGGTGGCGCGCGAAATGATCTCCTCGCCCGCGGCCGTGGTTCGGGTGAGTGCGCGGCCCTCGCGCTCGAACAGCTGAAATCCGAGTTCCTCCTCGAGCATCTTGAGCTGACGGCTGACGCCGGGCTGCGAGGTATGCAGCTGCCGCGCGGCGGCCGTGATGTTGAGCCCGTTCTCGTGTACGGCCACGAGGTAGCGCAATTGCTGAAATTTCATTGCTCTAGGATATAAGTTTTGCGGGCGCTGCGGCGCGGCGGCAGCTCTCCGCCGCTAGCACGGAATTGCATGTCCTCATAAGCGATAGTTCGTTTCGAATGCGATCCGGTGCTCCTATAGTGACCTCACATCGCTCCACCTGAGATCAACCGTGTTCGAATTACCGACGAGCCTGCGCGAGCGCGCAGAGGGCAGTATTTCGCAGCTTCGCGCCGCCCTCGCAAGCTACAAAAATATGTGCTACGCCAATAGCTTAGGCGCGGAATCGATGGTTCTCACCGATCTGATCTGGGAGGCGGTTCCGCAAATCGAAATCTTCAGCATCGACACCGGCCGGCTGTTCCCGGAAACCTATGATTTGATCGAGCGGCTGCAGCGCCGCTATGGCCGCAAATTGCGCATCTACTATCCCGAGGCGGCGCGGTTGGAGGAGTGGGTCGGCGAGAACGGCATCAACGGCTTCCGCAATGGCATGGACGAGCGTCGCAGCTGCTGTGCCGTGCGCAAGGTCGAGCCGTTTCGGCGCGCCCTCGCCGGACGCGATGCCTGGGTCACCGGAATTCGCCGCGCACAGTCGGCGAGCCGCGCGCTGGCGGCTCCGATCGAATGGGACGCGGAATATGGCCTGCACAAAGTCAGTCCGCTGCTCGACTGGTCGGAGAAGGAAATCTGGGACTATATCCGCAAAAAGCGCCTGCCTTACAATTCGTTGCACGACATCGGTTATCCCAGCATCGGCTGCGCACCCTGCACGCGCGCGGTGCAGCCGGGCGAGGATGCGCGCGCCGGACGCTGGTGGTGGGAACGCGCCGACTCGCGCGAATGCGGATTGCATCCGCGGCGCCAGATTCCCGCGCTCGGACTGAGCGGCGCCGAATCATAGTCACAACGAGCGCCCGACGAGGACTCATCGATTGAATTACTTCCCCGTTTTCTTCGACCTTGAAGGGCAAAAGGTGCTGGTCGTCGGCGGCGGCGGAGTGGCATTGCGCAAAGTCGCGCTGCTGGAGCGTAGCGGTGCACGCATCACTGTCGTTGCACCCGAGATCGTTCCCGAACTCCTGCAGCGCGCCGCGCGCGGTGCACTGACCGCGGTAATCCGCGAGTTCGTGCCGTCGGACCTGGACGATGTGCGGCTGGTAATCGTTGCCACGTCGCGTCGCGCAGTGAATCGTTGGATCGCCAATTTGAGCGACGCGCGCGCCATTCCCGTCAACGTCGTGGACGACCGGGAAGCTTCGCGCTTCATCGTTCCGGCGATCATCGATCGCGAGCCGGTGCTGGTGGCCGTATCGACCGGCGGGTCTTCGCCGGTTTTGGCGCGTCGTTTACGCGAACGCCTGGAGGCGCTCATTCCGCAGCGTTTGGGAGACCTGGCTTCGTGGCTGCGCGAGCTGCGCAAGGCCAGCCGCCGGCGGCTGCGCGATCCCGAGGAGCGGCGGCGCTATTTCGAGGCCATCGTCGACGGACCCGCCGCGCGCCGCTTCGTCGACGGCGATCGGCGCGGCGCGGCGCGTATCGCCCAGCAACTGCTGGCGACCAGCGCCGGCGCACCGCGTGCCGCCGGCGAGGTGGTTCTGGTGGGCGCGGGTCCCGGCGATCCCGAATTGCTCACATTGAAGGCGCTGCGGGTCCTGCAGGACGCGGACGTCATTTTGCACGATCGATTGGTGTCGGCCGCCGTGTTGGACCTCGCGCGGCGCGATGCGGTTCGGATTTGCGTCGGCAAGACGGCGGGCGGGGAGGGCACGCGCCAGGAGAACATCAACGAGCTGATGATCGAGCATGCGCGCCGGGGAAGTCGGGTCGTGCGTCTCAAGGGCGGCGACCCGTTCGTGTTCGGCCGCGGCGGGGAGGAGCTCGAGGCCCTCGCCCGCGCCGGAGTCGATTTCTCCATCGTGCCGGGCATCACCGCTGCGGCCGGCTGCGCCGCCTATGCCGGCATTCCGCTCACGCATCGCGAACACGCCCACAGTGTCAGCTTCGTGACGGGGCATGCGGATCCGAACGGCAAGGAGCCCGACTGGCGCTCGTTGGCCATGCCCGGCGCCACCGCGGTGTTCTACATGGGGCTCGCGCGCCTGGACCACATCGTCGAGGAGCTGATGGCGCACGGCGCTCCCGCCGATCGGCCGGCAGCGCTCATCGGCCAAGGCACGACGCTGGATCAGCGAGTGCTCACCGCAACGCTCGGCACCCTCCGTCGTGCGGCGTCGGATGCAAAGCTGCAATCGCCGGCGCTGCTCGTGGTCGGCGACGTGGTGTCGCTGCACTCCACGCTCGCGTGGTTCGGCAGCGGCGCGGCGGCGGACCTCTTTCAAACCGCGTGAGGCTTCAGGCCGTGTGATGCGTCAGGCGGCGCAAGGCTTCAACCCGGGTGAGGCGGCACTCATCGCGGCTCCGCGATGGCCGCCGAGAAACCGCGCTCCTCGATCCACGCCCGATTGAACAGGCGCGACTGATACTTGGCGCCCCCGTCGCACAGGACGGTCACGATGGTATGGCCCGGGCCCAATTGCCTGGCGACCGCGACGGCGGCGGCGACGTTGATCCCCGCCGTACTGCCGAGCATCAAGCCTTCCTCGCGCAGCAGCCGATACACGAAACGCATGGTTTCCGCGTCCTGGATTCGCAGCGCGTCGTCGATCGGCGCTCCCTCGAGATTCGCCGTGACGCGTCCGGTGCCGATCCCTTCGGTGATCGATGAACCGCCGTCCGATCTGAGTTCGCCGTCCTTGAAATAGTGATAGAGCGAACTGCCCGGCGGATCCACCAACACGATGCGCACGGCCGGGGATTGAGACTTGAGATAGGCGGCGACTCCCGCCAAAGTTCCGCCGGTGCCCGTCGAGGCGCAGAATGCGTCCACTTTTCCGGCGGTGTCGCGCCAAATCTCCGGTCCGGTGGACTCGAAGTGCGCCAGGCGATTGGCGGTGTTGTCGAACTGGTTCGCCCAGATTGCGTTCGGCAGCTCGGCGGCCAACCGGCCGGCAACCTTTTGATACTGATTGGGGTTGCTGTAGGGCACTGCGGGCACCCTGCGCAGTTGTGCACCGAGAGCCTCGATGATCTGGTATTTCTCGGCGGCTTGGTTGTCGGGCATGACGATGACGCATTTGTATCCGCGCGCATTGCACACGTGTGCGAGTCCGATTCCGGTGTTCCCAGCCGTCCCCTCGACGACGGTACCGCCGGGCTTCAACGTACCGCGCCGTTCCGCATCGAGCACGATCCACTTGGCGGCGCGATCTTTTACGGAACCCCCGGGATTCATGAATTCGGCCTTGCCGAGAATCTCGCAGCGCGTCTCTTCGCTCAAACGACGCAGTCGAATCAAGGGGGTGTTGCCCACCGCCCCCGTAAAACCGTCGGTCACCGTCATTTCATCCTCCGAAGTGCGCGCTGCATTGTCGCCGCATCGAACGCACCCGTCCATGTGCGGAGGAGCCCGGGCGATTAGACGACGTGGAAACTCCGCGGCGGTATCTCAGAGCGGATCAACAGCAGCGCCCCCCGGAGCACGGATTTGCGCATGCCTCGCCGCCCTGGGTATGCGCCAACTCGCACTGCAGGGCCGCCAATGCCCGGCGCACGTGCGACTTGACCGTACCCAATGGCAACCCGACCGCATCCGCGATTTCCTGATGGCTCAGACCCTGAAAGAACGCCAAGCTCAGCAGCTGCCGGCGCTGCGCCGTGAGGGACTTCAGGGCGCGATGCAGCGCAGTGCCCGACTGAAATCGGGCCAATATCTGTTCCGGACCGAACGCATCGATCATGAACGGCGCGCCGTCGGCATCGCCGCGCTCCTCATCGAGCGACACCAGGTCCCGGCGCTGACGGAGACGGTCGAGTGCACGATTGCGCGCCATGACGGCGAGCCAGGCCCTCACGCTGCCGCGGCCGGCATCGAAGCTGCTCGCGCGCAGCCACGCGTGCGTGTACACGTCGCAAACGACCTCCTCGGCATCTTCCTTCGAGCGCAGGACGCCGCGGGCAATCGCGAACACCTGCGCCACCGTGTTCTGATAAAGGACGGACAGAGCGGCATCGTCGCCGGCCGCCATGGCACCCACGAGACTTTCAAGACCGGACCTGTCTGCGGAAGCCGCCTGCATCGTGCTCTCGGGCCTTGCGTTGATAACAAAGCCTTTCGCACGGGCAATTCAATCGGATTCATCAAGAGGAGGCGGCAGTCAAAAGAATCCCCGGACGAGCCGGGGAGATCGAGTGGAACAGGTGCTGAGTAATAACCCGACACGTCCTTCGGTGGAGGATACGCGGCACATGAGGTGCACTTACGTTCGACCTTCTTTGAGTTTGATCGGTTGTTGCGATTAAGTAACACCCGCTAAATACGCACTGCAGGAGTGGCAGGAATACTACGCCCTAAAGGGGAGAAATCCAACAGTTATGCCGCTAAAAAGGCAGCCTGTTGCACTATGTCAAATATGTCGGCGATTTGTGACATCAACGCGACAGGAGCTATTCTCCGACGAATCGACTGCCGCTCAAGGCCATTCGGCCGCCTGGCGCTCGAAGCCGGGTGAGGCGGCGCGTACCACGCAGAATCGCTGTCCGGTCGGCGCTTCCATCACCCACCAGCTTTCAACAGCCTGAATTCTTTTGGCACCGAGCTTCTCCAGGCGCCGAACCTCGCTCTCGATGTCGTCCGTCTCGATGTCGAGATGCACTCGGCTCGGATGGTCAACCTTCTGCACCTCGATGTGCAGGCCGTGTTGCACATCGTCCAGACGGCTATACTTTTCACCCTCGCTGCCCGGCAACTCCCGTACCGGCATGCCGAGAGCGCCGCTCCAAAAGGCGGCGGCTGCGGGCAGATCCTCGGTGCAGCAATCGATGATGAATCCGCTCAGTTTGCTTTTGTGCATCGTTCACTCCAATTTTTTCAACCTGACCCGGGGAACTGTCTCATGAAGTATTTGCATACCATGGTTCGTGTCACTGACATCGAAGAATCGCTGCGGTTCTACCGGGATGCTCTGGGACTGATCGAATTGTCGCGCCGCGATTATCCTCAAGGTCGATATACGCTCGTGTTCTTGGCGGCTCCGGGCGATGAACAGGCGCAGGTGGAACTGACGCATAACTGGGATCCGGAATCCTACGGCGCGCGGGCGCAATTTTGGCCACCTCGCGTATGCGGTGGAGGACATTTACGCGACATGCCGGCGCCTGATGGACCACGGTGTGACCATCAATCGCCCGCCGCGCGACGGCCGCATGGCTTTCGTCCGGTCTCCGGACAACATCTCCATCGAGCTGCTGCAGCGGGGTGCGGCGTTGTCTCCCGCCGAGCCATGGACGACGATGCAGAACAGCGGCGTGTGGTAGCCGCGGGCGGTGCCGCCGCGGCCGCGCGGCCGCGGCGGCATGTATCCGCGGCCGCGAAGCTCCGGAGCTCCTAGAACATCTCGGACGCGTCGGGCGGCTTTATTTCAACCTGTGTGCGCGATGCGATGTGATCGCCCGTAATCATTTCGTCGTACGCCTGGCCGGGGCCGACCATCGGATACACCCCGGCGTTTTGATCGATCATCACCTCGAGGAACGCCGCGCCTTCGAAGCGGATGAATTCCTCGATGACCTGCGGCACGTCCTTCTTCTTATCGAGGCGGGCGGCAAACTTGAATCCGTCGGCAAGCGCCGTCTTCACGAAGTCCTTGGTGTGCAGGCTCTTGTCGCTGGCGCTCAAGCGGCCCTTGAAGAACAGCTTCTGCCACTGCTTGACCATGCCATCGCCGAAGTTGTTGAGCACGACGACCTTGATCGGCAGATCGTACGTCGTCACCGTTTCCAATTCGCCCAAATTCATGCGAATGCTCGCATCGCCGTCGACGTCGATCACGAGGCGTTGACGCTCCGCGAATTGCGCGCCGACCGCAGCCGGCAGCCCAAAGCCCATCGTTCCCATGCTGCCGGACGTCAACCATAAGCGCGGACTGCGGAAGTCGAAGTACTGCGCGGCCCACATTTGATGCTGTCCCACGCCGGTCGTGATGATCGCCTCGCCCCGCGTCAGGCGATTGATCTCCTCGATGACGTAATACGGCTGAATGAGTTCGCTGTCGCGATCGTAATTCATGGCGTATTTCGCGCGCAGGTCCGCGCAGCGATCACGCCATTCGGACCAGTCGCGCCGGAAGTTGCTGCGTTTGCCGTACTCGATCAAGCTGCGCAGCGCGTCCGGCATCAAGCCGACGTGGCTCCAATCGACTCGCTTGACCTTGTTGATTTCCGATGCGTCGATGTCCAGGTGGGCGATGAATTTGGCGCCCGCGGCAAATTTCTGCGGATTGCCGGCCACACGGTCATCGAAGCGCGCGCCGAGCGCCATCAGGAAATCACAGTCATCGACCGCGTAGTTCGCGAATGCGGCACCGTGCATTCCGAGCATGCGCATCGACAGCGAATCCATGGTGTCCATGGCGCCGATGCCCATCAGTGTCGTCACCACGGGCATTTGAAATTCTCTCGCGAACTCCCGCAGGCCGTGCGAGGCGTTCGCGTTGATCACGCCGCCGCCCGCATAGATCAACGGCCGCTTCGCGACTCCCAGCGCGGCGAAGAAAGCCGCGCATGCCGCATCCGGTAACTTGCTCGCCTCCAGCCGATTCATGCGCTGCCGATAACCCGGGATCGGCAACCGGCCGGAGCCGTGGAACACGCCTTTCCAGTTCTGCACGTCCTTGGGAACATCGAGCACCACGGGGCCGGGGCGCCCGGTGCGCGCGATTTCAAACGCGGTGCGTACCGTCGCCTCCAATTTCGTCGGATCCGTCACGAGGAAGACGTGCTTGGCAACCGCACCCATGATGCTCGGCACCGGCGCTTCCTGAAAGGCATCGGTCCCGATCGAAGTGGTGGCGACCTGGCCGCAAATGACCACGATGGCACGGAATCGGCCTGGCTAGTCCCGCACCGGTGTCACGGTGTTGGTCGCGCCGGGGCCGGAAGTCACCAGCGCGACACCCACCCGCCCGCTCGCGCGCGCAAAGCCCGCGGCCATGAAGCCGGCGCCTTGCTCGTTCGCGGGAACGATCAACGGCATCGCCGACTGATGCTCCTGGTTGTAGCGGAAGACCGCGTCGTAAATCGGCAGAATCGCGCCGCCGCTGTAACCGAAGACGGTGTCCACACCCTCATCGGCGAACACCTGGACGAGCATCTCCGCACCCGTCATGCTGGCGCCGGCCAGCGGGTGGGCCCCTTGATTCAACATGTCAGTATCGGTCCTTCACCCTCAAAGACTAGCAGTTATCGCCCTGGCGCCCAAGTTCCGCCCCCCGTATCCTCTGACGACCATGCGGCATCTCATCGCGATACTTCTGCAAAACGAAGCCGGGGCGCTAACCCGCGTAACCGGGCTCATTTCCACCCGCGGCTACAATATCGAGTCCCTCTCGGTCGCGCCCACCAACGATCCCACCGTGTCGCGCATCACGCTCGTCACCATCGGCTCGGACGCGGTGATCGCACAAATCAATGCGCAGCTGCTCAAACTCGTCGATGTCGTGGCCGTCGAGGACATGACCAGCGGCGATCACCTGGCGCGCGAATTGATGCTGATCAAGCTGCAAATCGCGGCCGAACACATCGAGGCCGTCAATACGTTGCTGCGCCGCGTAGGCGGCAGGGTACTGTCGTCGAACCCGTCGAGCTACATCGTGGAACTCACCAGCACCGAAACCGAAATCGGCGAGTTCATCGCCAACGTCGGCGCGTTCGGCGACATCGTCGAAGTCGTGCGCAGCGGCGTATTGGGCATTTCCCGCGCAAATCCCCGCTTGCATGCGCGTCAAGTGAAAGGAGGAATTCTCAATGCCGGAAATCGAAGTCAAGCCGGAACACGCTGCGGACCCGAACACCCGCCGCGTGGGAATCCTGGTCGGCGTGGTCGGTATCCTGCTGTCGGTGGTCACGATCGCCTCGCACCGCGCACATACCCAGGCGGTCATCCACCGCACCGAATCGAACGACCAGTGGGCCTTCTATCAAGCGAAGAAAATACGCGAACACACGAGCGATGTGGCACTGTCGCTGCTGCAGGGCGGCCCCGCCGCCGACTCCGAGAAGGCCATCGCTGCCGGTGCGCAAGCTCGAGGCGGCGCGCGACAAATACGCCGGCGATGCCAAAGACATCATGAAGGAAGCCGAGGCGAAAGACGTCAAGAGCGAGCTCGAAGAGCGCCGGGCACTGCGTTTCGACATCGGCGAAGGGTTGCTGGAACTCGGGCTGGTGTTGTGCTCGCTGTTCTTCCTGGCGCGCAACAGCTTCTTTCCCGCTCTTCGGCATTCTCGCCAGCGCCGCCGGAACCGCGATGGGCATCGTGGGTTTCCTGCTTTGAGCATCCGAGGTGCGCGTTGCCTGCCGGGCATCGTCGCCGCTTTTTCGCTGGCGCCGCTGGCGGCGGCCGCGACGACGACCTGCAGCGGCGGTCGCCGACGCGCCCCAACCGCCGCGAATCGAAGCGCGTTCGTCCGAGCTGTTGGCCGTCGGAACGGTGCATGGCGATCGGATGACGATTCACTTGAGCCGCATCCTCGACAATGCGCCGGTGCGCGATGCGATGGTGACGGTTGTACTGAGGGGCGCCGCCCATCCGGCCATCGCCGAGGTCGATGGCAGCTATACGCTGCGAGACGCCGGATCTCGCCCTTCCGGGCGCGGCGGCGGTGCAATTTCAAGTGGCGGGCGACGGGACTCGCGAGGAGCTCAAGGGGACGCTGCAGATCGCCGGCGCCGGACGGCAAGACCGGCGAGAAGAACAGCGCCCGGCAACTCGGGTGGTGGGTGCTCAATTTCGCCGTGTGCATCGGCTTTCTCATGCTGTGCGCGCCGGCGAAAGCGCGCGCAGTCCTGAGCCGGCCTGAGGGGCGCCTAAAAGCTCTGGAACGTCTGCACCAGGAATTGAAATCTCTGAATGCCGGCGATGTCGCTGAGCGGAAAGGCGAAATCGACGTGCAGCACGTTGCCAAGGCCGCTGCGCGTATTGCCGAGGCGCAGCCCGAAACCGACGTCGCTCAGCAGCCCGGGATCGCTGTTGCCGACGACTGCCGCTGCCCCAGGTTCGGCCCACATCGGCGAAGATGGCGGCGCCGACCCGCGCCAGCCGAAACGGATACCAGTCGGTGAATACGCGCTGCTCGACGGTGAATAGCCCCGCGCGACGTGCCCGATTCGTAGCGCAGCGGATAGCCGCGCAGGCCGTTGTCCCCCCCCAGCAGGAGCTGCATGTCGGGATCGAGCGAATCGGTGACGGTGCCCGAGAGCGCCGCATACAGCAGCCAATCCGGGCGCCAGCGCCAGTAGTATTTGGCGGCTGCATCGGTGATCAGATTGCGCGCCCGGCCGCCGCCCTCGACGCGGGACGAGAAATCGCCGCTCAGGAATAGCTGCTGCGCGTCGGTCAATTCCAGTCCGCGCACGGCCTTCGCGGCCAGTATCAAGGCACTGCGGTCCGCACCGAACGCCGGCGTCGACAGGCCCATCTGAGCCGGTGACGTCGGTGCCGAAGTACAAATCCTCGGTTCTGCCGATCTGGTTTTCGTCGCCGATCTTTGCGTAGTTGTCCTCGAGAACCTCGAACCCGACGAAAGGATAGGACAGGGTCCGGTCCGGCGGCAGAGGATTGGCCGGCAAGGTCGTCACCGGCGTGGGAACGAATTATTTCGGTCGTAGTGCATCCCGAACAGCAGCCGCTTGGTCCAGCCGTCCACCAAGCCGTCGGATACGCCGCCGCTCAGTTCATAGGTCGTCTGATTGTCGTTGAATTGATCGACGATGTTGCCCAGGTTGTAGCGGGACACGGTACGGTCGTAGCTGAGCGCCGTGATCTTCGCGCTCCACCGGCGTCTCGAGGGAGTAGAAGGGTTGCGCGAGTTGCAGCGAACGCTGATTCCCGTCGCTCGAATCGACATAGGCCAGCGCCGCGGTCCATTGCGACCAAAATACGTTCGGGTCCGCATATTCGATGGCTTTGCTGGTACGGTCGACGTTGCTGGTGCGGGACACCTCGACGGTCTTTCCCCAGCCCAGGAAATTGGTGTCCTGCAGGTTGTAGCTGGTGGCGTTCGTGCCCCCGGCACGTCCGAAGGAGATGCCGGGACTCAGCGTCCAAACATCCTTGGTGATCACCTTCACGTCGACCTTGCCGTCGGCGAAATGCACCGGGACGACGTGCGCGTCGTATACGTAGAGCAGGAGACGCAGATTGCGCTCGGTCTCCGCGAGCCGGCGCCCACTGTAGGGCTCGCCGCTCTTGAACAGCAGCTGCGCCTGGATCGCCTTGCGCTTGGTGCGAAGATGCAGATGATTGGCGAGACGGTATAGACCCGTGTTTTCGCGCTGATCGCTCTCGTCGAAAATGTTCTTGATCTCGATGTCGACCTTGCCGACGACGGCGCCTGCCGCTTCCATCACCCGGTCGCTCGGCACATCGGCCGGCCGCGGCACTTCGATCTGCGTGTGCTCCAAATCGGTGAGCTTCGCCGCGGGCGCCGGCGGGGCGAGGGCGAGAATCAGGGCCGCGAGCGCAAGCCGGCGGCAATCCCCAAACTTCATTGGGGCAGTGCCGGCGCTCATCCCGCGCGTGCGACGGACGTGCGCTTACAAGGCAGCGTTGTCTGATTCACCGGTTCGGATGCGCAGCACCCGAAGGATGTCGGTGACGAAGATCTTGCCGTCGCCGACCTTTCCGGTTTTGGAAGCGCCGACGATGGCCTCCATGACTTGATCCACCAACTCGTTCTTGACGGCGACCTCGATGCGCGTCTTGGGGACGAAATCGACGACGTACTCGGCCCCGCGATACAGCTCCGTATGCCCTCGCTGGCGCCCGAAGCCCTTGACCTCGGTCACGGTCATTCCCGACACCCCAATCTCCGATAGCGCCGCACGTACGTCGTCCAGCTTGAAGGGCTTGATGATGGCAGTAATCAATTTCATTGCAGGACTCCGCTTGAGCGCTGGGCCGCCGTGACAATCCTATTACTATTCTAGCCGACCGGCACGACGATATGAGCCTGAGACCCCGGGTTCGGGGCTGTGGCCGGCTCCGCCGGCTGGCAAGGCAGGCGCTGAACCGCTATAAAGGCGCTCTCCGGGCGGCTGACCCGCAATTCCAAGGAACTCGATGCTCTCGACGGTCCTCATCATCGGCGGCGGACAGGCGGGAGCGCAGGCGGTCGATACTCTGCGCCGTGAGGGGTACGGTGGGCGCATCGCCTTGATCGGCGATGAGCCGCATCTCCCTTACCAGCGTCCCCCCTGTCGAAGAAATATCTCGCCGGCGAATTCTCGGCCGACCGGCTGCCCTTCCGGCACCGGGCGTTCTACGACGAGCACCGGGTCGAGCTCAAGCTGGGTATCGGGGCGAGACGGGTGGATCGGGCTCGCCGGCAAGTGACTCTGGAGGACGACAGCCAAATCGCCTACGACCGTCTGATATTGTGCGTCGGCGGCAAGGCACGCCCGCTGACCTGTCCGGGATCGGAGTTGACCGGCTTGCATTATTTGCGCGGCATCGCCGACGTCGCGGCGATCCGCGAGGACCTGAAGCCGGGGGCGCGGGCGGTCATCATCGGTGGCGGCTACATCGGACTCGAGACCGCGGCGACCGCTCGTCAGCTCGGCTGCAGCGTCACGGTTCTCGAAATGGCGGACCGCCTCATGAACCGGGTCGTGGCATCGAGCGTCTCGGAGTTCTTCGCCCATGAGCATCGCACCCAGGGCATCAAGATCATCTGCAACACCCGCGTGGTCCGTCTCGAGGGCGCCCGGCGCGTCGAGCGCGTCGTCTGCGCCGACGGCAGCACCCACGAGGCGGATTTGCTCATTGTCGGCGTCGGTGCCGTACCGAACACCGATCTGGCCGGCGATGCGGGGTTGGCAGTCGACAACGGCATCCGCGTGGATGAATACTGCCGCACCGGCGATGAGGCCATCTATGCGGCCGGCGACTGCACCAATCATCCCTCGCTGCGTTTCGGCATGCGGGTGCGCCTCGAGTCGGTCGACAATGCTTTCGAGCAGGGGAAGGCCGCTGCGCTCAACGTTCTCGACCGCCCGACCGTGCACGACCGCGTACCCTGGTTTTGGTCGGATCAATTTGACAATAAACTGCTGATCGTCGGTTTATCCCAAGGCTTCGATCAACAAGTGCTGCGCGGCGATCCGGCCATGCGCAGTTTCAGCGTCTGTTACCTCAAGGGCGGCGAACTGATTGCCGTCGAGGCGATCAATCATCCCAAGGACTACATGGCTGCGCGCAGACTGATCGCCGAGCGCGCCCGCCCGGATCTCGACAAGCTGGCAAACCCCCAGATCGCGTTGAAAGAGGCGATTTGATGCTGAAGATGGCGATCGTCGAGCCGACGGCAGTACGGCGGCGTCTGCTGATAGCCTGGCATCCAACCACGGAATCGACGGAGAGCTTCGTATGTACGGGCTAGCGATTCACGGCGGCGCGGGGACCTTGCCGCGCCGCGAGATGAGCGTCGATCGCGAACAGCAGTACCGCGCGGGTCTGGCCGCCGCGCTCGCCGCCGGCTTTGCCGTCCTCGAGGGAGGGGGTACGAGCCTCGATGCGGTGACACGCGCCGTGGTGCTGCTCGAGGACAATCCGTTGTTCAATGCCGGTCACGGTGCCGTGTTCACGATGGATGGCCAGAACGAGCTCGACGCCTCCATCATGGAAGGGACCACGCTCGAAGCCGGTGCGGTTTGCGGCGTGCGCCACATCAGAAACCCGGTCGAACTCGCCCGCGCCGTCATGGAGCACTCCGAGTACGTGCTCTTGAGCGGTTGTGGTGCCGAGGAGTTCGCTCTGAGCCGCGGCTTCCAATTCGTTCCGCGCAGCTACTTCCATACCGCCGCGCGCTGGCGGCAGCTCGAGCGGATCCGCGGCGGCGATGAGCACGTTTCGCCGCGGACCATCTCCCACGCGGGCACGGTCGGCGCAGTCGCGCTCGACGGCCACGGGCGGCTCGCGGCCGCCACGTCGACCGGCGGGATGACCGGCAAGCGCTTTCAGCGGATCGGCGACTCGCCGATCATCGGCGCTGGCACCTATGCCGATGACCGCGCATGCGCGGTATCGGCGACCGGTCACGGCGAAGTGTTCATCCGCGCCGCCGTGGCGCACGATATTTGCGCGCGTGTGCGCTTCGGCGCCCGCACGCTCGCGCAGGCGGTGCGCGAAGTGGTGCTCGAGGAGCTTCCCGGCCTGCGCGGAGAGGGAGGGGTCGTCGCCATCGGACCGCAAGGCGACATCGCCATGGAATTCAACTCCGAGGGGATGTTTCGCGCCAGCCAAAGGGCCGGCGAAAAGCCGGTCATCGGGATCTATCGGGACGCTCAGACCGCGCGCTGAACGCCGCGCTTCTCGAAGCGGCCGGTCCGCAGCGTTTGGTACTCGGCTTCCATGACCACGACGCGGTTCCTGCCCTGTTCCTTCGCACTGTACAGGGCCTCGTCCGCGAGTTGGATCAACCCCTCATGCGTGCGGCTGGCGCCGGGTAGAATGAATGCCGCGCCGATGCTGACGGTCAGCCGGCTGGCCACTCGCGACGCATCATGCGGAATGTTCAACTCCGCGATCGAACGCTGGATGCGCGTCAGCACTTCCGCCACGTACTCGCGGCTCGCTTCGTAGAGCACGACGGCGAACTCTTCGCCGCCGTAGCGGGCGACGAAGTCCAAAGGCCGGCGCGCACATTGGCTCAAGGATACGGCGACCGCCCGGAGGCATTCATCGCCGGCCTGATGTCCGTAGCGGTCGTTGTAGTCCTTGAAGCAATCGATATCGACCAGCAGGACGGCCACGCGCTGGGTCTCGCGCACCGCCTGCTGCCAGGCGAGCTGAATGTGCTGGTCGAACATGCGGCGGTTCTGGATGCCCGTGAGACCGTCGCGAGCCACCATCTCGCGCAGCAGCGCCGCCTCGAGAAATCGCATGCGGCTGGTCTTCTCGTGCATGTACACGACCGATGCGCAAAACAAATTGACCGCGACGATCGAGAGGGCGTTGTAACCGAACTCGCGGCCCGGCAATTGCAGGGCGTTGCCCGCGGCAAGATAGGCGAGCGTGACGATGATGTTCGCCGCGAGCGCATGATAAAAGATCAGCCCGCCCATGAAATAGATGAAGATCACCGCCAATATCAGGCCGGGAAACAGGATCGAAACGCCGTCGCCCGCGGCGATCACCTGGATCGCCACGACCGAGAGCCCGCACAGAGTCACGGCCGCGAGCGCGAGCGGCGGATACACACGATGGCGGCGATGCGAAAAGCTCGCGCCGAGGCACAGCAGGAGCAGGGGAATCATCACCAGCACGTGGATGATGCCGGCAACGCGGTTCAGGTTGCCGCTCAGGACCGTCCCCTGCGCCGCCGAACCGGCGACGATGATGACGGCGGCCAGGCATAAATTGATGCGGATGTGCTTCAGGTTCTCATCGAGCACCGTCTGCCGGAATTCCGGCTCGAGCTCCGCGTTGAAGGTGAGCCACGGAAAGCCCGTCTTCAGTTGCCGCGCGTGCGGCAAATCCGGCAGATCCTCCAAGGGGAAACGGTTGCCAATGATCATTGTACCCACCCTACCCACCAATGCACGCGGACTCAATGAATTGGACCACACGTTGCCGGAAAAATATCGAGCGGTGAGTCGCGATTTTATGTCAAGCCGGTTTGCGGCGCGAACCGCGTCACGCCGTCCCGACCCCGCGGAATCTCAGTCCGCAAGGTAATGGGCGAGATACGTATCGAAATCCACGCGGTCGGACGCCTCGATGCGGCGCTGCTCCGCGTGCGATTCGTGCGCCGCGGCGGCGAATTCCGCCAGGCGGCGCTCGTTCGGCGGATGAAGATCGAGAAAGTAATCCTTATGCATCTTCGACATGCGCCGGGCGAGTTGAAAGAAAGACTCTCCGGTCTGTCTCATCTCGGTGAGCAGCCGTGCCGAAGGGGTGCGCTCCACGTCGTCGATCTTGGCGCGCTGCTGTTCGAGCGCCGCCGCATACGGACGCGCCGGCTCCCCGTGGTCCAGCAACTCGCACAGACCCTGCATCGAATCGAGCAGTTCGCGCGCCCAATCCAACATCGGAAATTCCCGCCCCTCGCGGTTCAGCTTGAGGCCGGGCTCGCGGCCGCGCCGCGCTACCCGCAGATGGTTTTCATCGAGCGCCTGCTGCTCGCTGCGATCGATCGGCTCGCTGTCGCGAAGCAGGCACAAGGCGAGAAACGCCTCCAGAAAGCGCAGTTTGTTCTGATTGACACCGACCGGATCGAAGGCGCTCACATCGAGAGCGCGAACCTCGACGTATTCCACGCCGGCCCGGCGCAGCGCCTTGGTGGGCCGCTCGCCGGATCGAGCGATGCGTTTGGGTCTGATGAAGCTGTAGTACTCATTCTCTATCTGCAGGATATTCGCATTGAGCTGCAGGTACTCGCCGTTGACCTTGACTCCGATCCTCTCGTACGGTGGGTAGGGGGTGCTGATCGCCTTGGAGAGATCTCTCACGTACTCATCGAGCCCGTTGACCGAGACGCTCACCGTCGCCTGAGTCTTGTTTCGATAGCCGATGTCGCTCATGCGCAGCGAGGTTCCATACGGCTCGTAGACCGTATCCTCGTCGAGGGACGGCAGCTCGATCTCACGCTCCGCAAAGAAGCTCTTGGAAACCGCGGGCGAGGTGCCGAACAGATACAGCACGAGCCACCCGAAGCGGCGGTAGTTTCTGAGGACACCGAAATATTGGTCTGAGACGAAATCCTGACGCGGCCGATCCGACTGATTGATGTGTTCGAGCGCCTCCCACAGCGTGGGGGAAAACGAGTAGTTGAAATGCACCCCGGAAATCGCCTGCATGATCCGGCCGTACCGCACGCCGAGGCCGTGGCGGTAGATCGTCTTCATCCGGCCGACGTTGGACCTGCCGAATTGTGCAAGTGGAATGCTTTCATCGCCTCTGATGGCGCAGGGCATGCTGGTCGACCACAGCAGCTCATCGCCCAGATGCCGGTAGACGAATTGGTGGATATCGCACAAATACTGCAGCAGTTCCCAGGTTTCGCCGAACGGTGGGGTGACCAGCTCGATCAGCGACTCGGAGAAATCGGTGGTGATGTGCTCGTTCGTGAGGGGCGCGCCCAATGCCGGCGGATGGCGCGTCTGCGCGATCTCGCCCTCGTGCGACACGCGCAGCGACTCCTTTTCCACGCCCTTGCGTCCGCCGCGCAGCACCGCTCGTTCGCCGGAATTGATGAGACCCGCAAGGCGGCGCTCGAATTTCCTGTCAACCATGTTACGCACGTGAAATACTCAGACGAGGCTCCAGGATACTAGACCGCGGTTACGGTAGCTCGGCAATGACCTCGATTTCAACGAGGAAGCCGGGGTCCACGAGCCGCTGGACCTGGACCCAGGAAGTCGCCGGCAAGCGCTCCTTGTCGTAGAACTCAAAGCGCAGATCCGATGCCTTGAGCAGTTCCTCCATGCTGGTCGTATAAATCGTCTCCTTGACGACCGCTTGAAAATCGATGTCATGCGCCTCGAGGGTATGCCGTATGTTCGCGTACACGGCGCGTAGTTGTCCCGCCATGTCGCCCGGCGCGATGAGCCGGCCGGCTGCATCCACCGCCACTGATCCGGACACGTAGAGTGTCTTGTCGATCAGCACCGCTTGGGAGTAACCGAAGTCCTTCTCGTAGGCATTCAAATGAAACACCTGCTTGATCCGCGGCGGCGGCGGCGGCTGACGCTCGCACGCCGCGAGCCACAGTACCGAGAGCAGGCAGATGCCCGGAAGAGTTCGCCAAAATACACTTGCTCGTCTCATTCGGCTTCCCTGATTCGATTTTCCGATTCGACTCCCTGGGTCTGCACGACTTCCGCCCGCGCGCGCAATGCCCGCAGCATTTTGGGCAAATCGCGCCTGAGTGCAACCCGGACGATCCAATGGGGGACCCAGAACCCGGGCGCCAACTCAACCGCGTAATGCGCGACGGTGTAGTCGCCGTCGTTCTGCAAGTACCAGGAGCCCCTGAGCACGGCGAAGTCGCCCGATACGCGTTCGATCGCGATTCGCACCGGCCGCTCGTAAGTCGCTCGAAACTCGTACGTGAGCTTCGGCAAATACCAGGAATAATCCACGACGTGGCGAATGAGTTGCGAAGATTGGTCGGGCGACGTTTCGAGCACCTCGCAGGCAGTCAATCCCGGCACCAGTTTCACCGCCTCGGTGCAGCTCTTGATCAGGGACCAAACGACCTCCCGGGGCGCATGGATTCTCACCGTTGCACTCGCGTGACCGCTTTGCTCCAACGGCCCCAGCGAGACATCCACCTCGATGTCGCGCTGCTGCTCCGCATCCCGTGCGGCTCCCGCGCCCGGCGCGGCGCCGACCACCAGCAGCAGCAGCAGCACAGTCGGGATCAATGGGCGCATACGACTCTCGTATGTAGCCGGATCGCCGCGACTCGGTTGGGCAGGACGACCAGCGGTTGCCCTGCGCCGACGGACGCCGGGTTAATGGTAGCCGCCCAGCCAGCGCTTGACCTTGGCATCGAGAAAGTCGAGCGGCATTGCGCCGTCGCCGAGCAGCTCCGCATGGAACGCGCGAATGTCAAAGCGTTCGCCCAAGGTTTGCTCGGCCCGCTGCCGCAAAGTGCGAATTTTGCGCTCCCCCATCGTGCAGCCCAACGCCTCCCCGGGCAGGGAGATCTCTCGGTCGACCGCCTCGCGAACGGCGGCCTCATCGATCGGCAGCTGCGCATGCACGTAATCGAGCGCCCGCTGGCGCGTCCAACGCTCGGAGTGCAGACCGGTGTCGGTGACGAGCGCGGTGGCGCACTCGAGCTCGGCGAGCACGACCGCAAATTTGGATTCGGCGTCCCGGAACAGCCCCAGTTCCTCCCCGAGCGAAGCGGCATACAACCCCCAACCCGCCACGAAAGCGGGGGTTCCGCCGAACCTGCGGAATCGCGGCAGATTGGAGCGCTCCTGCTGGATTGCGAGCTGCCAATGGTGGCCTGGAACCGCCTCGCGAAGAAAATTCACCGCCACGGCCAGTGCCGGTTGCGCCGCCAGCCGCGCCGGGTTGACGTACAGGACGGCCGGTGTTTTTCCGTTCGGCGTAGCGCGCTGGTAGGACAGCGCGGGTCCGCCGGCCTCGCGAAATGCCTCGACGCGGCGGACCGCAAAATCAGCCTGCGGCATCTGCGTAAACAGCCCCGGGACTGCTGCCGCGACCTGCGCCTTGAGCTCATTGAAGAACTCCGGCGGCTCTTCGGACGCGAATCGCGGATCGCGCCGCAGGGCCTCGTAGTAGCTTTGTAGATTGCCGGAAGGCGCATTTTCGGCGATCAACGCCTGCAATCGGCCGCGCAGGCGTTCGACTTCCGCGAGTCCCGCCGCGTGCAGTTCGGCTGCCGTCAGGGCGGTGCTCGTCTCCCTGCGAATCAGGAACGCATACCACTCATCGCCGAGCGGCAGCGCGGAGAGACCGACGTCGGCTCTCGCGCGCGGCAGATAGTCATTGCGCAGGAAATCATGAAGCGTGCGGTAAGCGGGCAGTATCTTGTCCCTGACCCCCGCGGTGAGCGAGTCGGTGAAGCGCCGGCGCTCCGAGTCCGACACGGTGGCCGGGATGGACTTGAGCGGCTGATAGAACACGTTGGCGGGCGTGTCGGCGCCCAACTGGACCAGCAGCGGCAGCATCTCCTCGACGAGCACGCGCGGCAGCGTATAGCCGCGGCGCATACCGTCCCGCATGTTCGAGACGGCCTGCTGAGTCCAGCGCGAAAAAGCGCTCGCCCGATCCTGCCAACGCTCGAGATCCTTCGCGCTCAGGATCGCGAATTGCCCGGCGCCCGCGCCGGTTTGCGCAAACAGAAGGGGCATGGAACGAAATGGGTTGACGGGCAGCAGCTCGGAAGGGTACGTGAAGCTTTCGACCGCCTGCTCGCGCTCCCTGCGGAAAATGTCGTAGGTCAATCTCGATTCCGGGTCGAGGCGTACACCGGGAACGGCGCTCACCGCCTCGAGATAGCGGCGCTCGAGGGCCAGCGAATCGGCGAGAAATTGCGCGGAAATGCCGTATCCGGACGCAGCGTCGAAACGCACGGCGGCGCCTTCGGGAAGCTTCAGCGGATTGAGCGATTCATGATCATCCCAGTAACGCTCGACCAGCGCGGTCAGCTGATCGCCCGGCGCCTGCCGGCCGGCGGGCGCCGCCGGCGACGGTGCGGTCGAGCCGCCGCAGCCGATGAGCAACAGAAATGCGAGGCCCAGCGAGGCCGAAAGCGAAAAACGGGTCATCAGGCGATTATAAGCCGGCAGGTGGGTTCATAATCTGCAGCTTCTGAGCTCTCGTCATCACACTTGAGGAGGTATGGGTATGCTGGTTGGAGCCACTCCGCGACGTGTCGCCATCGTCGGCGGCGTACGCATTCCGTTCGCACGCGGCAACGGGGCCTATGCAGAGGTGGGAAATCAGGAAATGCTCACCGCCACCCTGCGCGGTATCGTCGATCGATACGGACTGCAAGGTCAGCGCCTGGATGACGTCGCAGCCGGCGCGGTCATGAAGCATTCGAGCCAATGGAACTTGACCCGCGAGTCGGTCCTGGGCTGCGGGCTTGCCGCCGAGACTCCCGGACTCGATCTGCAGCGCGCCTGCGGCACCAGCCTCGAGGCTGCGATCTTGGTGGGCAACAAGATCGCGCTCGGGCAAATCGACAGCGCGATTGCCGCGGGCGTCGACACCGTGAGCGACCCGCCGGTCGTCTATCCGCGGCTGTTCCAACAGCTTTTGCTGAAAAGTTACCGCGGCAAGAGCGCCGGCGAACGGCTGGCGCCGTGGCTCGGTTTGCGCTGGAGGCACTTGCGGCCGGTGCTGCCGGGCTTGGCCGAGCCGCGTACCGGTTTGTCGATGGGCGAGCACACCGAACTCATGGTCAAGACCTGGGGCATCACGCGCATCGAGCAGGACGAGCTCGCCCTGGAAAGCCATCAAAAGGCCTCCGCCGCCTATGCGGCCGGCTTCTACCAGGACCTCGTGCACGAATATCTCCGGCTCAACCGGGACAACAACATCCGCAGCGATACGACGCTCGAGAAGCTATCGAAGCTGCGCCCGGTATTTGATACGTCGGGTGCCGGAACCTTGACGGCGGGAAATTCGACGCCGATGACCGACGGCGCGGCAGCCGTCCTGCTCGCGTCCGAAGCGTGGGCGCGCGAGCGCAATTTGCCGGTGCTGGCCTACCTTCGCTACGGCAAGGTTGCCGCGGTCGATTACATCGAAAAGAAGGAGGGTCTGCTCATGGCGCCGGCCTATGCGGTGCCGCGGATGCTGAACGATGCGCATCTGACGCTTCAGGATTTCGATTTTTATGAAATTCACGAAGCCTTTGCCGGGCAAGTGCTGTGCACCCTCAAAGCCTGGAACGATCCGAAGTTTTGCCGCGAAAAATTGAGCGCTCCCGATGCGCTCGGCGCGATCGATCGCGCCAAGCTCAACGTGAAGGGCGGCAGTGTAGCGATCGGTCACCCCTTCGCCGCGACCGGCGCTCGCATCATCGCCACGCTCGCCAAGCTCCTCGACGAGAACCGGGCGCAGCGTGGATTGATTTCCATCTGTACGGCCGGCGGCATGGGGGTTACCGCCATCTTGGAGCGCTGATATATTCTTGCAGCGCCGATATTCCTCATTCTTGTGTCGACCCTAAGCCAACTCGGATCTGCCCATGAAACTAACGGATTCTCTGCTGTTGCGAGAGCAGTGCTTCATCGATGGGCGCTGGGTGCCTGCCGACAGCGGCGGCACGCTCCCGGTACACAACCCGGCAACGGCGGAAACGCTCGGTGTCATCCCCAACATGGGCGCCGCAGAAACGCGGCGCGCCATCGCCGCCGCCGCCAAAGCCCTGCCGCCGTGGGCGGCGCGCACCGCCAAGGATCGCGCGATCGTCCTGCGTCGTTGGTACGAATTGATGCTGCAGCACCAGGATGATCTGGCGATCCTGATGACGGCCGAGCAGGGCAAACCGCTGGCCGAATCGAAAGGGGAAATCGCCTACGCCGCATCCTTCGTCGAATGGTTTGCCGAAGAGGGCAAGCGGCTATATGGCGACATCATCCCCGGTCATCAAAGCGACAAGCGCATCATGGTCTTGCGCCAGCCGATCGGGGTGGTTGCGGCCATCACGCCGTGGAACTTTCCCTCCGCGATGATCACGCGCAAGGCGGGCCCCGCGCTGGCCGCCGGCTGCAGTCTCGTGCTCAAGCCAGCCACCCAGACGCCATTTTCGGCGCTGGCGCTTGCCGAGCTCGGCGCTCGCGCCGGCATTCCGCCCGGAGTGTTCAACGTAGTCACGGGCTCTGCGGCCGCCATCGGGGGCGAAATGACCGCCAACCCGACGGTCCGCAAAGTCACATTCACCGGATCGACGGAGATCGGCAAGAAATTGATGGTGCAATGTGCCGGTACGCTGAAGAAGCTGTCGCTCGAGCTTGGGGGCAATGCGCCTTTCATCGTGTTCGACGATGCCGACCTCGACGCAGCGATTCAAGGCGCCATCGCCAGCAAGTACCGCAATACCGGCCAGACCTGCGTCTGCGCCAATCGCCTGCTGGTGCAAGAGGGCGTGTACGAGGAGTTCTCCGGAAAACTCGCCGCTGCGGTCGGCAAGCTGCGCGTCGGCGACGGCCTGAAGGGTGCAACCGATCAGGGACCGCTGATCGACGCCAAAGCCGTCGCCAAGGTCGAAGAACACGTGGCGGACGCTTTGAGGAAAGGTGCGAAGGTCGCGTTGGGCGGCAAGCGCCACGAGCTCGGGGGCACCTTCTTCGAGCCGACCATCCTCACCGGTGTCACGCCTGAAATGCTCGTCGCGCGCGAGGAGACTTTCGGGCCGGTGGCGCCGCTGTTCAAGTTCAAATCCGAGGCAGAGGCGATCGCAATGGCCAACGACACGGAATTCGGCCTGGCGGCGTACTTTTATACGCGCGATCTGGCGCGCAGCTGGCGGGTAGCGGAGGCCATCGAGTACGGCATCGTCGGCCTCAACACCGGCATCATCTCCACCGAGGTCGCACCCTTCGGCGGCGTCAAGGAATCCGGCACCGGCCGCGAAGGCTCGAAGTACGGAATCCTCGACTACACGGAAATGAAATATATTTGCGTTGGCGGGGTAAGTTAGGAACTCGGGGGCCCTCCAAGTGCTCGGGCGCTTCCTCGAGTTCTCGATCGCCACGCCGGATATCCGCGCCTCGCTGGACTTCTACGGCAATCTCGGATTCACGCAAGCGCAAGTCGGCGAAGCGTGGTCGCACCCCTACGCGGTCGTCACAGACGGCAGAATCTGCCTGGGATTGCACCAGGAGTTCATTCCCGCGCCCGCGGTCACCTTCGTCAAGCCGGACTTGCTCCGGCATTTGAGTGCGCTCGAACGGCTTGGGCTGCAATTCGAATTTCGCCGTCTCGGGAATGACGTATTCAACGAGCTCGGCTGGCTCGATCCATCGGGACACCTGATACGGCTGGTCGAAGCGCGCACCTTCAGTCCGAGCAAGCGCCTCGCCACCGACACCTCGTTGTGCGGCTACTTTCTCGAGATTGCGCTGCCGACGGGGAGCCGCGACGAGGCGAAGGATTTCTGGGAGAAGTTCGGCTTCGTCGGCATCGAAGAGCCGGATGCCGCGCTGCCGCACGTCTCCTGCACCAGCGACTCGGTCGACATCGGACTCTACGAGCCCGCGCACCTGCTCGGACCCACGCTGTTGTTCGAGACTGCCGATGTGGCGGGCGCCTTGGCGCGGCTGGCCGACGTCGGCGTGCTGCCCACCGGTCAAGTGCCGCTGCCGCTGCGTCAGCGTCCCGCCACGATGTTGATGGCGCCGGAAGGAACGCCCATTCTGGTGGTTTCCGCGCCCTCGCCTTAGCCCGCGACGGCGACCAGATTGAAGCTGACGTGCATTTCATCCTGCACGCGCAACGCGCCGAGGAAGACGCTGAAAGGAGTCAAGCCGAGATCGGATTGGCGCAAGGTGAGTGCGCCGCTTGCGGTCAGCCGGCCCGAAGAGCGCTCGAGGCTGAACGGCACCAGCAGCGTCGAGTCATGTCCCGCCACGTTGACCGCCAATTGCGCCTCGAGCGTGCCGCGCGCCTCCGTCACTGCGACGCTGCGTATCGAAATCGCCGGAAATCGCCCCGCATCGAGCACGGCCGGACCGAGCATGTTGCGCAGCGTGCCGGCTTTCGCGTCCTCGGGGATTTCCTCGGCAAACTGCGGCCCCTCCTCGCGGCGCGCTGCTGCGTCGTCCACGACGAAGCCGGCAGCAGGGACGGTCAGCGAAAACGATGCGCCGGTGGCTGCACCGCCGAATTGCACCCAACCGCCGAGCGCGCGATTGACGATGACGTGATCGTGGCCGAGCGCCGCCATGGGTCCCGATCGATACACCAGCACGCGCAGTTCCGAATGCACCGGGTCGATTCGATAAACGCCGGCGGGCGTCGATGGGGGCTGCGCCGAGGCGGCGCCGCCCGTGGGCGGCGATGGGCGCGATTTCGGTGCGCCGCATGAGGCCAACAGCAGCGCGAGCATCGCCGCGCAGCAGCTTTTCCACACCATCCGCGCTCCGCACTCTTGCTAGACTCCTGCGGTGCAGTGTGCACGCGGAGCCTGCCGATGCCAACTCGAAGTACCCCGACCCGCTACGGCGCGGTGGCGCAACTGTTTCACTGGGTGATCGTGGCGCTGATCGTGACGCAATTCGTGCTCGCCCTCACGGCGGCCGACCTGCCGCTGGGTGTGCACAAATTGGCGCTGCTCGCCCGGCACAAGAGCTTCGGCATGACCATTTTAATGCTCGCGATCCTGCGGCTGCTGTGGAGAGGCGCACATCCGCCGCCGCCATTGCCTGCGAACATGCGGCCTCTCGAGCGGATCGCAGCGCGCGGCACGCACACCGCGTTCTACGTGCTCCTGTTCGCGATGCCGCTCACCGGCTGGATGATGTCCTCCGCCAAGAACTACTCGGTCAGCTGGTTCGGTCTGTTTACCTGGCCGAATCTCATCGGCAAGAATGAACGGGCATTCGATCTGTTGCGAACGACTCACGATACCTTGGCGGTGGTGCTGTTCGTGATCGCCGTCGTGCACATCCTCGCCGCGCTCAAACATCACTTCTGGAACAGAGACGATGTGTTGTTGCGCATGTTGCCCTTCACCAATTCGGAGAGACGATCTTGA
This sequence comes from uncultured Gammaproteobacteria bacterium, assembly GCA_963801865.1. Lineage (GTDB taxonomy): Bacteria > Pseudomonadota > Gammaproteobacteria > Steroidobacterales > Steroidobacteraceae > Bog-1198. The sequence continues at coordinate 133,812 of CAWDGY010000024.1, read as the reverse complement.
TGATGCGAGCGATGATCCCGGCGCTTGTCTGTGCCGCCGCCGCGACGTCTTGGGGGGCTGCCGCGGTCGCGAGCTATTCGGCGGACGCGGCGCAGAGCCGTTTGGAATTCACCGGCGTTCAGGCCGGCGCCGAATTCAGGGGAGTCTTTCACAAGTTCACCGCGAGCGTCGACTTTGCGCCGGACACGCCGGCGAGCTCGCGTATCGATGTGCAGATCGATATGAAGTCCGTGGATTCGATGGACAAGGATCGCGACGGCACCATGCGCGGTCCCGACATTTTCGACGTCGCGCACTTTCCGACCGCCCACTACGTCACACGCAGCATCACCAGAACCGCCGCGGGCTACAGTGCAGTCGGCGCGCTGACGCTGCGCGGCGTCACCAAGGACGTGCCGATCGAGTTTCAGTTCGCGGCGAGCCCCGGCGGCGCGAAGCTCACCGGAAGCGCCAGATTGAAGCGCCTCGACTTCGGGGTGGGCCAGGGCGACTGGAAAAGCACGGAGTGGGTCGGCGACGTCGTGAATGTATCTTTCTCGCTGGCCCTCAAGAACAAGACGGCGCCGTGAGGATAAAGGTCGGAGCGCCCTCGCCGCAGCTCAACGAACGGGCAATTCGCGCGACTTTTGCACCGTGCGCAACGCGAAGCTCGATTGCACCCGCGCGACGTTCGGCAGCCGCGTGAGGTGCTGGCTGTGCAGGCGTTCGAAATCCGCGGTATCGGCAAGCACCACGCGCAAGAGATAGTCGTATTCACCGGACATGAGATAGCACTCCATCACTTCGGGCACTTTGCGGGCGGCCTCCTCAAATGCATGCAGATGCGCCTGCTCTTGCCGCTCGAGCGTGATGTTGACGAAAACGTTCACCGGGCAACCCGCCTTTTGTTGATTGATGAGCGCCGTGTAGCCCTCGATGAAGCCTGATTCCTCGAGTGCGCGAACGCGGCGCAGACAGGCCGATTCGGACAAATTCACGGCTTCCGCGAGCTGGCTGTTGGTGATCCTGCCGTCGAGCTGCAAGGCGCGAACGATGGCACGATCGTAGCGGTCGAGCTTGATCAAAACAGCCTCCGGGGTGCCGGACGAAGTATTTTCTTGCGCTATATCATCGAATGACCGCAGATTCTGCCATAAACAGGCCCTGCGGGACCACTTTTTGCAAAACTCCAACGTATGGGCGGCGTAGGCTGATGCGATCCCCCAGCTACGCGGACGGAGCCAGCTCATGAAAATCGGAGTTCCCAAGGAGATCAAGATCCATGAGTATCGAGTCGGGCTGGTCCCGGCGGGCGTGCGCGAACTCGTCGATGCCGGACATCAGGTTCTCGTCCAGAGCGGCGCGGGAGCGGGCATCGGGTTCGATGATTCGCACTACGAAGCCGCGGGCGCGGGCGTCGCGACGCGAGCGGCGGACATCTTCGCGGCCAGCGATCTCATCGTGAAGGTGAAGGAGCCGCAGCTGACGGAGTGCAAGCTGCTGCGTTCGGGGCAGACCCTGTTCACCTATCTTCACCTGGCCGCGGACCGGGCCCAGGCAGAGGCCCTCATGGCGTCGGGCGCCACCGCCATCGCCTACGAAACCGTGACGGCACCCGATGGGTCGCTGCCGCTGCTCACCCCCATGAGCGAAGTTGCCGGCCGCATGTCCGTGCAAGTGGGCGCCAGTTGTCTGCAGAAGGCGAATGGCGGCTTCGGCGTGCTGCTCGGCGGCGTGCCCGGGGTGCCGCCGGCGAAGGTCGTCATTTTGGGCGGAGGCGTGTCCGGCACCCATGCCGCCGAAATGGCGGTTGGCCTGCGCGCGGATGTCACGGTGGTGGATCGCTCGGTCAAGAGGCTGCGCGAGCTCTCCTCGATCTTCGGCGCGCAACTGAAGACCGTGTATTCCACGGCGCATGCCATCGAGGAGTTGGTGCGCGACGCCGACCTCGTGATCGGCGCCGTGCTGATCGCCGGCGCCGCCGCGCCCAAGCTCGTCACGCGGGCAATGGTCAGGACCATGAAGCCGGGAGCGGTTCTGGTCGACATCGCCATCGATCAGGGCGGTTGCTTCGAGACCAGCCGGCCGACGACGCATGCCGAGCCGGTGTTCGTGCTCGACGGCATTGTGCATTATTGCGTCACCAACATGCCCGGCGCGGTTCCCCGCACCTCCACATTTGCCCTGACCAACGCCACCCTGCCGTATGTGAAAGCGCTCGCCGATCACGGCTGGCGCGAAGCGCTCGCCGCCGATGCCGGATTGGCGCGCGGACTCAACGTGCACGAGGGTCGTTTGACTCATGAGGCCGTGGCAAGCGCTCTCAGCCTGCCATTTCGGATGTTTCGCGCGGCTTAGATCGCTGCCGGACGCACCGCTGCTCCGGCACGCGTCCGTGTTGCTACTGTACGATCGATCAATTACTCTCGCCTTCTGCCACCGGCCGTCGCATTGGAAGGATCCATCATGGTGCGCAACTTGGCAATCGACCGCTCATGAGCGTCGATCAATGGAGCGCATCGGCTTGGTCGACGATGCCGCGGAAGTGATATAAGTCGCATGGCGATGAAGCGCCCTCAGCCGAAGTTTCGTCGAGCCACCCCTGCGGTACGCCGCGAAGCGCTCGTGGATGCGACACTGCGCTGTCTGAAAAAGTATGGGCACGAGGGTGTTTCCGTACGCCGCATTAGTGCGGCCGCCGGGGTTTCCATCGGGCTGATCAATCATCATTTTCCGAGCAAATCCGGCCTGGTGGCGGTGACGTACGAGACCCTCGCGCTCTCGCTGCAGCACTCGATCCGGACCCAGGCCGAGAACCGGGCCGTTTCGCCGCGCGCCCGGCTGAGCGGCTTTTTCCGAGCGTCTTTTGCGCCCGAAATTCTCGATCCGCAGTTATTCAATGTGTGGCTCGTTTTTTGGAGCATGGTGGCCCATTCGCCCGAGATCAGAGCCGTACACGACAAGACCTACGGCAAATACCGCTCGATTCTCGAGTCGTTACTCGGTCAGCTCGTCGCTTCCGGCGCGGCCCCCCCGTTCAAGCTGCGCCCGGCGGCCATCGCCCTGTCCGCGCTGCTCGATGGCCTGTGGGTGGAGTTGAGTTTGAGCCCGGTGACGTTCAAGCCGCGCGAGGCGATTGCGCTGTGCGAGGACTGGGTGAACGCGCTGTGCAGCGGCGGCTTTCCGCGGCTCATGACGAATCGCGCGATCAAGGCGCGGGCCCCGGCGAAGCCGGCGGCCGCATCCCGCACGCCGCGTTAGACCTGACGGCTCATCCGGGGGATGCGTACTTGAAGAGACATTATCGGGTGGTCGTGATCGGCGGGGGCATCGTGGGCACGAGCGTGCTCTATCACCTGACCCGCCTCGGCTGGACCGACATTGCGCTCATCGAGCGGGCGGAGCTCACTGCCGGATCGACCTGGCACGCCGCGGCCGGCTTTCACGTGCTCAACGACGATCCGAATGTTGCGGCGCTGCAGTCGTACACCATCAAGCTGTATTCGCAGATCGAGCAGGAGAGCGGACAGAACGTCGGCATGCACATGCCGGGCGGCTATAGCCTTGCCACGACTCCGGCGCGCTGGGAATGGCTCAAGGCCGAAGCCGCGATTTACGAAACGCTCGGCATCGGCGCACGCCTCGCCACGGCCGAGGAGATCGTCGCCGACTGTCCGATTGTGGACCCGGCTGGGCTGCTCGGCGGTCTCTTCGACCCGCACGAAGGCGCTCTCGATCCGCACGGCACGACGCACGCGTTCGCGGCAGCGGCAAAGAAACGCGGTGCGGACGTGATCCTGCGCAACCGCGTGCTCGCGCTCACGGCCATGCCCGGAGGGCGCTGGCGGCTCGACACCGAGCACGGTGCGGTCACTGCGGAGCATGTCGTCAATGCCGCCGGCCTCTGGGCACGGCGCGTGGGACGCATGGTCGGCATCGATCTGCCGCTGACGCCGATGCAGCACCACTATTTGATCACGGAAGATCTGCCCGAGCTCGTCGCGCGGAAAACCGAAATGCCGTGTGTGACCGATCTCGAGGGATTCACCTACCTGCAGCAGGAGCGCAAGGGGGTGCTGCTCGGGGTATACGAGCGAAACCCCAAGCACTGGAAGACCGAAGGGGCCGAGTGGGACTACGGAATGGAATTGCTCCCCGAGGAAATCGACCGGATCGGCGAGGAATTGACCATCGGATTCGCTCGTTTCCCGCGCCTGCGGGAGATCGGCATCCGCAAGTGGGTGAACGGCGCATTCACGTTCACTCCGGACGGCAATCCGCTGGTCGGTCCGGTTCCGGGACTGCGCAACTTCTGGGCGGCATGCGGCTGCATGTCGGGCTTTTCCCAGGGCGGCGCGATCGGTCTCGTGCTCGCCCACTGGATCGTCGACGGCGATCCGGGCGCGGATATTTTCGGCATGGATGTCGCGCGCTACGGCGCGTTCGCGAGCAACGACCGGTATCTGCGGGACACCACCGCGCAGTTCTACGCGCGGCGCTTCGTCATTGCCTACCCGAATGAAGAGCTTCCGGCCGGCCGGCCGCTCAAGATGACCCCGAGCTACGATGCGCAGAAGAGCGCCGGAGCGCGCTTCGGCGTGGTTTGGGCCATGGAAACGCCGCAATATTTCGCGCCGGGACAACCGGACTTCATCGAGACCCCATCGCTCAGGCGCTCCAATGCGCACCCGCTCGTGGCGGTGGAAGTGGCCGCAACGCGCAGCGCCGCTGGGCTGCTCGACACCGGGGTCTATGGCCGCTACGAGGTGTCCGGCCCGCTCGCCGCGAGCTGGCTCGATCGCCTGCTCGCCAACCGTCTGCCGCCCGTCGGTCGGCTGCGGCTTGCGCCGATGCTGGCGCCCTCGGGCAAGCTCATGGGCGACCTCACCGTCACGCGCCTCGCGCCCGATCGGTTCTGGCTGGTGGGCTCCTACTATCTGCAGGTATGGCACCTGCGATGGTTCCACGATCATCTTCCCGCTTCCGGCGTCGCGATCGAGAACCTCTCCGAAAGCTGGCTCGGGTTCTCGCTTTCGGGTCCGCGCTCGCGCGACATCCTCGCTCGCCTGACCCGTGCCGATGTCGGCGATGCGGCGCTGCCGTTTCTCGGCTGCCAGCGGCTCGACATTGGACTGACGCAAGCCGTGGTGGCACGCCTGTCGCTGACGGGCGAACTCGGCTACGAAATCACGGTGCCCGCGAGCCAGCAGCGCGCACTCTGGGACGCGCTTATCGAACACGGTCAGCCCCTCGGCATGAAGCCGATCGGCATGCGAGCCCAGGACAGCCTGCGCCTCGAGAAAGGCTACGGGGTCTGGTCGCTCGAGTTCGCGAACGCCTACACGCCGGCCATGTCGGGGCTGGACCGTTTCATCGCCTACGACAAGGCAGAGTTCATCGGACGCGAGGCAGCCCTCGCCGAGCGAAGCGCGAGCCCCGCCCAGCGCCTGGTGCTGCTGTCCATCGATGCGGGCGACGCGGATGTCACGGGATTCGAGCCGGTGTGGCAGGGAAAACGCAAGGTCGGGTTCGTGACCTCCGGCGCCTACGGCCACTACGTCAAGCAGAGCCTCGCTCTCGCCTACGTCGACGCTGCGATCGCCGCCGAGGCGCCCCCCCTCTCGGTTCACGTGGTTGGCGAGCGTCGCGCGGGCCGGATTCTCGCCGAACCGCCTTATGACCCGCAGGGACTCAAGCTGCGAAGTTAGAGGACTTCCAGGCTTGCGCGCAGCCGCTCGACGGCCGCAGAGAAGTCGGCGGCGTAGCTCACCTTGACGTACACCCGGTAGCCGGTGGCCGCGGCCGCGAGCACTGCCGGGCAATCGAACAGAACCACCGCGGCGCAGTCGCGCGACTCGAGCACCGCTGCCACATCGAGGGAGGAGGAGAGCAGCCGTGCGGCGTCCGGTCCCGAGAGCTCCAGGGCCGCCCACTTGCCCTCGACTTCGACGGCGGTGCCGGTTCCCTGCGCCACAGCGGCCGCCATCCATGCATCGAGCTCCGGCGCGGGATCCGGCAGGAGGTAGCGCCCCGGGGCGAAATGAAGGATCACCGGATCGCCGTTCGCACTGCGCCTCGCGCCTCCGGGCAGGAGCAAGGTGCCCACTCCGCGCGCATCCCCGAACGAGTCGAAGAACACGAACTCCACCATGCGCCCGGCGGGGAGTCTCTCGAGCGTGCATCGCAACTCTGCTGAGCCGGCGGCGGGATTCATGTTCTCATCCGCTCACCGTCGGGATCGAAATGTACGTGGGGCACGACGCGGACGGGCGTGTCGGCGCCGCGCAGCGGATCGCGCGCCACGACCCGTGCGCCCTCCCCCAAGCGGCGCGCGAGCAGGGCGAGGCCGATCCACTCCCCGAGTGCGGGGCTGTACACGGCCGAGGTGACATGGCCGGCGGGGTGATTCGGCGCCTCCGGCGTCGTGAGCTGGGCGCCGGCGAGAAACTTGGAGCGGCCGTCAACGGCGCGGATGCCGACCAGCCGCGGCCGCGAGGACTCGTGCAGTCCCGGGCGGTCGAGAAGCTCGCGGCCGAGACAGGGGTTGCCGAGTGCGACCATCCCGTCCATCAATAGATCGTACGGCGTCGTCTCGCCATTGAGCTCCGAACCGACGAGGTAACCCTTCTCGACCCGCAGAATGTCGAGCGCCTCGAGGCCGTAGGGCAAAAGACCGGCCGTGACGAGCGCCTGCCACAATGCGCAGGCGATGTGCGGGCGGCAATGCACCTCAAAGGCGAGTTCGCCGGAGAAGCTCGCGCGCAGCACCCGCAGCTGCCGGCCCGCGAACGGACCGTCGACGAAATCCATGTGCCGCAACAAGGCGAGGCGGTCGTGCCAATCGGACCCGAGCACGCTCTGAAGAGTCAGGCGGCTCAAGGGGCCGGCGACGCCGATCACGGCCCAGGCATCGGTGACGTCGGTGAGACTCACGGCGCGTCCGCCCCACCGGGTGTCTCGGTAGTGTTCAAAATGGGAGAGCATGTGCTCGGCGTGACCCGAACTGGTCGTCGCGAAGAAGCGATCCTCCGCGACGCGCAGCACCAGCCCATCATCGAGCACCATGCCGTCCTCGCGCAGGTTCACCATGTACTTGCTGCGTCCAACCTTGATCGTGCCGGCCCTCGTCAGGTACATCGCATCGAGAAAAGCGGCGGCATCGGCGCCCGCAATCTCGATCTTGCCGAGCGTCGAGCCATCGACGATACCCCCGGACGCGCGCACGCGGCGCGCTTCGGCGATGGCCGCCATGAAGGCATCCTCGCCGTTGCTGTAATAGCGCGGCCGCATCCACAGACCGCTCGACTCGAGCACGCCGCCATGCGCCGCGTGCCAATCGTGAAGCGGGGTGCGCCGGGCGGTTCGAAAAGAGGGCCCGAGCCGCAAACCCGCGAGTGACTGCAGCGCCACCGGCTGGAATGGCGCGCGCTGCCGGCTGATGCCGGCGGCATCGAGGATTTCGCCTTTGAGTTCGGCGACCAGCGCCGCACCGAGCACAGCGCTCGTCGCACCCTGCTCCGTACCGATGCCGAGCGTCGTGTAGCGCTTGATGTGCTCGATGTCGGTGAACCCCTCGGCGATGGCTGCGCGCAGATCCGCGACCGTCACATCGTTCTGCAGGTCGACGAACTGACGTTTTTCGAGGCGCGGCGGTGCGGGAGATCGCCAGAACGGCACGAGGTGCGGATCCCCATCGCCGCGACCTTCGGCGGAAGGCAGGTCCGGCATCGAATACCCGGCGTGGCGGGCGGCTTGCGCGCCCGCGGCGTGGCCTTCCGCGAGCGCGACGCCGAGCTCGAAGCGCCCGTTCGCCGCGCCCGCGACGATGCGCCAGTGCGGCTGCGCGGTGGCCAGGAACGCCGCGAGCGAGGCCGAGTACTCGCGCGCGCCACCTTCCTGCAAGAGGGCCTGAACCGAGGGCGACCAGCCTCCGCTCTGCAGCAGCAGATCGCACACGATGCGCCGCTCGGCACCGGCACCGACGCTGCCGCCCGGGCCTCCGCTGCCGCCCGGGTCGAGCGGTGCGACTCGCACGGCGCGCACCTCGCGCCCGCCCTCCGTCGCGATGACCGCGTGGCCCGCGAGGCATTCGGTGCCGGACTTCCGCAGTTCGGCGCGCATTGAATGCACGCCGCTCGATTCACCCGGGGCCTCGCGGCGCGTATCGACGATCGCGACAATACGCAGCCCGCCCGCCACCAGCCGCGCTGCCGCCGCATACACTCGGTCGTGATTGGCGAAGAGTACCGCTTCGCGGCCCGCCCGCACACCGTAGCGCGCGAGGTAGCGTTCGGCCGCTCCGAGAAGCATGACTCCCGGACGATCGTTGTCGATGAATGCGATCGGACGCTCGACGGCGCCCGTTGCAACGACCAATGAACGCGGACGAACTCGGTACATCGCACTGCCGCCCGCCGCGCTGCCGGCGTCGCCGGCGGCCGCGCTGCTCCGCATCCCGTGCAGGACGAGTTGCCCACCGGAGCCGCCGATGAGCGCGGTGCCATGGAGGATGCGAGCGCTGCGCTCGGCGAGTTCGGCGACGGTCGCCGTTACCCATGTGAGTGCCGCCTGCCCTTCGATGCTGCCGCCTTCGAATTCGAGTTCGCCGCCGCACACCGGCTCGCGTTCGCACAGCACGACGCGTGCGCCCGCCCGGGCGGCGGCGCGGGCCGCCGCAAGCCCCGCCGGGCCGCCGCCGGCCACCAGCACGTCGCAGGACAGATTCTCGACCGAGGCCGGCGGCAGCTCGCAGGCGCCGGGCGCGGCGCCGAGGCCGGCGAGCCTTCGGATGAGAGGCTCGTAGGTTCGCCACGTCGGCCAGATGAAGGTCTTGTAGTAGAAGCCCGCGCCGAAGAAGCCGCCGCCCGCTTGAAGGAGCGAAGCGAAGTCGAGCGCGAGTGTCGGCCAGCGGTTCTGACTGCTCAGCACATGCCCCTCCCGCAGCACCAGCATCGGCGCGGGAACGTTGGGGACGACGGCCGGAAAGGTCCCGACCGTGAACAGACTGTTGGGCTCTTCGGGGCCGGCGGCCAGCACTCCGCGAAGGCGGCGGTACTTGACGCTGCGGCCGAAGTGGCGGACGCCGCCGGCCAGCAATGCGGAAGCAGCGGTGTCGCCGGGCTGGGCCAGATACTCACGGCCGTCGTAGCTGAAGCGCAGCGTGCCGCCAGTGACTCTCGTGCCGCGCCGCATGTCGCTCATTCCGCCGCGCCGCCGAGCAGACGTGTCTCGAGCACCGCGCCCGTCGATGGATTGCGGCGCACCAGCAGCCAGCCGCGGCAACCCTCGAGATGCTGCCAATGCTCCACCGAGATCTCGGGACGATCGACGCGCTCGTAGCAGCGGGCGAAGGCGCTTCCGGGACCGGACGGGAGTGTCTTGTGGAAGATGAACTCGCGCAGCTCGCGCGGACCGCAGAACGGACACACGAGTCGGGTCACTGGCGCACCGGAAACGGACCGCCGCCACGCTCATCGAGCAGGTGGCCGGTGGCGAAGCGCGACAGGCGAAAGGCTCTGATGAGATCGGGCGCGGCGCCGTCCGCGACAAACGTGGCGCAGGCTGCACCCGAGGCGGGAATCGCCTTGAAACCCCCGTAGCACCAGCCTGCATTCAGAAACACGTTGTCGTAGCGCAGGCGGTCGATGATCGGACTACCATCCATCGTCATGTCATTGGTACCCGCCCACTGGCGAAGGATCTTGATCGCGCCGATCTGGGGTAGAAGTTCGAGCGCGCCCTGGGCGACCTCCTCGAGACGATCCCACTGTCCTTCGCGCGTGTAGGAGGGAAAGCCGTCGAGATGCCCGCCCATGACGAGGCCGCCGCGATCGGACTGAGAGATGTAGGTCTCGCCGTGCCCCGGACAGACGTAGACGAGCACCGTGTGCAGCAGCGGCTTCACCGGTTCGGATACCATTGCCTGCAGAAGGTGGGTCTCGATGGGCAAGGCCACGCCGAGCATCGTGCCGATCATGCCCGTATGTCCCGCCGTCGCGAACACGATGCGCTCGGCGCGGACGAAGCCGCGCCTGGTCTCGACCCCGGTGGCGCTGTTGCCGCTGGACTGCACGCCCGTCACTTCGCAGTCCTCGATGATGTCGACGCCGAGCGCGCTCGCGGCACGCGCGTATCCCCAGGCAACCGCATCGTGGCGGACCGTTCCGCCGCGCCGCTGCACGAGCGCGCCCAGGATCGGAAACCGCCGCCGGCGACGCGGCTGCACCTCAGGACAGAACCGCTCGAGCGCCGCGACATCCATCAGCTCCGCGTCGATCCCGGCCAGCCGCATGGCATTGCCGCGCCGCGCAAGCGCGGGGAAGTCATCGTCGGACAGCGCCAGATCGACGACGCCCCGCGGGCTGTACATGACGTTGTAATTGAGGTCCTTCGACAGGCGCTCGTAGCGGCGCAGCGAGTCCTCGTAAAAATAATGGTTCTCCGGCAGCAGGTAGTTCGAGCGCACGATGGTGGTGTTGCGCCCGACGTTGCCGTATCCGAGCAGGCGCTTCTCGAGTACGGCGATGCGCCGAATGCCGTGATCGCGCGCCAGATGAAACGCCGTGGCGAGGCCGTGCCCGCCGGCGCCAACGACCACTACGTCGTAGGCATCTTTCAGCTTGCGTCGCGGCCAGAGCGGACGCCAGTAGCGGTTTCCGGCGAACCTGGCGCGGAGCAGCGACCAGGCGGAGTATCGCGGCATGGGCCGGTTCATCGCCGGCGCCGCCGCGCCGCGCGGATTCTCGTTGTTCTGGTGGCGCTGCGCATTCGTCCTCGCGTCCCGATACGCCGTCACGCGGCCGGCAGAGGGTCCTTGTTATACTACAGTTCAACAAGACTTGGATGAAACCAGAGATGAGGTGCGGAGCGCATGCAGAACTTCACGGCCCGTGCGGCTGAGACCGCGGTGCGCGATGCGGTGATCATCGGCGGCGGCCACAACGGCTTGGTGTGCGCAGCCTATCTCGCGGCAGCGGGCCTCAAAGTGACGGTACTCGAGCGGCGAGCGGTCGTCGGGGGCGCTGCCGTGACCGAGGAGTTCCATCCCGGGTTCCGCAATTCGGTGGCCGCCTATACCGTCTCGCTGCTCAATCCGAAGATCATCCGCGACCTGGACCTGCCGCGCCACGGCTTGCGCGTGGTGGAGCGGCAATTGGCGAATTTCCTGCCTCTGAACGCCACCGAATTTCTGAAAGTCGGAGCGGGAAGAACCGGGCAGGAAGTGGCGAAGTTTTCGGCGCGCGATGCCGGGCGCCTCTCCGCCTACGGTACCCGGCTCGATCGGATCGCCGATGTGCTGCGCGATCTCGTGCTCGAAACTCCGCCGAACGTCACCGAGGGCGGCTGGCTGCAAGCATTGCCCGAACTGCTGCGTGGCGCGCGCTTGGGCAGGCGAATTACAAAGCTCGACATGACGCTGCGGCGCGAGTTGCTCGATCTGTTCGTCAAATCGGCGGGAGATTATCTCGACTCGTGGTTCGAGAGCGCTCCGATCAAGGCGGCGTACGGCTTCGACGGCATCGTGGGCAACTACGCGAGTCCTTACTCGGCGGGGTCCGCCTACGTGCTGCTGCACCACGTGTTCGGCGAGGTCAACGGCAAGAAGGGAGCGTGGGGCCACGCGATCGGCGGCATGGGCGCGATCACGCAGGCGATGGCCAGGGCCGCTGCCGAGCGCGGGGTCGACGTCCGCATTGCCACTCCCGTGAGGGAAGTGATCGTCGAGGCCGGCCGCGCGGTCGGCGTCGTCACCGAGAACGGCGCAGCGGTTCGGGCGCGCTGTGTCGTCTCGAACGTGAACCCCAAGCTGTTGTACGAGAGCCTGATCGACGCCTCGGCGCTGGCGCAGGACTTTCGCGAGCGCATGCACCACTGGCGCTGCGGCTCGGGGACTTTCCGCATGAACGTCGCGCTTTCTGAGTTGCCCGACTTCACGGTATTACCCGGCCGCAGCCTGAACGAGCACCACACCTCCGGCATCATCATGGCGCCCAGTCTCGCGTACATGGATCAGGCCTATCTGGATGCCAAAGCCGGCGGATGGTCGAAGAATCCCATCGTCGAGATGCTGATCCCCTCGACATTGGACGACAGCCTCGCGCCTCCCGGTCAGCACGTGGCAAGTCTCTTCTGCCAACACGTCGCACCGACGCTGCCGAACGGTGCGTCGTGGGACGCTCACCGGGAAGAGGTGGCCGACGTCATGATCGATCTCGTCACCAGCCACGCGCCGAACTTCAAGGGATCGATCCTTGGACGGCAAATCATGAGCCCGCTCGATCTCGAGCGAACCTTCGGGTTGATCGGCGGCGATATTTTCCACGGCGCTTTGAGCCTCGACCAATTGTTCTCCGCACGCCCGATGCTGGGTCACGGGGACTATCGGGGTCCGTTGCGGGGCCTGTACATGTGCGGATCGGGAACTCATCCCGGTGGCGGTGTGACCGGCGCTCCCGGTCACAACGCGGCGCGTGAGATCATTGCCGATTTCCGGCGAGGACGCTTGAAGCAGTTGTAGCTCCGCGGCGGCATCAGCAGCGGGGGCAAGGACATCGGCGGCCAGCCGACCGGACGCTTAATCGCCCTACTGCTTGCCGACTACCGGCACGAGTGCAGGGTCATCTCCGCCGATCCAGCGGTAGACCTTGCCCGCGAGCGCGGCGCCGACGATGGGTGCTACCCAGAATAGCCAGAGCTGCGAAAGCGCCCAGCCGCCGACGAACAGCGCGGGGCCCGTGCTTCGAGCCGGATTGACCGAGGTATTCGTCACCGGGATGCTGATCAAATGAATAAGCGTCAAGCACAGGCCAATGGCGATCGGCGCGAAGCCCTTCGGCGCATTCCCATGAGTTGACCCGAGGATGACGAACAGGAAGCCGAAGGTCATGACGATCTCGCTGATGAGGCAGGCGGCCAGCGTGTAGCCCCCGGGGGAATGCTCGGCGTAGCCGTTCGAAGCGAACCCGCCCGCCGGATCGAAACCCGCGTGGCCGCTCGCAATCACGTAAAGAATGGCCGCCCCCGCGATCCCTCCGAGCACCTGCGCGACGATATAAGGAATCAAGTCGCGGACGGGAAAGCGGCCGCCGACGCACAGGCCGACCGACACCGCCGGGTTGAGGTGGCAACCGGACACATGGCCGATGGCGTAGGCCATCGTCAGCACCGTCAAGCCGAACGCCAGCGCGACACCGACGAATCCGATACCGAGGGCTGGGAAGGCCGCCGCCAACACCGCACTGCCGCAGCCGCCGAGCACGAGCCACAAGGTCCCGATGAATTCCGCTGCAAGACGCTTGGCCATGTCGATCCCCGTATCGTTGTGAGGCTGCCGGTGATTGCGAAATCACCTTAGAGCGAAGCGACTGTAGCGGGTATTGGACTTTAGTGAATATTGCCGGAGCTGACTAATTTCAGGCGATGCTGTCCGAGCCGGCGAGCAGCGCGCCATATCGCGCCGCATCCACGTTGCCGCCGCTGACGATCACGCCGACGCGCTGTGCCCTCAGACCATCCCCGAGTGCCCGCACCGCGGCGAAGCCGAGACATCCGGTGGGCTCGACGACGATCTTCAGCCGATTCGCGAATAAGCGCATGCAGTCGACGAGTGCGGCGTCGCTGACGGTGAGAATACCGGCGACGTCGCGGCGAATGATCTCAAATGTATAGCGCCCCAGACTCTGGGTCTGCGCCCCGTCGGCGATCGTTCTCGGCACCTCGATGCGGACGATTCGGCCCTCGCTCAGCGAGCGCTGGGCGTCGTTGCCCGCCTCCGGCTCGACGCCGTACACCTTGCAGTGAGGCGACAATGCCTTCGCGGACAATATCGATCCGCTGAGTAAACCACCGCCGCCGAGACACACGAACAGGCTGTCGAGCGGCCCCGCTTGCTCGAAGAGTTCAGCCGCCGCGGTGCCCTGCCCCGCAATGACGCCGGGATGATCGAAGGGAGGAATGACGGCGGACCCGCGCTCTGCCGCCAGCCGCTGCGCGATCTCCTCACGGTCTTCGCGGTAGCGATCGTACGTGACCACATCGCCGCCGTAGCCGCGCGTCGCCTGCACTTTCGACAGCGGTGCATCCTGCGGCATGACGATGGTCGCCGGAATGCCGAGGATGCGTGCCGCCAACGCCACCGCCTGGGCATGATTGCCCGAGGAGAATGCAATCACGCCGCGCGCGCGTGCAGCGGGTTCGAGGAGCGACAGCGCGTTGAATGCGCCGCGAAACTTGAACGCACCCGTGCGCTGGAAGTTTTCGCACTTGAAGAATATCGAAGCGCCCAATGTTTCATCGACGGTGCGCGACGTCACGACGGGTGTGCGGTGCGCCTGACCGTGAAGGCGCCGCGCGGCCGCTTCCACATCGGCATACGTCGGCAGTATCAAGGCCGCTCCGGCTGCGCGGCGCTGGGAGCCTGTCTGAGTAATCCGCGTGAGCCGCGGGACCGGGCAGATTTACTCAGACAGGCTCCTAACCAAGCGGCGATACGCCGAACAAACGCACGTGCGCCCAGGCGAGGAACAGCCCGTACAGTGCGAGCCCGAGGACGATGGCGATCGCGTCGTTGAATGGACCGGCGGCAGCCGTGCGCAGCCCCTGCGGCGGGCGCCGTTTGAACGATATCCGATCGAGCACGGCCCAGGCCAGAAATCCGCCGAACAGCACCACATCCGCCAAGGTGCCGTTGGCGAGCAGGTGCGCGAACGCCCAAAACTTCACGGCAGCCAGCATCGGGTGCTTCGTCGCAGACTTGATTCGTCCCGGCAGATACGCGGCGATGAGCAGGGGAAATACCGGCAGCATCAACAGAAACGTGACGTGGCGCATCCAGGCCGGCGGCGTGTACAGCACCACCGGCGATTGACGCGCCAAACCGAAGCCGTAAATGATCAGCACAAAGCCGGCCAGCGATACCAATCCATACAGGCCCTTCCAGGCTCTTTCGCCAAACCTTTGCACCGCTCCGTTTCGCAGCTCCGGCGAAGCGATCGAGATCGAATGCACTCCCAGAAAAAGGGCGAGACCGACGATCAAAACTGCCATGTTGGTTTGCCTCTATATCGTTCCTGGTGTTCCGTGAATTCTAAAGGCCGGCCGCGGCGCCGGCGATGCGCCGTGTTTGACGGCGCAAAATGGCGCCGAGTCCGTGAGCATCGAAAAATGATTCGAGGCCGGCCGTGTCCGGCGGACGAGGCTTCAGATCATCCACGGTGGCCGTGAGCGGGACGTCGCAAAAGATGCCGGTGAGCCTTCTCGCCAGATAGGCGGCTTCCTTGTGCACCAGGAGTTTGGCGGCGACCGCGGCGGCGCCGCGCAGTTTCAGCGCAGGCACTCTCCCGAGATTCGCATACAGCTCATCGAGCGAGCCGAACACCGCGAACAACTCGGCCGCCGTCTTTCTGCCGATGCCGGGTACTCCGGGAATGTTGTCCACCGTATCACCGGTGAGCGCCAGAAAATCGGCGATCAACTCCGGAACCGCGCCGAAGCGCGGTCCTATCTCATGGTATCGGTAGCGGATGTTGCCGCTGTAGTCCCAGTACACGTCATCGTCGCGCAATAGTTGCGACAAGTCCTTGTCGCGCGTGACGAAGACGTTTCGCAGTCCGGCGGCGCGCGCCCGCACCGCCAAGGTTCCGATGATGTCGTCGGCCTCGTAATGCTCACTGGCGAATTCGGCAAGCCCCAGGTGCCTGCAAAACTCCCGGCACAGCAGGATCTGCCGCTGCAGTGCGGCCGGTGGCGCCTCGCGGTTCGCCTTGTAGGCGGGATAGATCCCGTTGCGGAACGAGGTTTCGCTGCGCATGCTGTGATCGAACGCGACGCCGATGCGTTCAGGCCTCACCTGTTCCAAAAGATCGGAAATGAAGCGTGCGAAACCATACAGCGCATGCGTCGCGTTGCCGTCGCCGTCCATCATGTCCGGAGGCATCGAATGGTACGCCCTGAAGATGAAATAGCTGGCGTCGATGTGGTAGACGACGCCGCAGCGCGCGGCCGAATCGATCGCACCCGAAAGCACCGCGTCGGTGGGCAGCGCGCCGCCGTTCACATGGGCCAGCGCTGGATCCGCTCGTGCAGCGGGCTCGAACGTGGAAAATGCGCGACCAAATATTCCATTTGATCCGCCAGCACCCGGCGGCCCTTGAGAAAAATATATTCCGCGTACGTGGGCGTGAACGGCACCGCCAACAACTGCATGCCCGCCTGCTCCGGCGTCCGCGAGGCTTTGGCGTTGTTGCAGCGTCGGCAGGCGGAAACAACATTGCTCCACGTATCGTGCCCGCCGCGGCTGAACGGGGTGACATGATCGCGCGACAGCAGACTGTAGGGAAAACGTGCGCCGCAGTACAGGCAAAGATAGGCGTCACGGCGAAACAGCGTTTGGTTGTTGAGCGGCGGCGTGTAGCCCGCGCCGCGCAAATTACCGGGATTGCCGGTGTGGCCGAGCGTCGCGATGATGGAATTGACGTCCACGATCGTCCGCAGGCCCGTTCGTGCGCAGGTGCCTCCGTACAGCCGATAGAGCGCCGTGCCGCAGGTGTAAGCCACCTGCTCGGTGTGATACAGGCGCGCCGCTTCCCGATAGTCGACCCATTCCAGAGGCATGCCCGAGACGTCGGTGCGAAGTATTTGCTGCGATAATGGATACGTATGTGCCAGGACCGTGACATCGTCCCGCCAGTCCGACAGCCGCGCCTTGTCTTGCATCGACGGATTCATAACAATACTAAGATAGTCGAGTCCTGTGCCATAATTCAATGTTTGGGGAGATATCCTGCATGGCTGTCGTCGTGGGCGTCCTTCGGGAGAGTGCTGCCAACGAAACCCGCGTCGCGGTGGTGCCTGAAATCGCCGCCAAGCTGAAGGCGCTCGGCGCGCGTGTTCTCGTCGAACGCGGCGCCGGGTCGGCGGCCCATTTTGAGGATCCCGCCTATGCCGAGGCCGAACTCAGCGACTCGGCGACCATTCTTCGCGCCGCCGATGTGTTGCTGACCGTCCAACCGCCGAGCATTGCCGTTGTGAACGCCCTCAAAGCGGGCGCCGTGGTCATCGGATTCATGCAGGCTTACGCGCGCCGCGACCTGGTGCAGGCCCTGAAAAGCGGGCGCATCACCAGCTTTGCGATGGAATTGGTGCCGCGCATATCGCGCGCACAATCGATGGATGCGCTGTCCTCGCAGGCCTCGGTGGCGGGCTACAAGGCCGCGCTCATCGCCGCCGACACCTTGGAGAAGTTCCTGCCGATGTTGACCACCGCGGCGGGCACCATCCGGCCCGCCGCGGTGCTCGTGATCGGCGCCGGTGTGGCGGGGTTGCAAGCCATCGCAACGGCCAAGCGTTTGGGCGCCGTGGTCGAAGCGTATGACGTGCGCAGTGCGACCAAGGATCAGGTCAAATCGCTCGGCGCGAAGTTCATCGAGACCGGAGTGTCCGCCGAGGGTGCGGGCGGCTATGCCCGCGAATTGACGCCGGAGGAGAAGCTCAAGCAGCAGGAAGTGCTCGATGCGCGCATTGCAGCGAGCGATGCGGTGATCAGCACCGCGTCGATTCCGGGCAAAGCAGCGCCGCGCATCATCAGCAAGGCGGCAGTTGAGCGCATGAGACCCGGTTCCGTCATCGTCGATATCGCCGCCGAGCAGGGCGGCAACTGCGAGCTCACCCGCGCCGGCGAGACAGTGGTGCACGGCGGAGTGAAGATTCTCGGTCCGGTCAATCTGCCGGCCACGCTGCCGTACCACGCCAGCGAAATGTACTCGCGCAATCTGTTCAATTTTCTGAAGCCGGCGCTGCCGAAGGGCGAACTCGTCGTGGACTGGAAGGATGAGGTGTTTTCCGGTGCGGTTCTGACCCATGAGGGCGAGATCAAGCACGAGGCAACGCGTAAATCCGTGGAGGGACTCGAAAAATGATCGATGGTGTCATTGCGCTCTACATCTTCATGCTGGCGGCGTTCACCGGCTACGAAGTCATCTCGCGCGTCCCGGTCATTCTGCATACCCCGCTCATGTCGGGGTCGAATTTCGTTCACGGCATCGTGTTGGTCGGAGCGATGGTCGCTCTCGCGGCTGCCGACAACACTCTGCTGCGCGTCATCGGATTCATCGGCGTGGTGCTCGCCGCCGGGAACGCGGTGGGCGGGTACGTCGTGACCGAGCGCATGCTCAAAATGTTCGTGTCTGCCGGCAAAAGAAAGGGGCAGTAGGCAATGCCTTCCGTTTCCACCGAGACGTTGACGCAGCTGTCCTACCTCGTAGCGGCGGCCCTGTTCATCCTGGGATTGAAGCGCATGAGCTCGCCGGTAACGGCCGTCAGCGGCGTGCGCTGGGCCGGTGCGGGCATGCTGCTCGCGACCCTGGTCACTCTGGTCTTCATGGGCGCCGCGACCCTCAATCTGGAATTGGTGATCGGCGCGATTGCGATCGGCGGCGTGATCGCCTGGGTGAGCGGCAAGCGCGTCGCCATGACGGACATGCCGCAGATGATCGCGCTGTACAACGGCATGGGCGGCGGCGCGGCGGCGGCGATCGCGGCCGTCGAGCTGTATCGCGGCAGCGAACACAGCCTCGTCCATCTGGCCATCGCTTCGATCGGGGGCTTCATCGGTTCGGTTTCCTTCAGCGGCAGCCTGATCGCGTTCGCAAAACTGCAGGGATTGATCACCAAATCGATCCGCTTCGGCGGGCAGAAGGCGCTCAATCTGGCGATACTGATCATCACCGTCGCGCTCGGCATCATGGTGGTCCTGGGTGTGCGGCCCGATTTGCCGCTGGTCTCGCTGTTCTTCGCGTTTGCCCTGCTGCTCGGCATTGCGATGACCTTGCCGATCGGCGGTGCCGATATGCCCGTCGTGATCTCCCTGTACAACGCGCTGACGGGACTCGCGGTCGGCTTCGAGGGCTTCGTGCTCGACAATGCGGCGATGATCATCGCCGGCACCGTGGTCGGCGCGGCCGGTACTCTGCTGACCCAGCTGATGGCAAAAGCCATGAACCGGTCTCTCGGCAATGTGTTGTTCGCGAATTTCGGCGAGACCTCCTCGGCCGCCACCGGCGGTGTGACCGGCTCGCAAAAGGCCATCGAAGCCTCGGACGCGGGCGTGATGCTGGCCTATTCGCAAAAGGTCATCATCGTGCCGGGCTACGGACTGGCGGTTGCCCAGGCGCAGCACAAGGTGTGGGAACTCGCCCAGTTGCTATTGGAACACGGCGTCAAGGTCAGATTCGCCATTCATCCGGTGGCGGGACGCATGCCGGGTCACATGAACGTGCTGCTCGCCGAGGCCGGCGTGCCCTACGATCTCATTTCTGACCTCGATGAGATCAATGCCGAGTTCGAGACGGCAGACGTTGCTCTGATCATCGGCGCCAACGATGTCGTCAATCCCGATGCGCGCAGCAACGCGAGCAGCCCGATCTATGGCATGCCGATATTGAATGCGGACAAGGCCAAGAACGTCATCGTGATCAAACGCGGCCAGGGGCAGGGTTTTTCCGGCATCGACAATGCGCTGTTCGTGCTCGATCAGACCCGCATGCTGTACGGAGACGCGCAGGCGGCCGTGGGCCAGCTGATTCAGGCAGTCAAGGCCGCAGGCTGAGAGCTCTCGCGCGGGCCACTCCGGACCCTCTCCTCTTCCCTCCCTTCAGGGATCCTCTTGGAGATCATCGGGACGGCGGCTGATGGCTATTCGATGGCGCTTGACCTTGCGGTACAGCGTGTTGCGGCTGATGCCGAGTTGCGCGGCCACGTGACTCATATTCCAACGATGCTGTTCCATCACGCGGATCAGCACCTGCCGCTCGGCGCTTGCGAGGGACGCCTCACCGGCGTCGGCAAGAAGAGCAACGGAACTCTCCGGCTGCGGCCTCGCTCCCTTGAAGTGGGTGATCTCATCCGGTAGGTCGCCGAGCCGGATGATCCGTCCTCCGCACAGGGCGAGTGCCGTTCGAATGGTATTGCGCAATTCGCGAATGTTGCCCGGCCAGTCGTAGCTCAGCAGCCGATCGAGCGCGACGACTTCGATGGACGCAGCGGAGCCGCCCGCGAACTCGCGCGCGATGCATTGGCGGACCAGCGCCTCCTTGTCGCGGCGCGCGGCGAGGGGCGGAAGCTCCAGAGTAATCCCATTGAGACGGTAGTAAAGATCGTCGCGGAACTCGCCTTGCGAGAGCATTTGCCGCAGGTTGCGGTGCGATGCGCACATGACCCGCAGATTGACCTTGATGGCCGATTCGCTGCCGAGGGGTGTCACTTCCTGGTCTTCGAGCACGCGCAAGAGGCGGGTCTGCAGCAACATCGGCATGTCGCCGATCTCGTCGAGAAACAGGGTCCCGCCGGAGGATTGCAGGATGCGGCCACGCATCCCCTCGCGCCGCGCTCCCGTGAAAGCGCCGGCCGCATATCCGAAGAGCTCGCTCTCGATCAAGCTCTCCGGTATGGCCGCGCAATTGATGGCCACGAAGGCCTGTTGCGCGCGCTTGCTCGCGAGGTGAAGGGCTCTCGCAAAAACCTCTTTGCCCGAGCCGGTCGGACCCAGGATCATGACCGAAACGCAGCTGTCGGCGATGCGCCGGGCGTTGCGCAGGTTGCGCATCATCTGCGGGTCGTCGCCCGCCAAGTCCTCGAGTCTCATGGCGGCGTCCGAATTTCCCGGAGCCACGCGAACCACGGCGGGCTCGCCCGTCCACCGCTCCTCGGCATGGACCGTATTCGCGTGCGCAGCATCGGCGCGCGGTACGATCGCGCCGTAACCGCGTCCGTCGCCGCCGACCAGGCTCGCAAAGTAGCGCCGCCCGAACTGGTTGTCCCGCAACTCCCACATGGCGCGGCGCCCGGAGAGCGAGGCGGAGATGAGTTGCTCGTAACTCATATCGAAGACATCGGCGATGGAGCGACCCACCAAGTCTCTGCTGCCCTGCGCCCCGAGCAACTTGAGGGAGGTCGCATCACCGGCGACGATGGTACCGTCGGCGGCCACCGCGATCGCACCGTCGTGCAGCAGGTCGACGAACTCGGGGCGATGATGAAATCGCAGCATCGCCTCGGTTCGATGGCGGCGCAAAAACAGACATTTTTCGATCAGCCGCGCCGATGAGTTCACGAGTGCGACGGTATGCATCTGCGATTCGCGGCTGCCGTGGGCATTGACGCTCGAGGCGTCCAGCACCGCGACGACGCGGCCGTGCGAGTCGCGTATCGGGGCGGCGGAGCATGACAATCCGACGTGGCGGCTGCGAAAATGATCCGACTGATGGATCGTGATCGGGCGCGCTTCCGTGACGCAGGTGCCGATCCCATTTGTCCCTTCGCGCTGCTCGCTCCATTCCGCGCCGACGATCAAGCCCGCACGGATGAACATCTTGCGGAGATTGGGATCGATCTTTTCGCACAGAATGATGCCCGTCGTGTCTGCGAGCAGCAGCGCATAGCCGGAACCGGAAATTTGCTCGTAGAGGGAGTCCATTTCGGCGCGCGCGATCTGCACCAGATCTTCATGCTCGGCCTGCAAGTCCATCAGGCGCGTGGAGTCGAGTATCGTCGGTTGGTAATCGCGCGCCGGATCGAGCTTGAAATCGTTCAGGCATCGCCGCCACGAGACGTTGATTTCGGGCGTGAGTTGCGCTGCGACGGTAAGCGGCGCAGGCTGTTGACCCGCCACGCGCAGGACCAAGTCAGCATGAACATTTGCAGCGGCAACCATGTATTCCCCCGGAGTCTGGGTGCCTTTACACCCCCAGCGGCCGGCTGTGTCAAGGGGCGCGGTGACATCTGTCCCGAATATGACACGGCGGGGTAGCGCCCAGCCCGTTCGGGCGCCCAAATGCGGGATTGCCGTGGCACGGCGCTTGCTCGACCCGATGACCATCAACCAACGAGGAGATCGACTATGAGTTCCGCCCAAGTACGGCCGACGAGCGAGGAGAAGGGGAATGGGGCGATTCATGAGAGCGGATCTTTTGCGGCGCACTTAAAGGGCCTGGAGCGCAAGATTCCGCTGCGCGGGCGGTATGAGAATTTCATTGGCGGGGAGTGGGTGGCGCCGCTTGCGGGGGGGTATTTCGAGAACATCTCCCCGACCACCGGGCAGGTGATTTGTCGGATCGCCCGCAGCCAGGCGCAGGATGTGGAGCGAGCGCTGGATGCGGCGCATGCGGCGGCCCCGGGCTGGGGGAGCACGGCGGTGGCGGAACGGGCGCGCATTTTGAATCGCGTGGCCGATCGGATGGAGCAATATCTGCCGTTTCTCGCCGCGGTGGAGACCTACGATAACGGCAAGCCGATTCGCGAGACGAATCTGGCGGATTTACCGCTGGCGGTGGATCATTTTCGTTATTTTGCCGGCTGCATCCGCGCCCAGGAGGGCTCGCTCGGGGAGCTTGATGAGGACACGGTGGCCTATCACTATCATGAGCCGTTGGGGGTGGTGGGGCAGATCATTCCGTGGAATTTTCCGATTCTGATGGCGGTGTGGAAGTTGGCGCCGGCGTTGGCGGCGGGCAATGCGGTGGTGATCAAGCCGGCCGAGCAGACGCCCATGTCGCTGCTGGTGCTGGCGGAGTTGCTGGCCGATATTCTGCCCCCCGGGGTGCTCAATATCGTCAATGGCTTTGGGCTGGAGGCGGGCAAGCCCTTGGCCTCGAGTCCGCGCATTGCCAAGATCGCCTTTACCGGGGAGACGACCACCGGGCGGCTGATCATGCAGTACGCCTCGGAGAACATCATTCCGGTGACCTTGGAGCTGGGCGGCAAGTCGCCGAACATCTTCTTCGAGGATGTGCTGCGCGAGGAGGATGAGTTCGTCGACAAGGCGCTCGAGGGCTTTGCGATGTTCGCCTTGAATCAGGGCGAGGTGTGCACCTGTCCCTCGCGCGCCCTGGTGCAGCGCTCGATCTACGAGCGCTTCATGGAGCGGGCGGTCAAGCGGGTGGAGGGCATCCGCCAGGGCGACCCGTATGAGATGAGCACCCAGATCGGCGCCCAGGCCTCCAACGATCAGTACGAGAAGATCCTCTCCTACATCGACATCGGCAAGAAGGAGGGGGCGAAGGTGCTCACCGGCGGGGTGGCGAACAAGTTATCGGGGGAGCTCTCGGGGGGCTACTACATCAAGCCCACGGTGTTCGAGGGACACAACAAGATGCGCATCTTCCAGGAGGAGATCTTCGGCCCCGTGGTCTCGGTGACCGTCTTCGATACCCCGCAGCAGGCGCTCGAGATCGCCAACGACACCCTCTACGGGCTCGGCTCGGGGGTGTGGACGCGGGATCTGAATCTGGCGTATCGGTTCGGCCGCGGCATCAAGGCCGGGCGTGTGTGGACCAACTGCTATCACGCCTACCCGGCTCACGCCGCCTTCGGTGGCTACAAAAAATCCGGCATCGGACGCGAAACCCACAAAATGATGCTCGATCATTACCAGCAAACCAAAAACGTACTGGTCAGCTACGGCACCAAAGCATTGGGATTCTTTTGATGGACGTCGGTCGCGTCAGCGTCTCAGAAGCCGCTCGCGAACTGATTCAAGAGCTGAAGGCCGTGAACGGACCGATCATGTTCCATTTGTCGGGGGGCTGCTGCGACGGCAGCGCCCCCATGTGCTTCAAGGTCGGCGAGTTCAAACTGGGCGGGGTGGATGAGAAGGTCGGAGAAATAGTCGGCTGCGAATTCTGGATGGATCGAGAGCAGCTCAAGCTTTGGGCGCACACGCGTTGGATGGTGGACGTCGTTCCGGGGCGCGGAGCGAGCTTTTCGCTCGAAGCGCCTCTCAACAGGCGATTCCTGATCCGCTCCTCGCTATGCGCGGTGCCGCCATGACCGTGCGCCGCTAGGCGGCGCGCCGGTTATCGCGGATTGCGGTGGGGGGCCGGAGGCGGCCGCTGAATCCATCGGCGACGCTGCTCCGGACTCATTTGCCGCCACTGTTTGCGCAGCTGCTGTCGCTGCTCGAGCGGCATCTGGTGAAATCGCCGGAACTGCTCGCGCACCCGCTGCTGCTGCTCAGGCGGTAGACTCTTGAATTGCTGCCAACGCTGACGCAGCTGTTGGCGCTGCTCGGGCGGCAACGCACGCCACTGCTGAAATCGCTGTTGGGCGCTCGACCGCTGCTCCGGGGTCATCGAGAGCCAGCGCTGACTGCCCTTCGCCAGCGATTGCTGCCGCTCGGGCGGCAAGCTGTTCCACTTGTCCTGAAATCCATGCAGCAACTGCTGTTGCTGCGGCGAAAGCGACTGCCACGCTCTGGGTCCGGAAGGCTCCGCCGCCGGACCGGCCGCCGGCGGCTCGGCCGGCGGTGCTGCCGATGGAGCGGTCTGCGCGAAGCTGACGCCCCCCGCGGCAAGAAATACAACGGCGACGAGAACCCACGCCTTGATCATCGCTTTGGATCCTGCGGCGGTGGCGCGCTGGGCTTGTCCGTTCCCGGCTGTGCGTTTTTCAAGAACTCCCACCAAGCAGCATCTCCATGATCATCGGCGCCCAAGAACTCAATGAGTTCATCGTCGGGTACATCCGCCGATGACGGCCGATCCGTGCCCGGCGGCGGCGGCGATCCGGCCACGGCTGCGGCCCAGATGGCTGCGCCGAACACCAGCCAGTATCTTCCCCGGGTCAACGGCTACCCACCCTAGACGGAAGGTTCCGGGCTCGCGGCCTTCTCCGCCCAGTTGTAAAATTCGATGTCGTCTTGCAGCATTTCCATGGCATCGCCGGACCCTTCCTCACTGGAAGCGACCAGGTCCAAATCCTCGAAGTTCGACTGGGCATCCACCGACATCCCGCCGTGATGATTGCCCAGGGGGGTAGCGAACCAAAGCGCGAACGCGAGCGCGGCGGCGACCGTCACCCCGGCCGCGGGTGTCAAGAACGGTACGCGCAGTATCCACACGCGGCGACCCGTAGCAGCGAGCGCAGCATGCCGTGCCTGCGTGAGCCGCGAGCGGGTGGCCATGTCGAGGCCGTCGACGCTCTCTTGAAACAGTGTGCGGCTGCGCTCTTCGAGTGCCCGTTGCCGCGCTTCTTCAGTGTGTTCAGTCATCACCAAACCTCGCCCAATTGCTCGCGCAGGGTATGCACCGCGCGCGAATAATGCGTCTTCACGCTGCCTTGCGAGCAGCCCATCGCGCTCGCCGTTTCGGCGACGTCCAAGCCCTCGAAATTTCGCAGCATGAACGCTTCGCGCTGGCGCGCCGGCAGGCCGCGTAGCGACGACTCGAGCTTCTGCATCGCCTCGTCCTGCATCAGCTTCTCGGGCACCGCCGGCGCCGTATCGGCGACGCTGTCGAGCGGATCCTGCGCTTCATTGTCGGGATCCTCCTTCGGGCCCGGCAACCACGTCATGAAACGCTTTCGCACGCTGCGGCGACGCTGTAAATCCCGAATGCCGTTCTCGAGGATGCGATAGAACAACGGACGCCACTCCGCGCTCGGTCTCGAGCCGTAACTGCGCGCGAGCTTCAACATCGCGTCTTGCACCACATCCAAGGCATCATCGGGATCGCGGAGCGCGACCTGCGCCATGCGAAATGCGCGCCGCTCGATCTCGGCCAGAAATTTATCGAGTTCTCGCGTCTGCTCCAGAGCCACTCCCCCAGGTGCTGGCGCGGGACCATCCCAGACCATACAAGCTGCGTTGAGCGTATCAAAGCGCGGCATGATTCGTCCTCTTACCGTCGACGGACCGTATCCATTCCAGGTATAAACGCCTGCGACGCCCCGCGGTTGACGCCTGGCTTATGCAAGATCAGAGACTTACGCACACGGGCTGTGACAGGCGTTGCAATATTTACCAACGACATTTCAACTGCGAAGTGAGAGGACGCCCTAACTCTTTGAATACGCTGTACTCATTTCAATTTGGGCCAGTTTTCAACCAAATTGAATATGTCCCGAATCAGAACGGGGACTTAGGCCTCATGATCCCTGCTTCTCAACAGACTTATCCACAGTCACTGTGGAAAAAACGGCGCCGTGATCCTGCAAATCGCACTTGACGTCCCACTGCGGCGGGTCTTCGACTATCTGCCGCCGCCGAACGTCGGCAGCAGCCCCGCGTCGGCACGGCTTGCGCCGGGCATTCGCGTGAGAGTGCCTTTTGGCCGCCACCGGCGGGTCGGCATTCTCGTGGGGACATCGGATGATTCGCCGATTGATGCGTCCAAGCTGCGATGCGCCCTCGAGCTATTGGATGGCCGACCGGTCTTCGACCCGATCACCTTCGATCTGTTGTGCTGGGCAGCCGAGTACTATCACCACCCCATCGGGGAGGTCATGGCGGCGGCATTACCGATCAGCCTGAGGAGCGGCCAGCCCGCCCGTGAATGCCATCGTCATTGGACGTTGACCGCCGCGGGGCGCCGGCACCTCGAGGACCCTGCCGCGAAGCGCGCCCCGCGGCAGCGAGCGCTGCTGGCGTTCCTGGCGGAGCGCGGTGGCGCAACGGCGGCCGAACTGGTCGAGCCGTTCAAGCCCGGGCACTTGACCCAGCTGGCGGAGCGCGGCTGGATTTCCGCCGAGCAGGCGCCTGCGAAGCCGACGCCATTCGAGCTGCGTCCGAGCGAGGTGACCCTCACCGCTGCACAGTCGCAAGTCGTCGATGCGATCACCTCCACGCTGGGCAGGTTTGCCGCGCATCTGCTGTATGGGGTCACTGGCAGCGGCAAGACCGAGGTATACCTGCGGGTCATCGCCGCCGCGCTCGCGGGCGAGGGGCAAGTTCTGGTGTTGGTGCCGGAAATCGCGTTGACGCCGCAGCTCGTCGAACGGTTCCGGCGCCGCTTCAGCTCGGGTGTCGTGGTCATGCATTCGGCTCTGAGCGGCAGCCTGCGGCGCGATGCCTGGCGCGCGGCGCACAGCGGCGAGGCGAGGATCATCATCGGCACCCGCTCGGCGGTGTTCACTTCGCTCGAAAGGCTCAATCTAATCGTGGTGGACGAGGAGCACGACGCTTCCTACAAGCAGCACGATGGGTTTCGCTACTCTGCGCGCGATCTCGCCGTCCGGCGCGCGCAGCGCGCGCAAGTGCCCATCGTGTTGGGTTCCGCGACGCCCTCCCTCGAGACGCTCGAAAACGTCGCGCAAGCCCGATACTCGCAGCTCTTGCTGCCGCAGCGGCCCGGAGTGGCACAGGCGCCGCGAATGGTCTTGATCGACCTGCGCAAGCATGCCGCCGTCGAGGGCTTGTCGCAGCCGGCCATGCAGGCCATCGGGCGGCATCTCGCGGACGGGGGCCAGGTGATCGTGTTCTTGAATCGACGCGGCTACGCGCCGAGTCTATTTTGCAACAGCTGCGGCTGGATCGCCTCGTGCGAGCATTGCGATGCGCGCATGACCCTGCACCGACGCGCCGCGCAGCTGCGCTGTCATCACTGCGGCGCGCGCCAGCCGGTTCCCGCCGTCTGCGGTCGGTGCGGCCAGGCTCTCAATCCGGTGGGCCAGGGCACCGAGCGCGTCGAAGAAACATTGGCCCGCTTGTTTCCGCAGGCACCCCTCGCGAGGCTCGACCGCGATACCGCTACCGCCAGCGGCGCCATGGAAGCCGTGCTCGAGCGCGTCAAGAGCGGCGAGGCGCGCATTTTGGTCGGTACCCAAATGCTCACCAAGGGGCACCATTTTCCAGACGTCTCCTTGGTGGTCATCTTGGACGCCGATCAGGGACTGTTCGCCAGCGATTTTCGCGCCACCGAACGGCTTGCTCAGACGATTACCCAAGTGGCGGGACGCGCCGGACGTGCCGCGCGTCCCGGCGAAGTCATGATTCAGACTTCCTTTCCGGAGCACCCTCTGCTCACCCGTTTGATCATGGGTGGCTACGAAGCCTTCGCGGCCACCGCGCTCGAAGAACGGCGCGCCGCGCGCTGGCCGCCCTACTCGCGTCTGGCGTTGCTGCGGGCCGAAGCCAAGGACAGTGCGGGCTTGGAGCAATTTCTGCAGACGGCCGCCGCCCGCGGACGGGCGCTGGCGGACGGTACAGCCAGCGTGCTCGGCCCGGCGACCGCCTTGATCGCGCGCCGCGCCGATCACTTTCGAGCGCATTTGTTGATTGAGACGCCGACGCGGGCCCCACTGCAGCGCTTCTTGAGCTCGTGGCTGCCGGTGGTGGAGTCTCTGCCGGGGCCGACGGGCTTGCGCTGGTCGATCGATGTCGATCCCTTGGAGGTAGATTGAGACGTTTGCCGCTGCGCGGCGCGGTAAACTGCCGACCTTTTGTGGAATTCAACCCCGCGGATTCGCCTTGAGAAGTTTGATCGATCAATTATTGCGGCAGGCATTGGCGGAATTGCCCGAGTCGTTGCTGCCGGCGGCCGGGCGCGACGTCGCCTTCGACGTGGAGCGCACGCGCGACGTCCAGCATGGCGATTTCGCGAGCAATATCGCCATGCGTCTCGCCAAGGCGACGCGCCGCAATCCGCGCAAACTGGCCGAGGCACTGGTGGCGGCGCTGCCCGAGAGTGCGGCGCTCGCCAAGGTGGAAATCGCAGGCGCCGGATTCATCAATTTTTTTCTCAGGGAAAACGCCTACCACGCGGAAATCGGCCGCGTGCTCGCCCGGGGGGCCGACTACGGCAGATCGCAGGCCGGCGGCGGCCGAACGGTCCTGGTGGAATTCGTCTCGGCCAACCCTACCGGCCCGTTGCACGTGGGACACGGCCGGCATGCGGCCTACGGCGCGAGCATCGCCAATCTGCTCGAGGCAGTGGGCTACCGGGTCGCCCGCGAGTACTACATCAACGATGCCGGGCGGCAGATGGAAATTCTGGCGGCGAGCACCTGGCTGCGCTATCTCGAGCGCTGCGGCGAGCGCTTCACCTTCCCGGCAAACGGCTACCGCGGCGAGTACATCATTGCGATCGCCGATGAACTGCACGCCGCTCGAGGAACCGAGCTCTGGCACGGGGCCGCGGAGGTCTTCAGGGATCTCCCGCCCGATGCACCGCAGGGCGGCGACAAGGACGTCTACATCGATGCACTCATCTCCCGCGCCCGGGCTTTGCTCGGTGATACGGAGTTTCGCAACGTGCTCGATCACGCGCTCGGCGGCATTCTCGCCGACATCCGCGAAGACCTCGCCGAATTCGGCGTGACCTACGACTCCTGGTTCTCGGAGCGCTCGCTGATCGACAGCGGCGCCATCGATCGGGCTATTGCGACACTGCGGGAGCGAGGGCACGCGTACGTGAAGGACGGCGCCGTCTGGTTCAGAAGCACGGCCTACGGCGACGAGAAGGATCGCGTGATGGTCCGCGAAAACGGCATCAAGACCTACTTTGCTTCCGACATCGCCTTCGTCTTCAACAAACGCGAACGCGGCTTCGAGCACCTGCTCTACGTGTGGGGCGCCGATCACCACGGCTACATTACGCGGCTGCGCGCCGGCTTGACCGCTCTAGGAGCTCCACCGGACTGTTTCGAGGTGCGTCTGGTGCAGTTCGTCTCGCTGTTTCGCGGCGGCGAGAAAGCGCAGATGTCGACCCGTTCGGGCGAGTTCGTCACGTTGCGTGAGCTGCGCAACGAGGTGGGCAACGATGCCGCCCGGCTGTTCTACGTCATGCGCAGCAACGACCAGCACTTGGATTTCGACCTCGAGCTCGCCAAGGCGCGATCCAACGACAACCCGGTTTACTACATCCAATATGCGCACGCGCGCGTCGCGAGCGTGAAGCGGCAACTGCGGGAGCGCGGGCTCGCCCATGAGGCGGGGTCCGGATCGGGCGCGCTCGGTTTGCTCGTCGAACCGCAGGAACAGCAGCTGATCAAGCGCTTGAGCTCGTTTCCGGAAATCATCCAGCAATGCGCGGCGAATCGCGCACCGCACACCCTGGTGCATTATCTGCGCGACCTGGCCAATGACTTTCACACCTTCTACAGCGCGCACCAGATCCTGATCGACGACGCGGCGCTTCGCGCCGCACGCCTCGACCTCGCCTTCGCCGCACAAATCGTCATTCGCAACGGCCTGAACTTGTTGGGCGTATCCGCGCCCGACACCATGTGAAACATGGCCCGCGACTACAAATCCAAACGCAAGCCTTCCGGCGGCCTATCGGGCTGGATGGGCCTCGTATGCGGCCTCGGCGTCGGGCTTGCAATCGCCGGCATCGTATACGTCAAAGATCACCGTCCAGACATGCCGGCAGCCCGCGCCGCCAAGGCCGACAAGAAGAAATCGCGAGGCTACGAGCCGCCGGATGCCGAGAGCATGGACGCGGGCACCCGAGACGATGGGGCAAAATCCTACGCCTTCTACGACATGCTGCCGAAATTCGAGGTCGTCGTGCCGGAGAAGGAAAAGGATGTACGCCCGGACATTCGGGCGGTGCCGGAGACACGCCGCGGCACGTACGTGCTGCAGGCGGGCTCCTATAAAAACTTCGCCGACGCCGATCGGGTGCGGGCGCAGCTGGCACTGCAGGGGGTTGAATCGAAAGTACAGAAGGTGTCGGTCGACAACGATACCTGGCATCGCATCCGCATCGGGCCGATCTCCAAGTTGGACGAGCTCAACCGCCTACGGACGATTTTGCGCAAAGCCGATGTGGACGTGCTGGTGATTCGAGTCGGCGACTAGCTAAGTCTAGCTAGCGGCCCCCATCGTCCGGCGCCGCCTTGGCGCCGTTGAAAGGTGGCGCGAAGCGCCTAGGAAGGCTCAATCGTCCCCTAATTGGCGAAAATCGACCCCTAATGCCCGCAATTTTCGGTAAAGATGCGTACGTTCCATCCCCACCCGCTTGGCCAGCTGGCCGACTTTGCCATTACACAGCAGCAGCTGCTGCTGCAGGTAGGCCCGCTCGAACTGCTCGCGAGCCTCGCGCAGCGGCAGCGCCAGCAAATCCTGCTTCACCAGCGGCTCATCGACGGACAGCTTGACCGCGAGCTCGCGCTCGATCTCCTCGAGCCGGATCTCCTCTCCGGCGCCGAGGATCAGCACGCGCTGAACCAGATTCTTCAGTTCGCTCAGGTTGCCGGGCCACGGATAGTTGCGCAGCCGGTTCTGCGCGGCGACACCGAAGCGGCGCAGCGGCAGATGCTGGTCATCGACCAGACGATCCACGTAGTAGCGCAGCAGGTCGGGAACGTCCTCCGCATAATCGCGCAGCGGCGGGACCCGCAATGTGATGACGTTCAGATGCGCGATGAGATCGCGGCGAAACGGCTCGGGGGAGGTGCGCGACTCGAAGCCGTCCTGGGCACTGCTGATCCAGCGCACGTTGAGAGGCAGCCGCTCCCGGCCGCCCACGCGCGTGTAACTGCTTTGCTCGATCGCTCCGAGCAGGGCTCGCTGCGCCTCGCTGTTCAATTCCTCCAATCCATTCAAGTACAGCGAACCGCCCGCGGCCTGGTCAAATGCGCCGAGGGTCACCTTGCCGTCGCGCTCGACGCCAAAAAGCGTCGCCGCGGGATCCGGGCCCAGGCTGGCCGCGACCACCATGAAGAACGGCTTTGCCGAACGGGCGCTGAGGGAGTGCAGGTAGCGCGCGTAGGCCTCGCGCCCCGAGCCCAATTCGCCGACCAGCAAGACCGGCGAAGCGCTCGAGGCGGCATTCTGAACCTGCTCGCGCAGGTTTTGCGTGACCTTGCTCTTGCCGATCGGAACAGCCAGGCTCGACCCCTGGGTGCGCTCGGACAAGCGCTTGCGGCGCCCGGCGTCGAGTGCACGCTCGACCGTCCTCAGCAGCTTCGTCAGCGAGAGCGGCTTTTCGACGAAGTCGAAAGCGCCGAGCCGCGTCGCTTCGACCGCGGTCTCGACCGTCCCATGTCCCGACATCATGACGACCGGGCAGTCATAGCCGTCGGTCGCCGACCATTCCCGCAGCAAGGTGATGCCGTCCGTATCGGGCATCCATATGTCGAGCAGCACCAGGTCGGGCACCTGCGTCGCGCGGGAAGTGCGGGCTTGGGTGGCGTCGGCCGCGACGTCGACCTCGTAGCCTTCCTCGGCGAGGATTTCCTTGAGCAAGCCGCGGATATCCGCCTCGTCATCCACCACCAGTATTCTCGAAGCGGTCATACGCGTTCTCTCCTGTGTTCGCCTTTTCGCGGTTCACGTCCGCCGACGGAGCGTGCGCCGTCGCCCAACGGCAGCAGAATCCGCACGCGGGCCCCGCCGCTGCGCTGATTATCCGCTTCTATCCGGCCGCCGTGCTCTTCTACTATTTTCTTCACGATCGCAAGCCCCAAACCCGTGCCCTTGGGTTTGCTTGTGACATAAGGATCGAAGACGGTCCCGATCAGCTCGCGCTGGAACCCGGGACCGTTGTCGACCACCACGATCGCCGCCACCTGTTTCGGACCATCCTCGGTGACATGAGTTTCGATTTCCACGCATGCGTCGGCCCTGCCTTCGAGGGCCTCGAGCGAGTTGGTCACCAGATTATTGAGGATCTGGCGGATGCGAATCCGGTCTGCCGAGATTGGCGGCAAATTCGGACTGAGCAGCAGCTTCAGTTCGGCGGCGCTGTCCTGAACGCGATACAAATCCACCACTTCGGTGATCAATTGGTTCAGATCAAAGCGCGAAAAGTGCATGTCCGGCGCCCTTGCGTATTCGCTGAAGGCGTTGACCATCTGCTTCATCGCATCCACCTGCGCCACGATCGTGTGAGTGGCGCGTTCGAGCACCTGTGCATCCTGCTCGTTCATGCTGCCGAGAAACCTGCGCCGCATGCGCTCGGCGGAAAGCTGAATCGGGGTGAGCGGGTTCTTGATCTCGTGCGCGAGACGCCGCGCGACCTCGCCCCAGGCGGCATCGCGCTGCGCCTGCAGCAACGTCGTGATGTCGTCGAATACCAGGACGACTCCCGGCGCGCCGCCCACATCGTTCGGCAACGCCGTGCACGCGCACATGAGCACGCGCTTGCCGGACTCGGAGAGGAGCTCGATCTGTTCCCGCCAGTCGAGTTGTTCGGCGCCGAGGCGCGACTTGACGGCGGCGATGAAGTGCGTGAACAGCGTACCGTCGCCGATCGATTCATCGAACCGCTTGCCCACCGCCGCTTCGAGATCGATGCCGAGAATGGCGCTGGCCGCCTGGTTCGCCGTGCGCACAGTCAGGTCGGGGGCCAATGAGACGACGCCCGTCGACAGGCGCGCCAGAATCACCGCGAGGCCCGCGCGCTCCGCTTCCACCGCTTGCTGACTGCGCCGGGTTTCCTCGCGAGCGCGGCCCAGGCGCTTGGTCATGTCGTTGAACGAGGTCACCAGAAAGCCGAGTTCGTCGCGTGAATGCAGGGGCAGCTGCGTATCGTAGTTGCCCTTGGCGACGGCACGGGTGCCGGCGATCAAGTCCTGTACCGGCTGCACCAGACGCTGAGCGGCGAAGAACGCGCCATAGACGGCCGCGATGAGCGACATCAGCACGACGAAGGTCAAAATCAACACGAACGTCGTTTTGAGCGGTTGCCGCAATTGCACCAGGTTCGCGTACTGGGTGTAGGAGCGCTGCACGGTGTCGGCGAGCTGGCTGAGCTGCTGCGGCACGGGGTAGAGCGCGATCAGCACGCGCGGCGGCGAGTTGGCATTGGGGTCGAGCGGCGCGGCGGCGCGAATCACGTAGCCGCCCACCGAATCGGTGTCCAAGCTGACATAGGGCCGCCCGCGCCGTACTTGCAGCAGCATCTCGTCGGTCGCCGGCACGGGCAAGGTATCCATGGGACGATCCGAGCTGGTCGCGATGATGTGGGTCTGCGCACCCACCACGGTGAACTCCAGCGCCGTGCTGTCACGCCGCTCACGATCCAGCGTCCCGATCAGGTCGAAGTCCGGCAGCGCCGACAGCTCGTGCGCGACGACCTCGGTGTGCTGCAGAAATTCTCGCACGCGCACCTCGAGCGCCGCGTGCGACAGCTCGCGCGTATCCTTCAATCCCTGACTGACCTCCAGCTCGAACCAGCTGTCGATGCCGCGATTGAGGAACTGCAAGGCGAAGTAATACACCACCAGGATCGGTGCCACCGCGAGCGCGCTGAAGATCGCCACGGTGCGACCCTTCAGGCGTGAACCGGGAACATGCCGGCGGTAATCGCGCACCAGGTGGGAGAGCTTCGCCGCCAGCAGGACCAGCAGAGTCAACAGTCCCGAAATGTTGATGAGCAAAATCCACGGCAGCCAGCGGTCGAATTCCGCCGAATTTTGCGCGGCCGAGGCGAGGAGATAGAGCGCGGCGACCCACAGCGCGACGCCGAAGGCGCCGAGCACCGTTGAACCGTATTTGCGGACTACGGCTGCAGCGTCCATGTGTACCAATCGGTTTCGCGGTGCCATTCATTCACCCAGAACATCAGCACACGCAAGCTGAAGGGCACGGTGCCATAATCGGTTTTGGCGCGCACGCTTGCTTCGTAGCGACGACCGGGCGACAGCAAAGCCTTGTCGAGCACCGGCAGGCCGCGCACCTCGGAGAGCAATTCGAGCGCCGCATCGACGGTGCCCAACGACTGCTGCTGCCCGCTGTTGTCGTTGCGCAGGATGTAGCGCGCGCTCACGGCGTTGTATTGCAGATGGTAGCGCTGCGTCAGCTCCGCGACGCGCGAGTTCGGCAGCAACTGGCGCACCCGTTCGACATCCAGGTCGAGCTCCAGGCTCAGCGGTACCCCTTCGGCCAAGCCCCGCCGGACGGCGTCGCCGACCGGCAGGTCCAGGCGGGCATTGAGGTGATAGACGCCGTCCTTGAGTTCGAGGTCGGCGGAGCGCACCTCGAAACGCCCTTCGAGACCTTCGGCGCGGCAGGGCGAAGCCAGCAAGGTCAATACGCACGCGGCCGCCGCCATCAGCTGGCGCGTCAACCGGGTGCGGTCCGGGGCCCGGAAATGCCGAAATGTCGGGAAGCGGCTCATTGTTTGGTCAAGGCAGCATAATAGAAGCCGTCGGCACCCGCCTCACCTGGCAAAATTTGACGCCCGAACCCGTCTGCCTCGCCGAGACCCGGCCACCCCTGCCATTCCTCCACCGGAAGGCAGTGCGCGTCGGGGGTCCCTCGCAAAAACGCCGCAATCACATCGCGATTCTCGCTGCGAGTCAGGGTGCAGGTGGCGTAGACCAGACGGCCCCCGTGAGCGAGCACACGCCAGGCGCCCGCCAGCAAGCGCGCTTGGAGCAACGGTAATCGGTCGATTTCCGACGGCGATTTGCGCAGACGAATATCGGGATGACGGCGGATCACCCCGAGCGCGGAACACGGGGCATCGAGCAGGATGCGATCGAACGGCACTCCATGCCACCACGCATCCGGCAGCGCCGCATCGGCGCAGACGATCTCGGCGTGCAGTCCGCCGCGCTGCAGATTGTCACGCACCCGCACCAGACGTTGGGGGTCGACATCGACGGCGACTAGTTCGGCGAGCCGCGGCTCGCGCTCGGCGATGAGCGCGGTCTTGCCGCCGGGCGCCGCGCAGGCATCGAGG
The DNA here is from genome assembly GCA_963801865.1 of uncultured Gammaproteobacteria bacterium. Taxonomy (GTDB): domain Bacteria; phylum Pseudomonadota; class Gammaproteobacteria; order Steroidobacterales; family Steroidobacteraceae; genus Bog-1198. The sequence goes on along the minus strand of CAWDGY010000024.1, from coordinate 98,434 downwards.
ACCCGCTGCCCCGGGGCGAGGCCGAGTGGAAAGGCAACGCACTGCGCCCCGAGATCCTGCACGGAAACGATGCCCTCGGTAAAACCCGGCAATTCGTGCACGTCGCACGGTGCATCCAATGCCAGGGCGTGAGGCACTCGCGCTTCGACCCGCGCACCGAGGCCCGCTTCCCGAAGTCTTTCCGCGTACTCAACCGCCGTCGTTCGCCGGCAGTCCACGCGCAGCCACATCGGCGCTTGGCGCTCGCCCGCCGCCAGCAGTTGCGTCCAGCGCACCGGCCAATCCGCGCGCAGCAGGTCCGCCAGCCACACCGGCGAGGCGTGACGCGATGCGGGGCTGCGCGCGATCTCCGCATCGAGCGCTTTGCGTTCGCGCAGGTAGCGGCGCAGCACCGCGTTGATGAGCCCAGCGGCACGCGCGGCATCCGTCGCCTTCGCCGTCTTGACGGCCGCATCGACGACGGCGTACTCCGGTGTGCGCTCATCCTCGAGCTCGAACAGCGCAACCGACAGCAGGGCGCGGACCAGGAAATCGAGCGACCGTACCGGTTGAGACAATAGATGCCCGAGCAACGCCTCGTGCCGGTAGTAGCCTCGCACCGCGCCGTAGCTCAAGGAGCGCACGGCGGGAGCGAGCGCCGCGGGCGCGGCGCACAGCGCATCGTGCAAGGCGGCATCCAGAGTCACTCCCTCCCGCAGTACCCGCGCCACCGCGTAGGCGGCCAGCGAACGCGCATTCGCGGCAGCCGTGTTCATGAACGGTTGAATCTCACACCCGCCAAGGGATGCGCCTGGATGAAGTCCCGGGCGGCCAGCGGCCGGCGGCCGGCGAGCTGCAGGCGCACGATGCGCACCACACCCCGACCGCACGCCACCAGGACGCCCAACGGGTCGGCGCGGAGCACCGTTCCCGGCGCCGCTCTGGGTTCGGGCGCTCCCCGCTCCGGCGCCGGCACCTCACTCGCTGCCACGGGCTCCCCTTCCCAAATGCGCAGCTGCGCGCCGTCGAGCCGCGTCTCGGCCACGGGCGCGGGATTGAAGGCCCGGATGCGGCGCAGCACCTGCTCCGCGTCCTCCTGCCAATCGATCAGCGCCTCGCTCTTGCTGATCTTCGCCGCGTAGGTGATGCCGACTTGCGGCTGGGGAGCTTCCGAGACTCGACCGAGCGCCAGCGCCTCGAGCGTTCGACAGAGCAGTTCGCCGCCGAGCGGAGCAAGGCGATCGTGCAAGCTGCCCGCCGTATCGAGCGGCGAGATCTCGATGGCGCGCGCGGCCAACGTAGGGCCCGTATCGAGACCCGCTTCCATGCGCATGATGGTCACACCCGTGGTCGCATCACCCGCCAGGATGGCGCGCTGAATGGGAGCCGCTCCGCGCCAGCGCGGCAACAGCGAGGCGTGCACGTTGAAGCAGCCGAGTCTGGGGGTCGCGAGCGCTGCCGCCGGCAGGAGCAGCCCGTACGCCACCACCACGAGCGCATCCAACCGCAGGCCGCGCAGGATCTCGAGGCTCTCCGAGGTCTTGAAGCTCGCGGGCTGATGGACGCTCATCCCGAGCTCCAGGGCGCGTTTCTTGACCGGACTCGCATGCACCGTGCGTCCGCGGCCGGCTGGTCGATCGGGCTGGGTGAACACGGCCTCTATGCGGTGCGTCGAGCGCGCAAGGACGTCGAGCGAAGCAACGGCGAACTCGGGCGTACCGGCGAAACCCAGCCTCAAAGAGGAGGGAGGCGTGCTCAAGGCTCAGGAGCCCGTTCCTAGAGCGCCGGAACGGAAGCGCGGATATCGCTCCCCGCGGAGCGCTGTCGACGCTCCTTTTCCAAGCGCCGCCGAATGAATTGGCGCTTCAGTTCGGATAAATAATCGACGAAGAGCTTACCATCGAGATGGTCCATCTCGTGCTGGATGCATACCGCAAGCAATCCATCGGCATCCATTTCAAACGGCTCGCCGCTGCGGCCCAGGGCTCGCACCCGGACGTGCGTCGCGCGCTGCAATTTCTCATAGATTCCCGGGAGCGATAAGCATCCTTCCTCACCCGGCCCGCGCCCCTCGGCGGTGAGGACTTCGGGGTTGATGAGCACCAGCGGCTGATTGCGCGCTTCACTCAAATCGAGCACCAGCAGACGCTTGTGCACGTCCACCTGGGTGGCCGCGAGGCCGACCCCATTGGCCGCGTACATAGTCTCGAGCATGTCGTCCGCCAAACGACGCACGACGTCGTCGACGACGGCGACCGGTTCGGCCTTCTTCCGCAGTCGCGGGTCGGGATACTCCAGAATTACGAGCTTTGTCATGGGAGTAATGAGAGCAATATCGTGTTTTTGGCCGAAGATAGTTGCTAAAGTTCCGCCGCTGCTTAACTTAACGCCCGTTTCCGCAGCGCGTGCGGCGCTGGCAATCGGCAAAAACGGGCGACACGTCCCAGTCTTTGGCGGCAGGCCGGCAGTATACCAGCCAGCCCGGCACCATAAGACAGGCGACTCAAGGGAGCGAACGAATGCAACGCCATTACATTATTGCCCCACTACTCTCGATCGCGCTGATCGCGGGCTGCCGGACGGAGCGTCCACCGTCCGGACCGGTCGCGATGCCGAGCGCCGATAACGGCATACAAGGCACGGTGGTGGGCGACGACCGAACGGCGATGGAAGCGGCAGTTGACGCGGCCGGGGCGCCGAGGCCCGCGAGCCCGGCTGCCGATGCCCGGCCGCCGCACGAAGGCGTTGCGTTGGCTCCCAACGCGCCCGACAGCTACGTCGTCAAGCACGGCGACACCTTGTGGGGCATCGCCAAAGTGTTCCTGCGAGATCCCTGGTATTGGCCCGAGATCTGGCAGGTGAACCCGCAGGTCAAGAACCCGCACCTCATTTATCCGGGCGACACTCTGCGCCTGGTGTACATCGACGGTCGACCGAGAATCATGCTGCAGCCCGGCCTCGAGCGGGGCAATGCCGCCCGGGTGCTGCCGCGTGTGCGCAGCCAGCCGCTCGAGGCGGCGGTGACCTCGATTCCCTACGAAACCGTCGCCGCGTTCATGTCCAAGCCATCGGTGCTGGATAAAGATCAGATCAAGCATGCCCCCTACGTGCTCGGCACTCGCGACCTGCACGTCGTGATGGCCAACGGCGACACGGTGTATGCGCGCGGCTTCTCGGCGCCGGTCGAACTCGGCTCGCATTACAACCTGGTGCGCATCGGCGAGCCATTGCGCGATCCGGATGACAACCGTCTGTTGGGATACAACGGCGTTTACACCGGCTCCGGTCACGTGACCCGGGCCGGCGATCCGGCGACGCTGATCATGACCGATTCCACGCGTGAGACCTATCCCGGCGACAAGCTCTTCCCCGGCACGGTCGATGTCCCGCTCGATTTCATTCCGAGCCCTCCGAGGACGAAAATCGACGGCCGCATCATCGCGGTTTCCGATGGAGTCACCGTCATCGGCCAGTATCAGGTCGTCGTCGTCAACCGCGGTGCTCGCGACGGCCTGGTGCCGGGCAACGTGCTTGCCGTACTCGGTGTGGGCGGCACGGTGCGCGACAACATAAAGCACGGCTATTTATCGGGCATGTCGAGCTTGTTTGCCAAGAACGTGCGCCTGCCGGATGAGCGCACAGGCACCTTCATGGTGTTCAAGACGTTCGATCGCATGAGTTACGGGCTCATCATGGAAGCGACCGACATCATCAGCGTGCTGGACAAGGTCGAAAACCCTTGAGCGCAGGCGCCGAGCGCGAAACTCGACGCTGACGCGAGTTTTCCCCGGGGTCCTCGGGCGGCGCAGGCGCGACAATCCGCCGCATGATGCTGAGCGAGGATGTCCTCGCCTGGGTGCAGCTCGCCCGGGCGCCGGGGCTCGATTCATCCGCACTCGAGGCGGCTCTCGACCTCCTGGGGTCCGCGAGCGCCGTTCTCACGGCCCCTGAAGCGCTCCTCGAACGTACCGGCATCGATGCGGCGACCCGGGAGTTTCTGCTCACCGCTCATTCCTTGAGCGCGGCGGAGCAACGCTGGCTTGGCGATACACGCCATCACCTGCTGCCCTTCACGGATCCGCGTTACCCCATGCTGCTGCATGCACTCTCCGATCGTCCGATCGCACTATACGTGGCGGGCAATATCGAGGTTTTATGCGATCCGCAGCTCGCGGTGGTCGGGAGCCGCAACCCCACTCCCCAAGGCAGCGATACGGCGTTCGAACTCGCGCAATATCTTGCGGAACGCGGCCTGGGAATCGTCAGCGGGCTGGCCCAAGGCATCGATGCGGCTGCGCATCGCGGCGCACTGGCCGCGCAAGGAATCACTGTCGCGGTGCTCGGCAGCGGGCTCGACGTGGTCTATCCGCGAGGTCATCGCGACTTGAGCGAGGCAATCGCCCAGCAAGGCGCTCTGGTCAGCGAGTTTGCGCTGGGAACGGCGCCGCGGCGCGCCAATTTTCCGCAGCGCAACCGTATCATCGCAGCGTTGAGTCTCGGCACCCTGGTGGTCGAGGCGGCGCGCAGGAGCGGCTCCTTGATCACCTCGCGCTGGGCCAATGAGCTTGGCCGGGAGGTGTTCGCGGTTCCGGGCTCGATCCACAATCCCATGAGCCGCGGCTGTCATGAGCTGATCAAACAGGGTGCGAAGCTCGTCGAAACCCCACATGACATATTGAGTGAGTTGAACTTTTCGGCCTTTTTCGCCGACACCCACCGTGCCCAGACCGGCACCGTCCCGGCGCGACCGGCGGCCGCGGGCATGGACAATGAGCACAAAATCTTGTTAGATGCGCTCGGCTTTGATCCGGCGGACCTCGATAAATTGGTCGTCCGTACCGGGTTCAAACCAGAAGCCGTGTCCTCGATGATGCTGATCCTCGAGCTCGAAGGCCACGTTCAGGCCGCCCCGGGGGGCCGCTACTCCCGAGTCGCGAACAGGAGAGCCGGAGGTGAAAGATAACGTTCTCGATTTGCTCATATACCTTTTCGAGAATTACATGAGCGCCGATGATGAACCGCGACCCGACCGCAATACCCTGAAGACCGAGTTGGACAAGGCGGGATTCGCGGAACCGGACATCGAGCGGGCCCTGGAGTGGCTGGACGGGCTGTCCGGCGAACAACTCGGCAAGGTCGCCGAGGCCACGGCGCGCGCGGTACGCGTGTTCAGCGGCCAGGAGTTGCTGCGTCTCGACACCGACGTGCGCGGCTATCTGATGTACCTGGAGAACTTGAGGATACTATCCGGCACTCAGCGCGAGCTGGTCATCGACCGCTTGATGGCGCTCGAAGCCGATGAAATCGACATCGAGCAGGTCAAATGGGTGGTTTTGATGGTGCTGTTCAGCCAGCCCGGGCAAGAGTCCGCCTACGCGCAGATGGAAGACCTGGTCTTCGAAGAGCGCTCCGACGCCCTGCATTAGACGACTTTGAGCAGCAATCTCGTCATCGTGGAGTCGCCTGCCAAGGCGAAGACCATCAAGAAGTATCTCGGCAAAGACTTCGAGGTGCTCGCCTCCTATGGTCACGTGCGGGACTTGGTGCCGAAAGAGGGCGCCGTCGACCCGAAGCGCCATTTCGCGATGAAGTATCAGGTCGTCGAGCGCAATCAAAAGCATGTCGACGCCATATCGCGGGCGCTGAAGAAGGCGAAGTCGCTGTACCTCGCGACCGATCCGGACCGCGAGGGCGAGGCGATTTCCTGGCATCTGTTTGAGCTGCTGAAGGCCCAGGGGGCCCTCAGGGACAAGAACGTGCAGCGCGTCGTTTTCTACGAGATCACCAAGAACGCGGTGCGCGAAGCGATGGCGCAACCCCGCGAGCTATCGCTCGACCTGGTCAATGCGCAGCAGGCCCGCCGCGCGCTCGACTTCCTGGTCGGCTTCAATCTATCGCCCTTGCTGTGGAAGAAGGTTCGACCCGGGCTGTCGGCGGGCCGTGTGCAAAGTCCGGCGCTGCGGATGATTTGCGAGCGCGAAGACGAGATCGCCGCTTTCGTGCCGCAGGAATATTGGACCATCGATGCCGAGCTGGAGCATTCCGAGCAGAGGTTTCCCGGCAAGCTGGTCGAATACCTAGGCAAGAAGGTCGAGCAGTTCACCTTCACCACGACCGAGGCAGCCCACGAAGCGGAACGCACGCTGCAAAACGCGGCACGCGGCGAGCTCACCGTGCTGAGCGTCGATCGCAAGCAGCGCCGCCGCAATCCTGCGCCGCCCTTCACGACCTCGACGCTGCAGCAGGAAGCCGCGCGCAAGCTCGGGTTCAGCGCCCAGAAGACCATGCGAGTCGCCCAGCAGTTGTACGAGGGCGTCGACATCGGCGAGGGAGCGGTCGGCCTGATCACCTACATGCGAACCGACTCGCTCAACTTGTCGCAAGAAGCCATCGGCCAAATTCGCGATGTGATCGTGCAGCTGTACGGCCAAGAAGGGCTCGCTGAGGAACCGCGGATCTATCGCACCAAGTCGAAAAATGCGCAGGAAGCGCACGAGGCGATCCGCCCCACGGCGGCGAACATTCTGCCCGGCGACATCGAAAAGAAGATCGAGCCGGATCAGTACCGTCTGTATTCCCTCATCTGGAAGCGCACGGTGGCGTGTCAAATGGCTCCGGCCGTATTCGATACCGTGGCGGTCGACCTGCTGGCCGGTCGCGATCCCGCGCGGCAGCAGCGCACGGTGCTGCGCGCGAACGGCTCGACGCTGATCAAACCGGGTTATATCTCGGTTTACCAGGAGGGGATGGACGACGTCGTCCAGGACGACTCGGACCATGTGCTGCCGCCCCTGCAGGAGGGCGACCGCGTCAAGCTCCTCGCGGTTGTTCCGTCACAGCATTTTACCGAGCCGCCGCCGCGCTTTTCCGAAGCCTCACTGGTGAAGGCGTTGGAAGAGTACGGGATTGGCCGTCCCTCGACGTACGCCTCCATCATTTCGACTCTGCGCGACCGCGAGTACGTTGAAATCGAAAGCCGCCGCTTCACCGCGACGGATATCGGCAAGATCGTCAGCCGATTCCTGACGCAATACTTCACCACTTACGTCGACTATGACTTCACCGCCAAGATGGAGGACTCGCTCGACGCGGTCGCAACCGGCGAGCAGGAATGGGTGCCGCTGCTCGATAAATTTTGGAAGCCGTTCATCAAGCTCGTCAGCCACACCGAGAGCTCGGTCAGCCGTGAGGAGGTGGCACAGGCCCGCGACCTCGGCACCGATCCCGCGAGCGGAAAACCGATGAGCGTGCGCATGGGCCGGTTCGGACCTTTCGTGCAGATCGGCACCAAGGACGACGCCGATAAGCCGCGCTTCGCGGGGCTGCGGCCCGGCCAAAAAATGGATCAGATATCCCACGCCGATGCGTTGGCACTGTTCCAACTGCCGCGCAAGCTCGGCGTCACCGAACGGGGCGAGGAAATCACGACCAATACCGGACGCTTCGGGCCCTACGTGAAGTACGGCGCGAAGTACGTCTCGCTGAAGACCGACGATCCGTACACCATCACACCGGACCGAGCGCTGGAAGTGATTCGTGAAAAGGAAATCGCCGACGCCAACCGGATGATCCTGGATTTCCCCGACGCGGGAATTCAGGTGCTGAACGGCCGCTACGGTCCCTACATCACGGACAAGACCCGCAACGCCAAGATACCCAAGGACAGGGATCCCAAGAGCCTCACTCTCACCGAGTGTCAAAGCCTCCTGGCTGCGGCTCCGCTGCGAAAATGGGGCCGCAAGTCCGCCAAGGGCTCGGGCAAGGGAGGGGCGAGCTCGCGCGTGTCCGGCAACCCCGCGGGGACGGCGCCCGCGCAGCCCGGAAGCGAAGCGAAGCATGCTGCGTCGGCCGAAGCCGCCAAGGCCGCTCCGCGAAGGCTCGCCGCCAAGGCCTCGAAGGCGGCAGCCAAGAAGCGCGCGCCGGCGCAGGCCTCCCCAACTGCTCACGTGAGTCCGGGCGCGCAGAAGAGAACCGCAACGAAAAAAGCCGGGAAGACGAAGGTCCACAAGACCAAAGCCCCAGGCTCCTAGGATCATGTCGGACCCCAAAGGAACGGTGACGCCTATATCCGCTGCGGATACCGGCACGGTGAAGGCTTACCTGACGGATTTGCACGACCGCATCACCGACGCGGTGGAAGCGCTCGATACGGCAAAATTTCGGCGCGACACCTGGCAGCGTCCCGACGGCGGCGGCGGCGAGAGCCGGGTCTTGACGGACGGTGCGGTATTCGAGAGAGCCGGCGTATCGTTCTCCAGAGTCTTCGGCGACCGGATGCCGCGGTCGGCCTCGGACCTGCGGCCGGAGATCGACGGCGCAGCGTTCGAAGCCATGGGGATCTCGCTGGTGATTCACCCGAGAAATCCCTATGTACCGACCACGCATTGCAACGTCCGCTTTCTCGTCGCGACGCCGGGGAATGCGCCGCCCGTATGGTGGTTCGGCGGAGGCTTCGATCTCACCCCTTACTATCCCTTCGACGAGGACGTGTTGCACTGGCACCGAACCGCCCGCGATGCCTGTCAGGCGTTCGGCGCGGAGGTATACCCGAAATACAAGCAGTGGTGCGATCGCTATTTTTTTCTGCCGCATCGCAATGAGACGCGCGGCGTCGGCGGTTTGTTCTTCGATGATCTCAACGAAGGCGGCTTCGCCCGCTGCTTCGGTCTGCTGCGCAGCATCGGCGATCACTTTCTGCCCGCGTACATGCCGATCGTGGAGCGTCGGCGGCATCAGCCCTGGACGGAGCGTGAGCGCACTTTCCAGCTGTATCGGCGCGGTCGCTACGTCGAATTCAATCTGCTCTATGATCGAGGCACCTTATTCGGGTTGCAGTCGCGGGGGCGCGCGGAGTCGATCCTGATGTCGATGCCCCCGCTCGCGCGATGGGACTATGACTGGCATCCGGAACCCGGCTCGCCGGAGGCGAGGCTCTACGATCGGTTCCTCGCCCCGCGGGCATATCTCGCGGAGCTCGATCACGGGTAACGAACCGGACAGGCAGCCCGCGTAGCCGCATACCGCGGTGCTCCGGCCTAGCTCTTGCGTAGATCTTCCGTCACGTTTCCCGCCTGAAGCAACTCTTCCTCGTGAGGCGCGTCGCGGAATGTTTCGCCGAGCGCCGCCGCATACCATTCGCGCATCGATTCGAGCCCCAGCAGGCGGCCGGCATAACCGGCGGCAGCGGCATCGAGCGCGAGCGCGTAGGTCTGGATCCGGAAGGCGACCGGCGCAAAAAAAGCATCGACGGCCGTGAATGCCCTTCCGCCGAGCCATGGACCGCCGAAGCGCTGCAGCCCATCGTTCCACAGCGCACCGATCCGGGCGATATCCTGCCCGAGTGCGGCGGAGATTTCGTGGAGCCTGACGCGCACTCCGCAACTCATCGAGCAGCGGTTGCGCAATTCGCCGAAACCCGAATGCATCTCCGCGGCGGCGCTTCGTGCCCAGGCACGGGCGCGGGAATTCGCGGGCCAGACGCCGGCGTGCCGTTCGGCCAGGTATTCGGCGATCGCGAGCGAGTCCCACACGATGGTGTCGCCGTCGACCAAGCACGGGACTTTGCCGCTGGGCGAAATCTCACGGAAGGCCGCCCAGCTCGATGCCTGTCCGAAGCGCAGCAGGTGTTCGGTGAATTTGATCTGCTGCTCGCGCATCAGCACCCAGGGCCGCAGCGACCAAGACGAGTAATTTTTGTTTGCTATGTAGAGCTCGTACATCGGCCTCTCCGCATCGGGACTCGGGGCTCCCATATTAGGGGACGGCGGCCGGTTCATGCGCCAAGCTGTGAAGCGAGGCACAATGGCCGCCGCGATGAACTACAAGCACATCTATCATGCCGGTAACTTCGCCGATGTGGCGAAACACCTTGCGCTGCTTTACTGCCTGGAAGCGCTGAAGCGCAAGGAAGCACCGTTCTTCGTGCTGGACAGCCACGCCGGGCGGGGCTTTTATGACCTGCAGGCGCCGGAGGCTGCCAAATCCGGCGAGGCCCAGCGGGGCGTGCAGCGTTTGATCGAGAGCAGCCTGGGCGAGGCTGTACTGTCGGCCTATTTCGCCGCCATACGCGCCCGCCGCGGCAAGCGGCTGGCCCGCTACCCGGGTTCGCCCGCTCTCATCGCCGGCAGCCTACGACCGCAGGACCGGGCGTTATTCGTCGAGTTGATGCCTGCCGAGGCTCGTTCCGCCGAGCGCGAGATTGAGTCCGCGGGGCGCATCCGCACCCAAATCGGGGATGGTTATGCCGCGCTCAAGGCACTGTTGCCGCCCGAGGAGCGGCGCGGCCTGGTATTGATCGATCCACCCTACGAGAGCATCGATGAGCTGAAAAGCATGCTGCGCGCCTTCGAGGATGCTTACCGCCGCTGGCAGACCGGCATCTTTTTGGCGTGGTATCCCATTCGCAGCGCACTGCAGCGCAGTCAAGTGCATGCGCGCTTCGAGGCCTTGGGAATACCGAAGGTGCTCTTCGCCGACCTGGCCGTCCATCCTGACGACGCGGGCGTCGGTCTCGCGGGCAGCGGCTTGATGATCGTCAACCCACCCTACGGCACGGATGACTACTTGCAGCGCGCCTACGGCGCGATCCACGGTGCTCTTGCCGATTCGGGCGCCGGCTACGTGGAAGTCGCGCGCCTGACCGCCGAACGAGTGGCACAATGAGACTCCTTCTGTTGAGGATTTGAACCATGGATCCGAACGCGTTGCGCGATCAGCTCGCCAAGCTGCATGAAGAACTCGGGAACGTGCGGCGGGTGGATACACGATCGAATCAGCTGCTGGGCGAACTACTGCGGGACATCAAGCGGCTTCTCGACCAGCCGACCACCGACGCATCACCCACGCAGCCGGCGCGCTTTGCTCCGCCCGCGGGCGCTGCATCGCTGCCGGAGCGCTTGGAAAAGGTCGCCGTACAGTTCGAGGTGGACCACCCCACGTTGGCGGCAAGTTCGCGCAGGCTAATTGATTTGCTTGGCAAAGTCGGGCTTTAGACCGGAAGGGACGTCAGCCCGTCCAGACGATTGCGTCCAGCACTCGCGAGGCAATCCCCTTGACGGCGCTCAGATCCCCTTGCTGGTCGCGTACGAGGACCGCCAGGCTCCCGTGGCCCGGTACAGGAACGATCACGCCTCGGTAGCCCTCCTCGTCGAACGGTACCGCTTTGTGCACGGATTCATGCACGAGCACCATGACGGTGACCGGTCCCATGCCCGTTTGAACCACGAAGTGCGGCACTCGATGTCCCCGAAACAGGCAGCTGGCGGCGTAACTGACCATTACTGCATCCGGCTTCAGGCGCATGTGCGTGTTTTGCAGCACGCTGGCGAGGTCCGGCGCCGCCACCGGCACGTCGGTTCGGGTCCATGCTAGCGGCTCTTCCGCCATGTGGGCGACGACGTCCGCCGCCAGGCTCGGTCCGGACGCCCCAAGCCATAGTCCCCCCGCCACCACGAGGGCGATCAGTACGCTGGCGGCCATTGCCAGCCGCCCACGGCGACTGCGACGGTGCACGTAATCGCGCGCCTCGGGTCGGCGCAGCGGCACGACCGTCGCAGCAGCGGCGGGGTCGGCCGTCACGCGCAGCGCACGCTCGAGACGGCCTTCGAATCGCAGCACCCGCAGCGTGTATTCCCGGCACTCGGGACAGCTTTCACGGTGCGCGCGCAGCTCTGGATTCTCATCGTGCGGATGCGCCAGCACCGACCTCCTATAACTCGCGCAGTCCATCATTATTCTTCAGGGTCCGAATTGGCGTCTTCGCAGCACAATGCGCGCAGCTGCTTGCGGCCCCGGAATAGCCGCGTCAGCACGGCGGCATTCGAGAGCTTGAGTTCTTCGGCGATTTCGGCGGTCGAGCAGCCCATCAACACCTGCATGACCAGCGGCTCGCGGTACTCCTCGGGAAGCTTGAACAACGCCGCCCGAAGCTCGGCGATATCCTGATCCTGCGCAGCGGCGAGCATCGGCTCCTCTCTTGCGATCAATTCGTCGACGTCCACGGTCACGAAGCGCTTGCGCTCGAAAGTACGGGCGTATTCCCGGCGGATGATGGTCAAGAACCACGGTTTGGCGGCCGCTTCGTCCATGAGCGAATCCTGCGCCTTCCAAGCGCGCAGCATCGTTTCCTGGACCACATCTTCGGCCAATGCCCGGTCGCGGGACAACCAAAATGCGAAGCGCAGCAAATCCGGACGAAGCGATTGGCAAAGGGCCTGGAAGCGGTCGCGCTTCAGATTTCCGCCAACCTGGTCGTTCATGTATAAATCAGCACCCGGCTTGAGATATCGTCCACGCGATATTACCGCGAGACGATGCGCACGCCGCAAACGAAATTCCGAGGCCCGGACCGGTTTCGCCCGGCGCGGACCCCGGCTCGGTACGCTTGCGAGCGGCGCGGCCGAGGGGGTGCCGGCCCGACGCGGTCCGGGTACTGCACGGCTGAAACCGATGTTAGGAGTCACATTCGAGATGACCGGAAGTCCAGCTGATTCATTTCCGAACACCCGCCTGCGGCGGATGCGGCGCGATGAGTTCTCACGCCGGCTCATGCGCGAAACGCAACTGAGCGTCGACGCGCTGATTTATCCGATTTTCGTGGTCGAGGGTACCAAACAGCGGCAACCGGTCGATTCCATGCCCGGGGTCGAGCGGCTCTCGGTCGATGAACTGCTGCACGACTGTGCATCGTTGATGCGGCTGCGCATCCCGGCGATCGCGCTGTTCCCCGTCGTTCCGCCCGAAAAGAAATCATTGGACGCGCGCGAGTCCTGGAATCCGAATGGAATCGCCCAACAGGCGGTGCGGGCCGTCAAAAAGGAGTATCCCACCCTCGGGGTCATCACCGATGTGGCCCTGGATCCGTTCACCACTCACGGTCAGGACGGTCTTATCGACGATTCGGGCTATGTACAGAACGACTTGACGGTCGAAACCCTCGTGCGCCAAGCGCGGTCGCACGCGGATTCAGGGGCCGATGTCGTTGCCCCGTCCGACATGATGGATGGACGTATCGGCGCCATCCGTGGTGCATTGGAAGCCGCCGGACTCGTCAATACGCGCATTCTGGCCTATGCCGCAAAATACGCCTCGAGCTTTTACGGACCGTTTCGCGATGCCGTGGGCTCCGCCAAACAGCTCGGTTCGGGCAACAAGCACACCTATCAGATGGACCCCGCCAATTCGGACGAGGCGCTGCGCGAAGTCGCTCTCGACATCGCCGAAGGCGCGGACATGCTGATGATCAAACCGGGACTGCCCTATCTCGACATCGTTCGGCGCGTCAAGGATCGATTCGGCATGCCCACCTTCGTCTATCAGGTGAGCGGCGAATATTCCATGATCATGGCCGCCGCGGCGAAGGGCTGGATCGATGAGCGGGCCGTCGCCATGGAAGCGCTCGTATCGATCAAACGCGCCGGGGCGGACGGCATATTGACCTATTTTGCAAAGCGCGCGGCGGAGTGGCTGAAGCCGTGAACCTACCGCACGAAGCAGGCACTCCCGATCAATATGGCATCGTGGGACACCCGGTTGCCCACAGCTGGTCGCCGTTCATCCACGGGATGTTCGCCAAGGCCACGGCGCAAAATCTCGTCTATCGGCTGTTCGACATCGCGCCGGACAATTTCCGGCGCGAGACCTTGCGGCTGTTCACCAGCGGCGTGCGCGGCCTGAACGTCACCGTGCCGCACAAGCAGGCGGCGGCCGAATTGGTGAACGAATTGACGCCGCGCGCCGCCCGCGCCCAGGCGGTGAATACGATCGCATTCTTCGCCGACACGACGCTGCTCGGCGACAATACCGACGGGCCCGGGCTGATCTGCGATCTCGAGCGCAATCTGCAGGTTGAACTCGCCGATAAGCGCGTCTTGCTGCTCGGTGCGGGCGGCGCCGCGCGGGGCGTGATCGGGCCGTTGCTCGAGCGCGAACTGCGCTCGCTGACCATCGCCAACCGCACCCCCTTCAAGGCGCGCAAGCTCGTGGAAGAGTTTGCCGACATGGGGCAAATCACCGGCTGCACCTTTTCGGAGCTGCAAGGTCCGCCGTATGACCTCATCATCAATGCCACCTCGGCGAGCCTGCAGGGCGAAATGCCGGAAATGCCCGTCGGCCTGGTCGCCGAAGAGACGGTGTGCTACGACATGGCTTACGGACGCGGCCACACTCCGTTCACCCTGTGGGCGCGTTCGCTGCACGCCCGCCGTACCTGCAAGGGATGGGGCATGCTGGTCGAACAGGCCGCCGAGTCGTTCCTGCTCTGGCGCGGCATACGGCCGAGCACGCAGCCGGTGCTCGCGGCGCTCGCGCAGCACTCCTAAGGAGCCGTCCGGCTCCTAGCGCATGGTCACGAGCTCTTCGGAGCTCGTCGGATGGATGGCGACGGTGTCGTCGAAGTCGCGTTTGGTCGCGCCCATGCGAATGGCGACGGCAAACCCCTGCAGCATCTCGTCGGCGCCGGCACCGATGATGTGACAGCCGATGATTCTCTCCTCAGGCCCGAGGCAGACGAGCTTCATGTCGGTGTGAGTCTTACGGGTGGTCAAGGCGTGATACATCGGCGTGAAATCGGCAACGTAGACCTTGACGGCGTCTCCGTACTTCGCGCGCGCCTCGCTTTCGCTCAACCCCACGGTGCCGATCGGCGGGTGGGTGAAGACGACGGTCGGTATCATCTCGTATTCCAGGCGTCGCTCGCGATTGCCGCCGAACAGCCGATCGCTCAGCCGCCGGCCGGCGGCGATCGCAACCGGCGTCAACGCGGCGCGGCCGGTGACGTCGCCGATCGCATAGACGCCTGCGACGGGCGTGTTCTGAAAGCCGTCGGTGGCGATGAATCCCTGTTCATCGAGCACCACTCCGGCCGCCGGCACGTTTAGATCCGCGATGTTCGCCGAACGCCCGATGGCCCATAGCAGACAGTCGAAGCCGGAAAATTCGCGTCCGTCCGATGCGATGAGCGATTTGAGGCCCGATGTCTCGCGTACGGCGGCGGGTATGACGTGCGGATGAACGATCATGCCCTCCGCGAGCATCTCGCGCATCAGCGATTTGCCGAGCATGGCGTCGAAGTGTGTGAGCAGGCGATCCCTGCGGATGAACACCTCCACGCGGCTGCCGAGCTCGTGAAAGGCGCTCGCCAGCTCGCAGGCGATGTAGCCGCTGCCGACGATCGCCACCCGCTGCGGACGCTTTTCCAGCTCGAAGAATCCATCCGACGAGATGCCGAATTCGGCTCCCGGCAACGGCGGGACGATCGGAACGCTGCCGGTCGCAATCACCGTGTGCGTGGCGCGGAACCGCGCGCCGCCGACCTCCAGTGTGTGTGCGTCGACGAAGCGGGCTGCGCCGTGCACGTAAGTCACACCCTTGGCGGCGAGATTGCGCGCGTAGATCGCGTTCAAGCGCGCGATATAGGCGTCGCGCTTTTGCTTCAACACTCCCCAGTCGTTGCCTCCCGCCGCGGCGCCGAACCCATAGTCCCCGGCATCCGCGAGCGCCAGAGCGATGCCCGCGGCGTTCCACATCACCTTCTTCGGAACGCAGCCGACGTTCACGCAGGTGCCGCCCAGGCGGTGCGATTCGATCACGGCCGTCTTCGCACCGTGCTCGGCCGCGCGCTGCGCGCAGGCGAGGCCGCCGCTGCCGCCGCCGACGCTGATCAGCTCGAAATGTTCGGTAGACACTGTGAACTCCATCCAGAAAAGAGCCGAAACCGCAATGATATACTTCGGCGGTCGTCAACTCGCGAAATGGGTGCTGCGTGGTCGGTCTCGTGATTTCGCTGGCCGTGATCGTCGCTCTGATCGTGTACATCACGGGCATCTACAATGGATTGGTGAGCCTGCGCGAGAACATCAAGGTCTCGTGGGCGAACATCGACGTGCTGCTGAAGCAGCGCCATGATGAGTTGCCGAAGCTGGTCGAGACCTGCAAGCGCTACATGCAGTTCGAGCAGGACACGCTCGAAAAGGTCATGCGGGCGCGAGCCTCGGTCAATCTGGCGAGCGAGGCCGGCAATGTGGCGGCGGTTGGTGCTGCCGAGCAGCAGCTGCGCGCCGGCATGACCCGCCTGTTCGCGGTCGCCGAGAATTATCCGCAGCTGAAGAGCGACGAAACCTTCAAGCAACTGCAGGCGCGGATCACGGCTCTCGAGGAGTCGATCGCCGACCGTCGCGAGCTCTACAACGATCAGGTCAATCTCAACAATATCCGCGTCAAGGTTTTTCCGGACGTCATGATTGCGCAGCGCTTCGGTTTCCTGCCGGCGCACCTGCTGGAATTCGGCAGCGAGGAAAAGCGCGACATCGACGTCGGCGCGCTGTTCCGGGCCTGAGCCTCAGGCTCGCGCGGAATACTCGACAAGCGCTCAGGGTCCGGACATGTCCGGCAATCACATCGAATCCTTGCTGCTGTTCGGCCTTGCCGGTGCTGCGGCCTACTCCTCTTGGAGCGGGTTCAAGGCCTGGCGCGAGAACCGCATGGTCGAGGACACGCCGATCTCGCGGGTGCGCTCGGCAGCCCAGGGCTATGTCGAACTCACGGGCCATGGAGTCATGGGTCCCGGGCACGAGAACCGCGCGCCGCTGACGAGAAAGCCGTGCACGTGGTGGCGCTACAAAATCGAGGAGCGGAGCTCGACCGGCCGGTCGCGCAGCTGGTCCACGGTGGACAGCGGCACCAGCGAAACGCCGTTCATTCTCGATGACGGTACCGGGCAATGCTTGATCGATCCGCGGGGAGCGGAGGTATTCCCGGCCGTCAAGGACGTCTGGTACGGCGGCACGGAGTGGCCGGAAGTGCGCATTCCCGACGGACAAGGGTTCTTCGGCAAGCTCGCCGACGTGCTGCTGTCGGGCGGTAGATACCGCTACACCGAATATCGCCTGCAGCCTCAGGAGCCGGTATGCGCGCTCGGCGCATTCCGCAGTCTCGGCGGCGTCAGCGTCGAGAGCCCGGATCGCGCGGTGGCGGATCTGTTGCGCGAATGGAAGCAAGATCAAAAAACGCTCCTCGAGCGCTTCGATCGCAACCACGACGGCGTACTGGATGGCGGGGAGTGGGATCAGGTGCGCGCGGCGGCGCACCGACAGATCGTCGACGGCATGGCGAAACAACCCGCTGCACCGGGCATCAGCGTTTTGGCGAAACCGGAAGACGGCCGCGCCTTCCTGCTGTCGGCATCGAACGGCGAGTCGCTCGCGCGGCGCCTGCGCCGCAACGCGGTCACGGGTCTCGCCGCCGCTTTGAGCAGCGGCGCCGCGTTCCTCTGGATGGTGAAGCACGTCTGATAGAATCGCGGAGTGAACAACCCACTTCTGCAATTCGATTCCTTGCCCGCCTTCGGTCGCATCGAGGCCGCTCACGCGCGCCCGGCCCTCGAGCAGGTGCTGTCCGAGAACCGTGCCCGGCTTGCCGAACTGACGTCGCAGCCACATCCCACCTTCGACTCGCTGGTGGTCCCGGTCGAGGAGTTGAGTTACAGGCTGAGCCGCGTTTGGAGTCCCATCGGCCATTTGAATGCGGTCGCCAACTCGGCGGAGATGCGGGAGGCTTACAACGAGTGCGTACCGCTGCTGACGGCGTATTCGTCGGAGCTCGGCCAGAACGAAGGCCTGTACGCGGGCTACGCTCACGTACTCCAGCACGAGGGCGCCGCGCTCGATCCGGCACAGCGCAAGGTCGTGGAGAATGCCCTGCGCGATTTTCGCCTGGCCGGCGTCGATCTGCCGGCCGAACGCAAAGCCCGCTACCGCGAGGTCGTGCAGCGCCTCGCCCAGCTCGCAACCAAATTTTCGGAGAACGTTCTCGATGCCGGGCGTGCCTACACCCGCTCCGTGACCGACGGCTCGGAGCTTGCGGGACTGCCCGCGAACGCGCTCGACCGCGCCGCCGCGGACGCCCGCGAGGCGAATCAGCCGGGATGGCTGTTCAAGCTCGATCAACCCACCTACATGACGATCATGACGAGCGCGGAGAACGCCCGGCTGCGCCGCGACATCTACGAAGCATGGGTCACCCGGGCATCGGAGCTCGGCCCCAGTGCGGGTAAATTCGACAACAGTCCGCTCATCGCCGAAATACTGCCCCTGCGTCACGAGCTCGCGTTGCTGCTCGGCTTCAAGAGCTTTGCGGACTACGCGCTCGCGACTCGCATGGCGAAAAACAGCAAGCAGGTGCTGGGATTTTTGGACGATCTGGCGCGACGCTGCCTGCCTGCGGCGCGCCGCGAATTCTCGGACCTCGAGGAGTTTGCCGGGCGGAAGCTCGACGCGTGGGACTTGGCGTACTTCGGCGAACGGCTGCAGGAAAGCCGCTTCAAGGTCTCCCAAGAGGCGCTGCGGCCTTATTTTCCCCTGCCGAAAGTATTGTCCGGCCTCTTCACATTGACCCAGCGGCTGTATGGGATCACGGTGAGCGAGCGCGCCGATGTCAGCGTGTGGCATCCAAGCGTGCGCTACTATGACCTCCAGGACGCTCGCGGCGAGACGCTTGCCGGCTTCTATCTCGACCCCTATTCGCGCAGCGAAAAGCGCAGCGGCGCGTGGATGGACGAATGCGTCATCGCCAAGGCGCTGCCCTCGGGCAAGGCACTGCCGGTGGCGCAGCTGGTGTGCAATTTCACCGCACCGGTGGGCGGCGCTCCCTCCCTTCTCACGCACGATGAGGTCACGACGCTGTTCCACGAATTCGGCCACGGGCTGCACCACATGCTCACGCGCGTGGCTTATCCGAGCATCGCAGGGATCAATGGCGTGGCGTGGGATGCGGTCGAGCTTCCGAGCCAGTTCATGGAGAATTTCGTATGGCGCCCCGAGGTGCTGCCGCTCATTTCGGCTCACGTGGCCGGCGGCGAACCCCTGCCGGTCGACATGCTGCAGCGGCTGCTCGGCACGCGTACGTTCAATGCGGCACTCGACACGTTGCGGCAGATCGAGCTCGCCAGCTTCGATTTCGAGCTGCATGCGAATTACGACCCGCAAACCGGTGCGCGAGTCGCGGAGACCCTCGAGCGGGTGCGACAGCGGGTGGCGGTCGTGCCGGCCGCGCCCTTCAACAGGATGCCGGCGAGTTTCGCCCACATATTCGCCGGCGGCTACGCCGCGGGATACTACAGCTACAAATGGGCGGAAGTGCTGGCCGCCGATGCGTTCGAAGCATTCGAGCAAGCCGGCGTGTTCGACAGCGCCACGGCGGCACGTTTCGTCGATTCCATTCTCGCGCGCGGCGGCAGCCTCGATGCCATGGAGGCATTCGTGCGCTTCCGTGGCCGGCAGCCGGACGTTCGACCGTTGCTCAAGCAGACGGGAATCGCCGCGTGAAGGGTGCCGCTGCCGCGCTCGCCTTGGCGCTGCTGGCGGGAAATGCACGGGCGGCAACCGCGTATGTGAGCGATGAGCTGGTGCTCGGCGTTTACGCCGAGCAGAACAACCAGGGGCAGCGCCTGACCACGCTGCATTCGGGGGCGGCCGTCGACACGCTCACGAGCAGCGGAGAGTTCACCCAGGTGCGCTTGGCGGACGGCACCACGGGATGGGTCAAGAGCACCTATCTGACGACGCATGAACCCGCCATCGTGCGAGTCAAGCAACTGCAGGAAGAGTTGGACCGCAGCCGCGCCACGACGCCGGCGCTCGCGGAAGCAGCCGCCCGCAGCGAGGAGGAGCGCTTGCGGCGCGAACTCGCCGACAAGCAATCGGAACTCGATGCGGCGCGCGCGGCGCGCGCCGAGCCGGCGGCCGTTGCAGGCGCGCCGCCGGCCGCGGTCAGATCCTTCCCGAGCGTCGCGTCCGTTTGCGGCGCGCTCATTGCGGCAGCCGGCGGCTTCTGGTTGGGTTATGCCACCCTGGCCCGGCGCGTCAAGCGCAAATTCGGCGGCATCAAGGTTTATTAGCAAATGGACTTTGACATATCGGTTTTTCGCTTCCGACGTGAATCCAAAAGAGAACCAGGTCCGTGGCGGCTGCGCCGTTAAGGGCTTAAACTCCCCCGGATGTATGACTTTCGCCGTAACGATTACGACGTTACGAACTCCGTCCAAGTCAGTTCCACCGCCGCAGTGAGCGCCGCGGTTCGTGAATTATTCGCCGCCGGCTGGCCGGGCGAATCTTTCGATCGGGTCGCGACGGCGTTCGAGGAGTTCGAGCGATTGTTCGCGGGCCGCATGCCCGGATATCACGGTGTCGACACGGTATACCACGACCGCCAGCACTCTCTCGACATGACCCTCGCGATGGCGCGCCTGCTGGTGGGCTACGAAGGGAGCGTCGAAGCGCATCAGCGCTTCGGGGCCGAACGGACCGTCATGGCGCTCGTCACGTCGCTGTTCCACGATGCCGGGTACATACGCGAGTTCGACGACCGCCAGCACCGCAACGGCGCCGAGTTCACGCTCTACCACGTGACCCGCAGCGCGCGCTTTTTGGCGCGATTTCTACCGAGCATCGGCATGGAGAACTGGGTGCCGGTGTCGACCCGCATCGTGCATTTCACCGGATATGAAATCCAACTGAACCAGATCCATCTGGCCGACGGCCGGGACCGCAAGCTGGGGCATTTGCTGGGCACCGCGGACCTGATCGCACAGATTGCGGATCGCTGCTATCTGGAGAAGTGTCGCGACCGTTTGTATCCGGAATTCGTGCTCGGCGGGATCGCGGCCACACAGGGCGATGACGGCGTACTGCACATTCGCTACAGCTCGGGACTGGACCTGTTGCGTCAGACGCCGCGGTTCGTGCGTGAAACCCGCACGCAGCGTCTCGAGGGAGAATTCGAACACGCGTACCGGTACGTGGAACCGCTGTTCGGCGGCAAGAATCCCTATCTCGAGGCGATCGACCGCAATGTCGATTATCTGCAACGTGTGTTGCGTGCGGAACGCTGGCGGTTGTTGCGGCGAAATCCACCGTTGTTCACCTCCGAGGACAATCAGCTCGGTCAGGTGCGCGGTCTGATGGTCAATCGCCTCAAGGCGCTCTGGGCCTAGCAGTCGGTCCCTGTGAGTCCGCGGTCCGCGACCGCGACCCTCGCTTCACGGCCAGTCAATACGCGCCACATAGCGGGTGTGCAGTTCATCGAGTTCCGCAAGGACGCAATCCTTGCCGAGCAGAGGCGCGTCCTTCAGCACCTCGTGCAGCAGCTCGCGGGTCAGGGCTCGGCGCGCGGACTCCGCCAGCGGCGCGAAGCTGAAATGCCAGGGTTCCGGTTGCACACCGGACAATACACCGCGGAAGGGCCGGAAAAAGCCGAAGCGCGGAGCGTTGTCCTCCAACCAGTGCGCGAGACGGCCAAACGGACCCTCCGCAGCGTACTCGGCTGCCGTCAGCTGCACGCGATACCCCGAAGCCGTCGCTTCCCGATCGATGAGATCGAGATCCGTTCCCCAGTGGTGACGGCTCGCCCCGGGCAGGGCCGACCAGCGAAGAATTGCCGCGACGCGTTCCTCCGGCGCCAGACGGGCCGCCTCGAGCGGTCGACCATCGGCATCGTAGAGCGGTTTCTCGCCGCTGAATTTCGCGTTCCAGATCGCCAGCTGGCGCGCAAAATCGCGGAAACCGCTCACCGGCACCAGATCGAAGCCCTCGCTGCGGGCCGCGCGGCGAAGATTCAAGAACGGTGCGACGGCCTGTACGTGCAGCGCGCAGGGCGGTTCGGATATCTCGACGATGTGCGTACGGGCACGTCCGGTCAGCTCGAGCGGATTCACGGCGCCGCTCCACGCGCCGCGGCGTACTCCGCCACCTGGTCGAGGGCGCGCCCGAGCGTGTCGACGTCTTGGGCACCCGACAGGGTGTACTGGCGGTCGAACATGAAGGTCGGCACCCCTGTGATTCCGAGCGCCCCGGCGTGCCGCTCGGCGGCGACCACCCCGTCCTGCCCCTCCCGCAAGATGACCGTCGATCGGGATTCGCGCTCGCTGAGGCCGGCTTCGACGCCCAGCCGCACGAGCTGCTCGATATCGCCGATGTCGCAGCCCTCCTCGAAATACCCGCGCATGACCCGCTCGACGACGACGCCCTGCAGCCCACGGCGGCCTGCGTGCGCGATGAGCAAATGAGACCGTCGCGTGTTGGGCAGGCGTTCGATCAGATCGAAGCGAAAGTGCAAACCCACGGCCTCGCCATGACGCACCAGCGCTGCCCGGGCTTCGGCGAGCAGCGCGGGATCGCCGCCTTTGGCCGCCAGGTAACCGGCAAGTTCCACCCCCTCCCAGGGCAAATCCGGGTTCAATTCGAAGGGGCGCCAGGTCACCCGCGGCTCGTACTGCGGCCGCGTGCCCAGCGCGAGTTCAAAGCGCCGCTTGCCGAGATAGCACCACGGGCAGATCGTGTCCGAGAAGATGTCAATTCTGAGTGTCACGGTCATCGGCGGCCGATTGTACCGGCCCCTTCTGGGCTATGTTGCGAACGAGTATCATCCGTAGATGGCCAAGAGCCTCAAAACCAAGTACCTGCTGACCGCCCTCGGAGTAGGCGCCGCACTATCGCTGTTGCTCGGCGGATTTGCATATTACGCGCATCGAATCGAGACCGCCGACAGCAATCAACTCACCTATTCGACGGTCGAGCAGCGGCTCGAAAGCGATCTGGAGGCGCGTGCCGACAGCGTCGCCAACGCGACCGGCGCGCTGCTCGCGCCCTCCGTCGCCTCCGGCAACATCGCCGGCATCGCCTCGATCGCCGGGCGCCTGCTCCAGGAGCGGGACATCGAGCGGGTCGACGTGACCGACGCGCGCGGCGCGGTTTTGTTTTCCGCAGCCAACCCGCCGGGCGACATTCCACCGGCCCCGCAAGTCGCTCGCGAGCCCTTGATCGTGACGCGCAGCATCCTCCCGAGCGGCGGAGCGGCGGCGCCGGGATCCGGCACTCTGCAGGTCTGGGTGAGCCGGGCAAGAATGCAGGAGACGCTCGCCAGCATTCGAGCGCAGCTCGAGCACCACCAGGGCGATCAGATCAAGCGGATGCGCGGTCTGTTTGCGAGCATCACGCTGCCCCTGCTCGCGCTCGGCTTGATCGGTGCTTGGTTCATCGCCCGTCAGCTGGCCAGGCCGATCTCGGCCCTGATCAAGTCCGCGGACCAGATCGGCGAGGGCGACTACACGCGTCCGCTCGACGTCGCGCGCCGCGACGAGCTCGGCGAATTACAGTACGCGCTCGAGCGCATGCGCCAAAAATTGTCGGAAACGACCATTACCAAGAATTATCTGGATACCGTCCTCAACAGCTTGAGCGACTCGGTGCTCGTGACCTCGCCGGACGGTATCATCAAGAGTTGCAACGAGGCGGCACAGGCGCTGCTCGGGTACCCGGAGGCGGAGATGCTCGGCAAACCGCTCGCGAGCTTCGTCGACGAAGCGCATCGCAGCGCCTTCGATCTCACGAATTCGGCGTCGGAGGCGCGCGAAACGGTGCTGCGCACCGCGAGCGGCCAGACCATTCCGGTTTCCATGGCCACTTCGACCATCACCACCGCCGACCCGCAATTCCAGGGCAACATCTACGTGGCGCGCAACATCACCGAGCGTAAGCGCGCCGAACGCCGCATACGGTATCTGGCGCGCTACGACACGCTCACGAAAATGCCGAATCGCATGCAATTCCAGCACCTGTTGCAGCAGGCGATTGCGCGTTCGCGGCGCAATCAGCGCTCCTTGGCCCTGCTCTATCTCGATCTGGACCGGTTCAAGGAGGTCAACGACACCTTCGGCCACGCCGCCGGCGACCGCACCCTCGAGATCTTGAGCGAACGCCTGACGAGAAACCTGAGCAAGGACACGGTGATCGGGCGGCTCGCCGGCGATGAGTTCGCGATGTTCATCGACGATCTGCCCATCGACGCCGACAATCGCCCCAACCTCGGCACGTTGGCGCGCACGCTGCTCGATGAAATCAGCCGCACCTTCTACGTGAATCAGCAAGAGGTGTATTTGACCGCCAGCGTGGGCATCGCGATTTGTCCGTACGATGCGGAAAATGTGATCGATTTGATCCGCAACGCCGATGCGGCGATGTACCACTCGAAGCAAAACGGCGGAAATACCTGCGCGTTCTACGTGCCGCAAATGAACGCCGCGGCGGTCGAGCGGCTGATGTTGAAGAGCAAGCTGCGCCGCGCCTTGGAGCGCGACGAGCTGGTGATCCTCTATCAATCCAAGGTCGACCTGCGCGACGGGCGCGTGGTGGGCGCCGAAGCCCTTCTGCGCTGGCGGTTGCCCGGCCACGGGGATATTTCGCCCTCGCATTTCATTCCCCTCGCGGAGGAAACCAGTCTCATACTGGAGATCGGTGAGTGGGTGCTCAACCGAGTCTGTTCGGACTACCGCGAGTGGCAGCGCTCCGTTCCGGAGCCGGGACGAATCGCCGTCAACCTGTCTCTGCGTCAATTGAAGCAGGCAAGTTTCATCGCACGCTGCCGCAGCGTGTTTCGCAAGCACGGGGTTTCGCCGACCTGCTTCGAGTTGGAGCTCACGGAAACCACGTTGATGACCGATCCGAAGCGAACCATCGGCCTCTTGAACGAGCTGTATGCGCTCGGATTGCATCTTGCCATCGATGATTTCGGCACCGGCTATTCTTCGCTGTCCGCCTTGCAGCAGTTTCCCATCGGCACGTTGAAGATCGATCAATCGTTCGTTCGCGACGTGGCGGTGGACTCCAACGATGCCGCGCTCGTTCGTACCATCATCGACATGGGGAAGAGCCTCGATCTGGAGGTCATCGCAGAGGGTGTGGAATCGAGCGAGCAGCTCGAGTTTCTGCGCCGGCACGGCTGTTTCTATGCGCAGGGACGCCTGTTCGGCGATGCCATGGAGGCGAAGAAACTGCTCGCCATCCTGGCGAGCCAGGCGGACGGAAGCGCCCACCACGCGGCGCTGTGCGCTCCGCCGGTGCTGCGGCCGGTCGCCTCATCGTCATCGAGTCAAAGCCGCCTGGGTTAGAATGCCCGGCCATGCTGTCTGCTCGGGATCTCACCCTGCGGCGCGGTTCGGAGCCGCTGTTCGAGCAGGTCAACTTCACGGTATTTCGCGGCAACAAGGTCGGGCTCACCGGCGCTAACGGGGCGGGGAAGTCGAGCCTGTTCGCCGCCATCCGCGGAGAACTGCAGCCGGATCGCGGTGACATCGTCGTTCCAAACGGCCTGAAAATCGCGCACGTGGAGCAGGAAGTCGAGGCGAGCGGGCGCGCAGCGATCGAGTTCGTGCTGGATGGGGACACTGAGCTGCGGCGTGTGATGGCGGCAATCACCCAGGCCGAGCGGCGCGATGCCGCGCTGGAACTGGCGGAACTGTACGCTACGCTGCAAGCCCTCGATGGCTATCGGGCCCGGGCGCGGGCGGCGACCATCATGCACGGCCTCGGATTCAAAGCGGCGGAGCATGAGCGCCCGGTTGCCGAATTTTCGGGCGGCTGGCGGGTGCGGCTCGCGATGGCGCGCGCGCTCAATTCCAGAGCGGACCTCCTGCTGCTGGATGAGCCGACCAATCATCTGGATCTCGATGCCATCGTATGGTTGGAGGAATGGCTCACCGCCGCCCCGAGCACGCTGCTGATGATCTCGCACGATCGCGAATTTCTGGACGCGATCATCGACCGGGTCCTGCACATCGAGAACAAGTCGATCCGCGCCTATTCGGGCAACTATTCGCGGTTCGAACAAAAGCGCACCGAGGAGCTGGCGCAGCAGCAGGGGCTCGAGAAGAGACAGAGCGCGAAGATCGCGCAAATCACGTCCTTCGTGGTGCGATTTCGCGCCAAAGCGAGCAAATCGCGTCAGGCGCAGAGCCGCTTGAAAATGCTGCAGAAGATGGAGCGCATCGTGCCGGCGCATGTCGACAGCCCGTTCGAGTTCGAATTTGCCGCGCCGCTGAAGACGCCGCGTCCGCTGTTGACCTTGGAGGCCGCCGCCTGCGGTCATGGCCACCGCATCATCGCCGGCGCAATCGATGCGTCGATCGGGCCGCAAGATCGAATCGCCCTGCTCGGGCCGAACGGCGCGGGAAAATCCACGCTGACGAAGATGCTCGCAGGCGAAGCCGCTCCGCTCGCGGGGCGGCGCATCGCGGCCGCGGATCTCGCGGTCGGGTACTTCGCGCAGCAGCAGATGGAGCAGTTACATCCGGATTGCAGCGCCTTCTGGCACGTGCGAACCGTGGCGGACTATGCGAGCGGCGACGAACAGCGTGTGCGCGACCACCTTGGGAAATTCGGCTTTCAGGGTGATCGCGCTTTCGAACCCGTCGCGCGCTTCTCGGGTGGCGAGAAGGCGCGCTTGACTCTGGCGTTGCTGGTGGCGAGGCGGCCGAACCTGCTGCTGCTGGATGAGCCGACGAACCATCTGGACATCGACATGCGGCACGCGCTCACCGTCGCACTGCAGGGATTCGAAGGCGGCCTGGTCGTCGTCTCGCACGATCGGCACTTGATCAAAACGGTGGCCGACACCCTTTGGCTGGTCGCCGACGGCAAGCTGCGGACCTTCGACGGCGATTTGGACGATTATCAGCAGTGGCTCAAGTCCCGCGGCAACCCGCAGCCGGCGGTGCGGCGCCCGCAGGAGCCGCGCAGTCCACGGCAGAAGCCCGACACCCTGACCCGCTGGCGGCGCGAGCTCGAGCAAATCGAGCGGCAGATCGCCGTCATCGCCGCTGAGCGAACACGGCTCGAGGCGGCCCTTCGGAATCCCGCCGAGCATGGCAAACTCTCACAGCAGCAGGCCTGCCTGATGCGGGACGCCGCCGCCTTGGAGGCGCGCTGGATGGAGGTCGGGACTGCGATTGAAGAGGCGGAACAACGCTCCGGCGGCCGGTGATATGTCAGATGGAAGCGGCAATGCAGGGTATTCGATCAGGGCGGTGTCGCAGGCCACCGGCCTGACCGTCGAGACGCTCCGTTCCTGGGAGCGGCGCTATCGCGTCATAGTGCCGAAGCGGGATCAGAGCGGTCACCGCATCTACACCGCGTGCGACGTATCGCGGTTGCGGCGCCTGCGCGAGAGCACCGACCGCGGTCACCCAATCGGAAAAATCGCCCATCTTTCCAATGAGGACCTTGGTTTTCTCCTGTCCGATCCGCAGGGCGGACGGGCGGACGCCGCCGCGGCGCAGACGCTGGTGAACCGCATCTTGTGCTCGGTCGATCGGTTCCTGCCGACCGAATGCGAGCAGATCATGGCCATGGCGTTCGCCCTGCTGCCGGCGGCCGATGCGGCTCGCGACGTGCTCGCGCCGGCCCTGCACGAGGTGGGCGACCGCTGGCACCGGGGTGAATTCACGATCGGCCAGGAGCGGATCGCCTCGAGCGCCGCGCGCCGCCAGCTCACGAGCCTGTTGACGACGTTCGGCAGCGCCACGCGCGGGCCGGGTGTGGTCTTTGCGACCGTCAGCGGCGAGCAGCACGAACTCGGTATTTTAATGCACGCTGCGATGGCGGCTAGTCTCATGCTGCGCGCCTATTATCTGGGACCGGACGTGCCTGCCGAGGAAATCGGCACTTATGCCCGGCGGGTGAGCGCCTGCGCCGTCGCCATCAGCATGGTGATGCCCGACGCCATCGACACCACGTTGGTGCAGCTCAAAATCCTGCGCAGGGTTCTGCCGACGAACATCGAGATTTGGATCGGCGGGGCTGGGGCAAGCAGCATCGACCCGGCGCATTTCCCCGCGGGCAGCATACACATGGCCGCCCGGGGTGATTTCGAACAGCGGGTCGCGCTATTGGCGGCGACGGGCTGCGAGCCTCCCCCCCGAATTCTCCGGCAGGCTCCCGGCTAGTGGCCCTCGAGTTTGCCGCTCAGCGTCGCGGTGGTCTCGGCGACCAGATGCGCGAGCGCCGCGTCCACAGCTTGATCGTAGGCATCGACGATCGCGCCCACGCGGTTTTCCGCCGCCGGTCGCCGCTCGTTCGCTTCGAGGTTGCTGAGCACGCGGCGATCGGCCGATCCCCCCAGCACTCCGAGCAGATGCACGTGGATCGTCGGCGCGCGGGAATCGATCCCGCCCGACGCCGCCGGAGCGGCGGAATATTCGGCCTGAAAATCCGCCACCTCGATCTCCAGCCAATAGCCGCCGCTGAAGGAAGAGACATCCGCATGAACGTTGCGCAAGTTCGCGTGGGCACGGAATGCCTGCAGCGCCAGGTCCTGCACCACCTCATCGAGCGGGCCGCTCCAACGCGCGCCCGCTACGTAGGCGAGGCGCCGATCGGGGTACAGCACGGCGATGAGATCGGTATCGAGGCCGGTTCGCACCCGCGGCCTGAGCACCGTCAAGTCGGCCGGTATCTCCGGTCCGGCCTCTGGTGGCGCCGCCGCGGCCTTCACCGACAGCAAATACACGGACGGCACCGCAGCTTTGCTCTGAAATAGCTGTCCGGTGCAGGCAGCGAGGGCGAGCATCGACGACACGCACAGCAGACGCTTCACTTCGGCAACTCGATGCCGTGTTCATTCGACTCGTAGAGCAGCTGCGAAGGATTCTGCTTCAACGACCGCGACAGATCTCGAAAATCCCGCGCGGCTGCCCGGCTCTCGCGCAGCAGCCGCTCGAACTCGGGCAGGCTTTGATTGGTAAAACGCGACAGCCCGGGCTCGTTCTCGGCCACGAACCGATCCAAGTGTTCGGATGTGCTCGCCAAAGTTGCCGTGATCTGCCTCACGTTGGCCGCAGCAGCTTTGAGGTCCGGTGCCGCATCGTTCGTCACCGCGCGCAAATCGGCCGCCGCGCTCTCCACTTCGTGGGAAGCGCGCCGCATGTCGGCCACCAACTCCTGCACCGCGCGTGAGGTCTCCGGCAAGCGCTCGCTCGCCGTACGGGCGTTGTCGAGCGTCGCCTTGAAGGCGCGTACATTCTCATCGTTGAACACCCGGTTGAAGCGGTCCACCAGTTCGGTGGTGTGAGTGGCGAGGGTCGGGAGGCTGCTCAGCAGCACGTCGAAGTCGGATGGAGCCGAGCGAATGACCGGGTAGCGGTGCCCCTGCGCGAGCAGGTTCGGATGGCTGGCATTCGGGTCCTCGTCCAGCTCGATGAACAGCAGCCCGGTGACGCCCTGCAGCGTCAGTGTCGCCAGCGTGCGGCCGCTGATGGGTGCCGCCGAATCGATGTCCGCGATCACCTGCACCCGCCTGCGCTGTTGCGGCTCGAGCGAGATCCGCGCCACCTTGCCGACGTCGACCCCCAAATAGCGCACCGGACTGCCTGCCGTCAGTCCGCTCACGGTACCCTGAAAATAGATTTCATAGCGCCGATAGGTGCGCTTGTCCTGCTGATCGGTGTACCAGAACACGAAGGATACGGCCATTGCGAAGACCAGCAGCACGAAAGCGCCCACCACCACGTAATTCGTGTCCCTATCCATGCGCTTGCATTTCCGCCGCCCGGGCCCGGGGTCCGTGAAAGTATTCGCGTATCCAGGGATGATCGTTTTGCAGCAACCCCGGCAGCGTGTCGGTGATCATGCGGCCGTCGACGATGACTCCGACGCGGTCGCACGTGCGGAAAAGGGTATCGAGGTCGTGGGTGATCATGACTACGGTGAGGCGCAGCTCGGAATGGAGGTACAACAGTAGCTCATCGAAGGCCGTGGCGGAAATGGGGTCGAGTCCCGAGGTCGGTTCGTCGAGGAACAGGAGCTTGGGCTCCAGGCTCAACGCCCGTGCAAGCGCAGCGCGCTTGACCATTCCGCCCGACAATTGCGCGGGGAATTTTCCGGCTGCATCCGCGGGCAACCCGACCAACGCCATATTCAGCTCCGCAAGCCCGAAAAGACTCCGCTCGCTCAGGGCATAGTATTCGCGCAGCGCCAGCTGAATGTTTTGTGCAACGGTCAACGAACTGATCAAGGCCCCATTTTGAAACGTCACACCCCAGCCCTGCACCATGGCGAGGCGTTCCGAGGGCGAGAGCCGCAGAACGTCACGGCCGTAAACCCGGACGGTGCCGCCTTGCGGGCGCCGCAATCCCAGAATCGTTCGCAGCAGGACGGTCTTGCCGGTTCCCGAGCCGCCGACCACGCCGAAGATTTCGTTCGGCAGCACGTCGAGGTCGAGCCCCTCGTGCACGACCTGTGCGCCGAAGCGGCTGACCAAGCCGTGCACGCTGACGATGGGTTCGACGCTCGAGGCAGGCATCAGAAATCGATCTGCACGAACAAGATTGCAAACAGCGCGTCGGCGAGAATGATCAGAAAAATGGACTGCACCACCGCCACCGTCGTCAATCGCCCAAGCTCGCGGGCCGACTCGCGCACCTGCGTTCCGCGGTAGGTCCCTACGATGCCGATGAGCAGGGCGAACACCGGCGCTTTGACCAGACCCGCCCAGAACGTCGTGGGCGCGAGCGCATCGCGCATTCGAACGCTGAATTGCGCGAGCGGGATGTGCAACTGAACCAGCGACAGCAGGCCGCCGCCGGCGAGTCCCATCGCATCGGCAATGACGGTCAACAAGGGCAGCGCGATGACGAGCGCCAACACCCGCGGTACCACCAGCAACTCGATCGGATTCATGCCCATGGCGCGCAGCGCGTCGGTTTCCTCATTCAGCTGCATCACGCCGATCTCGGCGGCGAATGCGCTGCCCGAGCGGCCCGCGACGATGATCGCGGTCAGCAGCACACCCATCTCGCGCAGCACCGCGATCGTCACCAGGTCGACGACGAAGATGTCGGCGCCGAATTTCGTGAGCTGTTGCGCCCCCAGATAAGCGACGACGACGCTGATCAGGAATGCGATGAGCGAGACGATCGGAATCGCGGTGACGCCGGTCTCATAAAGATGCCGGGCGATCGACGGAATTCGCAGCGCCCGCGGACGTTTGAGGACCTGGCCGATGACCGTCGCGATGCGGCCGAAGAAGCCGAGCACGCCGCGCGCTTCCCTGCCCTGCAGCACCGCCCAGCGCCCGAGCGCGCCGATCGGTCCGTGTGCGTTCGACACCGCCTGCGGCGCCGCGCCGCGCAACCCCGGACGCTCGAGCTTTTCCAGCAGCGCCACGAGGTGCGGCGCGCCGCCCTCTTGGCGGATCTCGAGATGCGAGGACCCGAGTTCCGTCAATCGCCTCAACAACGCCCACACCGGGCCGATGCCGGGATTTTTTGCCTGCGACCAATCGCAGATCAGACAGCCGCTGATCGGGCCCTCGAGGGACTCGAGCTCCCGGGCGATGTTCGCCATCGATGCGAGCGACCAGTCGCCGTGCAAAAACAGCCGCCATCCCTCGCCCTCACGCTGCAGCGCCAACGCATTCATGGCTATATGCTAGCAGGCGTGGAAACACGGTAGGCGTGGGAATGCTGCACAACGATCCGCTGTTACAGATCCTGATTCTGCTCGCCGCCTCGGTGTTCGTCGTCGCGAGCGTGCGCAAACTCGCGCTGCCGGCGATCCTCGGCTACCTCGCCGTCGGCATGCTGCTGGGACCGCACGCGCTCGCGCTCGCGGTCGACAACGATACGACTCGGCTGCTGGCGGACTTCGGTGTGGTGTTCCTCGTTTTCACGCTCGGCCTCGAGTTTTCACTGCCCCGCCTGATCGCCATGCGTTGGGACGTGCTCGGTGTCGGGGGTGCGCAGGTCGTGCTGACGACGGCGATCGTGGCGGTCGGTGCGATCGGGCTGTTCGCCATCCCGCCGGCGGTGGCCATCGTGGTCGGCGGCGCAGTGGCGATGTCCTCGACGGCAATCATCATCTCGCAATTGACCGCGCAGTCCGAAAACAACCGCACGCACGGCCGCCTCGCCGTGGCCATCTGCCTGTTTCAGGACTTGAGCTTCCCGTTGCTGCTCGCGTTGATTTCGGCGCTGACGGGGGCCGGGCAGGGCGACCCCGCACGGCATATCGCGACTGCGATCTTATTCGCGGCAATCGCGCTGCTGCTCGTTCTCGCAGCGGGCCGCTGGCTGCTGCGGCCGCTGTTTCTCGCGATCGCTTCGGTGCGCTCCCCGGAATTGTTTTCGCTTGCGGTGTTGCTGGCGGTCCTCGCCGCCGCATGGGCGACCCGTGCCGCGGGTTTGTCGCTGGCACTCGGCGCGTTTCTGGCGGGCATGATATTGGCGGAGACCGAGTTTCGCCATCAAGTCGAAGCGACGATCCGTTCCTACCGCGAGGTGCTGCTCGGTCTGTTCTTCATCACCGTCGGAATGCTGCTCGATGTGAGCTTATTGCTGCGCACCCTGCCGCTGGTGAGCGCGATTCTCGTCGGCATGCTCTTGCTCAAGACCGCGGTGGTCGCGATCGCCTCGCAGCCCGCCACCAAGAGCTGGTTCAAGTCCCTGCGCACGGGCGTCGTGGTGGCCCAGGGCGGAGAATTCGGCTTCGCGCTGCTGATCTTGCTGCTCCGGCGCGAGCTGTTGCAGCCGGCCATCGTGCAACCCCTGCTGGCGGCCATCGTGCTGAGCATGGTGTTGTCGCCGATCTTGATCCGCCACAACCGTCGCATCACGCGCACCCTGTTGAGCGAGTCGGGTCCGCCGCGCAGCGAGGCACTGCGCGAGACGCAGCGCACGCTCGCGGTTGCGGAGCGCGATCACGTGGTCATCTGCGGTTTCGGCCGTGTGGGTCAAAACATCGCGCGCGTGCTCGAACAAACCGGCTTCGAGTACATAGCGCTCGATCTCGACCCCTATCGCATTCGTCTCGGCCGGCAGGCCGGCGATCCGGTCATCTACGGGGATGCGGGACAGATCGAGGTATTGGAAAATGTCGGGCTGGCGCAGGCGAGCTGCCTGGTCATCACGTTTGCGAGCCCCGAAGTGGCGCTGCGGATCCTGCACGCGGCGCGCCGGCTGCGCAACGATGTTCCCATCCTCGTGCGCACGCAGGACGATACCAAGCTCGAGCTGCTGCAACGGGCCGGGGCAACCGAGGTCGTGCCCGAGACCTTCGAGGCCAGCCTCATGCTTCTGTCCCATCTGCTGTTGCTGCTCAAACTGCCGGTATCCCGGGTCATCCGAACCGTGAACGACATCCGCAGCCACCGCTACAGCATGCTGCGCCAATATTTTCGAGCCGCCGGAGCCGAATTTCTCGATGACAGTCACGCATTTCGTGAAGAGCTTCACAGCGTCATCCTGCCTCCTCATGCTTGGGCCGTGGGCAAAAGCGTCGCCGAGCTCTCCCGCAGAGGCTCGCAGGCCGCCGTCAGTGCGGTGCGGCGTGACGGAATCGTCGGGCGGGAGCCGAGTCCCGACACGGTCTTCAAGGAGGGGGATGTCGTGGTGGTGTGCGGCACGCCCGAAGCCGTGGAACATGCCGAGACCCTGCTCCTAATGGGCTAAAAAACCACTTTACTTCGCCCCCCACATGCTCGCATAGTAGGGGCGCTGTTTAAGGGCAAACCCGCCGAAAGGTGGGGACGCAAAACCACCGGTCTAAGGGGCTTCACGAGAAGCCTGACGATAGCGGGGTCGCCAGCATGCTGAGGCGCCGATCGAGCGCATTCAGCGCCTCCCGGTTCAGTGCCCCCGGACAGCAAGCGGAGTTTTGCTTGTTTCGCGAATGGGGGAAGCATGGTAGTCAAAGTGAATCGTTCACGCGGCGCGGATACTTCCGCGTCCGGGTTGTACCGTCGGCCGCGGCTCGTCATGCGCGCCAAGCGCGCCGAAGAGATCCCGGCCGTCCTGGCGAACATCAAAACGTACCCGACACCGGTTCGCGTCCTCGGCGGCGATTATTCGCAGACGCGCTGCGTCGGCGGCGACGGTGGCACCACGGTCAATTTGAGTCCGCTCGACAAGATTCTGGAATTCGGCGAAACCACCGTTCGTGCGCAAGCCGGTGTGCGAGTGGGCACGCTCGTGCGCGCGCTCGCCGAGCGCGGCCAGGAACTGCCGCTAACTCCCGAAATGGGACACATGTCGCTCGGTGCCGTGGCCGTGACCACCCTGCCGCAGGCTTCTTACGAAACCGGCGTCGCGCAGCTCTCCTCGTTGGTCAAGGAATTGAAGCTGATCACTCCGCAGGGCAAACAAATGACCGTGACCGAACGCAACGCGGATCTGATGCGCGTGCTGAGTTCGAGCTTCGGTCTGCTCGGAGTCGTGCACGAGGTCGTGCTGCGGGTACAGGCGCTGACTCCGGTGAGAATCGAATACCAGGTGCTGACTCTCAAGGAATTCACCGCGCGGTTCCCGAGCATCATCAAGGCCGAGGGGGGGTTGCGGCTGCACATATCACCCTTCAAGGACCAGATCACCCTGGAGCGCCGCACGCTCGATGAGACCGCGAACATCAACCGCTCCGGCATCTGGCAAGTGCGCAAGTCCGTCATGCGCAACGTATTGCCGGCATTCGGTTCGACCGTCGGCAGCGTGCTGGCGGCACCCGGTGTCGCCGGCGCCGTCGTGTCCGGGGTACAGCGGGCGCTGCGCGCGACGCTCGACCGCGCGGCACGCAGTGTGGTGCTGTACGCTCACGAATGGATTCGCGACCTGCCGCAGGAAGCCTGGAAGTCGCGATACACCTATACGTTATGGGCGTTTCCGCAAGCCGATTTCCCGAAACTGCTCGTCGAGTATTTCGCGTTTTGCCGCTCGTATTACAAACAGCACGGCTATCGCTGCAACGTCGTCAACGGGGCGAGCCGCCTGCATCAGGATCGCAATTCGCTGTTCAGCGTGAGCTTCTCGGGGCCGATGTTCACGTTGGAGCCCTCTTCCACGGGTGACCGCGGTTGGGACGAGTTCCTGATCGATTTCAACGATTTTGCATCCGCCTTGGGCGGCGTGCCGACATTCAACCAGTCGCGCGCGTTGAAGCCCGAACATGTGAGCAAGGCTTTCGGCGAGCGCGCCAAATTATTCCGTGCGCTGCGCCAACGCACCGATCCGCTCAACCGGCTCTGCAATAGCTATTTCGCCCACCTATTGGAGTAGCGCCGCGAACATTGGCGTAGCGCCGCGAACTTCGAAAAGCGGCGCGGACGGTCCGCGGGAGTCTGCTCGCAAGACCGCTACAGACCGGAAATTATTTTTGCCTTGATGCTTTCGTATTCGGCGTCGCTGATGAGCTTTGCATCGAGCATTTCGTGCGCCTGACGCAGTCGGCGCGCGGCATCCGATTCGCCGCCCTCCGCAGCCGCGGCGCCCGCAGCGGCGGATCCTGCGCCGGCGCCGATTTGCACCCCGCCGGATCGCGCGCGCAGCTCTTCCAACTCGCGCACCCTGCGCTTCTCGCGCCATACCTGGTCGTGCTGCTGGCAGATGCGATAAATCGCCTGCGCCTGATCCTTGCACAGGCCCTCGAAGGTCCAGACGCGGTTGACCTCGGAGGAGATGTTCATATCGGAGCTCGACTGCGCGACCAGCGTCAGGTCCGCGGCGATGATCCCCGCGCGGATGCGCGTCTCCTTGAGGTCCTGCCAGCGGATGTCGGCGGAATCGTATCCGCCCAGCAAATGCCGTCTGAGCGATATGAAGCGACCGCTGGTGGCCGCGATGCAGGCACGGCGATGAGTCAGGGCGAACAAGCGATGCTGCACGGCCCACGCCTCGAGGGTTTCTCCCGTCGTCAGCAGCCCCCGCAGCGTATCGAGCGCTCTGCGCACGCTGGGATCGTCTGCACTGGGAACGCCTGGGTCCATCATTGCGGGCTAAGCTTTGTCTTGGAGGTGCGCTTCGAGAAACCACAGATACTTGTCGAGATCGCGCGAAATTCCGGTGAACAAGTCCGCGGTGTCCGCGTCGCCCAACTTGTCGGTGTCGTCGATGGCGGCTCTCACGGACTTGCCGAACGCCGCGACCTGCGTCGACAGGTAGAACAGATGATCCTTGCCGGCGGTGATGCTCAGCGGATAATTCTTCAGCTTGCTGCGCTTGGCGGCGACCGCCACGGTGCCTTCCGCCGTTCCACCCAGGCTCGTGACGCGCTCGGCGATTTCGTCGATCTGTTCCAGCACCACGTCGGAGATCTTGTCGAACAGCTCGTGCAGCGCGATGAAGTGGGGACCCTTGACGTTCCAGTGCGCCTGCTTGACCTGGCTCTGCAAATCGATCGCCTCGGCCAACCGATCGTTGAGGATGACAATGACGTTGCGGCGGATTTTCTCGGAAAGATCGATCTTCGTCTTGTACATTCAGCGCTCCTTCGGCGTAACGGCGGGGACGGGGCGCTATTTTGCACTCCTTGGTCGTGAATCCCAAGTGCCGGTGCCGGAGGTGACCGCTATGCTTCAGTGCGCCGCAGGCGCAATTGAACGGCGCCGTAGATGAGGAGGAGTCCGACGGCCAAGCCGATCCAGGTCGCCGGACTCGACAGGAAGCCGACTGGATTCAGCAGATGCCACACGCTGCTCGGGGTGGTGATGGTGTCGCCGCCGACCACCGTCGTCGCCCAGGCCGAGGGGTTCGAATGATCGTAGAACGCCCGCGATACGTAGCCGAGCGCACGCTTCGCCAATTGGCTTCCGAACACGTGGCTGCCGAAGAACCAGGACTCGGTCCAGTACAACGCGAGCGGCGGCAAAATCAGCCACAGCATGACGGCACGCTTCGCCCAGGCCGAAACGAACAGCAGCCATCCGGTGAAGGGCAGATACCAAATGGCGGTGGTGACGATCACGTACAGCCACAGCGCCTGGAGTTGCAGCCACAGATCCGGATGCCACAGCGCGCCGCCGAAGTACGAATGCGCCCGCAGCGAGACAATGAAGGCCATCAGCAGGGTCGAGACGTCGGCTGCGATGAAATACACCAATGGGATGACGACGAGGGCGGTAGCCAGCTTCGAGGTCACGGTGGCGATATCCGAGATCGGCATGGATTTCCAGAACAGGACGCTGCGGTCTTTCCGGTCGGCGTAGAGGCACTCGAGCAGATACCACGAGGAGTAGATGGACATCACGACAAAAAAGGTGACGCCGTACGCCAGCAGCACCTGCGGGCCGAGCAGGCGCTGCGTCTCCGGGGGGATGGCGGCGACGATATCGATCTTGCCGAACAAGACCGCGAAGGTGAGTACCACGCCGATGGCGGCAGGAACGACCCAGATGGCCCGATTTTCCCAAAACTCCCGGCGTATCAGCCAAACGTAGGTTTGCATGATGCGCGCTCCCTAAGACAGTTTGGCGACGAAAAGATCGGATACGCTCGGCGTCAGCACCTCGCCGAGGCTCTGCAGCTTGTCGAAATCCGGCCGCTCGAAGTACAGCATCGTCTTACCGAGCATGCCGCGCTCATGGAATGGATTCGCGGCGCGAGCCTCTTGGAGCCTGTCGTCCGGGACGGCAACCGCGGCGTAGCGCGCGGCGATGTCCTCGAGCGAGCTATCGAGAACGATCCGGCCTTTGTCGATGAACAGCACGTCGGTGAGCAGGTTCTCGACTTCCTCGACTTGGTGAGTGGTGATCAGAATGGTGCGCGTCGAATCCATGTAATCGTTCACCAACGCGTCGTAAAAGCTGCGCCGGGCGAGGATATCGAGGCCGAGAGTCGGCTCATCGAGCACCAGCAAGCGCGCGTCGATCGCCATCGTCAAGGCCAGGTGCACCAGCGTCTTCATGCCCTTGGACAATTCGCGCATGCGGCGCTTGCCGGTGATCTGGGTCTTGGCGAGCAGCGCGAGTGCCCGGTCGCGCCGAAAGTGCGGATGCACACCGGCGACGAAGTCGATTGCCTGATCGACCCGAAGCCATGCCGGCAGCACGGCAACGTCGGCGATGAAACTCGCCTCGCTCATCAGGGCTGCCCGCTCGCCGAACGGTTCACGTCCGAGTACTTCGAGTTGCCCCTCATAGCCGGTGAGGCCGAGGATGGCGCGCAGCGCGCTCGTCTTACCGGCGCCGTTGGGCCCGATGAGGCCGACGATACGGCCGGCTTCGACGGTGAAATTGACGTGATCGAGCGCGACGTGTGAACCGTACTTCTTCGACAGATCGCGCGCTTGGATTAACGGGGACATCGTTTGCTCATTCTTCTTTGGCGTCGCCGCGGGGCGGCGGGGCCGGATGGGTGAGCGCCGGTGTCCGAGCGAACAGTTCCTGCGCGGAGAAGCCGAGGCGGTTGATCACCGCGAGAATCTGCGGCCACTCCTCGTGCAAAAAGCGCTCGCGCTCGCCCGCCAGCAGCAGGCGCCGGGCACCCTCGCTCACGTACATGCCGCGACCGCGGCGCTTTTCCACCAAGCGTTCGTCGACCAGTTGCTGGTATCCCTTCAGCACCGTCAGAGGGTTGAGCCGATAATCCGCCGCAACCGCGCGAACGGAGGGCAATGGGTCGCCCTCTTTCAGCGCGCCCTCGAGAATGAGGGCTACCATTCGATCGCGCAGTTGGCGATAGATTGGCTGGTTGTCGTTCCAATTGGGGTCCATGCCTCACTCGATGCGCGGGCCCCCAATGTGTGGGGGCCATGTAGCACTGTAATCTAGCAGAACGCTCGGGGGTCCTCAGACGGTCGCCAGCGCCAGGACGGCGGACGGCTGACCCTGGATGTGGCCGCTGAACAGGTAGGCAATACCGCCCATCATCAGGCCGTTCATCATCAATGCCATGCAGAGGGCGGCGAATTTGGAGGTGATTTGCGTATTCATGACTGGCTCCTTGGTTGCGTTGAGGTCATCGAGGTGTTTCGGTGACTTGGTGATATAGTAAACTACATCACTGCTACATGCAAGCACTACCTCGCAAAAAATCTGACCAACCTGCGGATAGAGACCGCGCCTCGCTTTAGGGCCCTCTCGGAGCCCGGTTCCGCTACCATTCCTTGCTTTTGTTGCACGGAGCCGAGTCATGAAGAAGCCAGTTACCGTCACGATCACCGGCGCGGCCGGAAACATTGGTTATGCACTCGCCTTTCGCGTGGCCTCGGGCCAACTGCTGGGCACCGACCAGCCGATCAACCTGAACTTGCTGGAAATTCCGGCCGCCTCCGCGGCCGTGCAAGGCGTCCTGATGGAACTGAGCGACTGTGCCTTTGCGCTGCTCCACAAAGTGACGGCCAGCCACGATCCCGCAGTGGCATTCCGAGACTGCAATTTTGCGATGCTGGTGGGCGCGCGGCCTCGCGGTCCGGGCATGGAACGCAAGGACTTGCTGCTGGAAAATGCCAAGATCTTTTCCGCGCAGGGAAAAGCACTGGATGCCGTCGCGAGCCGCGATGTGCGCGTGCTGGTGGTCGGCAATCCCGCCAACACCAATTCGCTGATCGCTCAGCGCAATGCGCCGTCGTTGCCGCCGGATCGCTTCACGGCGATGACCCGGCTCGACCACAATCGGGCCCTGGCGCAGCTGACCGAGCGCGCAGCCGTGCCGCTCGGTTCGGTGAAGAGGGCAATCATTTGGGGGAATCACTCGGCCACCCAATATCCCGATCTGCACCATGCGACCGTCGACGGCAAGCCGGCGCTGACGGTGGTCGGTGAACCCTGGTTCAAAGAGGCCTTCATTCCGACGGTGCAGCAGCGCGGCGCGGCCATCATCAAGGCGCGCGGAACCTCGTCGGCTGCATCCGCCGCTTCTGCCGCGATCGACCACATTCACGATTGGGTGCTCGGCACTGCGGAAGGCGATTGGGTCAGCATGGCCATTCCATCGGACGGCAGCTACGACATCCCTGCGGGCGTCATCTATTCGTTTCCGGTCACCTGCAAGGGCGGGCGCTACAGCATCGTTCAGAACTTGGGCATCAATGAATTCAGCCGCGAAAAGATGCTCGCGACTTATCGTGAGTTGTGCGAGGAGCGCGACGGCGTCAAAGACTTGATCTGACCGAAGCCGGAGGTTGCACATGAATGACGCATTGCCGGCAGCTGCCGCCGCCCTCGGCTGGCTTCTGGCGTTCGCCGTGCTCAACCTCACGCTCGCCTATCGTCGCGTCAGCTTACGGTGGGCGAGCATCGCATTGACGGCTCTGCTCCTGGCCTACTGGCTTTTTGGGTCCGGCGCGGCCTGGTGGAACGCGCTCGTGTCGATTCCCGTCGCCGTGCTGCTGCTGCTCAATGTGCGGCCGCTGCGGAGGGGCTTGATCACGCGGCCGTTCCTCAAGAGCTATCGCCGACTGCTGCCGCCGATGTCGGCGACGGAGCGCGAGGCCCTGGATGCCGGCACCGTGTGGTGGGACGGCGAGTTATTCAGCGGCGGCCCCAATTGGCAAAAGCTCATGTCGGCGAAAGCGCCGGTGCTTACGGCTGCCGAACAGGCGTTCTTGGATGGTCCGTGCGAAACGCTTTGCGCCATGCTCGACGACTGGGAGATCACCCATCGGCGCGGGGACATGCCCCCGCAGGTCTGGGCCTTCATCAAGTCGCAAGGCTTCTTCGCCATGATCATTCCGAAACGCTACGGCGGCCTGGAATTTTCGGCGTATGCGCATTCCTGCGTGCTGGTCAAGATCGCCTCGCGCTGCGCGACGGCCTCCTCGACCATCGCGGTGCCGAACTCGCTCGGGCCGGCGGAGCTTCTTCTGCATTACGGTACCGAGGAACAAAAGAACCACTACTTGCCGCGCCTGGCCCGCGGCGAGGAAGTGCCGTGCTTCGCACTCACCGGTCCGCGGGCCGGCTCGGATGCCGCGGCCATCCCCGATACCGGCATCATCCGCAGGGGCGAATGGCGGGGCGCGCAAGTGCTCGGCATTCAGCTCAACTTCTCGAAGCGGTACATCACGCTCGCACCCGTCGCCACGGTGATTGGGCTGGCATTTCGGCTCTTCGACCCGGACAGGCTCATGGGCGAGCGCACCGACCTCGGGATCACGTGCGCCCTCATCCCGCGCGACACCCCGGGGATCACAATCGGGCGGCGGCACTTTCCCCTGAACATTCCGTTTCAAAACGGCCCGCTCCAGGGCAGGGACGTATTCGTTCCCATCGATTCGATCATCGGCGGCTTCGGCATGGCCGGCCAGGGCTGGCGCATGTTGGTCGAGCAGCTGTCGGTGGGGCGCTGCATTTCTCTGCCATCGAATACCACAGGCGGGGCGAAGGCGGCGGTGTACGCCTGCGGCGCCTATGCGCGAGTTCGCCGACAGTTCAACATGCCGATCAGCCGCTTCGAGGGCATCGAACAGGTGCTCGCGCGGATGGCGGCGCGCACCTACATCATCGATGCCGCCCGCTCGGTCACGGCCGGAGCGATCGACGGTGGAGAAAAGCCCTCGGTTCCGTCGGCCATGCTCAAGTATCACGCGACCGAGCTCGGCCGAACGATCGCGAACGACGCGATGGACGTTCAAGGTGGCAAGGGGATCTGTCTCGGCCCCAAGAATCACCTGGGGCGCGGTTATCAGGCCGTGCCCATCGTCATCACCGTCGAGGGCGCGAATATCCTGACGCGCAGCCTGATCATCTTCGGGCAGGGCGCCGTGCGCTGTCATCCCTGGGTGCTGCGAGAGATGAACGCCGCCCGCAATCCGAACCGCGAGCAAGGCGCTCGGGAATTCGACCACGCCCTCATGGGCCATGTGGGTTTTGCGATCTCCAACGCGGTCCGCTCCCTGATCCTGGGCCTGACTTTGGCGCGCTTCACCCGAGTGCCGCGCACAGGCGCGGTCGCCCGGTACTTTCAGCACATCAATCGCTTCAGCGCCTCCTTCGCATTCGCGGCCGACGTCGCCATGTTGGCGCTCGGCGGGTATCTGAAGAAGAAGGAGAACTTATCGGCGCGCCTCGGCGACGTGCTGTCGTTCATGTACCTCGCTTCGATGGTGCTCAAGCATCACGACAATCAAGGTAGCGAAGAGGCGGACTTGCCGCTGGTCGAGTGGGCGTGCCGCAGTTTGCTCTACCAGGCACAGGAGCAGCTGCACCTGTTCCTGCGCAACTTCCCCGTTCGGCCGTTGGCGGCGCTCATGCGCGTGATCATATTCCCTCGCGGCCTCACGTACTTCCCTCCCAGCGACGGTCAGGGGCGGCAGATCGCGAACCTCATCACGCGTCCCAGCGATGCCCGGGAGCGGCTGAGCACCTGCGTCTACAAGACGCTGGAACCCACCAATGCGCTCGGTCTGCTCCAGGATGCGCTGCAATCGGCGGAGGCCGCGGAGGCCGTGGAGAAGCGTCTGCGCGTGGAGGGGGTGAAGACCGGGCGTGTGACCGCCCTCGATCTGCCGGAGCAGATCGCGCAGGCGCTGCATCTCGGCATCCTGAGCGAGGCCGATGCGGCGTTGCTGCGCGATTACGACGCCAAGGTTCTCAATATCATCAGCGTCGATGATTTCGCACCGCACGAGCTCGGCGTAGACGCCGGTCGGGAGCATGAAGCGCAGCTGCGGCCGGGCGCTGCGCCCGTGTCGGCGAAAATCACCATCACCGTGGACTGAGAAAATTGCGAGCGATTCTGCACGTTGATATGGACGCATTCTATGCGTCCGTCGAGGAACGGGACCGGCCGGAACTTAAAGGCAAGCCGGTGATCGTCGGCGGAACGAGCGGGCGGGGCGTCGTCGCCGCGGCCAACTACGCGGTGAGGCGCTTCGGCGTGCGCTCCGCCATGCCGTTGCGCGAGGCGTTGCGGCGCTGTCCGACCGCGATCTGCATACCGCCGCGCATGGGCCGCTATCAGGAGGTTTCCGCCCAAGTCTTCGCGATCTTCCACGAATTCACGCCGCTCGTGGAAGGGCTGTCCTTGGACGAGGCCTTTCTCGACGTCACCGGCAGTACACGGTTGTTGGGCAGTCCGGAATTCATCGGCGCGGAAATCCGGCGCCGGATTCGCGCGGCCACCGCGCTGACCGCGTCGGTCGGAATCGCTCCCAACAAGCTGCTCGCAAAGATTGCCTCCGATCTCAATAAACCGGACGGCCTGTGCCGAATCGGGCCGGACAACGTGCATGAGGTGCTCGACGGCTTGCCGATCCAAAGGCTGTTCGGCATCGGTCAGCGCTCCCTGCCCGCCGTGGAGGCGGCGGGGATCCGCACCTTCGGCGATTTGCAGCGGGCGAGCGAGGAGATGTTGTGGCGGGCGTTCGGCAGGCATGGCAAAGCGATGCAGGCGAGAGGATGCGGATTCGACGATCGCCCCGTGGTGCCCGATCGGGAAGGGAAATCGATCAGCGCGGAGCACACCTTCGCGACCGATATACGCGACGCCGCGCAACTCAGCCGGCAATTGTCGGGACTTGCCGATCGCACCGCCGCGCGCCTGCGGGCTCACCGGCTCGCGGCCGGTCGGGTGACGGTCAAAGTTCGTCGCGACGATTTCAGAACCTACACGCGCCAGCAGGCGCTCGAGCCACCGACGCAGGACACCGCCGTCGTGGCAGCCATGGCGCAGCGCCTGCTGCAGGGCTGGCTGCACGCGCAGCCGAATGCGGCAGTGCGGTTGTTGGGCGTCGGCGTCGGCGATTTGCAGGCGCTCCGCCAGGCCGATTTGTTTTCGGCCGCGACACCGAAGGAATCCCGGCTCGACACCACCATTGACGGTATTCGGGACCGCTTCGGATCCGGCGTACTGATGCGGGCAAGCCTGCTCCCGCGACCCTCCGACGGCGGCGGTCCGCAACGCCGCTGAGATTGGTATCATTCAACGTAGCCATGTACATAAGCTTTTTCGGCCTGGGCGAAAAGCCGTTCGCCATCACCCCGGACCCGCGCTACCTCTATTTGAGCGAGCGGCACGCCGAGGCGCTCGCTCATCTGCTTTACGGCATCAACGAGTCGGGCGGATTCATCCAATTGACGGGCGAAGTGGGTACCGGCAAGACCACGGTGGTTCGCACGCTGCTCTCGCGAGTGCCGCATCATGCGGACGTGGCGGTGATCTTGAACCCCCGTATCACACCGGTCGAGTTCCTGCTCACCATTTGCGAGGAGTTGGGGCTCGGAGTGGACGAGGCCAACCGCAGCAGCGTCAAGGAAATGGTCGACGCGCTCAACCGGCGCTTGCTCTCGGCGCACGCCGACGGCCGGCGCGTCATCGTGATCGTCGATGAGGCGCAGAACCTCTCAGCCGAGGTGCTCGAGCAGGTACGCCTGCTCACCAACTTGGAAACACCGACGCAGAAACTTCTGCAAATCATATTGATCGGCCAACCGGAATTGCGCGAGTTGCTGGACCGCACGGACCTGCGCCAGTTGGCGCAGCGCATTACCGGCCGCTACCACCTCAAGCCGCTGTCGCGGGACGAAACGCAGCAGTATGTGCGGCACCGCTTGCGGGTGGCGGGGGCTACGGGCGAGATTTTCACTCCCGCCGCGTTGCGCGAAGTGCATCGGCTGTCGGCCGGGATCCCGCGAGTCATCAATGTGTGCTGCGATCGCGCACTGCTTGGCGCCTACACACAGGAAAGGCGCAAGATCACCCCGTCGTTGGTTCGCCGGGCGGCCGGCGAAGTGTATGGCAGACACTTTGCGCCGCTGTGGCTGGGATGGGTCGCCGCTGCAATCGTGCTCGCGGGCCTCGGTACCACGGCATTTGCGGGCTTGCGCGCCTGGCAGCGCCAAACCTCGGCTCTGCGCACCGCGCTGCAGGCGGCGCCGGCCCTCGCCGCGCATCCCTCCGCACCCGCGGCGCGCGCCGGCGCAGCATCCGCCTCCGCAGGTGCGGGAACGCCGGGCGCGGGAACGCCGGCCGCGGGAACACCGGCCGCAGCTTCGCCAGCCCCGGCACCGGTGTCGATCAACGCGTTGCTCGCCGCCAATAGCGCCAGTACCAGCGATGCGGCGGCGTTCCGCCGCTTGCTGTCTCTGTGGGGATCGGCGATGGCGAACGATCGCGACCCATGTGGTCAGGCCGAGCGCGCCGGCCTCGCCTGCCTGGAACAGCGCGGCTCCTGGGCGCAGGTACGCGCGCTGAATCGACCGGCCATCCTCACCCTCACCGATGATCAGGGACAGCGGCACCGCGTGGTGTTGTCGGGTCTCGACGACGAGTTCGCCACGCTGGATCTGGGCGAGCACAACGTGCGTTTACCGCTCCAGGAAGTGTCGCGCGATTGGTTCGGAGAGTTCACGGTGGTATGGAAACCGAAGACTTCGCGCACGCGGCTGCTGTCCCTCGGCATGC
This sequence comes from uncultured Gammaproteobacteria bacterium, assembly GCA_963801865.1. Taxonomy (GTDB): domain Bacteria; phylum Pseudomonadota; class Gammaproteobacteria; order Steroidobacterales; family Steroidobacteraceae; genus Bog-1198. The sequence continues at coordinate 53,529 of CAWDGY010000024.1, read as the reverse complement.
AGGGCGACGAAGTGCGGTGGCTGCGCCGCAGCCTCAACGCGCTGCATGGGGCCGCCTCCGATCCGGAGCGTGGCGACGTCTACGATGAGGATCTCGCCATCGCCGTGCAGAATTTCCAGCGCGAGCATCGCCTCAATGTCGACGGAATCGCGGGCGTACAAACCCAGGTGGTGCTCGATACTGCCTTGGCCGAGCCGGGCTCGCCGTTGCTCATGCACAATACGCCCCACGGCTAGGACTCGCATGTCGTTCATTCTCGACGCACTCAAGAAATCGGAATTGGAGCGCCAGCGGCAGTCCATCCCCGGATTGATGGATTCCGGAACGGCGGTCGTACGGCCACGCTTTCCGCTCTGGGCAATCGCATTGGTCGCGCTGCTCGGGATCAATCTGATCGCGCTGCTGGTCGTCTTGATCCGCAGCGGCGCGCCGCCGGCGTCCGGCTTGCATGCGACCGCGGCGTCGGCAAGGTCCGCGATGAACTCACCGACCGCCGACCGCGCGGCGACCGAGCCGGCCAGCGCACCGAGGGCCGCGGAACGCTTCAGTCCGCTCGACCCGGCGCCGGTATATGCGCCGGAAATACCGGCGGTGGGCGATCCGGTCGTCGGCGACTCCGCGGGCGGCGGTGCCGCAGCGAGGGAATCCGCGCCCGCAGCCGGGAGCGCGCACCAGCCGCCGGCGACTCATCCGGCCGCCGGTTCAGGCGGCGCGAGCGCCCATGCGGCTCACCACCGCGACCCGCTGCTCACGGACCAGGATTACAAAGCGGAGGAGGAGGTGCTGCCCTCGATCAGCGAGCTCAACTTGAGCGGTCCGCAGGCGCTGCCCGAGCTGCATCTCGACGTCCACGTATTCGCCACCAAACCGTCGGAGCGCTTCGTCTATATCAACATGCGCAAGTACCGCGAAGGCGCGACGCTCGAAGAAGGTCCGCTGCTCGAGCGAATCCGGCGCGACGGGGTGGTTCTGAATTTTCAGGGGGTGCGCTTCGTGTTGCCGCGCCAGCAATAGGTCCGGTCGCTGTATCATAGGCTCATGAGAAAGATTCTAACGCTGACGATGAGCGGCTTGGTGACGGTGCTGCCCCTGGCGCTGACGGTGTATGTGATTTGGTGGCTGGTACACACGGTCGAGGGATGGTTGCGGCGGGCGCTCATTGGATTGAACATCATCAGCCCGGAGCACTATTGGCCCGGGCTCGGCTTGATCGTCGGTTTCTTCCTGCTGTTGATCGTCGGCAGCCTGGTCAACGCCTATGCCGGCAGAATATTTCTCAAATATTGGGATGACTTCCTGGGCCGCATCCCGTTCGTCAAGACGCTCTACGGAGGTTTTCGCGACGTGGTGAGCCTGCTGCCGTCGGGGAGCGGCGAGAAGCGCGATCTGCAGCGTGTGGTGCTGGCCAGATTCGCGGATGTGCATGCCATCGGCTTCGTGACCCGCGAAGACGTTCCGGCGGCGCTGCTCGCTCATGGCGGACGCGATTGGGTGACGGTGTATTTTCCCATGAGCTACGCCTTCGGCGGCTACACCATCTATTTGCCGCGGGAGCGGATACAACCGCTCGATATTTCCGTCGAGGATGCCATGCGGCTGGCCATCACCGCCGGGCTGACCGCCGCGACCTCTCGCGCGAAGATCCACTGACGAATTCCGCGAAGGTGCGTCGATGATGATCAAGCGATGCTGGCGGGCGCTCGCGCTGGCGATGACGTTGCCGGGGCTCGCGTCGGCGGCCGGTACCGCGCACGGCGGCGGGACGGCGACCATGGCGGACAAGTATCAAACCTGGCGAGCGGCTGCGGCGCAAACCCTCATCGACTCCGGCGATCCCGATTCGCTTGCAACCGCCGCGGCACTTCGCCACATGGGGCTGGCGGCACGATCCAGGGCCGATTCCATCGCACTCAGGTCAACTGTCGAACTGGCCGGCAAGGCGACCGAGCTGGCTCCGGATAATCCCACCATCCTCTGGCTGCGCTTGCAGCTCTGTGCCGCTTCGCCGGGTTGCGACATCCGCGACGCGGCAACTACCATGCGCTGGGTCGATGCCGAGAACGGCGCCGCCTGGATTGCGACTTTGGCGGCGGCGCAGAAGGAAGGGGACGCCGTGGAGGTCGATCGAATCCTAGCGGACATGGCACACGGTGCGTATTTCGATTTGTACTGGAATCGCACCGTGGTGCTGCTGTTCGATGCGCTGAAGCGGGCCGGCGGCCGGCTGCCCGCCCACTATCTTTCGTCGGACGTGGCGCGGCTGCTCGAGGCGATGGAGATCGCGAGCACCGAGACCATTCCCTCCCTCACACCGCTGCTCAACGCGTGCCGCGACACGGCCGGTAGCGAACGGCGCGAATTATGCCTCAGAGTCGCCAAGCTCATGCAGCGGGGCGATACGGTCGTCGCGCAACTGGCCGGCTTCAGCATCGAAAGGCGGTTGACCCCGCCGGACAGCAAGGAGGGGCACAGCGTCGCCGAGCACCGGCGCGTTTTGGAATGGCGCGCATCGAACGCAAACCAGTTCGACCGTCCGGCGCTCCCCTGGCTGATCAATTCCAGCGCCCGAGCGCGCATCGCGCAGATGCGTGCCATGCCGCGGGAAGAGGATGTGGACGTTGCAATACTGCGCAGGCACAAAATACCGCTGGAGCCACCGGAGGAACATCGATGATCGAGCTGTACTATTGGCCGACCCCCAATGGCCACAAAATCACGATATTTTTGGAAGAGACCGCGCTGCCCTACCGGCTCGTCCCGGTGAACATCCGCGAGGGCGAGCAATTCACGCCGGCATTCCTTGCCATCTCACCCAACAACCGCATGCCGGCAATCGTCGATCACAGCCCCTTGGACGGCGGGCCGCCGATTTCGATTTTCGAATCCGGAGCCATCCTGCTCTACCTCGCGCAGAAGGTCGAGCTGTTCATCCCGGCAAGCGTACGCGGCAGTGCCGAAGTCATCGAATGGTTATTCTGGCAGGTGGCAGGGCTCGGGCCCATGGCCGGCCAGAACCACCACTTCTCGCGCTACGCGCCTACGATGATCCCCTATGCGATCGAGCGCTACGTCAAGGAGACCAACCGCCTGTACGGGGTGCTGAACAGGCGCCTCGCCGATCGCGAGTTCGTGGCCGGGGCGTACTCCATCGCCGACATGGCCGCCTATCCCTGGGTGGTGTCGCACGAGGCGTTGGGCCAGGATCTCGAGAACTTCCCCCACTTGAAGCGCTGGTTCGAGACGATCGCGGCCCGGCCGGCCACCGCGCGCGCCTACGCGCTCGCCGCGCAATTCAGCAATCCCCTGACCATGACCGATGAGCAGAGAAAAATACTGTTCGGCCAAACGGCGGCCTCGATCGCCGGGCGCTGACAGCTACCGCGCCGCGTCGTGGGCGGCGAGCCAGGCCAGGATGTAATTCACCTTGGCGATCAGCAGGCTCGGCCGCGCCGAGATGTCATGCGAGGCATTCGGCACGCGCACCAGTGCCGTATCGACCTTGCGCAACTTGAGTGCCTCGTAGAACTGCTCCGCCTCGCTCGAGGGCGTACGGTAGTCCACCTCTCCGGTCATCAGCATCGTCGGCGTATGCACGTTGCCCACATAGGCCAGCGGCGAACGCTTCCAGTAGGCCTGCAAATCATCCCACGGATAGACGTCGAACCAATAGCGGTAGAAATAATTGGTCATGTCGGCCGTGAGCACGAAGCTTGCCCAGTTGATCACGGGCTTGACCACGACCGCGGCACGAAACCGGTCCGTGTGCCCCACGATCCAAGCCGTCAGCACGCCGCCGCCGCTGCCGCCCGTCACGAACAGACGATTGGGATCGATGTAGCCTTTGCCGAGAACCGCATCGACTCCCGACATGAGGTCGTCGAAATCCCTGTCCGGGTAATCGTGATGGATCAAATCGGCGAATTGCTCGCCGTACCCGGTGCTGCCGCGCGGGTTGAGATAGAGCACCACGTAGCCGGCTGCCGCGTAGAGCTGGATTTCCGCGGCAAAGCTCGCCCCGTAGCTCGCAAACGGTCCGCCGTGGATCTCGAGCAACAGCGGATATTGCTTGCCCGTCGTGAAGTTGGGCGGCCGCACGACCCAGCCCTGGATCCTGCGCCCGTCCACGCTCGAGTCGAACCCGATCTCCTCGACGCTGCCGAGGCTGCGTTCACCGAGCAGGTTCCCACTGAGCGCCGTCAGCGTCGCGATGTCGCGCGCCGACGTCCCGCTGGCGAGCGCGGCGGGAACGGAGGGCCGCGCTTGGGTGTAAGCGAATCGGGTCGTGCCGTGCACGCCTGCGGCAACGGAAAACGATCCGCCCGTGTAAGGCCGCGTGATGTCCTCGCCGCCCACGTCATCCGCGAGCTGGGTCATTCTCCCCTCGAGGTCGACGGCAGCGAGCCTGATCGTTCCATGATCCGCGTATTGGAAAAACACCCGCCTGCCGTCGCCGCTCCAACGAGGCGCGGCGGCATCGCGGTCGAGCACAGGCGTCAGCGAGCGGGCGTGCGTCCCGTCGATGTCCATGACGTACAGCTGTGTCGCCTGATAACCGAGCCGTTTGTCGTCGAATCCCAGATAGGCGACGTGCTTTCCGTCGGGTGATACGACCGGGTCATGATCCGGCCCGCGTCGATCCGTCAGTGCATGAATCGAGTCATCCGCCAGATCCACTCGATAGATTTCCGTGTCGATGGGCTCATAGTCCGCATCCGCCCGTCGATTGGCTGTAATCAGCACGCTCTTTCCATCGCTGCTCCATGCAGGGGTGTCGCCATGCTCGAAGTCCCCTCGCGTCAGCTGCCGCGCCGGACCGCCATCTGCCGCGACGACGAACAGTTGGCTGAAACTGTTGGGCACGTAGCCTTCGCCGTCGATGCGAAACACCACTCGATCGATCAGCTTCGGGGGATCCGCCCACTTGGCGCCCTGCGGCGGCTCCGGCAAATCCACCTTCAACGGCTTGCGCTCCGCGGAGACCGGCATCGTGAATGCCAAGAAACGCCCGTCGGGCGACCAGGCGATGCTCGACGGGGATTCCGTGAAGCGGCTGATGGCGGAGGTGACGTTGCTGTCGACCCAATACATGAAGAGTTGGTGCGAACCGTCGCTGCCCGTTCCAAGGTACGCAAGGCGGTTGCCGTCCGGAGACCACCGCGGATGCGAGCTCGACTCCGCGTTCGACAAGGGGCGCGCATGTTTGCCCTCGCTGTCCACCAGCCAGATCGCTCCGCGCGGCCGGTCGGTCTTGAGGTCCATGCTCATACGCACGTAGGCGATGCGGCGGCCGTCCGGGGATATCTGCGGGTCGGCCACCCACTCCAAATCGAACACATCGATGGGCTGGAGCGCCGGCTTGGCCGGCTCGGCGACGCCGGGAAAAACCGCTGACGGGAGAAGCAGCGCCGTGAGGCACACGGCGGCGACGGCGCCGCGCCCCTGGCGGCATTGGCTCCCCTCAAGCATCTCGGCCGCGCCTGGTAACCCAGCAATAACGTTGGTGTTCATCCACGATCCCCACCGCCTGCATGAAGGCATGGCAAATCGTCGAACCGACGAAGCGGAAGCCTCGCTGCTTGAGAGCTTTGCTCATGGCATCGCTCTGCGGCGTCGATTGGGCAAACTCGCCGAGATGCAGCGGTCGCCGCCGCAGCACCTTGCCGTCCGTAAATTGCCAGATATAGTCGTCGAACGATCGGTGGCTCTCGCGGATTGCCAGATACGCGCGCGCGTTGCCGATGAACGCATCGACCTTGAGCCGATTGCGGACGATGCCGGGATTCTTGAGCAGGCGCCTGCGTTTCGCGGCATCGTAGCGAGCCATTGCTGCTGCGTCGAAATTATCGAACGCCAACCGATACGTCTCGCGTTTTCGCAGAATGGTGAGCCAGCTCAGGCCTGCCTGCGCACCCTCCAGGCACAGCATTTCAAACAGCCGCCGGTCCGCGTGTACCGGAATACCCCACTCGTTGTCGTGGTAGTCGACGTACAGCGGATCTGCGGTGCACCAGGCGCAGCGCCGCTTGCCGTCGGCATGAATTTGCGCCAACGTCATCAGCCGCGCTTATGAAACGTGCAGACGCACGGCGTGGCGATCCTTGTAGACCAATTCGATGCGATCGACGCCGCGGGTGCGCCGCGCCGCGCCGCGGATTTCATGCATCAATTTCAGCAGCACTCGTGTATTGATTTCCGGCGTCGCACTCAAACGCGGCTCGACGCCGAGGTGCAGCACGACGAATCGTTCCCGCGCCAGACGCACGAACACCGCCACCCCGAGGGGCCTGCCGGCGGAGGAGACCGCAAACAGTGTCTGAACGCCGTCGATGTCGCCGACGCGAATGCGCAACCCGCCGTCATCCTCGTAAATCTCCGGGGCGCCGTAGGTTTCGATGGATTGCTGAATACCCACACGGACCCGGTGCTGATTGACGTTGAAAAACAGCAATTGCTCCAAGGCGGCGCGCTGGTCGAGCGGTAGTTTGCATGTGATGCCGATTGATTCGCTCAATGCCTCCCCGCGATGAGCGCCTTCGCCCTTGATTGAGTATTCGGTCACAGAATCCATTTGACGCAGCGCAACAGACATTGTCTGCGACACGAGACTCCGTATCGTATAGCGTCGCGGGTGTAATGACACTAGCCTAGCAATGAGCGACTCCCCGGGGGCGACCCACCTCCGTGTCTCAAGGTGCGTGAATGCAAGGAATCGACCGATGCTAGCGCCCGAGGATAGCGGCCCCACGACGGATGCGCTGAGGTTCAGCCTGGCGAGCGACATCGTCGAGCTGGTCGTTCTCACCGAGGACGCGGCCTTTCTGCAGACGCTGCGCGAGGCCGTGGGCGAGACGCGCCGTCTGTGGCACGTGCCCTCCTCCGACAAGGTGAGCGACTTGCTGATCGCCGGCGGAGTCGGGATCTTGGTCTTGGATGTTCAGTCGCTGAGCGAGGCCGCCGGGCGGTACATCACCGAAATCAAGCGTCAATTTCCCGATCTGGTGGTGGTGGTCGCCGGCACTCGCGAGTCCGAAACCTCGTTGGCGCGCTTGATCAGCGGCGGCACCGTATATCGCTTCATTCATAAACCCATGTCGCCGGGTCGCGCGCGGCTGTTCGCCGATGCGGCGGTGAAGAAATACGACGAGCAGCGCAACCGGCCGGTCCGCAGGCCGGCCAACCGCATCCCGCCAGGCTTCAGTCGCCCGCAGCTCATTGCGGCAGTCGCTGTCGGAGCGTCGTCCTTGATATTGGGCGTGCTCTGGCTGCTGCATTCCAGATCGCACGAAGCGAGTCCGCCCTCGCGAGCGATTCCGGCGCCCGATTTGCGGCCTGCAAGCTCCTCGTTGCTGAGCCGTGCTTCACAAGCCCTGACCGCGAATCGGCTCACCGCCCCCCCGGGCGATAACGCTTTGGAGTTGTATCAAGAGGCGTTGCGGCAAAATCCTGCCGATGCGGATGCGCGGGCCGGCCTTGCCGAGGTTCATGAACGTCTATTGGCGCTCGCCGAGAATGCGCTGCTCGAGGAACGCCTGGACGAGGCGGCTGCGGCCATTGAAACCGCCCACAAGGCGGGCGTCGACAGTAACCGCAGCGCTTTCCTCACGGTGCAACTCGCAAAAGCGCGCGAGCAGCTCAAAGCCGCCCACTCGCCGCGATCGAAGACGGCAGCAGCTCCCGGCGACACCGTAGCCGCGACCACACAGGCCGACCAATTCGCCGCGCTCGCCGCACAGCGCACCCGCGAGGGACGGCTCGTCGATCCCGAGCGCGACAACGCGCGCTACTACGTACAAGAGGCCTTGCGGGCGGATCCGCACAGCGCGGCCGCGAACGAGGCCGAGCATATGCTCGCGCAGAGTCTACTGACCGCGGCGCATGGCGCCATCGACCGCCGCGAGTTCGCGGCGGCCTCGAGCTGGCTCGAGGCGGCGAGCGGCATCGCCGCGCCGGCCAACATCGCCAATCTGCGGGCCTCGCTCGCCGCCGCACGCACCCGCGCCGACGCCGATGCGTGGGGGCAACTGCTGAAATCCGCCGAGGATCGTCTGCAGCAGGATCGCCTGGTTGAGCCGGCCGACGACAGTGCCAAGCACTATTGGTCGGTGTTGCACGGCTCGAATCCGAACAATCCCGATCTCAAGCCCCTGACCGAGGAGCTCGGGACGCGTCTGGTCGCCAAAGCGCGGCGCGCGCTCACCCTCAAGCAATACGAGGCGGCTCGCGGTTGGTTGGACGAAGCAACCTCCATCGGCTATGCGTCGAGCGACGCGACCGCCGCGCTCGACGAGCTCGAAGCGGCACTGGCGCAGCAGCGATTCCTGACAAACGTGGTCACCGCCAACGAGCTCTCGCTGGCGAAGGCGGTGAAGCCGGTGTATCCCCACAAGGCGGAACAGAACGGCACCGAGGGCTGGGTGGAACTCGAATTTACCGTGGCCGAAAGCGGCGCGGTCACGGATGTTGCCATTCTGAACGCCAGCCCGCGCGGCGTGTTCGACCAGGCGGCCGCCAGTGCGCTGGCGCAATGGCGCTACAAGCCGATCATGCGCGATTCGAAGGCGATTGCTCAGCGCGCGCGCATTCGCATCCGCTTCACTTTGGGCGAATAGGGCGCTCCGGCTAGGAGCCCGTCTGCGTATTCCCCATGGCCGGGAAAATGCGCGCGTGCGCTCCAGCCGGCGTTTCCTGAATGAGTGCGCCGATTTCCGCTCCCAGCGCCAGATCTTCGGCCGCACCGAACGTATGCTTGCGGATCAGCCCGCGCCTGTCGATCAACACGAGACTCGGCGTGCCGCGCATTTTATAACGCTCCATGGTATGCGGAATCGGACCGGCCGGATTCGCACTATCGAGCGCCACCGGAAATTTCAGCCGATATTCGTGGAGAAACGCGTTGAGCAGCGGGGCACCATAGGCGTCATGATGCTCGAAGGTCGCATGCAAGCCGATCACGGCCACATCGTCGGGCGCAAAGGTCTCGAAGATACGCCGTGCCTGTGGAACGCCATGGGCTATGGAATTGGGGCACAGCACCTGGAAGGCAACCAGCACCACCACGCGGCCGCGCAGTCCCGATAGCTGCAGCGGCCGATCGGTATTGAACCAGGTTTGCACCATGAGTTCCGGTGCCGTTGAGGGCGCGCTCGCCATGAGCCATTGTAGCGCCGGCGTCGCCGTTGCGGGCGGCGAACTATTGCCAATTCGCTCGGGCACGGTTCATGCTCGTGAAAAACAGGAACGCAATAACACGTGCAAAAACTCGACGTCAACGGAAAAATTCACCAAGTGGATGTCGATCCGCAGATGCCGCTGCTTTGGGTATTGCGCGACGTTCTCGACATGACCGGCACCAAATACGGATGCGGCGCGGCGCTGTGCGGTGCCTGCACCGTACACTTGGACGGGAGCGCCACACGCTCGTGCGTGCTGCCGGTTTCGAGCGCCGGCGGCCGCAAGATCACGACCATCGAGGGCATCGGCGGCACGAAAACCGGCAGGGCGGTGCAGGCGGCGTGGATCGCCCAAGACGTGCCCCAGTGCGGCTATTGCCAATCCGGGCAGATCATGTCCGCCGCTTCTCTGCTCAGCAAGAACAGTGCGCCGACCGATGCCGATATCGATGGTGCAATGAGCGGCAACTTATGCCGCTGCGGCATTTACAGCCGCATACGAGCCGCGATTCACGAGGCGGCCGCGGGGCTCAGGGAGAGCGCATGAGGAGCTTGGACGATGCGGCGCGCCGGGATTTTCTGCGCACCGCGGCCGGCGTCGGCGGCGGATTGATCATCGCCGTGACGCTTCCGGCGGCCGGTCGCCTCGGCGCAGCGGCCGCCGCCGCAAAGGGATCCGGCGAAGCCGAGGCGGTCAACGCCTTCGTCAAGATCGATGTCGATGGAAACGTGACCCTGGTGATGCACAAATCCGAGATGGGCCAGGGCGTTTATACCGGCCTCGCTCAATTGATCGCCGAGGAACTCGATTGCGATCTGGCGCGCGTACACATCGAGACGGCGCCGGTGGCGGCCGTGTACGACAATCCGCTCTACCACCAGCAATTCACCGGCGGCAGCATGAGCATCAGTTCGTGCTGGGACGGGCTGCGGCTCGCCGGCGCCACCGCGCGCACGATGCTGATCGGGGCCGCGGCTCAGGCTTGGCAGGTGAGCATCGAGGCGTGCCGGACCGAGAGAAACTTCGTCTACGGCCCGGGCGGCCGTAAGATCGGTTACGGGCGCTTAGCGGCAGCCGCCGCGAAGCGCGCTCCACCCGACCCGGCGGCGATCCGGCTCAAGCCGCAGAGCGAATTCACGGTGATCGGCAAGCCGATCAAGCGCATCGAAGCCGCGCAGAAGGTCAATGGCACCGGCATGTTCGGCTTGGACGTGCGCCTACCGGGAATGCTGCGCGCGGTCATCGCGCGGCCCCCTACGCTCGGCAGCACGGCGAAGACCCTCGATGAGGGCGCCGCGCGGGCAGTGCGGGGGGTGATCACGGTCGTGAAGTTGAGCGCCGGAGTCGCGGTGGTCGCCCAAAATACCTACGCGGCGCGCAAGGGGCGGGACGCGCTGGTCATCGAGTGGCAGGCACCGCCCGGGCCCGCCCTCGATACGGAGCGCCTGCGCGCCGATTATCAGAAGGTGGCGCTCACCGAATCATCCCTCATTGCGCGCAACGACGGCGATGCCGCGGCCCTGCTGCGTGGCGGCGGCTCGAAGCATCTCGAAGCGCTGTACGAGGTGCCGTATCTCGCGCACGCGCCCATGGAGCCGCTGAACTGCGCCGCCGACTGGCGCGCGGACCGCTGCGATGTGTGGACTGGGACGCAGATGCAATCGCCCGACCGAGCCGCTGCCGCCGAGGTGGCCGGCCTGTCTCCGGACAAGGTGTTCATTCACACGTTGTTGTTGGGCGGCGGGTTCGGGCGGCGGGCGAATCCGGCGAGCGATTTCGTGCGTGAGGCGGTGGAATTGTCGAAGCGGCTCGCCAAGCCGGTGCAGGTGGTGTGGACGCGCGAGGACGACATGCAGGGCGGTTGGTATCGACCGCAATGGGCGAACCGGATGAGGGCGACGCTCGGCCCGGACGGCAAGCCGCTTGCGTGGCAGCACACCGTGGTCGGGCAATCCATCATGGCGGATACCTTCATGGAGCAATCCTCGCGACAGAAGGGCATCGACCGGACCTCGGTCGAAGGCGCCTCCGACCTGCCGTATGCGATTCCCAATCTGCGCGTAGATCTGCACACGACCACGGCACCCGTCAAGGTCCTGTGGTGGCGCTCGGTGGGGCATTCGAATACGGCTTTCGCCGTCGAAAGCTTCATCGACGAATGCGCCGCGGCTGCGGGTGCGGATCCTATGGCATATCGGCGCTCGCTGCTGGGCGAGCAACAGCGGCGTCATCGGGCGGTGTTGGAGCTGCTTGCCGAGAAATCGGGCTGGGGGCAACCGCTGCCGACCGGCCGAGCGCGCGGCATCGCGATTCACGAATCCTTCGGCAGCGTGGTCGGCGAGGTAGCTGAGGTTTCAATGCAGGGCGGCCTCCCGCGCGTGCATCGTGTGGTCGCCGTGATCGACTGCGGCATCGCCATCAATCCCCAGATGATCGCCGGCCAGATCGAAAGCGCGGTCAACTATGGCCTCTCGGCAGCGCTCTACGGCGAAATCACTTTTGCGGATGGGAAGCCTCAACAAGCGAATTTCGATACCTACCAGGTGGTGCGAATGAACGAAGCGCCGCTGGTGGAAGCGCACATCCTGGCGAGCGACCAGCCGCCCACCGGAGTGGGAGAACCCGGACTACCGCCGATCGCGCCGGCGGTCTGCAACGGGATATTTGCGCTCACCCGCAAACGCGTGCGCCGCTTGCCCATGGTCCGCGGCGGGCGATTCATGGCTTGAGTTTCGGGCGCCGATCGGTACCCGGACCCGCCGCCGAGCTCGGGCCGGCGGATTCGCGATCGCGGCGCTTGCGCTCTGCGATCTCTTCCCGATCCACCGCGATATTGCGGGGAGCGTTGATACCGATCCGCACCTGTGAGCCATTGACGGCCATCACCGTGACTTCGATGTCATCGCCAATCCGCAGCGCTTCTCCGGCGCGGCGCGTCAGAATCAACATGGGTAGGCCTCGTGGAATGGCGCAAGCACGGCTGCATTCGGCCACTACCTTGGCCCCGAGCCAAGAGGCCGGTCCTTCCTAATGGTTGTAGGACATAGGATGACACGCGGATCACGCTCTTCGCGGCCCCGGGTCTCTCAACCGGTGAGCGCCTTTTCCGTCGGCGCCTCGGCGCTGCCATTCCAAGTGTTCACCGTCGCCTCATAGATGGCGAGCTCCTGCAGGAGATCCTCGAGCGGCTGCGCCTTGCCCATGGCGAATCCCTGCCCGTAGTCGACGCCCAGATCCGCCATCCGCGCTCGCAGGGCATCGGTCTCGACGTACTCCGCGATCGTCTCCATGCACATGACTTTTGCCAGCTGCGCGATCGCTTTGATCATCGACTCGGACCGCGTATTGACGAGCGAATCGCGGACGAAGCTGCCGTCGATCTTCAAGTAGTTGACCGACAGGTCCTTCAAATAGGCGAGCGAACTCACGCCGGTGCCGAAATCGTCGAGCGCGAACTGACAGCCCAGCTCCTGCAGGGTGCGCAGGAACTGCTGCGCCTTGTCGAGATTGCCGATGGTGGCCGTTTCGGTCAATTCGAAGCATAGGACATTCGCCGGCAGACGACTCGACTTGATCTCATCGACCACGTATTGCAGGAACGATTCGTCCTGTAGCGATTGGCCGGAAAGATTGATCGCGAAGCGCGCGATCTCCTCTCCGACCGCCGCGCTGTGTTCGCCGAGCAGTTCGCAGGCGCGATGCACCACCCAACGATCCACCGTCGGCATCAATTGATAGCGCTCGGCCGAGGAAAGAAACTTCCCCGGCGGAATGATTTCGCCGCGGTCTCCCAGCATGCGGATCAGCAACTCGAAGCGCGGCCGCCCATAGTTGCCGCGCAGCGGCAGGATCGGTTGCGCATCGAGCCTGAAGCTGTCGTTGCCCAAGGCATCGCGCAATTTGCCGATCACCAGAATGTCGGTATGGCGCCGGATGATGCTCTGGTCGGAGTCCTGGAAGACCTCCACTCGGTTGCGCCCGCGGTCCTTGGCCGCTTTACACGCGATTTCGGCGGTCGCCAACGCATGCGCCAGGGCGTTATCGGCACGTCCCACCGGCGCGACGCCGAGGCATACCGAGACCTCGAAGGATCCTTGGCCGGCGCGCGGTACGATCGCGGCGGCGGCCGCGCGAATTCGCTCGGCGATGGCCGCCGCCGAATCCATCCCCGCGTTCGGAACGAGTGCGGCGAGGCGGTCGCCCGAGATGCGCGCCGAGAGCGCGGGAGCGGGCAGCGCCTTCGCCATGCATTCGGCAACGCTCACGATGACGTCATCGCCGACGTGCATCCCGAAGGTCTCATTGATGACGTGCAGACGGTCGATGTCCAGATAAAGAATGCTGTTCGCCGCCGCCGGGCCGGCGGATGCCAGCAGCGCGGAGGCCTGGCGCTCGAACGCGTGGCGTGTCATGAGGCCGGTACCGGAATCGTATTGCGCCTGAATGATGACGGTCACCCGCTTCGCGAGCAGTTCGGCGACGCGCGTTTGGTGCGTATCGAAGTCGTGGGCGCTCGGCGGGTTGAAGAGCGCGAGAACTCCCATGACCCGTTCCGACGGATGGCGCACCGGACAGGCCAGTATTTTGTACGGCGCCGCCACATCGCTCGCCACCTTGGAGATGTGATTGACGACGATGGTACGCTGCTGCAGCTGCATCCACGCCATCAGATGCTGTTGCGCGCGCAGCAGGGACTCCGGCGACATCGGGTGACCGCTGCGCGTCATCGACAGCGCGATGTTCTTGTCCGGAACCCAGAGCGCCGCGAGAGCGCAGCCCATGCGTTCGAGGCCCGTTTTGAGAATGAGATCGAATTCGTCCGCGTCGCCCGTCGCCGTTTGATTCGAAGACATCTCGAGCATCAGAGAAAGGTCGCGTTCGCGAATGTCGAGATCCCGCTCGCGGGATCCGAGCTTCGAGCGCAGGGTCAACTCGCGGCGCAGGCACTCCAAGGCCGGCTGCACCAGCTGCCGCACGTACTGCAGGGGACGTCCCTCGGTGCGTGCGCCCGACAGGCGCGCCAGCAAACTGACGACGCCGAGCAGCTCGATGTGCTCGCCGCGCATCGCGAACGAGTACACCGCACGATCCGCATCGAAGCGCGCGATACCGGCGAACTCGGCCGTGTCGGCGAGGGCATTTGAAATGGCCTCGTTGACGACCTCATGATCGTCCGCGAGATCCCAGTCATCCGAGGCCCAGATGAGGTTTGAAAAACCGTCGTGCACGACCACGCCGCGCAGGGATGGCATGAGCATTCTGAACAAGCGCCCGTAAGGCTCGAACGAGGTGTCCGACGGCGCGCTGCCCTCGATGGGGATCGATTTGATGTCCAGCAATGCAGCCGTCCTTGGGTAAGGTTGACCTGAGGGAACTCGTTGCCGAATGTGCGGCAAATGCCGCCGGGTATCCTTGACGGGCGTCGCAGTTCAACGCGGGGGCTGTGGCGCGCCGGAGCGAGGATTGACAATATCGCTCGACGCCTGTGATCCAGGTCCGGGATTCAGCGCGCACCGCGGGTGCGGCGCGCAATCAGCCTCAGCAGCTGACGTCCGCCCGGAATTCGAACCAAGAGGAATATCCGCAGCCAAAATCGCCGTGCGGCCTCATCGAAGCGCTGCAGCGGCAAGTTCTCGTAGAGGCGCGCCAGCGGCTCGTGGATGACTGCATGGCGGGCCCTCACGAGCCGATCGGTACCCGCCGAGGTCAGCGTGAGCAGCACACCGTCCGCGCGCCAATCGATCTCGACTGCGCTGAGGCCGGCGCGGCTCAGCGTCTCGGCCCCCTCCGTTTCGACGCCGGCCAGATAGATTTCGGGACCGCCCGGGGTATCCGTCGACAGGCGCCAGACCCCGGAGCCCAAATCACGTCCCATGAAGCGTCCACGCACGCCGCGCTGCGTTTTCATTTTCATTCCTTCCAGCGACTTGGGTTACCCTCGCCGGTTCGATCTCGAGGAAACATCTTTGGACGCGCTCAACGAACTACTCCCCGGCCAGGCTTTGAGCTCCAGCGGGCGTCCGCGCCTCGACTATCTCGCCGTGGCGACGTTGGCGTTTCCGTTCATGCTGAACAGCGCCGTGCAGGCCGTGCTCAACGCGACGGACACCTGGTTCGTCGGCCGTCTGTCTCCTGTGGCCACCTCGGCCATGGGCGCAGTGTACTGGCCCGTGCTGGTATTCATACTGCTGTTCGGCGGCGTCGGCTTGTCGGTGCAAACGTTGGTGGCCCATGCGTACGGCGGCCGCCGTTATGCGCGAGCCTCGCAGGCGACGTGGACGGCGCTCTGGGGATCGCTGTTCACGGTGCCCGCATGCACCGCATTGGCGTTGACCGGATTCTGGATCTTCTCGCCGTTCGGCATTCCAAACGAAACTTTGCAGCTCGCCCTCGCGTACTGGTTTCCGCGCATCCTCGCGGCTCCCCTCGGCATCGCCCTGTGGTCGCTTCTCGGCTTCTTCAACGGCATTGGGCGTCCCGCCATCACGCTGCGCATCACGCTCATCGTCGCCGTCGTCAACGCTGCGTTCAATCAGCTGTTCATCTTCGATCTCGGGCTGGGAGTCGCCGGGTCCGGCTGGGCGACCGCCGCAGCGCAGCTCGCCGGCGTGGCGCTTGCGCTCGCGGGTTTCTTGAGCAAGACGTCCCGCCGCCGGTATCGCTCGCACCTCACGACGCGTTTGCGGATACGGGCGCTGCGGCGGCAGCTGAGCCTCGGATTCCCGATGGGGCTCCTGTCCGCCGCGGACATCCTGGGGTTTGCCTTGTTTCAGCTCATGCAGGTGCGCTTGGGCACGGCCGACGGGGCGGCGACTCAGATTGTCATGATGCTCACCTCGTTTTGCTACATGCCCGCCGTGGGAATTGCCATGGCGGGCACCACGTTGGTGGGCCAGGCCATCGGCGCGAAGAATCCGGATTGGGCTGGCAAGGTCGGCAACGGCATCATCGCGATCGCGGTGCTCTACATGGGACTGATCGGCTTGATTCTGGCGGCCCTCGGCCCGTGGTTGCTGCCCTTGTTCATCAACGGGTCCGACCCGCAGGCGCCGCTCGCCGTGGCGACGGGCTGCAAAGTGCTCTGGATCGCTGCCGGGTACCAATTGTTCGATGGGCTCAACATCAGCAGCGGCTCATGTCTTCGCGGCGCCGGCGATGTACGGGTGCCCGCCGTCATGGTGCTCGGGCTGTCGTGGCTCTTCTTCGTACCGCTTGCGCACATCCTGTCGTTCAAACCGGGTGCCGGATGGGTCGATTGGCTGCCGCAGGTCGGATGGGGCGCGGTCGGCGGGTGGCTCGCCGCCCTCGCTTATATTTGCCTTTTGGGAATGATGCTTTTTCTTCGCTGGCACTCCGGCGCGTGGCGGGCGGTGGTGTTGCCGCCGCATTGAGCCGCGCCGCCACATTGAGCCGCTGTGCTAAGTTATGACGATGCGATCACGTGCGAGGGTCTGGGGGTGGTGGGCACACACCGCGCTCGCGGTTGCGCTGACCTCACCCGCCGATGCGTTCGCCGCGCTCGACACTCCGCCGCCCGTGGTGCACACCGCCGCCGCGCAGGGTCTTTCGCTGCGTGCCGTCAGCTTCGCGGTGGTCGATCTGGATTCCGGGCGGGTGGTCGCGAGCCTCAACGGCGACACCCCGCGCAGCCCGGCATCGACCATCAAACTGCTCACCACGTTCGCCAGTCTGGACCTGCTCGGGCCCGCGTTTGCCTGGCACACGCGTGCGTTGGTTCGCGGCGAATTGAGCAACGGCGTGCTCAACGGCGACCTCGTTCTGCAGGGCGGCGGTGATCCCTACATGACCTTGGAGCGCTGGTGGAGCTTTACACACATGCTGCGGGCCAAGGGCCTCAAGGCGATCCGCGGCGACATCGTGATCGACAATACGGCGTTCGCTCTACCGCCGGAGGATCCCGGCGCTTTCGACGGGCGGCCGAATCGCACTTACAACGTGCTGCCCGATGCGCTGATGGTGAACTTCCAGTCCATCGAGTTCAGGGTGGCGCCGAATCCGCAGATCGGCAGAGTCGAGGTCCTCGCCACGCCGGCACCCGTCAACCTCGCGATCGACAATCGCATCGCATTTGCGACGGGCCATTGCCGCGCGCCGGCAAACAGGGTGGATTTCGAGGTCACCAATGAGCGGTGGGATCACGTCGCTTTCGCCGGCGCGTTGTCAGCCGAATGCGCGGAGCGCAGCTTCACCCGCGTGCTGCTCAGGCCCCCGCAATACGCGTTCGGCACGTTTCTCGAGCTGTGGCAGCAACTGGGCGGCGAATTCAGCGGCGCATTGCGCATCGAAGCTGCGCCGCAGGACGCCCAGCTTTACTTGAATTTCGACTCCTTGAGCCTGGGGGAAATCGTTCGACTCACCAACAAGTTCAGCAGCAATCTGATGGCGCGCCATCTGTTGCTCACCATGGGGGAAGAGCGCTTCGGAGCGCCGGCGACGGCGCAGAAGGGAGCCGACGCCATCGCGCTGTGGGCCCGAGAACGCGGACTCGACCTGGAGGGAATGGACATCGACAATGGCTCCGGCCTGTCGCGCGCCACGCATATCTCCGTGTTGCAGATGTCGAGAGTCCTCAGTGCGGCCTATCACAGCCGCTACGCGCCGGAGTTCATCGCTTCTCTGCCGCTCGCCGGGATCGACGGCACCCTGAAATCGCGAATGCAGCAGACACCCGCAGGCTCGGTGCGGCTGAAAACCGGACACCTCGACGGGGTGAGCGGTGTGGCCGGCTACGTGACGACGGCAAGCGGCAAAACCTTCGTGCTCGTCTCGCTCGTCAACGACCTGCGCAGCAATGCCGGAGCGGGCGACGCGGTGCATGCCGCGCTCGTCAGCTGGATGCAGGAAAATCTCTGATCAGGCCGACCGCTCCATGTCCCAGAGAATGGCGCTCACGTCCTTGCGCAGCCAGACTCCGAAACCCAGATAGCGGAATGCGCGCTTGAGACGCCGCCGGTACCATGCGCCCGGCCGCAGATGCACGGCCCGGTCGGTGCGCTTGCGGTCGCAGTTCGCACGCCAATCCTCGCTGGTCAAAGCAGAGACATAGAGTGCCGCGCGCGTCAGCCGGGCCAGATTCGCGATCGCGTGCGAAGCCGCCCGGTCGTCCAGGTATTGCAGCACGTCGTAGCAGACGACGAGGTCGCTCGGCGCGCGCGGGACGTAGTCGGTGATCGAGCCGCGTCGCCAACCGTAGCGGCTGCACAGATAATCGCTGGCCTCGAGTCCCGTATATCGCGCCCGCGGCAGCTCCCGGGCGAAAGGTTTGCGCAGCAGCCCGATCCCGCAACCGGCATCGAGTATGGTACGGACCGGAATACAGGCCTGGGCAAGGATGGCCGCGATCAGCCGCGCGCGGGACCGCATCTCGGCGGGCGTCGTCACGCGCGTCCGGGCATCGAAATAGAACTTTCGAAAATACGCGGGACCGAAGATCCCTGCGGCCGCAGACGTACCCGGCATTACTCGACCGTGAGACTTTTGGCGAGATTGCGCGGCTGATCGACATCGGTACCCTTGAGGACGGCGACGTGATAGGCGAGCAGCTGCAGCGGAACGGCAAAAACCACGGGGGCTTGCAGGGCGCTTGCCTTCACGGGCAGTTGAATGACCGTAACGCCGTCGGCGCTCTCCATCCCCGCATCCGGGGCGGCGAACACGAACAGCTGGCCGCCGCGGGCACGCACTTCCTGCAAATTCGACTTGAGCTTTTCCAGCAGCTCGTTGTTGGGCGCGACCGCGACCACCGGCATGTCCTCATCGACCAGCGCCAACGGGCCGTGTTTGAGCTCCGCGGCAGCGTACGCCTCGGCATGAATATAAGAGATTTCCTTGAGCTTGAGCGCCCCTTCCATGGCGATGGCGTGCAGGGGCCCGCGCCCCAGGAACAGTGCATGGCGCTTGTCGGCAAATGCTTCGGCGAGGCCGCGAATGGCATCGTCGAGCTTCAATGTGTTCTCGACGAGACCGGGCAGCTGCAGCAGCTGTTCGACGAGCTCTCGTTCGCGGGCGCCGCCGCCGCGGTGCTTGACGAGAGCGATGACCAGCATCCCGAGCGCCGTCAGCTGTGTGGTGAAGGCCTTGGTCGAGGCGACACCGATCTCGGGACCGGCCCGAGTCAACAGCACCAATTCCGATTCCCTCACCATCGAACTCTCCGCGACGTTGCAGATCGTGAGCGTCGACAGATACGCCGCCTTCTTGGCATTGCGCAGCGCCGCCAGGGTGTCGGCGGTCTCGCCGGATTGCGAAATGGTGACGAACAGCGTGTCTGCCGTGATCACCGGATCCCGGTAGCGATACTCGCTCGCGATTTCGATGCGCGCCGGGATGCGGCAAATCTGCTCGATGAAATAACTCGCGACCAGCCCCGCGTGATAGCTGGTCCCGCAGGCGGCGATATGCACCGCCTGGACGCGGTTGAACACTTTCTCGGCGTGCGGTCCAAAAGCCGCCTCCAACAGCTTCTGGCCCGATACCCGTTCCTCGAGCGTTTGCGCAATGGCGCGGGGCTGCTCGTGAATTTCCTTGAGCATGAAGTGCCGGTATTGTCCTCGTTCGACCGCATCGACGGCGAGATCGCTCTCGCGCACGGCGCGCGTCGCCAGCTTGCCGCTCGAGTCCATGATGCCGATGGATTTGCGGCGCACTTCCGCGACGTCGCCCTCTTCGAGGAACATGAACCGGCGGGTCACCGGCAGCAGCGCCGCCACATCCGAGGCTACGAAATTCTCATCGATGCCGAGCCCGATGACGACCGGGCAACCCTCGCGGGCGAGCACGATGCAGTCGGGATCCGACTCGGCCACGACCGCCAATGCGTAGGCTCCGTGCAGCTCCGCGACCGTCTTGCGCACCGCCTCGAAGAGGTTTGCCGAGCGCGCCATGTGGTGATGAATGCGATGGGCGATGACTTCGGTGTCGGTCTCCGAACTGAAGGTGTAGCCGAGGTCGATCAGGCCCGCACGCAGAGCTTCATGGTTTTCGATGATGCCGTTGTGTACGATCGCAATTCCATCGAGAGAGACATGCGGATGGGCATTTCGCGTCGTCGGCACGCCGTGTGTGGCCCAGCGCGTATGCGCGATTCCCACATGACCCGCAACGGGTGCCGCCCGCAGCGCATCCTCGAGGATTTTCACCTTGCCAACGGTGCGCAGACGCTCGAGTTGGTGGTTGGCGGTCAGAACCGCGAGGCCCGCGGAATCGTAGCCGCGGTACTCGAGACGGCGCAGCCCTTCCATGAGGATGGGTACTGCATTGCGCTCCGCAACTACTCCGACGATTCCGCACATGAACGCTGACTCCCGAGAAAGCGATCTCAAAGGGCTGTCTAGTGTGCCCGACCACGATCCAAAATCCACTAAATCGGCATCGGTGCGGCTAGACTTAATCAGCTAATACCATTTGATAACCTTTACTAGTATGTATATAGTACTAGCTAATGGATGATAGTGATGCCAAGTTTCAAAAGGACCTGAATGGCGGACTGGTGGGTTTGGTGCTACTGGCCGTGCTCGCCGCATCCAACGAGGACCTTTACGGGTATGAAATCGCCAAGCGCTTGGCGAGCGCGAACGAAGGCGTATCGATTTTCAAGGAAGGGACTATCTACCCCGTCCTGCGCGCGCTCTCGGCCGCCGGACTGTTGACCAGCCGCATCGTGCCCTCCTACACCGGGCCGCCACGCCGCTATTACCGCATGACCGAACAGGGGCGCGCCGTGCTGGCCGTCCGGCAAAGCATTTGGCAAAACACGCGAAGCTTCGTCGATCGCTTCATCGAATCCGGAGAACTCCCATGAACCGCAGAACGAGTCGCCGCGGCGCCGGGGTGAGGCGTGCGCTCGACGGACGTTCAGGGCGCCGGGATCGCGGCCGGGCCTGAGGTCGGGGCAGGGGCCGCGGGAGTGATGGAGCCGCCAAGCGCTTGGAACAAGGCGGCGGTATCGGCATAGCGGTTGGCGCGGGCCTGCGCGACCGACACCACGGCTTGGCTGTAGAGCAGCTGCGCGCTCAGCAGCGCCAGATAGCTCACCGAACCGAGTTCGAGCTGATGATTCGCGACGCCTAGACTCTTTTGAGCGGCCTCCGCGGCGCGGCTCGCGGCAGTGAGCGCGTCCGCATCGGTATCGAGCGCATGCAGGGCATCCGCCACATTTTGAAAAGCGGTCAGCACGGTCGACCGGTAGGTGGCAGCGGCCTGATCCATGGCGGCATCCGCCGCACGTTTACGATGCAGCAGAGTTCCGCCCTCGAACAGCGTCTGCGTCGCATTGGCACCGATGGTCCAAAAGCCGGTCCCGGGCTTGAACAAATCGCTCATCAACGTCGCGGAACTGCCGATGTTGCCGGTAATGAGCACCTGCGGCAGCATGTTCGCAATGGCGACGCCGACTTGCGCCGTTGCCGAGTGCAGCTGGGCCTCGGCGGCGCGCACGTCCGGCCTTCGCTCGACCAGCTGCGAGGGCACTCCGAGCGGCAGATCGACCGGCAGCACCAACCGGTCCAATTCGATGGGAGCCGGCGCGAAATCTGCGGGCAACCGGCCGGTGAGAACGGCCAGTGAATCACGCGCGAGATGCAGTTGCTTCTGCAGCGGCGGCAGCGTTCCCTCCAATTGGGCGAGCGCCGCATCCTCGGCATACACGTCGGCTTCGGCAACCGCTCCCAGCTTGAGCTGCCGGCGCAGCACCTCCAAGGACTCACGCTCGAGCGCGACCACTCGCTCGGTGCCCGTAATCTGGGCCCGCAATCCCGCCTCCTGGATTGCGGTCGTGACCACGTTCGCGGTCAGGGTCAGGTACGTTGCGTCGAGCTCGAAGCGGGCGGCCTCGGCGACTGCGGCGAGCGATTCGACTTGACGGCGGTTGGCGCCGAACACATCGGGCACGTACGTCACGGCGACCTGCGGCGTGTACAGGTTGAACAGTGAGGTGCCCGAGGCGAGAGTGGGAGCGAGTACGCCAACGGCGTTGCGCTGGCGCTGGGCATCGAAACTCGCCTGCACCGTGGGAAAATAGGCGCCGCGCTGCGCGGCGGTATTTTCCATGGCTTGCCGCAGCGCCGCCTGCGCTGAGGCGACATCGGGGTTATTGCGCAGCGCCTGCTCGACGAGTTCATCGAGTTCCTTCGATCCGAACAGCGTCCACCAGTTTCTCGGCACGTCTTGCTGCGTCAGGAAGCGCTGCGCGGCGCCGCCGTCGCCCGCAGCGGACGCCGTTGCTGCGGCAAGAGGCTCCTCGGTGTAGCGCTCGACTGCGGGCGGCGCCGGGCGATGAAAGTTCGGGCCCACGCACGCGCCGATACCGGCGGCCGCCAGGGCCGCTGCGAACGATGCAACTCGCCGCGGGTGCATCATTCGCCCGCCTCGGCCGGAATTTCCCGCGCCGTTGAGAAGCGCAAGATCAGCACCGGCAGGACCAGGAGAATCAGAATGGGGGCGAGCAGCATTCCTCCCACCACCACCAACGCAAGCGGCCGCTGGACTTGCGACCCGATGCCGGTGGAGAAGGCCGCGGGTATCAAGCCGACGCAGGCCACGATGCAGGTCATGACGACCGGCCTCAATTGGGTACGGCAGGTCTGCAGCATGGCGCTCGCCCGATCGAGACCCGACTCCAAACTCAAGTGGTAGTACGACACCACCAAAATGCCGTCCATGGCGGCGATTCCAAACAGCGCCACGAAACCGATCGCCGAGGAGACGCTGAATGCGGTGCCGGTCACCCACAGTGCGAAGATGCCGCCCAACAGGGCCATGGGAATCACACTCGCGGCGAGCAGCGCATCGCGCAAGCTGTGAAAATTCAAGTACAGCAGGAGAATGATCAGGGCGATCGAAAGCGGCACCGCGACGCTCAGGCGCGAGATCGCCTCCTGCAGGTTGCCGAACTCACCCACCCATTCCAGGCGATAGCCGCCCGGGATGAGAACCTGGGCATCGACGGCTCGCTGCGCCTCGAGAACGGCGCCGCCCAGATCGCGCCCGCGCACGCTGAACTTGATCGGCACGTAGCGCTGCTGCTGCTCCCGATAGATGAAGGCCGCGCCGGACACCAGATGCACGTCGGCCACATCTTCGAGCGGCACCTGGATGAGACCGTTACCGGAGCTGGCGGCGGCGGCGACCGGAATGCGCCGAATTGCATCGAGATTCTCCCGATAAGGGCTCGCGAGACGCACCATCATCGGGAAATGCCGATCGCTGGTTCCTTCGTACAAGTCGCCGGCGCTCTGGCCGCCGATCGCGGTTTGAACGACCGCATTCACATCCCCGGGCGCCAGGCCGTAGCGCGCGGCCCGCAACCGATCGACATCGATGCGGATGGTCGGCTGACCCAACGAACGCAGCACGGCGAGGTCGGTGATTCCCGGCACTTTCGCGAGCACCGCCGCAACCGCATCGGCCGTCTTTTCCAGCGTCTCCAAATCGTTGCCGTACACCTTGACCGAATTCTCGCCCTTCACCCCGGATGCCGCCTCTTCGACGTTGTCCTGGATGTATTGCGAGAAGTTGAAATCGACGCCCGGAAATTGCTGCTGCAGCGTATCCGTCATCTGCTGCGTGAGCTTTTCCTTGTCCATCCCCGCGGGCCACGAGTCGAACGGCTTCAGCGGCACGAAGAATTCCGCATTGAAGAATCCGGTCGCATCCGTGCCGTCGTCCGGCCGGCCATGCTGCGATACCACGTTTCGCACTTCCGGATACCTGCTCATCAGCAAGCGCATGCGATTGACATAGGTGTCGCTGTCGTCCAACGAGACCGATTGCGGGAACGTCGCGCGAATCCACAGATTTCCCTCCTCGAGCTTGGGAAGAAACTCGAGACCCAGCGAACGCACCGCGAGGATCGCGAGCAGAGCGATCAGCGCAACGCCCGAAAACGTGATGATGCGGTTCGCCAGTACGAACTCGAGTGCGGGTTGGTAGGCGCGCCGCAGCGCGCGGACCACCGGTGTTTCCCGCTCGGATACTTCCTGCGGGAACAATATCAAGCTCAAAGCCGGTGCGATCGTGAACGTTGCGATCAGACCCCCGGCAATGGCGTACGCGTACGTTTTCGCCATCGGTCCGAAGATGTGGCCTTCGATCCCCGACAGCGTGAACAGCGGCACGAAGCCCGCGATGATGATGGCCGCAGCGAAGAAGATCGACTGGCTCACCTCGGCCGCCGCGAGCGATATCGTGCCCATCTTGCCGCGAAAGCCGCTCGGCACGCGCATCCGGTGCAAGTGGCTGGGGCCGGTGCCCAGATGGGCCGCCGCCTCCGCCAGGTGCCGGAAGATGTTCTCGACCATGATGACGGTGGCATCGACGACGAGCCCGAAATCGATCGCTCCGACGGACAGCAGGTTCGCGGATTCGCCGCGCAGGATCATCAGCCCGATGGCAAAGGACAGCGCGAACGGTATGGTCATGGCGACGATCACGGCGCTGCGCACGTTGCCGAGGAACGCCCATTGCAGCAGGAATATGAGCAGGATGCCCGCCATCATGTTGTGCAGCACGGTGTGGGTGGTGATATGGATCAAATCGCTGCGATCGTAGATACGCTGGATGCTGACGCCCGGCGGCAAGATGCCGCTCTTGTTGATGTTGTCCACTTCCGCTTCGACGAGCTTGATGGTGGGTACGCTCTTCGCGCCGCGGCGCATGAGCACGATGCCTTGCACGATGTCGTCGATGTCGTTGAAGCCTGCGATGCCGAGGCGCGGCAGATGCCCGATGGTGACCGCGGCCACATCGCCGATGAACACCGGCGCGCCCTGGTTGCCGATGATCAGGGTGTGGCGGATTTCGTCCGCGGAATGAATCAGGCCGACTCCGCGCACCACCGCCGCCTGAGCGCCGAAGTTGACGGTTTGGCCGCCGACGTTGATGTTGGCGTTGCTGAGCGCCGCGAGCACCTGCGGCACCGACAATCCGTAGCCCATCAACTTGTGCTGATCGATCGCGATCTCGTAGGTCTTCGTTTTGCCGCCCCAACCGGTCACATCGATGACCCCCGGCACCGCCTTGAAGCGCCGCTCGAGCACCCAGTCCTCGAGCGTCTTGAGATCGGTCACCGAATAGTTGGGGGGCCCGACCACCCGATAACGGAAGATCTCGCCGATGGGACTGGTGGGGGAGATCTGCGGCTGAGCTCCGTTCGGCAGCGTTCCGAGCTCGGACAGCCGGTTGATCACCCACTGTTCGGCCTGGTAGTAGGTGAAGTCATACGTGAATTGCACTTTCACGTCGGAGAGACCGAACAGCGATATGGTGCGGATCGCCTGCACGTTGGGTATGCCGGCCATCTGAATTTCGAGCGGGATCGTGATGTAGCGCTCGATCTCCTCGGCGGACTGGCCGGTGCTCTGGGTGACGACGTCGACCAGGGGCGGAACCGGGTCGGGATAGGCTTCGATATTGAGCGCAAGAAAGCTGGCGACGCCGGCGCCGAGCATCATCACCAGCAGCACGACGATCAGGATGCGCTGCCGTAAGGCGAAGGAAACGATCGCGTTCATGAGGAGCCGGGGACGGCCGCCTGATCGATGAACAGACCGCCCCTTGTGACGATGCGCTCTCCCGGCTTCAGGCCGTCGAGTACCTCGACCAATCCATCATTGCTGCGTCCGGTGCGTATGGCTCGATAGGCGAGCAAGTCCTCCCCGGCAACCACCCAGACGTGCGCTGCATCGCCTTCGTAGACGACCGCGGCCACCGGAATGGCGGCGGACTGCGAGGTCTCGCTGGTCTTGATGCGAAAATTCGCGAACATTTCCGGCTTCAGCGCCAGATCGCGATTCTCTATTTCGGCTCGTACCGGCA
This sequence comes from uncultured Gammaproteobacteria bacterium, assembly GCA_963801865.1. Taxonomy (GTDB): domain Bacteria; phylum Pseudomonadota; class Gammaproteobacteria; order Steroidobacterales; family Steroidobacteraceae; genus Bog-1198. The sequence goes on along the minus strand of CAWDGY010000024.1, from coordinate 27,525 downwards.
GCCGATGGGTCGCCGGATCGACGAGCGCCGCCACATAGGTGATGCGCGCATCGAAAGCACGGTTCGGATACGCGGGTACGTGCACTTCCATGGGCTGTCCCAGGTGCACCGAACCGGCGTCGGCTTCGCGCACATTCGCCAGCAGCCACACGCTCGAAGGATCCGCGATGGTGAACACCGCGGTGCCGCCTCCCGCCTGCAGATACTGGCCCGGTCCGACCTGGCGGTCGACGACGACACCCGCGATCGGCGCGGCGAGCGTCGCGATGGGGTTGATGCCATGGGATGTTTCGAGAGCATCGATTTGCGCATCTGATTGGCCCAGGATTTTCAGCCGATTGCGTACCGAGCGCACAGCGGTCTCCGCCGCGGTAAGATCGGTCTGCGCTTGCTGCCAGTCTTGCAGGCTGCCGCCCTTGGCCTCGTATAGCGCATGCTTACGGCCCTCGTTGATGCGCGCGAGCTTGACCTGTGCGACGGCCGTAGCGAGATCGTTCTGCGCCTGGACGAACTCCGACGCCTCGATGGTCGCGAGTGGCGCGCCCTTTTTGACCGTATCGCCGAGACCCGCAATCACACGGGTCACCCGCCCCGAGTAGGGAGAGAACAACGGAGTGGCCCGATCGCCGTTGACCGCGATCTTTCCCTCGGTCAATTCTTCGCTGGCGAAGCCGTGCATGCCAACGGGCGCAATGGTGAAGGTCTTCATCTGCTGGGCGGTGGCGCGGAAGGTGCCCGGCGGCGATGGCGCCTCGCCGACCGGTGCTTCGTGTTTGCCGAAGAATCGACCGCCCAACCAAAAGACCAGGACGACCAAGATCGCTGCGGCCGCCGCGATGCCCACCGCGCGAAGCTGCCGTTCTCGAGACCAGGCGCGCCGATCGATCGACGCCTGACCGGTCGCCGGCTCTTCTTCTTTATCCTCTGGCGCTTGGCTCATGCGTGGACCCCGTTCGAACACCGCTCCGCGCCGAAGCATTCCTCGCCCGCGGCCGTTCCCTAATGAGCGGAGCAGTGTGCCACAGTCGTCAGAAGTGCAAAATCGCATCCGAAGCGATCATGAAGTGCGCATACCGGCCGCCCGCGCCGATGGCGCCGATGAAGCTAAAATTTACGGTGCAGGTGCGTGCCGTCGATCGTTGCGCTATTCGCGGTGCGACTCGTTGACGGGCCGCCGAGGTGTGCGGGAGCGGCAGAGTGCAGCCCGCCGAACACCGAACCCTTGGCGGCTGGGTTCACGGTTGTTGCGGCGTGCGCTAAAGAGCTGTAGATGGGCTGGGTATGCTGCTTCAGTGCGCTCGCGCTGCGCGGTTCAGAGGTGAGCCCGTTGCCGGTGGTAACGTGGGCCGATTCGGCGCGGCTCGAAGAGCTTCCGGCGCGCCCTCGCGCCCTCGTGCTCAGTAGCGCGTTCAGGCGATCGGTGTTGCTGCGCGCAGGTTGGCGCGATCCCCGGTGTGGCGCCACGGGGGCCGCCGCCGCAGAGGCTGCCCCGCGCTCGGGCGGCTCGGCTGCGCCGGCGGTGAAGGCAAGCGCGGCGCATGCCAGAAGTATGCCGCTAGGCTTCATCGACGTGCGAAAACATCGCGGCGCCGCCGAAGGGCATGTCCGCGACTTGAATCGTGCCGGTCTCGGCCTCCGTGATGTAGAGGCGGCGGCCGTCCGGCCCCCCGTAAGCCACATTGGTACCGAGAACGCCGCGACATAGGTTCACGCGCAACGCCGGCTGTCCCTTGCGGTCGAAGAGCCACACCGCGCCCAACATGGGATGCGCCACCGCGAGCCCGCCCTCGCTGTCCACGGCGATGCCGTCAGGTCCTCCGCCGCCGCTCAACTGGATGAAATTGAGCACGCGCGACAGGCGTCCGTCCGGCAGTACCGGGACCTTGATTATCCTGTTCGCGCGCGTGAGGGCCACGTACAGCACGCGCCCGGAAGGATCGAGCGCAATCCCGTATGGACTTGGCAGCTTGTCGAGCAAGAGCTCCAGACGACCATCCGCGCGTAGTCGAAATACCCGCCCCGTCGCATTCACGAGATCCGACATCCCCTGATCGGTGAAATAAAGATCACCCGCCGGCGAGAACACCAGATCGTTCGGTCCTTTGAACGGCTCGAGGTCGTAGCGCTCCGCGATGTTCTGGATCCGCTTGCTCGTCGGGTCGATCACGATGATTCCGTGCCGCCGATCGGCGACGAAGAGGCGGCCGTCCCGATGGATCTTCAAGCCGTTCGGCTCCCCGTCGTACTGCATGATGAGCTGGAATTCGCCCTCCGCATCGACACGAAAGATCCGGCCGAACACCAGATCGACGCAATACAGATTTCCACGGCGGTCGAAGGACGGTCCCTCGAGGAATGAGTCGAATTCACCATCGACGAACTTCGACAGCTCGTTTGTTTTGTTCCGCACGCGAAGTTCGTCGGGGAGGTTCGCGAAAATTCGCGTTTCGATGGTTCGTGGGGCTGCAAACATGATTTTCTCCTAGGGCAACTCGCCCGGCAGGCGGCCGCTGCGCGGCCTGGGCTGCGCCTTGGATTGCGGCTTGCCGGAGCTCTCGTCGCGTAGAAACACGAGTTGCAGCGCCGGTACGACCACGAGCAACATGATGGGCCCGAGCAGCATGCCCCCGACCACCACAGTGGCCAGCGGGCGTTGTACCTGGCTGCCGATGCCCGTCGAGAGCGCGGCGGGGACCAGGCCGATGCACGCCGACAGCGCCGTCATCAGCATCGGCCGCATCCGCTTTTCGGCGGCCTGCCCCATGGCTTCGACCGGGAGCATTCCCTGCTGCCTGAGCTGGTTGAAATAGGTGATGACGAGAATACCGTTCATCACCGAGACGCCGAACAGCGAAATGAACCCGATGGCCGCCGAGACGCTGAAGGGCAAGCCGGCCACGAACAGCGCGATCAAACCGCCGCCGATGGCGAAGGGAATTCCCGCCAACGCGAGCAAGCTGTCGCGCACCGAATTGAACAGGCTGTACAGAAGGATCAGGATCAGAGCCAGGCTCATCGGCACGAAAATCGCGAGGCGCTCCTTGGCGAGCTGCAGGTCCTCGAATTCGCCGGCCCACTCGAGGCGATAACCGCGCGGAAATTTCACGCTGCGGGCGATCCGCTCCTGCACCTCCGCGACCGTGCCGCCGAGGTCACGCCCGCGCACGCTGAACTTGACCGGAATGTCCCGGTTCATGGCCTCGTGATAGATGTAGGATGGGCCGCTGTCCAGCGAGATTCTCGCCAGCTCGCGCAGCGGAATGTAGGCGTTCGCGCCCGAGCTCGTTTGATAGCCCACCTTGATGTCGGCGACCGCATCGACGCTGGCGCGGTACTGCGGCGCGAGTCGTACCGTGAGGTTGAAGGCACGATCGCCTTCGAGCACCTGGGATGCCACGGCACCGCCCATGGCGGCTTGAACCACGGTATTCACATCGCCGGTGTTGAGCCCGTAGCGCGCCGTCTTCGTTCGATCGATCTTGAGGTTGAGATTCGGCTGTCCGAGCACGTGGAACACGCCGAGATCCTCGACGCCTCGAACCTGGGACATTTGCGCCATGACCTGCCGGGCGAGATCCTCGAGCACCGCCAGATCCGGACCGATGATCTTCACCGAGTTGGCGCCCTTGACCCCCGAGATCGCCTCCTCGATGTTGTCCTGAATGTACTGCGAGAAGTTGAAGGTGACGCCGGTCAGCGCGGTGCGCATTTCCCGTTCGAGCTGCGCCGTGAGCTTCGCCTTGGTGAGGCCGCTCGGCCACTCGTCGAACGGCTTCAGCGGCACGAACAGCTCGACGTTCGAAAATGGCGATGGGTCGCTGCCGTTGTCGGGCCGACCGTGCTGCGAGATGACCGTGATGACTTCCGGGTGACTCATCAGGATCTCGCGCATCTTGCGCGTGGCCTCCGTGCCGGCATCCAACGTCATGCTCGGCGGCAACGAGGCGCGAATCCAAAAGTTGCCCTCTTCCAGGGCCGGCAGGAACTCGCTGCCCAAGAACGGAATCAGGATTCCCGTCAACACGAGGAAGCCGGCGCCAATCGCTACCACCAGCGCCCGTCGCTCCAGAGCGAAATGAAGCACCGGTTTGTAGATCCGGTGCAGCACCCGCACCACCAGGGTTTCGACCTCCTTGACGTGTTGCGGCAGCAGGAGCGAGGAGAGCACCGGCGTCACGGTAAACGTCGCGATCAGCGCGCCTGCGAGCGCATAACCGTACGTTCGCGCCATGGGGCCGAAGATCTGCCCCTCGACGCCCTGCATGGTGAACAAGGGACCGAACGCGGCGATGGTGATTGCCGTCGAGAATAGGATGGCCTTGTCGACCTGCAACGCCGAAATGTAGATCAGGCGCAATCGATTCGACCAAGTAGGCCCCTCGCGCGTGGGATCGGCACCGAACGCTCCTTCGTGCAAATCCTCGATCATCTGCGTTTGCTCGTGCGCCGGCGCCTGCAGATTGCGGAATATGTTCTCCACCAGAATGACCGCCGAATCGATGATGATGCCGAAGTCGACCGCCCCCACGGACAGGAGATTCGCGTCCTCGCCTTGCAATACCAGCAAGATGATCGAGAAGAACAGGGCAAACGGAATGTTGACGCCAACGATGACGGCGCAGCGCAGGTCGCCCAGGAAGATCCATTGGATCAGGAAAACGAGCAGGCAGCCGAAGATCAGATTGTGCAGCACCGTGTGAGTCGTGACGCCGACGAGCGCCATGCGGTCGTAGAAGGAGACGACCTTGACGCCCTGCGGCAGCGTGCCGTCGTTGTTCATCGCGTTGACTTCGCGCGCGATCCGCGGCACCACTTCATTGGTGTGCGAGGTGCGGCTCGTGACGACGATCGCCATCGCGACATCGTCGTCGTGGTCCTTGCCCACGACGCCGAGTCTCGGAACGTAGCCGACGTAACAGCGTGCCACGTCCTTGACCAGAACCGGTGTCCCATTCGTCTGTCCGAGCACGATGTTCTCGATGTCGGATACGCCGTACCCTTGAGTGAGATCGAAGGTGCCGCCGTCGTCGATGAGCCCGACGCCGCGAATGTTCGCCGACTGCTGGCCGATGGCGATCTCGCGACCACCCACGTTGACGTTGGCATTGCCCAACGCCGTGACGAGCTGCGGCATGGTCACGCCGTAGGCCTGCAGGCGGTTGGGGTCCGTCTCGACCTCGAATTCCTTGGTCGGACCGCCGAAACTGTTGACCTGGACGACTCCTGGAACCGTGTAGAGCCTGCGCAAAACCACCCAGTCCTGCACGGTGCGCAAATTCGTGATCCCGAAATCCTTCGGCCCGGTGACCGTGTAGCGATACACCTCGCCGATCAGGCTCGACTGCTGGATCTGCGGCTGCTGGCCGCCCGGCAGGGAGACGTTCTGCTGGATGCTGTTCAGTGTCTGCGTATAGGCAAAGTAGTAATCGACGCCGTACTTGAAGGTGACGCTCAAGAAACTCAGGCCATAGAATGACGTGGAGCGGATGTTGACGATTCCGGGAGTCGGGTAGATTCCGACTTCCATCGGCTTCGTGTAGTACCTTTCCATCTCTTCGGCGGAAAGCCCCGGCGCCTGCGCGGTGATCTCGAGGATCACCGGCGCCGGGTTGGGGTAGGCTTCGATGTTGAGCTTGTAGAGGGCGATCAAGCCGCCGCCGATAAACACCAGCAGACCCAAAATCACGATCGCCCGGCGCGTGAGGCAGAACGCCAGAATGCTCTTGAGCACGGGCTAGCTCTCCCGCACGAACCGCAGATGCTGGCAGCTCACGACTCGCCGCCGAGCAAATTGTCGAGAAATACGGCGCCTCTGGTGACGATCTGTTCGCCGGGTCGCGCGCCCTCGAGGATCTGATCGTACCCCGCATGCTGCAGACCAATCTTGACGGATCGCTTGGTGAATCGATGGCGATCGGTCGTGAACCAGACCGTCATGGTGCCGTCGCCTTCACGGACGACTCCATCGAGCGGAACGGCCGGACTGCGCTCAGGCTCGCCGGTGACGATGACGAACGAGGCGAACATGCCGGGCAGAAGTTCGTGCTTGGAATCCTCGATCTCGGCGCGCACCAGACCGCGGTGCAACTGGGGATCGACCGTTGCGCCGACGATGGAAATCTCTCCTTCGAACACGCGCCCCGGAAACGCCATCACGGTCACATGGATCGGCTGTCCCTTGCGAACCAGCGGCATGTCGCTTTCGGTGACGCTCGCATTCATCCAAATTCGTGAAAGGTCCGCCACGGCATAGGGCGCCGGCACGTTGCCCGGTTGCACGAAGTCGCCGGGAGCCGCGGTACGCGCAGTAATACGTCCCGTGATCGGGCTCGGCACGACCAGGTACGGATCGATCGTGCGAGACTTCACCATGCGGTCGATCTCGGGCGCAGACTTGCCGAAAACAGCGACTGCATCTCGCGCGGCCTTGAACGCCCCTTCGGCGGTCTGCTGATCGGAGGTTGCTTGCTGGAGATCCTTCTCGGCCATGCCCTGTACCTCGTACAGCTGCTTCGCGCGCTCCAGGGCATGAGTCGTGAGATCCAGCACACCCGCCGCGGCGATCAAACTCGATTCCGCCTGGATCAGGTCGGGGCTTTCGATCGTGAGCAGGGGCTGCCCTCGCTTCACGTTGTCGCCGATCTTGGCGTACAGCTGCACGATCCGCCCCTGGTACGGCGGAAACACCTGGGCGGCCATGTCCTCGTTGAAATCGATACTCCCGACCGCCTCGCGCTCGAGGGGGAAGGCATGCTCGGACACCGCGCCGAAACCGATCATCTCGAGCTGCGCATCCGACAACTCCAACGTGTCTGTGGCGGCACGCGAAGCCGTGCTGTCCTTGGGCGCGGCACTCGATTTACGGCTCGCTGCCGCCGAATCGTCGGCTTGGGCACTGAAGTGCGCGACTCCGATGGCGGCGAGCAGCAGGATCGCCGCGCCGGCGGCTCGCGCTTGCCAACGACGTCCCATACCCAACCCACGCCACGCAAGGGACAATCGATTGCGCATTCGTTACTCCTGGAAATCTCCGCTCGTGCACCGCAGCGCGCTTGCCTCGCGGCCTTGCGCGAACAATGGCCGCTAGCTTCGCGCGAGGCCACTCGGGATTCTCACAGTACCCGGGCGCTGGCAGGTACGAGCAGAATCCTCGGTGCCGCGGTGTGAAGGGTTTCGCCGGAGTCCACTATTTCCGCCAAATGGTCAGTCGCCATCCTCTCTTCGGTCGTGACCATCGCGGGCCTGGCGACCGGCTGCGCCGTCGGGCCGCGCTACCACAGGCCCGAAGCTCCGGCCAACGCCGGCTACGCACCGGGGGCGTTGGCCGAGACGACATCGGCGGCCGAGGTGCATGGCGGCGAGGTTCAGCATTTCGCCTCAGGCCGGGATATTCCCTTCGAGTGGTGGGAGCTGTTTCAGTCCCCGGCTCTGGATTCGCTCATCAAACGGGCGTTCAAGGCCAATCCGACGATTTCTCAGGCGCAGGCCTCGCTTCGCCAGGCGCAAGAGCTGGTCTACGCGCAGCAAGGATTCTTCTATCCCACGGTCGGCGCGGACCTTCGGGCCGAGCGCCACAAGGTATCGGGCAACACCAACTCGAGCTCGACCATCGGTGTGCAGGGTAACGGCGTCAATCTGCTTCCGGCGGTGGAAGATCCGCACCACGAGCCGCACAATGCGCCCTCCTACTACACCTTTTATACCGCCGAACTCACCGTTGGATTCGTGCCCGACGTCTTCGGCGGCAATCGGCGGCAAGTGGAGTCCCTGGCCGCTCAGAAGGACGCACAGCGCTTCGCACTCGAAGCCACCTATATCACGCTCGCGTCCAATGTGGTCGGCGCCGCCATTCGAGAAGCATCGCTGCGTGCGCAGCTCCGGGCGACTCGAGAGATCATCGAGGCGGATGAGAAATCGCTCAAGATCCTGCGCGATCAATTTCGCCTGGGTTTCGCGATGCGCATCGATGTGGCGGCGCAGGAAGCCGCCCTGGCGCAGGTTCGGGCCACGCTGCCGCCGCTGCAGAAGCAGCTCGAACAGACGCGCGATCTCATCCGAGCCCTGGCCGGCAAGCTGCCGAACGAGGAGGAGGAGACATTCGAGCTCGATGCGCTGCAACTGCCGCCGGAAGTGCCGGTCTCCCTGCCGGCCAAGATCATCGAACAACGACCCGACGTTCGGGCCGCGGAGGCGCAGCTCCATGCCGCGAATGCCGAAGTCGGCGTCGCAGTGGCCGCGATGCTGCCGCAATTCTCGATTACCGGCCAGTACGGCGGCAATGCGACGCAAATTCCCTGGATGTTCCGCCACGGCGGCCCGTTCTGGAGCCTGTACGGCGACCTCAGCCAACCCGTCTTCCAAGGAGGCACGCTGCTGCACCAGGAGCGCGCCGCCAACCAGGCATTGAAGCAGGCGGCGGCTCAATATCAGAGCACGGTGATCGCGGCCTATCAGAACGTCGCCGACACGCTGCACCTATCCTTGTCCGATGCCGACGCGCTCAGCGCCGATGTCGAAGCGGAGAAGTCCGCCAAGGTGACCTATGACCTCACACGCCGGCAGGTGCAGAGCGGGTACGTGGATGCTCTCACATTGCTCAACGCCCAAGCCGCTTATCAGCAGACGCTGCTCACGCGCGTGCAGGCACAGGCGACTCGCTACGGCGACACGGTCGCGCTGTTCCAGGCGCTTGGCGGCGGCTGGTGGAATCGCAAAGAGATGGCCGCAAAATGAAGCGCTGCATCCGCACGACGTTGCTCGTGGCCGCGGCGGCGTTCGCCCCGAGCTGCGCCGTCGGCCCAAATTTCCACCAGCCTCAAGCTCCGGCCAACGCGGGCTATGCGCCGACGCCGCTGCCGCAGGCGAGCTCGTCCGCACCGATCCGCGGCGGCGAGGTCCAGCAGTTCATCGCAGGCCGGGACATTCCCTTCGAGTGGTGGCAGCTGTTCCAGTCTCCAGAGCTGAATTCGCTCATTGAAAAAGCCTTCAAGGCCAATCCGACCGTCGCCGCGGCGCAGGCGGCGTTGGCCCAGGCCCAGGAGTTGGTCTACGCGCAGCAGGGTTTCTACTTTCCGTCCGTCGGTGCAACCTACCAGGCCGAACGCCACAAGATCGCCGGCAATCTCACCAACGACCAGGCCCCCGGCGTGCAGGGCAACGGCGACAACCTGCTGGCGCCACTGCAGACCCCGGGCGTAGCGCCCTACACAGCGCCGCTCTTTTACAACTTTCAGACCGCCGAGCTCACGGTCGGATTCGTGCCCGACGTCTTCGGCGGGAATCGGCGGCAAGTGGAGTCCCTTGCCGCCCAGACCGAGGTACAACGGTTTGCGCTCGAGGCCACCTATATCACCCTTGCGTCCAACGTCGCCGCGGCCGCAATCCAAGAAGCGTCGCTACGTGCGCAGATCCGCGCGACCGGGGAGATCATCGCCGCCGACGAGAAGGCGCTCCAGATTCTGCGCGATCAATTCCGGCTCGGCCAGGCGATGCGCATCGACGTCGCCGAGCAGGAGATGGCGTTGGCACAGGCCAAGGCTACGCTGCCTCCGCTGCAATTACAGTTCGAACAGGGACGCGATTTGATTCGTGCCTTGGTGGGCAATTTACCGAATCAGGACGTTCCCGAGACCTTCGAGCTCGATGCACTGCACTTGCCGCCGGAGCTGCCCGTCTCCCTGCCGTCCAAGATCATCGAGCAGCGCCCCGATGTTCGGGCCGCCGCGGCGCAGCTGCACGCCGCCAACGCCCAGGTCGGCGTCGCCGTTGCCGCGATGCTGCCGCAATTCTCGATCACCGGGTCCTATGGCGGCAACGCGGATCAGTTCAGTTGGATGTTCCGCCATGGCGGCCCGTTTTGGAACTTGGTCGGCGACGTGACCCAACCGCTATTCGAGGGCGGCACACTGCTGCATCGAAAGCGTGCCGCCGATCAGGCTTTAAAACAAGCCGCCGCCCAATATCAGAGCGCTGTGATCACGGCCTATCAGAACGTTGCCGATACGCTGCATGCATCGCTTTTCGATGCCGATGCGCTCGCCGCCGACGTCGACGCGGAAAGGGCCGCCAAGGTGACCTACGATCTCACGCGGCGGCAAATGCAAGTGGGTTACGTCAACACGCTGATCTTGCTCGCCGCCGAAACGGCTTACGACCAGGCGCTGCTCAGCCGCGTGCAGGCGCAGGCGACGCGCTACGGAGACACGGTGGCGCTGTTTCAGGCGCTCGGCGGCGGTTGGTGGAATCGCACGGCGAAAGCTTCAGCGGCGAATACCAGCCGCTGAATTTCTGCTTCCGCCGCTGCCCGCCTTTCAGCCGCCGACCGGAGCCGCCGTGGCTCCGGTCACGAGCCGGTATCCTACGCCGAGTTCGGTGAGGATATGTTGCGGACGACCCGGGTCGGTTTCGAGCTTTTTGCGCAGGCTGCCGATGTAGACACGAAGCGCGCGCGAGTCGTCGCGATGGGGGCCCCAGACCTCCTTGATGAGCGCCGCGTGGGTGACGATGCGATCGCCGTAGCGCGCGAGCGTCTCCAAGATCCGGTGCTCGAGCGGAGTCAAGCGCACGTCACGACCGTCCCGGTGATGGGCGACGCGCCTGCCGAGATCGATCGAGACGTCGCCAAGCTCGAGCACACCCATCGGCAGTTCGCCGCGCACGTGACGCCGGAGGATCGCCCGCACCCGGGCGAGGAGCTCGGGCGCGCTGAAGGGCTTCAGTACGTAATCGTCGGCGCCGTTCTCGAATGCCGCGAGGCGCTGCGCTTCGGCGGTGCGTGCCGAAAGCACGATGATCGGCACGGGCGACCAAGCACGGATCGCGCTGATGACCTTGAGACCGTCGCGGTCCGGCAGACCGAGGTCTACGATCACCACATCCGGGCGGTGCAGCCGCGCGTCGTGCTCACCCCGGGCGGCGGTATCGGCAATCACGACTCTGAAACCGTTGGCTTCGAAGAGCATACACAATACGTTTTGAATCGCCTGGTCGTCCTCGAAGATCAGGACCAGGTGCATCGCTTCGGTCATCCTTGCTTCCCCAGCGGCCGGTGCTGCGTCGGCTCGAACGGTCGGGTGTCTGAGACCCTCCGCGGAAGAACCGAGCGCCGAAAATTCAGTCTGCCTTCCTTATATGGCGAGGTCAAACCGCCGGCCGCTCGAATCGATGCTGCGTGGAGATTGCCGGACGCGATTGCTACGAGATGGCCTCGGTCGCGGCGCCGGATGCACCGCGATGCAGCAGCGCCTGCATCCTCGCGAGCAATTCCGGGGCACTGAAGGGTTTCGTTACGTAATCGTCGGCTCCCGCTTCAAACGCCGCCCGCCTTTGCGACTCGAGCGTGCGGGCGGATAGAACGAGGATCGGCAGGTGGGACCAGGTGCGTATGTTCCGTATCAATTGAATACCATCCCGATCGGGCAAGCCCAAATCGACGATCGCGAGGTCGGGCCGGTGAGAAACCGCTTCGCGCATCGCAAGTTCGCAGGTATTGGCGGCAACGACGCGCATACCGTTCGCCTCGGCGAGGAAGCGCAGGACGTCTTGAATACCTTGGTCGTCCTCGACGATGAGTACGACGCGCATTTCCGCAAGTCTCAGCAAGTCTCCACGATGGGCGCCACATCAACCTGCCTCGCCACGGGCAGCGTGATGTCGAAGCGCGCGCCGCCTTCGGGATTGCTGACGGCGTGAATATCGCCGCCGTGCAGGCGCGCGGCCGCGCGGCAAATTGCGAGCCCGAGGCCGACGCCGACGATGTTGCCTTCCGATTGTCCGCGCTGAAACTTCTCGAACAGCTGCTCTGGGTCGCCCACCGGGAGGCCCGGTCCGTCATCCGCGACCGTCAACAAAATATTCTCGTCTTGCACGGCGGCGCCTATCGTCACGGTCGTGCCGGGCGGCGTGTATTTCGCCGCGTTCTCCAGAAGATTGCTCAGTATCTGCACGATCAAGGTCGGCTCGACCAGGATCAACGGCAAGCCGGCCGGAAGCTGCAAGTCGATGCGGCATGGGGCGAGACGGGCCTCACCCGCGCGCAGCGCGAGCGCGACCAAATCGTCAATGGAGTGCCAGTCGGTGCGCAAAACGCGGCTGCCGAACTCCATCTGCACCAAATCGAGAACGTTCGTCAGCAGCTGCGACATGTCGCGGGCCTTGCGCTCGATCAGATGACCCAACGTCGTTCGCCGGTCCGCGTTGAGCGCATAATCTTCCTGAGCGATGAGACTGCCTGCGCCGGCTATCGCCGCCAGCGGTGTACGCAAATCGTGAGAAATCGATGCCAGGAGGGTGTTTCTCAGTAAGGCCCGTTCCGCGGAGATCTTCGCGGCTTCGGCCGCCTGCGCCAGCCGCGCCCGTTGCAGCGACAGCGCGAGCTGAGCCGCGAAGGCGTCCAACAAATTGAGCTGTTCCGACGGAAGCTCGCGAGCGGTGGGTTGCGGACTGACGACGATCACACCTTTGACGCGGCGGTGCCCGCGCAAAGGCAGGTAGATTGCGTCCTCGATGAACCGCTCACCGCTCGCCACCACCTCGCTTGCCAACTCCAAGTTGAAGGTCGGACCCGCACCGCGCGCATCGTCGCCTGCGGACTCCTCGGCGGGCGCGAGAGGCATGAGGCGCCCGCGCTCGTCCGCAATCAACACGCGCGCGGTGCCATGAAAGACCGCGCAGATATGCCGCACCGCCGCTGCCGCCATGGCCCGCGCATCGGTCGCAACTGCAAGTTCGCGGCTCATCGCGTACAGAACCGCCGTGCGCTGCTCACGAGCATCGGCGATTTCGCGGTGACGCCGGATACTGACCATGAGGTTCGCGATCACCAAGGCGACGGCCAGCATGACGCCCAGTGCAAAAAGATACTGTGTGTCCTGCACGTCGAAGCTGTAGAGCGGCGGCACGAAGAAAAAGTCAAAAGCCAACATGTTGGCGATCGCGAGCGCCGCGGAAGGCCCGCGCCCCAGCCGCAGCGCGCCAAGGGCCGTGGCCAACAGATAGAGCATGACGATATTGACGAGTCCGAAATACGGAGAGAGCGGAAAGGCGACCGCCGTGGCGAGTCCGCCGAGCAGCAGCGCCCGCAGATAATCGGACCGGTATTGGCGCGGCCGCGACCTGGAGGCCAGAGTCGCAAGCCGAACGAGGGTCTGCCGGCCGCGCCGCGAGTACGCGGTCAGGACTCGCCGCGTATGACCCCACTTTTGCCTCAGCAACGGATCCGGCGCCGCCGAGGAGCCGGCGTCGCGGGCGGATCTTGCAGCGACATTTGCTTGCATCGCGTTTCCTGCTCGGTCTGACGCGTGGATCACAATATTCGAGTGCGTGTAACGATTCCATAAAAAAAGCGTTACGTCGCCGTGCGCGGCCTGCTCCAAAGCGGTGCGGCGGCCCGGGGTGCTGTCGGTGCCGCCGGTTTCACGCCACGCTTCCTGCACCACCTCATTGACACGGGGTACGCGCCTGAGCTGCCCGGATGCCGGCCAACGTGTCCGCGGTGAAAAAGACTTGGATGTTCGGTGTGCTTTCGGAGACATCGATACCGTTGCCGCGGATGCTTTGGAGCATTCCGATCACGATGTGCCTTTTTCCGTCGAAGTCCCCGTAAAGAGGCCCTCCCGAGTCGCCGCGAGTCGCTTGGATCGTCGACTCGATGACGGCACTGGCCGTGCTCGCCCAAACGACGTCGACCACGCGGCCGTCCGACCCCCACAAATCCTTCAGGTTGAATCGATCGCCGCGCAAATCTCTGTGGTCGGCTGGAAAGCCGGCGATCGAGAGCCGCAGATCTTTCGGCAATTGTGCGGGATCCACGGTGTCGATCGACATCGGCGCGATGCTGTCGTCAACATTGGTGGCGAGCCGGATGAGCGCCCAATCGTTTTCCGGATGCTGCACGAGGTGATCCACGATGATGGTGTCGCCGTGCGCAATGACCACTCCGTTCAGCAAGAACTTGAGGCCCTGCAACGCGCCCCTGTTTCCCTCGCCCTCGGTTTGGCCGACGGCGAACGCGACGGATTTGTCGGCCGACGGATGGATGACGATATCGTCGATGTACACGACATGCATGCTCGTCAGCACGTGGCACCGATCGATGAGAAATCCGGTCGACGCGCCGTAGCCTGCGGCCGCCTTTTCGATGTCGTCGGACCAGACGGCGCCGACTGCGTTGAGGAAGGAATCATCCTCATGGTTTCGGTTGTTCCGCGCGTGCAACCGGTCTTTGACGACCCGATCATCCTTCGTCAGGGCGTGCGATGTGCGCCAAATCCCCGGTATGGGTCCCGCCGTGACTGGGCCGAAGAATAGGAGGCCGGCGAGTCCGACAAAAGTGAACGACCGGCCTCTCGTGGTCATGACTGTGCATCGAATCCGGGAGCGGTTTGCATCCTTCGCTACGGGCTATTCTCTCTCCCCGCTGCTTCCGATATATCGCAACAGAGCCCCTCGCGCCAGTTGACCAGCTGACACGAGGGGACCCTATCAGAACTTGACCATGACGCCGGCGCCCACGACTGTTTCGCGCGTACGAAGATCCGGGAACCAGTCACCCGCGGTGCAATTGCCGGTGGTGGTATCGGCGGGACCGCCCACACAGCTCGCGGGCGAGCCGTTGTTGCCACCAGGCGGGGTGATGCCGCCCTGTCCCGACCAGTAGGGAACGCTCGAATGCCGGAACGTCGCTTCCGTCCACCAGGTGATCCAGTCATTAGGCATGTACTGCAGATTGATCTGCGAATCCCACTGATAGAGCTTCTGTCCCGGCTGCTGCGTGAAGTACGGTGAGCCGCTTGCGGCCGTCGCTCCATTGATTGGCGGGGTCAGGGCGAGATAGCGACCCGGATTGTTCATGAAGCCAGCGCCCACTGTCACCGCGTACAGATCGTTGTGGAACCACGCACGGTTGTAGAGCATCACACCGAGAAATTCCTCCTTATTCGGCCCCTTCGTACAGTGCACGCCGCCGCCGTACTCGCAACCCCAATCCCACGTCAAGCTGAACGCCATTTTGGAGATGCCGGCGCCGCCCAAGCCGTGCGCGTCGTAGTATTTCACCAAGAGGCTATCGTCCTCGTGAACACGCGTCACGTTGGCGTAGTTGACGGGAGGTCCCGCCCCCACATAAGAGCCGGCCACCGCGTTGGGATTACCCCCGTTCTGGGGCTGACAGGGCACATTCATCGTTCCCTGTCCGTTGTTGTTGTTCGCCTGGCACTGCAGATTATCCTGTCCAGTGGAATAGGTATTGAACACCCATTTGACGTTGCTGTTCGGGACCCAGAGGATCTGTCCGCCGAAACCCGGGTGCCGGTTGAACTTCGCATAGGATTGCCAGCCGTTGATAAGCCAGGGCTCGATCTTGAGGTTCTGGGTCGGAAACCACTGCACGCGCAGTCCATTGAAGAACCAGGGTGTGTTCGATGACACGTAGGAGGGCTGGTAGGTCCAGTTGTCGAAGTTGTAGTAGCTGAACAGGCCGATGTAGGAGACGAAGACGCCGGCGTCCACATTGAGGCCGTGGCTCACATCCCAGTGATACCCAGCATTCGCTTCCGAGAAGTATCGATAAGCATCCTGGAGTTGCCACTGGCCAATCGCGCCGCTGGGGTCGTTGCGCGGCGTGGTGGTGGCGAACATGCCGTACATCGAGAGAAAGCGGGCTCTCACGTTGTTCCAGTGGAAGTCTCCGCCGAAGCTCACCTGTTCGATCTGGAATTCGCTGGAGCGGAACACCTCGCTCGAGCCGGTGACCGAATGGTCGCTAGGGTGGTTGAGGCTTTGTATGTAGTTCATGTCGAGGCGGATTTCAGGCGTGAAGAACTTCGTATCGAAGATCGGCGACTTCTCGCGCGTGTTGCCGTTCGCCCAGCCGATATCGACGTTGGCAAACGGGGTGACGGTGTCGTTCTCGGGGGCGGGTTCAGGCGCCTGCAGTGCCTCGGGTACCGTCGGCAACGGGGCTGCGGCGGGCACCGTGTGCGCCGCTTTCGCCGCTTCGGCGGCCACCGCGGCCAGTGCGGGCCCCGTCGCCGGGGTCGGCGCCGCCGCAGGAATGTTCATCACGATGTCGTGCCGAGTGGCTTTGCTTGGCACGACCGCAATCGCAGGCTCCGTGACCTCGGGAAGGCCGTCGACCTGCGAAGTGATCGACCAGAGACCCGCTGGCAGGTCGGGGAAGGAATATACGCCATCGCTGCCCGAGATCGTGGCGCGAATGCCGCCGCCGTCGACTCGCTTCGCCGTCACCGTGGCATGCGCGACGGGGAGTTTGGCGGAATTGGTGACGATGCCCACGATGGTTCCGGCCGACATGTTCGCCGGCGCCGCCGATTCCTCCGCTTGCGCCATCGGTTGCATGAGAACGGTTGCCGCAACGGAAATCAGCAACCTTTGCAGATAATCTCGCACTTTGACTGGCGTCATCTCTTTCCCTTTGCATCGTTGCAACGAAAGGGACTTAGCCTAAGTGCAAGCGCGACTGAAGAGTGTTAAAAAAAATGCGGGCGGTATAAATACGGTGTTAAAAAAGTGGAGCGCGCGAGGCTATCCTCATTCGGTATGCGCAAACGCGGCGCTCCTGCCGGCGCGGCGCTGGCTAGGTCTGGCTCGCCGCCGGGGCAGGGGACGGAGCATTGCGCCTCGTCTCCGCGACCGCCGGCAACCGCAGCGTGAAACGAGAGCCCTCACCCTCCCGACTATCGAGGGTAATGCTTCCTTTGTGCAGATCCACGATCGATTTGACCAAAGACAATCCGACGCCGCTGCCGCCGATTCCGGAGGTATTGCTGCCGCGAAAGTAGCGCTCGAATATTCGCTCCCGATCCGTCTCCGGTATTCCGATGCCGCGGTCTTCGACGACGACTGCGACATGTGCGGCCTCATGCGTCGCGGTGACCCTGATGAGCCCGCCATCGGGCGAGTACTTCACGGCATTCGAGAGAAGATTGCTGAACAGCTGGCCGAGCAACGTTGCATCGCCGTACACGATGAGCTGGCGCGCATCCGCGGATTCCACGATGCGGGCGTCCGGCGTCAGCTCCTGCTGCAGATGACAGCTCTCGCGCACGAGCTCCGTCAGATCGAGTCGCGTCGGATGGTAATAGAGCTCGATCGGCCCGTCGATGAGGCGCGCAGAGCCGATGAGGTTGTCGATCAGCTGGCTCATCCGCCTCACCATGCTGCGAACCTTTCGCGCGCGTTCGGCGATTTCACCCGCGGTCAATCGATCCTGGGTCGATATCAGGCGTTGGGTATGGCCGTCGATGATCGCCAACGGCGTGCGAAACTCATGCGATGCCATGGAGACAAAATTTCGCTGCAGCAGAGTCATGCGTTGTTCCTGCGCGAGCTTTTCCTGCAGCATGGTTGTCTGCAGCGCCAAGGTCTCGCGGTTGCGCGCGAGGTCGACGGCGTTGTTGCGGAAGACGAGCACGGCGCGGGCCATCTCGCCGATTTCGTCATGCCGCCGCGTTCCACGCACGTCGATGTGAGTGTCGTTCGTAGTCAGCCTGTGCATGCGTTCCGCGAGATCGACGAGCGGCGCGGAAATCGAGCGTGTGACGTGCACCGTGGCGCCCGCGACGAGCAGCCCCGCAAGAATTATGGCGATCGCGGTTCGCCGGCGTGCTTGTGCGTAGGCGAGATCCGAGCCTTCGCTCGCCTCGCGGGCGCTCGCGACGTTGCGCTCCGTGAGGATTCCCAGCAACTCGCTCGCGGCGTCGTAAGCCGATTTCGACGCCTGCTCGAGCTGCTGCCCGGCGCCGATCGTCCCGGCTCCCATCGGCGCGGCCTCGCTGCGGGCGACGATGTCCCGATACTCGCTCCACTTCGTCTCGAATCGCCGGAATAGATCATCCTCGGTCGCGTCGTGCCGAATCTGCCGATAGGCGAGCTGCGCCGCCGCGATGCCGTGGTCGAGATTGGCTATCTGCTGCAGGGTGGCAGCCCGCTCGCCCGCGGCCCGCTCGCCGGCGCTGGCGGTGCGAAGCAACGTCGCCTCGGCCGCGGGAAAATCGGTCGTGAGGTTGTTGAGATCCCCAAGGGCGCGCGTACTCGGCAGCCACCGGGTGCGGATCTGCGCCGCTGCCTCGTTGAGGTAGCTCAAGCTGCGCAGGCTCTCGAGTCCGAAGACGATGACGAGCAGAAACAGAAACAGGAAGACCAGCGACAGACGCACCCTGATCGATCGGCCTCGCTTCATGAGCGTATGTGATAGCACGGATTGCCAAACCGCCGGCTGAATGAATGATCGTAGCCTAGCAGCATCGCGCGAGGAGAAGCGATGCGAAGCATGGGCGGCGGAAAATTTTATCCTTTTTTAATACCGCCGGTGATACGGTTGCCGCGTCCGAGTCCGCGAGCGTGCAAGTCGATCATGAACGAGAGGCGTAGCAGAATTCTCTGCATCGAGGATAACCGCGACACCGCCTCGTTGATCTGCGAGGAACTGGTGGATCGGGGCTTCGCTGTCGAGGCGGCGTTCAACGGCCGGGAAGGGCTCACGGCCATTCTCAGGGATCCGCCCGAGCTCGTCCTGTCCGACATCGACATGCCGGGGATGACGGGATTCGAGCTGCTCGAGCGGCTCACGTCCATGGCGCCGCGGTTCGAGAGCATGCCGTTCGTGTTTCTCACCGCATTCGGCGACCACGACAGCGAACTCAAGGGGTGGCACCTCGGTGCCGACGATTACCTCACCAAACCGGTGGATTACGACGTGCTCGCGGCGCTGATTACGGCGAGGCTCGCGCGCGTTGCCCGCAGCACGGTGTGGCCGAAACAGGTCGGCCTACGCGAACGGGAAGTCGAGACTCTCACCTGGGCGGCGCGGGGGAAGACTTTCGAGGAAATCGGCGCCATCCTGAGTCTGAGCAAGCGCACCGTCGAGTTTCACCTCGAGAATGCGCGCAGGAAGCTCGGCGTCGCCACGCGTACTCAAGCTCTGATCAAGGCCGCGACGGGAAATCTGATTCAGCTGTAGCGTAGCGCGCGCGGGTCGCGTGATCCGTCGCCTCCGAGTGATCGTCCAGGGCGGCCGCTCACTTCTTCGGGTGTTTGATCGTCCGGTCGACGACGGCGGCGCGCTCCTGGTCGCTGAGTTTGCGCGGACGGTCCCACTTCGCGATGGTCACTTGAGGTGGCCGTGTCAGCGTGAGCTTGGAATCCGGCGCGTTCGCGGCGATCGTCGAACCGGCCCCGATGGTGGCGCCCGCTCCGATTCGCACCGGTGCCACCAGCATGCTGCCCGAACCGATGAACGCTCCGTCATCGATCATCGTCGGCCACTTGTTGGCGCCGTCGTAATTGCAGGTGATGGTCCCCGCACCGATGTTGACGTCCCTGCCCACGCGCGAGTCGCCCACGTAGCTCAAATGGTTCGCCTTGCTGCCGGCCGCGATGTCGCTGTTCTTGATCTCGACGAAATTGCCGATGTGCACGCCGCGATGCAGGACCGTGGCCGGCCGAAGCCTTGCGAAGGGTCCAATCCTGCAGTGCTCGCCGACGACCGCGTTATCGATCACGCAATTCGGCTCGATCTCCGTATCGGCGCCGATCGTCGAGTCGCGGATGTAGCAATTCGGGCCCACCTTGACCCGCGCGGACAAGTGCACTTTGCCGACCAGTACCGCGTTCACGTCGATGAACACGTCGCGCCCGATCTCGACGTCGCCGCGAACGTCGAGGCGCGCAGGGTCGGCCAACGTGGCGCCCGCCCGCATCAGCTCCTCGGCCCGCCGCCGCCGGTAGCAGGCTTCGACTTGCGCAAGCTGCATCTTGTCGTTGACGCCCATGACCTCTGCCGCGCTCTCCGCCGGCACCGCGTCGACTCGGGCGCCGGATCGCACCGCCCCCGCTACCACGTCCGTGAGGTAGTATTCGCGCTGCGCGTTGTCCCTGCCCAACCCCAACAGCCACTCCCGCAGTCGCGTCGCCGGCGCTGCCAGCAGGCCGGAGTTGGCCTCGCGGATGTTGCGCTGTTCGGCATCGGCATCGTGGTGCTCGACGATGGCTTTCACATGCCCGTTCGCGTCGCGCACGATGCGCCCGTATCCGGTCACCTCGTCGAGCTTGACGGACAGTATGGCGAGCGCACCTGCATCGGCAATCGCAATCAGCTTCTTCAAGGAGGCCGTGCCGATCAGCGGCACGTCGCCGTACAGCACCAGCACCGTGTGATCGTCGGGAATCACGGACATCGCCTGCATCACGGCATGCCCGGTACCCAGTTGATCCGCCTGCAGCACCCATTCGACATGCTCGAGATGCAGAGCCGCCTGCACATGGGCACCGCCATGACCGTAGACGACGTAGATGTTGGCGGGACGGAGCGCGCGCGCCGTGCGGATGACGTGCTGCAGCAGCGGCTGCCCGGCCAGCGGCTGGAGTACCTTGGGCAGATCGGAGTGCATCCGCTTGCCCTGCCCCGCGGCGAGTATGACGACGGAAAGCGGCATGACAGCTCCTATTGGAGAAAGCTAGCGCCTGCGAACCACCCTAACGTCTCTTGCGCAGCCGTGCGATTGCCCGCAATTGTGCCACGGCTCGCGCCAGCTCCGCCTGAGCCTCGGCGATTTCCATCTTGTCGCCGCGGCCGCGCATCGCATCCTCGGCGCGCTGCTTCGCTGCCAAGGCAGCGGCCTCATCGAGGTCGCGCGCCCGCGCGGCCGTATCGGCGAGCACGGTGACGAGATGCGGCTGCACTTCCAGGATGCCTCCGCCGACGTAGAACACCTGCTCGTCGTGGCCCTCCGATTGCACGCGCACCTCGCCCGCCTTCAGCGTCGTGAGCAGCGGCGCGTGGCGCGGAGCAATGCCGAGTTCGCCCTGCGAGCCCGGGACGAACGCCATGGTCGCGTCGCCCGAAAAGATCTGCCCTTCGGCGCTGACGATGTCGACGTGAATGGTATGGGCCATGACGTTGTCGCTCGCTCTTAGGTCAAGGTCTTGGCTTTCTCGACCGCTTCTTCGATGCCGCCGATCATGTAGAACGCCTGTTCGGGCAGGTGGTCGTATTCGCCGGCGATGATGGCTTTGAAGCCGCGGATCGTGTCCTTGAAGGGCACGATCTTGCCGTCCTGGCCGGTGAACACCTTGGCCACGTTGAAGGGCTGCGACAAGAAGCGCTGAATCTTGCGCGCGCGGTACACGGTCAGCTTGTCCTCTTCGGACAGCTCGTCCATGCCGAGAATCGCGATGATGTCCTGCAGTTCCTTGTAGCGCTGCAGGACGGCCTGCACGCCGCGCGCGGTCTCGTAGTGCTCCTCGCCGACCACCAGCGGATCGAGCTGGCGGCTGGTCGAGTCCAGGGGATCGACGGCGGGATAGATGCCGAGCGAGGCGATCTGCCGCGACAGCACCACGGTGGCATCCAAATGCGCGAAGGTGGTCGCCGGCGAAGGATCGGTCAAGTCGTCGGCGGGAACGTACACGGCTTGAATCGAGGTGATCGAACCGGTCTTGGTCGAGGTGATGCGCTCCTGCAGCACGCCCATTTCCTCGGCGAGCGTCGGCTGATATCCCACCGCCGAGGGCATGCGGCCGAGCAGCGCCGACACTTCCGTGCCGGCCAGCGTGTAGCGATAGATGTTGTCGACGAAGAACAGCACGTCGCGGCCCTTGCCGGATGCCTGCTTCTCGTCGCGGAAATATTCCGCCATGGTGAGGCCGGTCAGCGCGACGCGCAGTCGGTTGCCCGGCGGCTCGTTCATCTGACCGTAGACCATGGCGACCTTGGAATTGGCGAGATTGTCCTTGTCGATGACGCCCGACTCGATCATCTCGTGATAGAAGTCGTTGCCTTCGCGGGTGCGTTCGCCGACGCCCGCGAACACGGACAGACCGCTGTACTGCTTGGCGATGTTGTTGATGAGCTCGAGCATGTTCACGGTCTTGCCGACGCCGGCGCCGCCGAACAGGCCGACCTTGCCGCCCTTGGCGAACGGCACGAGCAGATCGATCACCTTGATGCCCGTGACCAGCAGATCCTGGCCGCCCGCCTGTTCGTCGTAAGCCGGAGCCGGACGGTGAATCGGCAGATATTCCGTGGTCTTCACCGGGCCGCGCTCGTCCTGCGGTCTGCCGAGCACGTCCATGATGCGACCGAGCGTGCCGGCGCCCACCGGCACCGTGATGCCCTTGCCGGTGCCCGTGACGGTGAGCCCGCGGCGCAGGCCCTCGGAGGGGCCCATCGCGATGGTGCGCACGATGCCGTCGCCCAGCTGCTGCTGCACTTCGAGGGTCAAATCCACGTCATCGAGTTTGAGCGCGTCATAGATCTTGGGGATCTGATCGCGCGGAAATTCCACATCGATGACCGCGCCGATGATTTGCACGATTTTGCCGCTGGACATACTTGATAACCCTCTTTGCTTAAACCGCTGCCGCGCCGCCGACGATTTCCGAAAGCTCTTTCGTGATCGCGGCCTGACGGGCCTTGTTGTAAATGAGTTGCAGCTCGTCGATGAGCTTGCCGGCGTTGTCGGAGGCGCTCTTCATCGCCACCATGCGCGCCGCCATTTCGCAGGCGACGTTTTCGACGGCGCCCTGAAACACCTGCGACTCGATGTAGCGCATCAGAATGTCGTCCAGAATCTCCGCCGCATCCGGCTCGTAGATGTAGTCCCAGCGCTCCTGCAGCTCGTCCTTGTCGATGGTCTGGAGCGGCAGCAGCTGCGAAACGACGCCCTTCTGGGTCATGGTGTTGACGAACACGTTGTGCACCAGCAGCAATTGGTCGATCTTGGCCGTCGCGATAGAAATCGAGCATGACCTTGGTCGGTGCCGATCAATTCCTTCGACATGCGGCCGATCGCCGAGATGCGTGGCCGAAGCGGCGATCTCGACGCCCGCCAGGCGGCGAAAGAACTGCAGCGCCTTCGAGCCGATGACGCACATATAGATCTTGGCATTCCGCGCCTTCGGCCTCGCGGATCGCGGCCGAGCGCCGCCTTGAACAAATTCAAATTGAGCGAACCGCCAGGCCGCGATCGGTGCTGATCACGATGATGCCGACCGCGCGCACCGGGCGCTCCAGCGGTGAAGGGATGCTTGTAGTCCAGATTCACCTGGCGCAGGTGCCCGATGATCTTGCGAATCTTCTCCGCATACGGGCGCGCCGCGCGCATCCGGTCCTGCGCCTTGCGCATCTTGCTCGCCGCCACCATTTCCATGGCCTTGGTGATCTTCTGAGTATTCTTGATACTCGCGATCTTGCCGCGGATTTCTTTTGCGCCTGCCATTGCCTTCTCTGTATCCTGCTCTTACAGCGACGCGAAGAACTCGTCGCAGCACTTCTTCAGCGCCGCTTCGACTTCCTTCGTCAGATCCGGCTTGGCGTTGATGCTCTTCAGCAGCTCGGCGTAGGTGCCGCGCGCGAAGGACTGCAGCGCGGCTTCGGTCTCGACCACCTTGCGGCGGTCCACCTTGTCGAAGTAGCCGTTGTTGCCGCATACAGCGACAACGCCATCTCGGCCACCGACATGGGCGCATATTGCTTCTGCTTCATGAGCTCGGTGACGCGCTGGCCGCGCTCGAGCTGCCGGCGCGTCGCTTCGTCCAGGTCCGAGGCGAATTGCGAGAAGGCGGCGAGTTCGCGGTATTGGGCGAGCGCCAGGCGGACGCCGCCGCCGAGCTTCTTGATGATGTTGGTCTGCGCGGCGCCGCCGACGCGCGACACCGAAATGCCGGCGTTGATGGCCGGGCGCATGCCGGCGTTGAACAAGTCGGTTTCGAGGAAGATCTGGCCGTCGGTGATCGAAATCACGTTGGTCGGGCACGAACGCGGTGACGTCGCCGGCCTGGGTCTCGATGATCGGCAGTCCGGTCAGCGATCCGGTCTTGCCCTTGACGCGACCTTTGGTGATCTTCTCGACGTATTCCTCGTTGACGCGCGCCGAGCGTTCGAGCAGGCGGGAGTGCAGATAGAACACGTCGCCGGGATAGGCCTCGCGGCCCGGCGGGCGGCGCAGCAGCAGGGAAATCTGCCGATAGGCGACGGCCTGTTTGGACAAGTCGTCGTAGACGATGAGCGCGTCCTCGCCGTTGTCCATGAAGTACTCGCCCATGGCGCAGCCGCCGTAGGGTGCGAGGTACTGCATGGCGGCGGGCGTCGAGGCGGACGCGGCCACGATGATGGTGTGGGCCATCGCGCCGTGCTCTTCGAGCTTGCGCACGACGTTGGCGATCGAGCTCTGCTTCTGGCCGATGGCCACATAGACGCATTTAACGCCCGTGCCCTTCTGATTGATGATGGTGTCGATGGCGACCGCGGTCTTGCCGGTCTGGCGATCGCCGATGATCAGCTCGCGCTGGCCGCGGCCGATCGGCACCATGGAGTCGATGGCCTTGAGGCCGGTCTGCACCGGCTGGGACACGCTCTTGCGGAAAATCACGCCCGGCGCCACGCGCTCCAGGGGCGATTTCAGCTTGGCGTTCACCGGGCCCTTGCCGTCGATCGGCAGTGCCGAGCGCATCGACGACGCGGCCCAGCAGTTCGGGACCCACCGGCACTTCGAGAATGCGGCCCGTGGTCTTGACCTTCGATCCTTCGGAGATGTGCTTGTAGTCGCCGAGCACCACGGCGCCGACCGAGTCCTGCTCGAGGTTCAGCGCGAGGCCGAAGGTATTGCCGACGAATTCCAGCATTTCCCCGTACCGCGCGTCGGCGAGGCCGTGGATGCGCACGATGCCGTCGGTGACGCTCACCACCGTGCCGACATTGCGCGCCTCGGTGGCGGACTGGAATTTTTCGATGCGCGCCTTGATCAGGTCGCTGATTTCCGATGCCTTGATGGACATATCAATCCTCTTGCTGCGAGCCCCTTTAACGGGCCGCGCCTAACTTTAATCGATCTAACTTGCCAATTCTGTTGCGAGTCGTTCCAAGCGGCCTTTGAGCGAGCCGTCGATGACCAGATCCCCGGCGCGCACCACGGCGCCGCCCAAGAGCGCCGCGTCGACGGAATTCTGCATGCGCACCTGGCGGCTTGAGCCGCGCGTTCGAGCGCCGCGTGAGTTTTTCGGCCTGCGCCGCATCGAGCGCCACGGCGGAGATGACCTCCACGTCCACGGTATTCTCCACCGCGCGCGCAGCTGCTCGTAATGCGCCGCGATTTCCGGCAGCAGCACGAGTCGGTGATTTTCCGCGAGCACGCGCACGAAATTCTGCATGCCCGCATCGAGTTTGGGCCCGCCGCATCGGTGACGAGGCCCGCCAGTTCCGCGGCCGTCCAGTTCGGGCTCTTGGTGAGCGCGTGCACGCGCGGATCGGCGACGATCTCGGCGGCCGCTTTCAGCCCCCGCGACCACTCCGCAAACGCATTCGCGTCGCGGGCGTATTCGAACGCCGCTTTCGCGTAAGGCCGGGCGATGGTGGCGCGCTCAGCCACGCGCGACCTCCGCGGCCAATTTGTCCAGCAGCTCGGCATGGGTCTTTGGGTCGATCTCGCGCCCGAAGCAGGCGCGATGCGCCCTGGACGGCGAGCTTGCCGACCTCCTGGCGCAGGCCTTCGCGCGCGCGGGTGCTCTCGCGCGACGTCTCCTTGCGCCTGCGCCATGAGGCGCTGCGCCTCGGCCGAGGCCGTGCCCTTCGCTTCCTCGACCATTTCGTTCGAACGCTTGCCGGCCTGATCGAGTATCTGCGCCGCGCGATCACGCGCCTCGCGAATGATCTCCTTGGCGCGTGCCTGCGCCTCGTCGAGATCCTGCTGGCTCTTGCTGGCGGCGGCGAGACCGTCGGCGATCTTTTTCTGCCGCGTCTCGATGGCTTCCATGAGCCCGGCCAGATGAACTTCATCACCGCCCAAGCGACCACGAAAAACACGACCCCTTGGATGACCAGTGTAAGTGCTAAATTCATACCTACTCCTCGCCCGCTCCGGGGCGGTCAGCGCTGCTACTTCACGCCCAAGGCGGACAAGAAAGGGTTGGAGTACAGCAGCAAGAAACCGACCGCGACGCCGATGATCGGCACGGCGTCGAGCAAACCGGCGACGATGAACATCTTGATTTGCAGCATGTTGGTCAGTTCCGGCTGGCGCGCGGAGCTCTCCAGGAACTTGCCGCCCAGGATGCCGAAGCCGATCGCGGCGCCGAGGCCACCCAGGCCGATGACCAAGCCCGCTGCAATCACGCTGGCGCTCATGAGTTGAGCGATTTGGGTCACATTTTCCATTATTGTCTCCGGTTCTTTGAAGTCTTGAAGGAATCGAAACTAGTGTTTCTCGGCCGCAATGCCGACATACACGATCGTCAAGGCCATGAAAATGAAAGCTTGCAGCGTGATGATCAGGTAGTGAAACGCGGTCCAAATCACGCCGGCGACGAATTGGCCGATGCCCATGAAATAGGTCGAGACGTGCGTGAGTGCCGAACCAAGCGTAAAGCAGGCGATCAGCAGAAATATAAGCTCGCCCGCATACATGTTGCCGAACAGCCGCAGCGACAAGACAGCGGCCTCACCACTTCTTCGATCACTCGCAGCAAAATTGATCGGCGCCAGCAGTATCTTGCCGACCAGACCATGGGCGTGAAACGGCGCGGTGAACCATTCGCCGAAAAACACCCGAGCCCTTGTGCGTGATGCCGACCCACTGATCAAAGAAACACGCCGAGCGCCATGCCCACGGTCGTGTTGATGTCGGCGGTGGCCACGGTGCGCAGATGCTCCACGCCGAACAGTTTCGCGGCCGCGGGCAACGCGTCCACCGGCAGGATGTCCATGAAATTCTCGAGAAACACCATGCCGAAGATCGTGATGGCGAGCGGCGCGATGAATTTGTTGTGCCGTGGAAGGTGTCCTTCACCATGCCGTCGACGAACTCGACCAGCAGCTCGACGCGGCCTGAAACTTGCCCGGCACGCCGGTGGTGGCGCGCCGCGCGGCCAGCGCCAGACCGAGCAGGAAGATGAAGGCGATGAGGACGTGAAAAGGATGCTGTCGAGATGGATGGACCAAAAGCTGCCGTGGCCCTGTCGACAGTGAGATGGGTGAGATGGTGCTTGATGTAGCCCGTCATCCCTCCCGAACGTCTTCTTCGGCCATCATTCCAAACCGCATACCCACGACCTTCATTCCCCAATCGTCATTTGAGCCGAATCAGTCCGGCCCAATATCCCACTGCGCGGCCACCATGCCAATCAATAGCGGTGCCGCATCGAGTTTCAGCCGAACGCGAAATACAGCGCGAACGCGAACCACAGCCATTTCAGCGCCACGCCGGCGTACATCGCCGTGCCACGATGGCGGCGCCCGCGATTCCGGCGCAAAGACGCGCCAGCCGAACACTGCGCTGCCGACGGCCACGATCATTCCGCCCACCAGCGCCGCAAGGCCTGCGGAGGAGCCTCGATAGCAAAAAACAGAGACGCGATCAGCCGCGCACCCGCCTTGCAGGAGCACGACCCGAACGACCAGCCGGTAACTCCGAACCAGGACGTCGCTCATCGCGAGGAGAACCGGACGCATCCGGTGCACGACGGCGCGCTTGCTCCGATTTGCACATATCCGCCGTCGCCCACCAAAAGAGC
>CAWDGY010000023.1:0-15375 GCA_963801865.1 uncultured Gammaproteobacteria bacterium | reverse complement strand
TCGCGATGGTCACTTGAGGTGGCCGCGCCAGGGTGAGCTTGGCATCCGGCGCGTTCGCAGTGACCGTCGAACCGGCGCCGATGGTCGCGCCCGCCCCGATTCTCACCGGCGCCACCAGCATGCTGCCCGAGCCGATGAACGCGCCGTCGTCGATGATCGTGGGCCACTTATTGGCCCCGTCGTAATTGCAGGTGATGGTACCGGCGCCGATGTTGACGTCGCTCCCCACTCGCGCGTCGCCCACGTAGGTCAAGTGGTTCGCCTTGCTGCCAGCCGCCGATTTCGCTGTTCTTGACCTCGACGAAATTTCCGATATGCACGCGCGTGCAGCACGGTCCCCGGCCGCACGCCGCGCGAACGGTCCGATCCGGCAGTGGTCGCCGACGACGGCGTCCTCGATCACGCAGTTCGGCGTCGATCTCGGTGTCGGCGCCTATCCCTCGAGTTGCGGATGACGCAATTCGGTCCGATCTTGACGCCGCGCGGACAAGTGCACTTTGCCGACCAGTACCGCATTCACGTCGATGAACACGTCGCGCCCGACCTCGACGTCGCCGCGGATGTCGATGCGCGCAGGGTCGGCGAACGTGGCGCCCGCCAGCATCAGCTTTCGCGCCCGCTCGCCGCCGGTAGCAGGCCTCGACTTGCGCAAGCTGCATCTTGTCGTTGACGCCCATGACCTCCGCCGCGCTCGCCGCGGGCACCGCCTCGACGCGGTGCGCCGGCGCGCGCCGCCCCCGCCACCACGTCGGTGAGGTAGTATTCGCGCTGCGCGTTGTTCCTGCCCAGCCCCAGCAGCCACTCCCGCAGTCGCGTCGCCGGAGCTGCCATGAGGCCGGAGTTGGCTTCGCGGATTTGCGGCTGTTCGGCATCGGCATCCTGGTGCTCGACGATGGCTCTCACATGCCCGTTCGCGTTGCGCACGATGCGCCCGTAGCCGGTCACCTCGTCGAGCTTGACGGACAGTATGGCGAGCGCACCTGCATCGGCAATCGCAATCAGTTTCTTGAGGGAGGCCGTGCCGATCAGCGGCACGTCGCCGTACAGCACCAGCACCGTGTGATCGTCGGGGATCACGGACATCGCCTGCATCACGGCATGCCCGGTACCCAGTTGATCCGCCTGCAGCACCCATTCGACATGCTCGAGATCGCAGCGCCGCCTGCACATGGGCGCCGCCATGACCGTAGACGACGTAGATGTTGGCGGGACGGAGCGCGCGCGCCGTGCGGATGACGTGCTGGAGCAGCGGCTGCCCGGCCAGCGGCTGGAGTACCTTGGGCAGATCGGAGTGCATTCGCTTGCCCTGCCCCGCGGCGAGTATGACGACGGAAAGCGGCATGACAGCTCCTATTGGAGAAAGCTAGCGCCTGCGAACCACCCTAACGTCTCTTGCGCAGCCGTGCGATCGCCCGCAATTGTGCCACGGCTCGCGCCAGCTCCGCCTGAGCCTCGGCGATTTCCATCTTGTCGCCGCGGCCGCGCATCGCATCCTCCGCGCGCTGCTTCGCTGCCAAGGCAGCGGCCTCATCGAGGTCGCGTGCCCGCGCGGCCGTATCGGCGAGCACGGTGACGAGATGCGGCTGCACTTCCAGGATGCCTCCGCCGACGTAGAACACCTGCTCGTCGTGGCCCTCCGATTGCACGCGCACCTCGCCCGCCTTCAGCGTGGTGAGCAGCGGCGCGTGGCGCGGAGCAATGCCGAGTTCGCCCTGCGAGCCCGGGACGAACGCCATGGTCGCGTCGCCCGAAAAGATCTGCCCTTCGGCGCTGACGATGTCGACGTGAATGGTATGGGCCATGACGTTGTCGCTCGCTCTTAGGTCAAGGTCTTGGCTTTCTCGACCGCTTCTTCGATGCCGCCGATCATGTAGAACGCCTGTTCGGGCAGGTGGTCGTATTCGCCGGCGATGATGGCTTTGAAGCCGCGAATCGTGTCCTTCAAGGGCACGATCTTGCCGTCCTGGCCGGTGAACACCTTGGCCACGTTGAAGGGCTGCGACAAGAAGCGCTGAATCTTGCGCGCGCGGTAGACGCTCAGCTTGTCCTCTTCCGACAGCTCATCCATGCCGAGAATGGCGATGATGTCCTGCAGCTCCTTGTAGCGCTGCAGGACCGCTTGCACGCCGCGCGCCGTCTCGTAGTGCTCTTCGCCGACCACCAGCGGATCCAATTGGCGGCTGGTGGAGTCGAGCGGATCGACGGCCGGGTAGATGCCGAGCGAGGCGATCTGCCGCGACAGCACCACGGTGGCATCCAAATGCGCGAAGGTGGTCGCCGGAGAAGGATCGGTCAAGTCGTCGGCGGGGACGTACACCGCTTGAATCGAGGTGATGGAACCCGTCTTGGTCGAGGTGATGCGCTCCTGCAGCACGCCCATTTCCTCGGCGAGCGTCGGCTGATATCCCACGGCCGACGGCATGCGGCCGAGCAGCGCCGACACTTCGGTGCCGGCAAGGGTATAGCGATAGATATTGTCGACGAAGAACAGAACGTCGCGACCCTTGCCGGATGCCTGCTTCTCGTCGCGGAAGTACTCCGCCATGGTCAGGCCGGTCAGTGCGACGCGCAGTCGGTTGCCCGGAGGCTCGTTCATCTGGCCGTAGACCATGGCGACCTTCGAATTGCCGAGATTGTCCTTGTCGATGACGCCCGACTCGATCATCTCGTGATAGAAGTCGTTGCCTTCGCGCGTCCGCTCGCCGACGCCCGCAAACACGGATAGACCGCTGTACTGCTTGGCGATGTTGTTGATGAGCTCGAGCATGTTCACGGTCTTGCCGACGCCCGCGCCGCCGAACAGTCCAACCTTGCCGCCCTTGGCGAACGGCACGAGCAAGTCGATCACCTTGATGCCCGTGACCAGCAGGTCCTGGCCGCCCGCCTGTTCATCGTAAGCCGGCGCCGGCCGGTGGATCGGCAGATATTGCGTGGTCTTCACGGGGCCGCGCTCGTCCTGAGGTCTGCCGAGCACGTCCATGATGCGACCGAGCGTACCCGAGCCCACCGGCACCGTGATGCCCTTGCCGGTGCCCGTGACGGCAAGGCCGCGGCGCAGCCCCTCGGAAGGACCCATGGCGATCGTGCGCACGATGCCGTCGCCCAGCTGCTGCTGCACTTCGAGCGTCAAATCCACGTCGTCGAGCTTGAGCGCGTCATAGATCTTGGGGATCTGATCGCGCGGAAATTCCACATCGATGACCGCGCCGATGATTTGCACGATTTTGCCGCTGGACATTCTATTCACCTTTCACGGGGTTGCCGCGCAACCCCGTACATTAGCGGCGCTGCGCGCCGATTAAGATTGACCCGAATAACTGAACTTGACCCTCGTACTCAATCCGAACTAGACCGCTGCCGCGCCGCCGACGATTTCCGAAAGCTCTTTCGTGATCGCGGCCTGACGGGCCTTGTTGTAGATTAATTGCAGCTCATCGATGAGCGAGCCGGCGTTGTCGGATGCGCTCTTCATGGCCACCATGCGGGCCGCCATTTCCGATGCCACGTTTTCCACCGCGCCCTGAAAGACCTGGGATTCGATATAGCGCATCAACAGAATGTCCAGGATCTCCGCTGCATCGGGCTCGTAGATGTAGTCCCAGCGCTCCTGCAGCTCGCTCTTGTCGATGGTCTGCAGCGGCAGCAGCTGCGACACCACGCCCCTCTGGGTCATGGTATTGACGAACACGTTGTGCACCAGGAGCAATTGATCGATCTTGCCGTCGCGATAGAAATCGAGCATGACCTTCGTCGGCCCGAGCAAATCTGCGACGTGCGGCCGATCGCCCAAATGCGTGGCCGAAGCGGACATCTCGACTCCCGCCAGGCGGCGAAAGAACTGCAGCGCCTTCGAACCGATGGCGCACATGTAGATCTTGGCGCCGCGACCTTCGGCTTCGCGGATCGCACCGAGGGCCGCCTTGAACAAATTCAAGTTGAGCGAACCCGCCAGGCCGCGATCGGTGCTGATCACGATGATGCCGACGGCGCGCACCGGGCGCTCGACGGTAAAGGGATGCTTGTAGTCGAGATTCACCTGCCGCAGATGCCCGACCATCTTGCGAATCTTCTCCGCATACGGGCGCGCCGCCCGCATCCGGTCCTGCGCCTTGCGCATCTTGCTCGCCGCCACCATTTCCATGGCCTTGGTGATCTTCTGAGTATTCTTGATACTCGCGATTTTCCCGCGGATCTCTTTTGCGCCTGCCATCGTATTCTCTTACAGCGAGGCGAAGAACTCGTCGCAGCACTTCTTCAGTGCGGCTTCGACATCCTTCGTCAGATCCGGTTTGGCGTTGATGCTCCGCAGCAGGTCGGCGTAGGTGCCGCGCGCAAAGGACTGCAGCGCAGCTTCCGTCTCGACCACCTTGCGCCGGTCCACCTTGTCGAAATAGCCGTTGTTGCCCGCATACAGCGAAAGCGCCATCTCCGCCACCGACATGGGCGCGTACTGCTTCTGCTTCATCAACTCGGTGACACGCTGGCCGCGCTCGAGCTGCCGGCGCGTGGCTTCGTCCAGATCCGAGGCGAACTGCGAGAAGGCGGCGAGCTCGCGGTACTGGGCGAGCGCCAGGCGGACGCCGCCGCCGAGCTTCTTGATGATGTTGGTCTGCGCTGCGCCGCCGACGCGCGACACCGAAATGCCCGCGTTGATGGCCGGGCGCATGCCGGCGTTGAACAAGTCGGTCTCGAGGAAGATCTGGCCGTCGGTGATGGAAATGACGTTGGTCGGGACGAACGCCGTCACGTCTCCGGCCTGGGTCTCGATGATGGGCAGGCCGGTCAGCGACCCGGTCTTTCCCTTGACGCGACCGTCGGTGATCTTCTCCACGTATTCCTCGTTGACGCGCGCCGAGCGCTCGAGGAGCCGGGAGTGCAGATAGAACACGTCGCCGGGGTAGGCCTCGCGGCCCGGCGGACGGCGCAACAGCAGGGCAATCTGACGGTAGGCCACCGCCTGCTTGGACAGATCGTCGTAGACGATGAGCGCATCCTCGCCGTTGTCCATGAAGTACTCGCCCATGGCGCAGCCGCCGTAGGGTGCCAGGTACTGCATGGCGGCCGGCGTCGAGGCGGACGCCGCGACGATGATGGTGTGCGCCATCGCGCCGTGCTCCTCGAGCTTGCGCACGACGTTGGCGATCGAGCTCTGCTTCTGCCCGACGGCCACATAGACGCATTTAACGCCCGTGCCTTTCTGATTGATGATGGTGTCGATGGCGACCGCAGTCTTGCCGGTCTGTCGATCGCCGATGATGAGTTCGCGCTGGCCGCGCCCGATCGGCACCATGGCATCGATTGCCTTGAGGCCGGTCTGGACCGGCTGCGACACGCTCTTGCGAAAGATCACGCCCGGCGCCACGCGCTCCAGGGGGGATTTGAGCTTGGCGTTCACCGGACCCTTGCCGTCGATCGGCAGACCGAGCGCATCGACCACGCGGCCCAGAAGTTCGGGACCCACCGGCACTTCGAGAATGCGGCCGGTGGTCTTGACCTCCGAGCCTTCGGAGATGTGCTTGTAGTCGCCGAGCACCACGGCGCCGACCGAATCCTGCTCGAGGTTGAGGGCGAGACCGAAGGTATTGCCGACGAACTCGAGCATTTCGCCGTACCGTGCGTCGGCGAGGCCGTGGATGCGCACGATGCCGTCGGTGACGCTCACCACCGTGCCGACATTGCGTGCCTCGGCGTTGGACTGAAATTTTTCGATGCGCGCCTTGATCAGGTCGCTGATTTCCGATGCCTTGATGGACATATCAACCTCTTGCTGCGAGCCCCGCTCGGGCCGCGCGTAACTTTAACCGTCAACCTGCCAATTCTGTTCCAAGCCGATCGAGACGACCCTTGAGCGAGCCGTCGATGACGAGATCCCCGGCGCGAATCACGGCGCCGCCGAGGAGCGACGCGTCCACGGAATTCTGCATGCGCACCTGGCGGCGCAGCCGAGTGTTGAGCGCCTGCTTGAGTTTCTCGGCCTGCGCCGCATCGAGCGCCACGGCGGAGATCACATCGACGTCAACGGTATTCTCCACCTGTGCGCGCGCGGCCTCGTAATGCGCAGCGATCTCCGGCAGCAGCACGAGTCGGTGATTTTCCGCGAGCACCCGCACGAAGTTCTGCATGGCCGCATCGAGTTTGGGACCCGCCGCATCGGTGATGAGGCCGGCCAGGTCTGCCGCCGTCCAGCGCGGATCGTTGATGAGCCGTGCGACGCGCGGATCCGTGGCGATCTCGGCGGCCACTTTCAGCCCCTGCGACCACGCCGCCAGGGCATTCCCGGCGTGGGCGTATTCGAACGCCGCTTTCGCGTAGGGCCGGGCGATGGTCGCGCGCTCAGCCATGCGCGATCTCGGCGGCGAGTTTATCCAGCAGCTCGGCGTGGGTCTTCGGATCGATCTCCCGCTGAAGCAGGCGCGATGCGCCCTCGACGGCGAGCTTGCCGACCTCCCGGCGCAAACCCTCGCGCGCACGGGTGCTCTCGCGCATCGTCTCCTCATGCGCCTGCGCCAGCAGGCGCTGCGCTTCGGAGGAGGCGGTGCCCTTGGCCTCATCGACCAATTCGTTGGAGCGCTTGCCCGCCTGATCGAGTATCTGCGCCGCGCGATCCCGCGCCTCGCGGATGATTTCCTTGGAGCGTGCCTCGGCTTCGCTCAGGTCCTTTTCGCTCTTGGCGGCCGCGGCCAGACCCTCGGCGATTTTCTTCTGCCGTGCCTCGATCGCTCCCATGAGCCACGGCCAGAAGAACTTCATGACCGCCCAGGCGACCAGGAAGAACACCACCCCTTGGATGACCAGCGTAAGTGCTAAGTTCATGAACTATTCCTCGCCCGGTCCGGTGCCATTCAGCGCTGCTTACTTCAGGCCCAGGGCGCCCAGGAAAGGATTGGCGTACAGCAGCAAGAAGCCGACGGCGACGCCGATAATGGGCACCGCATCCAGCAAACCGGCAACGATGAACATCTTCGTTTGCAGCATGTTGGTGAGTTCCGGCTGGCGAGCGGAACTCTCGAGGAACTTGCCGCCGAGAAGGCCGAAGCCGATGGCGGCGCCCGCACCACCCAGGCCGATCACCAGGCCCGCTGCAATTACGGTGGAGCTCATGAGTTGAGCGATTTGGGTCACATTGTCCATTGTTGTCTCCGGTCTTAAATGTCTTGAATGAATCGAAACTAGTGCTTCTCAGCCGAAATGCCCACGTACACGATCGTCAAGACCATGAAAATGAACGCTTGCAGCGTGATGATGAGGTAGTGGAACAGGGTCCAGATGACACCGGCGCCGAACTGCGCGACGCCCAGGAAATAAGTTGAGATGTGATTGAGTGCCGCACCGAGCGTGAAGCAGGCGATCAGCAGGAATATGAGCTCGCCCGCGTACATGTTGCCGAACAACCGCATCGACAGAGAAAGCGGCCTGACGACTTCTTCGATGACCCGAAACGCAAAATTGACCGGCGCAAGGAGGATCTTGAGGACCAGGTTATGCGCGTGAAAAGGAGCGGTGAACCACTCGCCGGCGAAGGTTCCGAATCCCTTGTGCGTGATGCCGACCCATTGGATCAAAAGAAACACGCCCAATGCCATGCCGACGGTGGTGTTCAAATCGGCCGTGGCCACCGTGCGCAGATGCTCCACGCCGAACAGCTTGGCGGCGGCGGGCAGCGCATCCACCGGCAGGATGTCCATGAAATTTTCCAGGAACACGATGCAGAAGATCGTAATGGCGAGCGGCGCGATGAATTTATTCGAGCCGTGATACGTCTCCTTCACCATGCCGTCGACGAATTCCACCAGCATCTCGATCACGGTCTGCAACTTGCCGGGCACGCCGCTGGTAGCCCGGCGCGCGGCGATCGCGAGTACGAGAATGAAGATGAAGGAGATGAAGAGCGTGAAAAAAATGCTGTCGATATGAATGGACCAAAATGCGCCGCGGCCCGTGTCCACGGTGAGATGCGTGAGGTGGTGCTTGATATAGCCCGTCACCCCTCCCGCCACGTCTTCTTCGGCCATCATTCCAAACCGCATACCCACGACCTTCATTCGAGCAATCGTCACTTCAACCGAATCAATCCGACCCAATAACCCAGCTGAGCGGCCGCCATCCCAATCAATAGCGGTGCCGCATCGAGTTTCAAGCGCGCGAACGCGAAATACAGCGCGACCGCGAACCACAGCCATTTCAGCGCCACGCCGACGTACATCGCGCGCGCCACGATGGCGGCGCCCGCGATCCCCGGCGCAAAGGCGCGCCAGCCGAACACGGCGCTGCCGATAGCCACGATCATTCCGCCCGCCAGCGCCGCAACCCCTGACGAGGAGCCTCGATAGGCAAAAAACAGAGACGCGATCAGCAACGCGCACCCGATTTGCAGGAGCACGACCCGAACGACCAGCCGGTAACCCCGAACCGGGACATCACTCATCGCGAAGAGAACCGGACCGCATCCGGTGCACGACGGCGCGCTTGCTTCGATTTGCACATATCCGCCGTCGCCCACCAAAAGAGCCGGCGCATTATAGTGACGCCGCTCCGAGGCATCAAGGTGGCTTGGGTCAGGGAATCTACGTAGCCTAGCCGATGTGCGCCAAAATGCCTTCGAGCTCGTCGAGGCTGTTGTAGGACACGACCAGCTTGCCCTTTCCGGAAGCCGTGTGCTGAAACAACACCTTGGCCCCCAATTTGTCGGCCAACTCGAGCTCGAGACGCCGGATATCGGGATCCTCGGGCTTGGGTTCGCCGGCGGCCGGTGGCGGGGCCAGCAGGCGCCGCACCAATGCTTCGGTATCGCGAACCGATAGAGACTTCTTGGCGACGAGCCCTGCCACTTCGATTTGCTGACGGCGCGACGTCAGGCCGAGCAGCGCGCGCGCGTGCCCCATCTCGATGCGGCGCTGCTCCAACAAGTGCTTCACCTCATCGGCCAGGTCCATCAGCCGCAGCAGATTGCTGACGGCGGCGCGCGAGCGGCCGATAGCCTCCGCCGCGGCTTGATGTGTGAGCCCGAACTCCTCGATGAGCCGGCCCAAGGCACGCGCTTCCTCCAGAGGATTGAGGTCCTCGCGCTGAATGTTCTCGATGAGCGACATGGCGACCGCCGCTTCATCGGGCACGTCGCGGATGACCGCCGGTATTTCCGCGATTCCCGCCATTTGCGCCGCACGCCAGCGGCGCTCGCCGGCGATGATTTCATAGCGCTGGGATTCGCCGGGCAGGTGGCCCGGCAACGGCCGCACCAGGATGGGCTGCACCAATCCCTGAGCCTTGATCGATTCGGCGAGCTCGCCCAGGGACTCCGGCCGCATGTCCACCCGGGGCTGGTATTTGCCCCGCTGCAGCAGATCCAAGGGCAGGCTCGCCAGCCGGTCGCCGACCAGCGGCGCCGTGTCGGACGCCGGCATGCTGGAGCGGCGCGCCAGCAAGGGGCTCAACTCCGCAAGCCCGCGACCCAAAGACGGCTTTTTGCCGGACATGCTCGAATTCCGAGGAACGATGCAGCGGATTATACGGGCGCGGGTGGCACGTCGTCGCGGCCAATCATCTCGGCCGGGGGCGGCACGTCGTCGCGGCGAATCATTTCACCCGCCAGCGCCAGGTAGGCGAGAGCGCCGCGCGATTCCTTGTCGTGAAACAATGCGGGTTTGCCGAAACTCGGTGCCTCCGCCAAGCGGATGTTGCGCGGAATCAGGGTGCGAAACACCTTGTCGCCGAAGTGCTCAACCAGCTGCGCCGACACCTCGTTCGCCAGGTTGTTGCGCGGATCGAACATCGTGCGCAGCAACCCCTCGATCTCCAACTCCGGATTGATGCTGCCGCGGATCTGTTCGATCGTCTGCACCAGGGCGCTCAAGCCCTCGAGCGCATAGTATTCGCACTGCATCGGCACCATCACCGAGTCCGCCGCGACCAGCGCATTCAGGGTCAGCATGTTCAGCGCGGGCGGGCAATCGATCAATATCACGTCGAAGTCTGCACGGATGGGCTTCAGGGCGTTGCGCAGCTTGAACTCGCGTCCCGTCATCATCGTGAGCAGCCGCACCTCCGCGGCGGTGAGATCCTGATTCGCCGGCATGAGCATGAAACCGCCGTATTCGACCGGTACCAGCGCTTCCACGGCGCCGCATTCGCCGAGCAGGACGTCGCAGCTGGTGCGGGATTGGGCGTTCTTTTCGATCCCGCA
Source organism: uncultured Gammaproteobacteria bacterium (assembly GCA_963801865.1). Taxonomy (GTDB): domain Bacteria; phylum Pseudomonadota; class Gammaproteobacteria; order Steroidobacterales; family Steroidobacteraceae; genus Bog-1198. The sequence continues at coordinate 5,195 of CAWDGY010000023.1, read as the reverse complement.
GCCCATGGTGGCGTTGCCCTGCGGGTCGAGATCGATCAGCAGGACGCGCCTCTTGGTGGCCGTCAAGGAAGCGGCGAGATTGACAGCGGTCGTCGTTTTACCGACTCCGCCTTTCTGGTTTGCGACCGCGATGACCCGGTTCATGGCATGCTCGTCCTGGGCCGCGCCGCGCTGGGCCTCGCGGGTGAGAGTTCCACAAGATGGCGCTCGTCGTCCAGTCCTGGCATTTTGACCCGGTGGACGGCGAGCACCCGGAAGGACTTCGGCAGTGCCGACATCTCCTCATCCGGCCTCCTGCCCTTCATCGCCAGCAGGCGCCCTTCGGGAGCGCACAAGTGCCCGGCGTAGGCGACGAAGTCGGCCAGCGACGACAGAGCTCGCGCCACCACCGTGTCGAAAAGTTCGAACGGCCGATAATTCTCGGCGCGGGCATTCACCACCTCGACATTGGTCAAGCCCAGACGCTCGGCGGTTTGAGTAACGAAGCGCGCTTTCTTGCCCGTCGCCTCGATCAGAAAGAACCGCCGCCCCGGATTCGCGACCGCCAGGGGCAAGCCGGGAAATCCAGCCCCCGTTCCCACATCGGCGATACGCAGGCCGCGCAGGAACGGCTGCAGGCTCAAGCTGTCGAGCACATGTTTGCGCAGCATGCCGAGGCGGTCGCGAATTGCCGTCAGATTGAACATCGCATTGGCGGACTCCAATTCATCGATCAGGCTCAGCAGCCGTTCACGCTGGGCGGCGCTCAGCGCGAGCTTCAGTTCGCGTGCGCCCGAGACGAGCAGTTCGCGCTCGGCGTCTCGGCTCATCATGGAGTTGAATCGGCGGCGCTGAACAGGCTGATCGACAAGACATCGGGCGATTGCGTCTCCGTGCCGCTCAGGCGCGCGCGAAACGCGACGGCACCGTCGCGCCCTTCGCAGCCGCCGGGCTCTGCCGCCGGCGGCGCGGCCGGCGCTGCGGGGTTCGCTCGCGAGGGGGCGCACAGCTCGGCATATGCCGTGCCGGCACCTCCGGGTGACAGGCGCACCGACGCCTCGATTCGGCTCAGGCGATCGTGGTCGAAGCACAGCAGATACTCATCCGGACGGCGTCCGACGAACGCGGGCGGCTCGCCGTCGAGCGCGTAGCAGTCCCCGTTCTCCCTGCCGTCGCCCCCTTGCGCCGCGTCCCGGAACAACAGCACCTCGTGCAGCCCGGCGGGCATCTCCTTCAACAGGGTGCCAAACGGAGCGATCACGAGCGAATGCCAGTCATAGGAGGCGTCCGGCTTTTCGACCGGCGGTACGCGCGGCGGTTGCGGCGGCGGAACGGACGAGGTAACGCAGGCAGCCAGCGCCGCCAAACTCGAGCCAGCAATGCCGATGCGCAAACGCAGCGCCATGCAGCGGCTCATTCAGGCGGGCGTCAAGCGACGCTCGAGTTCTTCCATCTCTGCGGCAGCGTCGGGGTCCCGCGCTCTCAGCACGTCGAGCGCCCGGCGCAGCGCAAGAACCGCCGTGTCCTTCACGTGCGCACAGGCATGGCCGTAGTGAACGCGCCAGTCCGCGATCAGTTCCGGCTCGAGAACGTCGTATTCTCGGTCATTGACGATCGAGTCGAGTACCATCGCGCAGAGTGCAAGTTGCTGCATTCGTGCCCACGAAAGGCTGGGAGTGGAGAAGCCCTCGGCGAAGCAGCGGCGCAAATACGCCGGCGGATCGGCGCTCGCGATGTCGTCGAGCGTATCGCTCACGTCGTAGGACTTAAGTAGATGCTCGAAGCCTGCCATGGGATCTATTATCCTCGCGGTTTGGGAACATAGGAATAATGACCAGAATTTATTTATTGCCGCTGCTTTTGGCGATGGTGTTGGTGGAATCCACGGGCTTCGGCGCCGTCGCGACGGTGCGGGGCAATTTGATTTTCGATAATGTGCCGGAGCTGGCTGGCGATCCGGCCGGCAAGCTGGACGCCTATCTGGGCGGCCGCGAGGCGGCGGCTCTCGGTTGGTCTGCGCACGGCGAGCTGCTGATCGCGACGCGCTTCGGCAATGTCGATCAGCTGCACCTGGTGGACCGTGCGGGCGCGGAGCGCCGCCAAATGACGTTTCTGCGCGAACCGATCAACCAGGCCGCGTTCTCGCCCGATCCGAATCGCAATGCATACGTATTCTTGAAGAGCGCGGGCGGCAACGAGAACGCTCAACTCTACTATCAGCGCCAGGGTGAATCCGCCCCGCGCCTTCTGAGCGATGGCAAGTCCACGAACGGCGGCGCCGTCTGGTCCAACGCCGGCCGTGAAGTCGCGTTCTTCAGCACCGCGCGGGACGGCGTGACCTGCGATATCGATATCGTCGATCCGGAAAGCGGCGCGCTGCCGCGACTCGCGGTCAGCGGCGACGCCGCAGCCTGGTACCCGCTCGACTGGTCGCCGGACGATCGAAAGCTTCTGGTTCTGAAATACGTGTCGCTCGGCGAAGGCTATCTGTATATCGTCGACCTGAGCAGCGGGCAAAAACGCGAGGTGGATCCCTCTGCGGCCAAGGTTGGAATCGCGGGCGCCAAATTTTCGCGCGACGGACAGGGCGTTTATGTGATTTCAGACCGCGACAGCGAGTTCGCCAAGCTCCGCTATCTCAACCTGTTCACCGGCGAAAAGTCCGAGATCTCCGGACCCATTCCGTGGGACGTGGAGCAAGTGGCCGTCTCCCGGGATGGTCACTATCTCGCCTATGTCAGCAACGAAGGCGGTGCCGGCAAGCTCAACGTGCTCGATTTGCGCGCGCACCAGGACTTGATACCTCCCAGGCTTCCGGTCGCCGGGGTGATCGACTCGCTGAGCTTTGACCCCGAGGGCAAGCGGCTGGCGTTCGGCTTTACGGGCTCCAATCGGCCGCGGGATGCCTATGTACTCGACATGGCGAGCAACCATCTGGAGCAGTGGACGCAGAGCGAAGCGGGTCCGATGGATCCCGCCAAGTTCGTGACGCCGCGGTTGACGCAATTTCCGACCTTCGACCGGCCGGACGGTAAGCCGCGCCAAATTCCGCTTTACGTCTATGAGCCTTCGACACCCGGACAGCATCCGGTTCTCATCGTGCTGCACGGCGGCCCCGCTGCGCAATTTCGCCCCCGCTTCGATCCTTGGATTCAATACGTGGTCCAGGAACTCGGATTTGCGGTCATCGCACCGAATGTGCGCGGTTCCACCGGCTACGGCAAGACCTTCGCATCCCTCGACAACGGCATGCAGCGCGAAGATGCCGTCAAGGATGTCGGAGCGCTGCTCGTGTGGGTCGGCCTGCAGAGCAACCTCGACGCGAAGCACGTGGTGGTGTCGGGCGTCTCGTACGGCGCGTACCTCGCACTCGCCGCCCTCGTCAACTACGGCGACCGTCTGCGCGGTGCGGTGGATTTCGGCGGCATCACGGATTTCATCAGCTTTTTGAGCAATGCCGCGCCGTATCGGCAAAATCAGCGCCGCGCCGAATACGGTGACGAGCGCGATCCGGACACGCGGGCGTATCTGCGGCGAATTTCGCCGCTGAGCAACGCCGACCGCATTTCAACGCCGCTGCTCGTGGTCCATGGAAAGAACGATGCGCGCGTGCCGATCGGAGAGTCGGATCAGATCGTGAATCGACTGCGTGCCCGAAGCGGCGTGGTTTGGTACCTTCAGGCGACCGACGAGGGGCAGAGCTTCGAGAAGAAGCAAAATCGCGATGCCTACTATGCCGCGTTCGCGCAGTTTCTGATCACCCAGCGTTGAGGTCCTACTTGCTCTCGGGGGTCGCCGTCGTCAGAGGCGAGTGTTGGCTCGCGAAATAGGCGGCGACGGCCTTGACGTCCTCATCGCCCTTGAGCGATTGCGCCATTCCGTTCATCACCACGTTCTTGCGGCGCCCGTTGCGGTAGGAGGCCAGCGCCTGCTCGAGATAATCGATGTGTTGTCCGGCGAGCACCGGCGGCTTCGGATCAAGCGGTGCGTCCACTCCGAGCCCGTTCTCGCCGTGACAGGCGGCGCAGGCGGCCGCTTGCTTGGGCGCCGACTCGGCGGCGGCCGAAGCAGCCGGCTTCACCGCGGTCCCCTGCAGGTAAGCGGCGATGTCTGCCATGTCCTGGTCGGACAACGTCGCGGCTTGCGCATGCATGGTTGCGTGCGGCCGCGCACCCGTCTTGTATTCCTGAAGGGCGGCGATGATGTACGCCGCGTGTTGATGACGCAGTTTCGGAACGCTGTAGTCCGGATATGCGTTCTTGTAATCCTCGACCCCATGACAGCCGTAACAGGTGTAGAACTTCTTCTCACCGAGCACCGGGTCGCCCGGGCCCGATGCATCGGCCGCATGGACTCGATGAGACAACCCCAAGCTCAACGCCGTCGCGCCGGCAAGCCACGCCAAGCCATTCAATCGAGACAGCATTCAAATTCTCCGAGCCGGGGCAAATAAAGAGCGCTGATGTTAAAGATTGGCCGGCCAAAATGCCACTCGCGCGTGAAAGATAGGCGTCATTTGCCCGCGAATGCGCCGTCTTTGTCGAGATTCTTGCTATAGACGATGTTCATCACGTTGTCGTGCCAGCCGTGCACTCGCGCACTCACCAGATGCTTTGCCACGTAGAAATACAGCGGTATGACCGGTTGATCGGCGAGCATGACCGCCTCCGCCCGCTGCAGCAGCTCGCGCCGGGCGGTCGCGTCGCTCTCATTCGCGGCGCGCGCCAGCAAGCCATCGTAGTCGGCATTCGCGTAGCGGGGCAGATTGATGCCGAAGTCGCTCTTCAGCACCTGCAAGAAGCTGTATGCGTCGTCATAGTCGCCGATCCAGCTGGCGCGGAATACCTGCGTGACATCGCCGCGATCGATGTCTTGCAGGAGCACTTTGAACTCTTCGGCATGCAGCGAGGTTTCGATTCCGAGCGCCTGCTTCCACATTTGGGCAACGGCGGTTGCGACCCGGGCGTGAAGTTCGCTGCTGTTGTAGCGCAATTCCAGCTGCGGCGGGTGTTCCGACATCCCGGCCTCGACGAGAAGTTGCCGGGCCAGGGCGATGCGCTGCGCCGCCGGCCAGCCCGCATAGTCGGGGAGCGGCGGCGAGTAGCCGAAGGTGGTCGGCGGCACGAATGTATAGGCGGGCGACTCGCCGGACGCGGTAACCGATCTCACCAGGCGCTCGCGGTCGATCGCGAGCGACAGCGCGCGGCGCAGCTGCG
>CAWDGY010000022.1:0-17488 GCA_963801865.1 uncultured Gammaproteobacteria bacterium | reverse complement strand
ATAGAAATCGAGCATGACCTTCGTCGGCCCGAGCAAATCTGCGACGTGCGGCCGATCGCCCAAATGCGTGGCCGAAGCGGACATCTCGACTCCCGCCAGGCGGCGAAGAACTGCAGCGCCTTCGAACCGATGGCGCACATGTAGATCTTGGCGCCGCGACCTTCGGCTTCGCGGATCGCACCGAGGGCCGCCTTGAACAAATTCAAGTTGAGCGAACCCGCCAGGCCGCGATCGGTGCTGATCACGATGATGCCGACGGCGCGCACCGGGCGCTCGACGGTAAAGGGATGCTTGTAGTCGAGATTCACCTGCCGCAGATGCCCGACCATCTTGCGAATCTTCTCCGCATACGGGCGCGCCGCCCGCATCCGGTCCTGCGCCTTGCGCATCTTGCTCGCCGCCACCATTTCCATGGCCTTGGTGATCTTCTGAGTATTCTTGATACTCGCGATTTTCCCGCGGATCTCTTTTGCGCCTGCCATCGTATTCTCTTACAGCGAGGCGAAGAACTCGTCGCAGCACTTCTTCAGTGCGGCTTCGACATCCTTCGTCAGATCCGGTTTGGCGTTGATGCTCCGCAGCAGGTCGGCGTAGGTGCCGCGCGCAAAGGACTGCAGCGCAGCTTCCGTCTCGACCACCTTGCGCCGGTCCACCTTGTCGAAATAGCCGTTGTTGCCCGCATACAGCGAAAGCGCCATCTCCGCCACCGACATGGGCGCGTACTGCTTCTGCTTCATCAACTCGGTGACACGCTGGCCGCGCTCGAGCTGCCGGCGCGTGGCTTCGTCCAGATCCGAGGCGAACTGCGAGAAGGCGGCGAGCTCGCGGTACTGGGCGAGCGCCAGGCGGACGCCGCCGCCGAGCTTCTTGATGATGTTGGTCTGCGCTGCGCCGCCGACGCGCGACACCGAAATGCCCGCGTTGATGGCCGGGCGCATGCCGGCGTTGAACAAGTCGGTCTCGAGGAGATCTGGCCGTCGGTGATGGAAATGACGTTGGTCGGGACGAACGCCGTCACGTCTCCGGCCTGGGTCTCGATGATGGGCAGGCCGGTCAGCGACCCGGTCTTTCCCTTGACGCGACCGTCGGTGATCTTCTCCACGTATTCCTCGTTGACGCGCGCCGAGCGCTCGAGGAGCCGGGAGTGCAGATAGAACACGTCGCCGGGGTAGGCCTCGCGGCCCGGCGGACGGCGCAACAGCAGGGCAATCTGACGGTAGGCCACCGCCTGCTTGGACAGATCGTCGTAGACGATGAGCGCATCCTCGCCGTTGTCCATGAAGTACTCGCCCATGGCGCAGCCGCCGTAGGGTGCCAGGTACTGCATGGCGGCCGGCGTCGAGGCGGACGCCGCGACGATGATGGTGTGCGCCATCGCGCCGTGCTCCTCGAGCTTGCGCACGACGTTGGCGATCGAGCTCTGCTTCTGCCCGACGGCCACATAGACGCATTTAACGCCCGTGCCTTTCTGATTGATGATGGTGTCGATGGCGACCGCAGTCTTGCCGGTCTGTCGATCGCCGATGATGAGTTCGCGCTGGCCGCGCCCGATCGGCACCATGGCATCGATTGCCTTGAGGCCGGTCTGGACCGGCTGCGACACGCTCTTGCGAAAGATCACGCCCGGCGCCACGCGCTCCAGGGGGGATTTGAGCTTGGCGTTCACCGGACCCTTGCCGTCGATCGGCAGACCGAGCGCATCGACCACGCGGCCCAGAAGTTCGGGACCCACCGGCACTTCGAGAATGCGGCCGGTGGTCTTGACCTCCGAGCCTTCGGAGATGTGCTTGTAGTCGCCGAGCACCACGGCGCCGACCGAATCCTGCTCGAGGTTGAGGGCGAGACCGAAGGTATTGCCGACGAACTCGAGCATTTCGCCGTACCGTGCGTCGGCGAGGCCGTGGATGCGCACGATGCCGTCGGTGACGCTCACCACCGTGCCGACATTGCGTGCCTCGGCGTTGGACTGAAATTTTTCGATGCGCGCCTTGATCAGGTCGCTGATTTCCGATGCCTTGATGGACATATCAACCTCTTGCTGCGAGCCCCGCTCGGGCCGCGCGTAACTTTAACCGTCAACCTGCCAATTCTGTTCCAAGCCGATCGAGACGACCCTTGAGCGAGCCGTCGATGACGAGATCCCCGGCGCGAATCACGGCGCCGCCGAGGAGCGACGCGTCCACGGAATTCTGCATGCGCACCTGGCGGCGCAGCCGTGTTGAGCGCCTGCTTGAGTTTCTCGGCCTGCGCCGCATCGAGCGCCACGGCGGAGATCACATCGACGTCAACGGTATTCTCCACCTGTGCGCGCGCGGCCTCGTAATGCGCAGCGATCTCCGGCAGCAGCACGAGTCGGTGATTTTCCGCGAGCACCCGCACGAAGTTCTGCATGGCCGCATCGAGTTTGGGACCCGCCGCATCGGTGATGAGGCCGGCCAGGTCTGCCGCCGTCCAGCGCGGATCGTTGATGAGCCGTGCGACGCGCGGATCCGTGGCGATCTCGGCCGCCACTTTCAGCCCCTGCGACCACGCCGCCAGGGCATTCCCGGCGTGGGCGTATTCGAACGCCGCTTTCGCGTAGGGCCGGGCGATGGTCGCGCGCTCAGCCATGCGCGATCTCGGCGGCGAGTTTATCCAGCAGCTCGGCGTGGGTCTTCGGATCGATCTCCCGCTGAAGCAGGCGCGATGCGCCCTCGACGGCGAGCTTGCCGACCTCCCGGCGCAAACCCTCGCGCGCACGGGTGCTCTCGCGCATCGTCTCCTCATGCGCCTGCGCCAGCAGGCGCTGCGCTTCGGAGGAGGCGGTGCCCTTGGCCTCATCGACCAATTCGTTGGAGCGCTTGCCCGCCTGATCGAGTATCTGCGCCGCGCGATCCCGCGCCTCGCGGATGATTTCCTTGGAGCGTGCCTCGGCTTCGCTCAGGTCCTTTTCGCTCTTGGCGGCCGCGGCCAAACCCTCGGCGATTTTCTTCTGCCGTGCCTCGATCGCTCCCATGAGCCACGGCCAGAAGAACTTCATGACCGCCCAGGCGACCAGGAAGAACACCACCCCTTGGATGACCAGCGTAAGTGCTAAGTTCATGAACTATTCCTCGCCCGGTCCGGTGCCATTCAGCGCTGCTTACTTCAGGCCCAGGGCGCCCAGGAAAGGATTGGCGTACAGCAGCAAGAAGCCGACGGCGACGCCGATGATGGGCACGGCATCGAGCAGTCCGGCAACGATGAACATCTTGGTTTGCAGCATGTTGGTCAGTTCCGGCTGGCGAGCGGAACTCTCGAGGAACTTGCCGCCCAGAATGCCGAAGCCGATGGCGGCGCCGGCGCCGCCGAGGCCGATCACGAGGCCCGCTGCAATTACGGTGGAGCTCATGAGTTGAGCGATTTGGGTCACATTGTCCATTATTGTCTCCGGTCTTTAAATGTCTTGAATGAATCGAAACTAGTGCTTCTCAGCCGAAATGCCCACGTACACGATCGTCAAGACCATGAAAATGAACGCTTGCAGCGTGATGATGAGGTAGTGAAACAGCGTCCATATGACGCCGGCGACGAACTGCGCGACGCCCAGGAAATAAGTTGAGACGTGATTGAGCGCCGCACCGAGCGTGAAGCAGGCGATCAGCAAGAATATGAGCTCGCCGGCATACATGTTGCCGAACAACCGCATCGACAGAGAAAGCGGCCGCACGACTTCCTCGATCACCCGAAACACAAAATTGACCGGCGCAAGCAGGATCTTGAGGACCAGGTTATGCGCGTGAAAAGGCGCGGTGAACCACTCGCCGGCGAAGATGCCGAATCCCTTGTGCGTGATGCCGACCTATTGGATCAACAGAAACACGCCCAATGCCATGCCGACGGTGGTGTTGATGTCGGCCGTGGCCACCGTGCGCAGATGCTCCACGCCGAACAGCTTGGCGGCGGCGGGCAGCGCATCCACCGGCAGGATGTCCATGAAATTTTCCAGGAACACGATGCAGAAGATCGTGATGGCGAGCGGCGCGATGAATTTGTTCGAGCCATGATACGTGTCTTTCACCATGCCGTCGACGAATTCCACCAACATCTCGATCAGCGGCCTGCAATTTGCCGGGCACGCCGCTGGTAGCCCGGCGCGCGGCGATCGCGAGTACGAGAATGAAGATGAAGGCGATGAAGAGCTTGAAAATGATGCTGTCGATATGGATGGACCAAAATGCGCCGCGGCCCGTGTCCACGGTGAGGTGCGTGAGATGGTGCTTGATATAGCCCGTCACCCCTCCCGCCACGTCTTCTTCGGCCATCATTCCAAACCGCATACCCACGACCTTCATTCGAGCAATCGTCACTTCAACCGAATCAATCCGACCCAGTAACCCAGTTGAGCGGCCGCCATCCCAATCAATAGCGGTGCCGCATCGAGCTTCAAGCGCGCGAACGCGAAATACAGCGCGACCACGAACCACAGCCACTTCAGCGCCACGCCGGCGTACATCGCGCGCGCCACCTGGCGGCGCCGGCGATCCCCGGCTTAAAGGTGCGCCACCCGAAAACGGCGCTGCCGATAGCCACGATAAGTCCCCCGCCAGCGCCGCAACCCCTGACGAGGCGCCCCGAAAGGCAAAAAACAGAGACGCGACCAGCAACGCGCACCCGATTTGCAGGAGCACGACCCGAACGACCAGCCGCTAACCCCGAACCGGGACGTCACTCATCGCGAAGAGAACCGGACCGCATCCGGTGCACGACGGCGCGCTTGCTTCGATTTGCACATATCCGCCGTCGCCCACCAAAAGAGCCGGCGCATTATAGTGACGCGGCTCCGAGGCATCAAGGTGGCTTGGGTCAGGGAATCTACGTAGCCTAGCCGATGTGCGCCAAAATGCCTTCGAGCTCGTCGAGGCTGTTGTAGGACACGACCAGCTTGCCCTTTCCGGAAGCCGTGTGCTGAAACAACACCTTGGCCCCCAATTTGTCGGCCAACTCGAGCTCGAGACGCCGGATATCGGGATCCTCGGGCTTGGGTTCGCCGGCGGCCGGTGGCGGGGCCAGCAGGCGCCGCACCAATGCTTCGGTATCGCGAACCGATAGAGACTTCTTGGCGACGAGCCCTGCCACTTCGATCTGCTGACGGCGCGACGTCAGGCCGAGCAGCGCGCGCGCATGCCCCATCTCGATGCGGCGCTGCTCCAACAAGTGCTTCACCTCATCGGCCAGGTCCATCAGCCGCAGCAGATTGCTGACGGCGGCGCGCGAGCGGCCGATAGCCTCCGCCGCGGCTTGATGTGTGAGCCCGAACTCCTCGATGAGCCGGCCCAAGGCACGCGCTTCCTCCAGAGGATTGAGGTCCTCGCGCTGAATGTTCTCGATGAGCGACATGGCGACCGCCGCTTCATCGGGCACGTCGCGGATGACCGCCGGTATTTCCGCGATCCCCGCCATTTGCGCCGCACGCCAGCGGCGCTCGCCGGCGATGATTTCATAGCGCTGGGATTCGCCGGGCAGGTGGCCCGGCAACGGCCGCACCAGGATGGGCTGCACCAATCCCTGAGCCTTGATCGATTCGGCGAGCTCGCCCAGGGACTCCGGCCGCATGTCCACCCGGGGCTGGTATTTGCCCCGCTGCAGCAGATCCAAGGGCAGGCTCGCCAGCCGGTCGCCGACCAGCGGCGCCGTGTCGGACGCCGGCATGCTGGAGCGGCGCGCCAGCAAGGGGCTCAACTCCGCAAGCCCGCGACCCAAAGACGGCTTTTTGCCGGACATGCTCGAATTCCGAGGAACGATGCAGCGGATTATACGGGCGCGGGTGGCACGTCGTCGCGGCCAATCATCTCGGCCGGGGGCGGCACGTCGTCGCGGCGAATCATTTCACCCGCCAGCGCCAGGTAGGCGAGAGCGCCGCGCGATTCCTTGTCGTGAAACAATGCGGGTTTGCCGAAACTCGGTGCCTCCGCCAAGCGGATGTTGCGCGGAATCAGGGTGCGAAACACCTTGTCGCCGAAGTGCTCAACCAGCTGCGCCGACACCTCGTTCGCCAGGTTGTTGCGCGGATCGAACATCGTGCGCAGCAACCCCTCGATCTCCAACTCCGGATTGATGCTGCCGCGGATCTGTTCGATCGTCTGCACCAGGGCGCTCAAGCCCTCGAGCGCATAGTATTCGCACTGCATCGGCACCATCACCGAGTCCGCCGCGACCAGCGCATTCAGGGTCAGCATGTTCAGCGCGGGCGGGCAATCGATCAATATCACGTCGAAGTCTGCACGGATGGGCTTCAGGGCGTTGCGCAGCTTGAACTCGCGTCCCGTCATCATCGTGAGCAGCCGCACCTCCGCGGCGGTGAGATCCTGATTCGCCGGCATGAGCATGAAACCGCCGTATTCGACCGGTACCAGCGCTTCCACGGCGCCGCATTCGCCGAGCAGGACGTCGCAGCTGGTGCGGGATTGGGCGTTCTTTTCGATCCCGCAGCCCATGGTGGCGTTGCCCTGCGGGTCGAGATCGATCAGCAGGACGCGCCTCTTGGTGGCCGTCAAGGAAGCGGCGAGATTGACAGCGGTCGTCGTTTTACCGACTCCGCCTTTCTGGTTTGCGACCGCGATGACCCGGTTCATGGCATGCTCGTCCTGGGCCGCGCCGCGCTGGGCCTCGCGGGTGAGAGTTCCACAAGATGGCGCTCGTCGTCCAGTCCTGGCATTTTGACCCGGTGGACGGCGAGCACCCGGAAGGACTTCGGCAGTGCCGACATCTCCTCATCCGGCCTCCTGCCCTTCATCGCCAGCAGGCGCCCTTCGGGAGCGCACAAGTGCCCGGCGTAGGCGACGAAGTCGGCCAGCGACGACAGAGCCCGCGCCACCACCGTGTCGAAAAGTTCGAACGGCCGATAATTCTCGGCGCGGGCATTCACCACCTCGACATTGGTCAAGCCCAGACGCTCGGCGGTTTGAGTAACGAAGCGCGCTTTCTTGCCCGTCGCCTCGATCAGAAAGAACCGCCGCCCCGGATTCGCGACCGCCAGGGGCAAGCCGGGAAATCCAGCCCCCGTTCCCACATCGGCGATACGCAGGCCGCGCAGGAACGGCTGCAGGCTCAAGCTGTCGAGCACATGTTTGCGCAGCATGCCGAGGCGGTCGCGAATTGCCGTCAGATTGAACATCGCATTGGCGGACTCCAATTCATCGATCAGGCTCAGCAGCCGTTCACGCTGGGCGGCGCTCAGCGCGAGCTTCAGTTCGCGTGCGCCCGAGACGAGCAGTTCGCGCTCGGCGTCTCGGCTCATCATGGAGTTGAATCGGCGGCGCTGAACAGGCTGATCGACAAGACATCGGGCGATTGCGTCTCCGTGCCGCTCAGGCGCGCGCGAAACGCGACGGCACCGTCGCGCCCTTCGCAGCCGCCGGGCTCTGCCGCCGGCGGCGCGGCCGGCGCTGCGGGGTTCGCTCGCGAGGGGGCGCACAGCTCGGCATATGCCGTGCCGGCACCTCCGGGTGACAGGCGCACCGACGCCTCGATTCGGCTCAGGCGATCGTGGTCGAAGCACAGCAGATACTCATCCGGACGGCGTCCGACGAACGCGGGCGGCTCGCCGTCGAGCGCGTAGCAGTCCCCGTTCTCCCTGCCGTCGCCCCCTTGCGCCGCGTCCCGGAACAACAGCACCTCGTGCAGCCCGGCGGGCATCTCCTTCAACAGGGTGCCAAACGGAGCGATCACGAGCGAATGCCAGTCATAGGAGGCGTCCGGCTTTTCGACCGGCGGTACGCGCGGCGGTTGCGGCGGCGGAACGGACGAGGTAACGCAGGCAGCCAGCGCCGCCAAACTCGAGCCAGCAATGCCGATGCGCAAACGCAGCGCCATGCAGCGGCTCATTCAGGCGGGCGTCAAGCGACGCTCGAGTTCTTCCATCTCTGCGGCAGCGTCGGGGTCCCGCGCTCTCAGCACGTCGAGCGCCCGGCGCAGCGCAAGAACCGCCGTGTCCTTCACGTGCGCACAGGCATGGCCGTAGTGAACGCGCCAGTCCGCGATCAGTTCCGGCTCGAGAACGTCGTATTCTCGGTCATTGACGATCGAGTCGAGTACCATCGCGCAGAGTGCAAGTTGCTGCATTCGTGCCCACGAAAGGCTGGGAGTGGAGAAGCCCTCGGCGAAGCAGCGGCGCAAATACGCCGGCGGATCGGCGCTCGCGATGTCGTCGAGCGTATCGCTCACGTCGTAGGACTTAAGTAGATGCTCGAAGCCTGCCATGGGATCTATTATCCTCGCGGTTTGGGAACATAGGAATAATGACCAGAATTTATTTATTGCCGCTGCTTTTGGCGATGGTGTTGGTGGAATCCACGGGCTTCGGCGCCGTCGCGACGGTGCGGGGCAATTTGATTTTCGATAATGTGCCGGAGCTGGCTGGCGATCCGGCCGGCAAGCTGGACGCCTATCTGGGCGGCCGCGAGGCGGCGGCTCTCGGTTGGTCTGCGCACGGCGAGCTGCTGATCGCGACGCGCTTCGGCAATGTCGATCAGCTGCACCTGGTGGACCGTGCGGGCGCGGAGCGCCGCCAAATGACGTTTCTGCGCGAACCGATCAACCAGGCCGCGTTCTCGCCCGATCCGAATCGCAATGCATACGTATTCTTGAAGAGCGCGGGCGGCAACGAGAACGCTCAACTCTACTATCAGCGCCAGGGTGAATCCGCCCCGCGCCTTCTGAGCGATGGCAAGTCCACGAACGGCGGCGCCGTCTGGTCCAACGCCGGCCGTGAAGTCGCGTTCTTCAGCACCGCGCGGGACGGCGTGACCTGCGATATCGATATCGTCGATCCGGAAAGCGGCGCGCTGCCGCGACTCGCGGTCAGCGGCGACGCCGCAGCCTGGTACCCGCTCGACTGGTCGCCGGACGATCGAAAGCTTCTGGTTCTGAAATACGTGTCGCTCGGCGAAGGCTATCTGTATATCGTCGACCTGAGCAGCGGGCAAAAACGCGAGGTGGATCCCTCTGCGGCCAAGGTTGGAATCGCGGGCGCCAAATTTTCGCGCGACGGACAGGGCGTTTATGTGATTTCAGACCGCGACAGCGAGTTCGCCAAGCTCCGCTATCTCAACCTGTTCACCGGCGAAAAGTCCGAGATCTCCGGACCCATTCCGTGGGACGTGGAGCAAGTGGCCGTCTCCCGGGATGGTCACTATCTCGCCTATGTCAGCAACGAAGGCGGTGCCGGCAAGCTCAACGTGCTCGATTTGCGCGCGCACCAGGACTTGATACCTCCCAGGCTTCCGGTCGCCGGGGTGATCGACTCGCTGAGCTTTGACCCCGAGGGCAAGCGGCTGGCGTTCGGCTTTACGGGCTCCAATCGGCCGCGGGATGCCTATGTACTCGACATGGCGAGCAACCATCTGGAGCAGTGGACGCAGAGCGAAGCGGGTCCGATGGATCCCGCCAAGTTCGTGACGCCGCGGTTGACGCAATTTCCGACCTTCGACCGGCCGGACGGTAAGCCGCGCCAAATTCCGCTTTACGTCTATGAGCCTTCGACACCCGGACAGCATCCGGTTCTCATCGTGCTGCACGGCGGCCCCGCTGCGCAATTTCGCCCCCGCTTCGATCCTTGGATTCAATACGTGGTCCAGGAACTCGGATTTGCGGTCATCGCACCGAATGTGCGCGGTTCCACCGGCTACGGCAAGACCTTCGCATCCCTCGACAACGGCATGCAGCGCGAAGATGCCGTCAAGGATGTCGGAGCGCTGCTCGTGTGGGTCGGCCTGCAGAGCAACCTCGACGCGAAGCACGTGGTGGTGTCGGGCGTCTCGTACGGCGCGTACCTCGCACTCGCCGCCCTCGTCAACTACGGCGACCGTCTGCGCGGTGCGGTGGATTTCGGCGGCATCACGGATTTCATCAGCTTTTTGAGCAATGCCGCGCCGTATCGGCAAAATCAGCGCCGCGCCGAATACGGTGACGAGCGCGATCCGGACACGCGGGCGTATCTGCGGCGAATTTCGCCGCTGAGCAACGCCGACCGCATTTCAACGCCGCTGCTCGTGGTCCATGGAAAGAACGATGCGCGCGTGCCGATCGGAGAGTCGGATCAGATCGTGAATCGACTGCGTGCCCGAAGCGGCGTGGTTTGGTACCTTCAGGCGACCGACGAGGGGCAGAGCTTCGAGAAGAAGCAAAATCGCGATGCCTACTATGCCGCGTTCGCGCAGTTTCTGATCACCCAGCGTTGAGGTCCTACTTGCTCTCGGGGGTCGCCGTCGTCAGAGGCGAGTGTTGGCTCGCGAAATAGGCGGCGACGGCCTTGACGTCCTCATCGCCCTTGAGCGATTGCGCCATTCCGTTCATCACCACGTTCTTGCGGCGCCCGTTGCGGTAGGAGGCCAGCGCCTGCTCGAGATAATCGATGTGTTGTCCGGCGAGCACCGGCGGCTTCGGATCAAGCGGTGCGTCCACTCCGAGCCCGTTCTCGCCGTGACAGGCGGCGCAGGCGGCCGCTTGCTTGGGCGCCGACTCGGCGGCGGCCGAAGCAGCCGGCTTCACCGCGGTCCCCTGCAGGTAAGCGGCGATGTCTGCCATGTCCTGGTCGGACAACGTCGCGGCTTGCGCATGCATGGTTGCGTGCGGCCGCGCACCCGTCTTGTATTCCTGAAGGGCGGCGATGATGTACGCCGCGTGTTGATGACGCAGTTTCGGAACGCTGTAGTCCGGATATGCGTTCTTGTAATCCTCGACCCCATGACAGCCGTAACAGGTGTAGAACTTCTTCTCACCGAGCACCGGGTCGCCCGGGCCCGATGCATCGGCCGCATGGACTCGATGAGACAACCCCAAGCTCAACGCCGTCGCGCCGGCAAGCCACGCCAAGCCATTCAATCGAGACAGCATTCAAATTCTCCGAGCCGGGGCAAATAAAGAGCGCTGATGTTAAAGATTGGCCGGCCAAAATGCCACTCGCGCGTGAAAGATAGGCGTCATTTGCCCGCGAATGCGCCGTCTTTGTCGAGATTCTTGCTATAGACGATGTTCATCACGTTGTCGTGCCAGCCGTGCACTCGCGCACTCACCAGATGCTTTGCCACGTAGAAATACAGCGGTATGACCGGTTGATCGGCGAGCATGACCGCCTCCGCCCGCTGCAGCAGCTCGCGCCGGGCGGTCGCGTCGCTCTCATTCGCGGCGCGCGCCAGCAAGCCATCGTAGTCGGCATTCGCGTAGCGGGGCAGATTGATGCCGAAGTCGCTCTTCAGCACCTGCAAGAAGCTGTATGCGTCGTCATAGTCGCCGATCCAGCTGGCGCGGAATACCTGCGTGACATCGCCGCGATCGATGTCTTGCAGGAGCACTTTGAACTCTTCGGCATGCAGCGAGGTTTCGATTCCGAGCGCCTGCTTCCACATTTGGGCAACGGCGGTTGCGACCCGGGCGTGAAGTTCGCTGCTGTTGTAGCGCAATTCCAGCTGCGGCGGGTGTTCCGACATCCCGGCCTCGACGAGAAGTTGCCGGGCCAGGGCGATGCGCTGCGCCGCCGGCCAGCCCGCATAGTCGGGGAGCGGCGGCGAGTAGCCGAAGGTGGTCGGCGGCACGAATGTATAGGCGGGCGACTCGCCGGACGCGGTAACCGATCTCACCAGGCGCTCGCGGTCGATCGCGAGCGACAGCGCGCGGCGCAGCTGCGGATTCCCTGCGAACGGCGGCCGCGTCAGGTTGAGGCCCAGGTAGTACACGGCGAGCTGCGGAGCGACGTGCAGCTCGCGGCCAAGATGCTCCCGGACCCAGGCCGCCTGAGCGGCCGGGATGGTCGCGGTGATGTCGAGCTCGCCGCTCCGGAATGCGCGAAGCTCGGTCCCGGGCTCGGCAAAGGAGTAATACTCGACCCCTTCCAGGCGCGTGGCCGCATCGTTCCAATAGCGCCGATTGCGCCGCGCGACCAAGTGCGAGCCGAAATCCCAGCGGGTCAAGACGAAGGCGCCGTTCGAGACCATCACCCCGGGTTTGGCGAAGCCGCGTCCGTGTGCGGCCAGCGAGGGGCGATGAATCGGAAACGTCGCCGGGTGGGCCAGCACGCCGAGAAAATAGGCGGCGGGATGCGCGAGCTCGACGACCAGCGTGGCGGGATCGAGCGCCCGCACGGCGAGAGTGGCGGCGTCCGCGAGGCCGCCCGTAATCTCCGCCGCACCGCGTACCGGCGTGAGTAAATCCGCGTATTGCGCGCCAGTGTGCGGGTCGACCAAGCGGCGCCAAGCCGCTGCAAAATCCTCGGCCACCACCGGATCGCCGTTCGACCATCGGGCGCCGCTGCGCAGATGAAATCGATACGTCTTTCCGTCGGGAGAGATGTCGCACCGATCGGCACCCGCCAACACCGGGGTTCCGTCGGAGCCGATTTCGGTCAGGCCCTCGTACAAGTCGCGCAGAATGGTGAGTGCCGCCTCCGAGCGCGCCTGATGCGGATCGAGGCTTTCGGGTTCCGGACCGTTACCCCGGCGCAAGACGGCGGCATGCGCCGGGCCCGACGCATGGTGGGGCCGCCACGTCAGCGCGAGCGCCAAGGTCGCCGCGAGCAGCACGGCGCAACCCACGCCATATTTCACGCCGCGCGATCGCGCTTCTTGAGATACACCAACAGCAGGGAGACCGCGGCGGGAGTGAGGCCGGGAATGCGCCCAGCCTGTCCCAATGTCTGCGGCCGGACCGCGCTCAAGGACTGGCGGGCCTCGTTCGACAAGCCGGCAACCTGCGCATAGTCGAGATCGGCCGGGAGCCTGAACTCTTCATGGCGCTGCTGCCGGTCGATCTCCGCGCTCTGCCGCTTGAGATAACCGGAATACTTTGCCTGCACGTCGACCTGCTGCTTCACCTGCTCCGCCAATCGCTCATCGGTTCGCCACGCCTGGCCCGGGCCTTGCTCGGGCGCCGCGACCGCGCACAGGTCGTCGAACGAGAGCTGCGGGCGGCGCAACAATTCAAAGAGACGCGCCTCGCGCAGCAGCGGTTGTCCGAGCTTGGCGAGGAGCGGAGCCGGCACCTGGTGCGGATGGATGACGAGCACATTCAAGCGAGCGACCTCGCCGTCGACCGCTCGGCGCTTGCGCTCGAAAAATTCCCAGCGCTCGTCGTCGACCAGTCCGAGCTCGCGTCCCCGCCCGCACAGGCGCAGATCCGCGTTGTCCTCGCGCAGCGTCAGTCGATACTCGGCGCGACTCGTGAACATCCGATATGGTTCCGGAGCACCGCGCGTGATCAGATCGTCGACCAGCACGCCCAGGTAGGCGTCGCTGCGCTTCGGGCACCAGGCATCGCGCCCCTCCGCCGCAAGCGCCGCATTGGCACCCGCGAGCAAGCCCTGCGCCGCGGCCTCTTCATAGCCCGTCGTGCCGTTGATCTGGCCGGCCAGGAACAAACCGGCGATGAACTTGCTCTCCAGGCTCGCCTTCAAGTCGCGAGGGTCGAAAAAATCATATTCGATCGCATAGCCCGGCCGGGTGATGTGCGCGCGCTCGAATCCTTTGATGGTGCGCACGAATTCGTACTGCACGTCGAACGGCAGGCTCGTCGATATCCCATTCGGATAGACCTCGTGCGTATCGAGCCCTTCGGGTTCGATGAAGATTTGGTGGGAGGTCTTGTCGGCGAAGCGCACCACCTTATCCTCGACGGATGGGCAATAGCGCGGACCGACGCCTTCGATGACTCCGGTGAACATCGGTGATCGCCCGCTCGCGCAGCGGATGATGTCGTGGGTGCGCTCGTTGGTTGCGGTGATGTGGCAGGGAAGCTGGCGCGGATGCGCGGCGCGGGTGCCGAGATACGAGAACACCGGGCGTGGATCATCGCTGTGCTGTTCGCGCAATCCGGCGTAGTCGATGCTGCGACCGTCGATGCGCGGCGGTGTGCCGGTCTTCAGTCGTCCGACCCGCAGCGGCAGTTCCCTCAACCGCGCCGCCAAAGTGTTCGCGGGGGGATCGCCGGCACGGCCGCCCGCGTGACTCTGCATGCCGACGTGGATCCTGCCGCCGAGAAAGGTGCCGACGGTGAGTACGATGTTGCGCGCGAGGAATTCGATGCCGCTCTGCGTGACGCAACCCTCGACACGATCGCCCCGCACCTTCAGATCGGCGACCTCCTGCTGGAACAACTGCAGATTCGGCTGCCGCTCGAGGAAGCGACGAATCGCGCGCCGGTACAGCTGGCGGTCCGCCTGAGCCCGCGTGGCGCGCACCGCGGGTCCCTTGCTGGCATTGAGCGTTCGGAACTGTATGCCCGCCTGATCGGCGGCGAGCGCCATGGCGCCGCCGAGCGCATCGATCTCCTTGACCAGGTGGCCCTTGCCGATGCCCCCGATCGCCGGATTGCAGCTCATCTGCCCCAAGGTCTCGATGCTGTGCGTGAGCAGGAGCGTGCGTCGGCCCATACGCGCCGCGGCGAGCGCGGCCTCGGTGCCCGCATGGCCGCCGCCGATGACGATCACATCGAATTCTGTAGATATCGGGTCTAGGTATCCGGTATGGCTGCTATGCATTTCGTCCAGAGAGTCCTCTGGTTCCTGGCCCTTTGGCCGGCGCGGAAACAACCCCACGCTCCTCAGCTCACGATTCATGCTCTGTGCACTGATTCCGGCCTTCACTCGCGAATCGATCCACGCTAAATATTCCTTCTGGATGTTTCTATATTCATCGTCCGGTAGCCATTTCCTATCACGTACCGCGTTCAAATGGGCCGCGAGGTGTCCGGTATCCGAAGGCGGGGAGGCGACAGAGCACGAAAGAATAACCGGCAGCAACCCAATCGCCCATAGCGAGTTCTGGCGCATTCAGCCTCACTATAAAATAAAACATTGCGGCGATGAAGTATATACTCGCTTCTACATCCTTCCAAGTCCCGTTTTGCCAAGTTGCGGGCGTTAGGTGGGGTTATCGGATAACTTGACGTCAAATCTTTCATAATCGGTCGGATGCGATACCTACTGCGGAATTACCGGTTTCTCACGCCATCGCGATCGAAAGGGCATTCATCTTACTTCTCCGCTGGTAACTTTAGATTGGCCACCGCATGGCCCTTCGCGTCAATGGTGATTTCGAGCCCCTGCGATTCGGCGTCTTTCAGGAAATCCGGATCGAACCAAATGCCCTCTTCGATATCCGGCCAGGCGAAAAGTTTGTATTCCCCCGGAGTCACCGGCGACAGATGATACCGTCCGAGTTGATCGGTGTTGGCCTCCTGCCACAAGTCGTGCCGGAAGCGCAGTTTGGGTTCGGGAATCAGCACTACGGTGGCTCCAGCCACGGGCTGATCCTCTTTATCGTGGACCACGCCGTCGATCCGGGCGCCATCGTGAGCCAGTGTGATTTCCAGCGGCAGCTTGCCGGACCGAGCGACCGTGAGGCCGTCCCGCAGCACGTCGGTATCTTCGGAGCGAATGCCCGCCGCCACCAGATCGCCGCTGTCGGCACTGACCCACACCTCGTACCGTCCCTGCGAGAGGCTGGCGGTGAAGGAACCGTCGGCGGCGAACCGGGCATTGTGCTCGCTGCCTTCGGCATCCACGAATTCCACCCGCACATTCTCACGGTCCCCCGCGATGTGACCGTCGATTTCCGCCGGCGGGCCGATGGCCACAACTACTCCGTCCACATCCGCGCCGGCAACGTCCACCGGAACGCTCACATATGTCTGAGAACTGTTGGAGAACATTTCTTCCATGGTGGGATTGCGTGGCCCCGTGGAGGCCACCGCCGAATAAGACCCGTTCGGCACCCGCGTGAACTCACAGACGCCCTTCTCGCAATGGCTCTCCGGATTCGGCCCGAGTCCGTCGCTCAGTTCGGGCCGCGGGTGCAAGCCCACGCCTTTGGGCATGCCCGCAGGCCCTTCCAGTTTCACCCGAACGCGGTACAGGCGGCTCCGTAGCAAGGTCACATCCGCGCCCGTGAACCGGTCGCCGGCCGCCACGTCGATCTTGCGTGCCGCGCCGGGTTCGCGCGCCGCGGGATAAAACGTGGCGGCCAGCGTCTGCGGGGGCGGCGCATCCTGGGGCGACCGGTCCACCGGAGACGGCCTGTCGTCGTCGTGTTCCGACGCGGCCTTCAGGTAGTAGTGGCCCGGGCGGACGCCGGGAATGCGGAACTGGCCCAGGTCGTCGGTAGTCCCATAATCGCCGGTGGCCATCAACTGGCGGATGCCATTCCGGTATCTCACTGCGATCAGTGCGACGCGCGCTTCCACCAGTGGTTCGCCTTCCGGATCGCGCACCGTCCCGGCGATGACCGCGAAGGGGAACAGCTTCAACTTGAGGTCCTTCTGCGCGCCGCCTGCATCCACACTCAGAGTAATTCCCTTGCTGCCCGCCTGACGCGCGCCGTAGTAGGTCGGCAGGTATCCGTTGCGCGTGCCTCTCAGCCGGTATTCTCCCGGCGGAAGGTGTACCAGGGTGAAACTACCCTTCTCATCGGTCACGGTGCTGAACGGCGTCGCGCGATCATTCACCGGCTCGGCCAGCACCCGCACTTTGGGGAGTGCCGCGCCCGTGATGGAATCGGCCGCGGTACCGGAGAGGGTCGATTCCGCTACCGTTCCGCTCTGCCAGTCCAACAGCAGCAGAAGGAGAAGCAGCGGCATGTCTCACCCCTGCCGCAGAGTGGCGGCGATGCGATTCGCCAGAATCTGCGAGCTGAAAGGCTTTTGCAGGAAGCCCGCAACGTCCTGGCCTTCGAAGATGTGCATGGCCTGCGATTCGGTGTACCCGCTGGTGATCAGTACCGGAATTTCCGGACGGTGCCGCCGCAGTTCGGGCAGGGTTTGCGCGCCGCTCATGCCCGGCATGCTGAGGTCCAGCACCACCAGCGAAAAATCCATCGGATTGCGCTTGAAAAGCTCGATGGCTTGCGGTCCGTTTTCGGCCAGAATCACCTCGTAGCCATGCCGCTCGAGTACGGTGCGTGCCATCTGCCGCACGATGATCTCGTCGTCCACCACCAGCACAGTAGGCTTGCCGGATTGCGCGCCCGCTCGCTCCACCGTGTCCACTGTCTGGCCGTGCGGCGAAACCGGAAAGAGCACCAGGAAGCGGCTGCCCTGGCCCGGCGTGCTGGTGACGCTGATGGCGCCCTTGTGTCCGCGAACGATTCCCGCTACGGCCGCCAGGCCCAGCCCCCGGCCCACGAATTTGGTGGTGTAAAACGGGTCGAAAATCTTCGCCCGGGTGCCTTCGTCCATGCCGCAGCCGGTGTCGGTCACTTCCAGGTAGACATACCTTCCCGGAGGCGCGTCGCCCGCCGCCCACCGGCTCTCCGGACGGACCACGTCAATCCGGCGCACTCCCGTTTCCACCCAGATTCGTCCGCTTCTTGCAGTAATGGATTCGGCGGCATTCAGGACCAGGTTGGTGAATACCTGCCGCATCTGTCCGCGATCCCCCTCCACCGGCGCCAAATCCCGCGGCAGATTCATCTCCAGGGCAATGTCTTTGGAAATGGCCGGCTTTACCAGGATGCTGATCTCTTCGTACAACTCGGAGAGGTTC
>CAWDGY010000021.1:0-202173 GCA_963801865.1 uncultured Gammaproteobacteria bacterium | reverse complement strand
AATTTAAAACACCCCGAGCCGATTCCGAATCCAAGCGGCAAGGTGGAATTCAATACAACCTGGGCGGTGGAAGTCAATTACATGCAGCCGCTCGGTTTTCTTCCAGCGTACTTTCCGCTGACCTATAAAGCCCTGGTGTCGATCCATGGGGACAAAGGCTGCGGTGAAACCTGCGCTCCCTTGGGTCCGGGTCTTCTGCACACGACCGAATACCTGACGCAGCAGAGCCTGCATCTCGACGTCGGCAAGATGGCCTGGGGTAAACCCAATCAGTTGTCAGTATGGGCTGGTTATCGCTGGTGGAAAAACAAGTTCGGTATTCAGCCGAATCAACCCAACGGCGATGCCGTAGACAATCCAAATGAACCCAAAACTCGGGTATTCATTTTCACCACCGAGAATACATGGTTGGTCGGGGCGACTTTGATTTTCTAGGCGGTTCACGATGGGACGGATGGCGCGGACAACATATAGGTGCGAAGGCACGGGCAGCAAAGCGCAAACTCAGGAGGACTTCACCGATGATACCCACAGCAAAAGTCAAGCTGCTCGAAGGTAAGAAAGGCCTTGTTGTCGGAATCGCAAACGATCAGTCGATCGCGTGGGGTTGTGGCCGGGCGTTTCGCTCGTTCGGAGCGGAACTTGCGGTCACCTATCTTAACGAAAAAGCGAAGAAATACGTCGAACCATTGGCCCAGGCGCTCGAGGCGTCGATTCTAATGCCTCTCGACGTTCTTGTGCCTGGCCAGATGGAAGCAGTGTTCGAGCGAATCGCAACAGAGTGGGGCAAGCTCGATTTTGTCGTGCATTCGATCGCGTTCTCGCCCAAGCAGGCGCTGCAAGGGCGTGTGGTCGATGTGTCGCTGAAGGGCTTCGCTACCACGATGGAAGTGTCATGTTGGACGTTCATTCGCATGGCGCACTTGGCGGAGCCGCTGATGCGCGACGGCGGGACCCTGTTCACCATGACCTATTACGGCAGTCAGATGGTCGTCGAGAACTACAACATCATGGGGGTTGCCAAAGCGGCTCTTGAGGCAGCCGTTCGTTACGTCGCTGCTGAGTTGGGGCCCAAGGGCATTCGCGTTCACGCCATCTCGCCGGGCCCATTGGCGACGCGCGCCTCCTCGGGAATTCCGGAGTTTGACGATTTACTCGACAAGGCAAAGGCAAAGGCGCCGGCGCGAAGTCTGGTCAGCATCGAGGACGTCGGTATGGCTACCGCCTTTCTGGCCCATGACGCGGCCCGCCTTATCACGGGCGAAACGCTCTATATCGATGGTGGATATCACATCATGGATTAGCTGTCAGCCTGCAGCACAATGTGACAATTTGATGAATCAATCGCTCGCGCTCTACGAGAGATCACTACGTACTTGGCCTAATGGTTATCGAACGGGATTCTCTCTAGAGTCCACTGAGGTTCCGTGCGATCCAAGGAGACGAAGATGAGTTCAACCGAGGTATCTAATTTTTGGGGCCCTTACCGCGCCGCAATGGACTACTTCTCCGACGCCGCCCAGCGCAGCGTGCTCTATTGGGATGTCATGCGCCAGCGGGGCAATCAATATCGCGAGCACTTGGCGGAAACTGCTCCGCATGTGCTGAATTATCACGTTGAGCTCATCGTCGACGGCCGCCGACTAGAGCGGCCAGTGAATTACGCCCTGGTGCGCATTGTGCCGCCCGCAGAAATCGCGATCGACCAAACAAAGAGGCCGTTTGTCATCGTCGATCCGCGCGCCGGACACGGTCCGGGGATCGGCGGCTTTAAGGCGGACAGTGAAATCGGCGCCGCGTTCAAAGCCGGTCATCCGTGCTACTTCATTGGTTTTCTTCCCGAACCGGTGCCGGGACAGACCATCGAGGATGTTGCCCGTGCCGAGGGGCAATTCCTCGAGCGTGTCATTGCGCTCCATCCGCAAGCGGACGGCAAGCCCTGCGTCGTCGGGAATTGCCAAGCCGGCTGGGCAGTAATGATGCTTGCCGCTCTTCGGCCCGAGCTTTTCGGTCCGATCATCATCGCCGGCTCGCCGCTGTCGTATTGGCAGGGCGTGCACGGCAAAAATCCCATGCGCTACAGCGGTGGCTTGCTGGGCGGCAGCTGGTTGACCGCTCTCACCGGCGATTTGGGTCACGGCAAGTTCGACGGCGCTTGGCTGGTGCAGAATTTTGAATCTCAAAATCCTGCAAATACCTTGTGGAGCAAGAAATACAATCTCTATTCGAAGATCGACACCGAGGCGCCGCGTTATCTGGATTTCGAGCGCTGGTGGGGCGGTCACGTGAACTTGAATGCGGAGGAAATGCAGTTCATCGTCGATGAGCTGTTCATCGGCAATAATCTGGCCGCGGGAAAAATAGAAACATCGGATGGAACGGCAATCGATCTGCGCGAAATCCGCTCGCCAATCGTGGTCTTCTGCTCCAAAGGCGACAATATCACGCCGCCGCAACAGGCTCTTGGCTGGATTCTCGATCTCTATCAGGACATCGAGGAGATGCGCTCTTACGGTCAGACCATCGTCTACACCATTCACGAGAAAATCGGTCACCTGGGCATCTTTGTTTCTGCCAGCGTGGCGCGAAAAGAGCATGGTGAGCTTTCCAGCAACATCGACCTGATCGATACGTTGCCGCCCGGCCTGTACGAAGCGACCTTTGAGGCGAAGAGTGCGGATACGGCAAATCCCGATCTTGTCAGCGGCGAGTGGGTCATGCGCTGCGAAGCGAGAACACTCGACGATATCCGAGCGCTTGGGGGCAATGACGCGGCAGACGAGCGTTGCTTTGCGGCCGCCGACAAAGTGTCTCAGACCAATCTCGCCCTGTATCGCACGTTTATGCAGCCAGTTGTTCGTGCTTTCGTCAACGCACCGCTGGCGGATTGGATGTGGCAAATGCATCCGTTGCGCTTGCAGTATGAGGCTTTCTCCAACGCCAACCCCTTGATGGCGTCCGTCGCCCCCTTGGCTGAAGAGGTACGCAAGGATCGCAAACCCGCGGCCGCGGATAATCCTTTCTTGGCAATGCAGGAAAACTTCTCGCGTCAAATCGTCGCCTCGCTCGATGCGTGGCGTGATGCGAACGAGGCGATCGCCGAAAGCGTGTTCCGGATGGTGTACGGATCGCCCACCCTGCAGGCCGCCGTCGGCGTCGACCCGGCCGGCACGCGCCCGTTGCGCCAAGCGGCCAAGAGTGCGACACATCGCCAATTCATCGAGCAACGCGCTGCTGAGCTCAAGGCACGGATTCCCGCCGGCGGGCTGCGCGAAGCGATGATCCGGGCGCTGCTGTACGTGGCCACCTCGCGCGCCGTGGCGGACGAGCGCGGCTTCGGCGCGCTGCGCCGCATCCGGCAAGCCGAAAGCGACATCTCCTTGTCGGCTTTCAAGGCGATCGTCCGCGAGCAGTCCTACATGCTGCTGATCGATTGCGAAGGGGCCTTGGCCGCCATTCCGTCGATGCTCCCGGCCGATGCGGGCGCAAGGCGGAAAGCGTTCGAACTGATCACTCAAGTTCTGGGTGCACGCGGCGAATATTCGGCCGACGACAGCGAGCGCATCAAACGGGTGGAGCAACTCTTTGGCGTCGAGGCGCAGCCGAGGGCGGAAGCGAAACCCGTACCGAGCAGCGTTGAACCATGGAGCGAGCCAACACGCCCGCCGCGGCGGAAAGCGAGTTAGGTGCATTTGTGGCTATCGGTCCTGCGGCTCATCCCGCGGAGTCGAAATATGACCGCCTGATCGCACGTGCAAAGGGCGTGGCCGCGGCGAAAACGCTTGTGGTCTATCCGTGCGACGAGACGTCGCTTCGCGGCGCGACCGATGCTGCAGGGACCGGCATCATAACGCCGATCCTGGTCGGTCCTGCGGCGACGATCCGCGCGGTCGCGCGCGAGCACGGGCTGGACATCGGCAACTTCAAATTGGTCGACGCCCCCGACAGCGGAGCGGCTGCGGCGAAGGCCGTCGCAATGATTCACGCGGCAGAGGGCGAACTGCTGATGAAAGGCAGCTTGCATACCGATGAGCTGATGCGGGCGGTAACCGCTTCGAGCACCGGCTTGCGTACATCGCGACGGATAAGTCACGTCTTCATCATGGATATTCCGAGCTATCCGGAGACCTTGTTCATCACTGATGCCGCGATCAACATCGCTCCCGATCTCGACGCCAAGCACGACATCATTCAGAACGCCATCGATCTCTATACCCAGGTGGGACTTGGCACCCCGCGCGTCGCGATTCTATCCGCCGTCGAAACCGTTACCGCCAAAATACCGTCGACTATCGATGCGGCAGCGCTTTGCAAAATGGCCGACCGCAAGCAGATCGTTGGTGGCATAGTTGACGGCCCGCTCGCCTTCGACAACGCCATCGATCCTGAGGCGGCGAGGATCAAGGGCATCGAATCGCCGGTTGCGGGACGGGCGCAGATCTTGGTCGTACCCGATCTTGAGGCTGGCAACATGCTCGCCAAGAATCTCATTTACATGTTGAAGGCGGATTCGGCCGGCCTCGTACTCGGCGCACGCGTACCGATCATCCTCACCTCGCGCGCGGATTCCGTGCGCAGCCGCCTGGCATCCTGCGCCGTCGCCGTGCTCTTCGCCGCGGCCCGTCGCGCCAGCGCAAAAATGACTCCGGCGTGATTGGAAATGGACGCTATTCTAGTCGTCAACGCGGGTTCCTCGAGCGTTAAGTTTCAAGTATTTGGACTCGCGGCTGCCGGCGATCCGCGGCGCTTGATCAAAGGACAGATGGACGGGATCGGTACGCAACCGCGGCTGCGCGCCGAGAGCAGCGACGGCTCGTCGTTAATCGACAAGTCATACGCGCCGCGTCAGATAGCGGACGTTGCCGCAGCAATCGCAGCCGCCGGAGATTGGTTGCGGGAGACGCAGACCTTCACTTTGGCCGCCGTCGGCCATCGCGTGGTTCACGGTGGCCCGCAATACGATCGACCGGTGGTCGTCGATCATGCGGTGCTGGCCAGTCTCCAGCGCTACGTCTCGCTTGCGCCGTTGCATCAGCCGAATAACCTCGCGCCCATTCAAACACTGCTCGCGCGTCGGCCGGAACTGGTCCAAGTCGCGTGCTTCGACACGGCGTTTCACCGGGACCATAGCAAAGTCGCCGACCATTTCGCGATTCCTGAGAGCTTTTACACCGAGGGCGTCCGACGCTACGGGTTTCATGGGCTCTCCTACGAATATGTCGCGGGCCGCCTGCGCGACATGGCGCCTGCTGTCGCGAAGGGTCGTGTTATCGTCGCTCATTTGGGCAGCGGTGCATCCATGTGTGCGCTTGACAACGGTCGAAGCGTGGAAAGTACGATGGGCTTTACCGCGCTCGACGGATTGCCGATGGGCACCCGACCGGGGCAGATCGATCCAGGGGTGATACTGTATTTGATCGCCGTAAAAGGAATGAGTCCGGCGGCGCTCGAGGAATTGCTTTACCGGGAGAGTGGTCTCAAAGGAATGTCCGGTATCAGCAACGATATGCGGGAGCTGGAAAGGAGCGAGGCTCCCGGCGCCGCGCTTGCGATCGACTACTTTGTCTACCGGATCGGTCTCAACGCCGGAATGCTCGCGGCGGCGCTCGGCGGCCTCGATGCGTTTGTGTTCACTGCCGGGATCGGCGAGCACTCGGCAAACATTCGCGCGCGTGTAGCGGAGAAGCTCTCCTGGCTTGGCGTGGCTTTCGACCCGCGTGCAAATGCAGAAGGCAAATCGCTCATATCGCAACCGGAAAGTCGGGTCGGCCTTTACGTCATACCGACCGACGAGGAGCTCATGATTGCGCGCCACACGCTATCGCTGCTCAAAACACGCGAAGTCTCTGTAAGCTCGACTGGCTAGCTAGCAGGCCGCTACGCGACAACGCGCCCAATTTCCGCCTTTAGCGCACTTAGCCGGCTTCCGTCAGTTCATTTCGTTTCACAGAGCATCGATCGCGAGAGCATCCCACCGGAGATACTTCTGGCGTTGAATCCTCTTTGCAAGAGAATGCGCGTCGCGTAGTAGGCACGCTGCGCTGAGCGGCAGATGACGTGGACCTCACGGTTTCGCGGCAGCTCTCCGAGCCGAGCGCGCAGCTCCCCGATCGGAATGTTCACCGCACCCGGTACGCTCTCTACCGCGAGCTCGACCGGCTCGCGCACGTCGAGCAGGAAGGCGCCTTGTGTGGCGTCCCAGTGAGCGAGCGGCATGTCGCCGCGCAAGACGTCGGCTGCAACCATGCCCGCGAAGTTGAGCGCGTCTTTTGCACCACCGAACTGCGGCGCGTAGCACAGCTCGGCTTCCTCCAGGTCGTAGATCGTCGCGCCCATCTGGATTGCGACCGCCAGGGCACTGATGCGCTTGTCCACGGCCGGGGCGTCCTCGCCGAGAGCCTGCGCGCCGAGCACACGGCCGTTGGACTTGCGGAAGATGAACTTCAAACCGATCATCTTGGCGCCCGGGTAGTAACCGGCGTGCGAGTTGGGGAACAGGTAGACCTTCTCGTAATCCTTATCGCCCAGCTTCTCAAGCGTCTTTTCGTTGACTCCGGTCCAAGCGGCCGCACCGCCGAACAATCCGATAATGGATGTGCCCTGAGTGCCGCGGAAGCGCGCACTGCGTCCGGCGATCACGTCGGCCGCGATCCGGCCCTGTCGGTTGGCAGGCCCCGCTAACGCGACCAAGCTCCACTGCCCGGTGACGAAATCCTTGACCTCGATCGCATCGCCGACGGCGAAGATGTCGGGGTCGCTCGTGCGCATCTGATCGTCGACGCGGATTCCGCCGCGTTCGCCGATCTCGAGCCCCGCCGCTTTGGCGAGCCTGGTGTCCGGCCGCACGCCGAGCGAGAGGATCACGAGGTCGGCTGGATGGGCCTTACCGGAGTTCGTCCGAACCTCGAGGGCACCCCCGCCCAGCTGCTTGAACCCAGCCACGCCGTCCCCGAGCGCCAGTCGCAGGCCGTGGCGCTTCACGTGCTCCTGCACGAGACGGGCGAATTCGCGGTCCAAGGGCGCGAGTACTTGGTCGAGCATCTCCACCAGCGTCACCTCGAAGCCGAGATGGATCAGATTTTCGGCAGTCTCGAGCCCAATGAAGCCGCCGCCGATCACCACAGCACGACGAGTCGGCTTGACGAACTGAATTCCCGAGTAGTTGTTGATGCCCGCGAGGAAAATGGTGCCTTTTTCGATCCATTCGCGGATCATGCGCACGTCCGGTACGGTACGCACCTCAAACAGACCCGGTAGATCGATCCCGGGCAG
Source organism: uncultured Gammaproteobacteria bacterium (assembly GCA_963801865.1). GTDB lineage: Bacteria > Pseudomonadota > Gammaproteobacteria > Steroidobacterales > Steroidobacteraceae > Bog-1198. The sequence goes on along the minus strand of CAWDGY010000021.1, from coordinate 194,901 downwards.
TGGTGGCCGGACCGAGGGCGCACCCGGCGAGAGTACCAGCTTGTCGTAGGATTCGGTCTTCACCTCGCCCGTGCTGATGTCGCGTAATTGCACGGTCTTATCTTTGCGCGAGATCCCGATTGCCTCACAGTTGGTCCGCGCGTCAATCCCGAACATGGTGCGGAAGGTCTCCACATTCGAGACCAGCAAGCTCGACTCTTTCTCAATCACGCCCGATATGTGATACGGCAGGCCGCAGTTCGCGTAAGACACGTACGGGCCGCGTTCCACCATCACGATTTGTGCGCTCTCATCCAACCGGCGCAGGCGTGCTGCACACGATGCGCCGCCCGCCACTCCACCCACGATGACGACTTTCACAAACCATCTCCGCAGAAAAAATTACGAGCTAGTCCAGCCCCTAAAGAATGGCTTGCGAGCTGCTCGATCCACTGTCAGTCTGCTTGAGCGGGAGGGTAAATACGATAAGGGCTTGCCGCAGCGAGCTCTCAATAAGTCGGGGGCTTGCGGTCGTTGAGATACGGGAAGCACTCATGGCTATGGTGATTTTGAGTATCGCGAACACCTCTCGAGCTGGCTTGACATTTCACCCACAGTACGGAAGATGAGCGGAGTCAGCCGGATACCGTTCATGGAGGATGTTGACTCCGGGCTGAAATACAAGGGCTGGTCGCTGGAAGGGGAGTATTACGTCCGCAAACTCAACCAATTCCAGGGGCCTGGCGTATCAGGACTGCCCCCGATCCACGATAATGGATTCCACGTCTTGCTATCGGGCATGCTGATACCGGAGACGTTGCAGTTGTACGTCGGCGGCTCCAAAGTCTGATGAACGCCCATGCGCTCATTGCATTCTTTCAAGGGCAGCCCGTCATCACTCTTTTCCTGCTGATCGGCTTCGGTTACCTCGTCGGCCGAATCACTGTGGCGGGATTCGCTTTTGGGCCGGTCGCCGGAACGTTGTTGGTGTCGATTGCGCTCGGCCAGCTGGGATTTCGGATCAGCGCCGGAGCACAGGCGGTCGGCTTTGCGCTGTTCATTTTCTCGATCGGCTATCAAGCAGGACCCCGATTCCTCGAAATCCTGAAGTCGGATGGCTTGCGCTATTTCGCACTCGCACTGTTCGTCGCCGCTGTTGGCTTCCTCCTCTCGTGGGTCGCCGGCAAGTTGCTCTCGCTTCCCCCGGGGGCGAATGCGGGTCTCCTCGCGGGCGGATTGACTTCGAGCCCGACACTCGCAGCGGCCCAGAGCGCGGTCCAATCGGGGCTCATTGCCCTACCTCAAGGGTGGACGGCCGAGCGCGTGCTTGCCTCCATCGGCGCGAGCTATGCCATCACCTATGTGGTGGGAACGATCGGGATGATCGCCATCGTCAGCGTGCTGCCGAAGCTCATCGGCCTCGACCTCGCAGCGGAATCGCGCCGGCTCGAGGTTACTCCAGAGGTGACGGAACCCTTGCAGGCGCGGGCCTATCGCGTCGAGAACGACGAGTTTTGCCGTCCCACGATCGCCGAGCTCGCGGAGCGCTTGTGGGATGAGCTATCGACCGTTCGCATTCGGCGGGGTCTCGCCTGGCTCAAGCCCACGGCCGGCGATCACCTGCGCAAGGGCGATGAAATTTACGCCTACGGCTATGCGAACTTCTTCCGCGGCGGCATCGATCGAGCGGGCCCGGAGATTCGCATTCTGAACGAGACCGAGCTCTCGACGTCCTGGACGCAGGTCGTCGTCGTGCAGCAGGGCGCGCTTGGCCAGACATTGCGCAGCCTCGATCTCGCCCGGCGGTGCGGTCTCGTCGTCAGTCAAGTGAGGCGCGATGGACGCGCACTGCCCGTCGTGGCCGAGCTGCAGCTCGAGCGGGGTGACATCTTGACCGTGTCGGGCCCCGTCTGGGGCATCAGCGCTCTCCCGCAGATGCTAGGAACCGTCGAGACGAACGTGATCGAGACCGACATGACGATCTTTGCCTTCGGCATCGCGCTGGGTACGGCCCTTGGGCTCCTGTCGATGACCGTTGCGGGGATTCCACTCTCCCTCGGGACGGCAGGAGGGCTGCTGCTCGTCGGCGTGGCAGCGGGCTGGCTCAACAGCACACGCCCGTCCGTGGGACGCTTCCCGGAAGCCGCGCGCTGGATCCTGATGGAGTTCGGATTGCTGATCTTCATCGCCGGGGTCGGACTCAACTCGGGTGGAGAACTTGTCGACACCTTCAGGCAAGCGGGGCCGGCGCTGATCATGGCGGCCGTCTTCGTCGTCGCTTTACCGCTCCTGCTCGGCTATGCATTCGGCAGAAAGGCGTTGGGTCTCGAACCTGTGGTCTTGCTCGGTGCACTGACCGGCGCAATGACCTCGGGGCCAGCCCTCAACCTCTTGACCCAGCAGGCAAAGAGCTCGGTCCCGGCGATCGGCTACACCGGCACCTACGCGCTCGCCAGCATAATCTCGACGATCGCGGGAACCTTGATCCTGTACGTGTGAGCGGCGGCTTCCGGAGCCTGCGCCCTGTCGGCTAACGGGGTACGCCGAGCCCTTGTCGATCTTCCTTCAAGGCGTCGACTCTTGCCTCATCATCATCTACGAAGGAACGCGTGATCGAGGCTTTTAGTCGGCACGCCCAGTATGCAATCGCCGCGTGGCGTTCCTTCTGTAATGCCCCGGCCAGATCTGCAACCAGCGCGTTCATTCGCCGCATGACTTGCACGCTGGTGGCCCCGCAGAAAAGGATCTCATCAAGTGCAAGGCGAAGAATGTCGTCCCACGTGGGAAATGGAACCACCAAGCGTAAATCACCGCCGCTATCTCGATATGCCCCAATTTCGAGGTGGCGTTGTCCAAGACGCAGCAGCAGATCCTCGATCTCGTCAAGCGCTTGAACCGCCGTTGTTGGATCGTTGATAGCCGGCGACAGGGCCTTGATGGCAATGTCAACCAGAAGACGAAGCGCATACTTGGGGTCTTCCTCGAAGGTACGGCCCTCACCCAGATCCATGGCGTTCCTCAGCTTCCGCTCGTCGATCGATGTACGCGCACCAAGGACGTGCAGCAGCGGCATCGACTGGAAAACGGTGTCACCGACCGCAGCGAGTACTTGAATGACTCCGCCGCATTGCTTCGCGAGATCGACCAAAAGCGCCGTATCGATCGCCTGTAGCGAGCGGGGCGCTCCCTCATGAACCAACGTCTGAGCGCGGGGCAGTGCATTGAATTCTTCCGGTACGATGCTTGATGCCCCGGAATTCAATGGCGGATAAACTGTCGCAATCACTTTCCGTCCCTGGTCACCGGTGAAAACCAGCGTGCGGTTGATCTGGAGCAATCCAATCCGCTGGATCAGGGCGATGAACATTCCTACGCTCGTCAGAAGCAAGACTGCCACTACCACAGTACTCATCAATGGAACTCTTCCCGACCCGCTGCGGTCGACCCCCACCAGCGCTGCGATTGCATAGAGAAATGTGGCGGTGAATATCCCGAGAGCGTGCGACATCACCGGATCGCGCGCTATCCACAGCACGAGGCGTGGTGAGTAGGCAGTGGCGCTGAACTGAACCATCACGAAGGTCAACGAGAATACGATGCCGGTGAGAGCTATCATGCCCGAGGCGATCGAGGAGAAAATGGCCGTTGCCGCGGAAATGCTGAGCTCGGCGGAGAGCCCAGGAAAGATTTGAGCTTCATGTTCCGGGAAAATGAGCCCGGCCGCCATTGCGAGGCCGGCATACAGCGCAGGTATTCCCCAGGAGCGCAATTGACGCTTGTAGCTTTTGTAAATTGCTCGCCTCATGGCCGTAACCTTGGCGCGTTGCTCATGCTCGGACTCGTTTCGTACCAATACGTTAACGAGAGTCCCTTTCGCCAACCATTGGATCTACTACCTAGACCCGACCGGTTGATGGAGATGACCGGGCGCTATGGGGAATTCGCACGAATGTACTAAACTAGGCGCGCTCGAAGGACCTCGTGTGATCAATTCGTTGCAATGGAGGTAATGAACATGAATACAAATCGAGTGCTTCGGCCGCTGGCCGGGCTCATCCCGCTACTCTTGGCCGCCACGGTACTCGCTCAGCAACCGAAGAATCTGGACGAGGCCATGAGCTACGACGGCCTGCAAAAGATCAACATCAAGGGCATCGACATGGCCTATGCGTTGCCGGGCGCGACGCTGTCGGGCTACTCGAAGGTGATGATCGATCCAATCGGCGTCCGCTTCCACAAAGACTGGAAGCCGACGGTTCCGGGAAGCACGCGCAGTTTGTCCCCGAGCGACCAGCAGAAAATTCGCGACAAAGTCGCCAAGGTCGTTTCCGACGCGTTCGTCGAGGAATTAAAGAAGGGCGGCTATACCGTTGTCACCGAGCCGGGTCCCGACGTACTCCTGGTGCGGGCCGCGATCGTCAATCTCTACGTCACGGCTCCGGATGTGATGACGCCCGGACGGACGAAGGTGTATACGGTGTCGGCCGGTGAAATGACTCTCATCGCCGAGCTTGCGGATTCCGAGACCGGGGAGACCATCGCTCGCGTGCTCGACCGTTACCAGGCGCGCACGACGGGGAGTTTTCAGTTGTCGAGCGGCGTATTCAGCGCGAGTGAGGGTAGAAGCGCCGCGACGAGCTGGGCCAGGATTCTGCGCGGCGAGCTCGACAAAGCGAAAGCCATCGGCGGTTGATCGCGGCCATGACTGTAGCCATGTGACGAGGATACGGCAGTGCTATCCGCTGCGCGATCGCTAGCGGTTTGATTCAGGGCTGCTTTTCAGCGGGCGTCCAACTCGAGTCGGGATCGTATGCCGCGAGGCTCTTCGCGAGCTTCTCGGTGTCATCGCCCAGATCCTTTTGATAGACGACTCCGTCCAGCCCGACGATGAATGTCATCACGCCGCTCGCACGATACTGTGCGGGCCACGCCACCGCGGCGAAACCCCCGGTCAGCGCTCCATTCACCAGATAGCTCTTCGCGCCCCCGGGTGCGCTCGGCCCCTGCGCCGTCAATAAGTGATAGTAGTAGCCATGGTAGGGAGACCCAGTGCCCGCCTCGTACCCTTCCTCGGCCGCCTGCGCGAGGAGAGGCCCCGCCGGGCTTGCGGGTTCACCCGGCTGCACTTCCCAGTACAGACCGTTGCGGTGACCGGGGCTGCTCAACAATTTGGCGGCGTAGGTCTTCACTGGATTATGTTCGGCGTTCATGGCCGCATAATCGTTTTCAGCGTCGACGATTCCTTTACATACCGCGATAGCATCGAGCTCATTGCGTCCGATGCGACGGTACACGACTTCCTCCGCGCCCGCAGCACCGTCGAACTCCCACCGCCCGTCGCGCCGCACGAGAGGCGTCGGCAGCTGAAACCCTCGAGCACCGACGGTTAGCAGTTTGCGATCCGCGCCGTCGGCGGTCAGCACGTGCTTGGTATGGTAGGCCTTGACGAAATTTGCGCGGTCTCTTTTATCAGCGATCGGATCTCCGGATTCCACCAGTTCATCGGATCCCGGCCCGAAGATCGCCCGCAGTCGCGCGCTGTCGTTGCTGTGCGCTGCGGCAACCAGCGCGCGCACCGCGTGCACCGCGGAATCGAAACTTTCATGTGTCGGGGCTGGCGCCTGTGCCTGCGCTATGGAACCGCCAAGCATCGCGACGAGCCCGAATAAAGCGCCTCGCAGTTGCGGCACCAAGCGCAAATGAGGGAACAACAACGCCGACGTCATTTTCGGCCCGCCCGCTGTTGATTGTTAGGCATCGGTCGCGTACCGCCGTTGGCCACACTGGCGCGGCCCCGATTTTCGGCCGCTCGGTTTTGCGTAGCGCCGGCCCCAGCGCTTCCGCGACCTGCGGATGCGCCGGCAAAGGCAGTGTCCCGACCCGCCCCGCTCGACGGGGTCGCGGGACGAGCCGCCGGACTCGCTGGGCGGGGTGCCTGCGTCACCGGGCGCGCGGGCGCAGCGCCGCCGCGACTTGATTGCGTGTCGCTCGGAGCGCCACCAAAACCGCGATCGGCGGCCGGGCGACTGTTGCCGGGACGGGCCGCCGGGTTCGCGGTGCCCGCCGCCGGTGTCGCAGGGCGTGGCGGCATACTGGCGGTGCGCCCGGGTTGCGCGCCGCTCGAAGAGCTCCCGAGACCACGGTCAGCTCCCGGGCTCCCATTGCTCACGCCGGGACGCACACCTTGGTATTGCTGCTGGCCTTTCCATGACGGGGCGGCCGTGCCGGTGCCAGCTGCGCCCCCCGCGGCGCGGTTGCTGCCATTAAAATTGTTGTTGATCGTTACGTTGTTGCCGTTGTTGCTGTTATTGCCACGACCAACGGTCGCGGCGTTGCCGGAATTCGATGGCCGATAGGCTCCCGGGCGGTTGCTGACATTATTGCCGACGAGGGGCGGAGGGGAGTTGCCCGGACGCAGATTTTGATTGCCGTTGAAGCGGTTATAGTAGTTGCTGCTGTTGTATGCGGGCAGCGTGCTCGGACGATTCCATGCGTTCGGGTAGTTCGCCGGGGGCCGATACCCATACCCCGGCCGGTACCCCGGCGGATAGCCGCGATTGTAATTCGGCGCGTATACATACACATTGCGGCCGTAGGGATTGCCGCCATACCAGACGCCGCCGCCGCCCCAATTCGGGTACGGGTAGTAGTTGTGATTGTTGAACATGCTGCCGACGATTACTCCCGCGGTAAATCCGATGAGGCCCGCCGCAATCACATCGCCTGTACTCGGTCCCGCGACGGGCGCGGGGGGAGGAGGCGTGGTGTATACGACCTGGGGATTGTAGGTCGGTACATAGATGACCTTCGGGTCCGACGGCTGGATCACGATGACCTGTTGGTTGTCAACGGTCTGAGTCTCGATCTTTTGCTGCGGACTCGACTTGAGATTACCGACCGAGGCAGCCTGCGCGCGTAGCCGCTGCACCGAGGCCATCACGGCGCCCTGGTCGGCATTGAATGCCGAACCCAACTGCTTCGTCCAGTCGAAGTTCTGGCACATCATGTCTATGACCGCAGGAAAGAGTACCAGCGCCTGCATCGGCGGACCGAAGCCCGCCTGCTTGGCCGCGTTCTGGAGCGGCTGCCCTTGAAGACTGCTGTTCTGGAGCAACCAGTTGCCGCCATCCATGACTTCTTGTGGATAGGCCGCGGCGGCAAGCACCTGCGCCAGCAGCGCGTCCGGGTACAGGGCAACTGGGGCGAGTAGCTCGTCCAGGGCCGCGGGTGCCATGGCATCGGTCGAGGCTGGTGGGGCGGGTTGCGCGGCTTGCTGCTGCGCCTGCTCCATCGCCGGTTCCGTCTGAGGAAGTGACTGCGCAGGCTCGGGGCCGCTCTGAGCCTGCTTCGCGGCGGGGGTATTGGCACCTTTGGAACCACAAGCGCTTAAACCGATCGCTGACACGAGCAGCAGCTGTGGTAGCAGCGAACGTATCTGACTCATCGGTGCGGGACCTGGGGTGGTGTTGGCGTAGCACATCGTACTGATACCTTCCAGCGGCTTGCCGCATATTCGAGGCCACATTGCATGGTCCGAGCAGGGGACACGATTGCCTCCAATGATAAAAATGCCACGGATAGGAGCCTGCGCCTATTGGTACAAGGGGCACTGACGGAAAGCTTCATTGCGCAGCATGATGTGGAGATTCGGGGATTGTGTGCTCGAGCCGCAGTTGATCACCTATTTCCGGGGTGACGACTATTCACCATCAAAGGGTGGTTGATGATCAAAATCAGAAATGTAATGACATCCCATGATCGGTGGCGGGTGGCGGTTCTGTGCGCGTCCCTCCTCGCGTACGGCAATTCCGCGACCTATGCACAGTCGGTGCCGCAGGATGCTTCGACGACGGGAGAAGCGGCCAGCGTGATTCCGAATGATCAGTTGGATTCGCTCGTTGCCCCGGTCGCGCTCTACCCTGACCCGCTGCTCGCCCAAGTTCTCGCCGCATCCACCTATCCGCTCGAACTCGTCCAGCTGCAGCAGTGGCTGGCGAAAAACCCTGGCTTGAAGGATCAAGCGTTGAGCGATGCAGTGCAAAAGCAGGACTGGGATCCGAGCGTCCAAGCCATGTCCGTGTTTCCGGACCTGGTAAAACAGCTGATCGAGAACATCAAGTGGACCACGGAACTCGGCAACGCTTTTCTCGCACAGCAAAGCGACGTCATGGACGCGGTACAACGCATGCGCATGAAAGCCGAGCAGGCCGGCAACTTAAAATCCAGCGAGCAGCAGAAGGTGGAAACCACGGTTGTGGAAGGCAAGACCGTCGTGATCATTCAACAGGCGAACCCGCAAGTCGTCTACGTCCCGAGTTACAATCCTGTCGTGGTGTACGGGCCTCCCATCTATCCCTACCCACCGATCTACTATCCCCCGCCCAGTTATTACGCTACAGGGATGGTCATTGCCTTCGGAATCGGTGTCGCCGTTGGATCCTACTATCACGGCGGCTGGGGCTGGGGCTGCGGATGGGGCCATAGCAACGTGAACATCAACGTCAACAACAATTACGTTAGAAATAGGACAAACATCAATACCGGTAACATCAATACCGGCAACATCAATAGGGGCAACATCAACACCGGTAACCGCCCGAGTACCCTGCCCGCGGGCGGCAACTCCTGGCAGCACAATCCCCAGCATCGGGGTGGCGTCCCTTACTCGGATCGGTCGCTCGCGAACCAATACGGGGGCACCGCGCGTGGCGACTCCCTCGCCACACGGCAGGCAAACGCACGCGAGCTTCAAACCGGTCAAGCTGGCCAGCAAATACCCAATCGCGGGACGGGAGGTGCAAATGCATCGACTCGGCCTGGAGGAGGGGGCGCCGGCAACATGGGCGCCGGCAACATGGGCGGCGGCAACATGGGCGCCGGCCAAGCCCGTCAAGGTGCTCAGCAAATGCCGAGCAGCATGAACCGTGGTGCAGGGGGCGCGGGCAATATGAGCGCGAACCCGGGCGCAGCGGGGAACCGTGTGGGTAACCGGCAAGTCCCCGGCGCTCCCGACAGAGGTAGCGCATTCGGCGGCGCCTCAGGTGGGAACGGCAGCGCTGCTCGCGCCAGCAGCCAGCGCGGGGCCTCCAGCGCAAGCGGTGCGCGCGGTGCCCGCAGTGGCGGCGGCTCGCGGAGAAAGTGAACCAGCCCATGGCCGAGGAAGGACTCATGAATTCAAAACCAGCGAACCTCGTTTCGTCCAGAATTCCACTCTGTTCGAGGGCAATGCTCGTTTCCTGCTGCCTCGCGTTGCTGCCTTCGCCGGCTCCGCAGGCGCAACCCGTCGCACCGGCGACCACGTCGGCGCAACAAAGAGGTTTCACGACGGCGCAGCAGGCTGCTGATGCGCTCATTCAGGCGGCCAGAAACTACGATGTTCCGGCGCTAAAGGAGATCTTTGGACCCGACGGCAAAGATCTGCTTCCCGCTGCGGACCCGGTCCAGGATAAAAACCAAACTGCTGCATTTGTTGCGAAAGCCACCGAAAATATCTCGCTGGCGACCGACCCCGGTAACCCGTCCCGAGCCATTCTCACCGTCGGCAAAGAAGCGTGGCCCTTTCCCGTTCCCATCATCGAGAAAGGCGGGAAATGGTATTTCGATTCGAAGGCCGGTCGCGATGAGATCCTCAACCGACGTATCGGAACCAATGAACTGGATGCGATCACCGTGTGCCGGGGCTTTGTGGAGGCCCAAGAAGAATATGCCTCGCAGATTCACGATGACTCCGGCGTCAATCAATACGCGCAGCGCGCGATCAGCACCGACGGAAAGCACGATGGGCTCGCGTGGAAGAATCCCGATGGCACGTGGGGAGGTCCGGTGGGCGAGACCGTTGCGAAGGCGATCGAACAGGGCTACACGAGCAAAGGCGAACCCTTCCACGGCTATTACTTCAAGGTTCTAAAAGGACAGGGTGCCGCCGCGCCGCATGGCGAGATCGACTATGTGATCAACGGCGCGATGATCGGCGGCTTTGCGTTGGTGGCGTGGCCCGCTCAGTATCTGGTCACCGGTGTGGAGACGTTTATTGTCAGCTACAACGGAATCGTCTACCAGAAGGATCTCGGGCCGGAGACCGCAAAGATCGCCGAGGCGATGGAGCGCTACAATCCGGACAAGACCTGGAACGGCACGGATGACAACTGGTGATCGACGACCGCGGCAAAGCCGCCAGGTCCATTAGCCCTAAGTGCAATGTTTGTCGAAGGAGAATCTCGATAGTGTCTCCCTCGGATCCGCATCGGGCGACTGTCGAGCGAAGAGGAGAGCCTTTACGATGAAATTCCCGATATTCTGGGTAGCAGGGGCGGCACTCCTGCTGGCGGGCTGCGTATCGCAGCAGAAATATGAAGAGTCCCAACAGAAGAACACGGACCTGGAGCAGGAGTACCAGCAACTCAACCAGGCGATGACCGCGGAGGTTGGGGCCAAGAACATGCAAATATCGCGGATGCAAGACGCGATCAAGGTTTCGGTCAATAGCGAGCTGTTGTTCCCCTCGGGCGGCTGGGAGATGTCGGCGGCGGCGAAGGCGAGCATCGCAAAGATAGCCGTGATCCTGGCGCCTCATCAGAAGACCAAAATCAACGTGAATGGTTACACCGATAGCACGCCGATCGGTCCCGGACTCATGAGACAGGGCGTCACGACCAATCTCATCCTGTCGCAGAGACGGGCCGACAATGTGATGCAGTACATGATCTCGCAGGGAGTCAAGCCGGATCTCGTCTCGGCCCAAGGCTTCGGCGAGGCCGATCCGGTCGCTCCAAACGATACGCCGGCGGGCCGGGCGCAAAATCGTCGCGTGGAGCTTACTGTTGCGAGGGTCGGCCAGTAAACGGCCACGCGTCGCCGTCAGCGACGCGCCGGCGGGTTGAGAAGATCGCCAACGTAAGCAGTCACGTCATTAGAATCAGCCATCTCGGTGCGCCGACAGCCTCGCCGTTAGAACGAATAGCCGAGCGAAGTGATGACGTTCCAGTCGTTGGTGCGCGCCGTCTCCGCGGGCTTGTTGTCGTAGCTGTCGTTGAACGTGACTTGCAGGAAAAGATCGCTGATCAACTCATGTCTCAACTTGAGGGCGGCCTCGCCGCGCACACGACCTCCGTCATTGAGGCTCGGTATGACGGTCAGGTTCGCCGTCACATTCGTCTTCGGATGATCCCAGCGGAATATGTACAAGTCTGTGCCGATCGGCAACCACACGTCCTGCCGTTTTTCGCCGTTAGTCCCGCTTTCGGTGGATGCCGCGAGCGCTACGGCGCCGCGCCACTCGAATCCCTGACGCTGCACGAAATACCGGCCGAAGCCTTGGGAGATGAGGCTCCGCAGGTCAAGACCGAGCTCCTCGTTTCGTGCGAACTGGATCGCGGTTTCGGTGTAGTAGCGATTCGGTAGAAAGACATCGAAGGTCCCGACCAGGGAGTCCCGTTGGGTGGACGGCCCCGTGTCTTGGTGAGTCGTTTGCGCGTCGAGCGACACCTTCCACTCCCGTTTGCTCTTGCGGACGCCGACATTGGCTGAAAAATCTGCGGTCTCAACGCCATTCGCCGACGTGTAGCTATAACCCACGCTTACATCGCCCTCGAACCGGTCGTACCAGACCACACCGCCCTTGACGCGTCGCAGCTCCACCACCTCGGATATCGGTACCTCGACCGGCACGGGCGGCTGCCCATTCTCGCTCCTCAGCAGCCGGATCGAACGTGGGCTCGACGCGACTTCCGGGGCGGTGCCGAATAACCGCGTGCCGCTGCTAAGCTCGATATTCAGATTCTGGTTGGTCGTGAGCGATACGACATGCGTCCAATCGAAGTACAGCGTGCCGATGTGGTCGGTCTTGAACCTCAGTTGCCCCGAGCCGAGCTCCATCACTTCACCCGTGATGTGATCGCCATTGTCCAGAACCACGACGTCGGTCTTGGCCGCGCGCACGGGGCTGGCCAGGAGACCGAGCGCCAGTGCGGTGGCCGCGAGCGATCTGCGTGTTGTCACCTTGGTCGGCGTGAGTCCTTTGCAGGTTCGCAATACAGATGCTCGCGAAGTGTGCCCTACCAGCGGAACGATGCCCCGATCACGGGTCCCGTCATGCGCACCTTCTCCAAGATCGGCCTGTCGGATAGTTGATACGTCAGGTTGCGGACGCCAAGCGAGATATCGCCCCAGTGAAAGTGATAACCGGCGCCGACAAATGCATTGTATTGCCAATTCTTGTTGCCGTCGGCGACATCCGCCTCATAGGGCAGAAACCACTTGCCGTCGCGAGAGAGCCGCAGCGCGCCCTTGACGCCGATCAGGCCGTCCGTCGAATCGGTGGTCGGCCAGAACCCGCCGCCTTTCATCAGAGGGGTACCGGGGACGGTGAATTCATAGGATAGGGAGACCCTTACGCTCGTGTAGCGCAGTCCGACCATCACATCCAGCGTGCCTACATCGTTGTTCATCACTGTGTACGAGGGAGCGAGGGTCCAGATTGCGGCCCGCACGGTGTTCTTGGCCGTGCGGGTCACCGGCAGGGTTGGATCACCGCCTGGGAGGCCGATCAGCCTCGTCTGAGTCCCGGAGTTCTGCAAGTTCAGGTACACAAGATCCGTCCAGACTGCCCAATCGCCCTTCCGGACGGTTGCGTCGAACAGAGCTCCCATCTGCACATATTTCAAGTATTGGCTCGGCTGGGTCTCGATGGTCGGATTGCCGCCTCCCGCGATGGGCGGGAGTTGCACTGTCGTGTACATCCAAGGCACCCACCCGTAGGGCGATATTTCGAAGTGCCATTGGCCGTCCCACATGTTCGTGCCATCGGCGATGGCGATGACGTCCTGAGCCGCTACCTCGGCCGATTCAAGCGCACCGAGACCGAGAATGCTCGCTGCAATTGCGAGCTTCAAGCAGTGCATGTTCCGCATAGAGAAACCTTCCCCGTAATGGAAAACACTTCGCCGTTGCGGCAATCGAGCGCCGCAAAGATCAATCAGGGACACATTCGCGCAAAAGCCGAATTTTCGGTATACGGCGAAAGGCGTACTCGAGCGGGCTTGACTGCGATGCAAAAGAGAATGAACCGGCCATCTTCGATCCATTGTTCGCTCGATCAATGAGACGCCGAGACCCACTGCGGGCATTGAATGCTGATACGCTGAGCCTCCCATGGGCACATCGCGTGCCCCATCTACAGGGGAGTAGAAAACATGAAGAAGACCATCTTAGCGTCCATGTGCGCTGGCCTCATCGGACTCATCGCCTCGATGCCGGCGGCCGCGGACTCAGTGCTCCGGGTGCTCGTGGTGCAGGCGCCCGACGTGGCTGCCTATGTCAAAGAAGTGCAGAACCTGACGGCGCTCCTCAAAAAGGCAGGCCAACAGGTCACGATTCGCGCTTGGCGCGCGACGTATGCGGGACCGGATACGGGTGCAGTCGTCGTCAGCATCGAAGTTTTGAGTCTCGCGGCGCTCGCGAAGCTGAACGATACCATTCAGACGAATCCGGACGCGGCCGCGGAGATGAAGAAGATCGTCGGACTACGTCATGTCGTGTCCGACAGCCTCTACGAGTCGTTGCTCTAGTCAATCCCATGCAGATGCGCCTCGGTCGCGCAGAGCCTCACGGCCTGAGGGACAGGACCACTTGATGAGTTTGTCGAGGTCCGCTCCCCGGCCACGTCCGTCGGCGGCCGGGGCTGCAGGGCTCAGCGGCGGGCGCGCTCTTTAAATTCGGACTCAATGGTGTCAATATGAACCAAGTAAACAAATGGTTATGACTACTAAGTGATGTCGTTTATAACGAATGATACCGACGGGTCGCATATTTGCGTGCGCTTGCATGTCGTTCCACCGCGCGCCGGTTGAACGCCCACACGCGAACGATGTCGCAACGAGCCCCCACAGAACCCATCGCTTTGTCCGGGTGGGAGCCCATTGTTTCCGGCAACGCCGAGCTCGAGCTGTCGGCCGAATTGGCGGGGCGCGCATCGGCTTTGCGACTGGACTACGACTTCCAGGGCGGCAAGGGCTTCGTCGTCGCGCGCCGCAAGCTCAGCCGCCCGATGCCGCCGGAGTACGCCGTGCATTTTCGGCTGCGGGGCCGGGGAGGGGTCAATAACCTGGAACTGAAACTCATCGACCCGACAGGCCGCAATGTGTGGCGATACGTCGAAAAGGACTTGCGGCTGCCGGCGCGATGGAAGCGTATGAGCGTGGAGAGCCGCGACATCGAGTTTGCCTGGGGCCCGGCGAGCGGCAGCGGTATCACGCAACTCGGTTCTCTGGAGTTTGCTGTCGTTGCGGGTGAGGGCGGTGCGGGCACCATTTGGATTGCCGATCCTGAGATCGAGGACTGCACGCCCGCGGACCCTCCGAGCGCGAGCGCGTCGAGCGCACTGCCGCAATTCGAGGCGACGCAGGCATTGGTCGGCACCGGTTGGAGGCCGCGTCCCGACGACCCTAAACCCTGGATCACCATCGATTGCATTCAAGCTCGCATCTTCGGCGGGCTCGTCATCGATTGGCTGGAGGGTGCGCCGGCGCGCGGCTTTCGCATTCGCGGCTCGTTGAGCGGTAATCGCTGGAAGACACTGCATACGGCGAGGAGGGCGGGCGGCAAGCGCAGCTACCTTTATCTGCCCGGACTCAAGACCCGATTTCTGCGCTTGGAAATCAATGAGCCGACGGCGGGTGCCGTTTTGCGGCCGCAGTCCTTCGAATTCTCGCGTTCGATCCATTCCTTCTGGCACCAAATCGCAGCAGCCGAGGCCCGAGGCTGGCATCCGCGTTGGCTGCACCGCGAACAGAGTGTGTGGACGCCGACCGGCACTGCGCACGGCACGCACTGCGCGCTCTTGAATGCGGACGGCATGGCCGAGGTGGGTCAGGGCTCCTTCTCGATCGAGCCCATGCTGCGGATCGGGGACCGGTTCGTCACCTGGGCGGACGTGAGTTCGCGGCAAGAACTCCTGGAGGACTGGATGCCGGTGCCCTCCGTCATTTGGGAAACCGGGGACTGGCGGCTGCGCATTCAGGCGCAGGGGACAGTGAGTGGTGCCTGTCGCCTGCGCTACCGGTTCGAAAACCTCACGGATCGTGCCATGACGGCGCACCTCTTCGCCGTGGTGCGGCCCTTTCAGGTCACCCCCCCGTGGCAGAATTTTCGCAATTTGGGAGGCGTCAGCCCAATCCGCGATCTGGCGTGGCGGGACGGGGCGGTGCAGGTCAACGAGGCCGCAGCGATCGTACCGATGACCGTGCCCGCGGGCTTCGGCGCCATGGCCTTCGATGAGGGATTCATCGCGTCCGCGCTTTTCGCGGGGCGGTTGCCCGACGATGCACAGGTGCGCGACCCCTTTGGGTTCGCATCGGGCGCGCTCGATTTTGATCTATCGCTTCAGCCCCGCGAGCACTGCGAGCGCGTGTTGAATTGCATGCCGCTTGCCGCGATGCGCTCGACGGCGGAACCGGAATTTGACTGGCGTCCGCGGCTTGCCGTCGCTCAGTGGGCGGGCAGTGGCTGGATCGGAGAAGCCATCCGCGCGGCTCTGACGGCGACGGCGCATATTTTGGTGACCCGTTCCGGTCCCGCCTTGCAACCCGGACCGCGCCGTTACACGCGCTCTTGGATCCGCGACGGGGCCATGATGAGTGCTGCGCTGCTGCGTATGGGGCACCTCGATGAAGTCCGTGAGTTCATTCGCTGGTACGCACCGCATCAGCGCGCCGACGGGTTCGTCCCCTGTTGCGTCGATCAAGAAGGTATCGATTGGCTGGTGGAGCATGACAGTCACGGACAGCTCCTGGCCTTGATCGCCGATTACTATCGTTTCACGGGCAATGGGGAGTTCCTGAAGGAATCGTGGACCTACATCGAGAGGGCGGTCCGCTACATCGAGTCCGTGCTGGAACCGGAGGGACTGCTCCCGATATCGGTCAGCCACGAGGGCTATCTCGCACAGCCCGTGCATTCGTATTGGGACGACTTCTGGGCACTTCGCGGTTTACGCGATGCGAAGGATCTCGCGCGCGCGATCGGACGGGAGGAGTGGGCCGAGCGCTGGGAGGCGTTGGCGGAACGCTTGGCGGCGTCGCTGTTCCGCTCGATCGAGACAACGCGCGCCGCGCGCAAGCTCGACTTCATACCCGGCAGCATCGAATGGGCGGATTTCGATCCGACGGCGACCGCGAATGCGCTCTATTTGCTCGATGTGCCGGAGGGGTTGAACCGACCGGCGGTCGAGCGAACCTTCGCCATCTATCTCGACGACTGGCACGCCAAGCGCAACGGCACGGTCCCATCGCCGAACTATACGCCGTATGAAATTCGCATCATCGGCGCGCTGGTTCGCCTGGGGAAGCGCGAGGCGGCATTGGAGCTGCTGCGGTTCTTCTTGTCGGATCGCCGCCCGCCGCCTTGGAATCAGTGGCCGGAGATCGCATGGAAGGATCAACAGGCGCCCGCCCATGTCGGGGATCTCCCGCACACCTGGATTGCGGCCGAATACGTGCTCGCCCTGCGCAGCCTTTTCGCCTACGAGCGCGAGGCGGAGCGCACACTCGTCCTCGCCGCGGGTCTTGCGCCCGAATGGATCGAGGGGTCGGGCGTCGAGGTGAATGCCATGCCGACTCTCTACGGGGGGCTCAGCTACACGCTGCGCCGCATCGCCCCGGACGCGGTGCGATTCTCGATTGCCGGCGGAATCGCGGCCAGGCTGCTGCTGCGCCCGCCGCTCGCCGCGCCTCTCGCCAAGGTGACGGTCAACGGAGAGGCATGGTCCGACTTCGATGCGGACTCGGTGACGCTGCTCGAGAGCCCCGCAGATGTCAGTTGCATCACGTTGTGAGGCGTGGGCAGCTGGTATTCTCGCTCCGAAGCGGTGACAGAGTGCTGAGCAAGTGACCGATCGCTCGAAAGAAATCTCCGGCAGTGCCTCGGAGGGTGAGGCGGCGCATCTCGGTCTCGTGCGCGAGATGCTCATGATGATCCGTGCGATTTTCGCCTCGCCCGCGGGCAAGGCGCTCATCGTGCTCGTGATCGTCATCGTTCTCGTCATCGCGGCCACCGCCTACGGTCAGATCCGTCTGAATCGCTGGAATAAACCGTTCTACGATGCACTGTCGCGTCGCGACTTTCGCGACTTTCTCTTTCAGCTCGGCGTGTTCTTCCTGATCGCGGGATGTTTGCTCGTGCTCAACGTCGCGCAGAGATGGCTCACCGAGACCTTGCAGGTGAAGCTGCGCGAAGGACTCGTCCGCAGCCTCCTCAAGGATTGGATGCAGCCGCGCCGCGCCTTCTGGCTCGCCAATGCGGGATCGATCGGCGTCAATCCGGATCAGCGCATGCACGAGGATGCGCGGCACTTGACCGAACTTTCGGCCGATCTTGGCATTGGATTGCTGCAGGCCTCCGTGCTGTTCGGGATGTTCACGGGCATTCTGTGGGGCCTATCGACCGACTTCAGCTTCCAGATCGGCGATCGGGACTATGCAATCCCCGGCTTCATGGTCTGGGCCGCCATTCTCTATGCGAGTGCAGGATCGCTTCTGAGCTACTGGGTCGGGCGGGGCCTCATCGGCCGCAATGCCGAGCGATACGCGCGCGAGGCGGATTTGCGCTTCTCGCTCGTGCGGGTCAACGAGCACGTCGATGACATTTCCTTGGCGGAGGGCGAGGCGGACGAGAAGCGCCGCATCGAGCTGCACCTCGGCAATGTGCTCGCCGCGACGCGCCGCATCGTCATGGGTCACACCAACCTCACGTGGGTCACCGCGGGCTTCGGTTGGGTGACCATCGTCGCGCCGATTTTGGTGGCGGCCCCCCTGTATTTCACGGGCAAGGTCTCCTTCGGCGGCCTCATGATGGCGGCTGGCGCCTTCACGCAAGCGCAATCCTCGCTCCGTTGGTTCATCGACAATTTCAGTGTCCTGGCCGACTGGCGCGCGACCCTCCTTCGGGTCGCGGTCTTTCGCCATGCCTTGGTCAACACTCACGAGCCGCGAGGCTTTGAAAGCCGCATCGCTTACCTCGAAGGCGAACCGGGCGCAATAAAAATCGAGAATCTCGAAATCGTCTCGGCCGCCAATGCCGACATGCTGAAGGAACGGAGCGTGACTTTGAAGGCGGGCGAACGCATCCTCATCATGGGTGCACCGGGTACCGGGAAGACCCAGCTTTTCCGAGCATTGGCGGGTTTGTGGCCGTGGGGATCGGGATCGGTCACCCGCCCGACCGGCGAACAGATCTTCTACCTCTCCCGGGGCACTCCGTATGTGCCGCGCGGTACGTTGCGGGAGGTTCTCGCCTATCCCCTGAAGGCGGACAGTTTTGCGACAACCGCCTTTGCGCGCGCGCTCTACCGCCTCGGCCTCGAGCGTCTGGCACCGCTGCTCGATGAGACGCGGCGCTGGGACCGGGAACTGAGTCAAGACGAGCAGCTCTGCCTCGCATTCGCCCGCATCTTGATTCAGGCGCCGCCCTGGCTGCTGATCGACGGGACGTTGGGGGCGCTCGATGACGATGTCCTCGAGCTCGTCGTCGACGTCTTCACCAACGAGCTCAAGGCCACCGGCGTGATTCATATCGGTGGTGCCGGCGAAGCCTATCCGCTGTTTTCGAGCGTCCTGCATCTCATCAAGGCCACTCGGGCACCGGCGCGTGCGGCGGCCGCCCATGCACCTGGAAAAGGCCAATGAGACGGAAGATCCCAGGATTGGTGCTTGCCGGCATGCGCATCGTCCGCTCGCTGATGTTCTGCATGATCGTCGCGCCTCTTCCCGCGAAGGCGACCGCACCCGATCTGGAATTCCATGCACCCGCAACGGCAAGCGACCCGTCGACCGCCGCCATCATGCGCGACCTGGCGGAACGCCTCCTGCCGGTATATCAGGAGGCTGATCCCGACCGCTATCTTGCCAATTTGTCTGCGCTGCAAATGGTCGCCGGCGACTATCGCGCGGCGTACGTGTCCCGGCAATCGCTACGCGACCGGCGGCGGCGCAAGGATGCCGGTCAGCCGGTGGGACGAGCAGTCATCTACGACATGTACGCCTCCGCCCGGGCGATGGAGGCCGAGAATCGAATTCCATTCGCCGAGGCCTTCACGAAATCATTTCATGAGGTGATGGATCGTATCGATGATCGGGATGCCTACGCGGTCACCCAATGGCTCGAGCGATCGCTGCCGGAATTTCAGGATGCGTTGCAGCGGTCTCTCGATCAGCTGCGCGCCAGCGGCAGCGTCAACCAAAGCGAAGCGGTGGAGCTCGTTCGCGACTATCTTTCATATGACGTTTATCGCATCGTGACACCACTGGTGGCCTCGCTCGACAGCGAAGAGGATCATCGCCGCTATACGGCCGACGACGAAGTCCGCATCAAGACGCCCGACGGCACGATCGTTTTCGCCGTCGTGGTGCGCCCAAAGAGCCCCGCCGAGCCGCTGCCGGCGCTGCTCGAGTTCACGATCTACGACTCGCCGAACTTCGCCAAGGAATGTGCGGCACACGGCTATGCGGGGGTGGTCGCGTACACGCACGGCAAGCATGACGGCGCCCAACGATTCGTTCCCTTCCAGCACGACGGTGACGATGCCCGCGCGGTGATCAATTGGATTGCGAAGCAGGCGTGGAGCGACGGACGCGTGGGTATGTACGGCGAGGGCTATAGCGGCTTTACGTCGTGGGCCGCGGCGACCCGGGTGCCGGCCGCGCTCAAGGCGATTGCCACCTCGGCCGGCGTCGCTCCGGGCATCAATGTGCCCATGAGCGGTAGCGTGTTTCAAAACTCCGCGTATCGTTGGTCCTTGTCGGTGACCGATCCGAAGGAGTCCGACGAGAAGAAGTACGAGGACGATGCGCTTTGGCGCTCGCTCGATCAGAAGTGGTACACGAGCGGCAGATCCTACCGGGAGTTGGGCCGAGTGTTCGGAACCCACAATCCCATCTTCATTCGCTGGCTGAACCATCCGAGCTACGATCGTTTTTGGCAAAAGATGATCCCTTACCGCAAACAATTCGCACACATCAATATCCCGGTGCTGACGACCACCGGTTACTTCGCCGCGAGCGAACCGGGAGCCTTGTATTACTTCACCGAGCATTACAGGTTCAACCCGCACGCGGACCATACGCTGCTCATCGGTCCCTACGATGACAGCGTCATGCAGCGCGGTATACCGGCAGTGCTGCATGGTTATGAAATCGATCCCGCCGCCGTCATCAACCTGCATGGACTGCGCTATGAATGGTTCGACCATGTGTTCAAGGGTGCTGCCACGCCCGCTCTTCTGAAGGAGCGCATCAACTATGAAGTGATGGGTGCCGGTTCGTGGAGACATGCGCCGACGCTCGAAGCCATGGGCAAGGCCACGCAGCGATTCTATTTGGATGCCACCGCGTCGCGTGAGGGCTACCGGCTCGCGCGGCGCAAGAATGCGAAGCTCGCGTTCGTGCGCCAGACGGTGAGCTTGGCCGACCGCACCGATGCGGGTTGGATGCCCCCGGTCGATCTCATCAGCAAGAACCTGGTGAGTCACAACAGTCTGCTGTTCGCGAGCGAACCGCTGTCCAAACCCATGGAATTCAGCGGCTTGTTCTCGGGACGGCTCGATTTCACGGTGAACAAGATGGACGTCGATTTGAACATCGTTTTGTACGAGCGCCTGGCGAACGGTGACTATGTTCGCCTGTTCAACCCCACGTACGAGTTCCGCGCGAGCTATGTGCGGGACCGGGTACATCGCCATCTTCTCAAAGCCGGCGAGCGCCAGGAGCTGCCTTTGATCAGCGAGCGTCTCACGAGCCGAGAGCTCCAGGCGGGTAGTCGCTTGGTGTTGGTGCTAGGCGTCAACAAGCGTCCGGATCGCGAGATCAACTACGGCACGGGCAATGATGTAAGCGAGGAGTCCATTGCCGATGCCAGGGTTCCTCTCAAGATTCGCTGGTACAATGACAGTTACATGGATATTCCCATTCGCAAGTAGCTTCTCAGTGCAGCGCCTTCCGGCCATGTTAGTCGAAGCCGGTCGACTAACTTAGAAATGACGCCGGCGTTGCGCCCTTACGTGATATATCTTCATCTGTGTCGCAGGTGACACAGTGGTGTGGAAACTACGTAGTCGACTAGATATATTGCCCGTGCTCGACGCGCCCGTGTTATGTTCGTTACCGCACAGACGCTCCTGACCCTTAGTCGCATTGTCATATCAAAAGAATAAGATGCTTAAGGGCGTCCACAGAGTCGCGTTGTTGCGCCATGAAGCCGCCGCCGGTCGCGGCCGCTAATGCGGCCGCAGTAAGCGGCGCTGGCAGGGATTAAGACCACGGAGGTAGGGGTTGAAATGATCGGAATGGTGAACGCAGCTCTCGCGAGTCGAGACGACGCTGGAGCAATCGACGATACTACGGGACGCGAGCGCGCTGCGGATGGCCGCCTCGTGGTTCGCGCACCGCGCGGCACCAAGAGGTCGAAGCGATCCCCTGCCAATAGCGAAGAGCAACTCGCGCTCATCTCATCGATCAACACGTTGGGCTTCTGGAGCTGGACTGCGGCGGCGGACCGTGTTTGGGTCGACGCTCACGCGCGTCGCATTCTCGGTTTCGAGGAGCACGAGCAATTGACGCGCGAGTCGCTGTTGGCGGCAGTCCATCCGTCGGATAGCGCGGCAGTCGTAGATGCGTTGAGAGTCCCGGCGCGTCCCGGCAAAATCGTGGCAATGGAGCTGCGGGTGGTAGGACGGGGCACCGAGATCCGCTGGATCACGGTGAAGGCGTGTGCCTATTTCAACGCCCGAGGAGCGGTTCGGAAAGTGTCGGGATACGTGCTCGATGAGGGTCAACGTAAGAGGGCAGAAGCGGCCTCGCTGAAACAACAGCAGCAGATCACCCATCTCACTCGAGTTGCGATGTTGGGCGAGCTTTCCGGGGCACTTGCCCACGAGCTCCAGCAGCCACTCACCGCCATCCTGTGCAACGCGCAGGCGGCACAGATCATTGCCGCCAAACCGCAGGTCAACCTGGTAGCCCTGCGGGAGATTCTGAGCGATATCGTCAACGACGACAAACATGCCGGGCAGATCATCCAACATTTGCGCTCGCTGCTGATGCGGGGCGAAATGCAGTTTCAAGTGGTGGAGCTCAGCCATCTGCTCAGTACGGTGTTGACGCTCGCGAATAGCACGCTCACCGAGCGCAACGTTCGACTCGAGACACACATCGATCAGAGCGTTCCGGCGGTTGATGGCGATCGGGTCGAGATCCAGCAGGTGTTACTGAATCTGATCCTGAACGCGTGTGAATCGATGAGCGACAACGCGGCGAGCGACCGCCGTATTCGAGTCATTGCCGCACTCGACGACGACCGGCGCACGGTTCGCACCAGCGTACTCGATTGCGGCGGCGGCATCGATGCCGAGCAGCTCGAGCGGGTCTTCGATCCATTCTTCACGACCAAGAAGCGCGGGTTGGGTCTCGGGCTGGCGGTCTGCCAGTCCATCATCGCAGCGCATAAAGGGCGCCTGTGGGCCACGAACAATTCCGATCGCGGAGCGGCCTTCCATTTTACACTACCGGTATCGAGGGAGAGATCAATGAACAGGGGGAGAGAATGATGGATGGCGCAGCGCGTACCGTGTTCGTCGTGGATGACGCTCGGGAGGTGCGCGTGGCTCTGTCGCGCGTGTTGAGCGCCGCCGGCTACCAGGTGCGCTCGTTCGAGTCGGCGGAGCAGTTCCTCGAGGAACAGGACGGCGAGACGCCGGGTTGTCTGCTGCTCGATATTTGCATGCCGGGAATGAGCGGGCTCGATGTGCAGCGGTCGCTCGCCGATTCTACCGACGGTCGCCCGATCGTCTTTCTGACGGGACACGGTGATATTCAGACCAGCGTGCAGGCAATGAAGGTGGGGGCGGTCGACTTTCTCACCAAACCCATTGATGACGCGCGCCTCTTTGCCGCGGTCGATCAGGCGTTGCACCTTGATTTCGCCGCGCGCAACCAACGCGCGATTCATCGTGAGATCGAAAAGCGTCTCGCAGATCTCACACCGCGCGAGCGGCAGGTTATGGACCAGGTGATCCGGGGGCGGCTCAACAAGCAGATCGCCGCGGACTTGGGGATTGGGGAGAAGACCGTCAAGGTCCACCGCGCCCGGGTGATGTCGAAGATGGATGTGCGTTCCGTCGCGGAGTTGGTGCAGCTGGCGGCCCGGGTGGGAGCGGCCCAGGAGACCACCATCCTCGCCTCCCAAGTAGCTTAGGTTAAGTCCCGAACCGAACCAGGTCCTAACGTCCAATGGTGCTGCAGCGGTAACTTGCGGTAGAAGGAAGCAATACCCTCTATCGCGAGCCGCGCATGATTGCAGTAGTTGACGACGAAGAATCGGTTCGCAAGGCCGTCATGCGCTTGCTCGAGGCCGCAGGGCATTCTGCGCGCGGCTTCGCTTCGGGCAATGAATTTCTCGAGCACTGGACCGATGAACCCCCGGAGTGCCTCATGCTGGATTTGCAGATGCCCGGCCTCTCGGGCAGCGATGTCCAGCGTGCCCTCAATCGCGCGGATGCGCATGTTCCGGTAATCATCATCACGGCGCACGATGCACCGGCCGCGCGCGAAGAGTGCCTGCGCGAGGGGGCGGTCGCCTATCTCTGCAAGCCGCTCGACGAGCGGACGCTGTTCACGGCCCTGAACCTCGCGCTCGGCACGCGACACTAGTCTAGAGCCGATCTGGCACGGGGTCGTGGCCCACGGGACCATGGTCCAATGGCCGGGAGGGGCGGTTTTGCCCACCATTGCCCGGCCATGAATCTTGAGCAGTTGAGATGATTCTCTACCTCGTGGTCGGTGCAGTGGCCTCTTCGGCTCCCGCCGCGTGACGCCGGAGCCATTGCGTGGAAGCGTTTCTTGTGTCGGCCGGCGTCGTTGCGCTTGGAGAGATGGGTGACAAGACGCAGCTGCTGGTCCTGACGCTGGCGGCCAAGTATCGTAGACCCATTCCGATCATCCTCGGCATGATCGCTGCCACCATCCTCAACCATACCGCCGCGGGTGCGGCGGGCGCATGGCTTGCTGCCGCGGTTACCCCCGCCGCGATGCGCTGGGGTCTGGGCCTGTCCTTCATCGGAATTGCGATTTGGACACTGCTGCCCGACCGGCGACCGATGCTGACCGTGAGCACGCCGCGCTTTGGCGTATTCGGCAACACGCTTTTCGCATTCTTCGTGCTTGAGATGGGCGACAAGACGCAATTCGCGACGATCGCCCTCGCCGCGAAATACAGCTCTCTGCTTGCAGTGGTCGCCGGTACGACGATGGGCATCTTGCTGGTGGACGTTCCCGTGGTCCTGCTGAGTTCGGCGGCCTCGGGACGGCTGTCCCTGAAGTTTGTAAACCGATTCTCGGCGGCGATGTATTTCGTGCTCGGTGCCATGGCGCTTGGTACGACGCACGCCTAACGTCCAATAGTGGGCACCTCAAAGTTGAGTGAGAGTGCATGTATTCCTCCCCCTAAGGGCGTGCGGCGCATGATTGCGGTGGTCGACGACGAAGAATCGGTACGCAAAGCGGTGGTGCGCTTGCTGCAGGCAGCCGGCTACCCGGCGCGCGGCTTCGCCACCGGTGCCGACTTTCTTCAGCACTGGCGCGATGACCGGCCCGAGTGCCTGCTGCTGGATTTGCAGATGCCCGGTCTCTCGGGCGCCGATGTGCTGCGCGCGCTCAACCGGTCGGGGGCGAACTTTCCGACCATCATCGTCACCGCGCACGACTCCCCCGGCGCGCGCGAAGAGTGCTCGCGCTTGGGCGCGGTTGCCTATCTCTGCAAGCCGCTCGACGAGCGAGTGCTGCTCACCGCATTGAGGGCTGCGCTTGCTGCGTCGCACTGATTGGACCCGGGGTGCATTGGCGCTGTTGGCTGCGGCCGGTCTCGGCAGCGCGATCGAGGCACGCGCCGCCGGTGACGACAACGAAGCCGAAACGCCGGATTCCACCGAACAGGGCCACACACAGCTGCCCGACAGCTTCGAGCACCGACCGGTCGAGGCTCTGCTGCACGAATCGAGGCTCGTCGGCTTGCGCGACACCACGATCGACGCACAATTGCGCTCCTTTTACCTCGACCGCGACAATTTCAACACCTCTCAAAGCCAGGCCTGGGCGCTCGGCGGATCAGCAGGATTCAAGACGGGCTACTTCGCCGACTTCCTCGCGCTCGGCGCCACCGGCTATACCTCACAGCGCCTCGATGCGCCCTACGATAAGGACGGCACGAAGTTGCTGCAGCCGGAACAGCAGTCATACACCGTCGCGGGTGAGCTCTATGGCCAAATCCGGCTGACCGACCGAATCCTGGCCACGGTGGGCCGTCGCGAGTTCGACACGCCGTTCATCAACGGCCAAGACTCCCTGATGACGCCGAACACCTTCATGGTCTATGCCGTGCAGGGGGCGGCGGACAGCGATGACGGCGCGAAGGTGCTGCGCTTCGGCGCCGGATTCGTCGATAAGATCAAGCCGCGCAATGCCCAGGATTTCGAATCCATGGCGACCGCCGCGGGCGCGCCCACCGGCGTGACTCGCGGCGTCTATGTCGGCGGCGCAAATTTCAAGGCCGATCAACTCTCGCTCGGCCTGGTCGAATACTACAGCGCCGATATCATCGACATCACCTACACTGAAATCAAGTACGTGGTCCCGCTGTCCGGGCGCGTGAGCCTGCGGTTTGGCGCCCAGTACACCGACCAGCACAGCACGGGCGAGGAGCTCTTGACCGGCAAATCGTTCACCACCGATCAGTACGGCCTCAAGGCCGAGATTGGCGTCGGTCCGACACTGTTCACGGCGGCCCGGACGCTCACCGCGGTGGGCACCACCGACAAGGGCAGCGGTACCGACCTTCGCAACCCCTGGGGCGCCTATCCCGGCTACACGGCGGTACAGATTGAGAACTTCTACCGTGCAGGCGAGAATGCGACGCTGCTGCGCATCGCGTACAACTTCCCGAGATTGACGGGCCTGAGCGTGTACGGACTGTGGGTGAACGGATCGACTCCGAATGTCGCCAAGCAGTACGCCCAGCGGGAATACGATCTCAACGCGCAATGGAAGGTGCAGAGCGGCAGCCTGAAGGGCCTCACGCTGCTGACGCGCTATGGGCACGTCTCGCAAGGAGGGCCGAGCGATCAGCACGAGGATGAGTTGCGCGTGGCGGTTTACTACCAACTGCGCTGACGCTTGGCCGAATTGCCGTTAGTGGGGCGGGGCCTCGGCCGCCGGATCGCGGCTGCAGGGGACTTTGGTCGCATAGACGGCATCGGGTATGGCCGCTACTTTCACGAGAATAGCCCCAAATTCTGGTAACCACGAGTAGACCGCGATGACAAAGGCCCAACTACGTAAAATATTGCCGATTGCTGCGCTGATCGCCGTGTCGGGATGCAGCACCACTCCGCTCACCACCACCTTGCAGCCCCAGGCGCTCGACTTCGCGCTCAAGCGCGCGCGCTTCGACCTGAACTGCCCGGCCGCGACCGCACAGGTGCTGTCGAGCGAGACGGTTCAGCCCGTGTTGAACGGGCCCCTGATGATGGGTAACCAGCGCGCTCAATACACCATCGGCGTCACAGGCTGCGGCAACCGCGAAACGCTCCAGGTGATCTGCGCACAGGGCGGGGATGGCTGCTTCGTAGCCCAGTAGCCCTGTCTCGCGAGCTGGCGCGGCTTTGGGACCCTCTCTACCTACCGAGCGAAACGGCGGCTGAACCATGCCTGACACCGGTGCGGACGGAATTTATCAACTGTGGATCGGCCGCGGCGCAATCCTGGTGGAGGCGATCGCGGTGGCGCTCATCGTCGGCTACATCGTGATTGCGACCTTGCATTGGCTCGGTCGCGCTCTTCTGCAGTGGCAGTTCACGTTCGAACACTACAAGACATTTCGCGCGAGTTTGGGACGCGCGATGCTGCTCGGTCTCGAGATCCTGGTCGCGGCCGATGTGGTGCGCACCGCCGCGCTGGCCCCGACCTTGATCAATTTCGCAGCCCTCGGCCTTCTAGTGCTCGTCCGCTCGTTCCTCGGCTGGTCGATCACTCTCGAGCTCGAGGGGCGCTGGCCGTGGCAAGCGCGATCCTCGGATGCGAGCGGTGCCAAGTCGTGAAAGAAGGACTCTTCAACGGCGGTCCACCCACCAGACTGTACGGATGGCTGCGATTGCGCTCGCGTGCCGAGAAGCGGGTCATGAGCTTGGCCATGGGTGCCGCGCTGATATGTTGGCTGCCACTGGCGTTGTTGGCGGCAGTGCAAGGCGATCTCATCGGCGCATCGGGTCCGGGGCCCTTCTTGCGCGACATTGCGGTTCACGCCCGCTATTTGATTGCGGTCCCTCTGCTCATTGCCTCGACACCCGCATGTATTGCGACACTGGGCCTGCTCGCGCATCACTTCTTGGATGCAGGTCTCGTGATCGAAGAGGATCATGGGCGGTTCGAGGCCGCGCTCTCATCGACACGCCGGCTGCGCGATGCCAGTTCCGTGGAAATCGGCGTCATCGTGACGGCATACGGCATCGTTGCGGCTGCTTTCTATTCGGTGGACCCATTGTCCCTTCCGGCATGGCACTCGGCTGGGGAAGCCGGTGCGAGAAGTTTTTCTGCGGCGGGTTGGTGGCACCTCCTCGTCAGCGTACCCGTGTTGCTCATTCTGGTCTTGGGTTGGGTTTGGCGCCTGTTCCTCTGGGCGCGCTTTCTTTGGCTGGTATCGCGGATGAATCTGCGGCTGATGCCGGCCCATCCCGACCGCGCAGCCGGTCTGCGCTTCGTGGGGTACTCCGTCAATGCGCAGGTGCCCTTCGCGGTTGCGCTCGGCGTGATCGCCGCGGGAATGATTGCAAACCGAGTCGTACACGATGCAGCGGACGTTTTGTCCTATAAATATATAGTGCTGGGGCTTGCGATATTCGTGTTGGCGCTCGTGGTAGCTCCTCTGCTCGCTTTCGCGGACAAGCTCCTGGCCGCATGGGATCGCGGAGTGCTCGACTATGGCGTGCTCGCCAACCGTATTGGACGCGAGTTCGAGCGCAATTGGATAGGGCGCGCAGGAGACTTCGTTGAAAACCCGCTGCATGCTCAAACGATTTTGGCCACCACCAACGTGTGCACGTTGGCGGCAAACGTCTACGGCATGCGATTCGTCCCGATCGATTCGCGCAGCATCATTCTTCTGATCGTGATGACGGTCGTGCCGTTCATTCCCATTGCGCTGATGGTCGTACCGCTAAATGTTGTGGTCAAGGACCTGGCGAGATTCTTGATTTGACCACCGTCGAATCACAAGGAGCTCAGAGATGAACGCGAGTTCGCCTCCGTCCGGGCGATTTGAGGTGAGAGTCACCTCAGATAGCCATTTTGCGTGGATTCGAACGCGCATGGCCCTGGAACGCACGCTCATGGCGTGGGTGCGGACCTCCGTGGGATTGATCGGTTTCGGCTTCACGATCGTGCAGTTTTATCAACGACTACGCGGCATGGAGGGCGTGGCTCCGCCGACGAGGCCGGAGGCTCCACGCTACCTGGGCTTGGCATTGATCGCCACCGGAGTGCTCACGCTGCTCATTGCCACGGCGCAGTATCGAGCCATCGTCCGCTATCTATGGAGCACGCAGTACAGGGTTCTCGCCGGGATGGAGTCGCAATCCTCGCAATCGATCGGATGGCAGATGCCGCTGATGGTCGTCGCGGTCGCGGTCATTTTGATTGGGGTGTTTGCCTTCGCGTCCGTCCTGTTCCGCATCGTGTAGCGACGATGGTTGCGATCATTCGGAGTTTGCACTCGCGCCCGGCCTTGGCGAATCGCCTCATCGAGGGAATGCCCCGCCCTGACCGGGAGAATTTGCTCGCAGCCTGCGATCAGATCGAACCCGAGCTCGGTGAGGTGCTGTGCGAGGGTGAAGGCCGAATCCGCCACGTTTACTTCCCCACGGGCTGCTTCGCTTCCTTGACCATTCCGAGCGACGGCGACACACATCTGGAGGTGGGTCTCGTGGGCGATGAGGGCGTGATCGGCCTCTCCTTGCTACTCGGCGTCCACATCGCACCGCAGCGGGCGGTCGTGCAGGGAACCGGCACGGCATGGCGCATGAGTGCTGCGCCATTTTGCCGCGAGGTGGAGCGCAGCGTCGCGCTGCGACGCCGCTTGAGCGGTTACCTCTACGTCATGCTGCGCCAGCTCGCGCAGACGGCCGTCTGCACCCATTTCCATGTCATGGAGGCCCGCCTGGCGCGTTGGCTTCTGATGACCGGTGACCGGGCTCACTGCGAGGAGTTCTACATCACACAAGAATTCATCTCGACGATGCTGGGCGTGCGGCGTGCCGGAGTCAACCGCGCGGCCGGAATACTTCAAGACCGGAAGCTCATCCACTACAGCCGCGGACATATGACCATCGTCGATCGCCGCGGGCTGCAGGCGAGCGCTTGCAGCTGCTATGCCGAGGCGAACGAGATTTACGCAAGGATTCTCGGTTAGCGGTCTCGCACGCTGCGTTGCACTATGTACGTGACCGTGCACAGCGAGGGTATCAGACCGTATAATGGCTGACTTGTTTGTGCCGGCGAAGGACAGCCCGCGATGCCTGCAGCGTTCCCCGAACCGCAAAACAACCGCCTGCTGGCCGCCTTGACACCCGATGTGCGTCAGCACATCTATCCTCAGCTGCGTCTCATCGCGATGCCCCTGGGTAAGGTGTTGTACGAGCCGGGCGGCGTGCTGCAGTGCGTTTATTTTCCGACGGATTGCATCGTGTCGCTGCTGTATGTGTTCACCGATGGGATGTCCGCAGAGATCTCGGTGGTCGGGAACGAGGGGCTGGTCGGAATCTCGCTCCTCATGGGTGGCGAGACGACACCGAGTCGCGCCCTTGTGCAAAGCGCGGGCCATGCCTACCTCATGAGCGGCGAGCGGCTGAAGGAGGAGTTCGGCCAGAATGGGCAGATGCAACTCTTGATTTTACGCTACACCCAGGCGCTGATCACCCAGATGGCGCAAACCGCGGTCTGCAACCGCCACCACACCGTGGACCAGCAGCTGTGTCGCTGGCTGCTGCTATCACTCGATCGGTTGAGGGGCAGCGAGTTGAGCATGACGCAGGAACTGATCGCCAACATGCTCGGGGTCCGCCGCGAGGGCGTCACCGAGGCGGCCGGCAAGCTGCAGGCGCTCGGGGTGATCCGCTACAGTCGAGGGAAGATCATCGTGCTGGACCGAGACAAGCTCGAAGGGCTATGTTGCGAGTGCTACGGTGTGGTAAAGAAGGAAACCGATCGACTGCTTCCGGTTGTCGGGTTGACGTAAGACATGCCGCTAGGCAGCGGGACCGTCCGGGTTACCTAGGTATATCTCCCATACCCCCGCTGAGTCTTGCCGCGAAACACCCAGTAGACACCGATGGTATAAACGACGATTACGGGTAGTACGACCACACCGCCGAAGAGAAAGAATTTGAGCGACGCGTCCGGCGCCGCGGCGTTGGCGACGGTCACCGAATACGGAATCATGTACGGCCACGCCATCACGCCGAGCGTGAGATAGGCGGCGACGAAGAACAATATCGTGAGAGCGAACGGTATGCGGTCGCGCCGCGCGCGAGCGGCGGCGATGACACCGAGCAGCGCGGCGCCGCCCAGGATCGGAAAAATCAGTCCCCACCTGCGCGTGTGCAGATTGCTCTGCCCGACAGCGCCGGCATCAACCGTCACTGCGACCGTGAACGCGAGACCCAGTACCACAAGCACCGCCACGGCGAGCCACGGTATCCGCGCATAGGCCCAGTCACGCAGCGTCCCCTCACTCTTCAGGACCAGCCAGCACGCGCCGAGCAAAGCGTAGCCAAGTACCATGCCCAAGCCGGTGAAGATCGAGAACGGGTGCACCCAGCCGAACGTAGTGCCCGCGTACTGCCCGTTGATCACGGGAATTCCCCTCATCATCGCACCTATGGCCGCGCCCTGCACGAACGCAACCACGACGGAACCCCAGAAGAAGCCTGAGTCCCACAGCGGGAGCAAACGCTTGCTGCGGCCGCGAAACTCAAAAGCGATACCACGAAAAATCAGACCGAAGAGCAGCAGCAGCACCGGAATGTAGAACGCGCCGAGAAATACCGCGTAGACCATCGGGAACGCGGCAAACAGGCTTGCGCCGATGACCACTAGCCATGTTTGATTGCCGTCCCAGAATGGCGCGATGGTATTGAGCATGTCTTGGCGATGATCCTCGGTCTGGGTGGTGCCAAACAGGATTCCGACGCCGAGATCGAATCCGTCCAAAAGGACGTAGATGAGAATCGAAGCGGCGATGATCGCGGCCCAGAACACGGTGAGATTGGTCGGTTCCATGGTTCAGCCCTTGGCTCGTACTTGGCTGCCCGTGGCACTCGCGGCGTCATCGGCAAAGGCCATGGGCCGGCTCGGTGTGGCGCCCGAGATCGCTGTGGCTTCACCGGTCGGTCCGTCGCGCAACAGCTTGTACAAATAGTAGAAGCCGAATGAAATGAACAGGGCGTACACCACGACGTATCCAACCAGCGAAAACAGCACATCGCTGGTGGCGAGCGAGGGCGTGACCGCATCCTTGGTGCGCAAAAGGCCGTAGACGACCCACGGCTGGCGTCCGACTTCGGCGGTAAACCACCCGGTCAAGATGGCGATGAAGCCGGTCGGAAACGATAAGAACGTGATCCACAGGAACCAGCGCGTCGTATCGAGCTGGCCGCGGAGCCGGAGGAGATTCCCAAACCAGGAGACCGCCAGCATCAGCAGTCCCATCCCGGCCATCAGGCGAAAGCCGAAGAACGGGATCACGACCGGCGGCCGGTCTTGCGGCGCAACCGTCTCCAGCCCGATCTCGCGCGCGGTCCAGTTGCCCGAGGCGATCAGGCTGCCGAGCTTTGGAACACTGATCGCGTAGAGGTTGCGCTCGTGCTCCGGATCGGGAATCGCGATCAGCGTTTCGGACGCGGGCTGCTCGGTCTTCCACCGTGCCTCGATGGCGGCGAATTTTATCGGCTGGTACTTGAGTACATACTCGCCCGTCAGGTGGCCGAAAAAGAGCTGCACGGGAATGATCACCGCGACCAATCCAAGGCCCCAATGCAGCATCACCCGCGCCTCGGCGCGATGCATCCCACGAAGGATATACCAGGCGCCGCTGGCCGCCACACACATGCCCGTGGTCAAGAAGGCGGCGAGCAACATGTGCGGCCAGCGTACCCGCATGACGGGACCCGTCGTAATCGTCCACCAGTCCGCGGGAATGATCTTGCCGCCCACCATGGTGTGGCCGAGTGGAACCTGCATCCAACTGTTGTTGGCGAGGATCCAGAAGGAGGAGAACATCGTCCCGAGCGACACCATGCAGCAGGCGACGAAATAGAAGCGCGGTGACACGCGGTCGCGCCCAAGGAGCATGACGCCGAAAAACGTCGACTCCAGCATGAAGGCCGTAAACCCTTCATAGCCAAGCAGCGGTCCCTGAATTGCTCCGGTCTTCTCCGCCAGCACGCTCCAGTTGGTGCCGAACTGGAACGCCATCACCAGACCGGTCACCACTCCCATACCGAATGAAAGTGCAAATACCTTGAGCCAAAAATCAAAGACGCGCCGGTAGAGCGCGTTGCCAGTGACGAGGCGCGCGCCCTCGATGGTCGCCAGCCACGCCGCCAGTCCCAGTGTGAATGCGGGAAAGATGATGTGGAAGCTGATGACGAAAGCAAACTGGATGCGCGACAGGATGAGGGGATCTAAATCCATGATTACCCGCCGCTTAGGTCCGCGTCTCGATTGACTCGCGCTTCCGCCGAACCTTTAAGGTACGCCGCCACGTGTCATTGGCCCGTTGAGGTGCTATCCAAACCCAATACGATGACTTTGGCGGTGACGGGCTTGGTGGGCCAAGCCACCATGGTGAACCCGGCCGCCACGGCAATTTTTTGGTCGCCCCCTGCGGTATAGCTGATGATACCGCCGCCGATTCCGCCGCCGCCGCCGAGTACCTCGCCCCAGAGTTTCTGGCCGTTCGAGGAATCGAGCGCATAGAAGTTGCCGCCCAGATCGCCGAAGAACACGACGCCGCCGGCGGTCGGAGTGATCGCACTGAGGATCGGATAGTTGGATTTCACGCGCCACTTCCACACCCCAGTGTCGGCATCGGTGGCATACACCCACCCCGCCCAGTACCCGTCGGTCTTGGACTCTTTGCCGAACATATTCATCGGGTTCAAGAATGCCGCGCCGGTCCATGGTTGCCCGACCGCGACTGAGCGAAGTTTATCGTCGGTCTGAATTTTCACGGTGTCGCACCAGTCCACCGTGCCGCTGATGATCAGATTCGTGGTCGGATCGTAGCCCGGGGTGTTCCATTCATCGCCTCCGACGGGACCCGGACAGAAATGCACGAGTTTGCCGACCGCGAAAGTCGGGCCGTCATTCTCGATCGTGGTGATGGGGACGCGGTAGAGCAGCTTGTTGTCGGAGAGATCGTAGGCGTAGAGATGACCGTCTTTTGGCGCGACGGCCATGATCTGCTTGCCACCCATCGACTGAAGCAGAATGGGCGGGTTGGATACGTCATAGTCGTGCCAGTCCTTCGGCACCAACTGAAAATGATTCTTGTAGTTCCCCGTCTTGGCGTCGAGTACCACGACCGAGTCGACATAGAGATTGTTGCCTTCCCGCGCTCCGGCAGCGAAGTCGGGACCCGGATTGCCGCCGGGGACGTACACCAGCCCGTTTTTTATGTCGAGGGTATAGGAGGTCCAGGCGCCGGCGCCGGTGATGGGTATACCGGGTGCGTTATTCCACGTCGATCCGTCGAGCGGCGTCGTGCCCACCGGTCCACGCGGCACATCGTCATCGGTTTTAGGCGTTAAGTAGAATTCCCACACAATCTTGCCGGTCTTCGGCTCGAGCGCATACATATGCCCTTTGCCGCCTTTGAAGTCTCCGCCCGCATTGCCGATGTAGACCAAGCCGTCCCAGGCAATCGGAGCGGAGGGTGCCGTCTCGCCATGTTTCGTGTTCCCTATCGTCGTCTCCCACAGCTGTTTGCCTGTCTTGAAATCAAAGGCCAACACTCGGGCGTCCTGCGTGCCACGAAACAGCATGCCGTCCATGTAGGCTGCCCCTCGGTTGGAGGGCAGTAGGCTGCCAAGGCCGTCGAAGTGCGTGCGCCACTTTTCGGCGCAAGTAGCGGGATCAAGGGAGAAAATGTCGTACTCGGTGGTCCCGATCAAGGACCCCTCGACCATGATGAGAGAGGACTCAAAGGAGGTAAACCGATGGGTGTCGTACGTGCATAAAACCTTCAGTTGCCCGACGTTCTTGGTGGTGATCTGGTTCAGCGGCGAGAAACGCTGCGATGACGGTGTTCTGTTGTAGCTCGGCCAATCTCCGGCCGCTGCGTTCGGCCATGCCTCATCCGTTGGAGGAGGTGCCCCCGCAACGGCGGCAACAGCTTGGTAAGCGGGGTTTACTTCCGTGCTCACCGTGCCGGCGGGCGTAGACAGGGTTTTGAGATAGTTCAGTCCCATGCCGCCGTAAGTAGTCATCGCTATCGGAAACGCGACATACAGAATTCCCGCGACAGCCACCCCTGCCACAAAAAGCGCGCCGAGGATATAGAGCCATTTCTTGGTCTTGGTGTCCAATTCCGTCTCCTACTTTCGTTCCCGATTACCCAAGATGAACATCTCAGCCAACGGCGTGGATCTGTCGACTTGTTGTGTCGAAAGTGCTTGTTGCGTCGAAAGTGTTTTGATACATCACGAATATCCGCCGGCATTTATCGTCTGTATATTGGTACAAGGTGCAATGGTTCGGACGTCGGGCTAGCTCGCAGGGCAGCTACTAGGTCCGCGACTTGCATCGGTGGGTTGCGCCAAACCTCGGCGCCCTACGTTAGGGGTCCGTTGGACTAAGGTCTCATTTCACGCGCACGCGTCCACTTGTCCACTTCCTATATTCTGTCGGCACTGATTCAGTTGTGGTCGTAGTTCCGTCACTAATTTCGCGAGGCGCGGATTCCGTTCCGGTCAAAATGCCTGCGAAGCAACATAGGGGTATCACCAATGGCCGACTTATGGACTGTGATCGCGGACCAGGTGCAAGACCGGGTCAGCGGACCGATGAAGTTTCGCATTGTCTTGCAGCCGCTGATGGCGACCTTTCTCGCGATTCGGTCTGGATGGGCGGACGCCAAATCCGGTAAGGATCCCTATTTCTGGTCCTTCCTCATCACCCGAGGCAATCGCCTCGATTTAGTCAAGGATGGATGGAAGAGCGTCGGCAGGTTGTGCATTTTGGCGGTGGTTCTCGATCTCACCTACCAGATCCTCGTCCAGTCCTCCATTCATCTGCGCGCGGCGCTCTTCGTCGCCATCGTTCTGGCCATCGTGCCTTACGTGACTCTGCGGGGGATCGTCAATCGTATCGCAGTTCACCTGATAAGACGCCCAACGGCGGTACCCGGCAGTGTGTCCGAGGATAAAGCGCCGCGCAGTCGGGACGCCGATGGCGGCCGAAGTTAAGGTCGACATCGATGGCGCGGATGGCACACGCGGCCTGCTGACGCTTGCGTTGTTGACGCTCATCGTCGGCGCGGGTGCAGGACTCATCGGAGCAGCGTTCCGCCTCGCACTTGAACACGCCGAGCATTTGCGCACCACGGTCATTGTGTGGGCGCACGGCCTGCAGTTCACCGGATTCCTGCTCGTCACGACCACAAGTGCAGCGGCAGTTGCAATTGCAGCCTGGCTGGTGTGCCGATTCTCGCCGGTCGCATCGGGGAGCGGCGTACCTCACGTCGAGGCGGTACTGCGTGGAGAATTGCCGCACGCGCCGTTTGGATTGGTACCGATCAAGTTCGCCGGCGGATTGCTCGCGATCGGCTCGGGCCTGGCCCTCGGTCGGGAGGGACCCAGCATACAGATGGGGGCGAGCATCGGTCATCTCATGGGACGGGTATTCCGGCGCAACGGTCCGGACTGCCGAGTACTGCTCGCCGCCGGCGCGGGCGCCGGACTGGCCACGGCCTTCAACGCACCGATCGCCGGCGCCATCTTTGTGCTGGAGGAGTTGGTGCAGCAGTTTGAGGTGCGCATCGCCATTGCGGCGCTCGGGGCATCGGCGACTGCCATCGCGGTGGCACGCGTTCTGCTCGTTGATGTGCCGGACTTTCACGTCGATGAGTTGGCCTACGCGAGCGCTCAGGTGCGGCCGCTCTACTTCGTGTTGGGTGCGATCGCCGGCCTTTTTGCGATCCTCTACAACCGCGTGATGCTCCGCACCATCGCTGCGGCGAACCGGCTCGAGCGGTGGCCGGTGCCGTTGCGCGCTGCGGTGATCGGCGCCGC
Source organism: uncultured Gammaproteobacteria bacterium (assembly GCA_963801865.1). Lineage (GTDB taxonomy): Bacteria > Pseudomonadota > Gammaproteobacteria > Steroidobacterales > Steroidobacteraceae > Bog-1198. Next base: position 158,543 of record CAWDGY010000021.1, on the reverse strand, counting down.
CGTCGGCGTGCTGGCCTGGTTCGCGCCGGGACTGGTCGGTGGCGGCGATTCGATTACCCAGCACACGCTCGACGGGGGCGCTTCATTGGCCATCATTCCGTTGATTTTTCTGGCTCGCTTGGGCCTCGGTGCCGTGTCGTACGCGGCACGCACACCGGGCGGCCTTTTCGCACCGATGTTGGTGCTGGGCGCACAACTGGGTCTCCTCTTCGGCGTCGGGTGTGGCCTCTTGTTCCCCGACCTGCACATCCAACCGGTCGGCTTCGCTGTGGTCGGGATGGCGGCGTTCTTCACCGGAGTCGTGCGCGCTCCGCTGACCGGCATCGTGCTCGTGGTCGAGATGACGGCAAGCGTCCACATGCTGCTTCCGATGCTCGGCGCGTGCTTCGTGGCCATGCTGGTGCCAACCCTGCTGCACGATGCACCGATTTATGAATCGCTGGGAGCCAGTCTTCTGCGAGAGAGTGGTATCGAGAAAACGTCCGTAGCCCGGCGCGAGTAGTTCAATTTTCTCTGACGGTGGTTCCATGGAATCGCTCCTGGATCAAGATCCGACACATACGCGCCGCGCGCAGACCCGCCGCGCGGTCGAGGGCATTGCCGCATCCGGAGCCCCCTATCTGTTGATGAACGCCGCGGCGACGTTGATCGCCGGTTTCGGGCTGTTCGAGGATTCTCCTGCCGTCATCATCGGCGCGATGCTGATTGCCGCGCTGCTCGGCCCGATTCAGGGGATGGCCATGGCGTTGGCGGAGTCCGACCTGAAGCTGTTGCGCGTCTCGCTGACGGCAGAAATCCTCGGCGCTGCCTTGGTACTGGTGCTCGGTATCGCGTTGGGGACGATCGATCGCACTTCACCCTTGGGTCACGAAATCCTCGCGCGGACGGCTCCGAACATCCTCGATCTTCTGATCGGGCTGGTCGGCGGCGCCGCCGCGAGCTTCGCCATGGCAACGCCCAGCTTGGGTTCCTTGGCGGTGGGCGTCGCGATCGCAACGGCGCTAGTTCCGCCTTTGACCACCTGCGGGATTCTCATTGCGCGCGGACTGCCCGCTCTCGCGGTCGGCGCGTTGATGCTGTTCGTTGCCAATTTCGTCGCGATCACTTTCTCGTCCATGATCGTGTTCATGATCCTCGGCCACCGCGCCACGATTGCAGCACCACCGCTTCGCGGACGAGCGGGCGCATTGATTCCGCGGCTCGTCTGTCTGGGAATTCTCTTGATCCTGGGATTCCATCTATCCAACGTCTTCCGGCACACCTTCGGAGAGGCGACTCTGCGCTCCAAAGCTCGGCAGCTCGTCGAGCACGAACTGCTGCCATTTCCGGGGTCGAGCGTCGTCGACGTCACGCTCCGAGATCGATTCGGTCCCACGTCGGTATTCGTACAGGTCAAATCGCCGCATTCATTCACCGGCGAGGAAGTTGCCCACATGAATGATTCGCTCAACGGCGTGTTTGGCGAACCGGTCGACCTGCACGTACGCTCCGAAATAGTGGTGGAAACGACCCGCAATGGCGCCGTCGCAGCCGCCGAAGTCCCGTTGCCGGGGTCCTAGTCGGTGCCGTCGTGTTTCGTTTTGGGCTTGTTGGCGTCCTTGCCGCCGGCCTTGACGACCAGCAACTCCGCGCCATCCGCCGTCTCGGAGCGCTTCCCGAGATCCTTGAGTAGACCTTCATCCGTCAGATCGAGTTTGTGGGAATTCTCCCAGTCCTGTTGCGCCGCCTCGTTGAGCCGCTTCACGACGTGATGCGCGTCCGTTTCGATGGCGAGTTCCCGCCGTCCGTCGAAGCTTCCGGGCGAGAGATTGATGGAACCGACGATGGCGCGCTTGTCGTCGGCCAGGATCATTTTCGCGTGCAGCTTCAATCCCTTGAGCGTATGAACCTTGGCACCCACATCGTGCATGATGCGTAAGCCGCCGACCCCTTCGACCAGTTTGTCTTTTTTCAGGGTATGCGGGGGGCGGGCCAAGATGTGCAACCGAACTCCACGCTCGACGGCGCGCACCAGCCGCTCAATGATCACGGTGTCCTGATAGCGCTCGTTCTGCAACCACAAGGAGTGTTTCGCCGAGTCGATGAAATTCGCAATGCGTTCGCGGCCATTGTTCGGGCACCAGATGAGCTGCGAATACTGGCCGGGGTTGAATTCCTTGCGCGTCCAGTCCGCCTCGAAACAATCGTCCATTTCGGCAACTTCGGTCTTGTTTGTCGTGATTACCGCGTAGTCGCGCGTGACGGTCAGGTCCTTTGTCTCCCAGTTGAACGATTCGACGAAGCCGGTCGTTTCATCGATCACCATCGATTTCTGGTGGGTCAATTCGAAGGCGGGGTTACTGTCCTTAACCTCGATGCCGGCACGGGCCAGTTTGCCTTTTGTTTCGTCGTTTTCGCTCTCGCCGCCGCGCCGCGCCGGATTCAGCATCACACGCGCGGCGACTCCCCGGTGTTTTGCCGCGACCACCGCGTCGATGAGACCCGGGTCGGTGAACAGAAACATCCGGATCTGAAGCGATTGTTTTGCCGCCGCCACGGCGTCGAGAATCGGTTGAGCGGTGTCATCGGGAAGTACGATCAGAGAATGGGTCATGGTGCCTCGGACGAAGGTAGGTGCGGGATTTATGGGGCGGCGCCGGAGGCCGTGTTTTCGTACTGAATCCGATGCAGTTCGGCGTAGATCCCCTTGAGCGTAAGTAATTCGTCGTGCGTGCCCTGCTCAGCCACGACTCCACCGTTCAGGACGATGATCCTATCGGCATCCCGGATCGTGCTCAGACGGTGTGCAATGGTGATCACGGTACGACCCTTCATCAACCGACCGAGACCTTCCATGACGAGGCGTTCCGATTCCGTGTCCAATGCGGCGGTCGGTTCGTCAAGGATTAAAATCGGTGAATTACGAATGATCGCACGGGCTATTCCGATCCGTTGTCGCTGGCCACCCGACACGGTCAGGCCGCGCTCGCCGACCAGCGTGTCATAGCCATGCGGCATGGCACTGATGAATTCGTGCGCGTTGGCAAGCTTCGCCGCCTCGATGATTTCAGCGTCCGATGGGCCGGTTCGGCCGTAGGCGATGTTGGATTTGATGGTCCCCTGGAAGAGGACGGTGTCCTGCAACACGAACCCAATTTGACTACGCAATGATTCCTTCGTGTAGTGAAGCACATCGACGCCATCGATGAGTACGCGGCCGCCATTGACGTCGTAGAAGCGCGGAATCAGCCCCACAACGGTGGATTTTCCTCCGCCGGTTGTGCCGACTACGCCAAGCTTTTGACCCGCCTCGACGGTGAATGTCACGTCCTTGAGTACCGGTGCACCCGGATCGTAGCTAAAGGCGACATGTTCGAACGCGATCGTGCCTTTTGCGTTCTCGAGAATTTGAGCGTCAGTGCGGTCCTTGATGATATCGTCCGTGTCCAGAATGCGTTTGATCCTCTCCAGCGACACCGTCGCCTGAGCAATCGCATTGGTCATCTTCGCCAAATCCTGGACGGGCTTGAAGAATTTATTGAGGTAAGCCAGAAACACGGTCAACGCGCCGACGGTCATCGCATCCCGGAGGATCAACGAGGCGCCGCGCCAAAGCACCACGGCCGTGCAAAGCGCCACGACGACAGAAACAATGGGCGAGAGCAAGGATTTGACGCGCCGCGCCTTGAGCGCGGCATCGACCGATGCGTGGCTCACTTCGGTCAGGCGGGAATCTTCCAGGCTTTCACGGCCGTACGCCTTGACGACTCGTACCGACTCGAGGCCCTCTTCGACGACGCTTACGATATCGGCTTGGCGCAGGCGAACCTCGTGAGTCGCCTTTTTCACCGCTTTCTTGAAGCGGCTTACGAATAGCAGCAAAAAGGGCGTCACCGCCACCGCGATCAGCGCAAAATCCCAATCGAGCCAGAACATGAGGGCGAGGACCCCGAAGATCGTCAGGACGTCGACCAGCAGACTCAAGGTGTTCGATGAGGCGAAGTTCTGGATGGTCGCCACGTCGCTCGTGATCGTGGACAGCATGGTTCCGGTCTGTTGCTTGTCGAAGTACGACAGCGACAGGCGCTGCAGATGATCGTAGATGCGAATGCGCAAGTCGTTCGCCACCCACTGGCCGACGCTCTCGGTGTAGTAGTTGTCGATGTAGGTCGCGATTGCACTGATGACCGCGATCAACACGACGCCGATTCCGGCCAGCAGGGCCAGACCCATCTTGCTGTCGCCGGCCGACAGGTCCTTGAGGGCACGTAACCAATCGGGCAACGGATGCGACCCCAGCACGCTGTCGATGACCACCTTGAGCGGCCACGGGGAGGCGAGACTCATGGCTGTTTCAATCAGCATCGCAAGGAATACGATGACGAGCCATCCTGTGTAGGGTCGCACGAGGTCTCGAACCAGCGCGAACATCTCGCCGGAACCGATATCCGGAGGGCCACCCACCACATGGAGCTTGGCCTTCTTGGGCTCGTTCACCGGGCCCGAAGCGGCGGCGTCAGGTATGGAATTTGTAGCCAATTCAAGGGTCCTCTTGGGTCCCTTCAGAGCCTAGTACAAGATTCCGCGAGTTGATCTAGGACCAAAGGTAAACGCCTCGAGTTCCGCAAGAGGCCCCGAGTTCCGGAAGAGGCCCCGAGTTCCCTAAGACCCGCGGCCAGACTGATGGACCTAGGTCCAATTTGCCCTGCCCGGGGCAGTCGCTAGGCTGCACGGATCGCTGTTGCGCTGCTCCGGATTCTATTGCATGTCCTCATCGGTCCCAAGTATCGCCGATATCCCGCCAGCGGATGCCCCACCGGGGTTTCACCTGTTATCCAAACCAAGCGGGTCCACCTGCAACATCGATTGCACCTATTGTTTTTTCCTCTCCAAGGACGCGCTATACCCGAACGAGAAGCATCGGATGTCCGAAGCCACTCTCGAGGCCTACATTCGTCAGCTGCTCGAGTCGCATCGTGCCCCGCAGGTGACGGTAGCGTGGCAGGGCGGGGAGCCGACGCTGATGAAAGTCGAGTTCTTCCGGCGCTCGGTCGAGCTGGTTGAAAAGTACCGTCGGCCCGACCAGGTCGTGCAGCACACCTTTCAGACCAACGGGATTCTCCTCGACGAGGAATGGTGCGCCTTTTTCAAGGAACACAATTTTCTGGTCGGTTTGAGCGTCGATGGGCCGCGCGACCTGCACGACACCTACCGCGTCGACCGACGCAAGAAGGGCACATTCGATCGCGTCATGCAGGGATGGGAGCAACTGCGGCGGCACGGCGTTGAATTCAATATTCTCTGCACGGTCAACGCCGCCAACGAAAAATACGGTCGCAGGGTGTACCGGTTCTTTCGCGACGAGCTGGGGGCGAAGTGGGTGCAGTTCATCCCGATCGTCGAGCGCGCTACCGAGGATACGCTACAGCTCGCCAACCAGGGCTGGAGCGAGCCGTCGAGCGGCAAGCGCCTGCTTTATACGCAGACCGGAAATCTCGTCACCGAGCGCACCGTGGGCGCCGAGCAATACGGCCGCTTTCTCGTCGACGTCTTCGAGGAATGGGTGCGCCACGATGTGGGCGAGGTGTATGTCCAGCTGTTCGACGTGACTCTGGAGGCGTTTTTCGGGCGACATCTGTTGTGCATCCATGCGCCGACTTGCGGCTACGGCCCGGCGCTCGAGTACAACGGCGATCTGTATTCCTGCGATCATTTCGTCGAGCCGCGTTTCAAGCTCGGCAACATCCATCGGACGCACATGCTGAAACTCGTCGCCTCACCTGAGCAGCGCAAGTTCGGCGAGGACAAGCGCGATACGCTGACCGCGCAATGCCGGGGCTGCAAGGTGAGAAATTGGTGCAACGGCGGCTGCCCGAAGGACCGTTTCGCGATCTCACGCGACGGCGAACCCGGCCAGAATTACCTCTGTGCGGGTCTGGAGCACTTTTTCATGCACACCGGCCCGACGTTCGCCAAAATGGCCCAATTGATTCAACAAGGCCGCGCGCCGGCGGACCTCATGGCATCGATTGCCACCGACGATGCCAAACGCGGTCCCTATCGCCCCTGCCCCTGCGGCAGCGGCGAGAAATTTCGCTTCTGCCACGGCAACCGCGCGGCGCACGAAGACCAGATCACACCTGCGCACTCGAATACCGCTCAGCCGAGTCGCATTACTTAGCCAGCAACTGAAAGGAACCGAAACATGGCTGCAAAGAAACCGAATATCCTCATCCTCTGGGGCGACGACATTGGCATATGGAACATCAGTCACTTTAGCCGCGGCATGATGGGCTATCAGACCCCGAACATCGACCGCGTCGCTCGGGAAGGCGTGACTTTCACCGACTACTACGCCCAGCAGAGCTGCACGGCGGGACGCGCGAGTTTCATTACCGGCCAGAATCCGATCCGCACGGGCCTAACCAAGGTCGGGATGCCCGGCGCTAAGATCGGGCTGCAGAAGGAAGATCCGACCATCGCGGAGATGCTCAAGCCCTTGGGGTATGCGACCGGTCAGTTCGGCAAGAACCATCTCGGTGACCGCGATGAATTCCTGCCCACCGTGCATGGTTTTGACGAATTCTTCGGCAATCTCTATCACTTGAATGCCGAGGAGGAGCCGGAGTTGCCCGATTACCCCAAGGATCCGGCGTTCAAGAAGATGTTTGGACCTCGCGGCGTTCTCTACTGTAAGTCCGACGGCAAGGGCGGCCAGACGATCGAAGACACGGGCCCGCTCACCAAGAAGCGCATGGAAACCGTCGACGAGGAAATTACCGAGCGCGCGCTCGCCTGGATGGAAACGCAGGCGAAGGCGGATAAACCGTTCTTTCTCTGGTACAACGCGACCGCCATGCACTTCAGGACGCACGTCGCCGCCAAGAACAAGGGCAAGAGTGGGCAGGACGAGTACAGCGATCGAATGGTCGTGCACGATGAGCAGATCGGCCAGATGCTCAACAAGCTCGACGAATTGGGCATTGCCGATAACACCATCGTCATGTATTCGACCGACAACGGCCCGGAGAACGACACCTGGCCGGATGGGGCCAATACGCCGTTCCGCGGCCAGAAAGATACCAATTGGGAAGGCGGCTGGCGCGTGCCGTGCTTCATGCGCTGGCCGGGGAAGATCAAGGCTGGCTCGGTGCTGAACGGCATCGTGTCCCATATCGATATGTTACCGACGCTGCTTGCCGCTGCCGGTGATCCGGATATCACCAAGAAGCTCTTGAACGGCTACACGGTGGGCGGTCAGACCTACAAGGTGCATCTGGACGGCTACAACATGATTCCCTACCTCACCGGCGAGGCGAAGGAGAGCCCGAGGAATTGGATCATGTACATGAGCGATGACGGGGAGGTCATGGCGGTGCGGGTGGGTGACTACAAGTTCAATCTCGCGGTGCAGCGCGCCAGTCAGATGGCTCAGTGGGCCGAGCCGCTGGTGAAACTGCGGGTGCCGCACATCGTAAACCTACGCCGCGACCCCTTCGAGCGAGCCGACTTCAACTCGAACACCTACTGGGACTGGATGGTCGATCACGTACCGCAGATGTACTTGATGCAGGCAGTGGTGGCGGCGCAGCTCGACGGCTTTATCAAGTTCCCGCCGCGCCAGAAGCCCGCTTCGTTCAACTTGGACTCGGTGCTGGCGCAGGTGTCGACGCCCCACCACTAAGCTGCGGCATTCCAAGGCGATCGAGGTTGAGGTGAAGGGGCGCGTGGCCGGCGCGCGCCCTCTGGTCGGATCGGCCCATGCGTGGGAACATCCGTGCATGGACCTTTTTTTTGCAGCTGATCGATGAAGGATAACGAGGCAAAAGGCGCCGCTAACGCCCGCGTTGCCGCGCAGGTGCGCGCTTTCTACGAACAGCATCCGTACCCTCCGCCGGTCGAGAACCTCGACCAGTATCGCCGGCGGTGGCAGGACCCGAAGCGGCGCCGCGCCGACTATCACCTTTATTGGCCAGTCCGGGCGTATACGGAAAACTTTTCGATTCTGATTGCCGGCTGCGGAACGTTGCAGGCGGCCAAACACGCCCTGCGCTGGCCCGCCGCGCGGCTGATCGGTGTGGACTTCAGCGCCACCAGCGTGCGAAGTACCCTGGAACTCAAGCGAAAGTACCATCTCGACAATCTCGAGGTCCATCAGCTGCCGCTCGAGCGGGTAGGGGAACTCAACACCGCGTTTGACCAAATCATCTGCACCGGTGTTCTGCATCATCTTGCCGATCCGGATGCCGGGCTGCGGGCCCTGCGCTCCGTGCTAAATCCCGATGGCGCCATGCAACTCATGGTTTACGCGCCCTACGGGCGCACCGGGATCTACATGCTGCAGGATTTCTGCGCGCAGCTCGGCATCGAGGCGAGCGACAGCGACATTCGAGATCTCATCGGAGCATTGCAGGCGTTGCCCCCCGGACATCCGTTGGAGACTCTTCTGCGCGAGGCGCCGGACTTCCGACACGAAGCGGCGCTCGCCGATGCACTTCTGCATCCGCGCGATCGTGCATACTCAGTGCCGCAATTCTTGGATTTTCTCAAAGGCGCTGGGCTGGCATTCGGCCGCTGGGTACGACAAGCTCCGTACTCCCCTCACGCCGGCGTCATGGAAAAAATCCCGCAAGCTTCTCGGATCGCGCGGCTAGCACCCGAAGGGCAATATGCCGTTGCCGAATTGTTCCGGGGCACGATGGTTCGCCACAGCGCGATCGTGTACCGGGACGATAGCCCGACCGTGCAGCCCGCCGAATTCGTCGGCGAGACTTGGCTGCGCCACGTGCCCATTCGATTACCCGAGACCATCTGTGTGCAGGAGCGGCTGCCGCCCGGCGCCGCGGGTGTGCTGATCAATCAAACCCACACCTACCGCGATCTTTACTTGCCGATCTCCGCGGCGGAGAAGCGCCTGTTCGATGCGATCGATGGGAATCGCAGCATCGACGATATCGTGGAGCGAGCACTTCAATCCCCGCCGAAGGCTTCGTCGTTCGATGTGGCACGGGTCTTTTTCGGACGACTCTGGTGCTATGACCAGGTCGTGTTCGACGCCTCGGCGAGCCATGAGACCTTGGCCACATAGACGCCCTTCAGTGCGGCGGTTAACGTCATTGGAGGTTGGCCGCAATTGCAACACACCTCAGATCGCTACCTGACGTGGTAGGCGGACTTGGCTGGATGAATAAGAATGGTGTTTTCGACTATCCGCTGCTGATATTGGCACTGTCTTTCTCGGTATTGTGGCTCTCGATGTGGGTCGGTGCGTCCATCTTGCGCAAGAAACGCAATTTGGAAGATGACGTTCGCGAAGATTTCAGCACCATTCTGGTATCGACCCTGACGCTGAATGGACTCATCATCGGATTCAGTTTTTCGATGGCCATCAACCGTTATGATCAGCGAAAAGTCTATGAGGAGGCCGAGGCCAACGCCATCGGCACGGAATACGTGCGGGCCGACCTCCTACCTGATGATTTCGATTGCCATCGTCGGCAACTTGCTGGTCGGTTACGGTGCACGGAATCTCAAGGCGGAAAGCGTCCTGCTTCTGGTCCTGCCGTTTGTCTTCTCCGTATCATTTCTGTTGATCGCCGACATCGATAGCCCGCGGGGAGGCGTCATCCGCGTAAAGCCGCAGAATCTCGTGAGCCTCGCCGAATCGATACGCTCGCCGCCATCGCGTGCGGCCAATCTGCCTTTGCAGTGATCTACGTCGGAAACGGGTCTTGCTTGCGCATGGACCTTTGTCCAATATGCCTTGAAGTAGCCAGCGTGAGATGTTGTGCGGCGCGAGACCTATTAGGGGTGAACTGGACGGGCAGTTCCGGATGTTCGCATCCCTCGAGGGATTGATCGACCGCTATCACATGACGCTCCTGCTTGGTCTGCCGGCTGCGTCCGGAGAATATTCATGAAATTGATTGGGAAAGTGGTGCTGGCCCTGGCGGCCGTACCGCTATGTGTTGCAATTGCCTCGACGCCGGCACAGGCGCAGGCGAAAAAGCCCAACATCGTCGTGATCATGGGCGACGACATCGGCATGTGGAACATCGGCGCCTACCATCGCGGCTTGATGGCCGGCAAGACACCCAACCTCGACAGACTCGCCAAGGAGGGCATGCTGTTCACCGACTACTATGCGGAAGCGAGTTGTACCGCCGGTCGCGCAAACTTCATCACCGGCGAGTTGCCCATTCGCACCGGTTTGACCACGGTCGGCCAGGCGGGGGCCAAAGTCGGCCTTCCGGCCGAAGCGAGCACCATCGCCACGGCGCTCAAAGTACAAGGTTATGCGACTGGACAGTTCGGCAAGAACCATCTAGGCGATCGCAACGAATACCTGCCGACGGTCCACGGGTTCGATGAGTTTTTTGGCTATCTATACCACTTGGACGCGATGGAAGACCCGGCGCACCCCAACTACCCGCAGAATCTGTTGAGCGTCGTCGGACCGCGCAACATGGTCCATAGTTGGGCGACCGATGTGGATGACAAGACGGACGTGCCGCGCTGGGGCGTGGTTGGCAAACAGAAGATCGAAGATGCCGGTCCACTGTATCCGAAGCGCATGGAGACCGTGGATGACGAGATCCGCGACCTCGCCATCAATTTTATGGACAAGGCGAAGAAGAATGGCAAGCCGTTCTTCGTGTGGTTGAACCCGACCCGCATGCACATCGTCACGCATCTTTCGCCAAAGTACGAGGCAACGCGCAACGCGGAGAACGGCTGGTCGGAAGAAGAGGCGGGCATGGCCCAACTCGATGACGACGTCGGCTTGGTCTTGAAGAAGCTCAAGGACATGGGCGAGGAAGAGAACACCATCGTCGTGTTTACCACCGACAACGGGACGGAATTGTTCACCTGGCCGGATGGCGGTCAAACCCCGTTTGCGCAGTCCAAGGGCACGGTGCTCGAAGGCGGCTTCCGCGTGCCGGCCATCCTCCGCTGGCCTGGCCACGTGCCGGCCGATTCCGTACAGAACGGCATCTTCTCCGGCCTCGACTGGTATCCGACTTTCTTGGATGCAGCGGGAAATCCGAACATCGTCGAGCAACTGCTCAAGGGCGTGAAGCTCGGCGACCGGACCTACAAGAACCATTTGGACGGCTATGACCAGATGGCCGCGATCACCGGCAAAGGACCGTCCGCGCGCCATGAAATCTTCTACCTAGGCGAGAGCACGGTGGGAGCCGTGCGCATTGACGATTACAAGTTCCGCTTCATCGACCAGCCCCAAGGCTGGCTGGGCGAAAAGACGCATCCCGATGTGCCCTACATCACCAACCTGCGCTTGGATCCGTTCGAGCGCACCGGGTGGCCGAGCAACGGGACGAAGGACGGTGCGCAGCAGTATTTTGATTGGTTCAAGTACCAATTCTGGCGCTTCGTGTTCGTCCAGCAAGTGATGGGCAAGGAAATTCAGACATTCCTGGATTACCCGCCAATGCAGCGCGGTGCTAGCTTCAATCTCGACGCGATCAAAGCCGAGATGGGAAAGAGAATGGCCGAGGCGGAGGCCGCATCCAAAGGTCCCAGCAACTAACCACAGTTGATCTTGCCGGCGGGCGGCTCACAAGGGCCGCCCGCCGCGCGTTTTCCAAACGAGAATCAGAATCGCTACGCCCATGACTGGCACGGCCAGCCGCGGGTGCCGGAGATGGCGATCATGGGGTCGTGTGTTCCCCGATCTCGTGCAGCAGCTCCGCGGCGTCGCGGTCATCGGGATAATGCTCGAATAGCCGCAGCGCGTACCGTCGAGCGCCAGATAGGTCTCCGCGGTCGCGCCGGAACGTGATTGCGGAGATCAAGAGATCGTGATTGTCGGGTGCGTGCTCCAGCGCGCGGTCGATCTCGGCGAGAGCCGCCGCCGATTTACCCGCGGAATTCAAACTTACTGCGTAGACGTAGGCAAAACGGGCGTCGTTGGGCGCGAGCCGCGCCGCCTCGCGAAGTTCGCCGAGCGCATCGGCGCGGCGTCCGAGCCGCACCAGCGTCAAGCCCAACGTGTAGTGCAACGCGGCAGCTCCAGGGGCTCGCTGCAACCCTTCGCGCAGCAGGTGTTCGGCGTCGGCATCGCGCCCCTGCGCGCGCTGCAAATCGGCAAGGTTCACGTACGCCGGCGCGAATGCGGGGTCGAGCTCGAGCGCGGAGCGCAGCTGCGCCTCGGCATCTTCCGTGTGACCCTCTCGTAGATAGAAGTTGCCGAGTGCCGCGCGCGATTCGGGTCGATCGGCGTTGAATCGCTGCGCCAGTTCGTAGTCCCTAGCGGCACGATCGAAGACGGCACGCTGGTCTGCGGATGCATCCCCGAGCGAATCGGCGAGCGTCGCCGCGGCTTCCAAGCGCACGATACGTACGGGATCGTCGAGCAGGGGCGCTATGAGGGGCAGGCGCTGCGCCGGAGGCAGCATGTCCAATGTACTCACACTCGCGCGGCGCACCAGGGCGTCGGGATCGGTAAGCGATGCCTGCGCGGCGTCAACCGATGCTCGCGCGCGGTAGTGGGTCAGGGCTTCGAGCGCACTCGATCGCGCAATGGCGGGATTCGAATGATCACCGGCCAGCTCCGCAAGGCTGGCGCCGGCTGCTGCGGCTCCTTGCTCCGCCCGCGCGAACGCTTCGGCGTAGTGCTGAAAGCCTTGAGGTTGATGCCCGTACCAGTGCTCGAGCTGCTCGGCCGCCCACTTCGCATCGTGTTGTTGATGGCAGCCGCTGCAGGCATTGGGCGTACCGAGCGTGATGCTGAGGGTGGGCCGCGGAATACGAATACTGTGATCGCGGCGCAAGTCGATGACCATGTAGGCGCGGTCCGGCATGTGGCAGTCGACGCAACGGGTGCCGGGGCCTGAGCCGATGTGATGGTGATGTGCCGGGCCGTCGTATTTCGCCGGCAGATGGCACGCCGCGCACAGGGCATTACCCTCCGCACGCAGCTTTTGCGTGTGCGGCTCGTGGCAGTCGCTGCAGGTCACACCGGCGTGATACATGCGGCTCTGCAGGAACGAGCCCCAGATGTAGACCTCATCGCGCTGCTGACCGTCGGCAAAATAAAGACCCGGAGAAAGCAGCGCGGGTCTATAGAAGTCGAGAAAGGGCAAGCCGGCACGGTATCCATCGGCAACCTGGCTACGGCGCGAATGGCATTGCGCGCAGACCTCGATTTCGATGTCCCGCACGCGCGGGCTGCTACGCACCGCGTTCCCGCTCGTGGAATCGATGGTCCAGTGCACATCCGCGCGTTCCCTCAAAGTTACCGTGAGTCCCTCGGTTATGTCCGCGGGCTTCGTGTGCGCCGCCCACTCGATGTGTGCCGATCCAGGCCCGTGACAGGCTTCGCAGCCGACTGAGATTTCCTTGAACGTCGTATGAAACGTGTTGCTCCCGGCGTCGTAATTCTTGTGCACGTCGGTCGAGTGACAGTCGGCACACATGAAATTCCAGTTTTGCGAGTAGCGCGTCCAGTGCAGCTCGTCGCGGAAGTCGACCTTGTCGTCCGGATAGAGGTGGAACCAGCGCTGGCCGCCGCGCTCTTTCGGTCGGGTGTCCCAGGCGATCGACAGCGCCTGCAGCCGACCGTCCGGAAATTCAACCAGGTACTGCTGCAGCGGATCGACACCGAAGGTGTACTTGATCTCGAAATCAGCCAGCTTCCCGTCCGCCCCGTCGGTGTGCACGAAGTATTTGCCGTCGCGTCGAAAGAACGTCGACTCGATGCCGGCATAACGAAACCGTGCGTCAGCGAAATTTCCGAGCACGGTCTCGTCGGTCGCATGCTGCATAGCGTGTGCGTGCTGTGAGCCTTTCCAGGCAGCGAATGCGTTGGCGTGGCAGCCGGCGCAGGCCTCGCTGCCGACGAACTGCGCCTCGACCGATCTCTGCGCAGCCGGCAAGGTGGCCCGCGGCGGGGATTGCGGCCGCAGCGCCCACCAAGTGCCGGCGGCAACCGCAGCCAGAATGACCGCGCCGACGAGGACGATGCGCACTCGGTTCGGCCGCGCGGCGGTGACCGTAGCTGCGGGCGCTGGCGGTGAGGAAACCGGTGGCGACGGAGGGCGAGGGCGGCGTCGTTTACGGCGGGACATCGGCGATCTTGATCAGGCTATGAGGACAACGGGCAAGTGGGACCGCATCATAGCTGCCCCAAGGTGCCGACATCGCGTCTTCCATCAGCGCCGAAACCCGCCGCCTCTGAAGCCGCCACCGCCGCCGCCTCCGAAGCGACCCCCCCAACCACCGCCACCACCACCGCCGCCGCCGAAGCCGCCGCCGCCAAAGCTGCGGCCGCCACCAAAGAGCCCGCCGCCACCAAAGAGCCCGCCGCCACTGCCACGCCCGCCTCCGAAACTATGACCGAGACTGTTCGAAAAGCTGCTGGAGCGATCAGCGCCGGCGCTGCGCGCATCCGATTCCCGATCGGCCCAGGAGGTATCGCCGCTCGCGTTCGACCAACCGCTCGACGAATGTTGCTGCCAGCCGCTGCCGCTGTTGCGATAGACATTGCCGCTGCTGTCGGCGTAGTGATCATTGTTGGCGCTATCGGAGCCCCAGCTCGTGGTCTTGCCGGTGTTCGCGTTGTAGGCTGTGCCGCCGCCTGCATGAGCGTAGCCCTGGGGGCCGGCGGTCGTCGCGCCGCTGCGGCTGTAAGTACTGCCGCCGGCGGTCGTACCGGACACTGCATTGGCGGTCGAGCGCTGGCCCGTGTAGGTATTATAGTTCGTTCCGCGCGCGATATTGCCCGAGCCGCCGGCCGCGGTGTTGAAGGTGCGGTCGTAACCGCGCGAGGCGTTGCCGGTCCACGCATTGTACTGGCGTCCGGCGTTGATGTTGCCCGTCGTGCCACGCGCGGTGGCGTAGGAGCCCGAGAATGTCGAACCCGCTACGCCGCCGCCCGCATACCAGCTGCGTGTGCCCGAGTACGCGGCGCCGCCCCAGTGCCCGTAGACGTTCGCGCTCGCCGAGCCGCAGCAGGGATAGCCGCCCCAATACGCGGGCGAGTAATACGACCCGCCCCAGTAGGGCTCCATCCAGGCGGCCGTCGCGAGACCGACGGCGAGGCCGAACGTAAAGCCGACCCAGGGATTGTAGACGGGCGCGGCGGCGACCCCGTAGGTGTAGGGCGGCGGGTACCACACCGATCCGATCCATGGCGAATAAGCGTATCCGGTGCCATAGACGACCGTACCGTAGGGAGAGATGACGGTGCCGAAATAGCCCGGTGTGTAGCCGACGTAGACGTATTGCGGGGTTGCCTCGTAAATTTTCACGTAAGTCACGTAGTAGAGCGGCGAGGCGGGCGGGATCGTGTAGATCACCGTCGGAACCGACCTGGCGATCGCCCAAGGTCCCGTAATTTGCGGCGCCGTGAACCAGACCCCGGCGACGACCGAATAGTAGGCGTTCGGCGCGACCTGAATCACCGGCTCCGATGAATTCTCGACGTAGGTGAGCGAGGTGCCGTCAATCGGTAGATATTGCGGCGGTCCGTCGAAGTTCGGCGTGAAGGTGGGGCCGCCCTTGAGCGGAATCGTCGCCGTCTGCGGAATGGAATTGGAGATCGCCGCCTCCTGCGCCTGCGGGGTGCCCGCCACGGTCGGCAGCACCGCGCCCGCGGGCGCCTGCGCGGGGATGCGCGCGAAGTCGGGCGGCAGCGCGTCGCCTGCCACGAAAGTCCAGGGGCCCGTGAGCGCAGCCGAAGAGAACCAGCGGCCGGAAATCAGCGCATAGTAATAGTTGTTGCTGATATCGATCAGCACGTCGCTCGTAGTGTTCGATGCCCACAGCAATTGGGTGCCCGTGATCGGCTGAAAGTCCGGTTGGCCCTTGAAAGTAATCAGCTCGGCGGGGACTTGACTCGTAAAAATCGCCGGTACGCCGTTGGCGAGCGAGGGTTTCGGGTTGGCTTTGGCGCCGCCATCGAGCATGTCGACGTCCCCGGATTTTGCGAGTGATTGCGCAACGCCGTCCATGCCGAGGGGTTGACGAAACGACTGCGTCCAGGGACCCGTGATCGCGCTCGACTCGAGCCAGCCGTCGTACACGTGGATGTAGAAATGCTGCTCGATGCCACCCTGCAAGATCAGCGCGCGGGTGTTGATGACTCGCTGGAATCGCGAATCCGTCGGCACGGACTTCAGCACCGGGGCGCCGTCGATCGGCACCAGGATCGCCGGCGAATAGCTGACGATCACCCACGGCGGAGTGTTCTGCACGGCCACGGTAGGCGGCTTGATGCCGGCGAGCGCGAGCGAGGACTCGAGACGGTCGAGCGACATGGTGCGTATCGTCGCGGCAAACCGGCTCTGCAGCTCCGCCGCATAGGCGGCGCCGTGATCGGGGAGCGTCGGGAAGTCGATCTTCGAGATCTGAAGATTTTCGAAGACCACCGTGCGCATTACTTTGTCGACCTGCGTTCGCGTGCTCGCGAAGATGACGCCAAAGGTTTCTTCCTTGGCATCGTCGGGCTTGATCGCGAGTGCGGCCCGAAAATCGAGTCGATTGCCGCTCCACTGATTGACCTGGGGTTGGTAGACCAGCACTTGGCCGTCCGCGAGGTCGACCACACGCGGCCAGGGGTCGGCGGGAGGGTTGCCCGCTTGATCCTGCGCAAACGCGTTCGCGAATCCGCCGAGCAGGCAGCCGATCAGGGCAATCCGCGCGCAGTGAAAAAACGTTCTCATCGCTGCTACCTCTTGTGTCAGGTTGCAGCAGTTACCCCTAATCGTGAGATTCGTGGTATTGGCCCATGGTCCAGCGATTTGTGCAGCGGGGTGCGCATGTCCCCCACCGCGTGCGAGGCGTGGTGCGTGGCGGACCGTCGGCCGGCACCGGAATCATTCGGCATGGGGGAGTGTACACCGGAGGATGCGCCCCGATACCGGCCGACGTTCAGCACAACTTTACCGCTACTCTGCGCGCCCCGGCCATTGGACCTCGGTCCAATGCGGTGCGGCGTCAGGGAATCATTCCGCAATCGAACATCTTGTTGGCAATGGGCGGCGCGATCCGATTGATGAATTCGGCCCGCATTTGAGGATCGCTGCGCAGAATGTTGATCGCCCGCTGTTCCTCCATGGTGGGCGGCGCGTGCTCGCTCTTCTTGACCCAGAGCTGCTCGCAGCTGGAGCTCGTGTATTTCTGCACGACTTTGTTGGCGATCGAGTCGACCATCGGAAACTGAGATTGCGCTTGGATCGGCTGCGGACGGAGCAGGCTGACACCCACTATCAGTAAAGCGATCAGCGAAATGCTCAGCGTCCACCGATAGTGGCGTTTAGTCATGTGCACGTTCCTTTCCTAGGTCGCGTTCGCGGACACGGATTTCGTTGCTAATTGGCGGTGGCGCCCGGACAAGCAGCCTTGATCTCGGCGATCTTCGTATCGAGTGCCTTGTTGTACTCGCCGGTGCTCACCTGGTACTTCGTTTTCTCCGTCCCTGTCACGAGGCCCGCGACGAGACCGATAGGAGCAACCATCGAGATGCCGTTCCCGATCTTCGATGCGGTGCTCGCTTTCTCGCTATTGAGCATCCGAAGGTCGCCGGGCGCGGTCGCGCAGTTGACCGGCATCGACTGGGCTGCCGCCTCGTTCTTTTTTTCCTGAACTGCGCAACCGCTCGACAGCGCCGTGAGGCCAAACACGCAAACGCCTAAAACCACTACTTTGATCATGATCACTCCTGCATATCAGTACCGAATGTCCACGCTCGTGCACTATGAACCTTGTGCGTGCGCCTGCGTATGGGGCGTTGGTCCAACGGACTCGCCGGTGTATTTCAGCTACTCTCGCCGCGATTTCATGGGCGGCCCGAGCCTAGGGGGTATCCGGCCATACTTCGGAGATCGCGATGTGGAAGAGAATCCTCGGATATGCAGTCTTTCTCACACTGGGTGCGCTGATTCACGCAGGTGCCATCGCGCAGCAGGCGCAGTCGCCGGCAGCGGCGCCGAAGGCGGCCAAGCACGGAACCCAGCATGAACAGCCGGGAGCCGCACCATTCCAGCCGGGCCTCGAGCCGCGGGCCATCGAGATCTTGAAAGCGGCAAGCGCCCGGCTCGCGGCTGCGAAGTCGATGGCCTTTACGGCAGTCGTGTCCTACGAGGGTCCGAGTCTCTTGGGTCCTCCGCTCATTTATTCGACCAAGTCCGAAGTCACGGTTCAGCGTCCCGACAAGCTGAAGGTCATCACGCTCGGTGATGGGCCGCCCTCGGAATTCTACTACGACGGTAAGGCGATGATGGCCTACGCGCCGACGGAGAATTTGCTCGCGGTGGCCGATGCGCCGCCCACCATCGATGCGGCGCTGGTGGCGGCCTACGAGGGCGCGGCAATCTATTTCCCGTTCATGGACGTCATCGTGACCGATCCCTACAAGGACTTTGCCGACGGTTTGACCACGGCCTTTTACATCGGCAAGTCGTCGGTGGTCGGCGGAACGACCACCGATATGCTCGCCATCGTCTCAAAGGACGTTTTCGCCCAGATTTGGGTCGGTACGGAAGACAAGCTGCCGCGCCGCCTCTACGCCGTCTATCTCAACGATCCCGCGAGACTGCGCCACGTCTTGGAACTCTCCGATTGGAAACTTGATTCGCCTGTTTCCGATGATGCGTTCCGAACCGCGAAGGCAGCCAACGCGACGCGCATCGCCTTCAAACGACCGGATGTCGATACTGCGGGAGTCACCAAGCCGCCCATGAAAAGCACCCCCGGCCCCCAAGGAGGAAGCTCGCCATGAATACCCGGAACCTCATTAGCTTCATCGCCTCCCTAGCGACCCTTCTCGTTGCCGGTCCAGCCACCGCCTGGGTTCACGCCAGCGGAGGCTATGGATCAGCATCGGGGGGAGCCTATCATTCGGGCAACACGACTTACGGGGCGGCCTCGAGCACCCATACGGGCGCCTACGGCGGCACCACCACCAGAACGGCTTCGGGGTCCGCCACCACCAATCCCAACGGCTCGACCTCGTATTCTGGGTCGGAGCACGCGACTTACACGTCACCCAACGGCCAGACCGCCCAGGCGACCAAGACGACCAATGGAACTGCATACGGCGGATCGTCGACGGCCTATCACACGACGACGGGCAGCACCAGTAACGGCGCGTATTACGGAGGCTCCCACACGACTTACACCGCGGCGGGCGGCACCACCGCCTATCACAGCAACTACTACGGGACGACCGCTTATCCTGCGTATCATCCGCCCACCACGGTGAACGTTTATGGGTCGAGCTGCTACAACTGTGGCGGCTGGTCCTCGGCGGGCGCGGCGGCCGCGGGCTTGGCCGTCGGCGTTGCCGTGGGAGCGACCGTCGCCTCCGCCAACACGGCCGCCGCAACCTCGAATGCATATGCCGCGGGTGTGGCGGCGGGCGCGGGCGCGCCCTTCGCCGTGGGTACCATTTATGCGACGGTGCCCGCCGGCGCGGTCGTCACGAACGTCTACGGCCAGAATTATTACCTCGTCGGCAACACGTGGTTTCTGCCCGCCTACGGTGCAAACGGCGTCTATTACCGCGTGGTGGCTCCGCCCTGACGGCACGCGTTCATTCGGGGCTCGCCCGATGGGCCGAAGGTGCCCGATGGGCCCAAGGTCTCATTGGCGCCAATTCATTGACCTGCTGAGATAACGATCTATGCGAAACCTCAACGTTCTTGTATCGTTCGTCGCGATTTGCGCCATTTCGGGGGCACAGGCTCAGACCCCGCTGATCAGCGCACCCTCGGGTACCAAGACGCTCGCGGCCACCTTGAAGGTGTACGCTTTTCCGGGTGCCGGTCAAACCGCCACGCAGCAGTCGCAGGATGAGACCGAATGCTACAACTGGGCGGTCAATGAGACGGGTAAGGATCCTTTCCATATCGCCAATGAGGCCGCTCAGGCGCAGCAGCAGGCGGCCCAGCAGCAGCAGCAGGCGCAGCAGTCCACCTCCGGTTCGGCGGTGAAGGGAGCGGTAGGCGGGGCTGCAGGCGGAGCCCTGATCGGTGCCGTCGCCGGCAACGCAGGCAAGGGTGCCGCGATCGGGGCGGGCGTCGGCGCGATCGGGAATCGCGCACGAGCCGAAAGTCAGGCGAAGCAGGCTTCTCAGCAGGCGGCACAGCAGTCGCAGGCGTCCGCGAAGATGTCCGCCGAGCAAATGAATGAATTCAAGAAGGCCTTCTCCGCCTGTCTGGAAGCGAAGAAATACACGGTCAAATACTAGCTCCGCGCGGCTCATCCGCCGGTTTCTGATCGGGCTATTCGCGACGCTCGCGACCACGACTGTGCTGGGGGGGCCGCAAGCCGAAGCTGAGCGCAATGCACCCCCGTTTCTGCTCGAGCAAAGGCCGCGCGTGGGGCTGGTGCTCGCCGGCGGCGGCGCCAAGGGCGGAGCGCACGTCGGGGTGCTCAAGGTGCTCGAGCAGATGCACGTACCCATCGATTGCATCGCGGGCACGAGCATGGGTGCTCTGGTCGGAGGGGGCTACGCCTCCGGTATTCCGGCGACCGAAATGGAAATCTTTCTCCGCGGGGTCAATTGGCGCCGTGTGATCGGTGGTGTTGGCCGGCGCAATCTCGAGCCGATCGAACAGAAGCGCCAAGGCATTACCTACAGCAATCAACTGCAGCTCGGCATCCAGCGCTCACGCATCGTCATCGCCCCCGGACTCATCGATACGAGCGCCATCGACGATCTGCTGCGTGGTTTGGTCGGCAAGGCCCGGACGCAAACCGACTTCGATCACCTGCCGATTCCTTATCGCGCCGTGGCCACGAACATGGTCAGCGGCAACATGGTGGTGCTGAGCCACGGGGATCTTGCGACGGCGATGCGGGCGAGCATGGCGGTGCCGGGAGCCTTCGCACCAGTCCTCATGGATGGGGAGATCCTCTCGGACGGCGGGCTGGTGCGCAATATTCCCGTCGACGTCGCCCGCAACCTCTGCGCCGACGTGCTCATCGTCGTGAATCTGGTCGTGCCCGCGGTGAAGCCGGAGCAGCTGCAAAGTGCACCGCAACTGCTCGGACGAATGACGGACTTGATGTTCGAGCAGAATGAGCGCCGGCAACTCGAGTCCCTCACGGCGCAAGACGTGCGGATCGACGTCGAGATGGGTGACATCGGTTCGATGGATTTCGAGCGCACTCCCGACACCATTGCGCTCGGGGAGGCCGCGGCGCGCCGCGCCGCACCGCAGCTCGCGCGCTTGGCGGTGTCGCCCGAAGAATACCTGGCGTGGCGCACCGCGGTCACCTCCGAACAGCGCCTCAAGACCCGCGTCGGTGAAGTTCAATTCGCGAAAGTTCCACGCGTCAATCCGAAATACCTCGACCACGTTGCCGGCATCAAGCCCGGCGAGACGGTCACCACGGAGCAGATCAGCGAGGGGGTGGAGCGCATGGCGGCGCTTCAGGACATCGCATCGGTCGGCTACGAAGTCAAAGGCGACCCGGAGAATGCGACGCTCGAATGGCTGCCGACCGTGAAGAGCTGGGGGCCGGACTATCTCAAGGTCGATTTGGGCCTGTACGCCGACGCCTCGGGCGACGATCGCCAATTCGCCCTCTATCTCGAGCATGACCGCACATGGGTCAACCAGTTCGGGGGGCTGTGGCGCAATGAATTGCAGCTGGGGTCCGAGCAATTGGTGAGCACCAGCTTTTATCAGCCGCTCGAGGTCACGCAGACGTTCTTCGTCGAGCCGAAGGCCTTCTGGAATCGAGACTGGCAGAACGTCTTTTACGACGGTGCCAACGTGGCGCGCTATCGATTCGATGACCGAGGCGGGCGGTTCGACGTCGGGGTGAATATCAGCAACCAATCCCAGCTGCGGGTCGGCTACCTCGTGTCCGAACGCGAGGTCAGTCTGGAGATCGGCTCCCCGCTGTTGCCGCAGCTGCAGGCGACCGATGCCGGCATTGTCGTCTCCGCAATCCACGACAGCCGCGACACCGCGTTTCGTGCTACTCACGGTCTGGTGGCGGCGATCGAATATACCAAGAGCGACCAGGCGTTCGGGGCGCAGCGCGATTGGCAGCGCGCGGAGGCCGGGTTCGGCATGGCGGTGCCGTTTCGCAAGGACGTATTTTGGATGTCCGCGGCCGGGGGCAGCGGTCTCGGCAGCAACCTTCCGCCCGATCGCTTGTTCGCGTTGGGCGGTCCCGGTAGTTTCCCGGGCTATGAGGTTGCCGAGATTCGGGCGGCGGCGTACTGGTCGGTGAACGGTGTGTACCTTTGGCCGCTCAAGGATCTGTTTTCATTGCGCGGTCAGGCACTGTATGCAGGGCTGCGATTGCAGAGCGGCCACATCTACAATCAGCTCGACGGTCAGAGCAACGCACAGATCGAATCCATTTCGCTCTACATTACCGGGCGCACGCCCGTCGGCCCGGTCACCGTCGGGTTCGCAACGACGAACACCAGCGTGCACAGCCTCTGGTTCAGTGTCGGCCGGCCCGTGTGGCAGGGCACGATGTTGGATCGCGGACTGTTTCGCTAGTCTTCAAATTTGCGGCGGCGACTCACGCATACGGCGCGACGGCAAACGTGACGCCACGCCGCGGTATACGAGCGCGACCACGAGGCCCCCCAGGAGTATCAGGCCGACCAGCTGCACAAGTCGCCGGTACGCATGGTCGACGACGCCCTGGAGCGAGGCGGCCGCGTGATCGGCCGACTGCATGACACCGGGACCTCCCTGCTCGATGCCGGCGATCAGTTGCTTGAGCTCATCGGCAGCGCGCGTGATTTGGGCGGCCGCGGCGGTGTACTCGGTGATATCGAACGGTCGTCCGGGGGTTGCGGGCGGCCCGCCGGCGGGTGCCGATTTCTGAAACCCCGCCATCAGCTGGTCGAAGGCGCGGATGGCGGTGGTGAGCGAGTTCGAGGTCGCCGTGCCCGCTTCGAGCGTGCCGCGCAGCTCCGTGATGAGAGAGCGTGTGTGTGCGCTCTCCGTATCGATCGCCTCCATGAACTGCCGGATCGCGGCTTCGCGCTCGCGCGTGATCACATTTGGCAGCTCGCTAGCGAGGCGACCAGTCTCTTCAGCAGCCCGCGCCGTTCGGTCGATGTTGGCGAGCAAGCGCAGGGTTTCCGGCGTCACGGCAAACTGGTCGGTCATGCGCTCGACCTGCATGTCGAGGAGGTTCGGCAGCCGCTGCGCGTAATAGATGGTGCGCTCCGCCAGCTCCCTCGACTGCGCGATTTCGCGTACCGCCGGGTCCAAGCCGCTGAGCGGGTCGATGCCGAGTAGGGAGAAGAGGCCGCCCACCGAATGTTCTTCCCCCGAGGTGGGATGGCCGATGGAATTCGCGAAGTCGCGCAAATGCACGTACGAAACTGCGCGAATATGCGGGTTCTGACGACGCCATTCGTCGATCACCCGCTGCAGTTGCGCGAATTGATCGGCTGTGACGACGTCTTGGGCAATGGCTCGCGCCTGTTCTTCTAGGCGCCGGTGCGCGTCGCGCAGCGGTGTCGCACGTTCGCCGAAGCGCTCGCTGATCCACGCATCTTCGACGACCATGCGACTCAGGGTAGTGAGTACGATCATGTCGAGTGCGTTGAGCACGGGGCTCGGTCCGCTCGCGATGGTATAGGCGGCGGTCGACTCCGACAGCTTCCAGTTCTGTGCCATGAGCCGGTCCTCGGCGTTGTCGGTGCTTGCCTGAAAACGCTGCAGGGGCTCGCTGATACCGCCGACATAGTCATCCGCAAAGCGCATGATACGAATCTGCAGGATCTGCAGCTGCTCCGCCTGCTGCGTGGCTGCCTTGTCGTAGTGAAACATGTGTTTGATGGTCGAACATCCGCACGTGGCAAGAACGAGGGCGGCGAGAACGCCCGAGCGCAGCGCCCGCCGTGCGCGTCGACGCATCATGGTTCGTCACGCGGGGGTGCGGACATGGCTTGCGCCATCTTCATTCCGACGATGGTCGCAACGACCACCGCCAGATAGAACTGCCCACACAGGACCTCCAGCCACAGCAGGGTATTCGTTATCGGCCGCGTGGTCGTGATGTCGCCATAGCCGATGCTGGAAATGGTGGTGAAGCTGTAATAGTCGAACAGCGCGTGCAGCGTATGCCAGTTGCCGAGCTGCCAGCGGATGTCGGGGCTGATGCTGAAGGAATCGGGCGCAAGGATCCAAGCGAACGCATACAGCCGCCCCCAGATGAGCGCGATCAAGATATAGCCCGAGAACGCGCCGACGACGTCGTCGCCGTGCAGCCGACCCGCACCGAACACGTGGCCCACGATCACGACGAGAACGAACACGAAGAAGCCGCCGGCGGCGAAATCCAGCGCCAATTCGATCGGCAGCTGCAGCCCGGCGGGTGTCCACAGTCGCGCCAGATCCAGTCCGATCGCGATGCCCGCCAGGGACATGGCGACCCATCGCCGGCGGTTCGTAGCGAACACCGCGCGAAAGACGGTGACGCATACCACGCCAAACAGGATCGCGGAGAGAATGCGCGCCGGCGCCTTTAGGTCCGGCATCAGCGGATTGACCAGCTCCATCGCCAGCAGCGCCGCGAGGAGTTGAATGTGGCGGGTTAATTTCTTGGCAGTGGCCACGACAGCCTTCCTGACCGCTATGGCGGGTTTATTACCGCGTCGGGCGCCGTCCGCGCTATGGGGCATGAGCGAGCGCACGAATGGCGTCCGCGACATCCTGGCTCAAGCGGCCGAGCGCTCGGCTATGGGCGGCGGCGAGCGCATCATAGCCATTCCCCTGCGTGGGCTCGCGCAGAGTCGTGCGCCCGATCTGCGTCTTGCCGTCCTTGACGCGGCGCACCGTCCACAACGCGCTCAGGGTCGCCGCAGTGTCCGGCACCGATTCGAAGGTTTGCACGTCGATGGCCACGCGATAATCGGCGTCCGCGTCCTGGGATTGTTGGTAGAGCCCGACGCGCGGTGTGCCGAGCAATGTCACGAGGTCCCCGGCGACCACGTGCGAGATAGTGCTTTGAAGAGGCGCCGCCCAGCGGTTGAACTCATCCACGCGGACTTGATTGGGAGTCGTACGAACCACAATCTGCGGAAGGTCCACGCTCGGGGGTATCGACACTGGTCCTACGACCACATAGAGGTTGGATGTGCTGTCGCTCGTATTCGTGGTCACTGTGGCCGTCTGGCTCAAGGTGTAGAGATGCGACGGCGGGCTCGCGCACCCGATCGGGAGTGCAGCGAGGCCGCATGCGGCGCCGATCGCGGCGAGGCGGCGGATCATGGGTGCTGCTCCTCTTTTTTGCCGCGGATCAAAATCTCTGGATGCCGTTGCAGGTAGTCGATGAAGACCCGCACGGAGCGCGCCGCAGCGGCGACTTCCTGCAGGGTATCGTGCAAATTCTGCGAAGTCGGGGCGTCCCTGCCGAGCAACGATCGATCCGCATCCGCGATCGCACGGTGCAGTTCCTCCATGGTCTTGGTGCCCTCAGGCACCCATTCCGCATCGACGCGGCCGAGGAGGGCCTCGGTTGTCTTCAAGGTCTGATTCAGCGATGCGAGTATGTTCTTGACATCGGATCCCATCTTCTCGAGCGGCATGTTGTCGATCTTGGTCAGGATGCTGTTGAGTTTCGCCTCGATGCTCGCGAGACCGCCCGACTCGACCGGCAGCTCGAGGGGATCCTGGCTCCAGTCGATCTTCGGCTTCGACCGCGTTCGGTACGTATTCGATTGCAACATACAGCTCCCCCGTGAGGAGATTGCCGGTCTCCAACCTGCGCGCGCAACCCACGATCCTCCACGAGGTGGCGGAGAATGCGCGTGCGGTGTTCCAGCGTCATCTCCACGAGGTTTGCGGCTTTCTGCTCCTGCGCGGACAGGCGCTCCATAATTCGCTCAGGATTGAACGTGATGAGCACACGGGGGCGAAAATTCAAGGTCGCAGCATCGTAGGTGAGGCCAACGTTCGCCACGTGCCCAACGGTCAACCCGAACAGCGTTACCGGCGCGCCGACCGACAAGCCGCGCAGCGACTCGTTGAAATACAGCACGAAATGACGCTCGACGGGATCGGGCTGCGTCATGGCCGTGGTGCGGTTCGGATAGAGCGTGAATGCGGCGTTGGGTGCGGCAAGATTGCCGGGCGAAAGGAAATCGGGCACATCGAACGCGATCCCACCCACGAGGACGGAAACGATCGACTCGGTACGAATGTCGAGGCCGTTGGCACCCGCCGAGACCTCGATGCCGCTGGCATTCCAAAAACGCGTCTCGGAGTTCACATACTTGTCGTAGGGGGAGTTGATGAATACGGTGGCCCTGATCGAGTTGCCGTCGGCGGCAAGCTCGTAGGCCACGACTTCGCCGACGGGTACGCTTCGATAGTAAATAGGTGCGCCGATTCCCACCGATCCCAGGCTCTTGGCGATGAGCGTGAAGCGCCGGCCGGGCTGGTCCGTCACTACCGGCGGCACGTCGAGGGCGACGAAGTGGCGGCTTCTCTTACTCGATGTTCCCGCCTGGAATCCGATGTATTGACCCGAGAGCAGCGTACTCAGCCCGGAGACGCCGCTGAGCGATACTTGCGGCTGAACGACCCAGAATTTCGCGTCCTCGACGATCAACCCCTCTGCATGCTTGGCGATCTGCGCCGTGACTTCGACCTGGGAATAGTCATTCGTGAGCTCCACGGTGGTCACCTGTCCGATGGTCACGTCCTTGTACTTGATGAAGGTCTTGCCGGCCTCGATGCCCGCGGCGCCCTTGAATGTGATGGTGATGGTCGGTCCTTCGTTGCGCACGCGCTGGATCGCGATGCCGATGGCGACCACCGCGGCGAGCAGCGGAATGATCCAGACGATGGAAATCCGTAGGCGCTTGCTGCGTACCACGGAGGCCTGCGGAAGATCGTCAAGGCCGCCCGGGCTAGCCATGGGAGAACTCGCTGCGGACTCGCGGAATCCCAGATGAGACGCGGGTCGAAGGATTCGGCCGCGAGCATGGTGAGCACCACCACCGCTGCGAAGAACAGCACGCCGGGGCCGGGGGCGACCGACATCAGGGGTTGCAGCTGCACCAGTGCGACGGTGAAGGTGTCGACGAACACATCGAGCATCGACCAGCGCCCGA
Organism: uncultured Gammaproteobacteria bacterium; assembly: GCA_963801865.1. Taxonomy (GTDB): domain Bacteria; phylum Pseudomonadota; class Gammaproteobacteria; order Steroidobacterales; family Steroidobacteraceae; genus Bog-1198. The sequence goes on along the minus strand of CAWDGY010000021.1, from coordinate 131,494 downwards.
TGAACACGACCATCCGATACAGGCGGGTGCGCTCGCGGTTACCCCGGATGGAGCCGCGCTGCACGCTGATCAGAAGATAGGCGAGCGAGACCAACTTGCCGAGCGGAATCATCACGCTCGCGATCAGCACCACGAGCGCCAGCGGCCACGACCCCGACGTATAGAGAAACACCACGCCGCCCATGATGGTGTCGCCCTCCGAACCCGCGGGTGTAGTCGTGTTGAGCACCGGCAGCATGTTGGCGGGGATGTAGCAGATTGCCGCGGAAATCAACAGCGCCCAGGTCATTTCGATCGAGCCGTGGCGGCGCAACTCGAGTTTTTCGCCGCAGCGGCGGCAAAAGCCCGGTTCCTCGGCATTGGCCGGTCGCGAGACCAGATGGCAGGCCTCGCATGAGACGAGCCCGGCCTGTGCGGCGGTGACGAATGAGTGTGTCATGCACGGGTCCCGATGCCACGATCGCTAGGCGCCGCCGCGTGCGGCTGTTCGCCGTCGACCCAGTCGACCCGCTGCCAGAGGTCGTGCCTGTCGAGGTGAACCATGATCGCCGGAATCAACAGCACCGCCGCACCGAACGCGTACATGCCGATGCCGGGATCGACGGTCGCCAATTCCGCAATCTTGATCAATGCCACCAGGATGCCGAGCATCACCACCTCGAGCATGGACCACACTTGCAGATGGCTTATCCAGCGCAGCATCTCGCCGGCCCACGATGGGATGGGCGAACGCCGTGCGGCCAAGAGCAGCGTCAACATGAACAAGACGTAGCCGATGGGGGCGAGGAATGCACAAAACGCAACGAGCACGCTGACGATGCGCTGGCCTTCGAGCCACATCTCGTAGGCTCCCCCGATAATCGTCGTGCTCGCGAAGCGTCCGACGACGTGCAACTCCATCAAGGGGAGTGCATTGGCGATGATGAGCGTGATGGCCGTTGCGAGGGTGAGTGCAAGGGGAACATCACGCGACCCCGATGGCCGGCTGAGCAGCACGCGGCCGCAGCGTATGCAGGCTGCCTTACCGCCTTTGGGAAGCGACGGAATGCGCTGTAATAGATCGCAGTCCGGACAGGCAACCGATGGAAGCACGCTGACAATTGCTGGCTGCGTGCGGTCCATCGGTTGGCCGGCTGTCGATCTAGCTGGTTATAGGCCGAATGAGAAATTGTAGTGGAAGCCCACCCGGAACATATTCATCGTGAAGCTGTTATGGATATTATCCAGCTCGAAATTGCCATAAGCGGTGCACAAAGCGGAACCCTTGAGGCCGGAACTCGAGCAGTTGACATCCGAGTTGCTTCCCTTGCTGAGCTTCACGTAGTTGTACTCCGCGACGAACGACCACGGCCCGCTGATACCGTAGTCAAGCCCGAGCCCGACATTGAAGCCGTGGTTTTGCGCGTTCTTGCTGCCGCTGAAGGATGCGGGTCCAGCGGTTGAACCGGCTGCGGGAGTGTAGCTGAGCTCCGAATTATGTGATCCGCTGGTAAAGGCCCCACCGATCCGGACCCATGGCAAAAACTCATCGATCGAGTAGCCGACCCGTGGCCCTAACAGGATGATACCGTTCGGGCTGATCTTGCCGGAGGCGGTATAGGTGCCCGCCGGGATGGGATCCGTTGCCCCTTGAGAAACGTAGGTGTAGGAGCGGGTCTTGCTGGAACTACCCACGGCCTCATAATCGACCTTGAAACCCCACACCCACTGGTTGATTTGAAAGTTGTAGCCGGCATCCACACCGCCGATAAAATTGCCATTATTGGGGCAATCGCGGTTGTAGAATTTGTTGGCCAGGGCCGGATTATTCCGGATCGTGGGACCCGGTTCCCAACTGTCGCAGGTGTGATTCCACGCTCCGCCGATGTTGCCGCCGGCGAACCAACCTTGCCAGGGATTTGTCACGGTGGTAATGACGTCTTGCGCCTGCGCAGCGCCGATGGTGCCCAGCGCAAGCAGCGATGCGGAAAGAATTTTGAGTTTCATGGCTTAGTAAGTCCTAAAAAGGTTAAAAATACGCAGCCCACAGCTGCTTCCTTCAACGCGACCGGCCATGAAGCACGACGGGTCTACGTGGGGCCTAGTGTCGCGGATGGCGTGCTGCCTCGTAATTGGACGAAGTACCTAGCTGTTGCGTCATTGGTACGGATGCCGGTTGGGGCCGGAGGGAGGTCCACTCTGGGGCGCAAAGCGACCACTTGCCACCCCCGGGAGGTCAGGAGCACATTTCCTTGTCCATTACCGAGGATAACTGCATGCACGAGCCGCTTCCGCCGTACCAGCCCGACGGCACCGAGAGCTTCGAGCGTCCCGATGTCCGTGCGGGAGATCGACCGTCGGGGGCGAGTTTCGCATCACGATCCCCGGCCCTTGGATGTTCCGGCGCGGCCGCCACGGTGCACCCGATCGCTACGCTGACCGCGATCGAGACGTTGAAGCGAGGCGGCAATGCCGTCGATGCAGCCATTGCCGCGAATGCGTGCCTTGGGTTCCTGGAGCCGACGAGTTGTGGGATCGGCGGCGATTGCTTTGCCATGCTCTGGGATCCCGCGGCGGCGAAGGTGGTCGGCATCGCGGGTTCGGGCCGATCGCCGCAGGCGTTGGATCTTGAGACCGTGCGCGCGCGGTCCCAGGATGCCGTCATCGCTCCGTATGGGGCGATTTCGGTCTCGACGCCGGGCACGGTCGATGCGTGGTGGACGCTGCACCGGCGCTACGGCCGGCTCGCGTGGGCGGACCTTTTCCAAAGCGCGATTCATCTCTGTGAGCGCGGCGCACCGCTGGCTCAACTGATCGCCTTCAATCTCAAGCGCAACCTTGCGCTCTTTCAGTCGCCTGATTGCGCCGTGGAGGAGACCTCGAATGCCCTGCGCACCTACGCGCCGTCGGGCCGCGTGCCTCGCGAGGGCGAGGTGTACCGAAATCCGGATCTCGCGCGTACGTACCGACTCATTGCGGAAGAGGGGAGGGACGCTTTTTATGAGGGCTCGATCGCGCGCACCATCGATGCCTACTTCAAGCGCATCGGCGGCTGGCTGTCGTACGAGGATCTGCGCGGCCAGCATGCCGAATGGAGCGAACCGCTCGTGACCTCCTACCGTGGGGTGGACGTTTACGCGATCGCTGCCAACACGCAGGGTCTCGCCACCTTGCAGATGCTGAACATCCTGGAGAATTTCGATCTTCGCGGCATGGGCTTTCAGTCGGCGGCCACGATCCACGTACAGGCCGAGGCCAAGCGGTTGGCGTACGAGGACCGTGCCCGCTACTACGCGGACCCGCATTTCACCGCGGTGCCGACCGAGTGGCTGAATTCCAAGGCCTATGCAGCGGAGCGCGCCAAGCTGATACGCACGGACCGTATCCTTCCGACGCTTCGCCCGGGCGAGCCGCCGAGTCAGGGTGACACGACCTACCTCAGCGTGGCCGACGCCAGCGGCATGATGGTATCGCTGATCCAATCGAACTTTCGGGGCATGGGCTCGGGACTCGTCGCCGACGGACTCGGCTTCATGTTTCAGGATCGAGGGCAATTGTTTTCACTCGCGGCCGGTCATCCGAACCTGTATCAACCGGGTAAGCGACCTTTTCAGACCATCATTCCGGGTTTCGCAACGCGCGCTGGTGAGCCCTGGATGTCCTTTGGCGTCATGGGCGGGGATATGCAACCGCAGGGGCAGACGCAGATCATCGTGAATCGAGTCGACTACGGGCTCGATGCTCAGGCGGCCGGGGACAGCCCGCGCTGGCATCACGAGGGGTCCTCGCAGAGCATGGGCGAAGATCTTCCGGGACTCGGTGCCGCCGGCGTGCTGCGATTGGAGAGCGGTGTCCCCGAAGCCGCGCGGCGTGCGCTCGGCGATCTCGGTTGGCGAATTGGTGCACCGGACGGCGGGTTCGGGCGCTATCAGTGCATCGAGCGCACCATGCACGGCTCGGACCGGGTGTATGCCGCTGCGAGCGAGATGCGCGCGGATGGGACCGCACTCGCCTACTGAGCTCGCGACCCCCGGCGCGCAACACCCTGCATCACCGATACCGCGCCGTCTCGGCTCCCGCGCGCCGTTCGCTGGCGATAAGCTGGCGAATGGCTTAATGTCCCGCCACCGCAGTCGCAGGGAATAGATTATGGCAACTCTCGATTCGCCCGTATCCCAGACTCGCTCCTTCACCGCGGTCTTCCTCATCGAAATGTGGGAGCGATTCGGCTTCTACGGCATGCAGGTGCTGATGGTCACCTACATGATGAAAAAGCTCGGCTTCGTCGACACGCGCGCCAATCTGGTCTGGGGAGCGGCGGCGGCGCTGATCTACGCGACGCCCGCCATCGGCGGATGGATCGGCGACAAGCTCATCGGCACGCGGCGCACCATGACGATCGGCGCGGTGGTGCTGGCGGTCGGCTACGCGCTGCTGTGGTTGCCCACCGACAATGAGTATTTCCTGTACTTCGCGCTCGGCGTGATCATCGTCGGCAACGGCTTCTTCAAGCCGAACGCCGGCAACCTGGTGCGCAAGATCTACGAGGGCGACGAGACCCGTATCGACAGCGCCTTCACCATGTATTACATGGCGGTCAACATCGGCTCGATGATCTCGATGACCCTGACGCCGTGGATTCGCGACTATGTCGGTGAGCACTACGGCGATTCGGCGGGTTGGCACACCGCCTTCGGCGTGTGCTCGATCGGCCTGCTCCTCGGCATGTTCAATTATGTGCTGATGAGACGCGCGTTGGCGCATATCGGATCGCCGGCGGACGCGGAACCCGTCAACGCGAGGCGCCTCGCCGCCGTCCTCGGCGGCGCCGTGGGAATGGTGCTGGTCTCGGCGTTCATCTTGCAGAGTCGAGGCGGTGGCGCGCGTGTGCGTATATGCCGCCGGGGTGGTCATTCTCGGCATTTTCGCCAACCTGATCCGCACCAGCCATCGCGATGAGCGGGCCGGCCTGGTCGCGGCGCTGGTGCTGGTGGTGCAGACGGTCTTCTTCTTCATCTTCTATCAGCAAATGTCCACCTCGCTCAATCTGTTCGCGCAGAAGAACGTGGACCTGAATTTCAGCCTCTTCGGCTGGCACTTGTTCACCTGGATTCCCGAGCAGTATCAGAATCTCAACTCCATCTGGATCGTGGTCCTCAGCCCGGTACTGGTCTTCATTTACAACTCGCTCGGGCGGCTGCGGCAAGGACCCGTCGATCGCGGCCAAGTTTGCGTGGGGTTTCTCCTGCGTGGCGATCGGATTTTTCATTTACGGGGTTGGCGCGCGGTGGGCGGTCAACGGCCAGGTCTCCTCGTGGATCATGGTGTGGGGATACGGGCTGTATTCGCTCGGCGAGCTGCTGGTGAGCGGTCTCGGGCTCGCGATGATCGCCCGCTACGTGCCGGCACGGATGGGCGGATTCATGATGGGCGCTTATTTCGTGGCCTCCGGGCTCTCGCAGTACCTCGGCAGCGTGGTCGCGAATTTCGCGCATATTCCGGAGAACCTGAACGATCCGGTGGAATCGCTGACGATCTACACCGCGCTCTTCAACAAGCTCGGATTTGCCGGCATCACCTGCACCCTCATCGCCATCGCCATGCTGCCCCTGATGAAGAAGCTCTCCGCGAGCCATTCCGAGACGGCGAACGGCCACACGCCGCTGCCGGCGGTGCGCAGCGAGGAATTCAACACGGCGGGTTGATTCAGCCGCAATCCCCGTCGGCGGATACGTGCACGGTGTCGCCGTCGTTCAGATCGGGTTTGTCGCGGTGCCCGCACTGCCGCATGTCCCGATCGAGCGTGATCGCTGACCAAGACAGGTGGCCGTGTCCCGAGGCATCTGCGGAGACTGAAACTGCGACCGTGGCAAAGCCGTTGATCAATTGGCTTGCGAGAATCTTTTGCGCGGGATCGGTGTTCAGATCGTAAACCGTCACGAGGATATTCGAGGTGCCGTCGTTGCTGATGGTGATCGTCAAGCCGCCCTCGCCGGCGACAACCGAGGTACTGACCCAGAACCCGAACGCGCCGATGAGCGTGATCCGTTTGAATGAGCGCATGGATGATCCCTCCCTGTAACCACGCCGAGCATAACTCCTGCCGCGGGAGCGATCTACACGAGTCGCAGGTCGAGCGGTGCGCTCTGCGGGAAGACGCTTGCGCACTGAGTCGCGGACAAACTCCAGAGCGAGCGGAACAAGCCGCCGAGCAACGCGCGGTAGTCGTTGAGTACCGGATAGTCCCGATCCTGAAACAACGTACCGCGGCTCACGCGCTGCTGCACTCCGGCGATGATGCCGCCGTTGACGGCACCGCCGAGAACCCAATAGACCGTGCCGTGGCCGTGATCGGTACCCCGATTGCCGTTTTCCCGAAAAGTGCGCCCGAACTCCGACACGACGACGACGACGGTATTGCCCCATTCGGCGCCGAGGGACTGCGAGAATTGCTGCAGCCCGCGTCCCAAGCTCGCGAGATTGCCGGACAGACGTCCGTCCGCCGCGCCCTCACCGACGTGGGTATCCCAACCGCCAACGTCGATGAACCCGATGCGGTACTTATCGCGCATCAACCGGCCCATGCGTTCGGCCTCGAGCTCGAAGCCTTTGGAATTGATGGCGCCGCGATTGGCGGCGCCCATTTCATCGGCCATTTCGTGCGCCACGAGTTGGCGCAGATCCAAGCCGTCCTTGACGGCCGTCTCCAGATGGTGTCCGGCGTACATGTCGCTCAAGATGTGCGCTTGGCGTTCATCGAACGGCGGCTTGCCGACATTCTTGAGCGATAGATTCGGCACCGTCGCCGTGCCTTGGAAGGCGAGCGGCAGCGCATCGGTGAAGGCGATCGGCAACGCGTCGGTGGGTGAGCCGAGAAGCGTGCCCGAGAGTCTGCCGAGAAAGCCGGAACGGTAGTTGCGTGCGCCACCGGAGGGTTGGCCGAGCTCGATGCTGTCCTGCGTTTCGAAGTGGCTGCGCGACAAGTCATCGGTACCGGCGAAGGGGATGAAAGCGGCCTGGCGCTTGAGGTACAGCGCCCCCACGGTCTCGCGCACCGCGGGCGCGAGCGCCCAGTCGGCGTCCAATGCGAGGGCGCTCGTGCTCGAGGAGGGGTCGGGCCGCGCGATGGCGATATTCGGGCGCGCCTCGTAGTAGAAGCTGCTCGAATAGGGAATGAGGAAGTTGCTCGAATCGTAGCCGCCACGCAGGAATACCAGCAAAAAGCGTGGTCCCATCGTGGGAGCGGCATAGAGACGCGCGGCGACGGCGGCACCCACCAAGGCTCTGCCGCCGGCTGTCAGCAACTGACGGCGATTCATGTCGGCTCCGGCGCGAGGGGCGCGCGATACGGTGCCTGATTCGTGGTTGCCTCATTCATAGTTGAACTCCGGCGATGACAACAAAAAGGTGTTCCATTCCTGCGGCGAATTCGCGCGCTGCAGCGCCACGCGGGTACGCGCATCGAGAAAGGGCTCGACGGCCTCGAAGTACAAACGATTGGATAGCTGCGGAAAGCCGCCGGCGGTTGCGGCCACGCCGTCCTCCGAATCGTAGAGCCCGGCACTGCCGGCGCCGATCGAGCGCGCGATTTCGAAGCGGCGGCTCATCTGGCCGGAACTCGCCCAGGAGATCTCCGTCAGCGGGTAACCGTCGGGCGTCGGGCGGCCGAAAGGCAGCTCGCCGAGGCCATTGAGCCAGTTGACGAGGGGTCGCGTGTTGGAGATCGCCCGGTCATCGTAGGCAAACCTGACGGACGAAACCACGAAGCGCATCGGATCCTTGAACTTGCCGCCGAGCGAAGCGTTCAACTCGTGCGCCAGGAACAGCGTGCGCAGTACGGCCGAGATGTCGCCGTCAGTGTGCATGAAAGTCTGCGCCATGCGCTCGATGAGCTGCGGCGGCGGATTATCGGCGACGAAGTAGATCGCGAGCTGCCGCGAGATGAAGCGCGCGCAAGCAGGCTGCGCGACGATCAGTGCGACGGCATTCTCGACTTCCGCGAATCCGCGGCCCTCGATCCGGTGGCCGAGCAGTACTTTCGGTCCAAAATCGTGCCGCGCCGGGTTGAATTCGAATGCGCCTTGGCGAACATAGAGTCTTTGCCACTCGGGCCTGAGCCGCAGCGATGCGCCGACGTTGACGCCGACACCCGTGAGGACTCGCGCGAGTTCCTGCACATCCTGCTGCGTGTAGCCGGCATCGACTCCGAGCGTGTGCAGCTCCAACAGCTCTCGCGCGTAGTTCTCATTGATGTGACCGAGCGCATTTTGCGCATTGTCCAGGTATTGCAGCATGGCGGGGTGTTCGAGCGTCGCGAGAACCAGATCCCGAAAGTGCCCGAGCGTGCGGGGCCTGATGGCGCGCTCTTCGTAGTCGCCGACCGACCAGCGTAGATTCGCTTTCGCTTGGTGCACGCTGAAGTGGTTGAGCCAGAACCAGACCATCTGTTCATTCAGCTGCGAGGGGGAGTACACCGCGCGCACGAGCTCGCGGCGAATCGCTTGGTAGGCGAGCTTGTTGCCGCTCTCGTTGAGCTCTTTGCGTGCCTCTTCCTTGTCGGGACCGTTCGGCATGGCATTGATGACTTTGTGGCGCTCCTTGACCTCGGCGAGCGAGCGCACCGGATCGGCGCGCGACACCTCGAGAGCGGCGATGGCGGTCTCGATCGGCGCCGGCAGCGCCATCTCCGGATGCGTGAGCTGCTGCTCGAGATAGCGCTCGCGGCCGAGCCTGCGGTACTCGGCCACGCTTGCGCTATCGAGACCAAAGGTGACCCGCTCGAGCCAAAGGACGTCCTCGCGATGAAACACCGGCAGTGCCGCCGCGGCGTTAGGGGCATGCTTCGGCCTCGATACGGTGCTGGCGCTGCGCGTTTCAGGGTTCGTGCACCCGAGCAGCAGCGCTCCCCCCAGTGCGAGCGCGAGCGCAGCCGCGCCGAGCCTCGCCCGGATCCGCCGTTCACTGCGCCGCTCCACGGGGGCCTCCTCGAGTGATAATCGCCATGAAATTCACGCTGCGCGTCCCAACATAACTAACGGCCGCCGAGGGGGGGCGTTGACCGGGGTCCTGTTTCGGCCCAAGAGGGACCCCGGGGAGGTCCTCGCGAGCGTCCCGATGAGAAATTAAGTCTGTGACAGAATTCTCGGAAGTCCGCGCTCCGGCTGAGATTTTTTCGACACGCGGCCGGTGGCGTGTCAAACTCTGCGCCCATTAGCAGCTTGCGCTGACCCGACTGGCTGCGTGATCACCTGTGATCGCGCGGCTCGCCGCTGCGTTTGATTGATCGGTCGCCCCCGACCTTACCCTAACCGTCATGGAAGTTTGATATGGCTCGTACAATTCCCCTCTCCGATATCCGCAATATCGGCATCATCGCCCACGTCGACGCCGGCAAGACGACGACGACCGAGCGCATCCTCTACTACACGGGGCGCAAGCACACCATCATCGATATCCACGACACCAAGGATTTGAAGACCTCGACGACCACCGATTACCTCGAGCAAGAGCAGAAGCGCGGCATCACCATTCAAAGCGCCGCGGTGTCGGCCTTTTGGCGCGACAAGAAAATCAACTTGATCGATACCCCGGGACACGTCGATTTCACCATCGAGGTCAACCGTTCACTGCGCGTGCTCGATGGCGCGGTGGTGGTGTTCGACGGCGTCGCGGGCGTCGAGCCGCAATCGGAAACCAACTGGCGCCTCGCGGACAACTACGGCGTCCCGCGTATGTGCTACGTCAATAAGATGGACCGCAGCGGCGCGAATTTCCTGCGCTGCCTCGACATGATCAAGAAACGCTTGGGCGCACGGCCGCTGCCCGTGCAGATTCCGATCGGCTCGGAGGAGAAATTCAAGGGTATGGTCGATCTCGTCGAGATGAAGGCCCTGGTATGGGACTCCGACGACAAGGACGCGCAATGGCAGATTCTGGAGGTGACTCCCGATCTTGCGGATCAATTGCAGATTACGGTGCCGAGCGACCGCCAGCTGCTCGCCGACGTCGGCAAATTCCGCACGGAATTGGTCGATACCTGCCTCGAGCAGGATGATGCGGCTATGGAGGCGTACCTCAATGACGGCGTGGTGCCCTCGCCGGACGTGCTGCGGCGCGCGCTGCGCAAGGGCACCCTGCATTCGGCCTTCACTCCCGTGCTCTGCGGCTCGTCCTACAAGAACAAAGGCGTGCAGCAGGTCCTCGATGCCGTCGTCGATTATCTGCCGGCGCCGACCGATGTCGCCTCGATCAAGACGGTGGATGCCGACGGCGAGCCCATCGGCGAGCGCAAGTGCTCCGACGACGAGCCGTTCGCCGCACTCGCCTTCAAAGTGATCAACGACATCTATGGCGCGCTCACCTTCATCCGCGTGTATTCCGGGGTGCTCACCAAGGGTGCCTCGGTGATGAACTCCACCCGCGGCAAGCGCGAGAAGATCGGCCGCATGGTCGAGATGTTCGCCAAGGAAGCGAACCCCGTGGAGGAGGCGCGCGCCGGCGACATCATCGCCTTGGTGTCGCTCTCCGATACCGAGACCGGCGATACGCTCTGCGATGCGGCGAACCCCGTGGTGCTCGAGCGGATGCGTTTCCCGGATCCCGTGATCAGCGTGTCGGTGAAGGCGAAGACCAAGGCAGAGCAGGAGAAGTTCGGCGCCGCGCTCGGCAAGATGGTGCGCGCCGATCCCTCGCTGCACTTGGAGACCGATCGGGAAACCGGGCAGACCATCCTGCGCGGCATGGGCGAGTTGCATTTGGAAGTGACCTTGGACCGGATGCGCACCGAGTTCGGGGTCGAGGGCGTCATGGGCGAGCCGCAAGTCGCCTACCGCGAAACCTTCACCAAGAAGCTCACCGAACAATATATCCACAAGAAGCAAACGGGCGGCGCGGGCCAGTTCGCCGAAGTATGGATCGTCTTCGAGCCGCTGCCGCGCAGCACCGGGTTCGAATTCGTCGATGAAACCGTCGGCGGCTCCGTGCCGCGGGAATACGTCCCCTCAGTGGAGAAGGGCCTGCGTATCCAAAAAGAGGACGGTGTGCTCGCCCACTATCCGACCGTGGATTTTCGCGCGACGCTGATCGACGGTAGTTATCACGACGTCGATTCGAACGCGCTGACCTTTGAAATCGCTGCCAAGGCCTGCTTTCGCGAGGCGATTCGCAAAGCATCCCCGATCCTGCTCGAACCGGTGATGAAGGTCGAGACGGTGACACCGGGAGACTACCTCGGCGATGTGATCGGTGACCTGAACCGCCGCCGGGGTTCGATCCTCGATCAGCTGGAACGCGGCACCAATATCGCCGTCGTTGCGCACGTTCCGCTGTCGGAGATGTTCGGCTACATCGGCCATTTGCGCAGCATGACGAGCGGGCGCGCCTCCTACACGATGGAGTTCTCGCACTACGAGCCTGTGCCGCGTAACGTCGCCGATGAGGTGATTGCGCAGGTCGGCAAGGCAGCGGCGGTGGCAAGCTAGGCCTCTCGACCGGTCTCCAAACCGCAGCGGGAAGTCCCGAAAGGCGCATCGTGTTCATCAAGGTCTGTTCGTCGATTGTCTGTCTCGCCTTCCTCGCCGCCGCGTGCCCCGCTCAACAGGCGCCGGCCCCCTCCCCGGTGACCGTCATCCGAGCCGGCAAATTCATCGACGTGGAAGCGGGGCGTGTTCTCTCGAATCAGCTCATCGTGGTGCGCGGCGGCAAGATCGAAGCCGTCGGCGCCGGGCTGAAAGTGCCGGAGGGCGCGCAAACCATCGATCTGTCGGCAATGACGGTGCTGCCGGGCCTGGTCGACTGCCATACGCACCTCGCCGATCTCGGCAACGCGGAACCGCTCGACGTGCTCAAGAAGACCGCCGCCGAGTCGGCGTACGAGGCCATCCCCAACGCCCGAGTCACGTTGTTGGCCGGCTTCACCACGGTGCGCGATGTCGGCGTCTATCGCGCCTTCAACGATGTGGCCATGCGCGATGCCATTGCCCAGGGAATCTTCATCGGGCCGCGCATGTACGTCGCGGGGGCCTACATCACCATCAGCGAGGGTGCGGGCGCCATGACGGGCCTCGCGCCGGATATCCAGCTGCCCTGGGATCTGCAATACGGTGTGGCGAACAGCCCGTGGGAGGTGCGGCAGAAGATACGTGAACTCGCGCACCGCGGCGCCGATCACATCAAGGTCCTGTCCACCGGTGCGGTTCTCACCCACGGCAGCAATCCGAAATCCATCGAATTCACGCCGGAAGAGCTGCGCGCCGCCGTCGAGGAGGCGAATAATTTCGGACTGCGCGTTGCAGCGCATGCGCACGCCGCGGAGGGCATCAAGAATGCGATTCGAGCGGGTGTCGCCTCCGTCGAGCACGCCACCCTCATCGACGATGAAGGCATCGCGCTCGCCAAGCAGCACGGCACCTATTTGGACATGGATATCTACGATGAGGAGTGCATCCAGTCGAACACGAACACGCCGGCCGATTTCCTGCGCCACGATGCGGAATTGGGTGAAGCGCAGCGTCGAAACTTCACCAAAGCGGTGCGCGCGGGCGTGAAGATGACCTTCGGCACGGACGCGGGGGTTTGTCCCCACGGCATCAACGCCCGTCAGTTCGCCTTCATGGTGAAGTACGGGATGACGCCGATGCAGGCCATTCAGTCGGCCACCGTCAACGCAGCGGATCTCATCGGCCACCCGGAGCTCTTCGGTTCGATCGCCGCCGGTAAATCCGCCGACATCATCGCGGTCACCGGGGATCCGATCGCCGATATCCACGTGCTCGAGCACGTCGCCTTCGTGATGAAGGAAGGCGTCGTCTACAAACGGGAACCATGAGTCATTTTGATGACTCCAAAGGGCTCATGCACCCCAAGTACCGGGCTGTGTTGGCAGCGGCCGGCGCGATGACTCTGACCGTCGGATCGCAGACCTCTACTGCCGCCACGACGGGGTTTGGACCGGCGAACCCCTTCTATGCACCGAGCGCGCTGCCGTTTCATGCGCCGCCGTTCGACAAGATCCAGGATGAAGACTACCAACCGGCCATCGAGGCGGGGATGGTGAGGGAACTGGTCGAAATCGCGGCCATCGTGCAAAACCACGCGCCACCCACCTTTGAGAATACCTTCATCCCGCTCGAGAAGAGCGGACGATTGCTCGACCGGGCTACCGCGGCATTCAGCGGGGTCACGGGCGCCAATACCAATCCAGTCCTGCAGCAGGTCAAGGCCGCGCTCGCGCCCAAGTTGGCAGCCCATCACGATGCCATTTATTTGAACGAGAAGTTATTTGCGCGCGTCGCCGCCGTGTACGCCGCGCGTGCGACGCAGGTGTACGACCCTGAATCCAGGCGGCTCGTGGAAGTGACCTATGAGGAATTCGTGCACTCCGGTGCGAGATTGCCGGAGCCAAAGAAAGCTCAACTGAGGAAGCTCAACGAAGAAGCCTCCGTCCTCTCGGACACCTTCACCCGAAAATTGCTGGCCGCCAACAAGGAGGGTGCCTATGTGGCCGCGCCGCCGCCGGCGGCCCTTGCGGGTTTGAGCGACGCGCAGCTCGCGGCCGCGGCCGAGGCAGCGCAGCGCCGCCATGTGACCGGGTATCTCATTCCGCTGCAAAACACCACGCAGCAGCCGGTTCTCGCCACGCTCACCGATCGCGCGACCCGCCAGGCGATTTTCGAGAATTCCTGGAACCGCACCGAACGCAACGACGCGAACGATACGCGCGCGACCATCGCGCGCCTCGCGCAGCTGCGCGCCGAGCGTGCGCAGCTGCTCGGCTACCCGAGCCATGCGGCATGGAAATTGGAAGATCAGATGGCGAAGACCCCGGCTGCGGCGCTTGAGTTCATGGATGCGCTCGTACCCGTGGTCACTGCGAAGGCATCCCGCGAAGGCAGGGATCTGCAGACCTTGATCGATTCACAGGCAGGCGGGGTCACGCTCGAACCATGGGACTGGGAATTCTACAGCGAGCAATTGCGCCGCTCGAAGTACGATCTGAACGACGATGAGGTCAAGGCGTATTTCGAGTTGAACAACGTGCTCGAGAACGGCGTGTTCTACGCCGCGCATCAGCTCTATGGAATCAGTTTCAAAGAGCGCAAGGATCTGCCCGTCTACGAGCCCGACGTGCGGGTCTTCGAAGCAGCGGACACGGACGGTAAGCCGCTCGCCCTGTTCTACTGCGATTACTTCAAGCGCGACGACAAGAACGGCGGTGCCTGGATGTCATCGTTCGTCGGCCAGTCGACCCTGCTCGGGACCCGGCCCGTCATTTACAACGTCGCCAATTTCGCGAAGCCTGCGCCCGGAGAACCGGCGCTCCTCAGCTTCGATGATGTGCGTACCATGTTCCACGAATTCGGCCACGCGCTTCACGGCATGTTTGCCGACACGCGCTATCCCAGCCTCTCGGGCACCGCCACGGCCCGCGACTTCGTCGAATTTCCGTCGCAGTTCAACGAATATTGGGCGCTTTACCCGCAGATCCTCAATCACTACGCCAGGCACTATAAGACGGGCGAGCTCATGCCGAGCGAACTGGCCGGCAAGATCAAGCGCGCAGAGAATTTCAACGAAGGCTACGGACTCACGGAAGTGCTGGCCGCCGCCGAGCTCGACATGCGGTGGCATACGCTGGCGGCCTCGGCGCCGCAGCAGAATCCGGATGAGTTCGAACAGCGGGTGCTGACCGAGACTCACCTCGACTTGCATGCGGTGCCGCCGCGCTATCAGTCGAGCTACTTCAGCCATATTTGGGACGGCGGCTATTCGGCGGGCTACTACGCGTACCTCTGGACGAAAATGCTCGCCGACGATGCCTATGCGTGGTTCGAGGAACACGGCGGACTGACGCGCGCCAACGGCGATCGTTTCCGGCGGATGATCCTCTCCCGCGGAAATACGCAGGATCTCGCCACCCTGTACGCGGCATGGCGCGGCCGCGCGCCGAACATCGATGCCATGATGAAGTATCGCGGGCTGACGGAGTCGCCGGGCCCTCGAGAACAATAAGTTAACTCACTCGATCGTCAGTGTTCCCCTTATCGGGTACGCCGAAAGATCAGCTATGATCAGGCATCGAACCTCTCCTCAGCGAGGCGCGCCGTGAAGTTATCCCTGTGGTTGAATCGTTTTTGGCCCGTGCTGTTGGGCTCGCTGCTGTGCGCTGCCGCCCACGCTCTGCCGGTGTCGCATCTGCAGGTCCGCATCGTCACGGGTGGCCAGGACTTGAGCGCCGGCAGCGTTTTGGAATTACGCATCTACGAAGCCGGCAAGGCGGTGCGTCGGCTGCCGTTGACGCATGGCGAATCGTGGCCGCGCGACTCGACGCGCGTCATCCCCCTGACGCTGAGCGAGTCGCTCGACCCGCGCAACGTGCTGCGCTTCAGCCTGTACTATCGCGCCGCCAGTCCGCTCACACCCCCCTTGCAGGTGGTGGCCGCCGACGTCGATCTGTCGGCCGGTCGCGCGCCGCCGCAACTCTTGCTCAACACGACCCTTTCGGGGGAGATCGAGCGGCAGGGTGAGCTCGCGACTCCGGAGCGCGACGTGAGCACGATGACGTGCGTCACGGATTCCGATTGCGATGACCAGCGCAGCTGCAACGGGCATGAGCGCTGCGCACCGCGCACCGCAGGCGCGGACGCACGCGGCTGCGTTCGGGGCAGCCCGGTGGTCTGTCCCGTGAACCAGGTGTGCAGCGAAGGGCGCGGCTGCATCGGCGCGGATTCGGCGAAGACTCTCACGACGCCGAAGTAAACGCCGCGCGCGAGCCCGCGGTACGGGGCGCCGGACCGCGCGCGCCCGATTCGTCACGGTCGGCAGACCTTAGGGCATGAGCCGCAGGGTATGTGCCGGCGGTCCGGGCAGGAAGGGCGTGGTGCGGCCTTCGACCCAGGCGCTATAGCCGGCGCGGTAGAAGGGCGAGAGCGGATGGCCGCTTTGTCCGCCCGGCATTTCAAAGTACCCCTCGCTCTCATGCCCCGGAGCGACGCTGAAGCGCTCCGACGCACCGTAGTCCGGGCCCTGAATTCGCGGCATGTCGTGGCGGCCGCCGGCGACCTTCACCGTCGGCATGTCGAGTAGCGCAGCGAGCGGGGGGAGCGCCGCGGAGAGGGGATGCGCCACCCGCACGGCGTTCACGTCGCCCCAGGTGCACGAGTCGAGGCTGCGGCACGGCGGCGGCAATCGTTCACTCGCGACGAGGGCCGCGAGGAGGAAGGCGTCCCAGTCGGGGTAATCCGCCGCCAGCAAATTCGTGGGACGCTCTTGCACCAGGCGCCACAAGGGACCCTCGAAAGAAGTGGGGATTTCGAAGTTGAAGTCCGCCGCCTGCCGGCGTGCCGGCGCAACGAGCATGAAAAATGCGCGCGCTTCGACTTGGGCACGAAATGCATGGACCAGCCGGTAGGCCGTATCGCCGGGCGCGGCATGGCCGCTCCAGGTGGCGAGCACCGCCCGGGCGGTATCGTGCGCATGATTGCCGCGGGCGCGCGCCTGCTCGATGACGTCGCTCATGAGAGCACGCCAACGTTCGAGGAACAGCGCGCGATCATCCAACTGCACCGCCAGGCTCGCCGCCATCGTGAAGGGCCGCGGGCTGCTCTTGAGATCGGCAAGAATCTGCGCGGCGCGCGCCCCGCGATCCATGCCGTCCTCGCCGATCAAATCCCCGGCCGCACCGCCGACGACCCGCGCGTTGGCGGACCAGAGGAATCCGCCGGCGGGATCGATCACGCGAGGCTGTTCTCGAGGCGCGCGCCACTGCGTCCAACCGACCGCGGCGTCGGTCGACAGTTGCGGGAAGTCCGGCGGGGCATCTCCGCGCAGGGGCAAGCGTCCGGCAATCGTCCAGCCAATGTGGCCCGCTTCGTCGGCAACGAGCAGATTTTGCCCCGGCATGCCGAATCCCCCCGCCGCCTCGACGGCATTCGGCACGGAGCGTGTGCGCTCGAGCTCGATCAGCTTGAGATTGGTCGCCGAGGGGTCGTGCGCGGCCCACTGAAGCGCGTAGGGCTGACCTTCCCAGTCCTCCCCGACGACCGGGCCCCACTGCGTCGCCGCCACTTGAAGGCGCTCGGCGGGCGCGCCGCGCACCTCGATTGCTTCGTCGAAGTAGCGAAACCGCTGCGGTCCCTGCGCTGTTTCATACGCTTTCGGATCGTTCGGCGCCGGCACGAGTCGGACGACGGTCTCGAACGCGCCGTAGCTGTTCGTGAAGCCCCAGGCAATGTGACGATTGCTGCCGGCGACGATGGACGGCGTGCCGGGCAGCGTCACCCCCGTGAGATCGAGATCGCCCTCGAGCACGAGGCGCGCGCGATACCAGATATTGGGAACTCGAAAGTCGAGGTGCATGTCGTTGGCGACCATCGCGGCGCCGTGCGCGGTGAGCGATCCGGCAACCGCCCAGTTGTTGCTGCCGAGTTGATCGAGTTCCCGTGTCACTTGCGCAGGCGGCTCGACCGGTAGACCTTGCAGCCCGCGCAAGTCGAATTCGTCGGCGCTCGGCAGCCGCGGTTCGGCGCTGCGGCTGCCGTCGATTGCGGCGTCCCATTCGGGCGCCTCCGCGAGGAGAAAACGCCACAACGCATCGGGCAGCGTCGCTCGCAGCAAGCCGCGTTGCAGCTGAGCGTGCCCCACAGGGTCCTGTAGTTGCAGAAACATGGCGTGCACACACAGCACGCTGTCCTCGGCGCGCCATGGCTGAGGCTTGCTCTGCAGGACCCAATATTCGAACGGCCGGCTGCGCAAGGAGGCAAGTCCCGCGTTGACGCCGGCAGCATAGGCCTCAAGCAACGCGCGCGTCGGCGCATCCTGGGAGGCGAGGGCGGCGCGCGCCACGGCCCTGAATCGATGCGGGCGCAGTTGTCGATCGGCGGAAAGCAGCGACGGGCCGAACAGCGCCGAGAGTTCGCCGGCGGCGGCGCGGCGGAGCAAATCCATCTGAAAATAGCGGTCCTGACCGTGAACGTAGCCGAGCGCCCTGGCGAGATCGTTGCGATTGTGCGCCGTAATGATCGGCACGCCGGCGATATCGCGCTCGATCGACACGGGGCCGGTGAGACCGGGGAGCGTAGCCCGACCGTCGAGGGTGGGCATGCTCGCGCGCAGTGTGAGCCACGCGGTGACGGCGAGCGCAATCAAGAGAACGCCGAGGATCGCCGCGGCGAGCCCGACCCACCGAAGGGCGCGCCTCATCGAGTGATGCGCGCGCATCCGTGCGCGCGACTTTTCGCGATGCGACACCCTGACGAGCGCATCCGTGCTGCCGGGTGTCGAGCGGGATTATCGGGGTTCATGCAAACGCTCGCAGTGCGGAGCTAGACGCTCCAGGGCGCGATATGTCAAAACGAAGGCTCTCCCGGATGGTAACGCCGCTGTGCATGCGCCAGAACGTCCTGCCGCGTGAACAACACGTCGCGAAAGCGTCCCTCGGCGTACATTTGGGCCTGGTCGGTGAAGTGCGGCGAGGACGGATCGCCGCTTTCGCCGCCGCTCATGATGGCTTTGGCCCGCACCGTCGGGCCGAACTCCACCGCGGCGACGAAGCTGTTACCGACCGACCCGTAGATCCGCTTGGTGGTGCGCGGCCTGACCGAGTCGAACGATGCCAGGGCGCCCCATTTGGAGGGCGCGAATCCCACCGGCAAGCTCGGTTTGCCGTCGTCGAAGGGTTGCACGATGTCGTCCGTGAGCCGCTGAAAGCGGTTGATCTCGCCCCAGGGTGTGCGCCAACTGCCGAAGTCCCGCTCGAGCGTGGTCGTGGCTGCGCTCAACGCATCCAAGCGTTCCTCATCGGAGAGGCTTTCCATCAAGTAGTCGTACACTGGCACCCCCGCATCGCGCGCCTGGTTTTCTTTGCGGTCGATGAGCTGCTGTCCCCAAAAAATCGCGAGGGCGGTGGGCTCCGAGCCCGTCCCGGTCCTTCGATTCCAACGGCGCAAACTGTCGATGGGGTCTTGCAAACTCATCCGCCGCGGGTCTTGCGCACTCAGCCGATCGTAAGCGCTGAGCAACGGCGGGAGCAATACCTCGAAGGCGGTGAGGTGCGCGTCGTATGCCGTGGCGATCAGACTGTCCAAGGTTACGTTGCGAACGTTCCGCAGCAATTCCACGGCGTGGATGCCGCGCGGATTCTCGCCCTTGGTCCACATGTACGTGGGATAGTTCTCGCGCTTCGGGCTCTGCGCGCCCGCGGCTGAAAAGGGCCAATTGTTGGTGTTTTGTATCCAGCCGTTCGGCGGATTGAGGAGTGTGATGGTCTCCTCGAGGCGGTGCGGCCCCCGCCATTCGGTCGCCGGATCGCTGCCATCGACCGGACGCGTGAAGTCATAACGAAGATCGCGCCTCGGGATGAAGTTTCCATGGAAATACGCGATGGTGCCGTCGCCGTCGGCATAGACCGTATTGTTCGAGGTGTCGGTGCGCATCTCCTGGATGGTGCGAAACGAGGCATAGTTCGTGGTCTTGGTGCGCAGATACGACTGCGCCAGCGCCCGCACCGGATCATCCAGTATCTTGACGGCGATCCACTTGCCTCTCTCGGCGCGCACGATCGGCCCGTGATGACTGTGATAGACGGTGAAGCTGCGGCGGGTTTGGCCCCCGGCGCCTTTCACCCCCAACTTGATGCGACTCACCCGCAAGTGGCGCAAACCGGTTCCATATCGATAGCAAGGGGTCTCCTTGTAGCCGGCGCAGCGGGGCGGCTCGAGGATGGTTTCGGCGTATTCGTCGATGGCATCGCCGCCGTATGAGGTATGCATCCAGCCGTTGTGCGCATTGAATCCCTGGTAGACGAAGAACTGGCCCCAGGTGAGCGCGCCGTAGGCGTCGAGTCCTTGCTCGCTCGTCATCTGCAATTCCGCCCGGAAATAAAAGGACGTATGCGGATTGATCCACAAGAGCGCGTGCCCCGAGGCGCTGAGGATCGGGGCGATGGCAAAGCCGTTGGAGCCCCCGGGTAGCGGCTCGAGCGGCGGCGCCGCGACGAAACTCGGCACGACCTTCCGCGCCGCCGACGGCTGCGCATGCGGTCCGTAGAACGCGGCGAGCTCGCCGAGATCGACGGTCTCGATATCGCCGCCGATGCTGCCTTCCGTGAATGACAATGCCATCCAGGGGTCGAAGTGACGGATGACTTTCGGGCGCACCTCGGGATGACTCGCGAGGTAGAAATTCAACCCGTCGGCCCACGCCACCATCAGCGTCTTGAGCCACGGCGGACTGCGCTGATAGCGACGGCGCAGCTGCACGGGATCGATGAACAGGCGCTGGCGCAGATCGCTGTAGAGGGCCGACTCGCCTTCGGCTTGCGCAAGGCGCCCGAGGGCGGTGAGATAATTGTGCTCGATTCGAGCGAAGTCATCCTCGGCCTGGGCGTACATGGCACCAAATATCGCATCGGCGTCGGTTCGACCATCGACATGCGCGATACCCCAGGGGTCGCGGATGATGGTTGCCGCGCGAGCGCGGCTGTGCCAGCGAGAGGCCTCGCCCGCCGGGACGGCGTCCGTTGAGACTGCGCCCGCTGGCACAGCGCCCGCTGGCACGGCGCCCGCTTGCGCGGCGCCCGCATCGGCCGCCAAGCAGCCGCCTGCCAGCCACAGGATCAAAAACCCGATAGCGGCGTACTTGATCGCCGAGCGCTCCGTTGGCGTGCGACGCTTCAGCGCAACGATGGGCGGCCGGGGCCCGGTGTCGCGGGGCGCGATGAGGACTTCATGCGTCGCACCGTCGCATCGAAGACCAGCCGCGCCACGCTGATGTTCGAACCCAAATCGGTGGCGCTGGTGCGGCAGCGCTCCCGAACCGCGTCGGTGAGCACACTGTCTTCGCCCGCCACTTGGCCGGCTCGGCACTGAATTTCCGCCGCGCGCTGCACCACCCACAGCAGCATGAACGTCGAGGGTATGTCCCGCTCGCACACGGCAACACCGTGGTTGCGAAGCACCAATACGTTCTTTTCGCCGAGGCTTGCGATCATGCGGACGCGCTCGTCTCGATACAGCGTGATGCCCTCGAAATCGTGGTAGCCCACGCGGCCGATGAGCTGCGCGCCGTAAAAATTATTGTGGTCGAATCCGCCGCGCTTCATGGCGATGGCCGAGACCGCCGTGGTGTGCGTGTGGGCGATGCAGGACACGTCGGAGCGGGACTCATGGATGGCGCCGTGCAGGGCAAACCCCGCCGGGTTGGCGGGATACTCGGAGGGCTCGACCAGGTGCCCTTCGACACTGACCTTGACGAGGTTCTCCGGCGTCACTTCGCAGTAATTGAGGCCGAAGGGATTTACCAGATAGTGATGCGCGGGTCCCGGCAGGCGCACCGAGATGTGGTTGAAGATGAGCTCGGTCCAGCCCAGATAATCGACCAAATGGTAAAAGTCGGTCAGTTCGCGGCGTAACCGCCACTCGTCCGACTTCGCCGGCGCGGAAATCGAGGGTTCGTCGAGCATGACAACTGCCTTTGCCTCCACCTGCTTCGGTGTATCCTCTCCTATCTGGGCGGAAAGTTCGAGCGCGGGATGTTATTCTTCAGCCACCCTTGCGAGCGTGGGAGACGCGCAGCAAGGCGTCAACGCATGGCGCGTTGCGGCATTGCGGGAGATTGCACAGGAGAGTGCTTTTCATCGCAAAGTGCGCGAAGCGCCGATCGTTCAAGTAGGCCAAATTCGACACGCTTTTTCGAGGGCTCCATTGAAGAAAACCAGCGCCAAATCCCGCTCCGCATCCCGCTTCGCGTACGACGGCCTCGATCGGGTGATTCACGAGCGGGCGCGTTTGAGCGTGCTCACCTCGCTCATCACGCACCCGCTCGGACTGGTATTCGGCGAATTGAAGCAACTGTGCGGACTCACCGATGGCAATTTGAATCGTCATTTGCAAGTGCTGGAGGAGTCGAAGCTGGTCTCGATCTCGAAAGGGCTTGGGGGCACCCGGCCGAAGACGCATTGCAGGATCACCGCCCTCGGCCGCAAGCGCTATATCGAATATCTCGGCGTTCTCGAGCAAGTGATCCTGGACGCCGACCGCGCGGTCAACGCGGGGTCACCGGCGCGAAGCGGGCACAATCCCGCCAATGCGTGAGCGCGCTGCGAACACGGATGGAATCCGCCGGCATTCACGCGGCGCAATCGTAGGGGTCGCATCATGCTCACCGGTCAGACGATCAACAGCAAACATGCGGATATCTTCACTTTTCTAAGCGGCGACTTGCAGCGGCCGGCGAGCCATTGCGAAATCCCCGAGCTGGCGTTGGGCGGCAGCTTGGTGTATGCGAGCACTGCCGATCAAATGTCCGAGGCCCTCGGCCGGCAACCCGCGATTCTCATCCTGTCCTCGCAATTGGCGGCTTCCTTCTGTGCTCTCGAAAATTCCGAGACTTGCTGCTTTTCGGTGAAAAACATTCCGATGGGCATGGCGCTGCTCCTGAAGTATTTCGACACCAAGGCGAATCGCTTCACGCAATGGGGTGAACGCCACCCGACCGCGGTCGTACACGCCGACGCAACGATCGGCGAGGGCGTTTTTCTCGGGCCTTTTTGCGTCATCGGCGCTCACGCGGTCATCGGCGAGCGGTGCCTGATCGGAGCGCATGCCGTCATCGAGAATGAGGCGCGTCTCGGCCGCGGGTGCATCATCCACCCGCATGTATTCGTCGGCTCCGGATGCGAAATCGGCAGTGATTGCGAGATTCATCCGCATACGACGATCGGCAGCGATGGGTTCGGCTATGCCATCGATCCGGACGGCACGCCCCGAAAGATCACCCACCTCGGCAACGTCAAGATCGGGGACGGGGTCGAAATCGGCAGCAATTGTGCGATCGATCGGGCGACCTTGAAGTCCACGTTCGTCCGCTCGGGTACCAAACTCGACAATATCTGCCACATCGCCCACAACTGCGATCTTGGGGAGAATGGCTTTTACACGGCGGGCTTCATGATGGGAGGCTCGACGAAAATTGGGCGCCAGTTCGTGACGGGCGGGTGCTCCGTCGTGACCTCTCACGTCACGTTGGCCGACAACGTGGTGCTGGCAGGCCGCTCCTCGGTCACCAATGATGTCCCCACCGCGGGACCCTACGGCGGTTATCCCCTTCAGCCGTTGAAAGAAGCGATGAAGACCGCGGTCAGTATCGGCCACCTGAACGAAATTCGCCGCAATCTCAATCGCGTGATGAAGCATTTGCATCTCACCGATGCACCGCGAACCGACGCACAGCGAACCGATGCGCCGCGAAAAAAATCTGCCGATGTATAGCGGGGGCTACATACATGACGAAACCCTTTAAACTCTATGGGCGATCCGGGTCCGGGTCACTGGCCGTGCAGGTGGTGCTCGAAGAGATCGGCGCTCCGTACGAGAGAATCTGGGTGAGCCGGGATCCGGCCGAGGTCGCCAGTTTCCGCGAACTCAATCCCACGGGAAAAGTACCGGCCCTGGTATTGCCGGATGGCACGCTGATGTTCGAATCGGCGGCAATGCTGGTGCATTTGGCGCTCCTGCATCCGGATGCAGGCCTCGCCCCCAAACCCGGCACGAGCCGGCACGCGCGGTTCTTGCAATGGATGGTTTTTCTCTCCGCCAATGTCTACGAAGCGGCCTTGCGCATCTACTATTCCGATCGCTACTCCGCGCGCGGCAGCGCGGACAGCGAGGCGATTCGGCAGAAGGGCGTCGCGGATTTCATCGCCCACCTGGAGCTCGTGAGCCGCGGACTGAACCCCTACGTGCTCGGCGCCGAGTATTCCGTTGCGGACGTGTATCTTCATATGCTGGCTTCCTGGTATCCCGACGGCAGGGCGGAGCTGCACGAGCGGGTCCCGGCGCTCGGCGAGCATGCGGCACGGCTCAGCGCCCGCCCTGCGATGGTGAAGGTCGAGGCCGATCATGCCGCGGCGGCTTGAGGCCGCGGGTATCGTTGGGATTATTGCTTGCCCAGAGCCGGCCACGGCGCCTGCCACCCCCCGCCAAGCGCCTTGACCAGCAGCACGCTGGCATTCATTCGCCGCGTTTGGATGTTCACCGCCGTTAGCTGGGCCTGCAGCGCAGCGGTCTCGGCCGTCGACACCTCGAGATACGTGACGATTCCCGCCTGGTAGCGATCCTGGGCCTGTTGCAGCACAGTGCTCGTGGCCGTCACGGCGCCGGCCGCGGTTTCGCTTTCCGCTTGCAGCTGGCGAAGCGCCGCTAAATTGTCTTCCACGTCCCGATAGGCGCCGAGCACGGTATTGCGATAATTTGCGACCTGCTCCGCGTAGGCCGCCTTCGCCTGATCCGTTTGCGCGACGAGCTTACCGCCCTCGAACAACGGCCATGAAACATGGGGCCCGACGGACCAAAAGCGGCTCGGGGCCGTGATCCAAGTGGCCGTGGAGACGCTCTCGAAGCCAGCCGCAGCCGACAGGGTGAATTGGGGAAAATAGGCGGCACGCGCCTGGCCAATCTGCGCGTTGGCGGAGGCGACGCGGCGCTCCGCCTCGGCAACGTCCGGGCGCCTCTCGAGGAGCTCCGACGGCAGACCGGGATCGAGGGGTGGCGGGATGACATCGAGCGGTAGAGGATTGGCGGCGAGGCTGAACGCGGAGGGGTTCTCGCCGACCAGCAAGGCAATGGCATGCTCCGCCTGGGCGCGCTGCAGGCGGATGTCCGCCGCCTGCGTGAGCGCGTTCTGCAGCTGCGCTTGCGCCTGTGCCACGTCGGTCAAGGCCGCCGCGCCGCCGCTGAACAAATTCGCCGTCAGCTCCAACGCCTTGCGGTAATCCTCGACGGTCTGGTCGAGCAGTTGCACCTCGGCATCGTCGGTGCGCAAATCGAAATAATCTTCGGCCAGCTCCGCTCGCAGCGAAAGCTCGGTCGCGGCCAAGTCGGCGGCGCTTGCCTGTTGCGTCGCCTTGGCGGCGGCAACCTCGTTGCGTACGCGTCCCCACAGATCGATTTCGTACGAGAAATCCGCCCCCAGGATGAAATCATTGTAGGTGGTCGGAAAGCCGGGGAGAAATCTCGGTGCGTTGGCCGAAAAGCGCTCGCGCGTCGCCGAGGGGCCTAAGTTGAGCGACGGGAAGAGATCGGCGCGCGCGATGCGGTATTGCGCGCGGGCCTGCTGCAGCCGCGCAAAGGCGGCTTGCAGCGACAGATTGGAATGTTCGAGCTTGCTTTCCAAGTCGTTGAGCTGCGGATCGTTGAACAGCGTCCACCAAGCGCCGCGCGGCTGCGAATCCTGGGGCTGCGCGACTTTCCACCCGGTATTGTCCGTGTGTTGCTCCTTGTATTGTTGGGGGGCCGGCGCGGATTGCGGCACATGGTAGGCCGGTGCAAAGGAGCAGCCCGCCAGCAGCGCGGACATCGCCAGGAGCGACGCCAGCGGGCTTGTCATGAGGCGGGCTTCTTGTCGTTGCCCGGGACCATGCGCACGTGCATACCGTCATCGATCGAATCCGGCGGATTGACGACGACCCGATCGCTCGGATCGAGCCCCGTCAGTACTTCGATGGTCTTTCCAAAATCACGTCCTTGCTCGATGGTTTTCATCTTGATCGTATTGTCGCTTTGTACGGTGGCCACTTGCATCCCGTTCGAGCGAAACAGCACGGTATTGGCCGGCAGCCGCAGGGTCTGCGTGCTGGCCGGAAGCTTGAAATGAACTTCCGTATAGGAGCCCGGCAGGAGATCGCCCTGTGTGTTGTCGAGCTGCAGTTCGACCTGCAGTGTTCGCGCGCTCGGGTCGAGCGCATTCGACGTACGAATGGTGTCCGCGGTATAGACTTTCCCCGGGCGCTCAGCAAAGTGAAGCTCCGCCTTCATCCCGGTTTGTGTGGCCGCGGCATACGCTTCGGGTACTTGGGCGTAGATGCGCAGCTTGTGTACATCGGCCATCCGAAACAGTTCGTTGCCCGAAGCCTGCCCGGCATTGATCAGGTCGCCGACGTCGGTATTGCGCGCGGTCACGACGCCGTCGAAGGGAGCCAGGACGCGCTTGAAGGATTCCAACTCGCTCAAGCGTCCGACGTTTTGCCGCGCCGATTCCGCCGTGGCCACCTTCGCCGCCGCATCGCCCGACTTATTATCGGCGTCTTGCTTCGACACCGCCTGGGTCTTGAGCAAGTCCTGCCAGCGTTGGTTGGTGATGATCGACAGCTGCAAGTTGGCCTGCGCGGTGGCGAGGTCGGCTTGCGCCTGGCCCAATTCCCGGTCGACCTCCGGGGTGTCGATGAGCGCCAGCAATTCTCCCCGATGGACGCGCGCGCCGATATCGGTGTACCAGAGCTTCAGATAACCGTTGGTTCTGGCATAGATCGGGGCCTCGATATACGCCTGCACGATGCCCGGCAGCACCAATTCATCGCCCATGCCGCCAAGCTGCGGTTTCGCCGTGGCCACCGTCAACACGGCATCGCGCGCGGCGCTCTTACGCAGCTCCGAATGAGTCACCATGCGGCTGCTCACGCCCCAAACCGCCAGCACCAGCGCAATGGCGCCGAGAACGAGCGCGTAGCGCCGAACTCGCGCCCTCAAGTGCCGGCGCTCGGTATCGTGCTCGGAGCGCTCATCGGGCATTGGCGCTCTCCGCACCCGAAATGCCCGCCTGGTTCGCGCCGCGGCGCCTGCGTCCGTGCACGATGGTGAATACGGTGGGCACGAAAATGAGTGTCGCCACGGTGGCAAAAATCAACCCGCCAATGACGGCGCGTCCGAGCGGTGCATTTTGCTCGCCGCTCTCGCCGAGGCCCAACGCCATTGGGATCATGCCGATGATCATGGCGAGCGCCGTCATCAGCACCGGGCGCAGCCGGGTGAAGCCCGCTTCCAGAGCAGCCTCTCTCGCATCCTTGCCCTCCGTCATCTGCTCGCGCGCAAAGCTGATCACCAATACGCTGTTCGCGGTTGCGACACCCATGCACATGATCGCGCCGGTCAATGCGGGGACGCTCACCGTCGTGTGGGTCAAGAACAGCATCCAGACGATTCCTGCCAACGCGGCAGGCAGGGCCGTGATGATGATCAACGGGTCGAGGAGGGATTGGAAATTCACGACGATCAGCATGTACACGAGCACGATCGCTCCAACCAGCCCGAAAAGCAGACCCCGAAACGACTGTTGCATGGTCTCGACCTGTCCTTTCAAGTGAATCTGCGATCCCTTGGGCAGGTCCTTCTTGGCCTCCTCGATCACTTTGTTGAACTGAGCGGCGACGAAGCCCAAATCGGTTCCTTGTACGCTGCCGAAAATATCAAAGGCGGTCTGAGCGTTGTAGTGGCTCACCACCGCGGGCGCCACACTGCGATGCATGCTCGCCACACTGGAGAGGACCTGGGAGGTGCCGCCGGCGGCCGGCGTGGCACCAACCGTCTGGCTGAGCGGCGTATTGCCGAGGTCATTGAGCGAAGCGAGGCGAAATTGAGGCGTCTGCGAGACGACGTTGTATTGCGTCCCCGACTTCGGATCGATCCAGAAGGAGGGAGAGGTTTGGAAACTGCCGGATAACGATACCAACATGTTCGAGGCGATATTTTGTTCGGTCAAGCCGAGAAACAGCGCCTTGCTGCGGTCGACGTCGACATTGATTTGCGGATAGTCATAGGGCTGCTGAATGTGCAGATCCACGGCGCCGGCAATGCTCGAGAGCTTGGGCAGCAGCGCCTGAATGAATTTTCGATTCCCCTCGACGTCGTTGCCGACGACTTGCACGTCCATGGGCGAGGGAAGCCCGAAGTTGAGGATTTGACTGACGATGTCGGCCGGCAGGAACTCGAATTGCGTCGAGGGGTACGTGGCTGCCAATTTCGCGCGCAGTTCGCGCTGATAGTTCTCGAGCGAGGAGTGCTTCTTGGCGAAGTTGATGAAGATATCGGCATCGCCCGGTCCCACCGGCGCGGAGGTGCTGTAAGCGAGATTGATCCCGCTATAGGGCAGCCCCAGGTTGTCCACGATGGAGGTCAATTCGCCCGGCGGGATGGTATCGCGCAGGGTTCTCTCCACTTGGTCGCACAGGACGGCGGTTTCCTCGATACGCGTTCCGGTGCTCGCCCGCAAGTGCAATTTCAGCTGTCCGGCATCGACCGTCGGGAAGAAATCCTGGCCCAATCCGGGAAAGGGGCCCATCGGAAATGCCAATAACGCCGCCACGGCCATCGCGAGCAGGAACACCACGGCGAAGCGTGCGCCGCCGTCGATCGCGAGTTCGAGTAGTTTCCTGTATCCCGCGCGGAAGCGCTCGAAGCGACGCTCGAAGGCCTCCTGAAAGCGCGCCGGCGCACTCTTCTCGCGGCCGTGGTCGTCGTCCTTCCTCTTCAGCCAGAACTTTGCCAGCGTCGGGATCAAGGTTCTCGACAGCAGATAGGAGGCCAGCATGGCAAACACCACTGCCTCCGCGAGTGGAATGAAGAGGTACTTGGCGATGCCGGCGAGTTGGAACATCGGCACGAAGACGATGCAGATCGAGAGCGTGGAAACCAGTGCCGGGAGAGCGATTTGATGCGCGCCGTCGAGAATCGCCGGTTCCACGTCCTTGCCTTGCTCCAGATTGAAATTGATGTTTTCGATCGTGACGGTGGCATCGTCGACCAGAATGCCGACCGCGAGCGCGAGGCCGCCCAACGTCATGATGTTGATGGTCTCTCCGAGCGCCGCCAGGCAGGCGATGGAGGTGAGGATCGACAGCGGGATCGAAATGGTGATGATCAACGTGCTGCGCCAACTGCCCAGGAACAGCAGGATGAGGAGCCCGGTCAGCGCGGCGGCGATCACCCCTTCGCGGACCACGCCGCCGATGGCAGCCCGCACGAATACCGACTGATCGCTCAATGCCACGAGCTTCAGATTCGGCGGCATGGAGGCGCGCGCCGGCCCGAGTTTCTCGTTGATGCCGTTGATGATGTCGAGGGTGGAGGCATTTCCGGTCTTCAGCACGTTCATCACGATGGCGCGCTTGCCGTCCACGCGGGCGATATTCGTTTGCGGCGGATAGCCGTCGCGCACATGCGCCACATCGCGTACGTATAGGACAGCGCCGTTGCGAGCCCGGATCGGCAGATCGTTCAGCTGCTCGATCTGCGTGGGGCTGGCATTGAGCTTGATGAAATATTCCTTGGTGTCGATCTTCTGGGTGCCTGCAGGCAGGATCAGATTTTGCGAGCTGATTGCATTCACGACGTCGTCGGCCGACAGCCCGCGCGCGCGCAGCTCGCGCGGGTCGAGATCGACCTGAACCTCGCGCTGCTTGCCGCCGAACGGATACGGAATGGAGGCGCCCGCCACCGTCGCGAGCTGGGTGCGCAAAATATTGTTGCCGAGATCGAATATCTGCTGCTCCGGTATCGTCTCGCTCGAGAGCGCCAATTGCAGGATCGGCACGCTCGAGGCGTTATAGGACAGAACGAAAGGCGGGGTGGTGCCGGGAGGCGCGCTTTGCAGCTGCGTCTGGGACACGGCGATGATCTGCGCCATCGACAGATCTTGGTTGGCGTTCGGCTGGAAGAAATATTTCACCACCGCCGTGCTGTTGACGGACTGCGATTCGGTGTGCTCGACATCGTTGACGACGGTCTGCGCAGTGCGCTCGGAGAACAAGACGATGCGATTGGCGATTTCCTCCGGCAGCAACCCCGTGTAGCGCCAAATCACCGCCGCAATCGGAATCTTGATATTCGGAAAGATATCGGTCGGCATTCGGAGGATCGAATAGATGCCGAGAAAGACGATCAGCGCGGCCAGCATGATGAAGGTATAGGGCCGATTGAGGGCTACTCTAACGATCCACATCGTCTACTCCGGGCGATGCCTCGATCCGAAGGCGTCATGGGTAAGCGGGAAAGGGAATATACCGAACGTCGGGCGCCCGCGCAGAACAAGCCTTCGAAACTGCCGTTCGCAGTCGCCCGCAGACGTTTCCGATGCGTCCATCTGTCGTCCTTTTCCTACGTCGATAACGGTCAGGCGCGCCCAACGCCCGATTGATAAGCAGGGAGTTATTCTAGGTACGAATAATCGCCTGTCACACCCATCGCCGATATTAACCAAACATTACAAACCGACCATCTAAGTGCAACCGCGACAGGTCGCCTCGCGGCGCACTCCGCGAAGTCGCGAGGCGCAAGAGCGCGGGCCGCTCGGCTGCATCCAAGAGAAGGTCTGTTACGTATCGGGGATTGCGATCCAGAACTCGCAGTCGTCACGTAGCCACCGTTTTCGAGGGAATCCCAATGAACACACACTTGCCACGTCGAGCGATGGTATTCGGCGCCGCGTTGCTGCCGCTGTGCGCCGCGGCCTCGAGCCACCGAGAGGCGCCGTCGATCGCCGGTATGCCGCGGGTCGATGGAACCGATTTCTACATGTTTCGCAGCTACGAACCCGGGCGCAGCGCCTATGTCACCTTCATTGCGAACTATATTCCGCTGCAGGATCCGGCGGGCGGACCGAATTTCTACAGTTTGGACCCGAACGCCATCTATGAGATCAACGTCAGCAACGACGGGAGTGCGAACGCGAATCTGCACTTCGCGTTCTATTTCAGAAATATATACAAGAATCTAGCGGTCGATGCCGGCGGAAGGCAAATCCCCGTGCCGCTCATCAACACCGGCGCCGTCAATGCCGCGGGCGCCAATCTCAACCTCACGCAGAGCTACATCATTTCCGTGAAGCAGAACGGTCAGGACGCTTATGCGGAGAATCTCACGCTCGGCGGGAGTGTCTTTTACAAGCCGGTCGACAACATCGGAAACAAATCGATTCCCGACTATGAAGCCTATGCGTCCCAGTTCGCGAATGAGGTCCGTATCCCGGGATGTCCCATTGCCGGCCGCGTGTTCGTCGGTCAGCGCAAAGAGGGTTTTGTCGTCAATCTCGGGGAAGTGTTCGACCTCGTCAATACCAATCCGGCAGGGCGCCGGGACGCGGAACCCAACACGCTGTTTGACAAGAACGTGACATCCATTGCGCTCGAGGTTCCGATCAGCTGTCTGACCTCAAATCCCAATACGGTCATCGGCGGGTTCACCACGGCAATTCTCAACACGGCCGGATCGTATCGGCAGGTCTCGCGGCTCGGCATGCCGCTGGTCAACGAGCTCGTCATCGGATTGCCCGATAAGGACAAGTTCAACGGCAGCGCGCCGAGGGATGACGGGCAATTCCTCAATTACGTCACCAATCCTTCCTTGCCGGTGCTCCTCAATGCCCTGTTCGGCAATGCCGCTCAAATTCCGGGAACGCCGCGGGAAGATCTCGTCGCCGCCTTTCTCACCGGAGTCAAGGGACTCAATCAGCCGGCGAACGTGACTCCGAGTGAAATGCTGCGCCTCAATACCGCCATCGCGCCCACGCCGCCGGCCGCACAGAACGACTTGGGTGTGCTCGGCGGCGATCTCGCCGGATTCCCCAATGGCAGGCGACCCTACGACGATGTGGTGGATATCACGTTACGAGTTGCCGAAGGAGCGCTCTGCGGGGCGATCGGCAAGTGCGGCGCCGAATCCAGCGATCCCAATCACGGAACTCCCTACACCGACGGGGCGCGAGCGGCGGGTGTCGATGCGGCTCATTCTCACCTCAGCGGGGCCATCAAGGTAACCGACACCTATCTCTCCTCGTTCCCGTACCTCAATTCACCCATCCCCGGCTCTCCGAACTCGCGCAACGGGATCGAGGGATCCGTTGATCTCGGACCGTAGCGCTCGGGGTCGATCGACCGGTGCAACCACCGCGCCCTGTTACGGTCCGGAGGGACGGCCGTGACGGGGCGCTGGCGCCGTGAAGCTCTCGAACTTGAGGTCGATCAGGGTGCCCGATTCTTGGTACGGGACGCAGGTCATGTGGTTCTCGATATTTCGCGTCGTGAACATCGGCAGCACCTGCGCGCGAAACTGATCCACCGCTTCGCAGTCGCCGACCTGCAGCTCCCGAGGCGAGCGAGCCGCCAGGGTCACCTTGCGCCAGACCCCATCAACCGGTTTTGCGGCCGTGTCGGTACTGGTTGCATCAGTGCCGGCGGGCACGAGGGTGTAGAAAGTCAGATCCGCCCGCGCGAACTTGTCGGGGCGGCCGTAGGGTGCGGAGCACGCACCGGGCTGCGATTTCACGTCCTTGCGCGCGCCGGCGGCGAGCAGCAGGATCTTGAGCTTGTCCGCCAGACCATCGCAGGAATAGGTGCTCGTGAATCCCATGTACTGGAAGGCGAACTGATGTTTCTGCCAAACCCCGGGACTGTTCAGGGACGGCGCGTCCGGCGAGCTCGGCCGGGACCGCGCTCGAAAAGAGAAGGGCACAGAGGACCCCTATACCCGCTGCGACCGACCGGTTCCATCGTGTCACCATCACATCCTCCGCCTGATCAGCTGGCGCGGCTCGGCCACCGCACCAGGATAACGAATCGGGCCGCAAAAAGTTGACCGCTCACGGTCTAAAGAGAGCGGAAAAAGCCCCCGAAGTTTCCCCAAGCGACGCCGGCCGCGGTCAATTGGTCCGAGGACCGCGACAATCTTGCTAACATACTGGATGGACGTACACGGCCGCAGTGGGACCTCGAACCGCCGATGAAAAGCAAAGACGAGACGGAAGATCGCAAGCAAGCGGCACTCGCGTATCACGAGTTCCCGACGCCCGGCAAAATCTCGATCGCCCCGACCAAACAATTGGTCAACCAGAACGATCTGGCGCTGGCCTATTCGCCGGGCGTCGCCGCCGCCTGCGAGGCCATCGTCGAGGACCCCTTGAGCGTCGTGCGCTATACGGCGCGGGGTAACCTGGTCGGCGTCATCACCAACGGCAGTGCGGTGCTCGGCTTGGGAGCGATCGGCCCGCTCGCCGCCAAGCCGGTGATGGAAGGCAAGGCGGTGTTGTTCAAAAAATTCGCCGGCATCGATGTATTCGACATCGAAATCGCCGAGCGCGACCCGCACAAGCTCATCGAAGTCATCGCCGCGCTCGAGCCCACCTTCGGCGCCATCAACCTCGAAGACATCAAGGCTCCCGAATGCTTCATCGTCGAGCGGGAGCTGCGCAAGCGCATGAAAATCCCCGTATTTCACGACGATCAACACGGCACCGCGATCATCGTCGCCGCGGCCGTGCAGAACGGTCTGCAGGTCGTGTGCAAGGACATCGGGAGCGTCAAACTGGTCGTGAGCGGCGCCGGCGCGGCGGCGTTGGCGTGCGTCGATTTGCTGCTCGATCTCGGTCTGCGCCGCGAAAACATCTGGCTCTCCGATCTGGCGGGGGTGGTCTATGCGGGCCGGCAAGAATTGATGGACCCTGAAAAGGCTCGCTTCGCGCAGCCCACCGATGCGCGCAACCTCGATGAGATCATCGGTGGGGCGGACGTGTTTCTGGGGCTCTCGGCGGGCGGCGTGCTCACGCAGGACATGGTGCGGCGGATGGCCGCGCGACCCTTGATATTGGCGCTCGCCAACCCGGTCCCCGAGATCCTCCCCGAGGAGGTCAGGCGAGTGCGGGACGACGCCGTGATCGCCACGGGCCGCAGCGATTACCCCAATCAAGTGAACAACGTCCTGTGCTTTCCGTTCATCTTTCGCGGCGCGTTGGATGTCGGCGCCACGACCATCACCCGGCCGATGGAAATCGCAGCGGTGCATGCAATCGCCGAGCTTGCGCGGCAGGAGCAAAGCGATATCGTCGCCGCGGCCTACGGCGGCATCGAGGATCTGACCTTCGGTCCGGCTTACATCATCCCCAAGCCGTTCGATCCGCGCTTGATCGTCAAGATCGCACCGGCGGTTGCCAGGGCCGCGATGGAATCCGGTGCGGCTACTCGGCCGATCCACGATTTGGAAGCCTACGGACAGCGCTTGCAGCAATTCGTCTATCACAGCGGCACGTTGATGCAGCCGATCTTCGCGGCAGCGCGCAAGGTGGCGCCCGGGCGCAGCCGCATCGTCTACGCCGAAGGCGAGGACGAGCGGGTGCTGCGCGCCGTGCAAATCGCCGTCGACGAAAAGATCGCGGTACCCATCCTCGTAGGCCGCCCGGCGGTGATCGAGCGCGGCATCAAGCGCCACGGTCTGCGGATACGCGCCGGCGAGCATTTCACGGTGGTCAACCCGGATCACGATGCCCGCTATCGGGAATATTGGCAGGATTATCACCGCTTGACTCAGCGGCACGGCGTGACGGCTCAATACGCAAAGCTTGAAATGCGTCGGCGCACCACGCTCATTGCCGCGATGCTCTTGAAGAAGGGAGAGGCCGACGGTTTGATCTGCGGCACGATCAGCACGACGGCGCGGCATCTGCGTTACATCGACCAGGTGATCGGACGCCAAGCAGGCGTCGAGGTGTACGGTGCGATGAGCGGCCTCATTCTGCCGGGGCGCCAAGTCTTCGTGGTCGATACCCACGTCAATCTGGATCCAAGCGCCGAGCAGCTCGCGGAGATCACCGCACTCGCGGCGGAGCAGTTGCGCGCGTTCGGCTTGGCGCCCAAGGTTGCGCTGCTGTCTCATTCCAATTTTGGCACCAGCGACGCTCCTTCCGCGCTGAAGATGCGCGCCGCTCTCACGCTGTTGCGCGAGCGCCTGCCGGAGCTGGAGGTCGACGGTGAAATGCACGGCGATTGCGCTCTCGATGAGGCCGCGCGCACCGCGGTTCTTAAGGACAGCACCCTGCACGGCAGCGCCAACTTGCTCGTCTGCCCGAACCTCGACAGCGCCAACATCGCCTACAACCTGCTGAAGTCCGCGGCGGGGAACAACGTGGCGATCGGACCCATTTTGCTCGGTTGCGCCGCGCCGGCGCACATTCTCACCGCAGCGGCGACGGTGCGCCGCATCCTCAACACGACGGCTCTGACCGTGGTCGAGGCCAACAGGGCGGTATGACGCTCATGCTGCCGCGCAGCAAGAAACGAAGCTACCGTTGGATCTCGCGCCTCATCGCTGCGCGGCTTCCAGCGCGAGGGCGAGCGCACCCAAGGGACCCGCCGATGCCCCAAGACCCGGGCGGACAATGTAGCGGTCCAGAGGCTCGATCAGTTCATCGAGCTTGAGATAACCGTTCAGACTCGCGATGAGTTGCAGCCGTATTCGCAGCAGCAACTCCGGCCTCGATTGCACGACGCCGCCACCGATGAGAATGCGGCGCGGCGCGGTTGCAAGTACCAAAGTCTGCAGCAATTGCGCAAGCGCGTGAGCGACCAATTCCCAAATGGGGTCTGCAGCGGAAATCAAATGAGCGGGCGACCCGCTGCGTGCCGCGATTGCGACCCCGGAGGCGAGTCCTTCGACGCAGTCGTGATGGAACACGCAGGCCCCCCGCCAATCATCGCCCGCCTTACGAGCGATCCTCATATGCCCAAGCTCCGGATGGCCGAAACCGTGCGCGAGGCCCCCATTCACGACCAAGCCGACACCGACGCCGGTACCGACCGTGACGTAGGCATAATCGGCAAGACCCTTGGCTGCACCCCAGCGGCCCTCGGCGAGGGCCGCGCCGTTGACGTCGGTATCGAAGCCGACCGGTACGTTCAATGCCCTGGCCAAGCGAATCGCGACCGACGTATTTTGCCAGCCGGGTTTCACCGTGGAGGTGATGTGCCCATACGTGCGCGAGCTTCGCGACAGATCGATGGGTCCGAATGAGGCGATGCCAAGCGCGTGAATAGGCCCATGCCGCGAGATGCCGTTGGTCAATATCTCTTCGATGCGGCTCAAAGTGACTTCGGGATCTGTGCTCGTCGGGACGGAGATTTCGACCCTGATGTCCTCGGGAGACGTGCCGATCAGGCACACGCACTTGGTTCCGCCGAGTTCAACGCCGCCCAGCAAGGGCTTGGAATTCGTCATGCTTGCTTTGCTGATATCCCCCGATAGCGGCTCGCGCATGTTAGGGCATAAAAATCTCCCGCGAAAGCTTGGGCTGGTGGGTTATCGTAGTGCCATGCCGCATCGAATCGATCTGCGCAGCGACACCGTGACCCAGCCCACTGCGGGCATGCGGGCGGCCATGGCGGCTGCCGAAGTGGGCGATGATGTGTACGGCGATGATCCGACCGTCAATCGCCTGCAGGCAGTCATCGCCGAGCGCTTCGGGTTTCCGAGTGCGCTCTTCTTCGCGACCGGCACGCAGAGCAATCTGGCCGCCTTGATGGCTCATTGCGGACGCGGCGATGAAGTTCTCGTGGGGCAGGATGCGCACACGTATAAATATGAGCAGGGGGGCGCGGCCGTTCTCGGCAGCATTCAGCCGCAACCGCTGGAGAACGATCCGGGCGGCGGAATCGCGCTCGAGCGCATCGCGCAAGCGATCAAGCCGAACGATGTGCACTTTGCCCGTACGCGCTTGTTGGCGCTCGAAAACACCATGGGCGGACGCGTCCTGCCGCAGGACTATCTGCGCACCGTCACCGACTTCGTTCACGCGCGCGGTCTGAGTACGCATCTCGACGGTGCGCGATTGTTCAATGCCATGGTCAAGCTCGAGATCGATGAACGGGCCGCCGTCGCGGGATTCGATTCGGTCTCCGTGTGCCTGTCGAAGGGATTGGGCGCCCCTGTCGGTTCGGTCCTGCTGGGATCCCGCGAGTTGATTGCGGCGGCACGGCGCTGGCGTAAAGTCCTCGGAGGAGGTATGCGCCAAGCGGGCGTTCTTGCCGCCGCCGGATTGTATGCACTCGAGCACCATGTGCAGCGTCTCGCCGAGGACCACGACAATGCGCAGCGGTTGGCTGAAGGGCTTCGCACGCTGGGACTCGCCGTCGAGCCGCCGCAGACCAACATCCTCTTCGTCGATATTCCGGCGGGCGAGGTGGCTTCGCTCACGGCCCACCTGGCCGCGCGCGGCATTCTCGCATCGATCGGACCGCACACTCGATTGGTGACGCATCTCGATGTGCCGCGCGAGAAGATCGAAATCGCGCTGCAGGCATTTCGCGAATACCCTGCCTGGGCCGGCTAGCGCGCAGCAGCGCTCATGGCGATCTCGAGCGAAAACCGACCCGATCCCGATGCGCTGCTCGCGAAAGTCCAGCGGCAAGAAGCGGCGGCGCGGCGCGGCAAGCTGCGGATTTACTTCGGCTCCTCGGCGGGCGTGGGGAAAACGTATGCCATGCTGCTCGCGGCGCGCAAATTGAAGAGCGAGGGCCG
The DNA here is from genome assembly GCA_963801865.1 of uncultured Gammaproteobacteria bacterium. GTDB lineage: Bacteria > Pseudomonadota > Gammaproteobacteria > Steroidobacterales > Steroidobacteraceae > Bog-1198. The sequence goes on along the minus strand of CAWDGY010000021.1, from coordinate 94,412 downwards.
GGACGTCGTCGTCGGCATCGTCGAGACCCACGGGCGCGCGGAGACCGCCTCTCTGCTCGAGGACATGGAAGTTCTGCCGCTGAAGCTGATGCCCTATCGCGGCAAGGAACTCGTCGAGTTCGACCTGGATGCGGCACTGCACCGCCATCCGGAACTCATACTGGTCGATGAGTTGGCGCACTCGAACGTGCAGGGACAACGTCACCCGAAGCGTTGGCAGGATGTCGAGGAATTGCTCGGCGCCGGGATCGACGTGTTCACGACGCTCAACGTGCAGCATTTGGAAAGTCTCAACGACGTCGTTGGCGGAATCACGAACGTGCGGGTGTGGGAGACGATACCGGATACCGTGTTCGACGCGGCCGATGAAGTGGTGCTGGTGGACATCCCCGCGGATGAACTGCTGGCGCGGCTCAAGGCCGGAAAGGTGTACGTACCGCAGCAGGCCGAGCGCGCTGCGAGCAACTTCTTTCGCAAAGGGAACTTGATGGCGCTGCGCGAATTGGCGCTGCGACGCACCGCGGATCGCATCGAGGGCGACGTTCAAGCCTACCGGGTCGACAAATCCATCGCCTCGGTGTGGAAAACCGCCTCGGCATTGCTCACCTGTGTGGGACCCGATGCAGGCGCCGAGCGGGTGGTGCGCGCCGCGGCGCGCCTTGCGAGTCAGCTGAATGCGGATTGGCATGCAATCTATGTGGAAACTCCGAGCCTGCAACGGCTCCCAGCACCGAAGCGCGAGAGCATTCTGGCGACGCTCAATCTCGCGCAGGAGCTCGGCGCGACCACGGCGGTGATCGCCAACGCGCAGGTCGCCGAGAGCGTGATTGGCTACGCGCGCAGCCACAATCTGTCCAAACTCGTCATTGGCCGCGATCCGGCGCGGCGCCTTTGGCCCTGGCAGCGCTCGAGCGGCCAGAAACTCGCGATGCTGGCGCCGGACATCGATCTGGTGGAGATCGGCCGGGCCACCGGGCCGGGACCGGGCACGAGTGCGCCAGGGGCGCGCTCGCAGAGTGTCGCAGCGCAAGCCGGCGATCGGCGCAGGAGCAAGCGTCTGCGATACCTCTGGGCGGCGCTCGTCTGCATTGCCGTAACGCTGCTGTCCTTTCCGCTGGCGGCTCACTTCGACCGCTCGAATATCGTAGCGATCTACATCCTGACGGTGGTATTGGTCGCGGTGCGCTTGGGACGCGGGCCGTCGGCGCTGGCCGCGGTGATGAGCGTCGGTGCTTTCGATTTCTTTTTCGTGCCGCCGAAATTCTCCTTTGCAGTGAGCGACGTGCAGTACCTGCTGACGTTCTGCATCATGTTGACGGTCGGTTTGATTACCGGGCAATTGACTGCCGGTTTGCGCTTCCAGGCCCGGGTGTCCGCGCACCGTGAAGAGCGTGCAGCCTCTTTGTATGAGATCGCACGTGATCTGTCCGGAGCCGTACAAACCGATCAAGTGGTCAAAATCAGCAGCGAGTCCATCGAGCGTACTTTTCACGCCAGTGCGACGCTGCTGCTACCCGACGCCAAGGGTCAAGTGGTGGTGACGGAGCCGCGCGACGGTCCGTCCCTCGGTCTCGACACCGGGATTGCGCAATGGGCCTTTGACAAGGGACAGCCTGCCGGTTTCGGTACCGATACGTTGCCGGGCAGCGCCGCTTTATACATTCCGCTGCGGGCGCCGATTCGATCGCGCGGCGTGCTTGCCGTGAAGGCCCGCAGCCGTCGCCTGCTGCAAATCCCCGAGCAGCGCCAGCTGCTCGATACCTACGCCGCCTTGATCGCCATCGCGCTCGAACGGGTTCACTACGTCGGCGTCGCGCAAGACGCGTTGGTGCGCATGGAATCGGAGCGCCTGCGCAATTCGCTGCTCGCCGCACTGTCGCACGACTTGCGCACACCGCTCACCGTCTTGGTGGGTCTGGCCGAATCCCTGGCGCTCACCAAACCGGCGTTGTCCGCGACGCAGCTGGAGACGGCGGAGGCGATCCAAGATGAGGCGCGCCGCATGAGCACGCTGGTCGGAAACCTGTTGGACATGGCCCGCATCGAGAGCGGCGAGGTCAAACTCAATCTACAGTGGCAGCCCTTCGAGGAGGTCGTCGGCGCGGCGCTCGAATCTTCCCGAAGCATGCTGCAAAGGCACAAGGTGGAGGTACGTGTTCCCCACGATTTGCCGCTGGTGCGTTTCGATGCACTGTTGATCGAGCGCGTGCTGGTGAATCTGTTGGAAAACGCGTCCAAGTACACGCCGCCCGGCAGCACCGTGACATTGGCCGCGGAGACCATCGAGGATCGACTGAGCGTGTCGGTGTCCGACGATGGTCCGGGCTTGCCGAAAGGGCGTGAAGAGGCCGTCTTTCAAAAATTTACCCGCGGCGATCGCGAATCGGCCACCCCGGGTGTGGGGCTGGGGTTGGCGATCTGTCGCGCGATCGTCGAGGCCCATCAAGGCACGATCGTGGGCGCCAACCGGTCCGGCGGCGGGGCGGTTTTCACCTTCACACTGCCCTTGGGCGATCCTCCCCTCGCCTCGGACGATGTCGAGGAGGCGCAAGCCGCTCATGGCTGAACCATTGCCCGTCGCGCTTCTGATCGAAGATGAGCGCCAGATACGACGCTTCGTGCGCACGGCACTCGAAGCGGAGGGCTGGAGCGTGTTCGAGACCGATACCCTGCGTCAGGGTCTGGCCGATGCCGGTACCCGCAAACCCGATTTGATCATTCTGGACTTGGGCCTGCCGGACGGAGACGGCATGGATTTTTTGCGCGATTTGCGCACGTGGTCGACGGTTCCCGTGATCGTGCTGTCGGCGCGGGTCGGGGAGCAGGACAAGATTGAAGCATTGGACTCCGGCGCCGATGACTATCTGACCAAGCCTTTCGGCGTCGGAGAATTGCTGGCGCGGGTGCGCGCAGCCTCGCGCCGTCGTCAAGAGGCCGGCGGTGCGCCCGGCTCGACCTTCGAGTTCGGCGACGTCAAAGTCGACTTGAGTCTGCGCACCGTGCAGAAGGCCGGCGCCGCAATCCATCTCACCCCGATCGAGTATCGGCTGCTCACCCTGTTGATCCTCAACGCTGGGAAAGTGCTCACGCACCGTCAGATCCTGCGTGAGGTGTGGGGGCCTTCCCATGCCGAGGACGGTCACTACGTTCGCGTGTACATGGGACACTTGCGCCAGAAACTGGAAGACGATCCGGCGCAGCCGAAACATATACTGACCGAGACCGCGGTCGGCTATCGGTTGGCCCAGACCGCCCGGACCTAGCCTCCATTGAGGAGGAGTTTGCTCATCAACTTGAGCGTCGGCGCGCACGCTCGAGATCCTCGGGCGTGTCGACGTCCGCCGCGGCCGTCGGCAGCTTCACGAGTGTGAGGTTCTCGGGTGCTAATCGGCTCACCAGATCCCGCAAGCCCCGGTCTCCGCTGATGGCGAGCGCCCGCGAGCACAGCCAGCGAGGTACGATGAGCGGCGCCCCGCCGTGACGGCCGAAGCGCGAGGCGACGAGGCGCCGACGCGAGCCGCGCCACCGCGAGAGCAGCCGCGCGAGGTCTCGCCTCTTCAAACGTGCCAGGTCGACCGGTAGCAGCAGCACGGCGGCGCCGGGGCGGGCTGCAGCCAGCCCGCAGCGCACCGAGGTCGACAGACCCTGTGCGCGCTGCGGGTTTTCGACGAAGCGTACCGGCAGTCCGCGCAGCTCGGCGCGGACGCGCGCCGCCCGCGCGGGTATCACGATGATGGTCGGCGAATTCGCCAGCGGGGCGAGGAGGCGGACGGTGTGGCAAATCAAGCTCGTGCCGCGCACGCGCGCCAGGGTTTTCGGGCTGCCCAGACGCGTGGAGAATCCCGCGGCCAGCACAACCATTCGCACCTGGGGATGCGTCGAGGCTATCATGAGGGAATGAAAAACGAGCATGCGCGCCTGCAGCGCGGGCCCTTTTTGATGCCGATCTGGCTGCTCGGAATGACGGCGCTCGCGGGAGCGCTCGTTATGATGTTCGTAGGTTGGGTGTGGCTCACGGCAGACTCGACCACCATTATAGTGATCCGTCACGCCGAGCAGGTGCAGGACGGCAGCAAGGATCCGCCGCTCGGGCCGGCCGGAGATGCGCGAGCGCAGCTGCTCGCGCGCCTGTTCGGCGATGCGCAGCTCCCGGGTCACATCGATGCCATCTACGTCTCGCCCGGGTTGCGCTGCCGGCGCACAGCCGCCCCGCTCGCCGACCGGCTCGGCGTCGCCCCTTCAGTCGTATCCGGCGACGATACGCGCCCCCTGGCGCGGCGCATTTTCCGAGAACATGCCGGCGGCCGAATCCTCGTGGTGCGAAACGGTGACACGGTGCCGGCCCTGGTCACGGCGCTGAGCGGTGTAAAGGGCATCCCACCGATCGGCAGCGATGAGTACGGCACCATGTACATCGTCATGGTGCCGCGCATCGGCCGCGCCAACCTTCTCAGTGTCAGCTACTAGCTGCTCGCCGACCGCAACAACACGGCTTTGCGCACGAACGCAGCGTGGCGTCCGACCCGAAAGTCCGCCAGCACCGCATCGCGCACACGACGGCCGCCGTCGATCAAATAGGAGGCGCGGCGAACTCCGATGCCCAGGGGGCCATTGAGACCGTACATTTTGATCACGGTCTTGTGCTCGTCGGAGAGCAGGACGTAGGGCAGGCGGTACTTTTCGCGAAATTTGGCATGCGACTTGGGGTTTTGTGGACTGATGCCGACGATGCGGAGTCCGGCCTTCTCGATTTCCATGTTCAGGTCGCGCATCGCGCAGGCTTGACGCGTGCAACCCGGAGTAAAGTCGGCCGGGTAGAAGTAGAGGATTATCGCGCCTGTCGTCAACAGTCCGGTGAGTGATCGATCCGTCCCTGTATCATCCGGGAGCGTGAATTCCGGTGCACGTTCACCCACTTTCAGCATCTGACTCTCCTCCGTGCCTCCATCCTAGCACCAGATGGGTGATACTTTGGCTTGAGCGGCCTTTGCTGCTAGTATTCTGGCCCCTTTGCGGGGGAGTAGCTCAGTTGGGAGAGCGTCGCGTTCGCAATGCGAAGGTCGAGGGTTCGATCCCCTTCTCCTCCACCACTCAAAGGCCGGTAGTCCCTTGACTCCGGCCTTATTCTCTGCCTCGGTAGCTCAGTGGATAGAGCGAGTGCCTCCTAAGCGCTAGGTCGCCGGTTCGATTCCGGCCCGGGGCACTTCTGCCGACTTTGTCCATTCCGGAGACATGGGGTCACCCATCAATCAGGATGGGCACTGGTCTGCAATGAGCACTTTGCCGATAAGATTTTGACTGAGCATCGCGCGGTCGTCACCTAATGTTGGGCGCGGTTACCGAGGCTGCATAAGAAGATTCCCTTAGATCATTGCACAGCCGCTTATGGCAGTCTGCTACGGCACCAAAGCATTGGGATTCTTTTAAGGTCGGCCAGAGATGTGTCGGGAGGAGGGCGTTCGCGCCGGTACAGAAATAGCTGACAATCCGGTAACGCGCCGCGAAGCAGAAGAGCTGCGGCAGGGGCTTTCTCATTAGCTTGCGGGAGCGAACATGATTCTGGACCGAGTGCCGGCGGGCCGAGACGTGCCGAACGACTTCAACGTCATCGTCGAAATTCCGATGAATGGCGACCCCATCAAATATGAACTCGACAAGAAAACGGGCGCCATGTACGTGGACCGGTTTATGTCGACGGCGATGTTCTACCCGTGCAACTACGGTTATATCCCTCGATCCCTGGCCGCGGACGGGGACCCGTTGGATGTATTGGTCATTACGCCGGTGCCGCTCATTACCGGAGTGGTCGTACGCTGCCGCACCGTTGGCATGCTGAAAATGACCGACGAAGCGGGCGGCGACGAGAAGGTGGTCGCCGTGCCCGTCGATGCGCTCATCAGCATCTATCGGCATATACAAAAGCCGGATGATCTGCCGGACCTTACCCTGAAGCGCATTTCACACTTCTTCGAGCACTACAAGGATCTGGAAGCCGGCAAATGGACCAAGATCGAGGGTTGGGTTGGGCCTGAGGAGGCTAAGAAGGAAATTCTCGCCGCGGTCACGCGCCATGAACGAAATCGAGAGTCGAACCAATAATAGGGTGTGATGATGACGCCTCGCATCGGGCTCTCGGCGCCGGCTCAGAGCCGCAGGCCGCCGTCCACCTCGAGGCAACGGCCAGTAAAGAAATCGTTTTCGAATATAAATTGCACGGCGTGTGCAATTTCTGCGGGCTGGCCCAGGCGTTTCAAGGGCACCGGCGCCGTGAGTTTGTGCAGCACTTCCGGACGCATGGAAGCGAGAATCTCCGTATCCGTGAAACCAGGCGCTACTGAACCGACGCGGATGCCGTAACGCGCAAGTTCCGTCGCCCAGACCACGCTCATGGACTCGACCCCGGCCTTGGCCGCGCTATAGTTGCTTTGCCCGGCGTTGCCGACGCGCGAAATGCTCGAAATATTGACGATCACGCCGCCGTTGCCGCGTTCGATCATGTGCGCAGCGGCTTCGCGCGCGCACAGGAACACACCGCCGAGATTTACACCGATGACCGAGTTCCATTGATCCATCGTCATGCGGCCGACCACCCGGCCGTCTTTCACCTTCACCAGCAAGCCATCGCGCACGATCCCGGCATTGTTCACGAGCCCATCCAAACGGCCGAAATCATCCGCGACACGCGTCATGGCGGTGGATACATCGTCTTCGTCGGCGACGTTCACACGATATCCGCGTGCCTGCACCGACTCGCGCGCACAGAGCGTACGGGTCTCTTCCAAGTCGTCCGCATTCAGATCTAAAAGAGCGACATCAGCCCCGCAACGCGACAGCTGCAGGGCGATTGCTCGACCGATTCCGCGCCCGGCGCCGGTCACCACCACTGTTTTGCTTCGAACATCCATGATGCGTCTCCGCAGGTGCCCGGCTCTCAGCGAGGGCGCCTTTTCGGCGACCCCGCATCGCGCCGCGTCTATCGCGAGTCAGCGGCCGGCGCGCGCGGTGGCGGCGCCGGTGTACGGCTTCAGGCTGCTTTCCTGGTCCCCGAGGCAACTTTGGTCGCTGCTTCGCTTACCATCTGGGTGAAGCTGGTCTGGGCATCGCTCGCCAGCGTAAGAAACTCCTGCGCACGTGCGCGAAGCTTCTCGTCGAACGCTTTGGCGAGTTCTAGCTGTTTGGGCGCGAACTCCGTCGGCGTCTTCGCATCAAGGGCGGCCTTGGCCTGGGCAAAGCTCCATTCCAGATAATCGCCGGCAAGGGCGTACTGGTAGCGTCCTATTTGTTCGAGTGTCTTGACGCCTTCCTGCTGAGCCTTCAGCGCCGGCGCGAACGCATTGCGATAGGTCTCGAAGATGGTCTTGGTGTCAAAGGTTGTACCGCTCATGTGTGCTCTCCTCAGTTGGGTTCTTGGTACGAGGTCATTATACCGAAAAATGTATGCGACGCAAGAAGAATAGTTAAATTAGCTGATTACTTATAACTAGATGATATAATTACAGAAAGATTAAATAGATGTCGAACTAATGTAAGTAAATGTATGCGATGCACAAAAAGCGCGAGCTGCTTGGGCGGTTGGTGGTAGGCTATGGCTTGAGGGTGGCCAAGTTACACACCGCGTGCGTCCTCACGTCGAGGCGAGCGGCCACGTCAAGTTGCACCGCATGGGGTAACGAGCTCGCGTCGCAAGGGCGTCAAGTACCCATACCTAGGAGTCATCGTGAGCACGCCATCGAACGAACCGGGGCAGCTTCTCGCAAGTTTATTTATGGGCGGTCAGTCGATTTTCGGCAATTCTGCCGCGCTGGACGCCGCCGCTGTTGCAGGTTCGGTCCCGACATCGCCCTTCGACCCGATGAGCGTCTTCACGGCGTTCACTCAACAGATGGCGCAAATGCAGCAGCAGTTCATCGATCAATTGACGGGATACTGGGCGGGCGCCAGCGGCGAACTCACCGCGCCACCAACGGCGACAAAGGATAGTGACAAGCGCTTTGCCGCCGAGGCATGGCGCAATGATCCGCGCTTCGATCTGTTGCGCCGCACGTATCTTGGTTATTCGAAGTATCTGCTGGGCGCAGTCGAGAGCGTTCCGCTGGATGAGAAGACCAAAGCGCAGATGCGCTACGGGATGCGACAGCTGGTCGACGCAATAAGTCCCTCGAACTTTTTCATCACCAACCCCGAAGCGATGCAGGTTGCAATCGAGACCGGCGGGCAAAGTCTAGCGATCGGCATGAATTTATTCTTCGAGGATCTCGCCAAGGGGCGGGTCTCGTCAACCGATGAAAAAGCCTACGAGGTTGGTAGGAATATTGCGATCACGCCAGGCGCAGTGATCTTCGAAAACGAACTGATGCAGATCATTCAATACGCGCCCACAACCGAGACCGTGTATGAGCGCCCCCTGCTCATGATCCCGCCTTGCATCAATAAATTCTATATCCTCGATCTACAGCCGGACAGCTCGATCGTCCGCTATATCGTGGCGCAGGGGCACACCGTATTCATGGTCTCATGGCGCAACATCGGACTGGAGCAAGGTCATTTGACTTGGGACGACTACCTCGAGCAGGGTGTGATGCGGGCCATCGATGTTGCACTTGGCGTGAGCGGTGCAGACAAGGTCAATACCCTGGGATTTTGCGTCGGCGGAACCCTGCTCGCATCGGCCGCGGCGGTGATGCGTGCTAGAAACGAGGACAAGGTCGCGAGCATGACGCTCCTGACCACGATGCTCGATTATGCGGATGCGGGGGAGATCGGCGCCCTGGTGACGGAGCAGAGCGTCGCCGCGCGCGAAGCGGCCATCGGTTCCGGTGGCCTGATGCAAGGCAAGGAACTCGCCTTTACGTTCTCCTCGTTGCGGGCGAACGACCTCGTGTGGCAGTACGTGGTCAACAGCTATCTGAAAGGTAAGGCACCGCCGGCCTTCGATCTGCTGTTCTGGAACGCCGACAGCACGAATCTCCCGGGCCCGATGTTCTGCTGGTACTTGCGCAATACGTATCTGGAGAACAATCTGCGCGTTTCCGGCAGGACAAACCAGTGTGGTGAGGCGGTGAATTTGTCGCTGCTCAACCTACCTACGTTCCTTTACGCATCCCGAGAAGACCACATCGTGCCATGGCGTACAGCCTATGCATCGACGCAGCTGCTTTCCGGCGACACGACCTTCGTGCTCGGCGCCAGCGGCCACATTGCGGGCGTGATCAATCCGGCATCGAAGAACAAGCGCAACCATTGGTTGGCTGGCGAAGTCGGAACCGATCCCGATCGCTGGCTCGAGACTGCCCGAAATGTACCAGGCAGTTGGTGGCCGGAGTGGAGCAACTGGCTTCGGGAGCAGGCGGGCGTCGAAGTGCCGGTACCCAGGAGGCTGGGCAGCCGCGAACACCAGCGCATCGAGCCGGCCCCCGGACGTTACGTGAAGGAAAAGGACTCAGGAACGGAGCGGGCTACTCGAGAGTCAACCTGACTGGGCCGCTTTGGGGCGCTCACGCAAGCTGTGCAGGCTAACAATTGAACAAGGTAGTCAGTATCAGTTTCGGTCGCATCACTGCCACCGCGGCGGCTCGTAGGTTGATCAAACATCTAAAAAAACTTCATGGTCCGCTCATGTTCCATCTATCACGGGGGTGTTGCGACGGCAGCGCCCCAATGTGTTTCAAGGTCGGCGAATTCAAGTTGGGAAGTGTCGATGAGAAGGTGGGGGAGATTGTCGGGTGTGACTTTTGGATGCATCGCGAGTCCTTGCGGCGTAACGTAAATACGCGCTGGACGCTGGATGTCGCACCCGGACGCGGCGCCAGTTTTTCGCTGGAGGGTTCGGTGAACCAACGATTTCTAGTCCGCTTGTCCTTGGGTGGGGCGACCGCTCTTCGCCTGTAGCGCGTTGGATACGAAACGTTCGTGGTTATGTGATTCGCGGCGCCGCTCAATAGCGATAGTGGTCGCTCTTATACGGCCCTGACCGCTCGACATCGATATAGCGCGCCTGGCGGTCGGTGAGTAAGGTAAGTTCCGCGCCGAGTTTCTTCAGCTGCAAACGCGCCACTTTTTCGTCCAGGTGTTTGGGCAGCACATACACGCCGATCGGATATTTTGCGGTGTTCGTATAGAGCTCAATCTGCGCCAACGTCTGATTGGCGAACGATGAGCTCATGACATAGCTCGGGTGACCGGTGCCACAGGCCAGATTCACCAACCGACCCTCGGCCAGGAGAATGATGCGCTTGCCATCCGGGAAAATGACATGATCGACCTGCGGTTTGATGTTTTCCCAGGTGTATTGCCTGAGCGAGGCGCAGTCGATTTCGTTGTCGAAATGACCGATGTTGCAAACAATGGCGTTGTTCTTCATGCGCTTCATGTGTTCGTGCGTGATCACATGAAAGTTGCCGGTGGCGGTGACAAAAATAGCGGCGTGCTCGGCCGCGTATTCCATGGTCACGACGCGATACCCCTCCATGGCCGCCTGCAGTGCGCAGATGGGATCAATCTCGGTCACCCACACCTGCGCTGAGAGCGTGCGTAGCGCCTGTGCTGAGCCCTTGCCCACATCGCCGTAGCCGGCGATGACGGCAATCTTGCCCGCCACCATGACATCGGTGGCGCGCTTTATGGCATCGACCAGCGACTCGCGGCAGCCGTAGAGGTTGTCGAACTTGCTCTTGGTCACCGAGTCATTGACGTTGATGGCCGGGATTGCCAGTTGACCGTCCTTGACCATCTGATAGAGGCGTTTGACGCCGATGGTGGTTTCCTCCGTCACGCCCCGTACGGCCCCGAGGCGCACCGAATACCAGTGCGGATCGCGCGCGAGTGTGGCTTTGATTGCCTTGAACAGGGCGGCCTCCTCCTCGTTGCTCGGGTGCGCAACGACGGACGCATCGCGCTCGGCGCGCGCGCCCAAATGCAACAGCGACGTGGCATCGCCGCCGTCATCGACAATCATGTTGGCCTGCCGGCCGTTGGGCCACGCGAAGATGCGGTGGGCGTAGTTCCAGTACTCGTCCAGCGTTTCGCCCTTGTAGGCAAACACCGATGTTCCGCGCACGGCGATCGCCGCCGCTGCGTGGTCCTGCGTCGAGAACACGTTGCACGAGGCCCAACGCACCTCGGCACCCAACGCCTGGAGGGTTTCGATGAGCACGGCGGTCTGTATGGTCATGTGCAGCGAACCGGCCACGCGCGCACCGCGCAGCGGCTGCAGCGGTGCATACTCAGCGCGGATTGCCATGAGTCCTGGCATCTCGGTTTCCGCAATGAGTATTTCTTTGCGACCCCAGTCCGCAAGAGACAGGTCGGCAACGTGGAAATCGTCGATGAGAGAGGCTTCGGTAACGGCGTTCATGGCAAGCTCCAACTCCTGGTTTAAGTTGTGAGCGCCGTTGGCCCTAAAGCCACGGTACCGCAAGCCTGGCTGGTCTGTACCCAGTCGCAGCGCCCCTTGCGGCACCCGCGTGCCGCAAGGGGCACGTGGTCACATCAAGTATACCCGATCTGGATTCCCCGGGATTGCCCGCAGAGGTCAATCGCCGCCGCCGGCCTTTTGCAATTCTTTCAAGGTCTTGAGCAGCTCGCGCCCGCTGAATGGTTTCACCAAGTAGGCCATGGCGCCCCGCAGAGCCGCTTCTTGGCTGAGTCCGGGCGTGTCGTGGCCGGTGATGACGATCACCGGTAATTGAATGCCCTGGCGGCGCAGCTCGCTCATGAGCTCGAGGCCGGACATCGACGGAAGTTTGAAATCGCTGATCAGGCAAGAAGCTTCGCCGATGCGGCCAGCCGCAATCAACTCCTCGGCGGATGCATAGGCGGCATTGGCGAAACCGGTCTCAGTCAACAACCCCTGGACGGCATTGCGCATGCTCTCATCATCATCCACCACGAGTACCAGCTGACGCTCAGACATTCTGTGAAGTTCGCTCTACGTTTGCTTGACGAGGGGCCCAGGCGCAAAGAGGCCTCATACCGGCAAGCATTGCTGCGGCGGCGTTTCAGCGCATCGTCCCATCGAGAGGATTGACTTCCCATTGTTCCCGGGTGCAGTTTGTCTGCACCAAAGGGCAGACGGATCGCATACCGGTCTTGGCGTCGCTAGTTCTCGCCGCTCTCACCGCTTTTGCCCGCTATCCGGCCGAGTTCCGCGGGTGTCGATACACCGAGCTTCTGCATCATCTGCGCGCGATGCGCCTTCACGGTACGAAGACTGACGCCGAGATCCTCGGCAATCTGCTTGTTGAGCATGCCTGCGATGACTCGATCGAAAACCGCCTGCTCTCGCGGCGTGAGCAAATCCAGGCGCTCACGGTGCCGGCGCTCGACCTCGAGTGCGTTGCGCCGCGCGACGTCCACTTCCAGCGCTCGTCGCAGCGCCTCGAGCAGTGTTTCACGAACGACCGGCTTCTCCAGAAAATCGATGGCACCCGCCTTCATCGCGCGCACACTGCTTGACACATCGGCGTGGCCGGTCAGAAAGATGATCGGCAGCTCGACTCCTTTGCGAAGCAACGCGGCCTGTAGCTCGAGGCCGGATGGACCGGGTAGTCGGATATCCAGCAAGATGCACCCGTGCTGATCGGGTAGGGTGTTGAGCAGAAACGCGCCCGTCGATGCGTAGCCGATCGCATCGAATCCCGTCGCATTCAGCAACTCGATGAGCGCCGTGCGCATTCCGTCATCGTCATCAACGATGTGTATCAGCGGTCTTGCCTGCATCTGCATCCTCGTATCCTGCCACCGACACCTCGGGGGCGGGCAAGTCCACCCGAAATATTGCGCCGCCGCTCGGACCGCGCTCGGCTCGAATGGTGCCGCCGTGCGCCTCGACAATCGTACGTGCAATGGAAAGGCCGAGCCCCATACCCGTCTTTTTGGTGCTGAAGAACGAGTCGAAGAGCTTCGACAAATCACCGTCCGGAAACCCGGGCCCCTGATCTTTCACCGATACTGAGTTCATTCCCGCGGCACACTCGACCTCGACCCGAATGAGGCGCCGATCGCCGGGTGCGTTGGTCAAGGCGTCCATTGCATTCATGATCAGATTGATCAAAACCTGCTGGATCTGCGTCTCGTCTCCGAGAATTCGCGCTGGTGCATCCGTCGATCGAAGCGCGAGCGCCATGTCTCGCCGCTGCAGTTCGGGCCTGAGGAACGCGTCGACGTTGGCCAGTACTGCATTGAGATCGAGCGGCTGTCGCCGAGCTTCGTGCCGGGCGAGCAGGGCACGCAGACGCTTGATGACTTCGCTCGCACGCAGGTTGTCATTGCGGATGCGGCCCACGAGGCGCAGCAGGTCCTCGCGCCGATCGCCTCCCGCCTGGAGAATCACTTCGGCGGTGTCGGCGTTGGTTTGCACGGCGCCCAGCGGCTGATTGATCTCGTGCGCGATTGCGGCGGTAAGCTCGCCGGCGACAGCAAGGCGCGAGGCGTGTGCCAGCGCGAGATGCTGCCTCTGCACGGCGATCTCGGCCGTGCGCCTGCGCCGCCGCTCCAGCAACAGGGAGGCAACCAGCCCGCTCAGCAGCAGAATGATGGTCACAGCGCCGAGGACTGCGTTGCGATACGCTTGCCAGAGGGTGGCGGGCCGGAAGGCAACCACGGTATCGGGGGGAAGCTGCACGGGGTCGATCCCCCATCGCTTGATCTGACGCCAATCCACTTCGAGCACGGAAACCGCAGCCTCCGGCACATGATGCCAGTCAGGGTCTCCCTTGAACAAGCGCTCGACGATCTCAGCGGCCTGTCGACCCACCTCCTCGTAGCGCAACATGCGGCCGCCCACCACGCCCGTACCCATGAATGTCTCGACGGGTGTGTACACCGGTGCGGATGATGCCGCCGCAACGAGCGCTGCGGCATCGCGCGGTACATAGACGTGTCCGTCGCCGTCCTTGTAGAAGCCGATCGTGAGCACCACCGAGTCGCCGCTAAGCTCCCCCAGACGCTTCTGCAGCGTGGGCAGGGAGAGCCCGATCAGATACTCCGCCTGCACGCTTCCCAAAATGGGGGCGATTTGACTGCGCAGCTCAGCTTCCAACGCAGTATCTTGCTTCGATGCGCCGGTTACCACGACCAGGTGCCTTGCGCGGGGGTGCCATCGAAGCGCCTGCTTGACGGTGCCGGCAAAGTCGTATGCGATCGGCGTGCCGACGACGTCGGGCGGAAGCGGGCCGAGGGATTGCAAGGTCGATCTCGTCACCGCGGCGTGCACGATCGGCACCGTTGGAAATAGCCGATCGCGGTAGCGCAGCAAGAGTCTCAACGCGTCACTGCCCGCGAGCACGGCGCTGGGTGGCCGATCCGCATACTTCTCGCGCAGGTAGTTGGAAATGGTGAGCTCGTAGCGGTCACCGCCGAATTGGGGTTCGTCCAAAAATTCGGAGAAAATCTCGATGGGATGCCCGGGATCCGCCTCGAACACCTCTCGCAGCCCGGAGTCGAACGCGATGTTGGCGGGCGATAAGCGACTATTGGGATAAAGGACCAGCACTCGCTTCGCCTCGGCGGCGACCGCCAAGTGGTGTACCAATACCAGGGTCGGGGCGAGGAGCAGCCACGGCGACAAGCGGGTTCGCGCCGCTCGGCCGCTTCGACGGCAGTTTACCCAACGGAAGATCAATCGAGACACCGTCGACTCCCTGACTACAACCCCAGGGCGATGTAACCAGCTCTTCACGACCCTGTACCTTGGTGCAGTGTACTTTGCACCTTGATTCAATGGTACACGCACGCCTGGTAAGTCAATGATCGCCAACAACTCGGTCGATCGTCAAACACCACAACGATAAACATGCCGGCACAGCGGCTGGAGGGACGCAATGGACAATGTCGCGCCTACGGTGTTCATAGTCGAGGATGCCCAGGAAGTTCGCGTGGCGCTGTCCCGCATGTTGGCCGTCGCCGGATATGAGGTTCGCACCTTTGAATCTGCGGAGCGTTTCCTGAGCGAACAGGATCTGGCCTCGCCGGGCTGTCTGCTGCTGGACGTTTGCCTGCCGGGATTGAGTGGGATTGATTTGCAGCACCAGCTCGTCGGTTCGCAATGCGCACGTCCCATCATTTTCGTGACCGGCACGGCCGATATCCAAATCAGCGTCCAGGCGATGAAAGAGGGGGCGATCGATTTTCTGACGAAGCCGATCGACAAAGAGCGCTTGTTCGCCGCAGTCGAACACGCGCTCCGCCACGATCGGCAACAGCGTGTAGAGCGCGCAATTCGCGGCGCGATCGAAAGGCGATTTCAGGCGCTCACGGCGCGCGAACGGCAGGTAATGGCACATGTGATTCGCGGCCGGCTCAACAAACAGATCGGCGCGGACTTGAGCATCGGCGAAAAGACGGTGAAGGTGCACCGCGCGCGCGTGATGGCGAAGATGGCGGTGCGTTCCGTTGCAGAGCTGGTGCAGCTTTGCGCCAGAGCGGAATTGACGAAGGAACCGGCGTGTGCCAACGCGGCTACCCCAAATGGCCTCATTCGTAATTCGCCGGCAACGATCGAGACCTACGTTTCTCGAAAAGGTTCGATGCATCTGTCAGTTCCATGCTTGTGAGAGCGCCAAGACGAAGATCATCCGGTACGGATAAGGAGCGATTGGCGCTTCTTACATCAATGAGGGGTCTTGGGTTTTGGAGCTGGGACCGGGCAACCGATGAAGTCTGGGCGAGCGGAGATGCGCGCCGCATCCTCGGACTCCACGCCCGCACTCCGCTGAGCCGCGACGCCCTGCTTGCAGCCATTCATCCGATGGATCGAGCAGGTGTGGTACGGGCTATCAGCGCAACCGCGTGTCATTGCGATACCGGGGATATGGAACTGCGGTTGGCGCCGCGAGCGGGTGAGGTTCGTTGGATCACAGCGAAGGTACGCCCTTATCGTGACGCGAACGGGATGCTCCTGAGAGTGATCGGGTATGTCGTCGACAGCTCCCGACGCAGGCAAGCGGAAGCGGAATCGCTCACGCAACAGCAGCAAATCACTCACCTGGCCCGCGTCGCCATGCTGGGCGATCTCTCCGGCGCGCTCGCACATGAGCTCCAGCAACCCCTGACCTCGATATTGTGTAATGCCGAGGCGGCGCAACTTCTGCTTGCCAAAGCACAGTTCAACGTCAAGGAACTGCGCGAGATACTCGAGGATATCGCACGCGAAGACAAACGCGCTGGGCAGATCATCCAGCGCTTGCGCTCGCTGCTGGTGCGCGGCGAACTCGATGTACAACGCCTTCGGATCGCAGACGTGCTGCGGGAGGTTCTGACGCTTGCGCGCGGTGCCCTCATGGAGCGCGGTGTCGAAGTCCACTCGCAGATCGACGAGGCCGTTCCGGCGGTACTGGGCGACCGCGTCGAGCTGCAGCAGGTGCTTCTGAACCTCATTCTGAATGCCTGCGAGGCGATGAGCGCAAATGCGGCCGGCGACCGGTCGATCGCGATTGTCGTCGCTCTCGATGACGGGGACGGCGCGGTTCGCACTTCAGTGGTCGATCGTGGCAGAGGCATTGACCGCGATCAGCTGGAACACATCTTTGAGCCCTTCTTTACCACAAAGACGAGCGGCTTGGGGCTCGGACTCGGCGTCTGTCACTCGATCATCGGCGCACACAAAGGCAGACTGTGGGCCACCAACAATTCCGATCGCGGAGCGGCATTTCACTTCACGTTGCCGGTTCCGGGCAGTTGATCTCCCTCCGCTCGGCACGTCAATCGATCAAAGACTGAGTTCGAGTGACCGCGCCTGCGCCCGCCGGTTACACTGAGTACGTGACCACAATCAGTTCACTCGACGGCAACGCCCGCCACGCGACACAGAATACCCTGAATGCCGGCTCACCTCGGGACTTGACGGCGGCCCTCAAGCGCTTCTTCGGCTTCGATCGATTCCGCCCGGGCCAGCAGGCAATCGTGCACGACGCGCTGGCGCGGCGCGACGTGCTCGCGCTGATGCCGACCGGCGGCGGAAAATCCCTGTGCTTTCAGCTGCCGGCGTTGTTGCAGCCGGGCGTGACGCTGGTCGTTTCGCCACTGATCGCCCTGATGCAGGACCAGGTTCGTCAGCTCGAGGACAACGGCATCCCGGCGGCCTTCATCAACTCAAGTCTCGACGCTGCCGAGATCCGGCGACGAACGGAGGCGCTCTTGCGCGGGGACTACAAGCTCCTCTACCTCGCGCCGGAGCGGCTTCTGCTGCAGGAATTTCTAGAGGGTCCCCTGCAGCGTCTGGATGCGGGCGTCGGCATCAACGCCTTCGTCATCGATGAGGCGCATTGCGTATCGGAATGGGGACATGACTTTCGAACCGAATACCGTCAGCTCGCCCGGCTGCGACGGCGCCATCCCCAAGTCCCGGTGCTTGCGTTCACCGCTACCGCCACGGCGCGCGTGCGCAACGACATCATCGCGCAGCTCGCGCTACGCGATCCGGCCGTGCATGTGGCGAGTTTCAATCGGCCGAATTTGTTCTACCGCGTACGGCCCAAGGACAAATCCACCTACCGTGAGTTGCTGGCGCTTGCCAACAGTTCCGGGGCGGGCATCGTCTATTGCCTTTCGCGCCGGCGCGTCGATGAGCTGGCGGCGAAGCTGCACGCCGAGGGCATCCGCGCCGCGCCTTATCACGCCGGACTCGATGCCATCACGCGCCGTGATACCCAGGACGCCTTCATCCGCGACGATCTGCAGGTCATCGTCGCGACGATTGCGTTCGGCATGGGCATCGACAAACCGGACGTGCGCTGGGTCGTGCACTACGATTTGCCCCGTACCCTGGAAGGCTATTACCAGGAGTCGGGCCGGGCGGGGCGCGACGGCGATCCGGCCAACTGCATCTTGTATTTCGGCGGCGCCGACATCCGCACGGCGGAATTCCTGATCCAGCAAAAGGTAGACCCGACCGGAGCGCCCCTGCAGAACGAGCAGCGCATCGCCCGCCAGCAGCTGCGGCAGGTGCTGCAATTCGCGGATTCGACCGAGTGTCGTCGCGCGGTGCAATTGCGCTACTTCGGCGAGGCGTTCCGCGGCCCGTGCGGAGCATGCGACAATTGTTGCGAACCGCGCACGGTTGAGGACTGGAGCGTGGAGGCGAGGCAATTCCTCTCCTGTGTCGCCAGATTGGCTCAGCGCAGTCAACGCTTCGGCGCGGCCTATATCATCGACATTCTTCGCGGCGCCCGCACCGAACGGGTGCTCTCGGGCGGCCACGCCGCGCTGAGCGTCTATGGAATCGGCAAACATCGGCGCGTCGAGGAGTGGCGCAACCTCGCGCGCTCCCTCCTGCATCAAGGCCTGATGGAGGAATCTCAAGATGGCTATTCGGTGCTGTCGCTCAACGCGCAAAGCTGGCCCGTGCTGCGCGGCGAGTGTGTCGTGAGCATTGCCCGCGAGGTGAAGCGCGCGCGTCGATCCGTATCAGGCGCTCGTGCGTCGAGCACGGAGGATTCGCTGTTCGAACGCCTGCGGGCGCTGCGCAAACGGCTCGCGGACGAGAAGGGCATTCCGCCCTACGTCATATTTCATGATTCCACCCTGCGTCAGATGGCAGAACACATGCCGCTCGATCTCGACCAATTCGCAGCGCTGCCTGGCGTCGGGCAGGCGAAGCTCGCCCGCTACGGCGGGCAGTTCATCGCCGCGGTTCGCGAGCATCGCGCGCGGACGGAGGGTGGTTCGGCGAGCGACTGACGTTCTGCCGCGCGCGGCAGGCCGGTTCAGGGCCGCATTGAGCGCTCGGCCGCGAGGGTCTTGGCGGCGAGGGTGCGCAACTCGCCGGTTTTCACCTTGGCGCTCCCGGTCAGTTGCAGATCGCTCTCGCCAAAGAACAGTACCCGACGTGGCACCTTGTAGCTCGCCAGCTTATCCCGGACGAAGTTGCGCACCGTCGCTTCGTCGAGCGCCGCGTCTTCGTGAGGCACGATGCAGCTGACAACCAGCTCGCCGAGCGTCTCATGCGGCACGCCCACCGTCTGGGTGACTTTCACGCCCGGGCAGTCCTTGATGACCGAATCGATTTCGACCGGTGAGACATTGGCGCCGCCCGTTTTGATGATGTCGTTGAGTCGACCTTCCCAAAAGAGGCGGCCCGCTTCGTCTACATAGCCGCCGTCGCCGGTGCGAAAGTAGCCCTCGTCGTCCAACGTTTCGTCGAGCGGTGTGCCCAGATAGCCGAGCATGAGGGTCGGCCCCTTGACGGCGATCTCCCCGCGCTCGCCGACGGGCAGCACCCTCCCTGTCAGCGGATCGAGGATCTTCAAGCTGTTGCCGGGTAGAGGCACTCCATGGCTGTTGCCCGCGGCCTCCCGTGAGGTGTTGGCCGGATAGCCGGTGCTCAAGGTAAAGGTCTCGGTGTTGCCATAACAGTGTCGGGGTTCGGTCCAGCTGACGGCGGCCGTCGGATGCCGCGCGAGGGGCGAGTCGGCATCGACATATTTCAGCGCCGACAAATCGATCTCATTCCAATTTGCAGCCGCTTCGAGCTGAGCCCATTGGTGAGGCCACGCAAAGGGGAAATTCACTCTTTCGCGAGCCATCAGATCAAGCGCTTCCTCGGGTCGAAAAGTCCGCTGCAGCACCAGCGTCCCGCCGGCGGCAAGGGTTCCGCCGATCACCATGGCGAAATTGCCGGACCAGAAGAAACCATTCGCCGTCCAGGTGCGAACGTCATCACCGAGCCCCTGCTGGCGTCGCATGCGCCACAATTGGACGCTGACGCCGCGATGCGCGCTCAGAATTCCCTTGGGTTTGTTCGTGGAACCGGAGGAAAAGAACAGCGCCGCCGGATCCGCGGGCTTGACGGTATCCGCCCGCGCCCGTACCTGCGCCTCGGGGACGTCGGCGCCGCGTGCGAGGAAGTTGCACCAGCTTTCGATCGCCCCGCCCGGCGCGTCGCTCTCCACAATCGCCAGACGACGCAGGAACGGGAACCTGAGCGATGCCAGCCTGCCCGGAGATGCGGTGCCGATCGCCGGCTCGAGGTCGCGCAGGATGTGCGAAAAGTCTTTTTTGAGGACGTGCCGCTCCAGCATGAGCATCGAGCAGGCTGAGCTCGCAACGAGATAGTCGAGCTCATGCGCGGTGGAGAAGGTGCTGAGCGGCACCGCAACGGCGCCGGCGAGGGCGCTGCCGAACACGGCCGAGAGGAACTCCGCCCGATTGGTCATGAGAACACCGATCCGCTCGCCCTTGCCAAGTCCGCAGGCGACCAGGGCCCTCGCCACCTCGATCGAATGATCCCACAGGTCGCAGTAGGACCAGCGCTCCATCGTGCCGTCGGGACGACGTTGCACCAGCGCTTCGCGCTTGGAGTAACGCTCGGCAACCTCGCGGATGAAGCCGGGCAGCGTCAGCGCGCCGAGCCCTGCCTCCTCCGATAGCGGTATGCCTCGAACGATCGACAGCGACTTGTCTTGGACGATCGGATGACCGCTCATACGGGCGCCTCAATTGCCTTGGGTGACCCGGCAGCTCAATAGGGCAGCTCAACCTCATTGAGCGCGGTCACGACGATCTTGCCCTCCTGGTTGGTCATCGTTACCTTCACCTGAACGACGGGAAATCCCCAGGTCGATTGCTCGATCCGATCGACCACCTCGCCGTCGATGAAGGTCACGTCACCTTCAAATGCCGGTCCGCGGAATTCCGATTTTGCGTGCCGGACCAGGCCATCATGACCGGCCCACATGGCGAGGTAATCGGTGTTCCACGCCGCCATGGTTGCGCCATAGCCGTAGGCCCGGTGCATGCCGATTTCGCTGGCCCTGCTGTCGTCGATGTGGCCTCGCGAAGGGCCGACATAAATGCCGTCGCGCAGGCGCGGGTCGATCATCGCGCCTTCCTCATCGAAGCTGAAGCCTTCGATCCAGCCCATGTCCTGGTTGACCCAGGGATCTTCGACGCCCTCGGGCGACGTCCAGTAGAAGCTGCCCCAAATATTGAAGATGAAGGCGCGGTATTCGGTCGTGAAGCTGGCGATGGAATGCGGTCCGATCACACGACGGGGCAGCCTGTCTCCCACCTGCACCTCCTTCCAAAGCGGCGCCTTGCCTTCGCGATTGGCCAGGAACCAGTTGCGGCGGACCTTGCCGATTTCGTCGAGTTCGGCCGCCGTCCATCGTTTTGGCGCACCGGCGGTGGCGGCGTAGACGCCGCGCTTTTCCGCCTCCTTGGCGAGATAACGAATGACGGTGGGGCAGGATTTGGCGATCAGGTCGCCGCGCTGGTTGCGGTGAATCGTGTCGCCACGCTGGAACAGCGTGGGGCCGGCGAACTTGGTATCGGCCACCTTGTAGCCGGTGAAAATCCTTTCCTGGAAGAGCTGGTCGCCGGGGCGGACGTGGGTGCCGTACCACCACCATTCCTCGCCGCCGAAGATCATGTGCTGGCCGGGGATGTGACCGACACATGCCTGGTTATTGCCGTGGCCATAGTCGAGCGCCACGGCCATGGACTGCGGGGCGATGATGTCGCCGAATTTCGTCTCGCGGGCGAAGCGCTGGTCCCAGTGCAGCGGATTGACATAGTCCATTGCCATGACCCAGCGGCGGATGTCGGTCTTATTGCAGGGCTCCCACAGCTGCCCACCGCCGACCTTCTGGCCTAGCCGGTGTTCGACGTCGCTGAGGTCGAGCTTCGCCACCGGTTCTGAATTCGCCATAGCACTTTCCTTCAGTCGCTTATTCCGCGTGATGGGCGCCGGACGACCACAACCAGTCCAAACCCTTTTGCCCTGCGCAAGCTTATATGCGGCAGAACGTCATGCTACGACTTGATGGATTTCGACAAAATGCAGCGATTCAGCTGCTGCGGGCGAGACCACGCCCCTGAGATCTCAACTTGGTTGGGGAGGCGGAGAACCAGCGGTTGCAGCTGCGCGTCATCACGGCCTGCTCTGCAAAGCCGAGCCTTTCCGAGATCAGAGCGAAATTGAGCTTGGTCTGTTGAAGATAGTAGAGCATGACGTCGCGGCGCACTTCATCCTTGATCTGCTGGAATGAGGTGCCTTCTGCGTCGAGCCGCCGGTGCAGCGTGCGCGGATGTAAGTTGAGTGCGGTGGCGATCCGATCATTCGTGCAATTCTCGGTCCCAAGGAACTGCATGATCACACCACGCGCCTGTGCGTGAAGCGGCGGCCTGTGTCGGGTGAATTTCGCATCGATGAACGAGGTCGCTGCCTGGTAGACCTGCGAGTCGGGGTCGATGATGCGGGAGGCGAGGTCCCGCTCGGAAAAAACCACACCATCCTCGTACTGACCGAAGCGCACGGTACAGCCGAAATAGCGGCGATAAGCCCGTAGCGGCGATACGGGTTGGTGACGGAAATGCACCTGGCGTACGCGCGCTTGTCCCCCCGTGATCTGCATGGCCGCGAGGTGACCGACCAGCAGGATCTGCTCCATCGCCTGGCTCTTGATGGGCATTCTGTCCAGCAGGATGTCGTGACCGACGAACACGGTTTTCGCGGAGGCGGAGCGCTTCAGCCAGATTCGGGCCGCCAGACTGTGTGCGTAGGTGTGCTTGCGGACGTAATCGAGCGCCTCGCCGAAGGTCGTCGAGTTCTTCATGACCAATCCCAACGGACCAAACATCCCGCCGCCGCTCTGAAGCGTCGCGAGCCGCATGCCGAAGTCGGGGCAGCGCAACTCGGTCGCGGCCAGTTCGATCAGATGGATCATTTGCCGATAGGTCGCGCCGGATTTGGCTTCCGGATGGTTTTCCGGGTGAATTCCGACTTGCTGCATCAGGAGCTTCGGATCGCCTCCCAACTCGGCAACGAGATCGGGAAAGAAGCGCAGAATCCGGGCATGCACGACGTCGAACACCTCGCCGGCATTGGAATCCCGATCCCGCAACGCAGTCCGACCCACTCCAGCCTCCTTGGATTTCAATGCCAAGTAAGCGCATTTGTCCGAAATTATCAAGCGGCTTCCGCCGGCGCGGCGCGAAATGATGTGCCCCCGTATCGCGCCTCGATGATCACCTGATTCAGACAAACACGGGAGACTGCACGGAGTTGGACGCCATCACACAGGAACTACAGAGCTTTCTCGAGCGCGAAAGGATCCGTGATTGCCTCGCCCGCCTCGCCCGAGGCGAGGATCGCCGCGATGCCGAGCTGATCCGTGCGTGCTACTGGCCGGATTCCACGACTGATTATGGTGTGTTCGTCGGAACCTTCGGCGAGTACCTCGCCTGGGTGGTACCGGGGTCCCCGGCAATCCCCGTGACGCAGCATGTCCTGGGGCAGAGCATCATCGAGCTGAAGGGCGACACGGCCCGCGTCGAGACCCAGGTCATCTCCTACCACCGCGTCAACATGGGCAAGGAGGAGCGCGACACCGTCATCGGTGGACGCTACCTCGACCGGATGGAAAAGCGCGGCGGCGAATGGCGCATCGCGCAACGCACCATGCTCTATGACTGGTTCCAGGATTTCGGTGTGTCGATCGACTGGTCGAAGGGCGTGATGGGCTTGCCGTTCAGTGCCGGGCATTATTCCGGCAGGGCCGTGGGCGACTTCAGCGAAACCTTCTTCGGCAAGCGACCGTCGGAACAATAGCGCTTGGCATTGACGAGGAAGGCCGAATGGGTACGCTGACAGGCAAGGTCGCGGTGGTGACGGGAGCCAGCCGCGGCATCGGCAAGGGAATCGCGCTGGCGCTCGGGGCGCAAGGGGCGACCGTTTATGTCACCGGGCGTACGGTCACGCCGGGTTCCTACCCGCTCCCCGGCACGGTGGGCGAGAGCGCCGCGGAGGTGGACCGCCGTGGCGGTAAAGGCATCGCGGTCCAGGTGGATCACGCCAACGATGCTGAGGTGGCCGCCCTGTTCGACCGGGTCGGGCGAGAACAGGGCCGGCTCGACATCCTGGTCAACAATGCCTTCTCGCTGCCTGAGGATCTCACCGAACCGCAGCCCTTTTGGGAAAAACCCCTCTCGAACTGGGAAATGATCGATGTCGGCGTGCGTTCCAGCTTTGTCGCGGCATGGCACGCTGCAAAAATCATGGTGCCGCAGAAGTCGGGCTTGATCGTCGCCATTTCGGGCTATGTGGGCGTGACCTACACCTACGGCGTCATCTTCGGCACCTGCAAGTCCGCGGTCGACCGGATGGCGCGGGACATGGCGATCGAGCTTCAGCCGCACAACGTCGCCTCGCTCTCGCTGTGGCAGGGGCTTACCTTCACCGAACGGGCCCGTCGCAACCTGGAAAGGAACCCCGCCATGAAGAAGCTCACCGTCACGAATCCGGCGATCGGCTGCACTCCCGAGCATCCCGGGCGGGTGATCGCGGCGCTCGCCCAGGATCCGCAGGTGATGAGGCGCTCGGGGGGCACCTTCATCACCGCCGAGGTGGCTCAGGACTACGGAATCACCGACATTGACGGCAAGGTCATTCCCTCGCTGCGCGCCGAGCGCGGCTCGCCCATCTGGCGCCCGATCTCGGAGTCAGCCCATGGACGCTGAGCGCCTCGCCCGGCTCGAGCGTCTGGCCGAGCGCCAGGATATCCTCGATTGCCTCGGTCGGTTCAGCCGGGGTATGGATCGCTTCGATCGGGAGCTGTTCCTCTCGGCCTTTCACCCCGATGCCACCATCGCGGCGGGTATTTTCGTCGGCGGCCCGGTGGCGCTCTACGACTGGGCCTCGGCACTGCACGCGCAGGGACAGCTGGCCACCCATCACAACCTTTTGAACTGCTATATCGACATCCAAGGCAGCACCGCCCACACCGAGACGTATTACCTCTTCGTCGGCCGCAACCGCGACGCAACCAACTGGATCGCGGGCGGCCGCTACATCGACCGCCTGGGGCGCCGTGACGGGGTGTGGCGGATCGAATTGCGGACCAATGTCATCGAATGGTCGGGCCTGGTACCGACCATGCCGCTGCCCTTCGCCGATGTGCCGGACATCCATGTCAATGGCGCACCCTCGCGCAGCAAGGACGATCCCTCTTACCAGCGACCGCTGACCAACCGCCGGGCGACGCACATTCCGCCCGGCTCCACGGGCTGAACGTGAGCGCAGGCGGCAACGCATCGCTCGCAGGCAAGGTCGCAGTGGTGACAGGCGCCAGCCGCGGCATGGGCAAGGGGATCGCTCTCGCGCTCGCCGAACACGGCGCCACCGTTTATGTCACCGGGCGTACCGTCACGCCGGGCTCCCATCCGCTGCCCGGCACGGTGGGCGAGACCGCTGCGGAAGTCGACCGGCGCGGCGGCAAGGGCATTGCGGTGAAGGTCGATCATGCCGATGACGAGCAAGTGGCCGCGCTGTTTGCGCAAGTGACGCGCGAGCAAGGGCGTCTCGACATCCTCGTGAACAACGCCATTGCGATTCCCGCCGAGCTCACCCAACCCGGCTCGTTCTGGGAAAAGCCAATCGCCAACTGGGAGATGATCGATGTCGGCCTGCGCTCGAACTTCGTGGCGGCGTGGCATGCGGCCCGGATCATGGTGCCGCAGAAATCCGGCCTGATCGTCGCCATCTCGGGCTACGTGGGGGTCACCTACACCTACAACGTCATCTTCGGCACCTGTAAGTCCGCAACCGACCGGATGGCGCGCGACATGGCGATCGAGCTCAAGCCCCACCGGGTGGCCTCGCTCTCGCTCTGGCAGGGGTTCACGTATACCGAACGGGCGCAGCAGAATCTGAAGACGGTCTCGGGCATGGCGTCCCAGCTCAACAGCGCCGCCGGCACCTCGGTCGAGTTTCCCGGGCGGATCATCGCCGCCCTGGCCGGGGACGCCGAGATCATGAAGCGCTCGGGCGGCACTTTCATCGCCGCCGAACTCGCGCAGGAATATGGCATCACCGACATCGACGGGCGGGTGATCCCGTCGCTGCGCGCGCAGCGCGGCGCGCCGATCTGGATGCCGGTGTAGCGCTCGATGCAATCACATGGGGGACGAGAAGTGACCGAACGCAGATTCGATGGCCGGGTGGCCGTGATCACCGGAGCGGGCAGGGGGCTGGGGCGCGAATATGCCCGGCTGCTGGGATCGAAGGGCGCGAAGGTCGTGGTCAATGATCCGGGCGCGAGCGTAAAGGGCGAGGGCGCCGACGCCGGCCCCGCCGACCAGGTCGTCGGCGAGATCCAGGCGCTGGGCGGAGAGGCGGTCGCCTGCACGGACTCGGTGGCGACCCCCGAGGGCGGCCGGGCGATCATCGAAGCGGCGCTCGACCGTTACGGCCGCATCGATATCCTGATCCATAACGCCGGCAACGTCCGCTACGGGTCGCTGGAAGAGCTCACGCAGGAAGACTTCGAAGCCGTCGTGCAAGTCCACCTGATGGGTGCGTTCCACGTGGTGCGGCCTGCTTTCCCGGTGATGTGTAAGACCGGCTACGGCCGCATCGTGCTGACTTCCTCGATCGGCGGCCTGTATGGTACGCACAATGTGGTGAACTATGGCGTGTCCAAGGCCGGCATGATCGGGCTCAACAATGTCGTCGCCATCGAGGGGGCGGCCCGGGGCGTGAAGTGCAACATCATTGCCCCCGGAGCCGTGACGCGTATGGCGGAAGGCCTCGATATATCCCAGTATCCGCCCATGGGGCCCGATCTGGTCGCCCCGGTGGTGGGATGGCTCGCTCATGAGTCCTGCTCGATCACCGGAGAGATGCTGATTTCCATGGCCGGCCGTGTGGCCCGGGCCCTGATTGCCGAAACGGAGGGCGTGTACCGCCCATCGTGGTCCATTGACCAGGTCGCGCAGGAGATCGACGCGATTCGCGATACCGGCAAGCTGTGGATGCTTCCGCCCGTTCCCTCCGGTTATGTCGATCATTTGAGCCGTAGCTTCGATATGGCGCGAAAGGGATTGGTCGCGCGAAGCAAATAGACGCGATACCTTGTCGGGTAAGTCCACCCCACTGGGTCGGAAGGAGAGGCAGTGAAAGTAGCACTGGTTACCGGAGCAGCAGCGGGAATTGGCGCGGCCATCAGTCGCCGCCTGGCACGGGACGGCATCGCGATCGGGGTGCTCGACATCCTGAGCGCCGATGCCGGCAAGGTTGCGAAAGAAATCGTCGCCGCCGGCGGAAAGGCGATTCCGCTGGAGGCCAGTATCACCGACCGCGCACAGATCAAGGCGGCGACGGCCAAGCTACGCGAGACGTTCGGACCGGTCACGATTCTGGTGAACAATGCCGGGATCACCGGCGTCACGCCGTTTGAAGAACTCACCGACGCGCAGTGGGACAAGATGATGGAGGTGAACCTCAAGGGTACCTTCATCGTCACGCAGGTCGTTCTGCCGGACATGAAGGGCGCCGGTTGGGGCCGGATCGTGAATATTTCCTCCTCGAGCGCGCAATCCGGTGCCAAGGGGATGGCGCATTATTCCGCCTCGAAAGGAGCCATCATTGCACTGACCAAGACCTTGGCGGTGGAGCTGGGGCCGCTCGGCATCACCTGTAACAACATCCCGCCCCGTTTCGTGATGAACACGGTCATGTCCGAGCGGTTTTTTGCGGAGGGTCATCAGTCGAGGGAGACGTGGATCAACGCCGGACCAATCCGGCGTCAGGGCGAGCCCGAGGATATCGCCGGCGCCTGCGCGTGGCTGGTCTCCGATGAGACAGGCTATGTCACGGGCCAGACCATCGGCGTCAACGGTGGTCGCTACATCTGATGGAGGTTCCCATGAGCACGATCGCAACCGGTATTCAGGCAGGCAATCGATCTCCGAGCGACTGGCCCGACAGCTGGCAGGTGCTTGCGCACGGCATCCGCACCGGCCGCTACACCGATCCAGCGTTTGCGCGGCTCGAGCATGAGAAGCTCTGGAGCCGCGTCTGGCAGGTCGCGGCGCGGCTCGACGAAATTCCCGAGAGCGGCGACTACACCACCTACGACATCGGCGACCAGTCGGTGTTCATCGTCCGTATCGATGCCGACACGATCAAGGCCTTCCACAATGCCTGTCCGCACCGCGGCACGGCGCTGTCACCCGGAGGGTGCGGACATTTCGCCGCCGGCAAGATCATCTGCCCGTTTCACGGCTGGCGCTGGGATACCTCCGGACGCAACGAATTCGTGCTCGAGCGCCAGGAGTTTCGCGGCGGCAAGCTCGCCGACAGTGATGTGGCGCTGCGCGAGGTCAAGCACGTCGTGTTTGCCGGCTTTGTCTTCATCAACCTCGATCGCAATCCCGAGTCTTTCGACGACTTCATCGCGCCGGTACGGCAACTTCTCGAGAACCTCGCCATCAGCGAAATGCGCAACTACTGGTGGAAATCGATCCCGGTGCCGGCCAATTGGAAGGTGGCTCAAGAAGCCTTCTTCGAGGGCTACCACGTGCCGGCGACTCACTCCCAGCTCGAAGTCGCTGCGGCCGAAGTCATCTACAAGGGCAGGCCCGAGTCCGAGGTCGACTACACGCACCGCCACATCGGCTACGACGCTTATCCGCATGGGCACGGCCGCTTCGCGGGTAAGAAGACGCCGATGCAGGGTCAGGTCCGAAATGACAATAGCGATGACCTGGTGGAGGGGATGGCCGCGCGGCTGAATCTCCTGGCTGAAGGCATGGATGCACAAGTGCTCGCCGAAGACATCGAGGTCGTGCGCTCACTCAAGGGCAAGCCGATTCCCGCGGGTTCGAGCTTGGGCGCGGAGTATGTCAAGGCGCTCTACGCGCGTGCCGCGGGGCAGCAGCGTCCGATGCCCAAGCCGACGCCGGAGAATCTCGGCATGTGGGGCGGCGAGGTGTTCATCTTTCCGAACATGCTCATCCTGCCCATGGCCGGCAATGCCATGATGTACCGAGCGCGACCCGACCGCTTCGATCCGGATCGCTGCATCTTCGAAATCTATTCGACCAAGACATACCCCGCGGCGGTCAAACCGCCGCGCGCGCAAGTGCAGCCGGTGACGGACCTGAGTGACCCTGGGCAGCTACTGCTCATTCCACGGCAGGATCTCGGCAACATCCCCCGGATGCAAAAGGGCCTGCACTCGCGCGGCTGCAAGCAGATCTGGCTCGCCGCCGAGCACGAGAAGATGATTCTGAACATGCATCAGGAGCTCGATCGGTATTTGCGCGACTGAGCGCAGGTCGCCCGCGTCGCAGGTTTTTGCGGTTGGGACCTCATGGCCCCCTGTGGGTCATGAAGCTTTCGCGCCGGAACGCCGCGGTAAACGCAGCCGCGAGGGACTGGGGAGTCAACGGGTCGAGACGCGGCAGCCGGCCCAAGATCGCAACGCCGCTCATCTCGCGCAACGTGCGCTCGTTGTCGGGATGCGCATCTCCGCACAAGGCCACCCCGAGGATGGGGATTTCACGCCGCCGCAGCGCTTCGAGCGAGAGCAGCGTGTGGTTCAACGTGCCGAGTGAGGTCCTCGCGCAAAGCACGACCGGCGCCTTCCACCGGGCGAAAACGTCGATGAAGAGCTCGCGGCGCGTCAGCGGTACCAAAAGCCCCCCGGCACTTTCGATGATGAGGGGCCGTTGAGCCGAGGGTAGGGAGAGCGACTGGACATCGATCGTCACGCCGTCGCGCTCGGCGGCCAAGTGCGGGGATGCCGGTGACTTCAAGCGCCAGATTTCGGGGAGAATGCGGTCGGCGGAAAGTCCCGATAGACGTCTCACGACCGCGGAATCCGTCTCGCCATCCAGGCCCGCCTGCACGGGCTTCCAGTACAGCCCATCGAGGAGGCGCGTCAGTCCCGCGGCAAAGACGGTCTTGCCGACGTCGGTATCGGTCCCCGCGACGACGATCGGATGCTCGGTCGGGCCGCGCAATGCCGTCACGCTGGGGAGGAGGGGTCCGGCGAGATTCCAGGCGCCAGATGCGGCGTGGCATGGTGAAATTCGTCGCGCTCGGGCGCGTCGGCGAGCTCTGAAGGTTCGCCAGGCTCTGCGACGATCCCAAGTCGCACGAACAGGTCGCGGTCATGCCGGGTGTCGGGATTGCCGGTGGTCAACAGCTTCTCCCCATAGAAGATCGAGTTCGCTCCGGCGATGAAGCAAAGCGCCTGCAGCTCATCGCTCATCTCCCCCCGGCCCGCCGACAAACGCACGTGAGCGTGCGGCATGATAACGCGCGCGACGGCGATCGTGCGCACGAAATCAAACGGATCGAGCGGTGCTGCGTCCGCAAGCGGCGTGCCGGTCACGCGGACCAATTGGTTGATGGGCACGCTTTGCGGGTGCGCGGGGAGTGTGGCAAGCGTATGCAGGAGCTTCGCGCGATCCTGCGGCGTCTCGCCCATCCCGACGATACCGCCGCAACAGACATTCATGCCTGCATCCCGCACGGCCTGCAGAGTATCGAGACGATCCTGGTAGGTACGGGTGCCGATGATTTTTGCGTAGTACTCCTGCGAGGTGTCCAGATTGTGATTGTAGAAGTCGAGGCCGGCCGCTTTGAGCTGCCGAGCCTGATCGGCGCTCACCATCCCCAGGGTGGCGCACGTTTCGAGACCCAACGCCTTGACCTCGCGAATCATCGCAATCACCTTGGCGAGCTCTTTGGGCTTGGGCGAGCGATACGCCGCGCCCATGCAAAAGCGAGTCGCTCCGGAGTCCTTCGCGGCACGCGCCCGTTGAGCGACCTCTTCAAGTTCCATGAGATCCTGTACGTCGAGACCGGTGTCGTAGCGCACACTTTGCGGGCAGTAGGCGCAATCCTCCGGACACGCACCCGTTTTGATGCTGAGCAAGGTGCTCACCTGCACGGTATTCGGCCTCTGATATCGGCGGTGCACCTGCTGCGCAGCGAACAGCAGGTCCGAAAACGGCAGCGCGAACAGGCTCTGTACTTCGGCAAGCGACCAATCATTGCGAACTTTCACGGACACCTCGGCGGGTTGACTGGGTGGCAGTATTGGATTGAAGAAGGTCGCCGTCAATCTCGGCGCAACGACACGTTGACCCGCAAACCCGGGTTGCCGTCGGACAAGGTCAACACCGCCTCATGGAGCTTCACGATGGAGGCGGCGAGGCTCAAACCCAAGCCGTTGCCCGGCGTCGTGCGGCTATTCTCCAGTCTAAAAAAGCGCTGCAGCACTTTGCCCCGCGCCGCGTCGGGAATTCCAGGACCGTTGTCGCTGACGATGACCTCGACCCAGCCATCCGCGCTGCGGGCGATCAGCGCGATCTGTGTGCCCTGCGGCGTGTGCCGTACGGCGTTTTCCAATAGATTGGCGAACAGCTGCATGAGCATCTCATGATCCCCCCTCACCGCCAGATTCCGGGCGATGTCAGCGTCGAGCGTTTGCCCCTTGTCTTCGGCTGCCGGTCGGTAGAGCTCGACGACGGTGTGCAAAAGCTCACTGAGATCGAGGTTCTTGAATGCCGACTTCCGTGCGCCGCTGTCGATCTCGGCAATTCTCAGCAACGCGCTGAAAATCCCGAGGATGGAGTCGATTTCCCGTACCGTGGCGGCGAGCGTCTGCTGCAGGGCCTCGGCGCCGATGTTCGATCGCTGAGCCAACTCCAAGCGCTGTCGAAGCCGCGTCAACGGTGTGCGCATGTCATGCGCAATGTCGGTCGTCACCTGTCGAAGCTCGTTCATCAAGGTCTCGATACGGTCGAGCATTGCATTGATGCTGGCCGCCAAATGGTCGAACTCGTCGCCGGCGCTCGTCGCCGGAACCCGGCGACCCAGATCGCCCTCGATGATGTCGCGGCTCGTTTCGCTGATCGCTTCGACCTTGCGCATCAGCCGCCCGCTCGTAACGACGCCCCCCGCGAGAGCAAGCGCCACCGAGGCGGCCAACCCCCAAAAGAACGACCTGACGACCATCTCTTCCATCTCACGGAGCTGGTGCGTACTCCATCCGACGAATAGATAGTTGCCCCCGAGCTCGACGCCTCGCCCGCGTATTGCCGACAACGACGATCCGGCGGGTGCCGGAAGCACTCCCCATTCGCGAATTCCCTCTTTGGCATCGAGGGCCGGCAGGTTTCCTGCGCGCACCGCACCCTTGGCGTCCTGCAGCAGGTAGTAAAAGCCCGCGGAGTGTCTGGAAAGATCCCGTACCAGGGTTGATATTTCCTCGGGCGGCCTCTCGCGCGATTCACTGATGATTTCGTCGATTTCGTTGCCGACACTGTCGTCGATCTGGTGGCGCATGAAGCGCGCCGTCGACCAAAAGATCACGCCGAACAAGACGAGGAAACTCAAGCCCGTGAAGCCCGCGTACATGAGCGCGTGTCGAAAGCTCGAGGTGCGGAACACTCTATTTGGGCGCACGCAGGGTGTATCCGGAGCCGCGAACCGTGTGAATCAACGCGAGCGAATTGTTCCGGTCGATCTTGCTGCGCAATCGGCTGATGTGGGTCTCCACCACGCTCGTATGGGGATCGAAGTGAATATCCCAGACGTTCTCCAGCAGCATGTTACGTGTGACCACTTGCCCGGCGTGCTTCAAGAGATACTCGAGCAATCGAAATTCGCGCGGTAATAGCTCGACGGCCACGCCGCTCCGCAGAACTCTCCGCGTCAGCAGATCGACCTCCAAATCCGCGAAACGCAGGGTCGTTTCGACGCCGCCGTGCCGCGAACGGCGACCCAAGGCCGCGACGCGTGCGAGCAGTTCCGAGAATGCGAAGGGCTTGATCAGGTAGTCATCCGCACCGGCATTCAAGCCCTGGACGCGGTCATCAACTCCGCCGAGCGTGGTCAAAAACAACACCGCGGTGGCGTTCCCCGCCTGACGCAACGCTTGGACGACGCTCAAGCCGTCGAGGGCCGGCAGCATCCGATCGACGATCAGCAAATCCCACGCCTCGGCCAACGCACGATCGAGGCCGTTGCGGCCGTCGGCAACGAGCGTGCTTTGGTGCCCGTCCTCCTCCAGGCCGCGCATGATGTAACGCGCCGTCTCGACGTCGTCTTCGATCAAT
This sequence comes from uncultured Gammaproteobacteria bacterium, assembly GCA_963801865.1. Taxonomy (GTDB): domain Bacteria; phylum Pseudomonadota; class Gammaproteobacteria; order Steroidobacterales; family Steroidobacteraceae; genus Bog-1198. The sequence continues at coordinate 61,565 of CAWDGY010000021.1, read as the reverse complement.
AGGATTTTCATGACGAGGGATGCATTCTGGACCGCGGCGGCCATGGGAGCGAGCGATTTGCGCCCGCTGATGGGTCCGTAGGCTAGGCGCCGACGTCTTCCAGAGGGTCCCGGGAACGTCAGTCTCCAAGTATACAAAAGCGTACAGAGCGGCCCTTTCAAGGTGTGGTAGCGTTCTTGAGCTCGCTTGCCGGGTACGCCTACTTTACGGGGACAAGAGATGTCTTTGTCGCAGGGCTCGTTGCCGTGGATTCTGATCGGAAGCGTTTGTACGGCATGCTCGTTGCCGACGACGAAGCCGCCCGGGCAACCGGTCCCCCCAACCTTCGAGGCGGCCTCGGCGCGCGATGCAATTGTTTGGCCGAGCAAGGATTGGTATCGCACCTTTGGCAGCGCGGAATTGGATTCTCTGATCGAGGCGGCGACGTCGAACAACTTTGATGTGGCGCGGGCTCGTGCGCGCGTGGCGCAGGCCGATGCACGTGCCAAACAAGCGCACGCCGGCATTCTTCCCAGCGTGGACGCGGGCGCAAATGTCAATTATCTGGCCGGTCATTCGGTCAACGGGACTGCCCACGAGACGGACTGGGCGGCCCTTTTGTCGGCGAGTTATGAAGTCGATTTCTGGGGCAAGAATCGTGCGACGGCGGACTCGGCGCGCTATTTGAGCGTTGCCGCCCGCGCCGATCGCGAGACGGTGGCGATTACGACGCTGGCGGCAGTCGCCGACGGTTACTTCCAAGTCCTGTCGCTGCGCGAGCGCTTGAGGATTGCGCAGTCGAACGTCGAGGCCGCTCGGGGTCTCCTCGAGATCGTCGAGGCGCGTTACCAAGCGGGATTGTCGAATCCCGTGGAACTGGCCACACAGAGAACTGCATTGGCAGCGGCGGAAATGAGCGTTCCGGAACTGGAGCAAACGCAGCGCGAGGCAATGGCCTCGCTCGCCGCACTGCTCGGACGCGCACCGGAAGGGTTCAGCCTTACCGGAGCGGCGCTCGAATCCCTGCAGGAGCCCGCGGTGAGCCCTGGGTTGCCATCGGAGTTGTTGAGACGCAGGCCGGACGTGTTCACCGCGGAAGCCAATTTACAATCGGCGAGTACGGACGTGGTGGCAGCGCGAGCCGCACTGTTCCCGTCCTTGAGTCTCACGGCCGCCGGCGGCCTCCAGAATCCGGCTTTGAACGCGGCCGTGATCAGCTTGAGCGGCGTTGGCCCCACGTTGAATCTCGGCGCCTCGCTTGCACAGCCAATCCTCGACGGCGGTCGTTTGCGCGCCGTGACCGCCGAGGCCCGTGCCAAGGAGCAAGAGCTCGCGACGACCTACCGGGCTGCGATCGTGGCGGCTCTGGTCGATGTCGAGAACTCGCTTTCGGCCATTCATCATCTCGATGCGGCGCGCGCGTTCGAAGAGGAGGCGGTCACTCAGAGTGAGCGGGCCTTTGAAGGCGCGCAACTGCGTTACAAAGCGGGCCATGGCGATTATCTGAGCGTGCTCGAGGCGCAACGAACCCTGTCCACCGTTCGCGATCAGTACAGTCAGTACAGGCTTGCGCGGCTGCAGGCATTGGTCAGCCTCTGTAAGGCATTGGGCGGCGGTTGGCAGGCGCCGAACGAGGAGCCCAACGCCCAACCGGATGCGACCCATGCCCACAATCGCCGCCCATCCGATCGTTCTACCTCCGCGTGGAACACCCCTTGATGCCTACCTCGATATCTTCCGCTCGTTCGGCGCGCCGCGCGACGAGCGGTCTCTGGGGGGGCAGGGCCGGCGCCGCCGCGCTCGTGGCCGTGTGTTCGTTGCTGAGTGCCTGTCACCGCGCAGCGCCGGAGGGCGCGGATGCGGCGGCATCGGAGAGCAAGCCGGCCTCGGGCTCCAAATCGACTGGGGCCGCGCCCGCCGGCGCGCCGGGGAGTGCGGCGGAAGGCGTGAGCTTGACGCCCGCGCAAATCGAGAAGCTCGGGTTGGTCACGCAACCGGCGCAGCCCACGGCATATTCGCAGCAAGCGAGCGGCTACGGCGTCGTGGTCAGTCACGATACGATTGCGCAGGCGGTCGCAGAGTTGACGACCGCGCGAGCGACCGAACAGCAGAGCCGCTCGGCGTTGAAACGTGCGCAGCAGTTATCGGGAACTCCGGGTGCCGTGTCGGCGGATGTCGAGGAAGCCGCGGCACAGAAGGCCGCGGTCGATGCGGCGGCAAGGACATTGACCACCGAACGATTGACCTCGACGCTGGGGATGAACCCGCCCTGGCAGAATCGCGATCAAGACCCCACGCTGCAGGACCTCGCAAGGGGCAGGATCAAATTGCTGCGTGCGACATTTCCGCTCGGCGCTCTGGGCGGCGCTACGCCGCGGAGCCTGCGCGCTGCGCGTCTTGGCGTCACCCAGCCGGACTCGGGATGGAAACTGAATGTGGTGTGGGATGCGCCGGCGGACTCCAGTCTCCCAGGGCGGAGCTATTTCGCGCTGCTCAAAGGCGCCGACGTCGCCGAAGGGGAGCGGCTGACGGTCTGGGCTCCCATCGGCGAGACGCTGAGCGGTGTCGTCATTCCCGCTGCCGCGGTGGTGATGAGTGAAGGCAAGTATTGGTGCTATCTACAGAAGAAGCCGGGAACGTTCCTGCGGGTCGAAATCGATGCGAGCAAGCCGACCGCCAACGGCTACTTCGTCTCCGCAGGGATCGGCGCCGGCGACCGGATCGTGGTCACCGCGGCCGGTCAATTGCTCGCCAAGGAATTGGGTGCCGGCGCGGAACCCGACTGATCCATGATGCGGGCCATCGTCTCTTTGTGTGTGCGCCACTTCGGGGCTGTGACGGCGCTGACCATCGTCTTATTCGTTCTCGGCTGTTGGGGCGCATTGCGGGCTCCGCTCGATGTCTTTCCCGAGTTCGTACCCTCTCAAGTCGACATTCAGACCGAAGCTCCCGGCTTCGCTCCTCAGCAAGTGGAGGAACTCGTCACCAAGCAGGTGGAAAATGCGGTCAATGGTGCGGCAGGGCTTGCGACGCTGCGCTCCGAGTCGATTCCCGGTTTGTCGGTCGTCACCATTACGTTCGCGAGTGGTATCGACGTGCATGTCGCCCGGCAGGGGATTTCAGAGCGGCTATCCGAGCTCGGCAGCAGTCTACCGGCGGGCGTGGGCACACCGAAACTATCTCCCCTGGTGTCGAGCACCATGGATTTGCTCAAGATCGGCCTGTTGTCGGACAAGGTCGATGCCTTCGAGCTTCGCGACACCGCGGATTGGATCATCAAGCCGCGGCTCCTCGCCGTTCCGGGCGTCGCGCACGTCATCGTGTTCGGCGGCGAGCGCCGGCAGATACAAATCCTGCCGAACGTTCAGAAGTTGGCGAGCTTTGGTATCACGTTCAATGACGTCTCGGACGCCGCGCGCGCTGCGCTGCCGCTGCGCGGCGCCGGATTCATCGATGTGCCGGGGCAAAGAATTCTATTGCGATCTCCGACGCCCGAGCCGGATGTCGCCGTGATCGGCAAGGCGGTGGTCGCCGTGCGCGGCGGTACGCCGATCTTGTTGCGCGATATCGCCGATGTGAAGGTCGCACCCGCGCTGCGTTCGGGCGATTCGCTCATCATGGGCAAACCCGGCGTGTTGATGTCGCTCGCCAGCCAGTACGGAGCCAATACGTTGACCGCCACCCTGGCGGTCGAGAAGGCGCTCGCGGATCTCGCGCCTGCATTGAAAAATCGCGGCATCGTTCTCTATCCGGCGCTGCATCGCCCGGCCAACTTCATCGAGCGCGCGCTCGGCGACCTCGAGGAATCCTTGGTGATCGCGGGCATCCTCATCCTCGCCGTACTTTATCTATTCTTGCGCGATATTCGTGCCGCACTCATTGCCTTCACCGCCATCCCGTTGTCCCTGCTGGCGGCCGTGGGCGTGCTCGATCACCTGGGTTTGACCCTCAACACGATGACCCTGGGCGGGTTCGCCGTGGCTCTCGGGGTACTGGTCGACGATGCGATCATCGGAATCGAGAATATCCTGCGGCGACTGCGCGAGAATGGGTTGTTGGCGCAGCCCCGGCCAAGGCTCGAGATCGTACGAGAAGCGTCCCTGGAGGTGCGGGGTCCCGTCATCTATGCCACCGCGGTCGTCATCGCGGTCTTTCTTCCCGAGCTCTTCACCTCCAGTGTCCAGGGCCGATTCGTGGGGCCGCTGGCATTGGCATTCATCTTTGCCGTCGTGGCCTCGTTGCTGGTCGCTATGACGTCGACCCCCGCTCTCTGCGCGCTCTTCTTGCGCAGCCGCGACGCTCGTCCCGAGGCCGCATGGTTGCGGCGTCTCAAGATCTGGCAAGACGGCGCGGTGCATGGCGTGGGCAGCCATTTCAGGATCGTCCTCATATTCTTGGTGCTGCTGGTGACGGCGGCCGTCGCCGCACTGCCGTTCGTGGGCGGCAAGTTCATGCCGGATTTCCGCGAGGGCCATTTCGTCATGCAGGTATCGAGTTCCGTCACGGGGACCTCTCTGGACGAGATGCTGGCCATGGGAAAGCGCATCAGTGCGGAAGTGCTGGCTCTGCCCTACGTGCAAAGCATCGAGCAGCAGGTGGGCCGCGCCGAGCTCGGCGAGGACACCTGGGGACCGCATCGCAGTGAGTTTCACGTCGAGCTCAAAGCGGATGCGAGCGTCGATCAGAATGCGGCTCAGGAGCAGTTGAGGGCCATATTGGAGGACTACCCGGGCATTCAAAGCGAGGTGGTAACTTTTCTGGGGGATCGGATCAGCGAGAGTCTGAGCGGGGAGACGGCTCAAGTGGCGGTCAAGGTCTTTGGCGACGACTTGGACGCGCTCGAGGCGACCGCCGACAAAATCGTCGCGGTACTCGGCAAAGTTCCGGGCGTTGTCGATTTGCAGTTCAAACGCCAGAGCGGCACCCCCACGATCGCCATCGATCTTGACCCGGACGCCCTCGCCGCCGCCGGTCTCAAGGTGCAGGATGCGCTCGATGCCGTCGAATCGGCGTATGCGGGCAAGGTCATCGGCCAGACCTATCGCGATACTCGCACCGTCGATGTGGTGGTGTTGTTGCCCGATGGGGTGCGCCATCAGCCCACGCGGCTGTCCGAGTTGATGATTGGGAGCCCCCTGGGCCCCATACCGCTCTCGCAGGTGGCTCACATCGTGGCCACTCAAGATCGATACAGCATCGAGCACGACGGCGGCCAACGGCGCGTCAGTGTGACTTTCAACGGCGGAAAGGGTTCGCTGCAAAGCATCGTGCAGCACGCGCAAGAATCGATCGCCAAATCCGTGAAATTGCCGACGGGGGTATTCATTGAATTCAGCGGCACCGCCGAAGCGGAAGCGCAGACACGTTCGCAATTGCTGTTGTATTCAGGGTTGGCGCTCGCTCTGATCGTAATGATCCTGTTCACCTCATTCCACTGGCGCGCCAACAGCTGGCTGGTATTGGCGAACTTGCCGTTCAGCTTGATCGGCAGCGTGTTCGCCATTGCGGTCACGGGTATCGGCATTTCGCTCGGGAGCGTGGTCGGTCTGGTCACGGTATTCGGCGTCAGTGCCCGCAACGCCATCCTCCAGCTCGCGCACTACGAGCATTTGGTGGAGGTCGAACGAGCGGACTGGAGTCTGGATGTGGTCATTCGAGGCGCCAATGAACGGCTCGTGCCGATTTTGATGACGGCGGCAGTCACGGCCTTCGGTCTCGCGCCCCTGGCGCTTGGCATGCATCGCCCCGGGCAAGAGATCGAGGGTCCGATGGCGGTGACCGTGCTGGGTGGGCTGATCTCCTCGACTTTCTTGAATCTGTTCGTGCTGCCGGCCTTGGCCCATCGCTATGTGCGAATCCCTAAATCAGCGCCTCGATGAGGCTCGGACCAGCCTCCGACATCGATTGCGCGAAGGCCGAGTCGAAGGACTCCGCGGTGGCGCAGCGGGTTGCCCGCATCCCGAAACCCGAAGCAATCAACACCCAATCCATCGCGGGATTGGTGAGCTCGAGAAGGCTTCGAGCGCAATTGCCCGGCGCGCCGGATAGCGTTCGAGCGAGCTCCATATTGAGAATGCGATAGGCACGATTCGCGAATACGACCACTGTCACATCGAGCCTCTCGCGCGCCAGCGTCCAGAGCCCCTGCGCGGTATAGGCCGCCGCACCATCGCCGCTCAGACAGACCACTTTGCGCCGCGGCTGCGCGATCGCCGCTCCGATCGCGGCCGGTATCCCCTGACCGATCGCGCCTCCGGTGAGAAAGAGCCAATCATGCGGCCTTGCGGTCGCGGTCTGCGCATAGACGGGGAGGCCCGCGGTGACCGCGTCTTCGGAAACGATCGCATTTTCCGGCAGGTGACGCGTGAGGGAGGTACCGACGCTTGTGGGAGTGAGCGGACCCGTCGGAACGGCCTCGCTGCGCTCAAGCGGCACGACGGTCGGTCCGTCCGCAGCGGCGAGGGTGTCCGCCAGGGCTTGCAGTGAGAATTCGCCATCCTCCTCCGGCTGCGCGAGCGTCTCCACGCGACATCCCTTCGGCACTAGAACGCTCGGTGCTCCGGGGTAGGCAAAGAAGGCCACCGGCGTCTTCGTCGCGACGAGAATCATCAAATCGATGCCCTGCAAATTCGCGAGCGCCGCCTCGCCGAAATACGGCATCCTTTCCGGCGCGAAGCGGCCGGCCCCGCGAGGCTGGCGGGCCACAAACGTATCGATGAAGACGCGCACGCCGCCTTGCGCGATGCGGCCCGCCGCGATGAGCCCTGGCTCGCTGAGTGCTCCGGATCCGAGCAGCATCATCGGCTTCTCAGCAGTTTTCAGAGCCTGCACTACCGCTGCAATACGTGCGGCATCGGGATGGGCGCGAAGCGTCGGGGTCAGCACCGGACCGGGCTCGCCGGCTTCCGACCATCCGCAGTCCGCCGGCACGATCAACGTCACCGGGCCGCCGGCTCCGCTGCGACTCACCCGCACGGCTTCGGAGGTCAAAGTGACGGCGCCCTGCGCCGATTCGGCTGTCCCCACCCAAATGGAGACAGGCCTCGCGAGCGCAGCGATATCGGAAGTCAAAGGGGCATCGAGCGCGCGGTGATAGGTGGCATGATCGCCGACGATGTTGACCACAGCCGAGTGGGCCCGGCGGGCGTTATGCAGATTCGCCGATCCGTTGGAAAGTCCGGCTCCGAGGTGCAGCAAGGTGGCCGCCGGCCTGCCCGCCATCCGCGCATAGCCATCGGCTGCGCCGGTGGCGACTCCCTCGAACAAACAGAGGATGGGTCTGACCCTCGGTTCATGGTCGAAGGCCGCGACGAACTGCATTTCGCTCGTACCCGGATTTGAAAAGCACACCTCGATCCCGTGGTCGGCAAGAGTCCGGAGGATGACCTGTGCACCATTCATCTTTGTTTACCGTTCTGCTATGACGCCTGCGGCGGCCCGCCAGCGCCTGGGCCCTTGATGCAGTGAAGCGATGATGTTATCCCTGAACATCGATGTCCAGGCAAACCGTACCCCTCGTGGCGCTGCTGCTGGCGCTGCTGCCCCTCGGCGCGACGCAACCGGCAACGAGTTCGGCGGCGGCGTATCCGGACCCGCCGCAGCTCTTGTTCAAGGATCTGTTCGTCGCAGTCCAAACCGAAGCGATCTATCGGGATGGCAAGGCGTTTGCCGACGCGGTGCCGAATGCCGCACCGGAGATCATCCTCGCGCAATACCACACCGCTCACCCGGATTCGCCCGAGGCGCTCGAGCGCTTTGTCGAGGCGCATTTTGCACTCCCGGCCGAGGTGATTCCTCCTGCTTCGGCACCGGTGCGCGACTCGATCAGCGAACACATCGACCGATTGTGGGATTCGCTCACCCGCCGCACGACTACTGCGCCGCCGTACTCCTCGCTGTTGCCGTTGCCGCGTCCCTATGTCGTCCCGGGCGGCCGTTTTCGCGAGATCTACTACTGGGATTCCTATTTCACGATGCTGGGCTTGGTCGAAAGCAAGCGCCGCGACCTCGCGGAAGATATGGTGGATGACTTCGCCTATCTGATCGATACCTACGGACACGTGCCGAACGGCGCACGCACCTATTACTTGAGTCGGTCGCAGCCGCCGTTCTTTTTCGAAATGGTCGCTCTGCTGGCGAGCAACGATCCGCCGGCGGCGTTCGTCCGGTATTTGCCGCAGCTGAAGGCTGAGTACGCATTCTGGATGCAAGGAGCCGAGCGTCTGCGCCCGGGGACCGCACACCGTCATGTCGTGGCGCTCGCCGACGGATCGATTCTCAACCGCTATTGGGACGAACGCGATACTCCGCGCGATGAGTCGTATCGCGACGACGTCGATCTCGCCCACACCAGTCGACGCCCGGCCGCGCAGGTGTTCCGCGATATACGCGCAGCGGCGGAAAGCGGATGGGACTTCAGCTCGCGCTGGTTCGCGGATGCCCACACCCGCGCGACCATCGATACGACTGAAATCGTGCCGATCGATCTGAACAGTCTCTTGTTCGGTCTCGAGAACGCGATTCGTGCAGGGTGCGAACGTGGCGCCGATGAAGCCTGCGCCAGGAACTTTGCGCGACGCGCTGCGATGCGGCGCACGGCGATCGATCGCTATCTCTGGGACGCTCGCGGCGGCGCCTATTTCGACTATCGATGGACTCGCCGGGAGCGGATCCGGCGGGTGTCGGCCGCAACCCTCTATCCTCTTTTTGTCGCGCTCGCATCCGAGCGCCAGGCGGGTGCGGTGGCCGGGGTGGCCGCACAGCAATTGCTGCGGCCCGGCGGCATTGTGGCGACGCCGTTGACCACGGGGCAGCAATGGGACGCTCCGAACGGTTGGGCGCCTTTGCAGTGGATCGCGGTCGATGGGCTGCGCCGCTATCGGCGCGACGCGCTGGCGGAAATGATCGCCTGTCGTTGGATGAACGGTGTCAACGAGGTTTACCGCGTCGGCGGGAAACTGGTCGAAAAATACGACGTGGTGACCAAAGGGCGCAGCGGCGGCGGGGGCGAGTACCCATTGCAGGACGGCTTTGGATGGACGAACGGCGTCATGCGCAAGCTCATGGCGCTCTATCCGTCAGAGCCGGGTGCATCGCCGGTCTCTGCGCCGGATGCTTGTCGCGCGGCCGCAGGCACGTGAAGGTCATCCGTCACGCGCAGCCGTCGAACCACCAATTCGTCGATCTCCAGCCGTCTAATCCTGGCGCGGCCAATGCTCAAGCGGCCGATGACGAGAGCACCAAGCGCGGCGCTGCCGATGGCGATGGCACCCAACGCCAAGGCACCCACTGCAAGTGAGGGGCCTCGCATCGCCGGCAGTGTATGGACACGCGCACGGGTCGCTGGGGCGGGGAGCGCTTCTCGAGCGCGACGTTCGATGGGACCGCGACTCGATTTCATAGGATGGCGGATTCTCGCGCATGCTTCGGCAGGTTTCAACGCGCCGCAATCAACTGTCGCGTCGCCTCGAGCACCGCCGCGGGCTGATCGCGGTGCGGCGAATGCCGGCATGCGGCCAGTGCGAGCAACCGCGCACCGCTCACGGCACGGCCGATGCTCGCAATTTGCTCCATCGTGCCGTATTCGTCCTCTTCGCCCTGGATGGCGAGGACGGGACAGTGGATCGAGGGCAGCAAGCCCTCGATGTTCCAGCTGCGGAATGCGGGATCGAGCCAGATTCGATTCCAACCCCAGAACGCCGCATCGACATCCGCATGGTATCGGCCGAGGCGCTGCCGCAGTTCCGTGGCGGTATAAGCCGCCTTGGCCTCCGCGATGCTGCGGACGGTGATGTCTTCGACTTTGACGTGCGGCGCGAGGGCAACCACCGCAGCGACGTCGCTTCCGGACCGCGCCGCGTGGATCAACGCGATCGATGCGCCATCGCTGTGACCGAAGAGAACCGGACGGCGGATGTCGAGCCGCCCGAGAATGAGCGGCAGCCACACGTCGGCCTCTTCGTGCATGTAGTCGACGCGGCGCGGCGCAGCGAGCGGCGAAGAGCGTCCGTAACCATGGCGCGAATACACGAGCGTGCGGCACATCGTCGCCGCGGCGAGAAGTTCGGGGAAATCGCGCCACATCGAGGTCGATCCCAAGCCCTCGTGCAGCATGACGATATCGGGGCCGCGGCGCGCCGTGGGCTCGGCGAAGCGGTATTCGATCGAGCGCTCGCCCGACCTCAGGATGTCGGTGTGCATGAGGCTCGCAATTTGAAACGCTGAATCTTGCCGGTCGGGGTTTTGGGCAGATCGTCCACGAACACGACCCAGCGCGGGTACTTGTAATGCGCAAGCCTCGATTTGACGAACGATTGCAATTCCGCAGCCAGCGCATCGCACGCCGTGAAGCCGCTTGCGGGCACGACGTACGCGGCGGGCTTGACCAGATGATCGGCGTCCTCGCGTCCCACGACCGCCGCCTCGTGCACCGCCGGGTGGGCGACGAGCGCGGCCTCGACTTCGATCGGCGAGACGTAGATGCCGCCCACTTTGAGCATGTCATCGGCCCGGCCTGCATACACGTAGTTGCCGTTTTCATCCACGCGAAACCGATCGCCGGTGCGCGTCCAGGATCCGAGAAATGTCGAGCGGCTGCGCGCATGCTGGTTCCAGTAGAACTTTGCGCTGGTCGATCCGCGCACCAGAAGATCGCCGATCTCCCCCGGCGCGACGGGATTGTCGTCCTCATCGAGGATCTTCACCTCGAAGCCCGGCACCGGTTGGCCGAGCGTGCCGTAGCGGATGCGGCCCGGTCGATTCGAGATGAAAATGTGCAGCATTTCGGTCGAGCCGATTCCATCCACGATGTCGACACCCGTGCGCTCACGCCAGCGCCGCGCGATGTCCTCGGGCAGGGCTTCGCCGGCGGAGTTGCACAACCGCAACGACGACTCGGCCGCGACCGGCAGCGCATCGCTCGCGAGCAGCGATGCGTACAATGTGGGGACCCCCGAAAAGACCGTCGGCCGGTGCGCGCGCAGCCGCGCGCCGATGGCCGCGGGAGTCGGTTTTTCGGCCATCAGGACGGCGGTCGCACCCACCGATAAAGGAAACGTCAATGCGTTGCCGAGACCATAGGCGAAGAAGAGTTTCGCCGCCGAGAACACCACGTCGCTCTCATTCAATCCGAGGATCGCTTGCGCATAGAGCGCCGCGCTCTCGATGAGGCTCGAATGCACGTGCACGGTGCCTTTCGGGGCGCCGGTCGATCCGGACGAATAGAGCCAGAAGCAGGGTTCATCGCGCAGCGTCAGTGCCGGCTCGAACTGCGCGCTCGATGCGGCGAGGAAATCGCGCAGTCCGCGGGTACCGGGCGGCGGGGCGGCGCGGCCGGCCACCAAGACATGCTTGAGAAAAGGCGACTGTCCGAGAATCGGCTGGAACTGAGGCAGGAGCGCTTCGGAGAGGACGAGCGTGTGCGCGCGGCTGTCGTAGAGCAGATACGCATAGTCGGCGGGCGCCAGCAGGGTGTTGACGGGTACTGGCACGATGCCGGCCTTGATCGCGCCCAAAAAGGCGGTGGGAAAATCGATCCCGTCCTGCAGACAGAGCAGGATGCGTTGCTCGATGTGCATGCCGAGGCCATGCAGGGCGGCAGCAAAGCGATTGACGCGCACGGCGAGCTCGGCGTACGTATACGAGCCCGCATCGTCGATGTAGGCAATCTTGTCGGCCCGCCCCGCAAGAAGATTTCGCTGCACGAGGTCGTGCGCGGCATTGAAACGATCCGGAATGCTCAGCGACGGCGGGCTCACCGTCGCATCGATGTGCGCGAGGTCCATGAATCAGGCGTCTCCTCGACCTTAAAACGCATTATAATGCATTTTCATCCGTCCCAGTGGCGGTTCCCGGGAGTCGCGAACGCGCTGGCGCCATTTGCGTGCGGCCCTGCGCCGATTTGCGTGTGCGCCCGGGTCCGATTTGTCCGCGCCCTGGTCCGATTCGCCCGCGGCCCTCGGTCCGATTTGCGCACGCCCGGGCGCGGCCAGTAAGCTGATCGTTCCGCTTGCGAATCTCTTACCGGGAAATGCGTGTGATGCCCTCCACCGACCGTATGCCTCCGACCGATTCGAGCGCCGGCTGCTGCGCGCTGATTGCGATCAAAGGCCGTGCGCACTGCAAGAGCCGCCTCGAAAAGCGCTTGTCGGTTTCGGCCCGCATCGAACTCGTCCGCACCATGCTTGCGCACGTGCTGGACGCCGCGCAAGCGGCCGCCACGGTGCGCCAGGTGATCGTACTCAGCCCCGAGCGCGACACGGTACCGGCCGATGTGCCGGTGCTCGCCGATGCGGGAGCGGGGTTGAACGCCGCGCTCGGGCACGCGCAGCATGCGCTTCTGGAGCTCGGCGCGCGCGAGTTGTTGGTGCTGCCGGCCGATCTGCCGACCATTACACCGCTGGAGATCGACAGTTTGGTGCGCGCGGGGCGCAGCGGCGGTTGCTCGATTGCCCCGGATGCCGCGGATCGTGGCACGAACGCGCTGTATGTGCATTCGGCGCGGGCGTTTCGGTTCCAATTCGGTGCCAACAGCAAGGCGCTGCATCTGCGCGAGAGCGAACGATTGGGGCTGCAGGCCCGGATCGTGCGCCTGCCTGGATTGGAATTCGATCTCGATGTCCCGGACGATTTGGACCGGATCAGATATCCGCAAAGGACTCCATGTCTTCAGCCTTGAACAGAATTTTGGCGGCCCTCGCCGCCGGCCGGCGCCTCGCTGCGACCGATGCATTGACGCATTTGGAAGCCGCGCCGCTCGGCGAACTTGCCGCGCTCGCGGAATCTCTGACGCTCGCGGGCTTCGGCGAGACCGTTTCCTATTCGCGCAAGGTTTTCATTCCGCTGACCCAGCTGTGTCGCGACGTCTGCCATTACTGCACGTTCGCCAAAGCGCCGCGGCGGCTCGCGAAACCCTACCTCGGCGCGGAGGAAGTGCTGGACATCGCGCGCGCAGGGGCGGCTGCGGACTGCAAGGAGGCCTTGTTCACGCTCGGCGACCGGCCGGAAGCGCGCTATGCCGTGGCGCGTTCGGCGCTGGCAGAGGCGGGCGCCTCGACGACACTCGATTATTTGGAGCGCATGGCGCGGTTGGTCTTGGAGAAGACGCAGCTTCTGCCGCATTTGAATGCAGGAATCATGGATTCCGAGGAACTGCGCCGGTTGCGGCCCGTGAGTGCCTCGATGGGCCTGATGCTGGAGAGTGCCTCGGAGCGATTGTGCGTGCGGGGGGGGCCGCACTTTGGATCGCCCGACAAAGCGCCGCAGCGGCGCCTCGCCATGCTGCGCACCGCCGGCGAACTCGCCATCCCCATGACGAGCGGTCTTCTGATCGGTATCGGCGAGACGCGCCGCGAGCGCATCGAATCCCTGCTGGCGCTGCGCGACATTCAGGATGACTACGGCCATTTGCAGGAACTCATCATCCAGAATTTCCGCGCCAAGGCGGGAACGAAAATGGCGGCAGCGCCGGAACCCAATCTGGAGGAGCAGCTCTGGACCATCGCCGTGGCGCGCCTCCTATTCGGGCCGTCGATGTCGCTGCAGGCGCCGCCCAACCTGCGGCCCGAAGCGCTCTCGAGCCTGGTGCGCGCGGGCATCAACGATTGGGGCGGCGTGTCCCCGGTCACACCGGATCATGTGAACCCGGAGGCACCATGGCCGCATCTGCAGGATCTCGAGCGCAGCACCAACGCGGCGGGCCGCGATCTGGTGGAGCGCTTGGCGCTCGTGCCTGCGTATGCGGCTGCGCCCGAACGCTGGACGGATGCCGCCATGACGCCGCGCGTGCGCCGGCTCAGCGACAGTCTCGGCTACGCGCGTCCCGACCGCTGGTATGCCGGCGCGGGCGGCGATTTGCCGGTCGCAGCGCCGCGGTCCGGGGACGGTCCTGCGTACGATGACTCGCGCCGCCGCTCGAGTCCGGGTATCGGCGCGATCCTCGATGCAGCGCGCGCCGGCCGCGAATTGGCGGAGACCGACGTCGCGCGGCTCTTTGCCGCACAAGGCCGCGATCTCGATGCGCTCATCGCCGCGGCCGACCGGCTGCGTGCGGATACCGTCGGCGATGTGGTCACGTACGTGATCAACCGCAACATCAACTACACCAACATCTGCCTGTACCATTGCGGCTTCTGCGCATTCTCCAAGGGTCGCGGCGGCACCGATCTGCGCGGCCCCGCCTATACGCTCGACCTCGGGGAAATCGCGCGTCGCACACGCGAGGCGGCCGACGCCGGTGCGACCGAAGTGTGTCTGCAGGGCGGCATCCATCCCTCGTTCACCGGCCGCACGTATCTCGATATCGTGGGCGCGGTCAAGGGCGCGGTCCCATCGATCCACGTGCACGCCTTCTCGCCGCTGGAAGTCAAGCACGGCGCCGCGACGCTCGGGCTGCCGCTCGCGGCCTATCTCGAGCGGCTGCGCGAAGCGGGACTCTCGTCGCTGCCGGGAACGGCCGCCGAAATTCTCGATGATGAAATTCGCGACATCATCTGTCCCGATAAATTGAGGACCGATGAATGGCTCGAAGTCATCGCCACGGCGCACGCGGTGGGTCTGCGCACCACCTCGACCATTCTGTACGGTCACGTCGAGCGGCCGATTCACTGGGCGCGTCACCTGCTGCGGCTGCGACGACTCCAGGCGCGCAGCCGCGGGATCACCGAATTCGTGCCGCTCGGGTTCGTGCACATGGAGGCGCCCCTGTGGCGCAAGGGCCGCACGCGTTCCGGTCCGACATTTCGCGAGGCCGTGTTGATGCACGCGGTGCCGAGACTCGTCCTGCACCCGCTCATCATCAATATTCAAACCTCCTGGGTGAAGATGGGAGCCGCGGGAGCGGCGCTGTGTTTGGATGCCGGCGCGAACGATCTCGGCGGCACGCTCATGAACGAGTCGATCACCCGCGCGGCGGGCGGCGTCCACGGGCAGGAGCTCGATGCCGCGCAGCTCGAGGCGCTCGCGCGGCGCAAGGGTCGGCGAGCCCGACAGCGAAATACCCTGTACGGGTCGCTCGACGGGGTGGCGAGGCCGCTGCCGGTTGCGCGGCCAGCGCAGACCGTCGCGCTCGACGCTTGAGGCTGCAATCGAGGAGGCGCGCATGCTGAGACTCGGATACAAAGCGTCCGCGGAGCAGTTCGGGCCGAACGAATTGCTGGAATTTTCGGTCCTGGCCGAGCAGCGCGACTTTGATTCGGTCTTCATCAGCGATCATTTTCAGCCCTGGCGCCACACCGGCGGCCACTCGCCGTTCTCGATTGCCTGGATGGGTGCGCTCGGCGCGCGCACCTCGCGAATCTTGATGGGGACGAGCGTGCTCACGCCGACCTTTCGCTATCACCCCTCCGTCGTCGCGCAGGCGTTCGCAACGCTCGGCACCATGTTCCCCGGACGTCTCATTCTCGGGGTGGGTACGGGCGAATCGCTCAATGAAGTGCCGGCCACCGCCATGAGGTGGCCCGAGCCGAAGGAACGCATGGCACGGCTGAAGGAAGCCTTGGCGCTCATCCGCCAATTGTGGAGCGAGGAGCGGGTGAGCTTTCATGGACAGTACTATCAGACCGACCGGGCGACGATCTACGACCGGACGCAGCCGCCGCCGGCCATTTACGTGGCGGGCGCCGGACCCTTGATCTCCAAATACGCCGGTCAGACCGCCGATGGTTTCATATGCACCAGCGGCAAGGCCCCCGAACTGTACCGCGATACGTTGCTGCCCAACGTCGCCGCCGGAATCGCGAATGCCGGCAGGAAGCCGCGGGACGTCGAGTTGACGATCGAGATGAAGGTCTCCTTCGACACCGACCGCCGCCGGGCGATGGAAGACACGCGCCACTGGGCGGCGCTCGCGCTGTCGCCGGAGGAAAAGATGGCCGTGCAGGACCCGCTCGAGATGGAGCGGCTGGCCGACGCGCTGCCCGTGGAGCGGGCCGCCTCGCGCTGGATCGTCTCGAGCGATGCGGACGAGCACGTCGAGAAGATTCGCCCCTACGTCGAGCTCGGCTTCCGGCATCTCGTTTTTCATGCGCCGGGTCCCGACCAGGCGCGCTTCATCAAGCTGTACGCCCAGTACGTGTTGCCGAAGCTGCGGAGCGCGTTCGCCTAACGGCGCAGGCACTATATTGCACAGAACGCGCGAGTTCGGGGGACCATTGCGCTTGACGTGCAGGGTCGGCGGGCCTAGGATATGCAATATATTGCATGAAGATGAGCGCCATGAGCATTACGTACGCTGACAGGATCCCCAACAATGTCGATCTGGCGAGCGATAAGGTGCTGCAGCGAGCACTCGAGCACTGGCAGCCCGAGTTTCTGAAGTGGTGGTCCGACATGGGTCCCGAGGGCTCGCAGCAGGCCGACGTGTACCTGCGCACGGCGGTGAGCGTGCATCCCAGCGGCTGGGCGCATTTCGATTACGTCAAGATGCCCGAGTATCGCTGGGGTATTTTCTTGAGTCCCGCAGACGGCGAACGCCGAGTGAATTTCGGCGACCACAAGGGTGAGCCGGCCTGGCAGGAGGTTCCCGGTGAGCATCGGGCCAATTTGCGGCGGATCATCGTCACCCAAGGGGATACGGAACCCGCCTCGGTCGAGCAACAGCGCCATCTCGGACTCACCTGTCCGTCGCTCTATGACTTGCGCAATTTGTTCCAAGTCAACGTCGAGGAGGGCCGTCACCTGTGGGCCATGGTCTATCTGCTGCATCGGTACTTCGGCCGTGATGGTCGCGAGGAAGCGGAGGCTCTCCTGCAGCGCCGTTCGGGCGATCGGGACAATCCGCGAATCTTGGGCGCGTTCAACGAAAAGACGCCGGACTGGCTGGCGTTCTTCATGTTCACCTATTTCACCGATCGTGACGGGAAATTCCAACTCCTGGCGTTAGCCGAATCGGGCTTCGATCCTCTGGCCCGCACCACACGCTTCATGCTGATGGAAGAAGCGCACCACATGTACGTCGGCGAGTCGGGCGTCGCGCGCGTCATTCAGCGCACCTGCGAAGTCATGGCGCAGCGCAAGACCGACGATCCGCTGCGGCTGCGCGAGCTCGGCGTCATCGACCTGCCGACCATTCAACGCTATCTCAACTTTCATTTCAGCGTGACCATCGATCTGTTCGGTGCGGACGTCTCCTCGAATGCCGCCACGTTCTATTCGAGCGGCCTCAAAGGGCGTTACGAGGAGACGAAATTCACCGACGACCATCTGCTGCGCGACGCGGTCTATCCGGTGTTGCAGGTTCTCGACGGGCGTCTCGCGACCGGCGAGGCTCCGGCTTTGAACGCCCTCAACGAGAAGCTGCGCGATGACTACATCAAGGACTCCGTTGCCGGCGTCGGACGGTGGAACCGCATCATCCGAAAGGCCGGCATCCCGTTCGAATTGACGGTCCCGCACAAGGCGTTCAACCGCAAGATCGGGCCGCTGGCGGCGATCAAGGTCGCCCCCGACGGCACCATCCTGAGCGAGGCCGCGTGGGCCGCGCGGCAGCGCGATTGGCTGGCGACCGACGAGGATCGCGCCTTCGTCGCCTCGTTGATGGGCCGGGTGAGCGCCACCGGCGCCTTCGCCAACTGGATATCGCCGCCGACCTTGAGCATCAACAAGCAGCCGGTCGATTTCGAGTACGTGCGCTTCAACTGAAAGGCGCATCCGCGCGCCGCTGCGGCGAAAGTGGGGCAATTGCCGCCGAAGCCCGTAAAATGCCTCCGATGGAAGTGCCTGCGATCCAGGATGACATCAGCGGCTTCGACCTGCGCAGCTTGCCGGCGGATTTTTACGAGAATCCGTTTCCTTACTACTCGGCGTTGCAAACCCATTCACCGGTCAAACGACTGCCGGACGGCTCGTACTTCTTGACGCGCTATGAGGACGTGGAATTCGTCTACAAGAATCCGAAAATCTTCAGTTCCGACAAGAAGCGCGAATTCGGCGATAAATTCGGCATCAACACACCGCTTTTCGCACATCACACGACGAGCCTCGTATTCAACGATCCGCCTCTGCACACCCGGGTGCGCCGGCTGATCAACGGCGCTCTGACGCCCCGCGCGATCGCGCAGATCCAACCGGACCTCGAGAGCCTGGTCGATCGGTTGATCGACGCGATGGAGTTGAAGGGATCGGTGGACATCATCGAAGAATTCGCCGCCGCGATTCCCATCGAAGTCATCGGCAATCTGCTGGGTGTGCCGCGCGAGGAGCGCTCTCCGCTGCGCAACTGGTCCTTGGCCATTCTCGGCGCCCTCGAACCTCGCTTGACGCCGGAGGCGGCGAGGCGCGGCAATGAGGCGGTGAAGGAATTCGAAGCCTATCTGGATGATTTGATCGGGTCGCGCCGCAACGGGAATCTCGCCGCGGATTCGGATCTGATTTCCCGACTTCTGCACGGGGAATTCGACGGCCAGCGCCTGACTGCAGGGGAACTCGTACAAAACTGCATCTTTTTGCTGAACGCAGGCCATGAAACCACCACCAACCTCATCGGCAACGGCTTGGTCGCCCTCGCCGGACATCCGCAGCAGCGGCAGCGATTGCTCACGGATCCGGGATTGATCAAATCCGCGGTGGAGGAGTTCTTGCGCTACGAGAGCCCCAATCAGCTCGGCAATCGCATCACCGTGCAGCCGGTCGAGGTCGGCGGCGTGGCGATGCCTGCCGCTACCCAGATCACCCTTTGCATCGGAGCGGCGAATCGAGACCCCCGCGAATTCGACGACCCTCAGCGACTCGACATCGCACGCCTGCCCAACCGCCACCTGGCATTCGGCAGCGGCATTCACCAGTGCGCCGGCGTCGGGGTCGCGCGACTCGAAGGGATGACGGCGATCGGGCGCTTTGTTCGACGATTTCCGTCATACTCACTGTCGGCCGCTCCAACGCGCGGTGGCCGAGCACGCTTTCGAGGCTTCTTGCAGGTGCCCTGCAACGTGACCGGGCGCTGAGGAGGGTCGTGTCGTGCGTGGAATGGTCATATGGTTGAGCGCATCGATCGCTTGCGCCGCTTGCGCAAGCCTTCAACTCACTCCGCTCACCAACGTACGCCGCGACGTGCATCTGGAACAGGACGCCTCCAAGACCCTCACCGTCTCGCACGACATGGTGTTCTACGACGCTTCGCCTCCCGCCCAGGGTCTGCTCTTTCCCGCCGGAACGTATGCGCTGGAAGGGGAGGACGGTGAATACTGGTACATGCGCTCGAGCGTTCCGCTCGGGTTTCTGGCGTTTCGAAAGGGAGGCAAGGCCGACAGCCGCAACATCGCGGGCGGCATCATGATCGGCAAGTACTCGTTTCGTTCCGTCCCCGCGGCCGGCTACATCGACGGCGAAGGTTCGACGAGGATCGAGGTTTGGAAATTGGGCAGCGACTTCCTGAAACTCGAGGGGAAGGACTGGAGAAAGTCCTTCTAGAGACAGCGTTCCGATGCGGGTACTGCTCGTCGAAGATGACCGGATGATCGCCAAAGGGCTGGAGACGGCGTTGCGCCAGGAGGGATACGCGGTCGATGCGGTGGGCGATGGGCGCAGCGCCGCAGAGGCTCTTCGCACCTCGCGCTTCGATCTCGTCCTGCTCGATCTCGGACTGCCGCAGCGCGGCGGCATCGAGGTGCTTCGCGAACTGCGGGAGCGCGGGGATTCGACGCCGGTCATCATCGTCACTGCGCGCGACGATGTGCGAAATCGTGTCGAGGGGCTCGATGCCGGCGCCGATGATTACATCATCAAACCGTTCGATCTCGATGAGGTGAGCGCCCGCATGCGTTCGGTGCTGCGCCGTGCGGCAGGGCGCAGCGATCCGTGCATCAAGCATCGGGGCATTTCGCTCAACCCCGTGACGCACGAAATCGAACGGGAGGGCGTTCCGGTGCTGCTGTCGGCGCACGAATTTTCGGTGCTGGAGGCCCTGCTGCAGCGTCCGGGTGCCGTGCTGTCGCGCGCACAACTCGAGGACCGCCTGTACGGCTGGAGCGGACAGATCGAAAGCAACGCCATCGAGGTCTACATCCACGGGCTGCGGCGCAAATTGGGCAGCGATGCCATCCGGACTCTGCGCGGCGTCGGCTACTTCATTCCCAAGGACGCCGACGAGTGAGGTCCATCCGCAGCAGGCTGCTGATCGCGCTGCTCGCCCTCGTGGCGGCGACCTCGGTGCTCGTGGGCACGCTCACCTATCGGCGCGTGCTGGCGGAAACCTCGCTCCTGTTCGACTATCAGCTGCGGCAAATGGCGCTCTCGCTGCGCAGCCAGATCTCCATGGCGCCACGGCTCGAACTGCCGCCGGATCAGGCCGATTCGGACTTCGTGATTCAGATCTGGGACCTGTACGGCACGCGCGTCTATCTCTCGCGGCCAGGACTGCCGTTCATCAATCAAACCGCGCTGGGCTACGCCGATGTGCGCCTGGCAGGTCAAACGTGGCGCACTTACGGCCTGCAGACTCTGGATGGCGTCATTCAGATCGCACAACCGGTGCGGGTGCGCGAGGACTTGGCGCGCGGCGCGGCACTGCGCGTCGTCATCCCGCTGCTCTTGCTGCTGCCCGTGTTGGGAGCCGCGATCGTCGTGGTCGTCCGAAGCGGCCTCAAGCCGCTGCAGCGCGTGGCGATCGAAGTTCAGCGGCGCGATGTGCGCAGCTTGGCCCCCATTGCCACCGCTAATTTGCCGCAGGAGGTTGCACCCCTGGTCCAGGAACTGAATCGTCTGTTGAGCCGTCTGGATGCGGCGTTTCAGACGCAGCGCGCATTCATCGCCGATGCCGCCCATGAACTGCGCTCGCCGTTGACCGCCGTGCGCCTCGACCTGCAGTTGCTCGATCGAGCGCCGGATGAGGCCGCACGGATGGAGGCGCGCACCGATCTCGGCGCGGCCGTCGAACGGGCCATTCACTTGGTGGAGCAGCTGCTCACCTTGGCGCGCAACGAGCCGCGTGATGAGCGTAGCGCGCTCTTGCCGCTCCCGCTCGACACCGTCGTCGCCGACGGTATCGCCGATACGCATGCCCTCGCGGCGGCGCGCCGCATCGATCTGGGGCTCGATGCCGAAGCGAATACGGTGGTACCGGGGGACCGCGATGCCCTGCGGACCCTGGTGCGCAACCTCGTCGACAATGCGGTGCGCTACACCCCGCCGGGCGGCCGCGTGCAGGTGCGAACGGCGAAGAACCCGCAGGGCGGTGCCGTGCTCGAGGTGACGGACTCTGGTCCGGGGATTCCGGCCGCGGATCGCGCACGCGTGTTTGATCGGTTCTATCGGCGTGCCAGCGCCCCGGAGGGCAGCGGGCTGGGCCTCGCCATCGTGAAGGCAATCGCCGATCGGCACGGCGCCCGAGTGGCGCTCGCGGACGCTCCGGGCGGCGGGTTGTGCGCGTCGGTGTCCTTTCCCGGCCCCTCTTAAGACTCGCTTAAGCGAACTCGGCGAGGATGGCCGCCTGGAGCCCAACTTGGGGCCTTCTTTGTCAAGGAGCCACGCGATGAAATCACACACCAGGATATTTGCCGGAGTCGCCGCGGGCATATTCGCCGTCGGCGCGGTCACGGTCTGGATGGCGCCGAGCGTGCGATCCGCACACGCCGAGTCCGTTTTGGGCGCCGTTGCCGCTCCCTCGGCACCGGCTGCGGCACCCACGTCGGTACCCCTCGGTACCGCACCCAACTACCGCGCGATCGTTGCTCAAAATCGGGCGGCCGTCGTCGGTATCACCACCGCGGGCGAAATGAACGTCTCGTCCAACCAGGCGCCCGGGATGATGCCTTTTGGCTTTGGCAACGACGATGGCGATAACCCCTTCTCACAGTTCTTCAAGCAGATGCCGGGCCCGCGCGGCCGCGTGCCGATGCACGCACAGGGCTCCGGGTTCATCGTGAGTTCGGACGGCATCGTGCTCACCAACGCCCACGTCGTGGATGGCGCCAAAGAGGTCACGGTGAAACTGAGCGATCACCGCGAATACAAGGCGAAAGTACTCGGCACCGATAAGTCCAGCGACATTGCGGTGCTCAAGATCGACGCCCATTCGCTGCCCGCCGTTCGGATCGGAAACTCCGACCAACTGTCGGTGGGAGATTATGTGCTCGCCATCGGAGCACCGTTCGGTCTCGAGGAGACGGCGACCGCGGGCATCGTGAGCGCAACGGCCCGTTCACTGCCCGGCGACAGCGGGGTGCCGTTCATCCAGACCGATGCGGCGGTGAATCCGGGTAATTCCGGCGGACCGTTGTTCGATGCCAGCGGTGCAGTCGTCGGGATCAATTCGCAGATCTATACCAACTCCGGCGGCTATCAGGGCGTGTCCTTCGCGATTCCCATCAACCTTGCGCAAGGCGTGGAGCAGCAGATCGTCAAGACCGGAAAGGTCGAGCATGGGCGGCTCGGTGTCCAAGTTCAGAACGTCGATCAGTCCCTCGCTCAGTCCTTTAAATTGAGCAGCCCCGCGGGCGCATTGGTGGCCCAAGTCGTACCCGACAGTGCGGCGGCGCTCGCGGGCATCAAGGAGGGCGACGTGATCCTCAAGTACAACGGCACGCCGATCGCGGATGCCGGCGCCTTGTCGGTGCGCGTGAGCGGCTCGGCCCCCGGCGAAAAGGCGACGCTCGAGATCATGCGCAACGGCAAGCCGATGAGCGTAACCGCGACCATCGGGTCGGCATCCAAGGGCACCGTCGCCAAGAACGGCGAGAGCGCGCCGGAGGCCTCGCATCTCGGGATGACCCTGAGGCCCCTCACCAAGGAGGAGCGCGAACAGGCTGGAGTCCCGGGCGGATTGGTCGTGGAGGATGTGCAGGGACGGGCCGCCGAGGCCGGCATCCAGCAGGGGGACGTGGTGTTGTCCGTCGACGGCACTCCGGTGCAGAGCGTGGCACAGTTGCGCTCCCTCCTGCACGATCACGACCAACAGGTGGCGCTGCTGATTCAGCGCGGCGATGCGAGAATCTTCGTCCCCGTGGGATTGGGGTAACCGGATGCGGCAAGCCCGCAGTGACGGGTTCTGAGTAACCCGCGCAGGTTAATCAACGCAGTGTCCCCGAAACGGCCGCCGGTCCACATGCACGAGCATGCGGATCGGCGGCTTTTTTTGGCGCCGCCGAATGGCGGCAACCCGATCGAGCAGTGAGCGCTTGAATCCGCTATAAAGGAAACGATGAAGCAATGCCTCGTCGCCCTCGCGCTCGCCACCTTGTTCATCGTACCGGTGGCCGCGGAGGACACCGCGCCGATCAAACCGCCGCCGGCACCGGGAGCGCCGACGGGTCTCGCTGATTCGAGTGCGCTGCGCGCGTCAGTGTTCGGAACGCCGCCTCAGGATATCGCGCCGCTGCCGGCCACAGTGCCGCTCAGCGAAATGGATTTGTCCCTGCCCTGGGCGCGGCCCGTACCGCCCATCTTTTGGTTCGACCGCCGACTGCGGGTGTGGTTTTCAGCGCAAAAGAAGCCCGCGCCGCTGGCGATCGTCATTGCCGGTACCGGCAGCGACGGCAATACGACGAAGCTGTCGACGCTGCGTGCCGTCCTCTATGCGGCCGGTTATCACGTGTTGACCATGCCCTCACCGACCTTCCCGGGCTTCATCGTTTCTGCATCGAGCACCGGGGTCGCGGGCGACCTGCTTCAGGACGGACAGGACTTGTATGCAGCGATGCAGCAGATCGTCGCGCATTTGCCCCGCAAGGTGAAGATCACCGATATCGATGTTCTCGGTTACAGTCTCGGCGGCGCGAATGCAGCCGTCGTCAAATCGATCGATGCCACCGAGCACAAGCTCCATATCCATCGCGCGCTCATGATCAATCCGCCGGTGAGCTTGTTTGCAACCGTCGGGCGCCTCGACAGGCTGTTCGCCATCACACTGGGCGAGGGGGACGCAGGGGTGGAGCGCTTCTACCAAAAGCTCTACGCGGCACTCGCCAATCTCTACCGGGCATCGGACCGCGTGGAAATAGACGAAGACTTCCTGCTGAGTGCCGCCGCATCGGTCTTGAAGACGGATGCGGAATTCTCCGCCGCCATTGCGCTCACCTTCCGCATCGCATTGGCCAACATGTTTTTTGCCGGCGACCTGTATTCCGGTGCGGGCGATGTCGTGGATCCAAACAACCCGCCCAAGGTGGGCGATTCATTGGAACAGATCGCGTTGAGTTTGCGCAGCAAGCCGTTTTCGGAATATTTCACGCGTATTTTCGCTCCCTATTATTTGAAGCGCCGCCCGGATTCGACCGTGGATTCGTTGATCGCGCAGAACCGCCTCGAAGTCATCGGCGATTCACTGCGCGACGATCCGGATTATTACGCCCAGACCAACAGCGATGAGCTCATTCTCGACAAACCGGAGATTGCCTGGCTGGAAAGCACCCTGGGCTCGAGGATCGCGGTCTACGATCACGGCGGTCACTTGGGCAACCTCGGTGATCGCCAGCAGGTGTCCGACATGCTCAAGATGCTCGGTGGACAGTGGCAGGAGAGCGCGCGGTGAGGGTCAGCGTGCCCATGACCGTTCTTCTGCTCGCATTGAGCGGCTGCGCCTCGCAGAGCGTTCGTATTCGCAGCTTGCCGCCCGAGACCCCGGCTGCCGACAACGCCGCAGCAATCAAGAGCGCCCAGGCTCTCGCCGCCGAGGCGGCGAATGCCGCCAAGAGCGTCCAGCAAGGAGCAGTTGAAGAACCGCCGGTTGCGCCCGTGATGCCGGCCGATGCACCCCCCATGGAGACCTACGATCCCTGGGGACGACTCAACCGCTTCATCTATCGATTCAATGCGCGCTTCGATGAAGCGATTTTTCTTCCGGTGGCCAATGATTACCGGCGCCTGCCGCCGCCGATTCGCTCGGGTGTACACAACTTTTTCGGCAATCTCGGCGAGGTCGACAGCACCATCAATTACGTTCTGCAGGGGCGTTTGGGCCGCAGTGTACGAAGCCTGGGACGGTTCGTGATCAACAGCACCGTCGGTATCGGTGGTCTGTTCGATGTCGCCAGTCATTGGCGGCTGCCCAAACGGCCGACGGGGTTTGGAACGACGCTGTCGAAGTGGGGCATGCATCCGGGTCCGTACCTGGTCATTCCGGTGTATGGTCCGTCGACCTTGCGTGAGGGCATCGGACTTGCCGCGGACTACGGGACGTCCTATGCCATCAATCTCGCCAATCTGTATCGCGGTGCTCAGTCCTGGGGCTTGGGCGTGCTCAATGCCGTGGATCAGCGCGCGAGCATCGATTTTCGCTACTACGAGTCGGGTTCGCCCTTCGAGTACGAAACGATCCGCTTTCTATACGTGCGCAAACTCTTGATCGAGGACGCGGGGCTGCATAAACACGAGCCGCCGAAGCAACGCGATCCCGATCTGCCGGCGGGCCAATGAGCGAGCCGCCGGCGACTGCTTCGGTGCGAGACCGGGCCGTCGGCATCGTTGCCACCGGTACGGTATTGGCCATCTTGTATTTTGCGCGCGATGTGCTCGTGCCGATCACGCTCGCGATCATCTTGAGTCTTCTGATCTCTCCTCTGGTGCGCGCGCTGCGGCGGTTGGGGCTGGGGTCGACCTCGTCCGTGCTCGCCGCCGTGGTGGCACTCGCGCTGCTGTTCGCGTCCGTCGCGACGGTGATGGGTGTACAAGTGGCTCGGATGGCCGCGAGCCTGCCGCAATACGAGCAGACGATCCGGCACAAATTGGCGACCGTCGATGAGATGAGCATGAACTGGCTGAACGGACTGACCGGCCACGCGAGTCGCCTCCTGGAACAGCGCTCCGAGCCGGGCGCTGCAGCGACGCCCACGACGGCGACGCCCGCGGCCGGGCCGCTGCCCGCGCAGGCGATTTCGCCGGCCGCGCCTGTGCCGGCCGCGCCGATTCCGGTGGAGTTGCACCAGCCGCCCCTGAATTCGTTGCAGGTCATCGAGAAGGTGCTGGCGTCCGTGTGGGTGCCGCTCGAGTCCGCCGGCATCGTGCTGGTGGTTCTCGTCTTCGTGCTGCTCGAGCGCGAAGCGGTGCGTGACCGATTCATCCGCATCGCCGGCGGCACCGATCTGCGAGCGACGACGTTTGCGCTCAATGACGCCGGTGAGCGGCTGTCGCGATTCTTCCTATCGCAATTTACGGTGAATCTCGGCGTCGGGGTCGCGCTTTGGATCGGCCTTGCCATCGTTGGTCTGCCGCACGCGATGCTCTGGGCGGTGCTCGGCGCTGTGCTGCGATTTGTCCCGTACGTCGGAATATGGATCGCCGCGCTCTTCGCGACGGTGCTTGCGGCGGCCGTCGATCCGGGGTGGGCGCTTGCAGTCGTCACCTTGGGCTTGTTCGTGGGCATCGAGTTGGTGGCGGGACAGTTGGTCGAGCCGGAGCTGTTTGGCCACACCACGGGACTGTCCCCGCTGTCCATCATCATCGCGGCAATATTTTGGAGCTGGCTGTGGGGACCGGTCGGGCTCATCGTCTCCACACCGCTGACGCTGTGTTTGGTGGTCGCCGGGCGTCACATCAAGGCGCTGAGTCTGTTGGATATCATGCTGGGCGACAATCAGGCGCTGACCATGCCGCAGCGCTTCTACCAACGCGCGCTCTCAGCCGATTCCGACGAAATCGTCGCGAGCGCCCGCGCGTTCCTCAAGCGCAGTTCGTTCGCTGCGTATTGCGATCTCGTCGTGATGCCCGCTCTGCACCTCGCCGGCCTGGACGTGCAGAATCGCACCATCAGCGACGCGCAGTTGGCCACGGTGCGCAACACCATCGTAGCGGTGATCGCAGCGCTCGGCGGCGAGAGCCGCAGAGGCATGCGGCGCCGCGGGCGCGAATCGGTACTCGATCAGACGAGCGCCGGGCGGCAGCTGCGGTGGCAGCGCGAGCAGTTGAGCGGGCGCTCTCAGGGACCTCCGGCCGTGCCGCCGGACTCGGTGATGCTGTGTGTGAGCCTGGGGTCGACTGCCGATGACCTGGCGACGGAGCTGTTGGTCCGTATCCTGCGGGACCAGAAGCTCGACGCGCAGCATCTGTCGCTCGAGGACTTGCGCACACCGCCGCCCGAGGCCTCTCCCAGCGGCATCTCGATGGTCTACCTGGTCAGCGCCTTCCCGACCGAAGCGCGCAAGAGCGCCGACTCGGTGGCCGAGGAGCTGCGCAGCCGCTTTCCGAGCGCCTGCCTGGTGAGCGTGTTTCTGCCCGGAATGTTATTGCAGCCCGCCTCCGCAATCGACACTATAAGCGGCGCGCACCGGGCGGCGGCCTCTTTCGGCGAGGCCGTGCAGATTTGTCTCGAACGGCTAGAGGAGCAACCCAAACCTTGATGTGGGCACATCGTGATTGAATCCACCGCTTGGCGGCGAATGATACCGATTCGCTGGCGAATCTTCGCATTCATGTTCGCATTCGGGCTCATCGCCTACGTCCAGCAGAAGTCCATCACGGTGGCCGCGGCGCGCATGATGCCGGAGCTCGGGTTGACGCAGCTGCAAATCGGCTGGCTCGAACAGGCATTCGTCTGGGGTTATGCCATATTCCAGATGCCCGGCGGGATCTTTGGACAGCGGCTCGGAGCGCGCCGTACCTTCGTCATCATCGGCCTCACCGCGTTTCTCGCGACGATCGCAACGCCCCTGGTCCCGAACCTGGCGAGCGGAACTGTCTTGTTCATCGGGCTGCTCGGCGCGCAACTGCTGCTCGGCTGCTCGCAGGGCGCGATCTTCCCGGTCATGGCGGGAGTTTTCGAAGCCTGGTTCCCACCCAATCGCTGGGCGATGGTCCAGGGCCTGTCGACGATGGCGCTGAGTCTTGGCGCGGCACTGACGCCGCCGCTGATTGCGAATCTCATGGCCAGCTTAGGCTGGCAGCGCGCCTTGCTCTGGGCGAGTCTGCCAGCGCTCAGCCTGATCGCCCTGTGGGCATGGTATGGGCGCAACACGCCGCGGGAACATCCGTCGGTTTCCGAGCGGGAACTCGTTGCGATCGGCAATCAGCCGCAAGTCGATTCGAAGATCAGCATCAAGCAATTGCTCGGGCTGTTCGGCAACCGCAACGTCGTCTTGTTGTTCGTCTCGTACATGAGCATGAATTACACCTTCTACCTGCTCTCCAACTGGGTGTTTCTGTACTTGGTACAGGAGCGCCAGTTTTCGCTTCTGGAAAGCGGATGGCTCGCCACGGCCCCGCCGCTCGCGGCCGCCCTCGGCGCGGGCCTCGGAGGAGTCGTGACCGGCATGTTGGCGCAGCGCTTCGGCAATCGATGGGGTTACCGGATCGTGCCGCTGGTCGCGATGCCCGCCGCGGCGGCGCTTCTGTGGTACGCCGTCAATGCATCGAATCCCTATCTCGCCGTGGCAGCGCTCGCCACCTGCTTCGGAGCGGTGGAGCTGACCGAAGGGTCGTACTGGGGCGGTGCGATGACGGTCGGTCGAGGCGATGCCATGGCGGTGTGCGGCTTCATGAATACCGGCGGCAATCTCGGCGGCATCATCAGCATACCGATCGTCGCCTATTTTTCCGGGCTGCACGCCTGGCATACGGCATTCATCATCGGTATCGCCTTTGCCGTTGTGAGCGCCGCCGCGTGGCTCGCCATTCAAATCGAATCACCCGCCGAGTCGAGCACATCCCCTCTGGTGGCGCGCGAGGCGGGTGCGTACTAGCATTCACGCACTGATAGGAGCGGCGATTTGAAAACCGTTGTCGTTACCGGCGCGGCTCAGGGTGTGGGTCTCGCCGTCGCGTCTCTCCTCGCGCGTCGCGCATTCCGCGTGGTTCTCGTCGACCTGCAGCCCGTCGATGCCCAGGTCGCGCACTTGCGAGGCGAGGGCGCCGAGGTGTCCGGTTCATCCGGCGACGTATCCTCCGAACTCTTCGTCGAACAGCTGGCCGAGCGCATCGCGCGCGACTACGGCGCGGCCGACGGGCTGGTGAACAACGCCGGGATCAGTCTCATTGCCGCGGCCGAGCAGACATCGGCCGCCGAATGGCGGCGCGTGATGGACATCAACCTGTTCGGCCCGTTCCTGCTGTGCAAATACTTGGGTGCTCAAATGCTCGATCGCGGTCGCGGCAGCATCGTCAATGTCGCATCGGTGGCGGGACTTGCCGGCGTGATTCACCGCAGTGCCTACAACGCATCCAAGCACGGGCTGGTTGGGCTCACCAAGACCCTCGCGGCGGAATGGGGCGGCCGCGGCGTGCGGGTGAATGCGGTAGCCCCTGGCTGGATCAAGACCGAGATGGACCAAGCGGATCAGGGAAGCGGCGCGTATTCGGATGAGGACATCGTCAATCGCGTTCCGATGGCGCGCTTCGCGCGTCCCGGCGATGTGGCCGAGGCGATCGCGTTCCTGCTCGACGATGAGCGCGGCGCGTTCATCAACGGCGTGAGCCTTCCGGTCGATGGCGGCTGGATTGCGGATGCGAGCTGGGAACGGCTGCGCTTGCGGACCAGGCCCTAGCGCAGCCGCGGAATCGCGGGAGCCATGCACGCCGCAGAGCCAAACCGACGCTGGCAGTTCTGGATCGATCGCGGCGGAACGTTCACCGATATCGTCGGCCGTGCGCCCGAGGGCGTTTTGCACACGTTGAAATTGCTGTCGGAGAGTCCGCGCCAATACTCTGACGCGGCGGTGGCAGGAATCAGGCGCATGCTGCGCACCGGGCCGGAGGAGCTCATCACGCCGGCGCGGGTCGATTCGGTGAGGATGGGGACCACCGTCGCCACCAATGCACTGCTCGAGCGTCGCGGGGAGCGCACGCTGTTGGTGACGACGCGCGGCTTTCGCGATGCATTGCGGATCGCGACTCAAGCGCGACCCAGGCTCTTCGACCGGCACATCGTGCTGCCGGAGTTGTTGTACGAGCAGGTGATCGAGGCCGAGGAACGGGTCGATGCCCGCGGCGGGTTGGTCACGGCTCTGGACACCGCGGCGCTTCGGCTGCGGCTGCAGGACGCGTACGAGGCGGGCATTCGTGCCTGCGCCATCGTGTTCCTGCACGCCTATCGCGCCCCGGCCCATGAGTTGGCGGCGCAGGCACTGGCGCGCGCGGTCGGATTTACGCAAATCTCCGTATCGCACCAGGTGAGCCCGTTGATCAAGCTGGTGCCGCGCGGCGACACCACGGTGCTCGATGCGTACCTCTCGCCGATCCTGCGGCGCTATGTGGACCAGGTTGCCGAGCAGATGCCGGGAGTCCGCCTGTTGTTCATGCAGAGCTCCGGCGGATTGACCGAGGCCGGACGTTTCCAGGGAAAGGATGCCATTCTGTCCGGACCTGCGGGCGGCATCGTGGGCATGGTGTGCAGCGCACGGGCGGCCGGCCATGGGCACCTGATCGGCTTCGACATGGGCGGCACGTCGACGGATGTCAGCCACTACGCCGGCGAGTACGAGCGCGCATTCGATACGGCGGTTGCCGGCGTACGCGTGCGCGCGCCCATGATGAACATCCACAGTATTGCCGCGGGAGGGGGCTCGATCATCCGTTTCGACGGCGCGCGTCTGCGAGTCGGTCCGGAATCGGCGGGCGCCGATCCGGGCCCCGCGAGTTATCGGCGCGGCGGCCCGCCGACCATCACCGACGCGAACCTCCTGCTCGGCCGCATTCAGCCGGCGTTCTTTCCGCAGGTCTTCGGCACGGCGGCGAATCTGCCGCTCGATGGCGGCACCGTCGCGCAGCGCTTCGATGAGCTCGCCCGGCAAATGTCCACGAGCGTCGGCCGGGGCGTGAGCCGCGAACAGGTTGCCGCCGGGGCACTGCAAATTGCGGTCGGCAGCATGGCCAATGCGGTGAAGCGCATCTCCGTGGCGCGCGGCTACGACGTCACGCGCTACACGCTGCAGTGTTTCGGCGGCGCGGGCGGCCAGCATGCATGTTTGGTTGCGGACGCGCTCGGGATGCAGCACGTCTTCTGCCATCCGCTCGCCGGGGTGCTGAGCGCGTACGGAATGGGTCTGGCGGACCAAATCGTGATGCGTGAAGCGGCGCTCGAGCAGGTGCTCGGCACCGAGACCGTCCTCGAAGCGCGCGGGATTGCGGCGCGCTTGGGGCGCGAGGGGCGTGCGGAGCTCGAGCTTCAGGGCGTCGCGGCGCAGCGCGTGCGTATCGTGCCCCGCTTGCTGGTGCGCTATCAGGGCACCGATACCGCACTCCCGTGCGAGCTGCCGGCGGACACCGCCGCGGGGGTGTCGGCAATTCGTGCGCAGTTCGAAGCCGCCTATCGGCGCCGCTTCGCCTTCCTGATGCCGCATCTGCCGTTGATCATCGAAGCCATTGCGGTGGAATGCATCGGCGCTGCCGCCAGCGGCGCCGGTGCCGCCAACGCTGGTGCCGGTGCCGCCGGCGACGCCGTCAGTGCGTCCGCGCCGGCGGTGCCGTACGCGCCCGCCGCGCGGCTCGAAACTCCGATGTACTGTCTCGTCGACGAACAGCCCGCCGGGTGGCGCACGGCCCGCCTGTTCGAGGCGCAGATGCTCGAATGCGGCGCGACCATCGACGGGCCGGCCATCATCGCCGAGCGAAATGCAACCATCATCGTCGAGCCCGGCTGGCAGGCGTCGGTGAGCGGTGCGGGGAACCTGGAGCTGCGCCGTGTGCGTGCGCGGCCCGCAACCGTTGCTCTCGGCACGCACGCCGACCCCATCATGCTCGAGGTGTTCAACAATCTGTTCATGAATATCGCCGAACAGATGGGCTTGCGTCTGCAAAACACGGCGTACTCCGTCAACATCAAAGAGCGGCTGGACTTCAGTTGCGCGCTGTTCGATGCCGCCGGCGAGCTGATCGCCAATGCTCCGCACATGCCGGTGCACCTCGGCTCGATGAGCGAATCGATCCGAACGGTCATCGAGCGCAATCCGCTCATGAAGGCCGGGGATGCCTACGTGCTGAACGATCCGTACCATGGCGGCACCCACCTGCCGGACATCACCGTGGTCACTCCGGTATTCCTGGACTCCGGGACCCCGAGTTTTTTCGTCGCCTCGCGCGGCCACCATGCCGACGTCGGCGGCATCACGCCGGGCTCGATGCCCCCGTTCTCGACCTGCATCGCCGAGGAAGGAGTGCTGATCGACAATTTCAAATTGCTCGAGAATGGCTCGCTGCGCGAACGGGATCTGCTCGAATTGCTGCAATCCGGGCCGCATCCCGCGCGCAACCCGGCGCAGAATATGGCCGATTTGCGCGCGCAGCTCGCGGCCAACGAAAAGGGCGTGGAGGAGCTCAAGCTCATGGTCGCACGGTACGGGGCGGAGGTCGTCGCGCGCTACATGCGTTACGTGCAGGACAACGCGGAGGAATGCGTGCGTCGTGTGATCACGGCGCTGCGTGACGGACAATTCACTCTGCCGCTCGACAATGGCGCGCAGATTCGCGTGCGCATCGCCGTCGATGCCGAGCGGCGCAGCGCGTGCATCGATTTCTCCGGCACGAGCGGGCAATTGCCGAACAACTTCAACGCACCTCGAGCCATCACCGTGGCCGCCGTGCTATACGTGTTCCGCACTTTGGTCGAGGATGGAATCCCCTTGAACGCCGGGTGCCTCAAGCCTCTTCAGATCATCGTTCCCACAGGTTGCATGCTCGACCCGCAGCCGCCGGCGCCGGTCGTTGCGGGCAACGTGGAGACCTCGACCTGCATCACCAATGCGCTGTACGGCGCTCTGCGCGTGATGGCAGCGAGCCAGTGCACCATGAACAATTTCACCTTCGGCAACGCGCGCCACCAATACTACGAGACGATCGCCGGCGGCTCGGGAGCGGGCCCGGGATTTGACGGCACCGGCGTGGTGCAGACCCACATGACCAACTCGCGTCTCACCGATCCGGAGGTCCTGGAGTTCCGCTTTCCGGTGCGCCTGGAATCATATGAAATCCGCGCCCATTCGGGTGGTGTGGGGCGCTGGCACGGCGGTGACGGTGGGGTGCGGCGGGTTTTGTTCTTGGAGGAGATGACGGCGTCGATCTTGAGTAATGGACGGACGACCCGCGCCTTCGGAATGGACGGCGGCGAGCCGGGCGCTCCCGGCGAGAACCACATCGAGCGGGCGGACGGGCGGATCGAGGTGCTGGGGGCCATCGGGCAGGCGCAACTGTCGCCGGGGGATGTCTTCGTGATCGCGACGCCCGGCGGGGGCGGCTACGGCAAAAAGTAAAGAGCGGGTATCATCAACTTCCAGGGAGACGCCATGACAGATACCGCCGCACCGACGCTGCATCTCGAGATCCGCGACCGCATCGCCCACCTCATCATGGTGCGGCCCGAGGCGGCGAATACCATGAATCTGCAATTCGGCCGCGAGTTTCTCGCTGCGGCATTCGCCATTCAGGCGGCTTCGGGTGGGGTGCGCGCGGTATTGTTGACGGGGGAGGGGAAGAACTTCTGCTTTGGCGGCGATCTCAAGGGTATGGTCGACTCGGGCAACGACGTGACCGCTTATCTGTCCGAACTGACGACGAATCTGCATGCGGGCATGGCTCACCTCGCGCGCCTGGATGCGCCGGTGATCGCTGCCGTCAACGGTGCGGCGGCGGGGGCCGGCCTCGGTCTGGTGCTCGCCGCGGATCTCGCGATTGCGGCGCGCAGCGCAAAATTCGCGCCGGCTTACACGGGCGTGGGTCTCACCCCGGATGCGGGCTGCACCTTTCTCCTGCCGCGCGCGGTCGGCTACAAGCGCGCGATGGAACTGCTCCTCACCAACCGCGTGCTCGACGCGCAGCAGGCGCTCGACTGGGGGATCGTCAATCAAGTGGTCGAGGACGATCGGCTGGCCGCGAGCGCTGCCGCACTCGCCGAGCGCCTGGCGGCCGGGCCCACCGGCGCCTACGGCGCCGTCAAGCGGCTATTGGCCGAGGCGGAGCCGGGATTCGAAGCGCAGCTTGGCCGCGAGAGCCGCTCGATCGCGGCGCGCGGCGCCTCCGCCGAAGGCCGCGAAGGCATCGCTGCCTTTCTCGACAAACGTCGGGCGCGCTTTTCCTAGCGCAGACGGCCTGCGGCGAAGCCCGCTCGGCCGCGTAAATCGCGAAAATCGACCGCTGGGGGCGCCGGCTACCCGCTCGTAATATCCTACTTGACGGTAGCATCTACTCGAAAGTATGATTCTCCGGTGGCGTCCGTCGGCGTCCCAGTGGTTTTCCCGGGGAAGTGTATGAAGTCCGCAGACAAGCTCCGCCTCGAACGCTCCGAAGGTGGCGAGGCGCCCGATGCTTCCCCTTGGCCGGTGCGCAAGCTGCGAGTACACGATCGGCACCTCAAACGCGAGGCCGTACTTCGCGCCGCCGCGCGCGCATTCAATGCCCGCGGCTACCACAGCACCTCCATCGACGAGATCGCAGCGGCGCTAAACGTCACGAAGCCGACGATCTACTACTATGTCGCGAACAAGGAGCAGCTGCTGCTCGAGTGTATTTTGACGGGTCTCGAGCGGGTGCTCGAGCCGTTTCGTCGACCTCCCCGGGAGGACGTGACCGCCCGCGAACGCTTCAATGACATGGTCCGGCACTACGCGCAGACGATTGCGTCCGAGTACGGCTGGTGCATGGTGCGCGCGGAAGATCTCGGTCTCAGCCCCGAGTCGATCGCGCCGATCAAGAAGCTGAAATCCGACATCGATCATGGCATCCGGCGGCTGTTGGAGGATGGCGTGCGCGACGGCTCCATCAAGACCGACGACATCAAGATGACCGCTTTCGCGCTCGCAGGTGCGCTCAACTGGATTGCGCACTGGTATCGCGAGAACCAGTCGATGACGGCGGCCGAAATTGCAGATGCTTTCGTGCGAATATTCAATTTTGGCTTGACGCCGCGCGGCGACGCGGTACGACCGGCACCCCCGGCTGCATCGCGCCCGCGCCGCGCCCGGCGGAGCGCTTCGGCTAGCGGCTCCTCTGACCTCACCTAACGTATCGGGAAGTCCTATGAACGCCGTCTCCCTCGCCGCCAAACCGGTTCCCTATCACCCGAAGCACAAAGTACGGTTGGTGACCGCCACCTCGCTGTTCGACGGCCACGACGCGTCGGTGAACATCATGCGCCGCATCCTGCAGGCCTCGGGCGCCGAAGTGATCCATCTCGGTCACAACCGCTCCGTGCGCGAGATCGTCAATGCGGCCGTTCAGGAGGACGTGCAGGGCGTCGCCATCACGTCCTATCAGGGCGGACACGTGGAATTCTTCAAATACATGGTCGACCTGCTGCGCGAGCAGGGCGGCGAGAACATCAAAGTGTTCGGCGGCGGCGGCGGCGTGATCGTGCCCGCGGAGATCCGCGAAATCCAAGCCTATGGTGTGACTCGTCTTTATTCGCCGCAAGATGGGGCGACGATGGGCTTGCAGGGGATGATCGATGATCTCATCCGCTCGAGCGACTACGATCTGGCCGAGTTCGCTCCGGCCGAGTCCGAGGCACTCGAGGCGCTGCGCTCCGGCAACCGCCGCCAGCTCGCCAAAATCATCACCGCCGTCGAGAACCGCGCCTACCCCATGCGTATTCGCCAGTCCTTGCTGCAGGCGGCTGCGGGAATCAAGACGCCGGTGCTCGGCATCACCGGCACCGGCGGCGCGGGGAAATCCTCCCTCACCGATGAGCTGATCCTGCGCCTGCGGCTCGATCAAGAGGACCGGGTGCGGGTGGCCGTGCTCTCGATCGATCCGTCGCGCAAGCGCACGGGGGGTGCGCTGCTCGGCGACCGCATCCGCATGAACGCGATCGACTCGGAGCAGATCTTCATGCGTTCGCTCGCCACGCGAGACACCGGAACGGAGTTGTCCGCCGCCTTGCCCGAAGTGCTCGCCGCCTGCAAGCTGAGCGGTTTCGATCTCATCGTGGTCGAGACCTCCGGCATCGGCCAGGGCGGCTCCGGTATCGTGCCGCTCGCCGATACCTCGCTCTACGTCATGACGCCCGAGTTCGGCGCGGCCTCGCAGCTCGAAAAAATCGACATGCTCGATTTTGCCGACTTCGTCGCGATCAACAAATTCGATCGCAAGGGGGCGGAGGATGCGCTGCGCGACGTGCGCAAGCAGTATCAGCGCAATCGCGGGCACTTCCAGCAGGCGCCCGATACCATGCCGGTGTTCGGCACCATGGCTTCGCGTTTCAATGACGACGGCGTCACTGCGCTGTATCAGGCGGTGGCGGCGAGACTCGAGGAGCAGGGCCTCAAGCTCAAGGCGGGGAGGCTCCCCCGGCTTGCAGTCAAGGCTTCCTCGCGCGGCCGGGCGATCGTGCCGCCGGAGCGCGTGCGCTACCTGGCCGAAATCGCCGAGGCCGTGCGCGGCTACCATCGGCTGATCGAGGTCCAGGCGCGCACCGCGCGCGAACGCCAATCGCTCAAGACCGCGAAAAATCTGTTCGAGAAGGCGGGCAAGGCGGCGGCCGATTTCGATGAGCTGATCGCCGCGAAGCAGGGCGAGCTCAGCCCGGCCGCGGCCAAGCTGCTCGAGCAGTGGCCGAAGACCCGCGAGCTGTACGCGCAAGATGAGTACGTCGTGAAGATTCGCGACAAGGAAATTCGCACCCGCCTGAATCACGAGTCGCTCTGCGGAACCAAGATCCGCAAAGTGGTGCTGCCGCGGTTCGAGGACGAGGGGGAAGTGCTGCGATTTTTGATGAAGGAGAACGTGCCCGGCTCCTTCCCCTACACCGCCGGAGTGTTCGCGTTCAAGCGCGAGGGCGAGGACCCGACCCGCATGTTCGCCGGCGAGGGCGATGCCTACAAGACCAACCAGCGCTTCAAGCGGCTGTCCGAGGGGATGCCGGCGCATCGCCTCTCCACCGCCTTCGATTCGGTGACCTTGTACGGCTCCGATCCCGCCCCCCGGCCCGACATCTACGGCAAGGTCGGCAATTCCGGCGTTTCGATCGCGACGCTCGATGACATGAAGGTGCTGTATTCGGGGTTCGACCTGTGCGCGCCGACGACCTCGGTGTCGATGACCATCAACGGTCCCGCGCCGATCATTCTCGCCATGTTCATGAACACCGCCATCGACCAGCAGCTCGAGAAGTTCCAGCAGCAGAACGGCCGCGACGCCACGGAAGATGAGATCGAGAAGATCAAGGCCTGGACGCTGTCGATGGTGCGCGGCACGGTGCAGGCGGACATATTGAAGGAGGACCAGGGGCAGAACACCTGCATCTTCTCCACCGAATTCGCCCTCAAGATGATGGGCGACATCCAGGAATATTTCGTGCATCACCGGGTGCAGAATTTCTATTCGGTCTCGATCTCCGGGTACCACATCGCCGAGGCGGGCGCGAATCCGATTTCGCAGCTCGCCTTCACCCTGGCGAACGGCTTCACTTACGTCGAATCGTATCTGGCGCGCGGCATGCACATCGATGATTTCGCGCCGAATCTGTCGTTCTTCTTCTCCAACGGCATGGATCCGGAATACACCGTGATCGGACGCGTCGCGCGGCGCATTTGGGCCGTCGCCATGAAGAACAAGTACGGCGCGAACGAGCGCAGCCAGAAGCTCAAGTATCACGTGCAGACCTCGGGCCGTTCCCTGCATGCCCAGGAAATGGCGTTCAACGACATCCGTACGACGCTGCAGGCGCTGTGTGCGATCTACGACAATTGCAACAGCCTGCATACCAATGCCTACGACGAGGCGGTCACGACGCCCACCGAGGAGAGCGTGCGGCGCGCGATGGCGATCCAACTCATCATCAATCGCGAATGGGGCTTGGCGAAGAATGAGAATCCGAACCAGGGCAGTTTCGTCGTCGAGGAGCTCACCGATTTGGTCGAAGAGGCCGTGCTGAAGGAATTCGATGCCATTGCGAACCGCGGCGGCGTTCTCGGTGCCATGGAAACCGGCTACCAGCGCGGCAAGATCCAGGATGAATCGCTCTTCTACGAACACAAGAAGCACGACGGCTCCTACCCCATCGTCGGTGTCAACACGTTCCGCAGTCCGCACGGCGAGGCGGCGCCTCAGACGATCGAGCTTGCCCGCTCGAGCGATGCGGAGAAGCAATCGCAGATCAAGCGTCTCGAGCATTTCCAGCACCGCAATGCGCACGCCGCGCCGGGGGTGCTCGAGCGTCTGCGCCGCACCGTAATCGAGAACCGCAACACCTTCGATGTACTCATGGAGGCGGTGCGCAGCTGTTCGCTCGGGCAGATCACGAACACGCTGTACGAAGTCGGCGGACGCTATCGCCGCAACATGTAGGACCTGCGCGCGGCGGGCAGGTCTTGATTCGCCATCACCAACGAGGTCAAGTCGAACATGCGTGAGTACCAGGCGCCCTTGGCGGATATGCAATTCGTCCTGCGCGAGATCGTGGATCGAGAGCTGCTCGGGCAGCTGCCGGGGTTCGAGGAGCTGTCGCAGGATCTGGCGGAGGCGATCCTCGAGGAGGCCGCGAAGTTCGCGGGCGGCGTCCTCTCGCCCCTGAACCGCAGCGGCGACCTCGAGGGTGTTCGCTGGGAGGACACCAAGGTGATCACCCCCGCGGGCTGGAAGGGGGCGTACGCGCAATTCGTCGCCGCGGGCTGGAATTCCCTCTCGTGCACACCCGAGTTCGGAGGCCAGAATCTTCCGCGAGCGCTCTCGGCGCTGGTCGAGGAGATGTGGAACGGCGCCAACATGGCCTTTACGCTGTGCCCGATGCTCACGCGCGGAGCGATCGAGGCGATCGAGCTGCGCGGAACGCATCGACAAAAAGCGGCGTATCTGCCGAAGATGGTGTCCGGTGAGTGGACCGGCACCATGAATTTGACCGAGCCCCAGGCGGGTTCCGACCTGGCGGCCGTGCGCACGCGCGCCGAACCGACCGGCGACGGTCGCTACAAGCTCGAGGGTCAGAAGATCTTCATCACCTACGGGGAGCACGATCTGGCCGAGAACATCATCCATATGGTGCTCGCCCGCACACCCGGTGCGCCCGAAGGCGTCAAGGGCATTTCGCTGTTCCTCGTGCCGAAGTACTTGGTGGAAACCGACGGCTCCATCGGTGCGCGCAATGACGTGCGCTGCATATCCGTCGAGCACAAACTCGGCATCCATGCGAGCCCGACCTGCGCTCTCGCCTACGGACAGGACGGCGGTGCCATCGGCGAGCTCATCGGCGAGGAAAATCGCGGCCTGGAGTACATGTTCATCATGATGAATGCCGCGCGCTACGCCGTCGGCCTCGAAGGCATCGGCATTTCGGAGCGCGCCTTCCAGAGCGCGTTGACCTATGCGCAGGAGCGCATCCAGGGCACCGAGATCGGCGCGCGCACGCACGTTCGTGTTCCGATCGTGCATCATCCGGACGTGCGCCGCATGCTGATGCTGCTGAAGTCGCAGACCGAAGCGATGCGTGCGCTCGCCGGCGTCGTCGCGGTCGCTCTGGATGCCGCCCGATTGCATCCGGACGAGGCCGAGCGCCGCCGCTACCAGGCATTTGCGGACCTGATGATCCCCATCGTCAAGGGCTGGTGCACCGAGAATTCGGTCGAGCTTGCCTCCCTGGCGCTGCAGGTTCACGGCGGCATGGGATTCATCGAGGAGACCGGGGTGGCGCAGCAGTTGCGCGATGCGCGCATCACGCCTATTTATGAAGGCACCACCGGCATCCAGGCAAACGATCTGATCGGCCGCAAGCTGGCTCGCGACGGCGGCCGCACTGCGCAGGTTGTCATCGGGCAGATGCGCGAATTGCATCACGCACTCTTGAAATCACCCGGCCTCCCCGGCGTTGCCGCCCTGTTCTCGGACGCCGTCGATGCGCTCGAGCGGGCGGTCGGCTATGCGGCCGGCAATTACGATGCCGACGTGCGCAGCGTGGCCGTCGGTGCGGTTCCGCTGCTCAAGCTGTTCGGTATCGTGGCGGCGGGATGGCAGCTGTTGCGCTCGGCGCTGATCGCGCAGCAGCGCCTCGACGCTCCGCAGCAGGCGAATCTGCCGGCCGCTTTTTACGAGGCGAAAATTGCGACGGCGCGTTTCTACGCGGACCACGTGCTGGCACAGGCCCCGGGGTTGGCCCACACCATCGTGCAGGGCGCCGCGGGCGCGCTCGCCGCAGGCGTTTTGTAGGGAACTCGAGTGGACCGGCGCTATCCGCACCGCATCGTTTGCCTCACCGAGGAGCCGACCGAGGTTCTCTACGCTCTCGGCGAGCAAGAGCGAATCGTCGGCATCTCCGGATTCACGGTACGGCCGCCGCAGGCGCGGCGCGAAAAACCCAAGGTTTCAGCCTTTACCAGTGCGAAGCTCGATCGGATCCTCGCGCTCGATCCGGATTTGGTGGTCGGGTTTTCCGATATCCAGGCCGATATCGCCAGCGCGTTGATCAAATCCGGCGTCGAGGTGTGGATCAGCAATCATCGTTCGGTGGCCGGCATCCTGGGCTATGTACGCCGTCTCGGAGCGCTGGTCGGTGCCTCCGGGCCTGCCGAGCGGTATGCGCTCGAGCTCGAACAGCGTATCGAGAGTGTGCGGCTGCAGTCCGCACAGTTTGCCCGCCGTCCGCGCGTCTATTTTGAGGAGTGGGACGAGCCGATGATCAGCGCCATCCGCTGGGTGAGCGAGCTCATCGGCATCGCGGGCGGCGATGATGTGTTTCCGGAACGCGCCGCGTGCTCGTTGGGCAGGGATCGCATTCTCGGCGATCCGGCCGAGGTGGTGCGCCGGGCTCCGGACATCATCATCGGCTCCTGGTGCGGCAAACGGTTCCGACCCGCACAGGTGGCCGGGCGTGCGGGTTGGGAGGCAGTGCCTGCGGTACGCGACGGCGAGCTGCACGAAATCAAGTCGCCCTTGATCCTGCAACCCGGCCCGGCGGCACTGACCGATGGATTGGCAGCCTTGAGCGCGGTGTGCAAACGCTGGGCGGACCGGCACGCCGCAGCCACGGCGGCCTGACCCGACGGGTCGCGCTCAGCGCGGTTGCATGCGAATGGCGCCGTCCAGGCGGATGACTTCGCCGTTCAGCGTGGGGATCTCCACGATCGATTGCACCAGCTGCGCGAATTCCTCGGGTTTGCCCAAGCGCGGCGGAAACGGCACTTGCGTTCCCAGCGAGTCCTGCACTTCCTTCGACAGGCTTGCGAGCATCGGCGTCATGAAGATGCCGGGGGCGATCGTCACGCAGCGAATGCCGAAGGCGGCGAGTTCCCGGGCGATGGGCAGCGTCATGCCGGCGATGCCCGCCTTGGTTGCCGAATAGGCTACCTGGCCTATCTGCCCTTCGAACGCCGCGACCGACGCGGTATGAATCAGCACACCGCGTTCACCCTCCTCATTGGGCGCGTTGCCGCGCATGATGGCGGCGGCGGCCTTGTCGCACAGGAACGTCCCCACCAAATTCACCCGAACCACCTTCTCGAAGTACTCCCCGGTCATCGGCCCTTCCTTGCCGAGAAGCTTGCCGACGCCGACCACGCCGGCGCAATTGACGAGAAGATTGATTCCCTGCATCGCATCGCGCGCCGCCGCCATGGCGGCGTTCACCTGAGATTCGACGGCGACGTCGCATTTGAAGAAGGCTGCGCCGATCTCCTTGGCGGCCTTTTCGCCGGCGGCCTCCTGCAAATCGAGTATGGCGGCCCGCCCGCCTCGAGCGACGACGCGCTCGGCCACCGCACGTCCCAAGCCGGACGCCCCTCCGGTGACCACCGCCAACGTACGACTGATGTTCATAAACTGCCTTACTTGAGACTGATGGTGGTGTTCACACCCGACGAGACGCTGCCGTCTTCGAACCAGCGCGAGGTGATGGTCTTCGTCTGCGTGTAGAACTGCACCGCTTGTTTGCCGTAAGGCCCAAGGTCGCCGAGCTTCGAACCGCGCGACCCGGTGAAGCTGAAGAACGGCACCGGAACCGGGATGGGGACGTTGATGCCCACTTGCCCCACGTCGATTTCACTCTGGAATTTGCGCGCGGCGGCGCC
Source organism: uncultured Gammaproteobacteria bacterium (assembly GCA_963801865.1). Taxonomy (GTDB): domain Bacteria; phylum Pseudomonadota; class Gammaproteobacteria; order Steroidobacterales; family Steroidobacteraceae; genus Bog-1198. The sequence goes on along the minus strand of CAWDGY010000021.1, from coordinate 19,749 downwards.
GCTTTGCGTGAAGATGCCGGTGCCGTTGCCGAAGGGGTTGCTGTTGACGAGGGTGATCGCCTCGTCCAGGCTGTTCACGCCGACGATCACCATCACCGGTCCGAAGATCTCGGTGGTGTAGATCTTCATGGCGGTCGTGACGCCTGAAAAAACGGTCGGTCCGATGAAGTTGCCTTTCTCGTAGCCGGCGACCTTGATCGTGCGCCCGTCCAATTCGAGCTTCGCGCCCTCCGAGATGCCGGATTCGATCAGCCCGAGAATGCGCTGTTTCGCATTCTTCGAGACCACCGGACCCAAATCGGTGCCTTTTTCCACCCCCGCGTTGACTTTGAGCGTCTTCGCCTTCGCCACGATATCGGGTATCCACTTCTGCGCCTCGCCGACCAGCACCGTGACCGAGGTCGCCATGCAGCGCTGTCCGGCCGCCCCGAACGTCGCGCCGACCAGCGCATTGAGCGACTGCTCCTTGTTGGCATCGGGCAGCACCACGGCGTGGTTCTTCGCGCCCATCATGCACTGCACGCGCTTGCCATGTTGCGATGCCAGGTCATAGACATGTGTTCCGACGGCGGTGGAGCCGACGAAGGAAACCGCCGCGATGTCCGGGTGGGTGCAGAGGGCGTCGACCGCGCGTTTGCCGCCGTGAACGATGTTGAGCACGCCCGGCGGCACCCCTGCCTGCAGCGCGAGTTCGGCCAACAGCATCGGGGTCATCGGGTCCTGTTCGGAGGGTTTGAGCACGAAGGTGTTGCCGCAGACGACGGCCATCGGAAACATCCACAGCGGAATCATCGCCGGAAAATTGAACGGTGTGATGCCGGCGCAGACGCCGATCGGCTGACGAATCGTGTACGTGTCCACGCCGCCCGCGACGTTTTCCGCGAACTCGCCCAATTGCAATGTGCCGATCGAGCAGGCGTGCTCGACCACCTCGAGGCCCCGAAACACATCACCCTCGGCGTCGGCCAGCGTCTTGCCCTGCTCGGCGCTCAGGGTTTGCGCGATCCGCCCCATGTGCTCGCGCACCAGCGCCTGCAGCTTGAGCATGATGCGCGCGCGAGCGGCGATCGGCGTATTTTTCCAGCTCTTAAAGGCCTCTCTGGCCGAAGCCACGGCGGCATTGATTTCCGCATCGGTGGCGAATGGAACTTGCGCCAGCACTTCCTGGGTCGCCGGATTGACGACGTCGTGCCATTCGTTGGTTTGCGACTCGATGAACTTGCCTTGAAGCAGCATCTTGACCGTGGGCGGCTGCTCCGCCAACACCGCTGGTTTGATCGTCATGAAAGTACCCCTACGTGATTCCCACCATCGGGCTGCGAGCCCCCCGGTTTGGATCGTCTAGTTTAGCCTGACATGCAGCCGAGAGGCAGGCCCGCGAGGTAAACTGGCGATAATGCAACAGCCATCAGTCGCGCCGAGTCCGCCCGCCCAGTTCCCTCGGGCCGAACCCGGCACGATCGCCATCTGTTTCGTGGCGGCGGCGCTCGAAAGCGTGCGGGCGCGAAACCTCGATGCCGACCAACTGCTGCTCGAGGCGGGGCTGAATCCAAGTCTGCTGCTTGTGCCTCAGGCGCGGGTCTCCGTCAAGCACTACGGGGAATTGTGGCGGCGGGTGGCACTGGCCCTGGACGATGAGTTCTTCGGCCAGGATTCCCGTCGCATGAAGGCAGGCAGCTTCGCCCTGCTATGCCACTCGGTGTTGAATTGCAAGAGTTTGGCGCAGGCCTTGGATCGCACCCTGCGCTTCTACGGCGTCATCTTGGACGACGTCTCGGCCTCCTTGCTCCGCGATGCAGCGGAGGCAAAGATCATGCTCAAGGAGCGCGACCCCGCCCAACCGCATCGGCCTTTCGCCCATGAAGTGCTGCTGATGCTGATTCACGGCCTCGCATGCTGGCTGGTCGGACGGCGAATCCCGATTCTGCGCGCCACCTTCAGCTACCCGGAACCCGCGTATGGCGCGGAATACCGTCTCATGTACTGCAATGATCTGGCATTCGACCAACCCCTCACCGCCGTCGTTTTCGATGCTCATTACCTCACCTTGCCGCTCGTGCAGAACGAACATACCCTCAAGGAGTTCCTGCGCACGGCACCCGAGAATATCTTGGTCAAATACAAGAACGGCAGCAGTCTGAGTGCGCGGATCCGCCGGCGCCTGCGCCAGACCCTGGCGGCCGATGTACCGGACTTCGATACCCTCGCGGCGGAGTTGAATATGACGGCCGCCACCCTGCGGCGACGGCTGCGCGAGGAGGGCGCCTCGTATCAGGAAATCAAGGATCAGTTGCGCCGGGATCTTGCCATCAGCTATTTGAGCCATTCCCGCCGCAGCGTCGTCGATATTGCACTGGAACTCGGATTCTCCGAGCGCAGCGCCTTTCATCGCGCCTTTCGCAAGTGGACCGGGGCCTCTCCGGGAGAATTCCGACGCGGCTTGCAGAGTTGAGCCGGCCGCGAGCGGGCCGGGGGTGCTCGCCCGTTCATGTTGCAATTTCGCTCATCTTTTTTGATTGATTTGGTCATTCGGACGCCGGGGCCTTGTCTTATAGTTTTAGGCCGGCTAGGGAGCGATTTATGGCGAATGCACGTGTGCCGTCCCCGATCAACTCGCCGGGCGCTCGCTTGCGCGCCGCGGTTGCGCAAGAGCGGCCGCTGCAAGTGGTCGGGTCGATCAACGCGTATGCGGCGCGGATGGCAGCCGCCTCCGGCTTCAAGGCCATTTATCTCTCCGGGGGCGGTGTCGCGGCGAATTCCCTGGGTGTTCCCGACCTCGGGATCAGCACCCTGGACGATGTGCTCATCGATATCCGGCGCATCACCGATGCCTGCGCATTGCCGCTGTTGGTGGACGCCGACACCGGCTGGGGCGGGGCATTCAATATTGCGCGCACCGTGAAATCCATCGACAAGTTCGGCGCGGCCGGGCTGCACATCGAAGACCAGGTGCAAACCAAGCGCTGTGGTCACCGTCCGGGCAAGGAAATCGTGTCGAAGCAGGAAATGGTGGATCGCATCAAGGCGGCCGTCGATGCACGCAGCGACCCGCAATTCGTCATCATGGCGCGTACCGACGCGTTGGCGGTCGAGGGCATCGACAGCGCCCTCGAGCGTGCCGTCGCCTGCGTCGAGGCGGGTGCCGACATGATCTTCCCCGAGGCCATGACCGAGCTCGCCATGTACCGCCGCTTCAAGGACGCGGTCAAGGTGCCCATTCTCGCGAATATCACTGAATTCGGGCACACGCCGCTCTACACCCGCGATGAGTTGGGGACGGTGGGCGTCGACATCGTCCTTTATTGCTGTTCTGCCTATCGAGCCATGAACGCCGCGGCGCTCGCCACCTATCAAGCCATTCGCCGCGATGGCACCCAGAAGAACGTGCTGGACCGCATGCAGACTCGCGCCGATCTCTATCGATATCTCGACTACCATGCGTACGAAGCAAAATTGGACGAGTTGTTTGCCGAGGGGAAGGAAAAATGAGCGAAAGTCAGGCGGCCGCCTTCAAACCAAAGAAATCCGTGGCTCTTTCGGGCGTCACCGCGGGCAACACCGCGCTCTGCACGGTGGGCAAGACCGGCAACGATCTGCACTACCGGGGGTATGACATCCTCGATATTGCGACCGAGAGCGAGTTCGAAGAGATCGCGTATCTGCTGGTCCACGAAAAATTACCGAACAGGGCCGAGTTGGCCGCGTACAAGACCAAACTCAAATCGCTGCGGGTGCCGCCCGCGCCGGTGCTGACGGTGCTCGAACAACTTCCCGCCACCAGCCATCCGATGGATGTGCTGCGAACGGGGGTATCGGCGCTCGGCTGTGTTGTGCCCGAAGCCCCCGCTCATCCGGTCGAGGGTGCGCGGGAACTCGCCGACCGTCTATTGGCGAGCCTCGGGTCCATGCTGTGCTACTGGTATCACTTCACGGTGAACCGGCGGCGCATCGAGCTGCAGACGGACGACGATTCCATCGGTGCGCACTTCCTGCATCTGCTGCACGGGATCAAGCCTTCGGTGCAATGGGTGCGGGCGATGCACACCTCGCTCATTCTCTACGCCGAGCACGAATTCAATGCATCGACCTTCACTGCGCGGGTCATTGCGGGCACGGGCTCGGATTTGTATTCGTGCATCGCCGGCGCGATCGGGGCGCTGCGCGGCCCGAAGCACGGCGGCGCGAACGAGGTCGCCTTCGAGATCCAGAACCGCTACGCCACCCCGGAGGCGGCCGAGGCCGACATCAAACGGCGCGTCGCCGCCAAGGAAGTCATCATCGGATTTGGCCATCCGGTGTACACGATTTCCGATCCGCGCAATCAGGTCATCAAGGAAGTCGCGCGGGCGCTCGCGCTCGCCGCGAATGACACACGGGGGTTCGCGATCGCAGAGAGGATCGAGGCCGTCATGAAGGACAGCAAGAACATGTTCGCCAATCTGGATTGGTTCTCCGCCGTCTCGTACCACCTGATGGGAGTACCGACCGCGATGTTCACGCCGTTGTTCGTGATCAGCCGCACCTCCGGCTGGGCTGCGCACATCATCGAGCAGCGCATCGATGGAAAAATCATACGCCCCAGCGCGAATTACATCGGTCCCGAGAACCTCCAGTTCCGGCCTCTGGCCGAGCGTCCGTAACACCAAAGGCATCCATGTCGCACGATATCAAATCGGCCGAACGGCCCCCGCCCGATCCACTGCTCGCGGCCATCGCCGACTACGCGCTCAGCCAGGAGATCAAAAGCGATTTGGCCTACGAAACGGCCGCCTACTGCCTGATGGATACGCTGGCATGCGGCTTTCAAGCGTTGAAATACCCGGCGTGCACCAAGCTCATGGGACCGGTCGTGCCGGGGGCTACGCTCGCGGGGGGCGCCCGCGTTCCCGGCACCTCTTATGAGCTCGACCCCATCAACGCGGCCTTCAATATCGGCGCGATGATTCGTTGGCTGGATTTCAACGACACGTGGCTCGCCGCCGAATGGGGCCACCCCTCAGACAATCTGGGCGGCATTCTCGCGGTCGCCGATTATCTGTCCCGCAGCGGCAAGCCGCTGAAGGTGCGTGATGTCCTCACCGGCATGATCAAGGCGCACGAAGTACAGGGTGTGCTGGCCTTGGAGAACAGCTTCAACCGGGTCGGACTCGATCACGTGCTGCTGGTTCGCGTCGCATCGACCGCGGTTGCCACCGTGCTGCTCGGGGGCAACCGCGACCAGGTCGTCAATGCGGTGTCGAACGCCTGGATCGACGGCGGCGCGCTGCGCACCTACCGGCATGCGCCCAATACCGGATCGCGCAAGAGCTGGGCGGCCGGGGATGCGACCAGCCGCGCCGTGCGTCATGCGCTGTTCGCGCTCAAGGGTGAGATGGGCTATCCGTCCGCCTTGTCGGCAAAGACGTGGGGTTTCCAGGACGTGCTGTTCAAAGGCAAATCCTTGAGCTTGCCGCAGCCGTTCGGCAGCTATGTCATGGAAAACGTGCTCTTCAAAATATCGTATCCGGCGGAATTTCACGCGCAAACCGCGGTGGAAGCGGCGATGAAGCTGCACGAGAAGGTACGGGAAAAGATCGAGCAGATCGACCGGGTGGTCATCGAGACCCAAGAGCCGGGTGTGCGCATCATCGATAAGACCGGGCCGCTCGCGAATCCGGCGGACCGCGACCACTGCATCCAATACATGGTCGCGATCCCGCTATTGTTCGGCAGACTCACCGCGGCGGATTACGAAGATCAGGTTGCGCAGGATCCGCGGGTCGATGCCCTGCGCGCCAAGATGCAGGTGCGGGAAAATCCCATCTTTACGCAGGAATACTACGCGGCGGATAAGCGCTACATCGGCAATGCCGTGCAGGTCTTCTTCAAGGATGGCACGGCGAGCGAGCGCGTCCAAGTCGACTATCCCATCGGGCACCGCAAGCGCCGCGCCGAGGGTATGCCGATTCTCGTCAAGAAGTTCGAAGCGAGCGTCGCCGCTCACTTCGGCGCCAAACAAAGCGAAGCGATCAAAAGGACGTTCGCAGATCGCACTTCGCTCGGGGCGATGTCGGTGAGCGATTTCATGGCGCAACTGGTGAGCGCCGCCTGAGCCCTACGCGATCGACGGTGGTCCTGGCAAGGTCGAAAAAATACCGCACGGCGGCGCTTGATTATGACGCATCAAGCTTGCCCTGGCCCCGTGCATGTCGGGATAGTGGCAGGATGAACCAACCTGTTCGACCGAAACCCGACGACTGGGTCTCCCGGCAAACCCCGGTGGGCGCGCCCGCCTTTCGGCCGGAACGGCGCAATCGACCCGACCGGCGGCGACGCCTGTGGTGGTCCCTGCTCTACGGCAGTTTCAATCCACGCCGCCGCAGACCCTCGCGGCGGCTCGATGAATCCCGCTTCCAAAGCCTCGATTGGCACGCCGCCCACCTGCTCGCCGTGGCGCTCGGGATCTTGATTTTGAACGTCGCGGACGCATTTCTGACCGTGGCGCTCATTTCCGGCGGCGCGATCGAAGTGAATCCCGTCATGGCGGTGCTCGTCTCGGGAAGCGTTGCGGTGTTCGTGACGCTGAAGATGATCGTCACCGGAACGAGCGTGGTACTGATGGTGTTTCTCGCACGCTATCGGTTCATGCGTTTGGTGCGAGTCGACTTCGTGCTGTACGTGATCTTCGTGGCCTATATGACGTTGATCGTCTACGAGCTGCAGATGCTACAAAAGCTCATTGCGATGCATGAACTGTAGATTCTGCCCGAGCGGTCACATTCCATATTCTGGCTCGTTGAGCTAAACTAAGACTTGCGGCGAAGTCGCTTTTTATCTCATATCGTCTTGATCTACTTGAACTTTTTACCCGTCAAATATACTCATGAGCGAATCACTTGCGGACCAATTGGCGACCACCGCTCTGTATGGGGGGAATGCCGATTTCATCGAGGAGCTCTACGCACAATTCCTGAAGGACCCGAAGAGCGTTGATCCGAGCTGGAGCCGCTACTTCAAGGGTTTCAGGACCGGTGCGGCGGGCGAACCCGATCATCGCGCGATTCGCGCGAAACTCTTGCAGCGGCTGCAGCACAAGAAAGCCGCCGCCGGCGCGGTGCCGAGCAGCGCCGCCGAGGCGGCGAGCGCCAAGCAGGGTGCAGTCTCCCGACTGATTCAGGTATACGCCAACCGCGGGCACCTCATTGCCCAGTTGGACCCGTTGGGTCTCGAGCAGCGTCCCAAGCCGTATGTACTCGATCTGGAGTATTTCGGCCTGTCCGATGCGGATCTGGAGACGGAATTCTTCACCGGCAGCCGCACCGATGCCATTCCGGCCCGCAGTAGGCTCAAGGACATTCTGGCCACCCTCAGATTCATTTATGCCGACTCCATCGGCGCTGAATTCGCGCATGTTTCGAACAGCGACGAGCGGATCTGGCTGCAGGACCAATTTCAATCGGCGCGGATGCAATTTCGCTTCAACGCCGCGGAGAAGAAGAACATCCTCTGGCAGCTGACCGCGGCGGAGGGGCTCGAGCGCTATCTGCACACCAAGTACGTCGGCCAGAAGCGCTTCTCGCTCGAGGGCGGGGATAGCCTCATCCCCCTGCTCGATACGTTGGTGCAGCAGGCGGGCAAGACGGGCATCGAAGAGACCATCGTCGGGATGGCGCATCGCGGCCGCCTCAACGTGCTGGTAAACCTGCTCGGTAAATCGCCCAAGGACTTGTTCAGCGAATTCGAAGGCCGCTATGACATTGCGAACCTCCGCGGCTCGGGGGACGTCAAGTATCACAAGGGGTTCTCCGCCGACCTGAAGACCGATTGGGGCAACGTGCACGTCGCGCTCGCCTTCAATCCCTCGCACCTCGAGGTCGTCAATCCCGTGGTGGAGGGATCGGTGCGCGCGCGACAAGAGCGGCGTTCCGATACGAAGGGCGACAAAGTGCTTGCGGTGCAAATTCACGGCGACGCGGCGTTCGCCGGCCAAGGCGTCGTGATGGAGACCCTGCAGCTCTCGCAGGCGCGCGGCTTTTATACCGGCGGTTCGGTTCACATCATCATCAACAATCAGGTCGGCTTCACGACCAGCGATGCGCACGATGCGCGCTCGACTCTCTACTGCTCCGATGTCGCAAAAATGGTGGAAGCGCCGATCTTTCACGTCAATGCGGACGATCCCGAAGCGGTGTGCTTCGTGGCGCGATTCGCGCTCGCTTACCGCATGAAGTTCCACAAGGATGTGGTGATCGATCTCGTGTGCTATCGCCGCCATGGTCATAACGAGGCGGACGAGCCGGCGGCCACCCAGCCGGTCATGTACCAGGTCATTCGCAAGAAGCCGACCGCGCGGCAACTCTATGCCGATAAGCTCCTCGCCGAACGGGTGCTGACGGCAGCCGAAGCGGCCGCCATGATCGAGCAGTATCGGACCGGTTTGGATGAGGGCAAGCCGCAGGCTCGCGCTGCGCTCGGCCTGATCGGCAACCAGTACACCGTCGATTGGAGCGAATACCTGGGGGCGGATTGGTCGGAGCCCGTCAGGACCGCCGTCGAGATGAGCCGCTTGCGCGCCCTCGGTCGGGCAATCACCACCTATCCTGCGGACTGGAAGCTGCATCCGCGCGTGCTCGCCCTGATGCAGGCGCGCGAGCGCATGGTGGCGGGCGAGCTCGCCCTCGATTGGGGCTGCGCCGAGAATCTCGCCTACGCAAGCCTGCTCCAAGACGGCTACCCCGTGCGTCTCACCGGGCAGGACAGCGGTCGCGGCACTTTCTTTCATCGCCATGCCGTGCTGCATGACCAGATCACCGGCCGCCGCTACCTGCCGCTGCAGCACGTCGCCAGCGAACAGCCCACCTTCCGCGTGATCGATTCGGTGCTCTCCGAAGAGGCGGTGATGGGTTTCGAGTACGGCTTCTCCACCACCGAGCCGCGCTGCTTGACGATCTGGGAGGGACAATTCGGGGATTTTGCCAACGGTGCGCAGGTGATCATCGATCAGTTCATCAGCTCCGGCGAGGCGAAGTGGGGCAGGCTCTCGGGCATCACCCTGTTCCTGCCGCATGGCTACGAGGGGCAGGGCCCGGAACACTCCTCGGCGCGCCTCGAGCGCTTCCTGCAGCTCTGCGCGGAGTACAACATGCAGGTCTGCGTGCCCTCGACGCCCGCGCAAATGTTTCACATGCTGCGCCGGCAAATGGTGCGGGCATTGCGCAAGCCGCTCATCATCATGACGCCCAAGAGTCTGCTGCGCCATCCGCTGTCGGTGTCGCGATTGGAGGAACTCGCCGGCGGCGGTTTTCGCACCGTCATCGATGAGATCGATGAAGTGCAGCCTGCCGCGGTCACGCGCATCGTGCTCTGCAGCGGCAAGGTGTATTTCGACTTGTTGAAGGCGCGGCGCGACGCGAAGCTTGAATCGGTCGCCGTCGTGCGGATCGAGCAACTCTATCCGTTTCCGTCCGATGAGTACGAAGCCATCATTCGCAAATACGACAATGCGCGCGAGATCGTATGGTGTCAGGAGGAGCCGCAAAATCAGGGCGCCTGGTATCAGATTCGACACCGCTTGCAGACGCCGCTCAGTGCGAAAGATGAGCTTCTGTACGCCGGCCGCGCCGGCGCGGCGGCTCCCGCCACCGGCATCTCGGCCCTGCACGAACAACAACAGAAGAACTTGGTGACGGCGGCGCTGCAAGGCGTGCCGCCGGAAGAGACTTCACGACAAACGATGCGCCTGCCGACGGCCACGAGGACCGGTACTTGACATGACAATCGAAGTGCGCGTACCGCAGCTGCCGGAATCGGTGGCCGATGCTACGCTGGTCTCGTGGCACAAAAAGCCCGGTGATGCCGTGGCGCGCGATGAGAATCTGGCGGACTTGGAAACGGACAAGGTGGTGCTCGAGGTGCCCGCGCCCACGGGTGGCGTTCTCAAGGAGCTCAAGGTCACCGACGGCACAAAGGTCACCAGCGGCCAGATTCTGGCGTTGCTCGAGGAGGCCCCGGCCGCCGCGACGCTGCCGGGCGCCGCGCCGGCCGCGTCGGCTGCAGCACCATCGGTGGGCCCGAGCGGCGCAGCGGCCAGTGCCGCCAAGTTGAGCCCTGCCGCCAAGCGCGTGGTGGAGGAGAACAAAGTGGATCCCAAAGCGGTCCCGGGATCCGGGCGCGACGGCAGGGTCTCGAAGTCCGATGTCGTGAATTATCTGCAGACCCAGGATGCGCCCGCGGCCTCGGCGGCCTCAGCGACCCCAGCTGCGAAAGCGCCCGCACCCGTGGCAGCCGCCTTGTCGAGCGTGCGCGGGACCCGGGCGGACCAGCGGGTGCCCATGACGCGCCTGCGTGCGCGCATTGCCGAACGCATGGTACAGGCGCAGGCGACGCAGGCATTGTTGACCTCGTTCAACGAGGTGGACTTGAAGAGCGTGAGCGATCTGCGTGCGCGCTACAAGGATCCCTTCGAAAAGCAGCACGGCGTGAAGCTCGGGTTCATGTCGTTTTTCGTGAAGGCCTGCGTCGAGGCGCTGAAGAGATTTCCCTCGGTGAACGCCTCCGTAGAGGGCGGCGATATCGTGTACCACGAGTATTTCGACATCGGCGTCGCGGTGTCCACCGATCGCGGCCTGATCGTGCCCATCCTGCGCGATGCGGATCAGTTGAGCTTCGCCGAGATCGAGAAATCGATCGCCAATTTCGCATCGCGCGCCCGCGCCGGCTCGATCACCATCGAGGAGTTGACGGGAGGCACGTTCACCATCACCAACGGCGGGGTCTTCGGATCGCTGCTGTCGACCCCCATCGTCAATTCCCCGCAGAGTGCCATTCTCGGAATGCACAAGATTCAAGATCGACCCGTCGTGATCGACTCCCAGGTCGTGATCCGTCCCATGATGTACGTGGCATTGACGTACGACCACCGCCTCATCGATGGACGCGAGGCGGTGCAGTTTCTGGTGACCGTCAAGCAGTGCCTGGAAGATCCCGCGCGCATGGTGTTGGGGCTGTGAGCGAGACCTTCGACGTCGTCGTGATCGGCGCGGGCCCGGCGGGCTATCCGGCGGCGATTCGCGCCGGACAAAACAAGTTGAAAGTGGCCTGCGTGGATGAGTGGAAGAATTTCGACGGCAGCCTGGCGTTCGGCGGTACGTGCCTGAACGCCGGCTGCATCCCCTCCAAGGCGTTGCTCGAGTCCTCCGAGCTGTACGTGCGCGCCAAGGAGGAGTTCTCGGTTCACGGCATCAAACTCGGCAGCGTCGAGCTCGATCTCGCGGCCATGCAAAAGCGACGGGCGTCGGTCGTGAAGACGATGACCGGGGGTATCGTGGCATTGTTCAAGGCCAATGGGGTGGTGGGTATCCACGGGCATGGCCGCTTGCTGGCGGGGAACAAGGTGCTCGTCGCGGCCGCCGACGGCGCCGAGAGAGTCTTGCAGGCCAAACATGTCGTCCTGGCATCGGGCTCGGTGCCCATTCGGCTCAACAGCGTGCCGCATGACGGCAAGTACATCATCGATTCCTGGAATGCACTCGAGTTGGACGCCGTCCCGAGGCGGCTTGGAGTCATCGGCGCAGGGGTCATCGGCCTCGAGCTCGGCAGCGTCTGGCGCCGCTTGGGCAGCGAGGTGACCGTGCTCGAGGCGCTCGATCAGCTGCTGCCCATGGTCGATCAGAGCATTGCGAAGGAAGCGCAGCGCCATTTCAAGAAGCAGGGACTGCACATCCGGCTCGGTGCCAAGGTGGCGCGTGCAACGGTGGCGGACGGCGCCGTGGAGGTGGTGTACACCGACGCGCAGGGCGAGCACACCATGACGGTCGACAAGCTGGTGGTCGCCGTGGGCCGCAGGCCCTTCACGCAAAACCTGTTGGACGATGCCGCGGGCGTGCGGCTCGACCCGCGCGGCTTCATTGAGGTGGATGAACACTGCCGCACGACGGCCTCGAATGTGTGGGCCGTCGGCGATGTGGTGCGCGGACCCATGCTCGCGCACAAGGGCAAGGAGGAGGGCATCATGGTGGCCGATCTGATTGCCGGCCACTTCGGGGATGTGAACTACAAGGTGATACCGTCGGTGATCTACACAGCGCCGGAAATCGCCTGGGTCGGGCAGACGGAGGAGCAGGTGAAGGCGAGCGGCCGCCCGTACAAGGTCGGCACGTTCCCGTTTGCGGCGAGCGGGCGCGCGCGGGCGATGGAGGCCGGGCAGGGCATGGCCAAGATCGTCTCGGCTCGCGACGATGATGAGGTGTTGGGCGTGCACGTGATCGGCCCGATGGCCGGCGAACTGATCAGCGAGGCCGTCCTCGCGATGGAGTACTCGGCGAGCACCGAGGACATCCAACGCACCATCCACGCACATCCGACCCTGTCGGAGGCCATCCACGAAGCGGCGTTGGCGGTGGACAAGAAGGCCATCGACGGCCTCAATCGCTAGGGCGAGCCTGCTGTGCCACCCGCGCGCGGGAGCCGCATTCCCAGCTGGTCGAACAGGAAGCTATAGACATCCGCCGCTTGGTTGACGCGAATCGACAGCGCGCTGCCGATGCCGTGTCCGGCCTGCGAATTGATGCCAAGGAGCACCGGCCTGCCCGAACTCGTTGCCGCCTGCAGGCGCGCAATCATCTTGCGCGAATGCGCGGGATTCACGCGGCCGTCGGTCGCTCCCGTGTACATGAAAATGGCCGGATACGCGGTGCCCTGCGCCACGTGGTGATAGGGCGAATAGGCGTAGAGCGCCTTGAACTGCTGCGGATCTTTGACGCTGCCGAATTCGGTGGTGTTGAACAGTCCGTTCGGGTCCAGCTCCACCCGCAGCATGTCGTAGATGCCGACCGAAGAGACGACGGCGCGGAACAATTCCGGATGTTGGGTAAACGCGGCGCCCATCAACAAACCGCCGTTGCTGCCGCCGATGATGGCGAGGTGCTCGGGACTCGTGTAGTGATGCGCGATCAGGTACTGCGCCGCCGCGATGAAATCGTCGAACACGTTCTGCTTGTGCGTGAGCGAGCCCTGTTCGTGCCACGACTCGCCGAATTCGCCGCCGCCGCGCAAATTGACGATGACGAAAATCCCGCCGCCGTCGAGCCACAACCGTTTCGTCGGCCCGAGAAACTGGGGCGTGAGACTGATGCCATAGCCGCCATAGCCGTTCAGCAGGACGGGCGTCGTCCCGGTGAGTGCGGCGCTCTTGCGGCGGATGATGTTGAGCGGAATCGAGGTTCCGTCCTTGGAAACGGCGAATTCGCGCACCACCTCGGCATCGGCGAAGGAGACCGGACTCGTCTGCGCCAGAGGAGTCTCGGCCGCTTTCGCGCTGCGCTCGTCATAGCGTGAAAAATAGGGCGGCCTGAGGTAGGTCTCGATCGAGTAGAGCAGTGTGCCGTCGCGCAGCGGCTCGACCTCGGCCACCGCCGCGACGGGCGGCAGCGGCAGTTCTCCCTGCGGCTTGCCCGCGAGATCGAAGATGGCCACGCGCGAGGGGCCGCCGATGAGTTCGCGCACGTACAGCGCGCGGGCAGTGATGACCACCGGTTCGCCGCCAAACTCTCCGCCGCCCTGCAGCGCCGCATCGGATTCAGGAACGATGACTTTGGCGCGGGCGAGGTCGGTGCTCCCCGGCTCGAGCTTGAGCAGTTTGCCGCGCGGTGAGTTCTGCCGCGAGACCAAGTACAACGCGTGGTCCGGGCCGGCCGTCGCGGCCACGATCCGGTCGGCGAAATGCGTGAACTGCACGATCGTGCCGTCCGGTCGGATCAAGTAATGCGCGAATTGGCCGCCGTCGCCGTTCGCGACCGACACCACCACCCGGTCCGGATCGAAGCGGTTGTCGAGGTAGATCTCCGCGACTTTCGGGAAGTCCTTGCCGATGACGTAAGGATCCTGGGAGGGATCGTCGCCCATGCGATGGAAGAACACCTGTTGGAAGAAGTGCTGCTCCTCTTTGGGCCGTTCGGGCCCCGGGTAGCGCGTATACCAAAACCCCCGACTGTCGGCGCGCCACGCGACGCTGCCGCCGCCGGTCGGGTACTGCACGCGCGGAATCTGCTCCCCGACCGCAGCGCCGGAGGCCGTATCGAAGACACGCAAGGTACCGTCCTCGCTGCCGTTCTCCGACAGGGAAACCGCCACGAGCTTGCCGTCCGGCGACGGCACGAACCAATCGACGGCGGTGGTTCCTTTGGGATTCATGGTATTCGGATCCACGACGATCCGAGGCGCGCTGGCCTCCAGGGCGCTGCTCAGTACCGCGATCATCGGCTGCTGCTTCGGCGGCTGGGTGTACAGGGCGAAGAGCTGCTCTCCGACGGCGTGCAGGTGGGAGTAGGAACTCGAGGTCGCGGCGATCTGGCTGTAGAGTTGCTTGTAAATCGGGGCTCGCTGCGCCAAGCCGTCGAAGTATGCCCTGGTGCGCGAGTCTTCTGCGGCCACCCACCGCTCGACCCCGGGACCTTGCGGATTTTCCAGCCAGCGATACGGATCCGCGACGCGCACGGAATGATATGCGTCGATCACGGGGTGCGCCGCCGACGGCGGAGCGCCCGGGTCGGCGGCGCGCGATGCGAGCGCAGTGACGAGCAGCGCCGTCAGCGCAATACCACGGTTCATTTCTCTCAACCCCCATAACCGCCCTGATGGCCGGCAGAATGCCACATAACGGCAGAAAGGGCAGGCGAGAGCAATCATGCGCGTGAGGCGCCGTGCCGGGAGCGTTATTTCCTGCGCCGGGCGCTCACGATGTTCGGCAGCTGTGCGATCCGACCCAACACCCGCGACAGCTGGGGCAGACCGCTGATTTGAATTCCGATCTGCATGTGCGCAACATGATCGCGACGGTCCGTAACCGTGTTCATGCTCTGGATGCTGATCTTCTCATCCGCGAGTGCCGCACTCACATCGCGCACCAGTCCGCGGCGATCGAATGCCTGCACCTCGATGTCCACGGGAAATTCGCCGGCCGTGATCTCGCCCCATGCCACCGGCAGCACCCTCGCCGGCGCCTTCACGCTCAGCCGGGCCAGATTCTGGCAGGACCGGCTGTGAATGCTCACCCCGCGACCGACGGTGATGTAGCCTGCAATGGGCTCCGGCGGCACGGGCTTGCAGCAGCGGGCAAAGGTGGACAGCAGATCCCCGATTCCCTGCACGTCGATTTCCGGCTCGCGCAGCGCTCTCGTGCGAACGGCGGAGACATCGAGCGGCCGCACTTCACGTGCATGCAACAGGCGCTGTATCGCGCCCGCGACTTGCGCGGCGCTGATCTCGCCGAGCCCGAGGGCCTCGTGCAGGGCCTCCGAGCTCGTCAATTTGAGCTCGCTCAGCAGCTCCGGCATGGGCGGGCTGTGGACTCCGAGCCGCTGCAGTTCGCGTTCGAGCATCGCCCGACCTTCGAGCTTATTTTGCGATTCGTTTTGCTTGCGAAACCAGGCGCGCACCTTGTTGCGGTGGCGAGGACTCGCGAGGAAGCGCGGCGACAGCCAGTCCCGTGACGGCTGCGCCGCCTTGGCGGTGATGATCTCGACGGTATCGCTGTTCTTCAGCTGATAATCCAACGTCACCATGCGCCCATTGACCTTGGCGCCGCGGGTACGGTGGCCGAGATCGGTGTGCACCTGATAGGCAAAGTCGAGCGGCGTGCCGCCGACGGGTACATCGACGATCTCGCCCTTGGGGGAGAGCACGTAGACGCGATCCTGGAACAGATCGACGCGCATGCGTTCGAGGAAGTCGTGCGCGCTGTCGCCTTCGACGGGCGTCAGCAGCGCGCGCAATTGGTTGATCTTGCGTTCGTACGCTTGATCGCTCCGGCCGCCCTCCTTGTAGCGCCAGTGTGAGGCCACGCCCCGCTCGGAATTGGCGTGCATCTCATGGGTCCGAATTTGGATCTCGACTGGCTCGTTGCCGGGTCCGACGACCGCGGTGTGAATCGAGCGGTACAGATTGTCCTTCGGGGTGGCGATGTAATCGTCGAATTCGCCGGGAATGAACTGCCACAGCGAGTGCACGATACCGAGCGCCGCATAGCACTCGGCGACAGTGTTCACCAGCACCCGCGCCGCCCGGATGTCCATGAGTTGATCGAACGCGAGCTGCTTCACCTGCATCTTGCGCCAGATGCTGTAGATGTGCTTCGGGCGGCCCTCGATTCTTGCCTCGATGCCGGCGCTGCGCAATTCGCGCTGCAGCAGGTCCTTGAGCTCCTCGATGTAGCGTTCGCGCTCGGAACGGCGCACTTTGAGCGCCGCCGCGATGTGCTTGTAGTCGCTTGGCTGCAGATAGCGGAACGCAGAATCCTCCAGCTCCCATTTCATCTGCCAGACGCCGAGCCGGTTTGCGAGCGGAGCGTAGACCTCGCGGGTCTCGATCGCGAGTTTCTTCTGGAGCGCGGCATCGAGCGACTTGGCGGAGCGCATTCGCTGCAGCTGCTCGGCCAGCCTCACCACGACCAGGCGAACATCGCCGATAACGGCCACCAGCATCTTTCGCAGCGCCTCGGCCTGCGCCGACTCGAGACCCCGCTCCGGGGTCCAATCAGCCGGCAGGCCGAACTGTCCCAATTGGCTCAGCGCTCGCGCCAGTCGAACGGCCTCCTCCCCGAAGCGCTCCACGGCGCTCTGCCGATCGAGAAGCCGCTCATCGAGAAGCGGACGCAACAATGCGGCGATGACCACATCGTCGTCGGCATCGAGCGTGCGCACGATCTGCGCCACATCGAGCGCGGCGCTGCGCAGGGACTCGGCCTCCGCGGGCACATCGAGCGCGCGCACGGCCGCAAAGCTCGTCTCGAGCTTCGAGCTCGCGGTCCGGGTTGGGGCGGTGGTTTCCATGGATCTAACGGCAGAGTTGGTGGGTTTAAGCGCCCATTGCCGGTATCATACTCGGCCATGCCAGATTCAATGACGAAGTCGCATGTCCAGATAGCCGTGAGCCGGGCGTTTGCGAACGCTTAAGTTTGCGACGGTGCGCGTGTTGGGAATCGACCCGGGCTCGCAGCGCACCGGCTTTGGCGTCGTGGATGCCACCGGGCCGCGGCTCATCTATGTGGCCAGCGGTGTGATTCGCACCGAGCAGGGTGAATTTTCGGCGCGTTTGTGCGAGATTTTCCGCTGCGTGCGCAGCGTCGTCGCGCAGTATCGTCCGCAGGAAATCGCCATCGAACGTGTGTTCGTCAATCGAAATCCGGACAGCGCTTTGAAGCTCGGGCAGGCGCGCGGCGCCGCCATTTGCGGCACCGTCGATGCGAACGCGGAAGTGTTCGAATACGCGACCCGCCAAATCAAACAGGCCGTCGTCGGCTCGGGCAGCGCCGAAAAGGCGCAGGTACAGCTGATGATGCGCAGCATCTTGAAGCTCGAGGGGCGGCTGACGGTCGATGCGGCCGATGCGTTGGCAGCGGCCGTGTGCCATGCCCTGCGTGGTCAGGTGCGTGCGTCGCTCAAATTGGCGGCGAACCGACCATGATCGGTTTCCTCAAGGGTCGGCTGGCCGCCAAGCAACCGCCCAGCCTGCTCATCGACGTCAATGGCGTGGGCTACGAGCTCGAAGCCCCCATGTCGACCTTCTATGGCCTGCCGGCGACGGGCGAGCCGGTCGCGCTGTTCACCCATCTCGTGATACGGGAGGACGCGCATATCTTGTTCGGCTTCGGCACCGACGGCGAGCGGCGCCTGTTTCGCGGCTTGCTGAAAGTGTCGGGCGTCGGCCCGAAGATTGCGCTCGGGATCTTGTCGGGCGCGAGCGTCGACGATTTCATGCGCATCATCGAGGCCGAAGATGCCGCCATGCTCACGCGCATTCCGGGAATCGGCCGTAAAACCGCCGAACGGGTGATCATCGAGATGCGCGACAGCGTGCAAAAACTCACCGCCCCGACGGCCGGGCAGGCCAGCGCGCTCGGCGCCGCGCTCACGCCGCAAAGCGAGGCCTTCAGCGCGCTGATCGCGCTCGGCTACAAACCGCCGGAGGTCACGCGGCTGTTGAAGGCAGCGGACGAGCCCGGGCTGTCGACCACCGAAATCATTCGCCGCGCCCTGAAGTCCGCGGCCAAGGCCTGAAGGCGCGCATGGGAATCGAACAGGATCGGATCATTACCGGCACGGGTGGACGGGACGACGAAGTCGTCGATCGCGCCGTTCGGCCGAAGCGCCTCGCCGACTACGTGGGTCAGCCCAATGTGAAGACCCAGATGGCCATCTTCATGCAGGCGGCGCGCATGCGCGGCGAAGCCCTGGATCACGTACTGATCTTCGGTCCGCCGGGCCTCGGCAAGACCACGCTCGCGAACATCATCGCCAACGAGCTCGAGGTCAACCTGCGGCAAACCTCGGGTCCGGTGCTGGAGCGCCCGGGGGATTTGGCCGCTCTGCTGACGAATCTCGAGCCGCGTGACGTGCTGTTCGTCGATGAGATTCATCGCCTGAGCCCCGTGGTCGAGGAGGTTCTGTATCCGGCGATGGAGGACTCGCAGCTCGACCTGATGATCGGCGAGGGTCCCGGGGCGAGGTCGATCAAGCTCGATTTGCCGCCCTTCACGCTGGTCGGCGCCACGACCCGAGCGGGGCTTCTCACCTCGCCGCTGCGAGATCGCTTCGGCATCGTGCAACGCCTGGAATTCTATTCGACCGAGGAGTTGACGCAGATCGTGATTCGCAGCGCCTCGATCTTGAAGCTGAACCTCAAGCCCGATGGTGCGGACCGGATCGCCGAGCGCTCGCGTGGTACACCGCGCATCGCCAACCGGCTGTTGCGCCGAGTGCGCGATTTTGCCGAGGTGAAAGCGGGCGGACTCATCAGTGGCGAGGTGGCACTCGCCGCGCTCGACATGCTGGAAGTCGATCCGCAGGGGTTCGATACCTTGGACCGCAAGCTGCTGCTGACCGTCATCGAAAAATTCGAGGGCGGTCCCGTCGGCGTCGACAGTCTGGCGGCGGCCATGAGCGAGGAGCGCGGCACGATCGAGGATGTCATCGAGCCATTCTTGATCCAGCAGGGATTCTTGATGCGCACCGCGCGTGGCCGGGTCGCCACGCGAACCGCCTATGCACATTTCGGGCTCGCGGCGCCGAGTGTCGAGCGCGATCTCAACCTGCCGCTGTTCAAGGATGCGCCGTAGATGGCGGCGCAGAGGTTCTCCCATCGCTGCACGATCTATTGGGAGGACACCGATGCGGGCGGCGTGGTGTATTACGCCAATTACCTGAAATTCATGGAGCGCTGTCGCACCGAATGGCTGCGAGCATTGGGTGTCGATCAGCTTCGCTTGCGATCGGAGCGCCGCCTGCAGTTTGCGGTGGTCAATGTCACGGTGGATTTCCTGCAGCCGGCGCTCCTCAATGATGAAATTCTCGTCACTGCCGAGCTCGTACGGCTGAGCGGTGCGACAATCCATTTCAAGCAAGCGATATGGCGGGACGAACGGCAACTCATCGACGCAACGGCTCGCGTCGCCTGTCTCGACTCAGGCACGTTGAAAGCACGCGCCATCCCCAAGGATCTATTCACGGAGTGGCGCAATGCCCAATGATTTGTCGGTCTGGGCTCTGGTGCTCGATGCGAGTCCCATCGTTCAGGCGGTGGTCGCCCTGCTCATGGTCGCCTCGATCGCATCTTGGGCGATCATTTTTCGCAAGAGCCGCGAGATCTCGCAGTCGCGGCGCGGCGCCGACCAGTTCGATACGCAGTTCTGGTCGGGGGGCGATCTGGCGGCGTTGTATCGAAACATCGAAACCAAGGGTCGCGCGGGCACCGGCCTGCAGAGCATCTTCGAATCGG
>CAWDGY010000020.1:0-448411 GCA_963801865.1 uncultured Gammaproteobacteria bacterium | reverse complement strand
CTCGCCGCACGATGAACATGACTATGACGGCATCAACGAGCAAATCCTGCTCGACATGCCGTTTGCCGGAAAAATGCAAAAGGTTTTGATTCACATCGATCGCGATGGGTACATCTATGTCATCGAGCGAACCACCGGCGCTGTTCTGTCGGCAGATCCGTACGGACCCGTTAATTCGACCAAAGGCGTCGATCTGCAAACCGGCCGGCCCATCCTGAATCCGGCGAAAGAGACCAAGGTCGGCGAGACGGTCCGAAACATTTGTCCCACCGCATCGGGAGCGAAGGACTGGAATCCTTCGAGCTTCAGTCCCAAAACGGGATTGCTCTACATCCCCCATGAAAACATGTGCATGGACAAGATGGACATGGAGGTCAGCTATATCGCGGGTACTCCGTTCGTCGGCTCGGAAGTGCACATGAAGCCAGGTCCCGGCGGTAATCGCGGTGAGCTCACGGCGTGGGACCCGGTGCAGCGCCGGCCGGTATGGGCAGTGAAGGAAAACTTTCCTCTCTGGTCGGGAACCGTCGTGACCGCGGCCGACTTGGTGTTCTACGGGACCATGGATGGCTGGTTCAAAGCCGTCGATGCGCGCAGCGGCGAACTGCTGTGGAGATTCAAGGTCGACAGCGGAATCATCAGTCAGCCGGTGAGCTACCGGGGACCGGATGGACATCAATACATCGCGGTTTTGTCGGGAGTGGGCGGATGGTCAGGCGCGGTCGTGTCCGGTCCCGTGGATCCCCGCGATGGAACGGCAGCTCTCGGAATGATCGCGGTGATGTCCGATCTTCCGAAATATACAACCGCCGGAGGTACGCTCTATGTGTTCTCGCTTCCCCATTGAGATTGCGGGAGCCTCACTGCTGCTTCTGCTGTCGGCCTGTCATCGAGGTGCACATTTGGCGGGGCCGGCGGAACAGCCCGACCGCGAAGGCGTGATCGGCAGCGCGCTGACACCGGGGCTGGCGCAAAGCCTTGTTACCGACGATCCGCGAGCCGCGGCGTATTACGACAACGCTGAAGCCGTGGCCACCGGCAAGAGGTTATTTCAGCAATACAATTGCAGCGGCTGTCACTCGAACGGCGGCGGCGGTATGGGACCTCCCCTCATGGACGGCCAGTGGATTTACGGGAGTCGACTGGCACAAATCCATCAGACTTTGGTCGAGGGCCGCCCGAACGGCATGCCGGCTTGGGGTGGCAAGATACCGGATCAGCAACTGTGGCAGTTGGCGGCCTACGTCCGCTCCATGTCCCTGCCGCAGACGCTGGCCGCGGACACCGGCGATACCCCATCGCAAACACCGGTCGCGGTCCCCCGCGCGGCGGATGACGATTCGGGCTGGTCGCCGCCCGCGGCGACGACCAACACCTATGGGACAACCGTGGAAGGATCCGCGTACGGGAACAAGACCGACGCGTCCAAATGAGTCGTTGGCCGCAATGGGCTGTTCTCACAGCCGTGTTGGGGATCGCATTTCCTAATTCGGCCATGACGTCCGCGGCTACCGGTATGCGTGGGGGTCGGCTGGTCGCCTGCGCCGACCCCAACAATCTGCCCTTTTCGAACCGTGCGCAGCAGGGTTTTGAAAACAAGATCGCAGAATTGGTGGCCAAGAAGTTCCACATGCAGTTGAGCTACACATGGTGGGCGCAGCGCCGCGGGTTCATCCGCAATACGCTGAACGACACCAAGTGCGATGTGTGGCTCGGCGTCGCCCACGACGTCGAGCGCGTAGGAACGACCCGTCCCTATTATCGCTCGAGTTATATGTTCGTGACGCGGGCCGACGCGCCGCTCGCGGGGCTCACCCTCGATGATCGTCGTCTAACCTCGCTGTTGATCGGCGTGCAAATGATCGGCAACGATGCGATGAACACCCCGCCGGCGCACGCCGTCGCCGTACGCGGAATGACTGATAACGTGCGCGGCTATATGGTGTATGGCAATTACGTTCAGCCCAATCCCGCCGCCGCCATTATCGATGCGGTTGCGAATAAGCATGTCGATGTGGCTATTGTGTGGGGGCCCCTCGCCGGCTATTTCGCCAAACGCTCCGCGGTTGCGCTGCGCCTCGAGCCTGTCACACCGGCGCACGAGCCCACCTCGCCCATGATCTACGATATCTCGATGGGTGTGCGTCGCGATAACGAGATGCTCCGAGAACGGCTCGATGCCTTCTTGAGCAAAGAAGCACCGGCGATTCACGAGATACTGCGCCAGTACGGCATACCACAGCTGCCGCTGTCGCCCTGAGTCGTGCGTTCTCCGGCGTGAGAAACATCCGTGGGGCGAGGTCGTGAAATTGATCGGTGTGTGGACAACCGGAAAAAAGCCCTTGTTCAGATGATTGCCGCTCACGCGGACGGCGGGCGGGGCGCCTCAGAAGACAGGCGGCACTCGACCCAGCAACGCAGCACTTCGGCAACGCACGGGCCCGCAGATCACCGTCGTACCTCGGTTTGTAATCCTTGTGATCAGGCGAGAGCGAGCGCAAGCCGACGGGCGTCAACAGTTTTGTACGAGCGACCTCGAGCAGCGGTCCCCACCAGTGTCGCTCGAGTACCGGATGCTCGAGGGAAAAGCTGAGCAGTTGATTGGGACGGCAAGCGGGATCATTCCCTTCCGGACCATCCAGCACATCGTACAAATACTGGCCTTGCGCGTACCAAAAGCGCGCGTTGAACGATTTGCGCGCCTGCGCGGCCGCCGCGCCGACGCGTTTGGCGCTCTCCCCTTCCTGGGATTCGAGCAGCCAGCCTTCCAGGAGCTTCAGGGCGTTGTACCAAAGAGCATTGATTTCAACCGCTTTTCCCCGCCGCGGGGTGACCACCCAGTCCCCGACCTTGGCATCCATCCACGTGAGCGCATATCCATCGGCCCCTTGAGAGAGCAAACCATCCGCGGGATCGACGCGAATACCAAACAGTGTCCCTCGCATATGCCACTCGAAGATATCGAGGAGTTTCGGCAATACCATCTGCAAGACCGAGCGATCGCCGCTCGCCTGCGTGTAGCGATGCACCGCGTGGAAGAACCACAGCGTCGCATCAGCGGTATGGTAGAGACCTCGCGCCGCCCTTCAGGAAAAAGGTTCGGGATCAAGCCGTCGCGAATGTACTGCGCGAAGGTGCGCAGGATCCACGCGCCCTCCGAATAACGGCCGGTGGTGAGGGTCAGACCTTCGAGCGAAATCATGGTGTCCCGGCCCCAGTCGGTGAACCAGTGGTAACCTGCGATCACCGTGCGGATTTCATCGCCGACGGCGCGAGCGCGTACCGCATCGGATGTTCTGCCCGCAGGAGTGACGAGAAATTGATCGGCCGCATAGATCAACTCGACGAGCGTCGGATCACATTGAGCTAACTCGCTCGGGTTCTTGCCAAATCTCTTGGCGGCGACCGCAAGGATCCGCCGCTTGCGCTCCGCTTCGCAATCCAATGCAGCGGCGGGCGAGAGCGCGCCCAGGTCATCCCAGGACTGCGTCGACAAAACCAGTGCAGCGCCACCGTCCCTGCGAAGATCGACGTGAAAAAATCCGGGACTCCACAGATCGCCCTGCGATGGATAACCGCGCCGTTCTTCGAGCTCATAGGTGACCGACTTTCGCACCCGGTCCACCGTGAGCGCCACATCTTGACCATAAAGCATCAAGCGCAGCGCCGGTAGGTCCGTGCCCGAGGACACTTCATATCGGTTGTCGCCGACGGTCAACGCGTAGGTGCTTGCGGGCTCAGCGCTGACCGGATCTTCATGCGACCGGAAATTAAAGCAGGGACGCAACACCAATCGCACGCTTTCGGGTCCGGAGATGAGCGAGTAATTGACAAAGGCCGTATTCTGACCATGTGGCATCACCACGCGCTTTTCAATCGTGATGGCATCGAGCTTGAACGACCACACGGGAAGACCGAATTCCAGGCGAAATTCAGCGATATGATCATTGAGATCAATTGGGTCCGACCCGCCCGGCCGCCCGCTCGCACTCGTCTTATCGGCATTGTGGTCGGCGAGCGCGACAGCCTCAGTCAGCTCGTTGAGCATCATCGTGCGTCCGAAGGGAGCGGGAAGTGCCGCGACCAGGTAGCCATGGTAGCGTCACGTTATCGTTCCCGAGAGCGTACCCGATGCGTAACCACCCAACCCATTTGTCAGCAGCCACTCACGGTTACGGTCCGCTGCGCAGCTACGACTCACCAGTCCACTCACGGCTTTGTTCCGACCATGGAGTTGCTCGGATGGAGTGCACGAACAGGCTGCAAGATCACGGCCGCATGGCCGGGAATCTTCCAGCATTGATTGGTATCAAGAGGCGCGGTGCCGCCGCCGCCATACCTCGGATGTTCGCTCGACCACAAGATTGCCCAGTCCATGTCCGCGGGCGGCGCCAGCAGCGGCTCAGGCGCCGGGGCGAGATCAAGGTCGCGGCCCAAGTTGATCAGCAACAGGCGATCCTCCCCCCCATCATCAAAATAGCGCAGCACCATCGATTCCGCCGACAACACCGCACCGTCGAGACCCCGTGGCCGCTGCGCGCGAAATGCCGCCTGCTCGCGTCGCAGCTGCAATAGGTCGCGATGCAGCTCATAGATTTCGCGATTTTTCTCCCGCTCAGAGTGATCGAGTTTGCAGCGTTCAAAGGTTCCAGGATCGGCCGGATCAGGCATCTGGCCCCGAAAGTCGGCGCCGGCCAGACTCGGGAATTGCCGTAAAAACGCCGCGCGGCCCTCGCGCACTTCTTGATTGAGCTCGGAGTGATGATCGGCAAAGAAGAGGAAAGGACTGGATGCCGCAAACTCCTAACCCTGAAACAGCATCGGCGTACCCGGCCCCAATAACAGCAAGGCGGTCATTGCGCGTAGCTTGCCCGGAGAGGTGAGTTCGTGACAGCGTTTCCCGTGACCCGAATTGGCGACTTGGTCGTGGTTTTGAATGAATGTGACCAGCACTGCCGGATCGGTATTGAGGCCGGCAACACCTCGACGCTTCCCTTGCCATTGGTAATATTGACCCTGATACAGGAAACCGTACTTGGCCAGGGAGATAAACTCCTGCGGCGTTCCTAAGTAGTCGCAGTAGTAAGCTTCATTGCGCCCGGTGAGTGCGACCATGGCGCTATGATGGAAATCATCATTCCATAGAGCATCCAGACCGAAACCGGCTTGGTCCACTGGCCTCACCAGTTTCAGGTTCTGGGGCTCATTTTCGGCCACGAGAATGACTCGCCGGGATCCGGCTCTCTTACGGACCTCACGGGAAAGAGCGGAGAGGATGTGATCTGCGGATTTATCATGAATATCCTGGGTTGCATCCAGCCGCAGGCCATCCAAATGAAATTCCTCGATCCAATATGCCGCATTGGCGATCACGAACTCGCGCACCGGGCCCGAGAAATCGCAGTCGTAGTTGATGGCGGCGCCCCAATCGGTGGCGATGTCACAAAAATAATAAGGCGAAAAGTGGGTCAGGTAATTGCCATCGGGGCCGAGATGATTGTAGACGACGTCGAGGATGACGCCGAGTCCGAGCGAGTGTGCCCGATCGACGAAAAGGCGGAAATCATCGGGTCTGCCGTAGATGTTGGCCGGCGCGAACCATTGCACGCCATCGTAACCCCAGCCGAAGCGACCCGGAAATTCGGCGACGGGCATGAGCTCAAGAACGGTGACGCCGAGAGAGGCCAGGTGCGGCAATTCGGCGAGTGCGCTAGACCACGTGCCCTCCCTTGTGAAGGTGCCGACATGCATCTCATAGATCACTTGATGCGCAAGTGTTACGCCCCGCCAGTCACGATCTGTCCAGCGGAATGCGGTCGGATTCACTACTTCTGAAAACCCATGCGGTCCGTCGGGTTGAAAGCGCGAGGCCGGATCGGGATACGCCTCACCCTGGTCGAGCCTCAGCTTATAGCGCACCCCCGGCCGGGCGTGCGGGGCAATTCCGGAAAAGTATCCCAACGGTTCTGCGCTAAGGGTGACCGCCTCTTCGGCCTCGAAGATCACCTCGACACGTTGACGCGCCGGTGCCCAAACACGGAATTCGACGCCGGCCGCAGAAACTTCGGCTCCGACGGGAAAACGCCTGATAGTGCTTTCCACTTCCATGACTACCGCAGGGGCTTCTGCGTTCCTAGCAAGTCGGCATTCCTGGCAAGCCGTAAGTAAAGGCCTCGGAGCTTAGCGCTTTTCGCCGGCGAAGCTCGCCCGACTCAGGCGACGAGCGAGGGTGGGATAATTCCTAGGCCGAACTGGGCCGTCCTGCATCGCGGTGCGAGGGTGATGCCCCACCGGAGCGTGCCCATATAAGAGGTGCGGCGTCTTGAATTGATGTCCGTGCGGTGGGAGCGTATTCGGCATGGATAACATAGATTTTTGTGCCCGCTGCGACTGCGTTGTAAACGAGAGATACGACCCTGGCTGTTACGAGGTTTCCGGAGTGTGTTTGTGCAAGGCCTGTCGGGAGTGGGCGCGTAACAAATCCCAGTTGCCTGATGCCAAGCCTCAGCGCTCCCAGCGACGAGGGTAACCGAAGCAGTGAGGTTCGAGACCAGCCAGTGACCGCCGTCGCTGGCCCGTGTGCATCGTTGCAGCTCCAATGCGAGCCCATGAGGAAAACGGCCGCACTGGCTGTTACGGCCGTCCTGTTTGATCTCGGGCGATGGTCATTGGCATCTATTTGGCACATTCGACCCAACCGACTGCGTTTGGCGCAGCCGCATCCTTCGCCGCCTTGTTACTATGATTCTATTACACAGCGCCGATATTTCTATTTGGTGCAGAGTTTACCGCGTGCCTCGGAGGGTTGCGCACTGGACAAGAGCAAGCTGACGTATGTCCGTGACAGAATCGCGAAACGCGCGCCGGGCGGCGACGCCGCCGACATCGCACCGTGGCTTCGGTGGGCGAGCCATCTTGGTTACGTCGCCGAAGGTGTGGTCTATATCGTCATTGGCTCCTACGCGCTAATCTCCGCGCTCGAGCCCTCGCAACAACCGAACGGATACACGGGTGCACTGGCCAGGCTCCATGCCACGCCGTTTGGCGATGCGGTGCTCGCGTTACTTGTGCTGGGACTAGGAGCGTTCGTGGTATGGCAGGTGGTGCTGGGGATACTCGATCCGGAGCATCCGCGCGAGCGGCGAACGCCCAAGCGGCGCGCGGTGCGTCTGGGCTTCTTGTTGAACGGCGGCTTGCATGGTGTTCTCGTCGGTGAGGCGGCATGGCGTCTACTGGGATTCGGCGGTGCGGCTGACAACGGCCGGTCGCAGGCCGTTTGGACAGGTAGGGCGATGATGCTGCCGCTCGGCCGTTGGCTGGTCGGTGCGGTCGGCGTGGGCATTGCGCTGTTTGGCTTCTATGAGGTGTACCGAGCAATTTCGCACAACAAGGCTAAACGGGTCGACCTGACGCACGCCAGACTACGCAGCCTTATCCGCCTTCTCGGTGTTGTTGGATTTCTGGCTCGCGGCATCTTGTTCGTCCTGGTCGGCGCATTTCTCATCGACGCCGCGCACCGCTACGACACTGCCAAGGCGACCGGTATCGCCGGAGCCCTCGGCGCTCTTAAGCACCATGTATACGGTGAATGGCTGCTGGGGACGGTGGCGGTAGGGTTGATCGCCTATGGTCTTTTCCAAGTTCTCAAAGAGCCCTATCGCAATTTTCGGGCCACCTGATTAGAAATCCTACGCAATCTGTCACGCGGCGTGCCTGCGGGGCGCCCAAGCGCACTCCGCATCCGGGTGAAGTTGCGCCGACCTATGACGCAAGAGCTCAACCCTAACAGGCACCGGCACCCAGCGAGGAGGGCGCAATTCCAAGGACCCTGGGCGCGATTTCATACCGATACCGAATATGGGTATTCCGATAAACTTCACCGTCGGCGCGTGGATTCTCTCGGCAACACGGGGATTATTGATTTGAAGGCTACCGCCGGGTAACGAAGCTGCTGCCGCCACGCAGACCCGCCGCCGCAGCTGAGATTGCCGAAGCAATCGCGTGGTTGCTCTCGCCGGGTGCCTCGCACGTGAACGGCGCTGTGCTCAACCTGGACGGTGGCGCTTCAACCGTTTGCACTTAACTCACTGAGTTCGATACCGCTTGAGGCCGGTGCATTTGAAACCTCAACCCGTATCGCCGCGGGTCCTTTCTTACGGAATTGCAGGCGTTGAATCGCTAACGTCGCTCCTGCTGCCGTTTCGATCGTGACCGACATAGGCCGTCGGGAGTGCCCGCCATGCTGAAACGTCACGAAGCGATTGCCCGAGGTTTGACCGCGCGTGGTCACTCAAGATTCGAACTTCTGATTCACCCACTGCTAAGTGCTTGATTTGGTGCGCCCGGAGAGATTCGAACTCCCGGCCTCCTGGTTCGTAGTTACAATCGTAGCCTACTACTGAGCTCGCCAGACTACGCTGGAGTACGCTGATTCAATGGCTTATTTATAGGGTTTTTGTTTCTTGCTGGCATTATATAAGGGGAGGTAAGGTGGGCCGTGGTCACTCACTGGTCACTCAATGGACCGACAGCTGCGCCAGGATACATCAAGGCCCTATCCGGCGATTGAGGCAAGGGCAGCCCTATGCATCGAGATATCAAACTAATTCGACGGCACGACTGCTGGTCGGGTCGGGCAGGCCGCAAATGATAGTATTAAACTAGTGGGGTAGCGATCGGACAGTCACGACCGGAGGCCATGCAATGAGCAATCGAGGATTAGACAAGCTACGCAATGAGGCGCTCGAGCTGACCACAGCTGAACGTGCGGAGCTCGCCCACGACCTCGTAGCGAGCTTGGACGGCCCAGCCGATTCAAGCGCTGCGCAGGCATGGGACGTTGAAGTGCTACAACGCCTCGATCAAATAGAGTCAGGCACGGCAACACTGATCGACCGCGAAGAATTCTCGCGTCGAATACGCGAGCGCTTGAACCGGCGATAATGCGCAAGCTCCGCCTCCATGCGGAAGCCTCAAGAGAAGCTATTGAGGCAGCAGCGTGGTATGAGAGCAGACGCCCCGGACTTGGTACCGAATTTGAGCGAGCGGTCAATGCAGCGCTGGATCTTCTCGAGGAAGGGATCGTCCCGCTTAGGCCTGTATCGCTTTCGGCGCGAGCACGCGGTGTGAAGCGTCTTGGTCTCAAGCGTTTTCCGTTCGATGTCGTGGTCCTGGAGAGCACGACCGAGATCTTCATCATCGCTTTCGCGCATCATGCCCGCCGACCAGGTTATTGGCGCGAGCGGCATCGGGACTCGGCTTAAGCCCGAATGCAGGGGGAGACGGCAGTTCCCGGGCCACTTCCGGTCTTTCGACCTGAAATGGATCCGGTAACCGACGAAGCTCTCGGACGTGAAGAGCGTGTCACAGTTGTTCGAGTGCACTTTCCGGAATGAGTTTGTCGGTGCGTGTGACGAGCATTACGAGCGCGACGGCGGCGATCGTTACGAGAGCCAGGTACGGCAGATAAGTGGTGCCGTCATCCACCGGGCTACGAAACATCTCTACCGCCGCGTAAAGAATCGCCGCGACCGCGATCCAGGCAGCCGCTGTCGTTGGGAGATTGAGGGCCCTCTCACGACGCATAATAGCCAGGATTCCTACACATACGAGCGCATAGGGCCCAAGCCAGTAATACGTCGTCAGATTTGCAAGATAGACAGGCGACAGGAGCGGGGGCTTCTTAAGGGTCGTCTGAATAAGGACGGCTAAACCAGTGGCGACGACCGCGATAGCGCCCACTGCAGCGACCGGCGTGTGGGACCGTGTGTGAACCGGCGCCCTGCTTGGACGTCGACCGGCGCCACAACTCGCTGTATCTAAAAGCGGCGAGTTACAAATCCCTGGTCACTATTCGAGCCGCTTTACAGCCAATGCCCAAGATGCGCCATCGGAACGACCCGCTGACGCCGCAGTGGTAGCGTCACTTTACACGGGTGTTGCGCCCGGCTCTGAGGGCTGGACCTGGCACGAGCAAGTTTCGATTTCGCCCTGGGGCGGGTCTCCGCCGAGATGAGCACGTTCTAGGATACAACCTAAAGCGGGTGATGCGAATCATGGGAACCGGTGCGCTCGTGGAAACACTGCGTGCCTGATAAAAGACGCACCTTCTTTGACTCGACGCAATTTAGCCCGCTAATGTGGGGCCAGATGCGGTTCTAGAACAGAGTTTTCACACGCCCTCAGTGTTTCGGCCAGTGACGAAGGGCCGGTTATCGGCAGAAACAAAGCGGCGTTGGGAGCCTGTCGGGAAGCGGCAGCCAAGACGAAGAAAGAACGGCATTGCACCATCGTCATGCCGCCGCCTTGACCCGTTGTGACGCGGCAAACATGGACCATAAGTCCAATAGCCATGCGTGGTTTCATGGGTGTTTCATGAGACAACCTGGCGGTTCTTCGCCACCGTGTTTTTTCAGCGTTTTAGGGGACATCAATGGGAAAACAAAGCAGCGAGCCGGGGACAGCTGCCTCCATGGACCGTACCGTGCTGCCGATACCAGAGCCACAATATCCGCCAATCACCGAGCTTGATGCGCGGAAGGCGAAGGCCCCACCGCGGTTCGAGGTGAAGGCGCCGAAAGGTGCGCCCAACGTGGTTGTCATCCTTCTCGACAACATGGGCTTCGGTGACGCATCGACATTCGGTGGGCCGATCCAGATGCCGACGCTGGATCGACTGGCCCAGACCGGCCTGCGCTACAACAATTTCAAAGTCCCCCCGTTGTGTTCGCCCAGTCGCGTGGCCTGTTTAACGGGTCGCAATAGCCATAGCGCAAACTTCGGCGTGATCTCGGAGATTGCCAGCGGCTTCCCGGGGTACACCGCGGTGCGCCCCCGCAGCGTCACGAATCTCCCCGAGATCTTACGGCTCAACGGCTATAGCACCGCCATGTTCGGCAAGTGTCACGAGTTCGCGCCCTGGGAACTCAGTGATGTCGGCCCCTTCGATCGTTGGCCGGTGCATAGTGGTTTTGAGAAGTTCTACGGCTTTATGTCCGGCGAAGCGGACATGTTCCATCCGGTCATTTACGACAACATGACCCGGGTGGATATGCACCCCGATGCCGATTACTACGCGAGTACTGACATCACCGATAAGGCGATCCTCTGGCTGCGTTCGCAGCGCTCGCTCGCCCCCCAAAAGCCATTTTTCGTGTACTACTCGGCGATTGGCACCCACGGCCCGTTCCAGGTTCCCGAGGCCTGGCGCGACCGGTACAAGGGCAAGTTCGATCAGGGCTGGGACCAGGTGCGTAAGGAAACATTGGCAAGGCAGATCGCGCTGGGGGTCGTGCCCCCGGGCACCGATCTGGCGTCCAAGCCGCCGGGAATTCAGGAATGGGACGACTTGACGGCCGACGAGAAGAAGGTCTTTGCCAGGTACATGGAAATCTACGCGGCATTTGCCGAAGTGACTGACTACGAGGTCGGCCGGTTTCTCGACGAGATCGAGACCTTGGGCGAAATGGACAATACGCTGATCCTCTACATCACCGGCGACAACGGTTCGGTCTTCCAAGGCGGCCTCAACGGCGCCTTCAATGAGTTGTCCGTGTTCAACGGGATACCGGAGCCCCTGGATATTCCACTGAAGCACTTCGACGAGATCGGCGGTCCCAAATCCCATATTTTGTACAACAATGGCTGGGCTTTCGCCGGCGCGACGCCCTTTGGTTGGGGCCACCAGGTCGCCTCCTACGGCGGAGTCTGCCAATCCATGGTGGCCCACTGGCCGAAGGGGATCGCGGAGAAGGGCGGCTTGCGTACGCAATGGACGCACATGACTGATATTGCTCCGACCGTGTTGGAGGCAGCGGGTATACCCGAGCCCGCGGTCGTCTACGGCGTCAAGCAGAAACCCCTCGAGGGCGTGAGCATGCTCGACACCTTGAATAACCCCGAGGCGAAATCGCGGCACACCACGCAATACTTCGAGATGGCAGGCAACCGGGGCATCTACCAGGATGGCTGGTTCGCCACCACGGTGCACCGCCCGCCGTGGGAGCCCAAGGCGCGGGCTACGTTTGAGAACGACAAGTGGGAGCTTTACAACGTAGAGGAAGATTTCAGTTGCGCGCACGATCTTGCCGCGAAGTATCCCGACAAACTGGAGAAGCTAAAGGCCGTCTTCCTTGAAGAGGCCGTCAAATACAACGTGCTGCCTCTGGATGACCGTGCTTGGGAGCGCTTCAATGCGGCTCTCGCGGGTCGGCCGGACCTGTTGGAAGGTCGCACCGAGATAACGGTCTATGAGGGAATGAAAGGAATTCCCGAAAATGCCTTCATCAACATCAAGAACCGCTCCTTCGTGGTCACGGCCGACATTGAGGTCCCGAAGGCTGGCGCAGAGGGGGTGGTCATCGCCCAAGGCGGAGAAATGGGCGGCTGGAGCCTCTACGTCAAGGACGGCGCACCCCGGTTTGCCTGGAACTTTCTCGGTCGCGCGATTTACAAGATCGCCGGCCGTGCTCGTCTGCCGGCCGGGCGGGTGACGTTGCGCTTCGAGTTTGCTTACGACGGTGGTTTGGGCGCGGGGGGTAACGGCGTGATCTTCGTCAACGGTGAAGAGGTTGCCGCAGGGCGGATCGAGCACACTCAGCCGTTCGCATTTGGCGCGGAAACGACGGACGTGGGCGAGAACCTGTATACCGCGGTCAGCGACGATTACAAAGCGGGCAATTGTAAGTTCACCGGCAAGATTCAAAAGGTGACCGTCCAGGTCGGAAAGTCCAACCTCAGCGAGGAGGCCCAGAGGGCTATCGCAGAAATGCGTATGAAGAAAGCGCTGAATGTCTAATCGTGCCGTTGCGATGATTGCTTGGCCGGAACGAACGTCTGCTTCGACATCGGTGATTTCAGGGCCCTCACCGTCCGGAGTTGCCGGTTGCTGCCCTCCGAGTGGATCATGAGAACCGCGCGTCGCCTATTTATACCGAATGTTCCGATAATCACCTCAATCGCCAGGTAGGCCCGTCGACGCGTACGAGGTTACGCGGGGTGTGGCTACTTCCTAAAGAGGCCCTTGAGCTTCTGCCCGAAGGTCTGCGGTGCGGGCGTCGCGCCGTCGACTCGCTGCCTCCTCCTTAAGCTTGGCGTGCTTTGCAAGTAACTCAGCGTGTGAGAGAATCGATGAGTTCATCGCGGTGACCGGCTATCACGAGAAGTCTGCGATTCGAGCGCTGAACGCCGAGCCGACGGTCAAGAAGCGGCAGACCCGTGCGCGCCCCTCGCTGTATGACGAGGCGGTGCGGGCCGCGCTGATCGTGCTCTGGGAAGCCTCCGACCGGGTATGCGGCAAACGCCTGCGAACGCGTTGGACGGAGGCGGCGCCGCTGGTGGTTCGAGAGAGCGGCCTGCTCGTTGAGACGCTTGAACGTGTTCGCCTGGGATTGCCCTTCGCGCTTCGTGCGTTGGATGTCGATAATGGCAGCGAGTTTGTGAACGAGTCCTTGATCGATTCTTGTCTTACCCATCGGATCGAACTCACTCGCTCTCGGCCTTGGCGGAAGAACGACCAAGCCTGATCGAGCAGAAGAACGGTGCTGTCGTGCGCAAGCTGCTGGGCTACCGCCGATTCCAAGGCATTGCCGCCGCGCAGGCGATCACCCGACTGTCGGTGCTTCGCGTTTGTTCGTGAACTTCTTCCAGCCCTCCTTCAAACTCGCGGAGAAGCGCCGTGAGGCGCTAAGGTATCCTAGCGCTACCACCCGCCGCAGACCCCCTGTGACCCGCTGCTGCACGCTGAGAGCATTCCTGTTGCCTCTAATCTACTGCGCGCGGTGGCCAGTACCTTGTCCGCTGTAGCTTCTCGCGGAGATACGCGCAGTGCAGGCGCATCTTGTGGCCCTCGCCGTTGGCGTGACGTGCCCATTGCAACGCCAGTACCGCCAGATCTCTCTGTCTTCGTCGCCAGTCTTTCCAGCGCGTGGCGCGCTCGCGCGTTCTTACACGTTTTCCGTCGAGGCCTAGCCACGCTATCTGCGTAGTCTGCTAGCCATGTTCAACCCGTTGTCTCAACGTACACCCTAGATAGACACGCAGCCGGCAACTGCTACATCGTCCTCTCGGACCGGCCACTAAATCTCCCAAACCGGTTTCTGAACGACCGTAGCTCATCTTGCCACGCCCGGCTAGCCCTTGTATCACGCGTTCTCGTTGATCTGTCCTTTAGTGTGCCGCCGCCTCGAGCGATGTCCGTACATCAGCTCCGCACAACTGTTCGTTGAACTTTGCATCCTATTCCCAGAGCGCTTTCACCCGTAGCACTTAACTCTCCACCTCGAAAAGCGCGTGAAACAGTGTCGTCATGAGGGGCCGCGGCACCTTCCACCGCGATCTTCCGCAGGGAATGGTCCTCGGTCATGCGGCCGGCGGCGATCTCGCGATGGCGCGGGCTGAGTGCAGAGCGGTCCCCGACTCGTTTGGTTGGCAGATTTTGTGCTCGCTATTGTTAGCAGCAAGCTCGAGCTAAGATCAATTGCGGGTGACTCTTCGGACCGGAGCGGACCTCGGTGATGAATGGAGTGGGGAGTTTGCGGCGGATGAATTTCACGTCCATGGACGTGCGGATTTGGATGAACGTCCACCTGGACGTCATTCGTTCGTGAGCTGACGGAGGGTGCGCGCTCGACGGGAATTGTTGGTCGCGCGACGCATCGGCCGGATCAAGTTGGGCGCTCGGTCGGCAATTCCCAGAACGTCTTTCCGATCGCGCGGGCGTGGTGACAGCAGTACACCGCGCTCCGTTTTGCGGCGGTACCGGCTTCACAGTTCTGTGGTGTGAAACGTGAAAAGAATTGGACAGGTCGGGAGTTTATATCACCTGACTTCCCGCGTTGATTGGCTGATCATAATGTCGGCATTTTCATCATGGGGGCAATTAGGAGATCGCTGCCAATGGCCGAAACATCGCTCAAACATTACCTGCTGGCCTCAGACTTTGATCAAACTCTGAGTTTCAACGATTCGGGACTCGTGTTGAGCGAGATATTGGGCATCTCTGGATTTGAGAACCGCGTTGCAGGCCTTGCGCGGAGCAATCTCGTGCAACAAGGCGGTGAGCTCGCTTATTTGATTCGTCACGATCCGGAATTTCGCGGCGTACGTCGCGAACATCTCGTGGAGGCGGGTCGACGCGTTCGTCTCAAGAGTGCGATTCCGGCGCTGATCGAATTCGTGGAGCGAGGCACGGAACGGTGTCGCTTTTCCTTTTTCGTAATATCCGCGGCTCCGCGCGAAATCGTCATCTCAGCGCTGGCCGGCGTGATACCCGCAGAACACATCTACGGCACCGAACTCGAATTTGAAGCCGCTTCGGGTGAAGTTCGTGCAATTAAGCGCGTCCCTGCCGGCTACGGCAAAGTCGCCGTTATCGAGGAGCTCGAACATCGATTGGGAGTTACACCCGACCGCATGATCTATGTCGGGGATGGCAGTTCAGATGTTCACGTGATGCTGCACGTCAACAATCACGACGGGTTCACTATCGCCGTTTCCGAGAACAGGCAGCTTGCGCGGATAGCGAAAAGCACGGTGCTCAGCGAGAACGCGTTTAGTATCATGGTGCCAATTCTCGATCAACTTCTGCACTGGCGGACAGGCGACATTCGAGAGTTATTCGAATCCTACGGCTTGACCTTGAACGAGTGGGAAAAGGACCGAACCGATCGTGTGAAGATCAGTGAAATCCTGTCCTTCAGTGCACGAGCAGCCGAAGCGGTATGAGCAATATCGGCACAGAGCTATTGGGGTGGCTGGCCACCGCCGTTTTTGTAGGATCGTACTTCTTCGTTCGCCCATCGCTGCTGCGTGGCGTGCAGATGTTTGGGGCGCTTCTCTGGGTAACCTATGGCGTACTGATAAACGCATCACCGGTCATTGTCGCCAATGTACTGGTGTTTTCCGCGGCTGCGTGGACAACGTATCGCAAGGCCCGGGCGGCGTAATTTAGCTAGAGTCGGAGGCTCCGGAAGCCGGGTTCCATCGCAGAATTGTTGCAGCCGCTGCCGTCAGGGCATGGAAAAGCAAATGCAGGAGGCCCGTCTGTCGGCGGTGTGGGATTTGAGGTGCGAAAATCAAGTGTTATGTACGCGCGGACGTCGATGAACATATCCGTGGTCTCCGGACGTCGAGTCAATCGGTATGCCTGGGCTCTATGGACATCCGCGGACGTCCGTGGCGCTGGGGGTGGGGAGCTTGCGGAGGCTCACTTGGAGGTCCGGGGATGTCGAAATACCAATTCACCGATCGCTAAGCTGAGTTTTCGAACACTACGGCCTCTTGCGCGATAAGGTCCTGGTTACCCACGAGATTTGTTGAGCACTGCACATTACTGGTGTCACGAGCCGCGTAGGCAGGGGAACTGTCTTTGAGGCCAATTTGCTGTGCGCTGTCCGTTCCTTGGTTCCTTGATGCGTATTTCACTCATGCCGGGTGTCGATGTTCCGAGTTTCCTGGATTCTGTTCCGAGTTCTTAGACTCGTTCCGAGATAACTAGACTGCCTGGCGCGGATTACGCGTGCCGAATTGCCTAGGGTTTCGGACGGCATACCTAAATTCGCCTTAACCGCTCGGGACGACGCGGCACAATTATTTCAATGTCTTATTTTGACACCAAGTCCCCTGAGAGCATTGCGTCGGCATCGGTCCCCGGTCCTTCCTCGCAATACCAAAACTCGGTTACCCGGAAGGTCCGCCGTTTTTTTGACTTCTCAATAACGAGCGGTCGCCGAGGACGGGGGCGGGTCGACAGCGCCAGTTCACCGGCCCACTGTGGCCTTCGGTCGCCATAGAAAAGCAACGAGACAATTATCCGAGGTTTGACCGCGCGTGGTCACTCAGGATTCGAACTTCGAATCCACCCATTCCTAAGTGCTTGATTTGGTGCGCCCGGAGAGATTACTCGTCGCTGCGCTCCTCGCCCCTTCGGGGCCACCCTTCGGGCGTTCAACTTGGCCGAAGACGGCCAAGTTGTCGAACTCGTCTTGTTTGTCTGCCGGGAGTTCGAATTTTGATGTCGAGTCGTCAGTGGCCACTGAGGGTTCTCAGGGCGGGAATACCGTGGTGCGCCCGGAGAGATTCGAACTCCCGGCCTCCTGGTTCGTAGCCAGGCGCTCTATCCAACTGAGCTACGGGCGCGTATTAAGCAAAACGACGGTAATATAGTGGGGCGGGACCGCCGTCGCCGCCGCTCCGGCGTCATTCCTCCTGAACCGACCAATTCCTTCCCAATTTAAGCACAGAGTCAACTCTGAGCGATTCCATTCCTATTGGCGGAGAGGGAGGGATTCGAACCCTCGATGGGCTTTTGACCCATACGCCCTTAGCAGGGGCGCGCCTTCGACCACTCGGCCACCTCTCCGGATCGGGCAATCGGCCCCAATCAAGGAGCGCGGGATGATACCCGCGCAGAGCAGTCTAGGTAAAGCGATGGGGGGCTAAACGCTGTTTCTAAGCGTCGTCGATGACTTTCGCGACAGAACCCGGCCCTCTCCCGTCCAGATCCTCTTCGCGCTTGATGCGCTCATAGATTTCTTCGCGGTGGACCGCGACGTCCTTGGGGGCATTGACCCCGATGCGCACTTGGTTGCCCTTGACGCCCAATACGGTGACCGTCACCTCGTTGCCGATCATCACGGTCTCCCCAACCCGTCTCGTCAATATCAACATATTCGTGCTCCTAATCTTCCTTGGCAATTACAGCGGCGCATTGACCGCTTGCGACCGCATCGCCGGCGCACTCGTTCATGCGAATGCTGGTTCGAATCGCCACGAGAATTTGACTGATGCCCTAAGAATACAAGAATACCAAATGCATTTGTTGCAACTCGATACAGAATAAACAAAGCGTTCAATTAGACAGGCGGCTTCGCACCAAGGACTCGACGCCTGCGAGCGCCACGGCCAAGTTCTCCGGTTGCGTGCCGCCGGCCTGGGCGAAATCCGCCCGTCCGCCGCCACGTCCGCCCACTTGGGCAGCGACCGCGCCGGCAATGTCGCCGGCCTTCAATTTCGCTACTAAATCCGCGGAAACACCGGCTACCAACACCACTTTTCCATCCTGAACGGTTGCGAGGACGATCACCGAGGAGCCGAGTTTCGCCTTCAGCCGATCCACCGCGTCGCGTAACGCCTTAGCATCGGCACCCTCGACCTGTGCAGCTAAAACCTTAATATCGCCTACTGCTTTTGCCTGAGTGGACAGGTCGCCGCCCTGCCCGCTCGCGAGTCTTGACTTGAGCTGCTGCACCTCTTTTTCGAGGCGTCGCGCCCGCTCCATGAGTTCGCGGACTTTTTCATCCACGTCCTCGCGGCTGCCGCGGAGCATGCCTGCGATATCGCGCAGCACTTGATCCGTGCGGAGCACCCACTCGTAAGCCGCCTGACCCGTCAACGCTTCGACGCGCCGGACCCCTGCGGCGACGCCGGATTCGCTGATGATCTTGAACAATCCGATGTCTCCGGCTCTTTCGACGTGAGTCCCTCCGCAGAGTTCCATCGAAAAATCGCCGATTGAAAGCACGCGCACGTCGCTCTCATATTTCTCGCCGAACAGCGACATCGCACCGGCGGCGACGGCTTCATCCAAGGCCATCACCCGAGTTTCGGCGGGCGCATTGTGGCGTATCGCAGCGTTGACCCGCTCCTCGACGCGGCGCAGTTCATCGGCCGAAAGCGCCTGAGTGTGGGAGAAATCGAAGCGCAATCGATCGGGTGCAACCAGCGAGCCCTTTTGCTGAACGTGCTTGCCGAGCACTTCCCGCAAAGCAGCATGCAAGAGGTGCGTCGCGGAGTGATTCAGCGCGATGGCGGTGCGGCGCTCGCCATCGACACGCGCCTCGACCTCATCGCCCACGTGCAATTCGCCCGCCTCGAGCACGCCGATGTGGGCGAACGACGCGCCGATCTTCTGCGTGTCTCTCACCGCGAAGCGCGATCCCCCCGCTCCGCTGAGCGATCCTGCGTCGCCCATCTGGCCGCCGCTCTCGGCGTAAAACGGCGTGTGATCGAGCACCACCTGTCCTTCCTGACCCGGCCGCAATTCGCTCACGACCGCTCCGTCGAAGATCAACGCAGCAACGCGCCCCGTCGAGATCAGGCGATCGTATCCGGAGAATTCCGTCTTGCCGGCCAACTTGATCGAGCTGCCAAGCTCGGCGCTGAACTTGCTTGCGGCTCGAGCGCGGCCGCGCTGCGCCGCCATCGCAGCGTCGAACCCCGCCTGATCGATCGTGAGACCGCGTTCGCGGGCAACATCGGCGGTCAGATCGAGCGGGAAGCCATAGGTATCGTACAAGCGGAAAACCGTCTCACCCGGAATCACGGAACTCTGGAGTTTGGCCGCCTCGGCATCGAGCAGCGCCATGCCCGTCGCAAGCGTCTCCGCGAAGCGGTTCTCCTCCTGGGCGAGCACTTGAATGGCCCGCGCTTCGCCGCCGCCCAACTCCGTGTAATAAGTGCCCATTTCGCGCACCAGCACCGGCACGAGCTTGTGAAAAAACGGCTGCGTTTGCCCGAGCTTGTAGCCATGCCGAATCGCACGGCGAATGATGCGACGCAATACGTAACCGCGTCCCTCATTGGAGGGCACGACGCCGTCGATGATCAGAAATGTACACGCTCGGATGTGGTCTGCGATGACGCGCAAACTGGATGACTCGAGGTCCGTCGCACCGGTGACATCGGCCGCTGCACGAATCAACGCCTTGAATAAATCGATGTCGTAGTTGCTGTGCACTCCCTGCATCACCGCCGCAACCCGCTCGAGCCCCATGCCGGTATCCACCGAGGGCTTCGGCAAGGGAACCAGCACGCCGTCCGCGGAGCGATCGTATTGCATGAAAACGAGGTTCCAGATCTCCACATAGCGGTCGCCGTCCTCATCCGGTGATCCGGGCGGCCCACCGGGAATCTCCGGGCCGTGATCATAGAAAATCTCGGTGCACGGACCGCACGGTCCGGTTTCTCCCATGGACCAAAAATTGGATTTCTCGCCCATGCGAGTGCAGCGCGTCGGGCCAATCCCGATCTCCTCGGTCCAGATCCGCTCGGCCTCATCGTCCTCCTTGAACACCGTGACCCATAAGCGGTCCTTCGGAATTCCGAGAGTCCCGGTCACGAAATTCCACGCAAAATGAATCGCTTCGCGTTTGAAATAGTCGCCGAAACTGAAATTGCCCAGCATCTCGAAGAAAGTATGGTGGCGGGTCGTGTAGCCCACATTTTCCAGGTCATTGTGCTTGCCACCGGCGCGCACGCAACGCTGGGCGCTCGCCGCGCGGGAATAGTCGCGCACCTCCTTGCCGAGAAACACATCCTTGAACTGCACCATGCCCGCATTGGTGAAGAGCAGCGTCGGATCGTTTCCGGGGACGAGCGAGCTCGACGCTACGACCGTATGTCCGTTCTTGCGAAAAAACTCCAAATAGCTGGCTCGGATTTCCGAGGTGCTCATCGTCCTTAATTTCGGATCGCGTTTCATAGCTCTTCTTTTGTGTCTACATCGAGGTCAGTATCGAAGCCTAAGGCCGTTCTGATCTGAGCGCCCGTGAAACCTCGGTAACCTAGGAATCGGGCCTGCCGCTGTCGATCAGCGTAGTTGCCGGGCCGAGAACTGCCAAACTTCTTTTCTCTCGCCCGGTGAAGCTGCCCGATCCAGTCAGGATAGGCCGCAAGGCTCGATTCGACCTGCGCGCCCTGCACACCGGCTTTGCGCAAATCCGCGCGCACTCGCATGGGGCCGTGCCCCCGCGCTGCATGATAGGCCACGAAGTTCTCCACGTAGCGGCGGTCATCGAGTAGCTTTTCGGCGCAGAGCCGCTCGATCAGGGAGGCGACGACAGCCGCGTCGTAGCCCTTGTCGAGGAGTTTACGGCGCAGTTCCTCAGATGCATGATCGCGCCGCGACAACGCGTCGAGCGCAGCCCTGCGCGCCGCGCGTGGATCGAGAGGCTCTATCTCACGCCGACTTGCGATGCTACGCCTCTTTGGCGTCGCCACCGCGATTCATGGTCGCCTTTTCCGGAATCAACTTGGCGCGAATTTGCCCTTCGATGTCCTTCGCGATTTCGGGATGCTGCTGCAGGAACGTGCGGGCATTGTCCTTTCCCTGGCCGATGCGCTCGCCTTTGTAGCTGTACCAGGAGCCGGACTTCTCCACCAGATTGTGCAGCACGCCCAGCTCGATGAGTTCACCTTCCTTCGAAATCCCGGTGCCGTACATGATCTCGAACTCGGTCTCGCGAAACGGCGGCGCGACTTTGTTCTTGACGACCTTGACCCGCGTCATCGAACCGACGACTTCCTCGCCATTCTTGATGGCGCCGATGCGGCGAATATCCATGCGCACCGAAGAATAGAACTTCAGCGCATTGCCGCCGGTGGTGGTTTCTGGATTGCCGAACATGACGCCGATCTTCATGCGGATCTGGTTGATGAAAATGACGATGGTGTTGGAGCGCTTGATATTGCCGGTGAGCTTGCGCAGCGCCTGCGACATCAGGCGCGCCTGCAATCCCATGTGCTGATCGCCCATTTCACCTTCGATTTCAGCTTTGGGAGTGAGTGCGGCGACCGAATCGACCACGACCACATCGACCGCGCCCGATCGCACCAGCATGTCGGTGATTTCCAGCGCTTGTTCGCCGGTATCGGGCTGCGACACCAGCAAATCGTTGACTTTGACTCCGAGCTTCTCGGCGTACACCGGATCGAGCGCATGCTCGGCATCGACGAATGCCGCGGTGCCGCCGTGACTCTGCGCCGAGGCGATGATTGCGAGCGTGAGCGTCGTCTTCCCCGAGGACTCGGGTCCGAAGATCTCGATCACTCTGCCTCGAGGGATGCCGCCGACGCCCAAGGCAATGTCGAGTCCCAGCGAGCCCGTCGGGATCGAGTCCACCTCATACGTAGCGCCCGCATCGCCCAAGCGCATCACGGAGCCTTTTCCAAATTGCTTTTCGATCTGGCTCAGCGCAGCCGCCAGAGCCTTCTTGCGATTCTCTTCCATGGGTAGTCCTTGACGAAATGTGGCGCCATTATTTCATATTCAGCGCCGGCCGCTCATCTGATATGCATCGAAATCACAGAGTTTATCTAGCGTGGCGCCGCCTCATCCAGTAGTGGCCAGGTGTCGAGTACTGTATAGATCGGTCGAGCCGCGGCCGTGGTCGACTGCATCAAACTGAATCCTCGCACGCTCCAGTCGAATGCAGACATCGCTTGCGGCACAGGCGCTTGCGAGACCTTCCTCGCGAGCGTGACATGCGGCCGCAGCGGCTGCGGAGCAAGCGCCAGTTCGTGCTGCTCGAGCGTCGCGCGAAGCCCTCTCCACAAATGCCCGAGCGCCAAGGGATGATCGCGGACAGCAGCCACCACCACCTTGGAGCCCGGCCAGTACTCGTAGGCGTCGAAGCGCAGAGTAAAAGCGCGAGTTCGCTGCGCCGCGCCGATCGTGAGCAACGTGGGGAGTATGGTCTCCGATTGCTCCCCGACGAAAGCCAGCGTCAAATGCAGGTTCTCGTGCGGCACGATGGAATACGGCGGCGCCAGGTCGAGCGCGTGCGCGACCGATGCGAGGCGCCGTCGTGTGTCCCTATCGGGGATGGCCGCAAAGAAGAACCGCACGACGTAGGGACCTCGGACGCAATCGCCTAGCAGTCGAGCAATCCGGCGAGGGCAAGACGCACGGTCTTTCGCCGCACGGCATCGCGATCGCCGCGAAATCGCCGACGCAGCGCCGTGACGCGCACTCGCCGCCCGCGCCGCGCCGCCCAGCACAACCATACCGTTCCCACCGGCTTGCCGGGCACTGCCCCGCCCGGCCCGGCAATACCGGTCACCGCCACCGCGAGCTGTGCACCGGTACGCTCCAGGGCACCGGCCGCCATTGCCCGCGCCACGGCGCCACTGACGGCCCCTTCGGCCTCGAGCATCGCTCGGGGCACTCCCAGGCGGCGCACTTTGGCCTCATCGCTGTAAGTCACGAAACCCTCCAGGAACCACTGCGAACTGCCCGCGATATCCGTCATGGCCTTCGCAATCCA
Organism: uncultured Gammaproteobacteria bacterium; assembly: GCA_963801865.1. Classification (GTDB taxonomy): domain Bacteria; phylum Pseudomonadota; class Gammaproteobacteria; order Steroidobacterales; family Steroidobacteraceae; genus Bog-1198. The sequence continues at coordinate 425,369 of CAWDGY010000020.1, read as the reverse complement.
GCCCCCGGTGCATGATTCCGCCGTGGCGACCCGTTTCCCTGCACGCAGAAGATGCCGTCCCACGCGTGCGGCGAGGCGTACGAGTTCCTGATCCGCGCTTTTCATACCGGGGATGTTCGCACAGAGGGGGTGCGATTCGCATTCCAGACGTGGACAATGCACCGCAATGAATACCGAGGCAATCCTTCAGGATCACACCCCGATGATGCAGCAGTATCTGCGCATCAAGGCGCAGCATCCCGACGTGCTGCTCTTCTATCGCATGGGCGATTTCTACGAGATGTTCTATGAGGATGCGCGCCGCGCGGCGCAACTGCTCGACATTGCCCTCACGCAGCGCGGCGCCTCGGCGGGTGCGCCGATTCCCATGGCCGGCGTGCCGGCCGTTACGCTCGACACGTATTTGGCGCGCCTGGTGCGCAAGGGTGAATCAGTCGCCATTTGCGAGCAGCGCGGCGACCCCGCCAAAACCAAGGGACCGATGGAGCGCGAGGTGGTGCGCATCGTCACGCCGGGCACGGTGACCGACGCCGCTCTCCTCGAGGAGCGCCGCGACAATGTGCTGGCCAGTGTGTACGGCGCACATGGTCGCTACGGTCTCGCGTGGCTCGATCTGTCGGCAGGCCGATTCAGCGTCATGGAGCTCCCCGATGTCGAGGCGCTCGAAGCGGAGCTCGAACGGCTGCGCCCCGCGGAGTTGCTGGCGCCGGATGGCGGCCAGCCGCCCGCCAAGGGACAGGCATCCGAGCGCTCGTGGCGGCTGCGCTCGCCGTGGCATTTCGACGCCGATTCGGCAACCCGCGCGCTCAGCGAGCAATTTCACACGCGCGATCTCGGCGGATTCGGCTGTGCCGGCAAGCCGCTCGCGGTTGCCGCCGCCGGCGCGCTGCTCCTGTACGTGCGTGAGACGCAAAAGGCGGCCCTGCCGCACCTGCTCTCGCTCACGACCGAGGAACACGATGGCGCCCTCATCATGGACCCCCCCACCCGCCGCAATCTCGAACTGGACGAGAGCCTCGCCGGCAAGCCCGAGTTGACCCTGGCCGGCGTGTTCGATCGCACGGTCACGGCCATGGGCGGCCGGATGCTGCGCCGCTGGCTGCATCGCCCGCTGCGCGACCGCGATACGCTACGCGCCCGCTATCAGGCGGTGGCCACTTTGATCGAAGCCTCGCGCCACGTACCGCTCGGAGAATCCTTACGCGACATCGGTGATCTCGAGCGGATCCTGGCCCGGATTGCGTTGCGCTCGGCGCGCCCGCGTGATCTCAGTCAGTTGCGCACGGCGCTCGAGGCATTGCCCGCGCTGCGGGAGTTGCTCGCCGGCATGCAAACGCAGACGCCGGCTCCGCTGTTGAAGCATCTGCTCGAGGACTTCAGCGATCACTGCGACGAACACGCGTTGCTGGTCCGCGCGATCGTCGACTCGCCTCCCCACTTTCTGCGCGATGGCGGCGTGATCGCCCCGGGCTACGATCCGGAACTCGATGAAGCGCGCCTGCTCGGCAGCAACACCGAACAGTTCTTGCTCGATCTCGAACGGCGCGAGCGTGATCGCAGCGGCCTTTCCAGCCTGAAGCTCGGCTTCAATCGCGTGCAGGGCTTTTTCATCGAAGTCAGCCGCTCGCAAGCCGATGCCGTTCCCAAAGACTATCAGCGCCGTCAGACGGTGAAGTCCGCGGAGCGGTTCATCACCCCGGAATTGAAGTCCTTCGAGGACAAGGTGTTGGGGGCACGCGATCGGGCCGTCGCGCGTGAGAAGGAACTCTACGACGGCATACTCGATATCCTGACGGCGCGTCTGCCCGTGCTGCAGCGAACCACCGCCGCCATCGCGCAGCTCGATGTACTCACCTGCTTCGCGGAGCGTGCCGTGACGCTCGATTGCGTGGAGCCCCAACTCGTGCCTGAACCGATGCTGTGCATCGACAGCGGCCGGCATCCGGTGGTCGAGCGCGCAAGCCGCGAACCCTTCATTCCGAACGATCTGCGCTTCGATGAGGCGCGCCGCATGCTGATCATCACCGGTCCCAACATGGGCGGCAAAAGCACCTATATGCGTCAAACCGCCCTGATCGCCATTCTTGCGCATGTCGGCAGCTTCGTCCCGGCCAAGCGCGCCGTGCTGGGACCGATCGATCGCATCTTCACACGCATCGGCGCCTCGGACGATCTGGCGGGCGGCCGCTCGACGTTCATGTTGGAAATGACCGAGACGGCGAATATCCTGCACAACGCCACGGAGCAAAGCCTGGTCTTGATGGATGAGGTCGGCCGCGGCACCAGCACCTTCGATGGTCTGTCGCTCGCTTGGGCGTGCGCGGCATTCATTGCAAAGAACATCCGCGCCTTTACCCTCTTCGCCACCCACTACTTCGAGTTGACCAGTCTCGCAGGAGAGGCGCCGGGCGTGGTCAACGTGCACGTCGAAGCGGTCGAACACGGTGACAGTCTGGTGTTCTTGCACAGTGTGAAAGAGGGGCCCGCCAATCAGAGCTACGGATTGCAGGTGGCTGCACTCGCAGGTATCCCGAAATCCGTCATCGCCGCCGCACGGCGCTATCTGACGGAACTCGAGCGCGAGCGTGACGCGCTGCGAAATTCCGCCTCGCCGCAATCCGAACTCCCCCTTTTCGGTGCCCTTCCCCGCAGCACCCCGGTTGAGCGGTCGGCCGCGCTCGAGGCATTGCGCGCCGTCGATCCGAACGCCATGAGCCCGCGCGAAGCGCTGGACCTGTTGTTCCGGCTGCAGCATCTCGACGACGGCGAGCGAGGCGAACGCTGACGGTGCCCCTGCGATCCGGGTCTCGCCGCTCGGAGGTTCGCCCGCTCAGGTTCGACTGTCCGGCTCCTGCGCAACGCGCGCCGGATCCCCCGCGGGCAGTACGTCGCTCGCCCACTCCATGCGCTTCCAGCCGGGTACCGGTGTCGCAACAGCGGGGCGAGGCACGAACTTGGATGGCTCGACCTTGAGCATTTTGTGAATGTATCGGGGACAGTTCGGAAAGACCTGCCGAACCGTAACCCTGACGACGAACTGAGCCTCGGGATACGGCGGGGCGACCGAGGCCGCGGAGTCGATCTCGGCGACACCGTTGACCCTCAGGCGCTTCTGATTTTCGAAGTCGATGAACAGCATCCCGACGTGTGCATTCTCGGCGGCGTTGCCCATCGAGAGATACATGCCGTTGCCGTCGTAATTCGGAAACACCAGCGTCCTCTCATCGAGGACACGCACGAATCCGGGATCGCCTCCTTTGTAGGAGCAGTTCGGATGTCCGAAGGCGTCCGCGGTCGCCAGGAAGAACATGTCCACGCGCTCGACGAATGCTCGATCCTCATCGGTCAACTTCTCGCGAAACAGGCGTTGCTCGATCCGGTCCGCCAGTCGCTCGGTGTCGAATTGGCGTTGCAGGCGGCGATGGCTCTCTCCAAACAGCTTGGACATGGCGTCTCTCCGGGTACCTCGCCCGGAAATTAACCTACTAGTAGGTTAATAGCAACTCGGGCCGCCGCAGCGAGACTTCTCATTGTTCACGCGCGAACCGCCCGGCCCGTAAGAACTCTGCGGTCTGCCTCGCGACCTCGGCCGAGAGCATCATGCCGCTGTGGCTCACGCGCAGTTGCAGGTGTTCTCGGGCGCCCGCCAGGCGCGTTTCCTCCACCATCACCGTCCCGTCGTTCGGTGCATGGAACCGACCGAATAAATGACCTGAGCCGAGGGGTCTATCGCCCGCGATGATGCCGAGGTCGCGCGCACCGCTCCATTGACGCGCGTGCGGCTCGAGCAGCACCTCTCCCGCGGTCAATCCCATGATTCTCCTGCCGAAAGTCCAGCGTGCCAGGCGCCGCGCGGCGTGGCTGCCGCGTACGGGAGAGGCGAGCAGCACGATGCGACCCGGTGGCAGCGGCCCGTCGCGAGGTTCCGACCCCGGAGCCCGCAGAACGCTCTCGAGACATTCGAGGATGACCAGGCCGCCCATGCTGTGCCCCACCAGGTGCAGCGTGTCCACACGGATTCGCGCCAGAAACGCGGCCAGTGACCGGGCATTGGTCGCGAGGTCGGCAGTCACCGACGGGTAGGGAAATGCACACGTGGCGCACTGGAGCTCGCGCGACAGTCGGCGCCGCAACCAGGCGGCTTCCCAACCGTTGAGCCACAATCCATGCACGTAGACCACCATGACGCTCATGGCACAAACCGGCTAGTGGCGTAGCTGCTGAATCACGGCACGGTTGCTGCTGGAGGAGGCCAGCGCGATGGCTTCGGCGGCCGGCAGCCAACGAAATTGCACGTGCTCGCTCAAGGTCACCGGCACCCGCTCGTGCAGCTTGAGCGCAAAGGCGTGTTCCAAATTACGTGTGACGCCGGGCGCATACGTCTTGCCGAAGGAGGGAAGCACATCGTAAACCTGCGTCCACTGCAAATTGCGCAAAAAACCCTGCGTGATGCCGGTTTCCTCGACGAGTTCGCGCCGTGCCGCCCCATCCGCCGTCTCGCCCCATTCGAGGCTGCCGGTCACCGATTGCCAGAATCCGGGCGGCCTGCGCCGTTCCAGCAACAGAAACTCACCGCCCGCCGTGTATATCACGATCAACACGGACTCCGGGCGTCGAAATGGCTGCAACTACGAGCCTACTCGGCCTTGGGGGGAGTGCGCAGTCGAATGTGCAACTCCTTCAGCTGCGCCTCGCTCACCTCCGTGGGCGCGTCCATCAACGGATCCGACGCGGTCTGGGTTTTCGGAAATGCAATCACATCGCGGATGCTGTCCGCTCCCGCCATCAGCATCGCCAGCCGGTCGAGTCCGAAAGCGATGCCCCCGTGGGGCGGTGCACCGAACTTGAGTGCGTCCAGCAAAAAGCCGAATTTCATCCGTGCCTCTTCGGGTGAGATGCCCAGCAAATCGAATACCACCGACTGCAATTCCTGCAGGTGGATGCGCACCGATCCGCCGCCGATCTCCGACCCGTTCAGCACCATGTCGTAGGCTTTGGCGATCGCCTCGCCGGGACTTGCCGCGAGCGCCGCATAGTCCAGGTCCACGGGGCTCGTGAACGGGTGATGCATGGCCGCCCAGCGCTTGGCATCGGCATCCCACTCGAACATCGGGAAATCGACCACCCACAGCGGCCGCCATCCCGGCTCGGAAAGCTTCAGATCCTGGCCGATCTTGAGGCGCAGCGCGCCGAGCGCATCGCTCACCACCTTGGCGGTATCCGCGCCGAAAAAAATCAAATCGCCGTCGCCGGCCGCGGTGCGCTCGAGAATTCCCGCAATCGCCGCATCGCTCAAAAATTTCAAGATCGGCGACTGCAGGCCGTCTCGCCCCCTGGCGACCTCGTTCGCCTTGATGTACGCCAATCCCTTGGCGCCGAAGCGCGCGACATAGGCCGCATAGTCGTCGATCTCCTTGCGCGAGAGCTTCCCGCCCTGCGGCACACACAGTGCCGCGACGCGACCGTTCGGGTCGGCCGCGGGCCCCGCAAAGACCTTGAAATCACAGCCCTCCAGAAGATCGGCCACATCCTTGAGTTCGAGCGGCACGCGCAAGTCGGGCTTGTCCGATCCGTAGCGGCGCATCGCTTCGGCATAGGTCATACGCGGCAGCGGGTTCGGCAGCTCGACGTCGAGCACCTGCTTGAACAGAAAGCGCACCAATCCTTCCATCAACTCTTGAATCTGCGCTTGATCCAGAAACGAGGTCTCGATGTCGAGCTGCGTGAATTCAGGCTGACGATCGGCGCGCAAATCCTCGTCGCGGAAGCAGCGCACGATCTGATAGTAGCGGTCGAAGCCGGCGATCATGAGCAGCTGTTTGTAGATCTGCGGGGACTGCGGCAGGGCGAAGAATTTACCCGGGTGCGTCCGGCTCGGCACCAGGTAGTCGCGCGCGCCCTCCGGCGTCGCCTTGGAGAGCATCGGGGTCTCGATGTCGATGAAACCCGCCCCATCGAGATACTGCCGCATGGCGCGCGTAATGCGATGCCGCAGCAGCAATCGCTCGCGCATCTCTTCGCGGCGCAGGTCCAGGTAGCGAAAACGCAGGCGCACTTCCTCGCTCACGTGTTCGTCCAACTGGAACGGCAGCGGCTCGGATCGGTTCAAAATGTCGAGGGATCGGCACAACACCTCGACCTGCCCGGATTTCAGGTGGGGATTCGCCGTCCCGCTCGGGCGCATGCGCACGAGTCCGGTGACTTCGAGCACGTACTCGTTGCGCACGCGCTCGGCCCGCGCGAACACTTCGGCGCCGTCCGGATCGAAAACGATCTGCACCAGACCCTCGCGGTCTCTCAGGTCGACGAATATGACCCCGCCGTGATCGCGGCGGCGATGGGCCCAGCCGGCCACCGTGACCACCTGGCCGACCAACGACTCGTCAACCCGACCGCAATAGTGAGTGCGCATAAGCTTCGAACTGCAAAAGGGAAAGCGCGCGATGCTAAGGCTTGGCACCCTCGCGAGCAAGTCCAACCGCCCTGCCGTCGGGCGCCCCTCGCGATGGGACTCAGCGCCGCCGCGCCGGCTTCGCCGCGCTCCTCCTGACTGCCGCCCTCGCCGGACGTTTGGGCGGTGTCTTCACCTTGGACTTGGATTTGGAGCCGGAGGGCGGGGCACGTCGCGAGCCCGCGGCGCTGAGGGGCTTCTGCGTTCCTGCCGCCGCCTTCTCGGCCGGCTTCTCGGCGGCTTTCTCCGCGGGCTTCGCCGCGCCGGGCTCTGCGGCTTCCTTGGATGCCGCTTCGGTGGTCTCTTTCTTGTCTTCCTTCGGCGCCTCCGCTTCCGGTCGATCCGCGAGATTGCGCTTGTTATCCTGCTCGGACTTGAAATCGGTCTCGTACCAGCCGCCGCCCTTCAAGCGAAACACCGGCGCGGACATCAGCCGCTGCAGCTGCGGCTTGCCGCAATGCGGGCATTTCCTCAACGGCGCCTCGCTGATTTTCTGCATGGCCTCCAACGTGTGGCCACAGTGATTGCACTGATACTCGTAGAACGGCATGAATTTCCCTTTATCCTAATTCTTCGTTCCGGCTGTTCGTGCCGACGGCGCGCCTGCACGGCCCGCGAAAGTATAGCGAAGCCGCTTGCCGATATTGCAGCCTCAGTGCAAGCGCTCCTTCTCGAAGACCAGGCTGCCGCGTTTGAGCTTCGCAACGACCCGATCGCCGGCGACGAAATCACCGCGCAGGATCTCCTGGGCCAGCGGATTCTCGATCTGCTGTTGGATCGCGCGCTTCAAGGGCCGGGCGCCATACACGGTATCGAATCCCGCCTCGCCGATTTTGTCCCGCGCGGCATCGTCGAGCCGAAGCTCGATGTCGCGCTCCGCAAGACGCTGCCGCAGCCGCGCCAATTGGATATCCACGATGGCCCGAATCTGCTCGCGGCCGAGCGGATGGAATACGACGATCTCATCGACGCGATTGATGAATTCCGGCCGGAAATGCTGCGTGACCACCTGCATGACCGCCGCCTTCATTGCCGCGTAATTCGCCTCGCCGGTGAGTTCCTGAATGACCTGGCTGCCGAGGTTGGACGTCATGATGATCACGGTATTGCGAAAATCCACCGTGCGTCCCTGCCCGTCGGTGAGACGTCCATCGTCCAGGACTTGCAGCAGCACGTTGAATACATCCGGATGCGCCTTCTCGATTTCATCGAGGAGGATGACGCTGTAAGGCCGGCGGCGCACGGCTTCGGTCAAATGTCCGCCTTCTTCGTAGCCAACGTACCCGGGCGGTGCGCCGATCAGGCGCGCCACCGAATGCTTTTCCATGAACTCCGACATGTCGATGCGAATCATGGCTTCTTCGGTATCGAACATGAACTCGGCCAAAGCCTTGCAAAGCTCGGTCTTGCCGACGCCGGTCGGCCCGAGGAACATGAAGGAGCCGGTGGGCCGATGCGGATCGGACAATCCGGCACGCGAGCGGCGAATCGAATCAGCCACCGCCTTGACCGCCTCTTCCTGGCCGACGACGCGCTTGCCGAGCACTTCTTCCATGCGCAGCAGCTTCTCGCGCTCACCCTCGAGCATGCGTGAAACGGGAATGCCGGTCCACTTCGAGACGATCTCCGCGACCTCGACCTCGGTCACCGAATTGCGCAGCAGCTGGTTGGGCTTCTGCTCGACCTCGAGCGCTTTCGCGAGCCGCTGCTCGAGTTCGGGAATGCGTCCGTACTGCAATTCGGACATGCGCGCGAGATCCTGGGCCCGGCGCGCCGCGTCCAGATCCAGGCGGGCTCGCTCGAGTTCCTCTTTGATGTGCGCGGCGCCCTGCACCGAAGCCTTTTCCGCCTTCCACACTTCCTCGAGATCCGAGTATTCCTTCTCCAGGGCCTTGAGCGCTTCCTCGAGGGTCGACAGACGCTTGCGGGAGGCTTCGTCGGTCTCTTTCTTCAGCGCTTCGCGCTCGATCTTGAGTTGAATGATCCGCCGGTCGAGTTTATCGAGTGCCTCGGGTTTCGAGTCGATTTCCATACGAATGAGCGAGCCGGCCTCATCGATCAGGTCGATCGCCTTGTCGGGCAGCTGCCGGTCGGAGATGTAGCGATGCGACAAGGTCGCCGCCGCGACGATGGCGGGATCGGTGATCTCGACGCCGTGATGAACTTCGTAGCGTTCCTTCAGTCCGCGCAGGATGGCGATGGTGTCCTCCACCGATGGCTCGTCCACCAGCACTTTTTGGAAGCGCCGCTCCAGAGCCGCGTCTTTTTCGATGTACTTGCGGTATTCATCGAGGGTCGTCGCGCCGACGCAATGCAGCTCGCCGCGCGCGAGCGCCGGTTTGAGCATGTTGCCCGCATCCATTGCGCCCTCGGCTTTGCCGGCGCCGACCATGGTATGGAGCTCATCGATGAAGAGGATGATTTGGCCTTCCTGCTTCGACAGATCGGTGAGCACTGCTTTCAAGCGCTCTTCGAACTCACCGCGAAATTTTGCGCCCGCGATGAGGGCGCCCATGTCGAGCGCAAGAATGCGCTTGTTGCGCAGCCCCTCCGGCACTTCGCCGTTGACGATGCGCTGCGCGAGTCCCTCGACGATGGCGGTCTTGCCGACGCCGGGCTCGCCGATCAGCACCGGATTGTTCTTGGTCCGGCGCTGCAATACCTGAATCGTGCGGCGAATCTCATCATCGCGGCCGATGACCGGATCGAGTTTGCCTTGCGAGGCGCGCTCGGTGAGGTCGATGCTGTACTTCTCGAGTGCCTGGCGGTTCTCCTCGGCGCCGGCGTCCTCGACTTTGGCGCCGCCTCGAACCTCCTCGATCGCCTTCTCGAGCGCCTCGCGGGTGGCGCCGCAGGATTTCAGGATTCGGCCGAGCTCACCGCGGTCGTCGCACGCACCGAGGACGAACAGCTCACTGGAAATGAATTGATCGCCGCGCTGTTGGGCGAGCTTGTCGGTGACGTTGAGCAGTCGGTTCAGGTCGTTGCCGAGCAGCACCTCGCCGGCCGATCCTTCCACCTTGGGCAAGCGGTCGAGTGCGGCTGCCAGGTCCGAACGCAGCTTGGCGACATTGACGCCGGCTTTCTCCAGCAATGGACGTGCGGTACCGCCTTGCTGGTCGAGCAAGGCCGCCATCAGATGCACCGGCTCGATGTACTGGTTGTCGCGACCAACGGCGAGCGATTGGGCATCGGCCAGAGCCGCCTGGAATTTGGTCGTCAGCTTGTCCATTCGCATGAGCCCACCCTCGAGAAACCCTCGGAAGGCTTATGGAAGTGGGGATGCGACCGTGCAATTCAACGGCTGGCGCCGTTCCTGAGCCAAATCAAGCTCGCCTGCCGGCCGGACCGGCCGTCGCGCCGGTGCGAGAAGTATCTGGCCGACTGCGAGTAGGTACATACGCCACCGCCATAGATTCGCTCGATCCCGAGGCGCGCGAGCCGGCGGCGCGCAAGTGCACCCAGATCGGCCATGAAGCGGCCGCGGGCATTCACCGTGAATGCCGTCTCGGCCCCGGCATCGCCCTTCAGCAACTCATCGCGGACCTCGGGGCCAATCTCGAAATGTCGAGGGCCGATGGCGGGTCCGAGCCACGCGAGGAGGGTCGGCGGGGGAGCCCCCAAAGCGTGTACCGTCGCTTCGAGGACCCCGCCCGCGAGGCCCCGCCAGCCGGCATGGGCGGCGCCCACCGCCTCTCCCGACTGGGCGGCGAATAGCACCGGCAGGCAATCCGCCGCGAGAATGGCGCAGATGCGGCCAGGCCGGCGTGTTACGGCAGCGTCCGCTGGGCCCACCGCTTCCTCGCGGTCCAAGGCTCCGCCCACCCACGCCCCGGGAGCGTCCAGATCGAGCACGCGCGTGCCATGCACCTGTGCTAGCCACGCGGGTTCCGCCGGTAGCTCGGCCGCGACCTGCAGGCGATGGCGATTCTCGAGGACCGCCGCAGGATCGTCCCCGACGTGGGCTCCCAAGTTCAATGACGCATAGGGAGGCAGACTCACGCCACCGCCGCGCAGGGTCGATAGCGCCCCGACGGCCGCCGGCGCCGGCCAGTGCGGCGTGAGCCAGTCGATGTTCACGCGGTCCATTGCGCAGCAGCGCGCGAATCGTCGCGCAAGGCGTCGAGCAAGCGGGCGAAGTCCCCCGGCACGGGACTTTGCAGCGTCAGCCGCCGGCCGGTGCGCGGATGATCGAACGCCAGGGTGGCGGCATGGAGCGCTTGACGCTTGAAGCCGCGCAAGGTCTCGATGAGCTGATCCCCTGCGCCGCGCGGCCGCGCGAAGCGGCCTCCATACACGGGATCACCGACGATCGGATACTTCCGGTGGGCCAAATGCAGTCGGATCTGGTGCGTCCGCCCGGTCTCGAGTTTGACGCGAAGGTAGGTGTGGGCCCGAAAACGCTCGAGCACGCGATAATGCGTGATCGCCGGCCGGCCATCCTGTCGCACCGTCATGCGCAGCCGATCGGAGCGATGCCGGCCGATCGGCTCATCGATGGTTCCCCCGCCGGTCATGACGCCCGCGCATACGGCGAGATATTCCCGGGACACGGTTCTCGCCAGGAGCTGCCTCGACAGGGACGTCTGCGCCTCCGGGGTGCGCGCAATGACCAGCAGTCCGCTCGTGTCCTTGTCGAGTCGATGGATGATGCCCGCGCGGGGTAGTGCGGCAAGCGCCGGGTCGCGTCCCAATAGAGCGTTTTGCAGGGTGTGGTCGGGGTTGCCGGCCCCGGGATGCACCACCAGTCCCGCCGGCTTGTCCACCACCCACACGTCGCGATCCTCGTGCACGAGGCTGATCGGAATCGCCTCCGGACCGACCGCGCTCGGCGCCGGCACGATTTGCATGCGAACGTGAATGCGCGAGCCCGCGTTCACGACGTCGCGGGGCTTGCACGGCAGCCGGCCGACTTGTACCTGACCCGCCTCGATCCATCCCTTGATGCGGGTGCGTGAGTGCTCGGGCAGCAGCCTTGCGAGCGCACTATCCAGCCGCTGCCCGGCCAACTCCGCCGGGATTTCGAGGTCGATGACTTGGAACTCTGCGTTCATGGGGGCACTCGAAGCTAGCGGCGGACCTTCGGGTATACTGCGCCGCTTCTTGGATACCGCCATTGTAAGGAATCGCTTGTGAGACTGCGTGATCTTGTCCATCCGTGCCGCATTCTGCTGCTCGTCATCGGAATCGCGGTGCTGACCGCAGGCTGCCGCAGTCACCGCGACGACACCAGGTCCGGACCGGAGACGATTTACGCGCGCGCGCAGAAGGCGATGAAGAATTCGAGCTACGCCGAAGCGATCAAACAGCTCGAAACCCTGCAGTCGCGCTTTCCCTTCAGCGAACCGGCGCGCCAGGCGCAGCTCGATCTGATCTATGCGTACTACAAGAACCGCGAGGTGGATCCGGCCGTCGACGCCGCCGATACCTTCATTCGCGAAAACCCGACCAATCCGCGAGTCGACTACGCCTACTACATGAAGGGCTTGATCTACTTCGAGCGGCAGCGCAATTTCATGGAACGCTGGTTCAACGTCGATCTGTCGCAACGTCCGCCGATCAACGCCAAAAAGTCTTTCGACGCCTTCGAAGAGCTGCTGAAGAAATATCCGCACAGCCAATACGTCGCCGACGCCCGGCAACGGATGATCTTCCTGCGCAATCGCCTCGCCGACTTCGAACTGTACGTCGCGCGCTACTACATGCGGCGCGGCGCCTACGTCGGTGCTCTGAATCGCGCGAAGTTCTGCATCGAAAATTACGACGGCGCGCCCGCGGTTCAGGGCTCCATGAAGGTCTTGGTCGATGCGTACCGGCAGCTCCACATGGTGGATCTCGCGGCCAATGCCGAACGCGTCTACACCGACAATTATCCGGGTAATGTCAAGGACATACAGAAGAAGTCCTGGTGGCGGCGGATCCTCTAGCGGCCCGCGGCGCGGCTAACGGACCGCGGGGCGGCGGTGGTCCTCATAACCGGCGCCAAGACGCTGAAAGGCAGCCCTGTCGTGCCCCACCAAAATTGCGCCCATATGTTCCGCAATCGCCACCTGCCAGGCGTCGTTTTCGCTCAGCCGCTGGGCGGCGCGCCGCTGGCGAGAGGCCACTTTTTCCGCGTGGATACGGTGGATTCCCTGCCACGCGTAGCGCCCGAGATAGCTCTTCACGGCCTCAGGGTCTTGCGCGCCTTCGAGCACTTCGGCCATCGAAACCGGCGTGATCCATAGACGTGCCGAAGAATTACGCTGCAGCCAGCTGAAGGCCGGTCCCGATTCTCCGTCCGCGATTTCGTTGAGGAGATCGATCAGGAACGAGGAATCAAGGACGCATTGGGTCATTTTCGCGATATGCGCAACCGTCGGTCGCCGCTTCGCTGCGCCGCGTCGGCCAGAACGTCGGCTCCCGTGACAAACGGCTCTTCGCGGATCAACTTTCGCACGAAGGTCGCCTTCTTCATGCCCGCGCTCTGCGAGCGCCGCTCGAGTAAGCGCTCTTCTTCGTCAGTCAAACGAACGGTCAAGATTGCCATCGTGAGATTCTACGATGTATGTCAATTGTATGTCAATTCCTGACCGGGTTCAACGCGCCTTGTAGCCGCTGGTGATCGGGTAGCGCCAATCGCGGCCGAAGGCGCGGCCGCTCACACGGACCCCAGGCGGCGCCTGGCGGCGCTTGTACTCGTTGCGCTTCACCATATCCAAGACGCGTCCGACGGTCTTGCGATCGAAGCCTTGCGCCGCGATTTGATCGACCGATAGGTCATCCTCGATGAAGGCTTCCAGGATGGGATCGAGCACCTCGTAGGGGGGCAGGCTGTCGGTATCCTTTTGATCGGGCCGCAGCTCCGCCGACGGCGGTCGCTCGATCACGCGGGGTGGAATGACCCGGGATTTCGAATTTCGCCACGCCGCGAGCCGGTACACCAGCAATTTGCTGCAGTCCTTGATGGGTGCGAAGCCCCCCGCCATGTCGCCGTAGAGCGTCGCATAGCCCACCGCCATCTCGCTCTTGTTGCCCGTGGTGAGCAGCATGCGCCCCGTCTTGTTGGAGATGCCCATCAGCAGCACGCCGCGGCAGCGGGATTGAATGTTCTCTTCGGCGGTATCGGGAGATAACCCGGCGAACTCGTCCTTGAGCGCCGCCAAGGTTGCCTCGAACATCCCTTCGATGGAAATCTCGCTGTGCTTGACGTGCAGCCATGCCGCTTGCTGCGCCGCATCGTCCTTGCTCATTTGAGAGGTATAACGCGAGGGCATCGCCACCGAATGCACACGCTCGGCGCCGAGCGCATCGACGGCGATGCACAGCGTCAACGCCGAATCGACGCCCCCGGAGAGTCCCAGGACGACCCCCGGGAAGCGATGCTTGTCGACATAGTCGCGGGTACCCTGCACCAGGGCGCCGTATACACTCTCTTCCTCGCCTTGCAGCGCAACGACCTCGCCGGGCAGCGGTCTGACCCCACCGGCGTCGCTCGCGAGGTCCACCACATACATCCCTTCGGTGAATGCCGGAGCGCGCATGGTCACGGTGCCGGTCGCGTCCATGACGAAGGAATTGCCGTCAAAGACGAGCTCATCCTGACCGCCGATGAGGTTGACGAATAGCAGCGGAACCGCGGTTTCCCGTACGCGCGCGCGCACGACCTCCCGCTCGCGCTGCGTTTGCTTGTTCACCTCGTAGGGAGAGGCATTGATCACGAGCAGCACCTCGGCACCGGCACGCCGTGCAGCCGCCGCGGGCTCGGGGGCCCAGACGTCCTCGCAAACCAGAATACCCGCTTTGACGCCGTTGACGGCGACGACGGTGGGATCGGTGCCGGGCGTGAAATAGCGCTTCTCGTCGAACACACGGTAATTCGGCAGGTTCGCCTTGCGGTGGTTGGCCAGCACTGCGCCGTCGCGGATCACGATGGCGGAATTGTAGATTCGCCCACCTTCGTACTCCGGATACCCGGCGACCAGGGTGATGCCTCGTACCTCGGCCTTGAGCTTGTCGATGGCGCGGTTCACTTGCAGTCGCATACCGGAGTGGAACAGCAAATCCTCCGGCGGGTACCCGGAAACCGCGAGTTCGGGCACCATGACGACATCGGCCCCCGACTCATCGCGCGCCTGATTCGCCGCGGTAATGATGCGCGAAGTGTTCCCCTCGACATCGCCGACGACCAAATCGAGCTGCGCCAAGGCGCAACGGAGCCGCCCCGGATTGCTCAATTCGCCTCCTCGCTGAAGCCGTGCCATCGCATGTTTTATCCGTCAGTGCCGATCTGGTCGCATTGAGGCGCGCTATTCTGAATTAAGCTAACCCCCAGCGCAAAGTCGCCGTGGGATCGCCGAACCAGTACCGTGGATATTTTGAACCGCTCGATCGACCGCAACATCAGCCCCAAGATCGCCTTCAATTGGCGCGTACTGGGGCTGCTCAATTTGTACCGGGTGCTGGTGCCTCTGGTGCTCCTCAGCCTCTATTCTTTGGGGGGATCGCGCGGCATCTCCGTCGACTCGCCGCAGCTCTTCTTTGCTGTCGCGATCTTCTATCTCTGCTTCGGCTTGTGCAGCATCGTCCTGGTGCGCCGGCGGATGGCGAGCGCCCGGGTTCAAACCATTCTCCAGGCGACGATCGACATCGCGAGTCTGATGCTGCTGCTGCACGCGTGCGGCGGCATTGCGAGCGGTCTCGGGCTTCTGCTGCTGGTTCCGGTGGGAAGCCTCGCGTTCCTGCTGCCGCCGCGCAGCGCGCTCTTCCTCGCCGCGGTGACCGTCCTCGCCGTGCTCCTGCACACGATCTGGTTGCAGCTCAACGGCCGTGCCGACATCACCGCCTACGCAACCGCCGGCTTTTTGGGGATCGTGCTGTTCACGGTGGCGGCCTCGGCGAGCGTCGTCGCGAGCCGCATGCGCGAGAGCGAGGATCTGGTTCGCCAGAAAGACGTCGACCTCGCGAACCTCGCCGAGCTCTCGCAGTACATCGTGCAGCACCTGCGCGAGAGTCTCCTGGTCGTCGATGCAGCGGACAAGATTCGTCTCATCAATGAGTCCGCGGCCGAGATCCTCGGCGACACGTACGCGGTCCCCGGCGCGCTGGTGGGCGAAGTCTCGCCGCGACTACTCTATTCATTGACGACCTGGCGGCAGGGCGAACGGCAGGACGATGCACCCTCGACGTTCGTGGCGGCGGATGGCGCCCGCTTGATTCAGCCGCATTTCGCGCCGCTCGGGCCTGGGGCCGGGTCCCACCCTGATCTTTCTCGAGGACACGAGTCTCCTGGCCGAGCGCGTCCAACAGAGCAAGCTCGCGGCGCTGGGCCGGCTTTCCGCCAGCATCGCGCATGAAATACGCAACCCCGTCGGTGCCATGAGCCACGCCGGGCAATTGCTCGCCGACAATCCGAACATGCGCCCCGAGGAGCGCCGCTTGACGGACATCATTCGCAGCAATTCCGAGCGAGTCAGCACCATCATCAACAATGTGCTGCAGCTGTCGCGCCGCGAAGCGACCAAACTCTCTCGATTGTCGCTCGGAGACTGGCTCGAGGACTTCCTGCCCGAATTCTGCGAGACCATGCAGCTGCCCAGAGGACGGATCGGCGTTCATGAGGAAGCGGACGATCTCGAGGTTCGCTTCGATCCCAGCCATCTGCATCAGGTGGTCTGGAACCTGTGCGACAACTCGATCAAGTACGGCGAGGCGCGCGATGGCACCCAGCTCGAGATCAAGTTGGGCCGCTTGAACGCAAGCTTCAGACCCTATCTGGAAGTCGCCGACCGCGGCCCGGGCATCGAAGCGGCGGTCTCCGATCGCATCTTCGAGCCCTTCTTCACCGCGCGCAAAGGCGGCACGGGGCTCGGGCTTTTCATCGCGCGAGAACTGTGCCAGCTCAATCGAGCAATTCTTCTCTATGAGCCGCGCAGCGGTGGCGGCAGCGTGTTTCGCATCGTCTTCAGCGATCCTCAGCGCTGGGAGGAGTAGCGCACGCTCGAAGCGCGCTGACGCTACAATAGCATCATGCCGAAGCCTGCCGTATTGATCGTCGACGATGAGCCGGATCTGTGCGAATTGCTGTCCATCACGCTCGAGCGCATGGATTTGAGTCCGCGAACCGCTCAGAACGTCGCCGCCGCGCAGCGCATGCTGAAGACGGAGCAGTTCGATCTGTGCCTGACCGACATGCAGCTGCCCGACGGCGACGGCTTGGACCTCGTCAAGTGGATCCAGCAATACTCGCCGAGCGTCCCCGTGGCCGTGATCACCGCACATGGCAACATGGAAACCGCGGTGCGCGCCCTCAAACTGGGCGCATTCGATTTCGTCTCCAAACCGCTCGATCTCGCCGGGCTGCGCAAGCTGGTCGCCACCGCCATCAAGCTCTCGGACAGCAATGAGGCGGATACCAGCGTATTCGGCCCCCGCTTGCTCGGCGCCTCGGCCGCCATGCAGCACTTGCGCGAGATGATCGCGCGGGTGGCCCGCAGCCAGGCGCCCGTACATATTTTCGGCGAGTCCGGGACTGGCAAGGAATTGGTGGCGAAGCTCATCCACGAGTCCGGCCCGCGCCGTGACGGCCCGTTCGTCCCCGTCAATTGCGGGGCCATTCCCACCGAGCTCATGGAAAGCGAGCTGTTCGGGCACAAGCGCGGCAGCTTCACCGGGGCCGTGAGCGACAAGAAAGGGCTGATCCAGTCCGCCGAAGGCGGCACGCTGTTCCTCGATGAGATCGCGGATTTGCCGCTGCACATGCAGGTGAAACTCCTGCGTGTGATTCAAGAAAAAGCCGTGCGCCCGATCGGCGAGCAGGAGGAGACCGGAATCGATGTCCGCGTTCTATCGGCGACCCACAAGAATCTCGCCCAGCTCGTGGCCGAGGGAAAATTCCGCGAGGACTTGTTCTATCGGGTGAACGTCATCGAATTGCGCGTCCCGTCGCTGCGCGAGCGGCCGGAAGACGTCCTGGAACTCGCCGAAGCCGTCCTGCGCAGACTCGGACGGCGCATGAAAATCACACCGCCGATGCTCGCCAAGGACGCGGTCGCGGCGCTCGAAGCGTATTCGTTTCCCGGTAACGTGCGCGAGCTCGAGAACATTCTGGAGCGTGCGATCACCTTGAGCACCAGCGGCGAAGTGCGCGCGAGCGACATTCAACTTCGCCCCACCCCCGGCGGCACGGCCCCGGCGGTCAATCTGGCCGGCTCGGGCGCACTCGGCGATCACCTCGAGGACATCGAGCGCGACGCCATTCTCAAGGCGCTCGAGCAAACACGCTTCAACAAGACGGCCGCCGCCAAGGTGTTGGGCATGTCGTTTCGTGCGTTGCGCTATCGGATCAAGAAGCTGGGGATCGAATAGCGCCGTGCGAAACCGTGATTGGGCTCACCAAATTCGCGAATTCATTATGTTCAACTGCCCCTATCGCTGAGGTAGACTCGCGCGAAGTTGCCGGGTACTGGAAGTCCAAACGATGATGCTTCAATGGTTCAATGCACGCGAAGCCGCCGACGTCGGAGTGGCGCTGGCCGATGAATTTGCGGCGCGAGCGGTGGCTCCCGCTGTGCCTGGCAGAAAGGCGGCGCACGGAAAGGAGATGAATGCGCTTCAGGAGTTGCTGCGCCGCGCGGATAGCGAAGTTCGCAACCTCAGACTGAATTTCTTCAAGAAGGCAAAATTCGCCAACACCTTCAAGTGGCGACTGATTGAGAAGGGCATCGATCGAGATGTCGCGGATGAGGTGACGCAGTCGCTGGTGCTGCATCTGTCGCAGAATAAGGCGGATGCGGCGGCGGAGTCCGCGCGAGGCACCGGCGAGGCCGGCGACGGCGATCCGCTCCTCGCCCTCGCCCAAACGGCGTTCGCGGCCGCGGATTGGACGCGAGCCGTCGAACTCTACGACGAGGTCGTCTCGAAGCACCCGGGCCGGGCGGAGGCGCTGAATACCCTTGGAGTCGCTCTCTACAATTTGGGCCGCTATCAAGAGGCGGAGCAGCGTTTCCGCGAGGCGATCGACGTCAATCCCGAATATGCCGAAGCCCTGTGTAATCTCGCCGGGCTGCTGCAGGGAAGTCCGCAGGAAGCGGAGCCCCTCTTGCGGCGCGTGCTCAAGATAAATCCCAAGTTCCCGGGGGCGCGCTCGCTGCTCGGGCTCATGCTCGTCTCATCCGGCCGCGACCGCGAAGCCAAGACCGCGCTTCGCAAGGCGCTGAAGATTTCTCCCAAGGATGCCAATGCCCTCGTGGCGCTCTCCCAAATAGCGCGCGCGGAGGGACAATTCGGCGAAGCGGAGTCGTTGCTGCGGCTGGCGTTGAAATTTAGGCCGAAGATGCCCGGAGCGTGGGCGGCGCTGCAGAGCACCCGCAAGATGAGTTCAGCCGACGCCGAGTGGTACGCGACCGCAGAACAGATCGTAGCCGGTGCAAACTTCCCTTTGGGAGGCATCCGATCTGTACTTCGCGATGGGAAAGTATTGTGACGACATTCAGGACTACGATCGGGCGTTCGCGAACTATCGGCGTGGCAACGAGTTGCTGAAGAGCGTCGCAGGAAATTACGATCGACAGGGACACGGCCGCTTCGCAGACGACATGATTCGCGTCCATACGGCGCAGGTGATGGCTTCCATGACGGAGGGCGGATCGGATTCGGCCAAGCCGGTCTTCGTACTGGGCATGCCGCGCTCGGGAACCACCCTGACAGAGCAGATCATCGCATCGCACCCGGCTGCGGCGGGCGCTGGTGAGTTGGATTTTTGGCTGCAAGCCGCGCGAACCCACCACAATGAGATACGTCAGGGCATACTGCCGATATCCGCGAAAAAGAAGCTCGCTGAGGGCTTCCTGCATCTCATCGAGCGCCGTTTCCCGGACGCGCAGCGCATCGTCGACAAGACCCCTACCAACGCCGACTTCTTGGGATTGATAGTTTCCGTATTTCCCAATGCGCGGATCATTCGCATGCGGCGCGACCCGATCGATACGTGCCTTTCCTGCTATTTTCAGCATTTCTCGACGAGCATGCGCTTCACGATGGATCTCTCCGACCTGGCGGACTACTACCGGATACATCAGCGCCTCATGAACCATTGGTTGAGCGTTCTGCCTGCCAAAACCATTCTTGAAGTGCCTTACGAAGAGTTGGTCGCCGACCAAGAAGTCTGGACGCGCAAGATACTGGATTTCGTCGGCCTCGGCTGGGACGCGCGCTGCCTCTCGTTCCACGAGACCAAGCGCTCGGTGTCGACATCCAGCGCGTGGCAGGTGCGGCAGAAAATCTACAAGCAGTCCGTGCAACGCTGGCGCAACTACGAGAAGTTCATTGGTCCGCTGAAAGAGCTGAAAGATTAGACAGATCTTTTCCGTCGATTTGAAGGGTGGTGTTGACGGCCTTCCTCGCGACGCCATACGCCGCGGCGCCACGATCCTCGCACTCGTTCTCTCGCTCGTGCTGCTATGGTCGCTGACCCATCACTACCTGGGTCTCGGCGGCGATGCGCGCCTGTATGCGGTACAGGCGCTGGCGCGAGAGCACCCGAATCTGTTCAACGATCTCTATCTCAGGGACACCTCTCAGGATTCGTATACGCTCTTTTCAGCCTTTTACGAGCGCTGCATCCGCCTCGTCGGCCTGCAGGATGCTGCGCTCACGCTGGCGGTCGCTTTCAAGGTCGCATTCTTTGCCGCGGCCTTCGTGCTGGTCCGTACCCTGTTCGACGGCACCCGCGCCTATCTCGCGGTGGCCCTATTGATGGTCGCATCGAGCGCATACGGCGCCTTCGGCGTGTTTCATTACGCCGAAGACTGGCTGACGGCCCGCTCGGCAGCGGAGGCACTCGTGGTTGCTGCCGTCGCCTGCTCGCAATGCGGACACCGAATCCGGGCGTTGCTGCTGGTGTTGGCAGCGCTTTTATTGCACCCGCTGATGGCTCTACCCGGCTTGTTTTGGGTGATCTGCCTGTGGCTTCCGATCCGGTTGAGCGCCCTGGGAGCGCTGGGGGGCATCGCGCTGGTGCTGGGCATCGCCCTGTTCGCGGCCATCGAGCCATCGAAAGCCCAGGCATTCATCGTCGACTCCGTTTGGCTGGAGGTCGTGCGGGAGCGCTCGCAATTTCTTTTCCTCCAACTCTGGCGGGTAAATGATTGGAGCTTGAATGTGCGCCCCTTTCTGACACTCGCGCTCGGCGTTCTCGTGATCGCCGATCCGCGCGCCAAAAAAATCTGCGCGACGGCGGGGCTGGTAGGCGCTGCAGGGATCGCGATTGCGCTCATCGGGAGTCTCTTCGGACCGCTCAGCATTCTATTGCAGGGACAAGCCTGGCGATGGGTGTGGGTGACTGCTCTTGCAAGCGTGCTGTTCCTGCCACCTACGCTGTGTGCTTTGTGGCGGGGGGGCAGCGCAGGGCGATGGTGTCTGTTCCTGGTGATTTGCGCATGGACGTTTCCCCCAATTACCGGCGCAACGTGCTTGACGCTTGCATTGATTCTTTGGTCGATACGATACCGCTTCAATGACAGAGTCAGCGGATTGTGCTCGTCGCTCGTGAGGAGTGTGCCGGGAATTCCCTCGCTCTCGTTCGCGATCATCGCCGCGGGTACATGCTGGGTTCGGGCGGTCAGATCATCTCCAATCTTGTGGTCTCTGATCGCAGGAGGCCTCGGCGCGGCTTGTCTACACAGCGTGCCCCGGGCGTTCGCCGCCGGCTCGAGCGCCGGATCGGTTGCGGATATCAATGGATACGCTGATTGGCGGCGTGCTATTCCAGTCGAAGCGAATGTCCTCGTCGTTCCATCACCCAACTCGGCGGCGTTCGCGTGGTTCACGCTCGAGCGCCCCAGCTATCTGACGGTCGATCAATCCTCCGGCGTGGTATTCTCGCGAGCGACCGCCGTCGAGGTACGTCGCCGATCGCAAGTGCTGCTGCCGTTGATGGATCCCGATTGGAGGCTGTTATCGAATATGACTCTCGATCGCAGTGGCTCGAGAAGAAGTTCGACCGTGCGACCGCTGACTCGTGAACGGCTGTCGAGCGTATGCGGCGATCCGCAGCTGAATTTTGTGGTCGCGGCTCAGAATGTCGGCTTGCAGCCGCTGCGTCACGCTCTTCCGGGGCAGAAGCAATGGTACCTCTACGATTGCCGGATCGTGAATAGCGCGGCTCCGTCAGGGTGAACAAGTTCGCCGTCGTGGCAGGAGCCGGTCCCGCCGGATTGACCGCTGCGCTGGAATTCCTACGTCGCTCGGCCGTCATCCCCATCGTTTTCGAGGCCGATAGCCAGGTTGGGGGGATCTCCAAAACGGTCAATTATCGCGGCAATCGGATGGATCTCGGCGGCCACCGCTTCTTCTCGAAGTCCGACTGGGTGATGCGATGGTGGCAGGAAATCCTGCCGATCGCGACGGATCACGCCGACGTCGCAGCACCGGTACGTATCAGCTACCAACGGCAATCGCGCGCAGTCGCGCCCGCCGTCGCGGACCCGGCTGCATCTGAGGCAGTGATGTTGGTCCGACGGCGCCTATCGCGAATATTTTATCGGCGCCGTTTCTTCGACTATCCCTTGAAGCTCAGTGCCGATACGCTCATGAACCTGGGGGTCGCAGAGACGATGCGGGTGGGATTGAGTTACGCTCGAGCGCGCATCGCGCGACGGCTCCCGGAGAGCTCACTCGAGGATTTTCTGATCAATCGCTTTGGAGAACGGCTTTACCAAACGTTCTTCAAGGACTACACCGAAAAAGTTTGGGGCGTCCCCTGTGCGCAAATCAGTGCCGCCTGGGGGGCTCAAAGGATCAAGGGTCTGTCGGTGACCAAGGCGCTCGGGCATGCGATCAGGGCGCCGTTTCGCGGGTCGGCCGATACTTCTCAAAAGAACCTGGAGACCAGTCTGATCGAGCGGTTTCTCTACCCGATGCTCGGTCCCGGTCAGATGTGGGAGGCGGTGGCTCGCGATGTCGTTTCACGCGGCGGCCACATTCATTTGCAACATCGCGTGGTCGGCATCGAGCGAAATGGATTCACAGTGACCGCGGTGACGGTTCGCGATGAACAGACCGGATCCATCCGCCGTGTGGCATGCGACTACTTTCTGTCGACGATGCCGGTGTGCGATCTCGCAGCCATGCTCTCGCCGGAGGACGAGCGCGTGGCTCGAATTGCCCTGCGGCTTCCTTACCGCGACTTCATGACGGCGGGTTTGCTGCTCCGCCGGATGAGGACACCGGGCAGGAGTTCCACACCCGTCAGCGCCAACGGCATGCCTCCCGACAATTGGATCTACATCCAGGAGCCCGATGTGAGAATCGGTCGGCTGCAGATATTCAACAACTGGAGCCCGGCGTTGGTGGCGGACCCGACGACCATCTGGCTCGGATTAGAGTACTTCTGCGCGGAGAACGACGCCCTATGGTCCATGCAGGACGCGCGATTCGTGGACTTCGCCGCGGAGGAGCTCGCACGCCTCGATTTGATCGAACGGGGGGACGTACTGGATGGCACGGTCGTCAGAGTACGCAAGGCGTATCCCGCTTATTTCGGAGAATTTCGGCACTTCAACGCGGTGCGTGGCTATCTGGACGAATTCCGCAATCTTTATTCGATCGGGCGCAATGGGATGCATCGATACAACAATCAAGACCACTCCATGCTTTCGGCTAAATGTGCGGTGGACTCGATCGCCGGCGACGGCGCCAAGACGCAGATTTGGGACATCAACGCCGACGACAACTACCACGAGGAAGTCGAGCTGCCGGATTGATGCGCGCGTGGGGACTGACGACTTTTGTCAATCATTGACCCTTCGCGTCACAGGCGGCGCCAAGCGACGACGGTTCTATGTAAAACCGGCTCGCTCAACCCGAGATAAGCCTATGGATATCATCCACTTAGGGTTTACTCCCGACCTTGGCATAGCGCTTGCTTAGTCCTGACTACCGGCGCGGGCCGTTGTTTCAACGCTGACTTTCAAATCAGGAGCTACGAATGTTTAAGAATGTGCAAAAAGGCTTCACGCTCATCGAGTTGATGATCGTGGTTGCCATCATCGGTATCTTGGCTGCGATCGCCATTCCGGCGTATCAGGACTACACCATTCGCGCGAAGACGACGGAAGGTCTGAATCTTTCTGATTCTGCCAAGACCGCCGTTTCGGAAGGGTTCCAGTCGAACGGTATCCCCGGCGTTGTGGCGGCTTCCTCGTCGTGGGCCCGCGGGTTCACCCCCACCAAGTACGTTTCAACCGTCGCCATCAGCGCGGTCGATGGTCACATCACGGTCACCTACGGCCCCAACACGCCGCAGTTGAGCTGGTAAGACCATCATTTTGACACCGCAGATCAATAGCGGCGGCTACGCGCTGCTGCCTGCGATCGCCGCTGCCGGCACCTCGGGCAACATCGACTGGGCCTGCGAGTCGACGACGACCGCGACCGCCGGCGCTGCCGGTATGTTGACCACTGGCGGTGCCACTGTACTGGCCAAGTACGTGCCCACCCAGTGCAAGTAAGAGCTAGTTGTTCAAATTGAGCTCACGAAGCCCCTCTCCGGAGGGGCTTCTTCTTTTCATGCTCCGGTAACCCGACCGCCTTGATGCGGCTAATTTTGCGATCGGTATCACGAGCAGTCCCCCTACAATGTGCGACTATCGATGAGTGATTTGACATTGCCCGTCCGGCTACCAATAGTAGGCAGAATCGCGACCAAGGGTTCATTGTAAGCTCATGAATGATAACGCAATAGCTGCGGTCGGGAGCACCGGTCGGATGGCGCTGGGCGGTCTCGCTCAACGGCTGGTCCAAGACGGGCTGCTTGACGAAGTCGCCATGCAGGACGCCGTCGCCAAAGCGAAGGAGAAACGGGTCAATCTGGTGACGCACCTGGTCAGCTCGAGCCTGGCCAGCGCCCGCGACATCGCCATTTCGGCCTCGAACGAATTCGGCGTTCCGCTCCTCGACCTCGATGCAGTGTCCATAGACATGGATGCAGTTCGCGCCGTCAGCGACAAGCTCCTGCAAAAGCATCGGGCATTGCCCTTGATGAAGCGCGGCAAGCGGTTGTTCCTGGCCGTGTCCGACCCTACCAATTTGCACGCGCTGGACGAGATCCGCTTTCAGACCTCGATGAGCATCGAGTTCGTCGTCGTCGAGGAGGACAAGCTACAGGCGGCAGTCAACAAGGCCATCGACCAGGCCGACGCCGCGATGCCGAGCTTGACCGACGACGACTTCGATCTCGAGAATCTCGAAGTCACCGGCGGCGAGGAAGATCAGAACGCGGATGCCCTTGGCCGGGACGATGTGGAAGACGCGCCGATCGTGCGTTTCGTCAACAAGATCCTGCTCGATGCGATCAAGAAGGGTTGCTCGGACATCCACTTCGAGCCCTACGAAAAGATATTCCGTATCCGCACACGCATCGACGGCGTGCTCAAGGAAGTTGCCCTGCCGCCGGTGCAGCTCGCGGTCAAAATCGTCGCGCGCCTCAAAGTCATGGCACGTCTCGACATCGCCGAGCGGCGCGTGCCGCAGGACGGCCGCATCAAAATGCGGCTTTCCAAGAATCGCGCCATCGACTTTCGCGTCAGCACCTGCCCGACTCTGTTCGGCGAAAAGGTGGTCACGCGTATTCTCGACCCCTCCAGCGCCATGCTGGGTATCGATGCATTGGGATACGAGCCCGCGCAACGCGAGACTTACTTGCGATATCTCGCCAAGCCTCAGGGCATGATTTTGGTAACGGGACCGACCGGAAGCGGCAAGACGGTCTCGCTGTATACCGGTCTCAACATTCTCAATACCGAGGATTGCAACATCTCCACCGCGGAAGATCCGGCGGAAATCAACCTGCCCGGCATCAACCAGGTGAACGTCAACAACAAGGTGGGACTGACCTTCGCGGCGGCGCTGCGCGCCTTTCTCCGCCAGGATCCCGATGTCATCATGGTCGGCGAAATTCGCGACCTGGAGACCGCCGAGATCGCGATCAAAGCAGCGCAGACCGGTCACTTGGTGTTATCCACCCTGCACACCAACGATGCGCCGCAGACCTTGACCCGATTGGTCGACATGGGCGTCAAGCCCTATGCCATCGCCACCTCCGTGAGTCTCATCATTGCGCAGCGTCTGGCGCGCAAACTCTGCAGCAATTGCAAGCAGCCCGTGGACGTCCCGGCCGAGGCGCTGCGCAAGGAAGGCTTCGAAGAGACGGACATTACGAACGGCATCAAAGTCTTCAGGGCCGTCGGTTGCGGTCAATGTACGGACGGCTACAAGGGCCGCATGGGCATCTATCAAGTCATGCCCGTCACCGACACCATCGGCCGGATCATCATGGAGGGCGGCGGCGCCATCGCCATCAGCGATCAGGCGGCCAAGGACGGCATCTGGAATCTGCGCCGCGCAGGCCTGCAAAAGGTGAAAGACGGTCTGACGAGTTTGGAAGAAGTGAACAACATCACGATCGAATAGCTAGCTAGGCAAGGATCGATTTATGGCGATATCGGCAACTGCGACCAAGAAAGAAACCCAGTTTCAATGGGAAGGCAAGGACAAACGCGGCAACAAGGTCCGCGGCAAGTCGCTTGCGGCGAACGAAGCAACGCTTCGAGCCGATCTGCGGCGCCAAGGCGTTGCGGCCACGCGCGTCAAGACGCAGGGACGAAAGCTATTCAGCTCGGGTGGCAAGATCACCATGGAAGATATCGCGGTATTCAGCCGCCAGCTCGCGACCATGATGTCGGCGGGCATCCCCATGGTGCAGGCGTTCGAGATCATCGGCAACGGGCATGAAAAGCCGTCGATGCAAAAGCTGGTCCTCGACGTCAAGGCAAACATCGAGGGCGGCAGCACCTTGCACGAGTCGCTGGCGAAATTCCCGCTGTACTTCGACAACCTCTTCGTCAATCTGGTCGAGGCCGGGGAACAGGCCGGCGCGCTCGAGTCCTTGCTCGACAAGATCGCAACCTACAAAGAGAAGACCGAAGCCCTGAAGAAGAAGATCAAAAAGGCGCTCTTCTATCCGATCGCAGTCCTTTGCGTCGCCGTCATCGTGTCCATCATCCTGCTGATCTTCGTGATTCCGCAGTTCGAAGCGCTGTTCAAGGGATTCGGCGCCGACCTGCCCGCGTTCACGCAAATGGTCGTCAACCTATCGCGCTTCGTTCAGCATCAAGGGTGGTGGGTCGTCATTGTGATTGGTGGGGGCTTCTACGCGTTTTTCTATTTCCTGAAGCGCTCCCGAAAAATGCAGCTTGCGATGGATCGGATCATGCTCAAGGTCCCCATCATCGGTCCCATCCTCGTCAAGGCCGCGATCGCGCGCTACGCGCGCACCTTGTCGACCATGTTCGCCGCGGGCGTGCCGCTGGTCGAGGCCATGCAGTCGGTGGCCGGGGCCACGGGCAACATCGTGTACGAGCTGGCGGTGCTGCGCATGAAAGACGAGGTGGCGACGGGCGGACGCCTGCAGCGCGCCATGGAGAATACCGGGCTATTTCCCAACATGGTGGTGCAGATGATCGCGGTCGGCGAAGAGTCCGGCTCCCTCGACACCATGTCTGCCAAGGTTGCCGAGTTCTACGAGGCCGAGGTGGATAATGCGGTCGATGCCATGTCCAGCCTCTTGGAACCCATGATCATGGCGATCCTCGGCGTGCTCGTAGGCGGCATGGTGATCGCAATGTACCTGCCGATCTTCAAGCTCGGCCAAGCCGTCGGATAGCCGTTGCCGGTTTCCGGCACGGATCACTGCCCGTTTAGCGCATGCTGAACGACGTCGCCGTGCTGTACTCGGCCAACCCCGCGCTGTTCGCGGGTTCCGTGTTCCTGCTCGGGCTCATGATCGGCAGCTTTCTCAACGTCGTCATCTACCGGCTGCCCATCATGCTGGACCGGGAGTGGCGCGCGCAGGCAGCTGAATTGACGGGCACGACCGCGACCTCCGCATCGTCCCTGCCGCCGTCCCCCGAGCGCTTCACCCTCGCCACCCCCCGCTCCGCCTGTCCGGCCTGCAAGGCGCCGATCACCGCAGCGCAGAACATCCCGGTGATCAGTTGGCTCGTGCTTCGAGGACGCTGCGCGGCCTGCAAGACGCCGATCTCAAAACGCTACCCGCTGGTCGAGCTCGCCACCGGCGTGCTGTCCGCGTGGGTGGCGTGGCACTTCGGCTTCGGCACGCCGGCGGCGTGCGCCCTGCTGGTCACCTGGACGCTCATTGCGCTCACCGCGATCGATGTGGATCATCAGTTGCTGCCCGACAGCATCACCTTGCCGCTGCTATGGGCCGGATTGCTCGCCGCAATGCTGATCGGCCCGCGGCCCGGGGCCGCCCTGCCGGTGTCGCCGCGCGATGCCATCCTCGGAGCGGCAGCCGGCTATTTGAGTCTCTGGCTGGTATTTCACGCCTTTCGATTGGTGACGGGGAAAGAAGGCATGGGATACGGGGATTTCAAGCTGTTCGCCGCCCTGGGCGCGTGGCTGGGATGGACGTTGTTGCCCCTGATCATTCTCTTGTCCGCCGCCACGGGGGCCGCGCTCGGCATTCTCATGATCGTGCTGCGCGGCCGGGACCGCGCAGCTCCGATGCCCTTCGGCCCCTATCTCGCAGCCGCCGGCTGGCTCGCCATGCTCTATGGAGATACGCTGCTGGACGGTTACTTGCGAATCTCCGGCCTCAAGCATTAAGGAGCCTGTCTGGGTATTTCCCGCGGCCACAACCGCCTGCGCATCGGCCTCACCGGCGGCATCGCCAGCGGCAAGAGCACCGTCGCGCAGCGGTTCGTTGAGCTCGGCGTCCCGGTGATCGACGCGGACGAATCGTCCCGGCGCGTGGTCGCGCCGGGACAGCCGGGGCTCAGCGCCGTGGTCGAGAAGTTCGGCGCGGGGATCCTCACCGCCGACGGCGAGCTTGACCGGCGTGCGCTGCGCGATCTCATTTTTTCGGATCTGCATGCGCGCCGCGACCTCGAAGCCATTCTTCATCCGCTCATTCGAGCGGATATGGAGCGGCGAGCCGACGAGTCGGCGGGTTCCTACATCGTGCTGGCCATTCCCTTGCTCATCGAGGGCGGATCCCGCAATCATCTCGATCGCATTCTCGTCGTCGATGTGGATGAGGCCATTCAATTGGAGCGGCTCATCGCGCGCGATTCCATCAGCCTCGATCAAGCGCGAGCGATTCTCGCAGCGCAGGCAAGCCGCGACGGTCGACTCAAGGCCGCGGACGATGTGCTCCTCAATGCGGGAACTGTCACGCAATTGCGACAAGCGGTCGATCGCCTGCACGAGAGCTACCTGCAACTCGCGGTAAAAATTTCAACGCCCAACGATGATTTAACCTAAAACCAAGGTTTACCCTGCCCCCGGAGTTGGCTCACAATAGGGCGCATGAACTCCTACCCCGATCCTCGGGCCGACGCCGAAGCCGAATCGCCGCCCGTCGTCTACGAGCAGCCGCTGAATGAGCGCATGCGCACCTTCCTGCGCCTGGAATTTCTCTACACGCAGGCCACTTATCACAGCGAAATGGACAATTCCTGGAGCGCGCGCGCCGCGGTCTCGAGCCTGCTCGAGATCCTCGCGATCACGGCTCGGGGGGATTCGCGCATGGATGTGCTCAAGGAACTCGAGCGCCACGTCAATGTGCTCAAGGAATACCAGAGTAAGACGGGCGTCGACCCCAGCCGCCTGAAGTCGCTGATGTCGAACCTCATGAAGCTGCGCGAAGACCTGTCGACGGTCGGCGGCAATTTCATGGGGCCCTTGCGGGATTCGGAGTTCCTGAGCGCCATCAAGCACCGCAGCGCCATTCCCGGGGGTACCTGCGATTTCGATTTGCCGGATTATTCGTATTGGCTGAACCGGCCCGCGGAGGTGCGTGCGGCCGAGTTCGGCAGCTGGCTCGCTCTCATCCGGCCTTTGTGCGACAGCATCCAGGAACTGCTCTGGCTCACCCGGCAAAATGCCAAACGCAAGTCCGAAATTGCGATGGGCGGAATTTTCCAGCTGCAGTTCGACCAAAAGAACCCGTGCCAGCTGGTCCGGATTACGCTGCCTCCGCACAGTTTTCTATTTCCCGAGATCAGCGGCAACCAGCACCGCTGCACCATCCGCTTCCTGAATTGGACCGACGCCACGACCCGTCCGGTACACGTCGAGATGGATGTGCCGTTTCTTCTGACCTGCTGCTCCTGATCAGGAGCGCTGCCGCCGATGGTCACCATGGTGAAATGCCCGACTTGTCGGCGCCCCGTGGAGTGGTTGGAGGCCTCGGTCTATCGCCCGTTCTGCAGCGATCGCTGCCGGCTCATCGACTTGGGCGCCTGGCTCACCGAACAGCACAAAATACCGGACGAGTCCGGCCCCGAGGGTGAAGAAGCCCACGGCGAAGGTGCAGAGGATCCGTGACCCTTGCAGCCTGAGTTCTGGCACAAACGCTGGCGCAACGACCAGATCGGCTTTCATCAAACTTCGGTCGACCGAAGTTTGATCCGCCACTGGCCGGCGCTCGAGCTGAGCAAGCGTGGCCGCGTGTTCGTGCCCTTGTGCGGCAAAAGCCTCGATATGCTCTGGCTGCAGGATCAGGGGCATCCGGTGGTCGGAGTCGAGCTCTCAACCATCGCGCTCGAGGCGTTCTGCATGGAGAACGGCGTTCCCGCGCGACGGCGGGTACTCGAACGATTCGATGTCTATGAAGCCACGGACCTGCAATTGTTTCGCGGCGACTTCTTCGCCCTGACTCCGGCGCTGCTGGGCGAGGTGGCGGCCGTTTACGATCGCGCCGCGCTGATTTCGTGGACCGAAGAGCTGCGGGTACCGTACGTTTCGCATCTGGCGACGCTCATGAGGTCGGGCACGCCGATGCTGCTCATCGCCTTGGAATATCCCCAGGCGCAAATGTCGGGGCCGCCGTTTTCAATACCGCGCGAGGAAGTACGGCGCCTCTACTCGCCTCACTTTGAGATTCGTGAGATCGACCGGCAGGACATTTTGGCGCACGAACCTCGCCTGCGGACACGCGGCATCACGGAGCTGGTTGAAGTTTCCTATCAAATGGTCCGTTTGTGACCGCACACTGAAGGCTCAGCAACATGGCCGAATCCCTGACCTCAGGCCGCTATTTGGCGCCGGCGCTGGTTGCCTGCGCCGCCGTCACGGGAGCGCACGCCGCCGAGCTCACGATCGACCGCCTGTTCGATGCACCGTCTCTGGCGGGCCCCTCGATCGTCGGATTGAAGATCTCACCGGATTCCGCGCGAGTCACTTACCTGCAGGGGAAACCGGAGGACAAGGATCGGCTCGACCTTTGGGAATACAACATCGCGGAGCGCCGTGCGCGCCTCCTGGTGGACTCCAAGGTGCTCGCGCCCGCAGATGAGAAGCTCTCGGATGAGGAACTCGCCCGTCGTGAGCGGCAAAGAACCGCATCGCTCTCCGGCATTTTGGAGTACTCCTTCGCCCCATCGGGGCGTGCGCTGTTGTTTCCGTTGGACGGGCGCCTCTTCTACTACGATCTCGCGAAGCCGGCCACGGATGCCGTGGTACAGATTACACACTCCCCGGGCTTTGCGACGGATGCCTCCATCTCGCCGCGCGGCGGCTACGTCGCCTACGTGCGCGATCAAAATCTCTACACCTATGACCTCGCCCAGGGCGCAGAGAAGGCCGTGACCGGCGATGGGGGCGGCGCGATCAAGAACGGCATGGCGGAGTTCATCGCGCAGGAGGAAATGGACCGCAGCACCGGCTACTGGTGGGCGCCCGATGACCGTCATATCGCCTTCGCCCGGGTCGATGAAAGCCCGGTCAAGGTCACACAGCGTTTCGAAATTGCAGCGGACAACGTCGATACGTTTCCGCAGCGGTATCCGGCCGCGGGCGGCCCCAACGTACTCATCCGCTTGGGGGTGGCCGATGTATCGACCGGCACCGTCACGTGGATCGACCTGGGACAGGAGAGCGACATTTACGTCGCTCGCGTGAACTGGCTGCCCGATGGCAAGACCATTGCGATTCAGCGCGAGAGCCGCGATCAGCGCCGGCTGGATTTGCTGTTTGCGGACATCCACAGCGGAGCAAGCCGCGTGGTCTTGAGCGAAACCAGCCGCAGCTGGATCGAGCTCAACGACGAGCTTTCCTTCCTGGGGAAAACCCGGGAGTTCGTCTGGGGCTCCGCGCGCGACGGCTTCGAGCACCTGTACTTGTACGACTACGAGGGGCATCTCCTGCGCCGGCTGACCGCAGGGCCCTGGAGTGTCGATGATTTTCGCGGCCGGGCCATCAAGGGCATCGACGAGCGCCATCGTCTGATCTACTTCACGGCCACCGAGCAGAGTCCGATCGAGCGGCAGCTGTACCGCACCTCGCTCGACACCGCCGACCCCCATGCGGTCACGCGGATTTCGCGCGAGGAGGGCTTGCACGGCATCACCATGGCGCACGACACGCGCTTCTATGTCGACAGTTTCACCAGCCGCGCGCAGCCGCCCCAGCTGAGCCTGCGCAATACCGACGGCAGCCTCATCGCCTTCCTGCTCGAAAATCGCTTGGATCGCGAGCATCCGGACGCGCCCTACCTCGCGGACAATGCGATCCCGGAGTTCGGTACCCTCGCCGCCGCCGATGGCCAGGCGCTGCACTACCGGCTCTTCAAGCCCGCGCACTTCGACCCGGCGAGGCAATATCCGGCCATCATCGATGTGTATGGCGGTCCGGGTGTGCAGCGGGTGCTCGACAACTGGACGGGCAACTCCTTCACCCAAATCCTCACGCGTGCGGGCTATGTGGTCTTCCAACTCGACAATCGCGGCAGCGCCTCGCGCGGAACGGCCTTTCAAGCGCCCATCCACGATCAGCTCGGCGAGATCGAAGTGGCCGACCAGGTGCTGGGTGCGCGCTGGCTGGGATCGCAAACCTACGTCGACCGAGCGCGCATCGGCGTGTGGGGATGGAGCTACGGCGGCTATCTCTCGCTCATGTTGATGTTCAAGGCGCCTGAGGTATTTCGCGCCGGGGTCGCGGGCGCACCCGTCACCGATTGGTCGCTCTACGACACTCATTACACCGAGCGCTACCTGGAGCGGCCAGCGGACAACGCCGCGGGCTACGCGGCGAGCGCTGCGCTGCCTTACGCCGGGAATTTGCGCGGCAAACTTCTGGTCGTTCACGGGATGGCCGACGACAACGTGCTGTTTCTTCACAGCACGAAGCTGTTTCGCAAGCTGCAGGACATCGGCAGACCGTTCGACGTCATGGTCTACCCGGGCGCGAAACATGGGTTGCTGCGCCAGCACGACGGCCGGCACGCCTATCGGACGATCTTGAAGTTCTTCGACGAGAATCTACGTCCTTAGTCCGCTGCAGGGCTGCCCTTGCCGGGGCTCCGGCGACAACGGGTGGGGCGGCCGCAAAATACGCAGAGCCGCTTGATCCTTGAGCCCCGCCACGTAGTGCGCGGGGTATCGGCCGCACCACGCCTCAATCAATGTCGCCTGCAGGTTGATCGGCCATGCAGGTCGCGCCAGGGCGCGCGCGAACTCCTGAATCGGCGTGACTGCACCGACCGCCAGCAGAGCAGCGAGAACCGCCTTCCTGCGCCAGTCAGCGGCATCCGCCGCGGCCGTGGATAGTGCGAGCGCCGCGCCGATCGCCAGCACGGTCAGGCTCGGAATCGAGGCACGCATCGCGAAGTCGTTCGACGCGCCGATGCTCGCGAGCGGCAGCAGGGCGAGAACCACCAGAGCGAGCACGAGCGCGCCCGCGAGGGCGACCGGCAGGGAGCGGCGACAGGTGAGAATCGCGAATCCGATGAAGCCGGCTTCCAACAGGAAGAATTCGAGCTGCAGCAGCAGATCCTGCGCAATCGCAGCGAACCCCGCGCCGCTGTTTCCCACCGTCCAACCCTTCGGGACGCGGCCGGCATCGAGCGTGAGATAAGCCGTCACCGCGATGCCCACCACGAGCGCCGGTGCCCACCCTCGAGGGCCGAGGAGCCGGCGCCAGTGCTCGCTCGCGGGCGGCGTGCACAGGTGCCAAAGCACGAAGGGAGCGACACCGAGCGCCGCAAACGGCGACCAGAGCGCGACCGCCACGACGACGATCGGCAGATTGAATTCGAGCGACACGCCGCGCTCTGTGCGCAAAAGCAGCCCGATCGTGAGCCAGCCGGCGAGCGCATGATTCGGCACCCAGAACAGCTGCGTCGTCATCGCCGAATATTGATAGCGGTCGGCCCACCATTCCAGGTGTTGCGTGATGTTCCAGTCAGCGATGAAGTGCGGCACATACAGGAGATTGCCGATGATGTCCCAGCCGCTGAAGAGCACAATCACGGCCGCCGCCGTCAGCGCAGCGCCCGCCCGCGAAGGCGTTTTGGATAGCACCTGCAGCAGAAACAACGTGGCACCCAAGGCCGTCCAGGCCGCCATCGCCAAGTGGGCCGCCGACAACCCCGCCCACTTGCCGAGCAGAGCCGCGGGCAGATAGTACCCGAGCGGTGCTCGCAGCAGAGTTTCCCGGCCGCCATGCACTCCATATCCAACCGGCCACCGGCCGACGACGAGATCATGCAAGACCGCATCGCGGATATGCCAATCCAGATTCGCATAGACGACATGCCCGGTGCCGCCGCACACGGTCCAGGCACATCCGACCGCGACCGCGACCATGAGCTGCAGCTGCGTAATCGGCAGTCGAGCCGCACCGGGCGGCGGACGTGCAGCCACACCCTGCAGCGCGTACGCGAGGCACGCCAGCAGCGGAACCGCCGCCCAGATCTCGAACCATCCGGCCAGAAAAATGGCGAGGGGCAGCGTCAAGTACGCAATCGCCGTTCGATCCAGGGCGTCCATGGAGCACTCTAGCGCATTGGCAACGCATGGGTGCCGCTCGCACCGAGCTCCCAGGCGTGCACGAGAGCGATGCCGCGTGCGAATACCGGCAGCGCCGCCGCCTCGCAGACGCTCGCCAAGGCGCTCGCCGGCAGCGCTTCGCGCAGTACCAGAAAATCCGCACCGGCCGCGGCGGCACGCTCGCCATCACCGGCATCGCGGCACCAGACCCCGAACGATCGATCGCGTCGATCGCGAAGCTCGCTCAATTCCCCGACGCGGTAAAAATTCGTGCAGACGCGACGCAAGCGCTCCGGCAGCCGCAGTGCGCCGATGATCGGGCGATCGGCCGGCAGCAGATCGGCTTTCGACAGCTCGTCGCGCGAGCACCAACGAAGCTCCTGGCCATCCAATCCCTGCGGTTCGCCGCGATAGCGGCGCACGACCCAGACATCGAGCAGCACTTCGCCGTACGGATAGCGGTGACGCAGGCGCAGCAGCGGCCGCGGCCGACGGATGTCGATGCCGATTTCTTCGCGCAGCTCGCGCGCCAAGCCTTGGCGCCGACCTTCGCCCGGCTCGAGCTTACCGCCGGGAAATTCCCATGCGCCCGCGAGAGTCTTTCCCGCAGGCCGCTGCGCGATCAGCACGCGCCCGCACCGGTCGATCACCGCCCCGGCGACGACATGAATGACTCTTCCCGGATGTTCGGGAATCAACCGCTCGCTTGCTGCAAAGCACCGTGGCAGTGCTTGTACTTCTTGCCCGAACCGCACGGACACATCTCGTTGCGGCCGACCTTGGGTACCGCGCGCACGAACGGCGTCGGCGCAGGCACGGCGGGTCGCGGCTCGACGTCGAGCGCGGTGCCGGCTCCGAAACCTTCGCGCCCTTCGGCGACCTCCTCCGGTCCGGTCCCGGATTGGATCGGCGAAACGGCTTCCGCGTGCTGCATCTGCAGCGCCCGTGCGAGGCGCCGCTGGCGCTCGAGCTCTTCGCGCTCGATTTCCTCCTGGCTGCGCACTTGAATCTTCGACACCGTCGTGACGGTATCGAACTTTATCCGGTCCAGCATCGCGGAGAACAGTTCGAATGCCTCGCGCTTGTATTCCTGCTTGGGATTCTTCTGCGCGTAGCTGCGCAGGAAGATACCCTGTCGCATGTAATCCATCGCCGCGAGATGCTCGCGCCAGTGCTGGTCCAGGGTGCGCAGCATCACTTCCTTCTCGATGTAGCGCATGACCTCGGGGCCCACGCTCGCCTGCTTCCGCTCGTAGGCCGCCTCGAGCGCGGTTAGAATCTGGTTCTTCAGGACCGACGCATCGCCGGCCTCTTCGGCTTTGACCCATTCGACCACCGGCAGCGCCGATCCGAAATCCCGCTCGATGGCCTGCGCCAATCCAGGCACGTCCCACTGCTCCTCGGCAACGCCTGCCGGCAGGTATTGGTCGACCAGCTGCGCCACCACGTCCTCGCGAACCCCCTTGATGGCCTCGGCAACGTTTTCCGCGCCCATCAAATCCGTACGCTGCTGGTAGATCACGCGACGCTGGTCATTGGCGACGTCGTCATATTCAAGCAGCTGCTTGCGGGCATCAAAATTATGCTGTTCGACCCGCCGCTGCGCGCGCTCGATCTGCCGTGTCAGCATGCCGCTCTCGATCGCCTCGCCCGCTTTCATGCCGACGCGCGTCATCAGTGCTTTCATGCGCGTCGGGTCGCCGAAGATGCGCATCAAGTTGTCCTCGAGCGACAGGTAGAAACGGCTCGAGCCGGGGTCGCCCTGCCGCCCGGAGCGGCCGCGCAACTGATTGTCGATGCGCCGGGACTCGTGGCGTTCGGTGCCGACGATGTGCAGGCCGCCGGCGGCGAGCACTTGCTCGTGCCGCTTGCGCCACTCGTCCTGGATTTGCTGCAGGGCGGCCGCGTTGGGATCCTCGATCGCGTCGATCTGCGCTTGCGGGCTGCCGCCGAGCACGATGTCCGTGCCGCGGCCCGCCATGTTCGTGGCAATCGTGATCGACCCGGGGCGGCCGGCCTCGGCGACGATGTGCGCCTCGCGCTCGTGCTGCTTGGCGTTCAACACCTCGTGCGGGATCTTGGCTGCCACCAAGAGCTTGGCCAGGCGCTCGGAAGTCTCGATCGAGGTGGTGCCGACCAGCACCGGCTGGCCCCGCTTCACGCAATCCTGAATATCCTCGAGAATCGCCTGAAACTTGTCGTGCTCGGACAGGAACACGAGATCCGAGCGATCGATGCGAATCATCGGCTTGTGCGTCGGGATCACCACGACCTCGAGGCCGTAGATCTGCTGGAATTCGAACGCCTCGGTATCTGCGGTGCCGGTCATACCGGACAATTTCGAATACAGCCTGAAATAATTTTGGAAGGTGATCGAGGCGACCGTTTGGTTTTCCTCGCGGACCTTGACTCCCTCCTTGGCCTCGACCGCCTGGTGCAGACCGTCCGACCAACGGCGCCCCGGCATGGTGCGGCCCGTGAATTCATCGACGATGATGACTTCGCCCTGGCGCACGATGTACTCGACATCGCGCTTGTACAAGGCGTGCGCCCGCAGCGCCGCATTCAAATGATGCATCAAGCGGATGTTGGTGGCGTCGTAGAGACTCTCGCCCTCGCGCAGGAGCCCCGTCTCGGCCATCAGCTCTTCCACTTTCTGATGGCCGTCTTCGGTGAGCGTCGCCTGTTTGGTTTTTTCATCGACGGCGTAGTCGCCCGGACCATTCTCCTCTTTTTGCCTCGTCAGCCGCGGGATCAAGGTATTGATCTTGATGTAGAGCTCGGTGCTCTCCTCGGCGGGTCCCGAAATGATCAGCGGCGTTCGCGCCTCGTCGATCAGGATCGAATCGACCTCGTCGACGATCGCGAACGACAGTTTGCGCTGTACCCGATCCTCGAGACGAAAGGCGAGATTGTCGCGCAGGTAATCGAAACCGAACTCGTTGTTGGTGCCGTAGGTGATGTCGCAGGCATAGGCGGCGCGCTTTTCGTCCTGCGCCTGGGCATTCTTGATGACGCCGACGTTCATGCCGAGGAATCGAAACACCGGACCCATCCAGTCCGAGTCGCGCTGCGCCAGGTATTCGTTGACGGTGACCACGTGCACGCCCTCCCCGGACAAGGCGTTCAGATACGCGGGCAGCGTCGCCATCAAGGTCTTGCCCTCGCCGGTGCGCATTTCTGCGATCTTGCCGGCGTGCAGCGCGAGGCCGCCGATCAGCTGCACGTCGAAATGGCGCAGCCCGAGCTTGCGGTGTGACGCCTCGCGCACCAGTGCAAACGCCTCGGGGACGAGATCATCGAGCGGTGTGCCGGCCGCAAAGCGTGCCTTGAGTTCCCGGGTCTTTTCGGGAAATTGCTCGTCGGTCAATGCGCGAACGCTGCTCTCGAGGGTATTCGTCGCCGCAACCTTGCGGCTCAGTTCCTTAACGAGGCGCTGATTGCGGCTGCCGAATATTTGCGTCAGAAGCTTCCACACGCGGAGGGAATCCTTAAAAAACTGGGTATTGTACGGGTAGACCGGAAGGGCTGGAAATCGTTTCGTGGGACGACAGGCGCCGACCTCTGGCGCCGACCCGTGCATTGACCCCAGCGCCGACCCCTCTGCGCGGACTGCCCCGCTTCTCGCTTACGTAGCTACGTGGGCCCTGCGAGGCACTGGATCAAGTAAAGGCTAGCGCTCCTCACCGATGAAGCGCAGCGGATCGACCTGCGCGCCGTTCTTGAGCACCTCGAAATGCAGGTGCGGGCCCGTGGAATGGCCGGTCGACCCCATCAGCGCGACTTCCTGACCCTTGCGAACCATCTCGCCCTGTTTCACCAGGAGCTTCTCGTTATGGCAGTAGCGGGTGGCCAGACCGTTGCCGTGGTTGATCTCCACCATTTCCCCGTATCCCGCCCGCTCGCCGGCGAAGGTCACCAACCCAGCGGCCACCGAGGAAACCGCAGTCCCCTGGGGGGCTGCGAAATCAAGACCCTTATGAACCGCCGAATAGCCGGTAAATGGGTCGGCCCGGCGTCCGAAATAAGATGAGATGAACCCGTCCTGTACGGGACGGCCTTCGGGGTAGACCTGCTTATTGAGTTCGCGGGTGAGAATGAGATTCTCGAGCACCCCCAACTGCTGCTCCCGGCTCGAAAGCTGGTTCTGCAGGTCATCGACCATGGCGGTGAGATTCGGGATCTGCGCCGGCTGTCCATCGCCGTTCTCGGCCCCGAGCGCCGGCGGAGTGCCGAAATTGAACTCCCCGTCATCGAGATTGGCCATGCGTGTCAGGCGCTTGCCGAGCGCATCGAGGCGGATGACGTTGGCGTTCATCTGACCGACCCGCATCGCCAGCGCATTGACCTTTTCTTGCAGCACCCGTCGCACTTCCTCGATCTGGGCTTGTTCGCGCAGTAGGTCGGCGGACCAATTCCCCAGCTGATCGATGGGAGTCACGCCGCCATGACCCACGCCGAGCTTCAAGCCGATCGAAAACGCGCCGCCCACGATGCCAAACGCGATCACCACCGCAGCCGTGATGACGAGGGGGTGACGGAGGTCCAACTGTTTCACTTTGCCGGTCTTGCGGCCTACGAAAATGACGTTCATAGGGAGTATCGTTCCGGGGCCGTCATGTGACGACTATCGCAGCATGTGGGATCCCAAAACAAGGAAGCTACGCACGCTTTGAGTTGTAAGAATTTGTACCTAGCGTCAAATTGCAATGCAAAAACCTCGGAAAATCAATACTATACTGATGGGTGAGCATGAAACACACGCCGCCCGGGAAGCCCAATCAACGACCCTGCGGCGAGGTTCCTGGCGGACGATCTTATACGTGCGAATCCGCACGGATGTCTTGCGAGCGTGTGCCAGAGCATTGTCGCCGTAGGCCAGCACCGGGCGTCATGTTGCAATGCGAAAACCTCGAACAATTAATGAGATCCTGACGGGCCGCGGTGCGAGACTCACCGCCCTCAGAAACCAAACCATCGATCGAGCCGCGGTGCTCGCCCATGTCTGCGCCGCTCTCCCGCCGAACCTGGCCCAGGCGGTCGCGAGCGCCGGTATCGGCGAGGGACAGCTCACCCTCGGGGTGGTCGGCGCCGCATGGGCCTCCCGCCTACGCTATGTCACGGAGACCCTGCGAAAGCGGGTCGGTGAATCGCTTGGCGTCGAAATCAGCCGCGTGCGAATTAGAGTAGTACCGCCGCCCCCTTGAGGGGAGCCTACGCCCGCGCAGCGGCCGCCGCAACATAAGAAATCGGTGCCTCCGCCAGGCTCGCGAAGGTCACCTCTTCCCAGGCGCTCTGCGA
Source organism: uncultured Gammaproteobacteria bacterium (assembly GCA_963801865.1). Lineage (GTDB taxonomy): Bacteria > Pseudomonadota > Gammaproteobacteria > Steroidobacterales > Steroidobacteraceae > Bog-1198. The sequence continues at coordinate 385,790 of CAWDGY010000020.1, read as the reverse complement.
CTTGATGAGCTCGCGCAGTAGTTTATTGTTGAGCGCATGGCCCGACTTGTAGCCGCTGAACTCACCGATCAGGCTGTGGCCTAAAAGATACAGGTCGCCGATGGCATCGAGGATCTTGTGCTTGACGAACTCGTCCTCGTAGCGCAGTCCGTCCTCGTTCAACACCCGATAGTCATCGAGCACGATGGCGTTGTCCATGTTGCCGCCCAGGGCCAGATTGCGCGCCCGCAGGCTCTCCAGATCCCGCATGAAGCCGAAGGTGCGCGCGCGGCTGATCTCACGCAGGAAGGAGGTCGTCGAGAAATCCATGGAGGCGACCTGCGAGTGCTTTTTGAACGTCGGATGGTCGAATTCGATCTCGAAATTCACCTTGAACCCATCGTACGGATCGAACCGGGCCCACTTGTCGCCGTCCTCGACCTTGAGGCTCTCGAGGATGCGAATGAAGCGTTTGGGGGCCTTTTGCTCCTCGATACCGGCCGATTGCAGCAGGAAGACGAATGGGCCGGCACTGCCATCCATGATGGGAACTTCGCCTGCGCTCACTTCCACGAGCGCATTGTCCACCCCTAAACCGGCCAGTGCGGACAGCAAATGCTCGACCGTTGAGATCTTGACCTCGCCGCGATGCAAGGTCGTGCCCATCATGGTATCGCCGACGTACTGCGCGCGCGCCTTGATGTCCACTGGTTGGTCGAAATCGGTCCTGCGGAAGACGATGCCGGTGTCCGGCGCAGCCGGACGCAGTGTCATGAGGACTTTCTTCCCCGTGTGCAGGCCCACCCCAGTGGCTCGAATCGAATTCTTTAAAGTTCGTTGGTTCAACATCTGGGGGGACCGGGCTTTTGGACTATGTTAACCATGCCAAAGGTATCACAGCCGGGACGTGGGCTTAAAGCCACGATCTGGTTTAATGACCACGAAGACGGGTTCAATACCGGCGCCCCGGAACGTCTTGTCCCTGCAGGCGCCAATACTTGAATGATCGAGTTGCCGTCGGCTCTGATCGTTCCCGTGGATCTAATCGGCTTGACGCCGCAAGAAAGCGGGAATATCGAGCAGATCCTCCGAATCGACCTCGCTGCGCAGGCCATCGCCCACCGCACGCTGCCGCTGCACCGTCGGCTTATCAAGGATGGCGTAATCGGTCGGCGCCATCGGTGATTTCTGCCGCACTACGCGCATGGTCGGCGGCGGCGCCATCATCGCCGAGAGCGGCTGCGGAGCGGCCCGCGCCACCGGCTTTCCGAGGCCCGTCGCCACCACAGTGACACGGATCTGATTGGCCATGTCCGGGTCGATGACGGTGCCCACCACCACGGTCGCATCGTCCGAGGCGAACTGCTTGATGACGTTGCCCACCTCTTGGAATTCGCCGATCGACAGATCCATGCCCGCAGTCACGTTGACCAGAATACCCTGTGCGCCCGAGAGATTGATGTCCTCGAGCAACGGGCTCGAAATCGCGGCCTCGGCGGCCTCGCGTGCACGATCCTCGCCCGCAGCAGCCCCCGAGCCCATCATGGCCATGCCGGTTTCCGACATGACGGTGCGGACGTCGGCGAAGTCGACATTGATCAGGCCGGGCCGGGTGATCAGCTCCGCGATCCCCTGAACGGCTCCCTGCAGAACGGTATTGGCCGCCTTGAATGCATCGAGCAGCGTGGTGTTGCTGCCGAGCACCGACAAGAGCTTCTGGTTCGGGATCGTGATCAAGGAATCCACGTACTTGGACAGCTCCAACATCCCTTGATCGGCGACCCGCGAACGCTTGTTGCCTTCCATCTCGAACGGACGGGTCACCACCGCCACGGTGAGGATGCCGAGTTCCTTGGCCACTTGCGCGACCACCGGCGCCGCCCCGGTGCCGGTACCGCCGCCCATTCCGGCGGTGATGAACAGCATATCGCAGCCCTCGATGAGTTCGATGATGCGGTCCCGATCTTCCATCGCCGCTTGGCGGCCCACTTCGGGGTCGGCGCCCGCGCCCAAGCCCTTGGTGATGTTGCAGCCGATCTGCAGCGCGGTGCGCACCTTCGAGTGCTTGAGCGCCTGTGCATCGGTATTGATGCATATGAAATCCACGCCCTCGAGGCCCGCCTGCACCATGTGCGAGACCGCGTTGCCGCCGCCGCCGCCCACGCCAAGCACCTTGATGACGGCGCTTTGACTATACGTATCCATCAGTTCGAACATTTCGCATCTCCTGTCGGGTTAATCAAAAATTGCCCTGAAACCACGCCTTCATCCGCTCAAAAATCGTCTTCATCCCGCCCGCGAGCAGCGGCGCCTCCGTGCGCTGCAAATCCAGATTGCTCTTCGCATACAGCAGCAAACCGACGCCGGTGGCATGGATCGGATTGCTCACCACGTCGACGAGGCCGCTGACGTACTGAGGCACGCCGAGGCGCACCGGCATGTGAAACACTTCCTCGGCGAGCTCGATGGCGCCTTCCATCTTGGCGCTGCCGCCGGTGAGCACGATCCCGGTCGCCACCGACTCCTCCAAACCGGCGCGGCGCAGCTCGTCGCGTATCAAGCCGAATAGTTCTTCGTAGCGCGGCTCGACGATCTCGGCGAGCGTCTGGCGCGCGAGCCGCCGCGGCGGCCGGTCGCCGACGCTCGGTACTTCGATGGTCTCGTCGGGATTCGCCAGCTGCGACAGCGCACAGGCGTAGCGGATCTTGATGTCCTCGGCGTACTGCGTCGGCGTGCGCATCGAGACCGCGATGTCGTTCGTCACCTGATCGCCGGCAATCGGTATCACCGCGGTGTGGCGGATGGCGCCGCCGCCGAAAACCGCGATGTCCGTGGTGCCGCCGCCGATGTCGACGACGCATACCCCGAGATCCTTTTCATCCTCGGTGAGCACGGCGTAGCTCGACGCCAGTTGCTCGAGCACGATGTCGTCGACCGCGAGACCGCAGCGCTGGACGCACTTGACGATGTTCTGGGCCGCACTATCGGCGCCCGTGACGATGTGAACCTTGGCCTCGAGCCGCACGCCCGACATGCCGATGGGATCGCGAATTCCCTCCTGCGTGTCGACGATGTATTCCTGTGGCAGCACGTGCAGGATCTTCTGGTCGGCGGGTATCGCCACCGCCTTGGCCGCATCGATCACGCGCTCGACGTCGCCCTGCACGACCTCCTTGTCCTTGATGGCGACGATGCCGTGCGAGTTGAGGCTGCGCACGTGGCTGCCGGCGATGCCTGCGTACACGGAGTGAATTTCGCACCCCGCCATGAGCTCGGCCTCCTCGACCGCGCGCTGGATGGATTGCACCGTGGATTCGATGTTGACCACCACGCCCTTCTTCAGCCCGCGCGACGGATGCGTGCCGATACCGATGACCTCGAGCACGCCGTCGGCCCTGATCTCTCCCACGATGGCGACCACCTTGCTCGTGCCGATGTCGAGGCCTACCACGAGATTACGATCTGAACGCTTGGCCATGATTCTTATGTGGTTCCTTCAGGCATCGGTGTCGTCGGAGTGTTTCGTGGGCACCGCTGCCGGCGCCGCGGGCGTGCGCCAGCCGATGGCAAAGCCGTTCGAATAGCGCATGTCGACGTAGGTGATTTCGCTCAGGCGATGGGCGATCACCTGCGAGGTGGTGCGGATGAAGCGGTCGATGCGCGCATCCACGTCCCGCCGGCCGAGCCGTACGGTCACCCCGCTGTCCAAGTCCATCTCCCACGCACCGCGCGCATCGAGGCGCAGCGCCGCGATGCGCATGCCGGCCTCCAGCATGCGGCCTTGGATCGCCATGTAGCGCTGCGCGACCTCTCCTTGGGTTCCCTCGGGACCGCTCAAGCGGGGCAGTTCCGCCGGCACGTGCGCCACTTCCCTCACGAACAATTCACCGCGGGTATTGAGCAGGCCCGACTCTCCCCAGCGCGCGGCCGCCGTCTCCTCGACGACGGTGATGTGCAGACTGTTCGGCCAGCGCCGCTTGATTCGCGCGTGTTCAACCCAGGGTAATGCCTCGATGGCGCGCTGAATGTCGTCGAGATCCGCCGACATGAACCCGGCGTTGGCGTAGGGGGCGACGACCTTTTCGATTTGCCCCGGCGATACCCGTTGGAAGGCGCCGTCCATCGAAATCACCTGCACCGGCCGGTCGAGTGCCCACATCAGGGCGGCCAGGGCGCCGATGATCAGCGTCAAAATCGTTGCGCGGCGCGCGTAAATCCGCCAGTCGGCGAGAAATTTCGGCCACTGCCACGTCGGCTCGTCGACCTTCGCACGATTCTTGAATCGGTTGCGGCGAATGAGCCAATTGAGATTCATGTGCGCTCTCTCATGAAACTGGTTTCCAGAACGCGCCACACGAGTTCCTCGAAATCGATCCCGGCGCGCCGCGCCGCCATGGGCACCAGGCTGTGATCGGTCATGCCGGGCGTGGTGTTGATCTCGATGAAATAAAACTTCTTCGTGGCCTTCTCGCGCATGAAGTCGACTCGCCCCCAGCCGCTGCAGTCGGTCACGCGAAAGGTGGCGAGCGCGGCGGCTTGCAGCTCGGCTTCGGCGGCATCGTCGAGACCGCTCGGGCAGTGGTACTTGGTATCGTTGCGGAAGTATTTCGCCTCGTAGTCGTAGAACTCGGTCGCGGGCTCGATACGAATCGAGGGCAGACCGCGATCCTGCAGCACCCCGACCGTGAGCTCGTCGCCCGCTATGAACCGCTCGGCGAAGACGATGGGGTCGACACTGCTTGCCTCCGCATACGCGCGCGGCAATTCCGCGGCGGTCTTCACCTTGGTGATGCCGACGCTCGAGCCCTGCGAGGCGGGCTTGACCATCAGCGGCAGACCGATGTCGGCAAGGGCGCGCGGCAGATCGGCCGGACTCGACAGCACTGCATACTCAGGGGCGGCAAGGCCCGCCCCCACCACCACGCGCTTGGTCTTGAGCTTGTCCATGGTGAGCGCGGAAGCGAGCACACCGCTGCCGGTGTAAGGAATCCCCAACCACTCGAGGGCCCCCTGCATCAGCCCATCCTCGCCCCCCGGCCCGTGCAGCGCGATCCAGGCGCGGTCGAAACTCTCGCTCAGCAGCTCCTGCACGGGGCGCACGCCCGGATCGAAGGAATACGCATCGACGCCGCGGCGCTCGAGCGCGGCGAGTACCGCGTTGCCGCTGAGCAGCGAGATTTCCCGCTCCGTGGAATCCCCGCCGAGCAGCACCGCCACCTTGCCGAAGTCCTTCGAGTCGCGCACTCGTCGGGCGGTGTGTGGTTTGAGCCGACTCATGCCGGATCCCCGACGATGCGCACTTCAGGAGTGAGTGAGATTCCATGCACAGCGGCGACGGCGCGCTGCACGTGCAGGATCAGCGCCTCGATGTCGGCCGCGCGGGCGGCGCCGTGGTTGATGATGAAATTCGCGTGCTTCTCGGACACCGACGCATCGCCGATGCGAAAACCTTTCAACCCCGCCGTCTCGATCAGCCGCGCCGCATGCTCGCCCGGCGGGTTCGTGAACACCGATCCACAGCTCCACTCGCCGATCGGCTGGCTTTCTTTGCGCCGCTCCAGGAGTTCGCGAATGGCGCCGTCGGCGGAACCCGGCTTGCGCTCGAATTCCAGGCGTGCGGCGACGAACCATTCCTCGGCGGGTCCCTTCACCCGGCGGTACGCGATCTCGTAGTCCGCCGGGGCGCGTGTGTGCCGGATACCGCGGCGATCGAGCGCCTCCACCTCGGTCACATGGCGCCAGGTCTCGCCGCCCCAGGCCCCGGCATTCATGGCGAGCGCGCCACCGAGCGTCCCCGGGATGCCGGCGAAGAATTCCGCGGGCCCCAGGCCCCACTTGACGCATTGCCGCGCGATCCGCGCGCACGGCACGCCCGCCCCGGCATAGATCCGGGTGGCACTGACGCGCTCGAGTTGGCCGAGCGCGCCGTGCGTCGAGATCACGGCGCCGCGCACACCGCCGTCGCGCACCAGGAGGTTGCTGCCGAGCCCGACCCACAACAGCGGTAGATCCGGCGGCAGCTGGCGGATGAAAGCCGCGAGGTCCATGACGTCGCGGGGCGTGAAGAAGAGGTCCGCGGGCCCGCCCACGTGCCACGAGGTGTGCCTGGACATGGGCACGTCGTGCAGCACCCGGGCGCTAAATTCAGGCGACAGGAGCGAGTTGCGCCGCTGGCCGTTCATGCCGCCGCTCCCGCGGCCAACCGGCCCTTGAGCTCTTGCGCCACCGCACCGATGTTGCCGGCGCCCATGGTGAGCACCACGTCGCCGTCGTGCAACACGCTGCGCAGCGACTCACCGAGATCCTCCACCCGCTCGACGAACACGGGCTCGATGACTCCGCGCGTGCGCACGGCGCGGCAGATCGCGCGCCCGTCTGCGCCGCTGATCGGCGCCTCGCCGGCGGCATAGACCTCGGTGACGAGCAGCACGTCGCAGTCGCTCAAGGTGCGGCCGAAATCGTCCAGCAGATCGCGCGTACGCGAGTAGCGATGCGGCTGAAACGCGAGCACCAGGCGGCGCGACGGCCATCCCTGGCGTACGGCATCGAGGGTGGCGGCGACTTCGGTGGGGTGGTGGCCGTAGTCGTCGATCAGCAGCGCGCTGCCGCCTGACCAGTGGATTTCACCGAGCTGCTGCAACCGCCGGTCGATGCCTTGAAAATGCGCCAGCGCTTTTTGAATGGCCGCGTCGGCGACGCCGAGCTCGGTGGCAACGGCGATGGCCGCGAGCGAATTCAGCACATTGTGCCGGCCCGGCAAATTGACGGTTAAGCTGAGAGGCGCATGTCCCTCGCGCAGCACCCGATAGCGCGATTGCAATCCGACGCGTTCGACGTCGACCGCGCGGACGTCCGCGCCTGCGGCAAAGCCGTAGGTGACGATGGGCCGCGCCACGGCATCGAGAATGCTGCGCACCTCGGCGTCATCGGTGCACAGCACCGCGAGCCCGTAGAACGGCAGGTTGTGCAGAAAATCGATGAAACTCTGCTTCAGCCTCCCGAAATCACCTTCGTGCGTCGCCAGGTGATCGTTGTCGATGTTGGTGACGATTGCGATCATCGGCTGCAAATGCATGAACGAGGCGTCGCTCTCGTCGGCCTCCGCGACGAGGTAGCGTCCGGCGCCGAGGCGCGCGTTGCTGTCCGCGCTCTTCAGGCGTCCGCCGATGACGAAGGTCGGGTCGAGGCCGCCTTCGGCGAGCGCGCTCGCGACCAGGCTCGTGGTGGTGGTCTTACCGTGGGTGCCGGCGACCGCGATCGAGTAGCGGAACCGCATCAATTCGCCGAGCATCTCCGCGCGCGGGACGACGGGGATGCGATTGGCGAGCGCGGCCGCAATTTCGGGATTCGCGCGGCTGACCGCGCTCGAGACGACCACCACATCCGCGCTGCCGAGATACTCGGCGGCATGCCCGATGAAGACCCTGGCGCCGAGGCGCGCGAGCCGCTGCGTGACCGCGTTGGACTTGAGATCCGAGCCCTGCACTTCGTAGCCCAGATTGAGCAGCACCTCGGCGATGCCGCCCATGCCGCTGCCGCCGATGCCGACCAAATGAATGAGATGAATGCGCCGCATGCGATCGTTCATGCGCCCCTCCCCGCCGCGATGCACAGCTCGGCGAGCTGCGCCGCCGCGTCGATGTTGCGCGCCGCGCGTGCGGCCTGCGCCATCTCGAGCATCCGCGCGCGCTCCGCGGTGAGCTCCGCGATCGAACTCGAGAGCGAGTCGGGAGTCAGATCCCGCTCCTGCAGCACGCGCCCGGCGCCGATCCTCACCATCGCTTCGGCATTCTGGGTTTGGTGATCGTCGGTCGCGGCGGGCAGCGGCACCAGCAGTGCGCCGAGGCCCGCGGCCTGCAATTCCGCAATGGTCATGGCGCCGGCGCGGCACAGCGCGAGATCCGCCCACGCGTAGGCGGCCGCCATGTCATCGATGAACGGCAGCACCTCGGCCTCGACCTCGAGTGCGTGGTAGGCGGCGCGCGCAGCCTCGAGTCCCCGCTCGCCGGCTTGATGGCGCACCTGCGGCCGCCGCGCGCGTTCCAGGCGCGACAGCGCCTCGGGCACGACCGCATTCAACCGCTGCGCGCCCTGACTGCCGCCGAACACCAGCAGCCGCGCTCGGGGCTCGCGACCTGCGAAGCGCACTTGCGGCTCGGGGATGGCGGCGATGTCGGCGCGCACCGGGTTTCCGATGGTGCGTGCATGGACGCCGGCGGAAAAGCTGCCGGGAAAAGCTTCCAGCACTTGTGCGGCGATGCGCGCGAGCCAGCGGTTGGTGAGCCCGGCCACCGCGTTCTGTTCGTGGATCAGAAGCGGGATCCGCAGCAGCCATGCGGCGATGCCGCCCGGCCCGCTCACGTAGCCGCCGGCGCCGAGCACTGCGCGCGGCCGCACCCGGCGCAGGACGCGGAGCGTCTGCAGGACGGCCGCCGCGATGCGCAGCGGCGCGAGCAGCCACGCGGCAAGACCCTTGCCGCGAAGACCCTTGACCCGCACCCACTCGATCGGAAATCCATTCGCCGGCACCAATCGCGACTCCATGCTCGCGGGCGCGCCGAGCCACACCACCCCGACGCCTCGATTGCGCAGCACATTCGCCACCGCGAGCGCGGGGAACACATGGCCGCCGGTACCGCCGGCCATGATCATCACCGGGCCACCCAAGGCCTGACCCGCGCTCATCGCGGCGCTCCCGGCATGCGCATCACCGCGGCACGCGAGGTGCATTTGACTTCGTGATAGATCCTGAGCAGCACGCCGAGCCACGCCAGGCTCACGAGCAGGCTGCTGCGGCCGTAGCTGAGCAGCGGCAGCGTCAGGCCCTTGGTCGGCAGCACGCCCATGTTGACGCCGATGTTCACGATGGCCTGCAGGCCGAGCCACACGCCGAACGCGAGCGCGACGTAGGACTGGAACTGCAGGCCGGCTTGCGCGGCCATCCGCGAAATCCGAAATGCGCGCCACACGAGCGCGACGAACAGCGCGAGCACGCCGATCACCCCGACCAATCCGAGCTCCTCGGCGAGCACTGCGAAGACGAAGTCGGTGTGCGCTTCGGGCAGATAGAATAGCTTCTGCACGCTGCTGCCGAGGCCCACACCGAGCCACGAGCCGCGCCCGATGGCAATCAGCGACTGGGTCAGCTGAAACCCGCCGTTGAACGGGTCGTCCCACGGATGCAGAAATCCGGTGAGCCGCTTGAGCCGGTAGGCGGAGCTCAGCGCCAGCACCGCGAATGCCAGCGCCGCGGCGGACACCAGCAAGAGCACGTAGCGCAGCCGAGCGCCGGCGACGAACAGCACCGCGAAGCCCGTGGCGAACAGCACCGTGGCGGCGCCGAAGTCCGGTTCGAGCAGCAGCAGAAGTGCGGTGAGGCCCAGCAGCCCGACCGGCTTGGCGAGGCCCGGCAACGTCTCGGTGAGCTCGGCGCGCTTGCGCACGCAATAGCTGCACACCCACGTCAACACCAGCACCTTGGCGAGTTCGGAGACCTGAAAATTCATCGGGCCGAGGCGCATCCAGCGGCGCGCGCCGTTCACCGTCGCGCCGAGACCCGGGATCAACACCAGCAGCAGCAGCAGCAGGCCGAACACCAGCAGCACCAGGCTGTATTTGTCCCACCACAGCACCGGAACCCGCGTGATCACCCACGCACACAGCACGCCGACCAGGCCGAACGCGAACTGGCGCTCGAGAAAGTAGAACGGATCGCCGAGATCCTTGGCGGCGATCGACATGGAGGCCGAGGTGACCATGACCAGCCCGATGAGCACCAGAGCGGCCACCAGGCCGAGCGTGACGGGGTCCCAGGCGAACGGCATGCGCTCGCGTGCCCGCACCCCATAGGACATGGTGGTGGCGTTCATGGCGGCGGTCCTGCAAGCGTGCGAACCGCAGCGGCGAAGACATCGCCGCGATGCCGGTAATCGCGAAACATGTCGAAGCTTGCACACGCGGGCGACAGCAGCACGGCGTCGCCCGGGCGTGCTACGGCGGCCGCGGCCGCGACCGCGGCCTCGAGCGTCGCGGCGCGCTCGGTCGTGCAGACGCCGCGCAGCGCCGCCTCGAGGGCGGGCGCGTCACTGCCGATCAGCACGACGTGTCGTACCTTGTCCCTGAACGCCGCGGCGAGCGGCGCGAAGTCCTGTCCCTTGCCTTCGCCGCCGGCGATCAGCACCAGCGGACACGCCATCCCCGAAACGGCCGCCATGGTCGCCCCGACGTTCGTTCCCTTCGAGTCGTCGATGTAGCGCACGCCCGCGATGTCGGCGATCCAGGCCGAGCGATGCTTGAGCCCCGGGAACGCTTCGAGCGCAGCGAGCATGGCGGGCAGCTCGAGGCCGGCGGCCTCTCCGAGCGCGAGCGCCGCCAGGGCGTTGGCCGCATTGTGCAGGCCGGTGATCTTCATGCGGGCGGTATCGAGCACCGGCGCGCCGTGGCGCGCCAGCAGAGTTTGCGCGCCGGATTTCTGCAGCGTGAAATCGGCGTCCTGCCGCCGGATCGAGAAGCTGAGCGTGCGCGTCCGGCCGCGCGCGGCCGCCGGACGCATCGCCGCGACGTGGGGATCATCGGCGTTCAGCACGACGGTCGACGCCCTGGCGAAAATTCGCTCCTTGGCGCGCGCATAGGCCGCGATCGATCCGTAGCGGTCGAGGTGATCGGCGGTGACGTTGAGCACCGCGGCGGCCTTCAGCTCGAGCGAATACGTGGTCTCCAACTGAAAGCTCGACAGCTCGAGCACGTACAAATCGGGCTGCGGCTGCTCCAGGAGATCCAGGGCGGGTTCGCCGAGATTGCCGCCGGCGAGCACACGCCGTCCGGCAGCGGCGGCCATGGCGGCGACGAGACTGGTCACCGTGCTCTTGCCGTTGGTGCCGGTGATGCCGACGACCGGAGCGCGCACCGCCCGCGCGAACAGCTCGATGTCGCCCAACACCTCGATGCCGCGGGCCCGCGCCTGAGATGCGATCGGTTCGGCGAGCGATACGCCGGGCGACATCAGTACCTGCGAGGCGCCATCGAGGAGCGAGAGATCGAAGCCGCCGAGGCGGATGTCGAGCGTCTTCGCGAGTCCGCCGAGCTCGGCGAGCCCCGGGGGCGCCGTGCGCGTGTCGGTGGCCGACACCGCGATGCCGCGCTTCGCGAGATAGCGCAAGCACGATGCTCCTGTTTTGCCGAGACCGACTACGACGCTTGCCATCATCGGATCTTCAAGGTGGCAAGGCCGGCCAGCACCAGCACGAAGCTGATGATCCAGAAGCGCACGATCACTTTGGGTTCGGACCAGCCCTTGAGCTCGAAGTGATGATGCAGCGGCGCCATGCGGAAGATGCGCCTGCCCGTGATCTTGAACGAGGCCACCTGCAGCATCACCGAAACGGTCTCGAGCACGAACACGCCGCCCATCACGAACAGCACGATCTCCTGGCGCACGATCACGGCGACGGTGCCGAGCGCGGCACCGATCGCCAACGCGCCGACGTCGCCCATGAAGACTTCCGCCGGATAGGAGTTGAACCAGAGAAAGCCGAGGCCTGCTCCCACCGCGGTCGCACAGAAGATCAGCACCTCGCCGACCCCGGGGATGTACGGGATCTGCAGGTAGGTGGCGAAGCGGACATTGCCCGTGGCGTAGGCGAAGACCCCGAGCGCCGCCGCCACCATCACGGCGGGCATGATGGCGAGGCCGTCGAGACCGTCGGTGAGATTCACCGCATTGCTGGTGCCGACGATGACGAAGTAGGCGTACGCGACGAATCCCAGCGTGGACATGGGCAGCGCCACGGTCTTGAAGAACGGGACGTAGAGCGAGGTCTCGGCGCCCGACTGATGCAGCGCATGCAGGGCGAATGCCGCGCACAGGGCGGCGACGGACTGCGCCAGGTACTTGTAGCGCGCCGGAAGCCCCTTGGAATTGCCGATCACCAGCTTCAGGTAGTCGTCGTAAAAGCCGATGCCGCCGAAGGCAATCGTCGAGGCAACGAGGACCCACACGAAGCGGCTGGACAGATCCGCCCACAGCAGCGTCGCGAACACCATCGCCACCAGGATGAGACCGCCGCCCATCGTGGGGGTACCGGATTTCTGCAGATGCGACTGCGGACCGTCGGTGCGCACCCGCTGACCGATCTGGTAGCGGGTGAGCGCATCGATCATGCGCGGGCCGATGAACATCGCCATGGCGAGCGCCGTCATCGCGGCGAGAATGCCCCGCAGCGTCAGGTACTGAAACACGTGGAAGCCCGAATGGCTCCGCGCGAGATATTCGGTGAGGTAGAGCAGCATGGTGTCAGCTCGCCCGCATCATGGGGCCCGAACCGGAGGCCCCGCCGGTGAGCGCTTGCACCACGCGCTCCAGACGGTTGACGCGCGAGCCCTTGATCAGCACCGTGACGCCCGGCGACAATTCTGCCTGCAGGCGCCGGATCAGCGCATCGACGTCGGCGAACCACTCGCCGCCCGAGCCGAAGGTCTCGACCGCACGCGAGCTTTGCGGACCGAAGGCGAACAAGCGCTTGACGCCGCAATCGCGCGCGTAGCGGCCCATGTGAGCATGGCTGTCCGAGGTGTGCTCGCCGAGCTCGGCCATGTCGGCGAATACCAGCCACGTGACGCCCGACAAGCGAGCGCAGCACTTCGAGGCCGGCGCGCACCGAGCTCGGATTGGCGTTGTAGGAATCGTCGATGATCCAGCTGTCGCGCAGCCCCGCCTTGAGCTGCAGCCGCCCGGACACCGCGCGAAATTCCGCCAGCCCTGCCGCGATGTCATCGAGCGAAGCGCCGGCGGCGCTCGCCGCGCCCGCCGCGCCGAGGGCGTTGGCGATGTTGTGCGCACCGCCGGCCTTGAGCATGATCGCCGCGCTCACCGAGCGGACACTTGAGGGTAAAGCGTGTGGCGAATTCTCCGCGCTCGATCGCCTGGACGGCATTGCGCGCGGTGAAATCCGCGGCGCCGTGCACGGCGAAGGTGATGATGCGCGCCAGGGCGGTGCGGCCACACCACGCCAATAGCCCGCGTAGGCGTCGTCGGCATTGATGACCGCGGTGGCGCTCCGCTCCAAACCCGCCACCATCTCTCCCTCGCCCTTGGCGACGCCGTCGAGATCGCCGAAACCCTCCAGGTGTTCGGCACCGGCGTTGGTGATCAGATCCGACGGTCGGCCGCGCGAGGGCGACGAGTTCGGCCACATCGCCGATGCGATTGGCCCCCATCTCGATCACCGCACTGCGATGCGAAGGCTCGAGGCGCATCAAGGTGAGCGGAACGCCGATGTGGTTGTTGAGGTTGCCGTGCGTCGCGATGCACGGGCCCATGCGGGAGAGAATCGCCGCCGTCATTTCCTTGGTCGTGGTCTTGCCGTTGCTGCCGCCCACCGCCACGATGGGTATCGAAAAATCCGCGCGCCAGCTTCGAGCGAGCTGCTGCAAGGCGCGCAGCGCATCCGCCACGAGATTCTGCGGCAGATCGCACCGCCGGCGCCGCCCGATCGACGATGGCGCCCACCGCACCGCGCGCCGCGGCTGCGGCAACGAACTCCGCGCCGTCGAATTTCGGCCCGCGCAGCGCGACGAACAGCGCGCCCGGCTCGAGCGTGCGGCTGTCGCTCGACACCACGCCGTACGGACGGTCCTCGCCTTCAGATCAGCCCGATGAGCCGTCCGCTCGAGCAACTTCGCGCCGTCCGCTCTGCAAGGTGCGCTTCATGCTGCCGCTCCGAGATACCGCAGCGCCTCGCGGCGATCGCTGAAACTGCGGCGGGTCGCGCCGTAGATCTGGTAGTCCTCATGCCCTTTGCCGGCGATGAGCACGACGTCCGCGGCGGCGGCCTCGCCGAGCGCCGTTGCAATCGCCTCGCCGCGATCGTGGATGACCCGGGCAGAGTGCGGTCTTGATGCCGCCGGTGATGCCGCTGAACGATCTCCTGCGGATTTTCGGACCGCGGATTGTCGTCGGTGACGATGATGCGATCCGCGAGCTCATCGGCGACCGCGCCCATCATCGGGCGTTTGCCGGGGTCGCGATCGCCGCCGCAGCCGAACACGCACCACAAGGCGCCGCGGCAGTGTTCCCGCAAGGCCGCCAATGCCTTGGCGAGCGCATCCGGGCTGTGCGCATAGTCGATCACGGCCAGGGGTTTGCCGCGCACCGCGGGTTCGATCACTTCCATGCGGCCGGGCGGCGCCGTGCAGTCTGCCAGCGCAGCCACCGCGCGCTCGAGCGGTACGCCGAGCGACAGCAAGCAGCCGAGACCACCACCGCAGTTCTCGGCGTTGAAGCGACCGAGGAGCTTGGTGGCGAGGGGCAGGCGGCCGAAACTGCCGTCGAGCAGCATCGAGACGCCGCGCAGGTCGACCGCGACCTCGCTCGCATGCAGCGAGCGGTCCGCGAGCCACCCCGCGCCGTCGGCGCCGATCCAGACCGCCGTCAGCGGCACGCGGCCCGCATAGCTTTGCGCGAATTGACGCCCGAAGGAATCGCCGATGTTGACGATCAGGTGCTCGAGATCTCGGAATCGCCAGCAGCCGCGCCTTGGCTTCGCCGTACGCTTGCATCGAGACGTGGTAATCCAGATGGTCGCGGCTCAGGTTGGTGAACGCGGCCGTGTGAAAATGTACGCCGTCGACCCGGCCCTGATCCAAGGCATGCGAGGACACTTCCATCGCGACATCGCGCACACCGAGCGAGCGCAGACGCGCGAGTGTGCGGTGTACGCTGATGGCATCGGGGGTGGTGTGGGTCGGCGTCTCGAGCGCGCCGATGCGGCCCCAGCCGATCGTGCCCATATAGGCCGCTTCCGTTTCGAGGCGCGTGAGGCACTGCGCCAGCAGGTACGCGCAGGTGGTCTTGCCGTTGGTGCCCGTGATGCCGACGATGCGCAGCTGCGAGGAGGGCCAGTTGAAGAACCGGTCGGCGATGCGGCCCACGGCCTTGTGCAATTCAACGACCGGCGCGCTGAACACCGCCGGTGCGAGGGCGGGCGCCTCCACTCCGGGTCCCGGCTCCCAAAGCACCGCGCTCGCGCCGCGCGCGGCCGCCTCGGCCGCGAATGCGATGCCGTGCGCTTGGCGCCCGCGCAGAGCAAAGAAGAGGCTGCCGGAGCGTACCTCGCGGCTGTCGAGAGTGAGATCCGAGATGCGCGCATCGTTCGCCGGTACCGCCGCGATGCCGTCGAGCAGCCACATGAGCGATACGCCTGCGCTGCTCATGGCGCGTTCGCCTGCACCAGTTTGGTGGCGGGCACGTTCTGCAGATCGTCCGGCGGAACATCCATGAGGCGCAGTGCGCCCGACATGACGTTGGAGAAGACCGGTGCCGCCACGGTACCGCCCTGATGCAGGTTGCCGCTCGGCTCATCGATCACGACGATGGTGGCGATCTTCGGATGCGATGCCGGAACGAGCCCGGCGAATACCGCCATGTAACGGTCGGTCGAGTAGCCGCCGGCAACCGACTTCCAGGCGGTTCCCGTCTTACCGGCCACGCGATAGCCGACGACCGCCGCGCGCGTCGCCGTGCCGGCGGCCACCACCTGCTCCATCAAGTGCACGAGCTCGCGCGCCACTTTGGGATCGAGCACCTGCTCGCCGGGGACGCGCCCGGAGATGCGTTCGAATGAAATCGGGCGCTTGATGCCGCCGGCGCCGATGGTTGCATAAGCATGCGCCAGCTGCAGAGGGGTCACCGAGAGCCCATAGCCGTGCGAGAGCGTGGCGATGCCGATCGGCCGCCAATGCGAATAGTTGCTCAGCATCCCGGCCGATTCACCCGGATAGCCGCTGCCCGTGACCTGCCCGAGTCCTAGACTCGTGAGGGTGCTCCAGATCTGTTCGGGCTTCAGCGACAGCGCGACCTTGGCGGTGCCGACATTGCTGGACTTGGCCAGAATCGTCGCCAAATCGATGACACCGAGATTCTCCTCGTCCTCCTCCATCTTGTTGCCGACCATGAAAAACCCGGGTGAGGTGTCCACCACGCTGTCGGGACGGTACTGCCCGGAGGCAAGCGCGGCGGCCATGATGAACGGCTTGATGCTGGAGCCGGGCTCGAAGATGTCGGTCGCCGCACGATTGCGGTACAGCTCGGGCTTGAGCTGCTCGCGGTCGTTCGGGTTGTACGAGGGCTGATTCACCATGGCGAGGACTTCGCCCGTGTCGACGTCGATGACGATGACCGAGCCGGCATGCGCGCGGTACTCCTGCATCGCCGCCTTCAGTTCTCGATAGGCGAGGTATTGAATGCGCAGGTCGATGCTCGTGACGAGATCCCGGCCGGGCCGCGGCGCGCGAATGCTCTCGACGTTCTCGACGTAGCGTCCGTACAGATCTTGAATGACGCGTTTGGCGCCATCCTCGCCGTTCAGCATCTGATCGTAGCCGAGCTCGAGCCCTTCCTGACCCTGATCATCCACGGTGGTGAAGCCGACCATGTGCCCCGCCACTTCCCCCGCCGGATAGTAGCGGCGGTATTCGCGCAGCAGATACACGCCCGGGATGCCGAGCGCCTTGATGCGCGCCGCCTGATCGGGCGGCATGTGGCGCACTAAATAGAGGAATTCGCGGTCCAGGTTGCTGGTGATGCGCCGCGCCAGGGACTGCTGGTCCTCCTTCAGCGCCTTCGCGAGCTTCGGCAGCTGATCGATGTTGTCGTTCAATTCCTGCGGATTGACCCAAATGCTGTCGACCGGCGTCGAGACGGCGAGCGGCTCGCCCGAACGGTCCGTGATGGCGCCGCGATGGGCGGCAATCTTCACCACGCGCATCGAGCGATCGTCGCCCTGTTTGGCGAGAAAACCGTGATCGAGCAATTGCAGTTCGACCGCACGCGCCGCGAGCCCGGCGGCGCCGAGCACGACGAGTCCCAGCACCAGGCCCGAGCGCCAGCGGCTGCCTTGAGGGGCGGCTTCGCTCGGGCGCTGCTTCACGGACGCACGATCCGCACGTCGTGGGTTTGCGGCAGATTCATCTGCAGCTTGGCGTTTGCCACCCGCTCGACGAAGGCATGCGAGGACCAGAAGCTCTGTTCGAGCTGCAGGCGCCCCCATTCCATTTCGAGCGAATCGCGTTCGGCATTGAGTTTTTCCAAATGCACGAACATGTCGCGGGCCTTGTGCCGCGAGTAGATCACCTGGACCGCAGAGCCCAGCACGGCGAGCCACAGAACGGGCAGCGCCATCCACAAGAGGTTCCGAGACGTCATGCGGCTTTTCCTTCAGGCAGGCGCTCCGCAACGCGCAGATGCGCGCTGCGCGAGCGCGGGTTGCGCGCGGTTTCTTCGGGCCCCGGCTCGATGGACTTGCCCACCAGCCGGAGCTTCGGCCGGGCATGCGACGGGATGTTCGGCAGGCCGGCATACATCGGGTCGGCGAGCGAATGGCGGCGCATGAATTGCTTCACCATCCGGTCCTCGAGCGAATGAAAGCTGATCACCGCGAGGCGTCCGTTGGGCGCCAGACGGTCGAGCGCGGCGTCGAGCGCGGATTCGAGCTCCGCCAGTTCGCGATTGACGTGAATGCGCAGCGCCTGAAACACGCGGGTTGCCGGATGCTTGTTGCGCTCACGGCTGTGCGCAACCCGTGCGATCAGCTCGGCGAGCTCGAGCGTGCGCATGAAGGGTCGCACGCGGCGGTCCGCGACGATGGCGCGCGCGATGCGCGGCGCCTCGCGTTCCTCGCCGAACTCGCGAAAGATGCGGATCAGCTCGGCCGCGGAGGCGCCGTTGACGACGTCGGCCGCGCTCGCCCCTTCGCCGGGACTCATGCGCATGTCGAGCGGCCCATCGTGCATGAAGCTGAAACCACGCGCCGGGTCGTCGAGCTGCGGCGAGGAGACGCCGAGGTCGAACAGGATGCCGTCGAATCGGAGACCGGGCTGCACCTGGTCGGCACACGCGCCGAGCGCGGAAAATGGCGCGAGGAAGACCGTGACGCGCGGATCGGCGGCGAAGCGCTCCTTCGCTTCGGCAACGGCGACAGAGTCGCGGTCGAGACATAGCAACCGGCCGTCAGCGATGAGCTTCTCCACAATCGCCCCTGCATGTCCGCCCCGCCCAAAAGTGGCATCCAGATAGGTGCCACTCGCCCGTATGTTCAATGCGGCCAGTACTTGGGGCAGCAGTACCGCCGTGTGTGCCCCCGCCGTGCCGCGCATCGCTCTCGCCCCTCCCCGCGGGGCTTAGAGAGACAGCGTTTCAAGTTCGGCCGACAAGTCGGTCGCGGCCTCTTCGCTCGCCAACCATTCGTCGCGCCGCTCGTTCCACCGCGCCTCATCCCACAATTCGAAGCGCACGCCCTGCCCGATGAGCATGGCGTCGCGCGTCAGCAATCCGTATTCCCGCAAGTTCGCCGGCAGCAGCACCCTGCCGTGGCCGTCGAGTTCCAGGTCCGTGGCGTGTCCCACCATCAGCCGCTGCAGGCGCCGTGCCCGCGGGTCCAATGTGGGTAACCGCATCAACTTTCGCTCGATCTCTTCCCAGTCGGGCAGTGGGTAGATGAGCAGGCATTGGTCCTTGTCGACCGTGACCACCAACTTGCCGCCGCACCGCTCTTGCAGCCGCTCTCGATAGCGGGTGGGCATGACCATCCGGCCCTTGGCATCGAGAGTCAGCTTGTTGGCGCCCCTAAACATGTCAGATGGGCCTCTGAAGCCCATTCTCTCCCACTTTTTCCCACCGACCGCCACTATAGGGAGCGCCACGCCGCACTGTCAACGGCTTAAGTTAAAGAAAACTCGCGACAACAGTGACTTAGATCACAGTTGAATTATTTTTCGATTTTTTTGATTCTTTGCTTCGCGCGAGCAACGCGATTCTTCTCGCTCGCGAAGCGAGCGACGATCGGTCGGCGCCGCCTCGGCGCCGTTTTTCCCAGGGCGCGTCAGCGCTAAGAAAAGAGTCGGCCGTTAAGCCGGGTTCTGTCGTGGACAGTCATTCCTCTGGGATGCGCGTCGCCGCGCAGCTCTAGCGACCTACCCGGAAGCCCATGCGGACCACATGTCGCGGTCGAAAGCACCGCTCGCTTCCCTATTTGGTCTTGCTCCAGGTGGGGTTTGCCGTGCCGCTGATGTTGCCACCCGCGCGGTGCGCTCTTACCGCACCATTTCACCCTTGCCGGCGCCGCTTGCGCGGCACTTAGGCGGTATCTTTCTGTTGCACTTTCCGTGGGCTCACGCCCCCCAGGCGTTACCTGGCACCGTGCCCTGTGGAGCCCGGACTTTCCTCCATGTGCTTGCGCACACAGCGACTGCCTGGCCGACTCTAGGGCGCACCATACGCTTGTTTCAGCTGCAGCGCGCGCTTGTACGCCTCGTTGTCGCGCACCTCGGCGATCTGCGCCGCCAGACGTGCGGCTTGCTTCAGCGGCAACTCCGCCAAGAGCGGCCGAAGCACCCGGTCCAGCGCGCCGCCGTGGCCGTCCGCGCCGCCCTCGCCGGCGGGCGCACTCGGCGCCGCACCCGCGACCACGAGCACGATCTCGCCCCGCGCCAGATCCGCCTCCTCGGCGGCGCGCGCGGCGAGCTGCGCCAGCGGGCCGCGATACGCGGTTTCGTGCAGCTTGGTTATCTCGCGTGCGAGCGTCGCGCTGCGCCCGGGGCCGAGGCTCGCTGCGCAATCCTCGAGCATCTCGCGTACGCGGTGCGGGGATTCGTAGAACACCAGCGTGCGCGGCTCCACGGCCAATGCATCCAAGCGGGCGCGGCGGGCGGCGCGGCGCGCCGGCAGGAAACCCTCGAAACAGAACCGGTCCGTCGGCAATGCCGCAATCGAGAGCGCGGCCACCGCGGCGCAGGGTCCGGGAACGGCGACGATCTCGATTCCGGCGGCCGCGGCCGCTCGCACCAGATCGAATCCCGGATCGCTGATGGCAGGCGTACCGGCATCGCTCACCAGCGCGATCGAGGAGCCGCTCTCGAGCTTGGCGATCAGCTCGGGTGTGCGTTGCAGTTCATTGTGATCGTGCAGCGACAGCATCGGGGTTTGAATGCCGAAATGCCGCAGCAGCGCGCCCGTATGACGAGTGTCTTCCGCGGCGATCAGCGCACACTCCGCGAGCACCTCGCGCGCACGCGGAGCGAGATCGCCGAGATTGCCGATCGGGGTCGCCACCACGTAGAGCCGACCGTTTCTCATTATAATGCAGCGTATGACAGTGATCTTCCGACGTCCACGGCCGGTGCTCTGGGCGGCAGTCGCCGCCACGCTGCTCGTCGCCGGCTGCAGCCTGATCAAGCCGGTACCGAGCGCCGTTCAAAATCAAGAGCGCGCGCAGCAGTTGGCGGCGCAGGGCAAGCACGCCGATGCCGCGCGTCTCTATGCGGATATGGCCGCCGAGTCGCCGGCGGAGCGCGACAACTATGAACTCTTGAGCGCGGAGCAATGGGCGCTCGCGGGGGATATCGCCGCGGCCAAGCAGGCCTTCGCGAACGTTTCGCCCGATGCCCGCACCAGGCTGCCGGCCTCACGCGCCATCGTCGGTGCGGAAATCGCGCTGGCGGAGAACGACGGAGCGCGCGCCATTCGCGAGCTGGACTCGATCCCGGTCCCGACGCAGCCGGAACTTGCGCAGAATTACTGGTGGCTGCGCGGCAGGGGCGCCTTCCTCACCGGCCACCCGGTGGAGGGCACGCGCGCCTTCCTCGAGCGCGAGCGCTTCCTCACCGATCCGGCGAGCTTGCGTGCGAGCCGCGAAGAGCTCTTCGCCCTGATTCGCAGCGCAGCGGAGCGCGGCAACTCGCTCAAACCACCGCCGAATGCCGACCCCATTCTGGCCGGTTGGCTCGCACTAGGGCCGGTCGCGGTGGAGATGACGCGCAATCCCATGCACGCGGCCGCAGCGCTTGCGAATTGGAAGCGCTCGTATCCCGTGCACCCGGCAAACGACAGCGTGCTGATGCCGGCGCAGAACCAGATTGCCGTAGCCACCGAGTTTCCGAATCAGATCGCGCTGCTCCTGCCGCTGTCGGGCCGCTCCGAGGCCGTCGGCGTCGCCGTGCGCGACGGGTTTCTGGCCGCGTATCTCGAACAGGATGCCGCGTCGCGGCCGCACGTGAAGATATACGACGTCGCCGCCGAATCCGTCGCGGGCGCCTATCGTCATGCCATCGACGAGGGTGCCGCCTTCGTCGTGGGCCCGCTCACCAAGGAGGACGTCGCCGCGATTGCACCCTTGAGCGGCGGCCGCACGCCGGTGCTCGCGCTGAATTTCCTCACCGATTCGGTGAGCGCCGCGCCGAATTTCTACCAATTTGCGCTGCTGCCGGAGGATGAAGCGCGCAGCGTCGCGCAGCGCCTCGTCGCCGACGGCAAACTCAAGGGGGTGGCCATTATTCCGAGCGGCGAATGGGGCAACCGGGTCAATACGGCGTTCGCGGAGGAGTTGACGCAGCACGGCGGCACTCTGCTCGACGTCGGCCGCTACGAGAACGCGCGCGCCGACTTTTCCGACATCATCAAGCAGGTCCTGCAAGTGCACGGGGTCAAGGGAGAGCCCGCCACGCATCGCACCGATGTCGATTTCGTGTTCATCGCCGGCGCCGCCGGCACCGCACGCCTGATCGTGCCGCAACTCAAATTCAACTACGCGGGCGATATCCCCGTCTATGCCACATCCGATAGTTTCGAGCCCGATCCGAGCGCCAATGCCGATCTCGACGGCATGTTCTTCGTCGACATGCCGTGGATGGTCTCCGCGGATCCGGTGACCGGCCAGATTCGCGACAGCGTCCGCGCCGCGTGGCCCACGCGCACCGCCCGGCGCGACCGCCTGTACGCCTTCGGCTTCGACGCCTATCGCCTGGTGCCCGTCCTGCGGTCGAAGTCCCTGAGCCCGACCAGCAGGATTTCCGGCGTGACCGGCAAGCTGTTCTTGGACGCCCAGAATCGAATTCACCGCGAGTTGGATTGGGCGCAGCTGCGCAGCGGCGTACCGGTGATTTTCTAGGCGAACACACGACGTTGAGCCCGCGCCGTCCGCCGCGCGGCGGCGCATGCTGCAGCGGTGGCACGACAACCGGTCCCACGCGACTCGCTTCAGCTGCGCGGCAAGGCGGCCGAGGACCTCGCGGCCGCCTATCTCGAGACGCGGGGTCTCGCCGTGTTGGCACGCAACCTGCGCTGCAAGGGCGGAGAACTCGATATCCTGTGTCGCGACGGCGCCGTCTTGGTGGTGGTCGAAGTCCGGCACCGCAGCAGTGCTCGATTCGGCGGGGCTCTCGCCTCGGTCACCCGGCAAAAACAGCGCAGGATGATCCGCGCCGCGCGGTTTCATCTGCAGCGCCACGCCGCCTGGCAGCACTGCGTCATGCGCTTCGATGTCGTCGGCCTGGACGGGCCGCCCGACGGCATGCACCGGCTCTCCTGGGTGAAAGATGCGTTTCGCGCTACTTGACGACCTGCAGCTTCGGCCGCTTGGCAGCGGTCGGTCCGGCGCCGGTGGTCGTGGGTCCTGCGGGAGGGGCATCGGTGGGATCGGGATCTGCGTCGCCCTCCGGGAAGATCATGCCCTGACCCGTCTCGCGCGCGTAGATGCCCAATATCGCGCGCACCGGCACCATGACGGCGAAGCCCACGCCGCTGAAGCGGGCCTCGAAGCTCACGAATTCGTTGCCGAGCTTGAGCATCTGCGTAGCCGAAAAGCTGACGTTCAGGACGATCTTGCCGTCCTTGACGTACTGGCGCGGCACGGTCACTCCTTCGGCCGTCGCGTCGACCACGATGTGCGGGGTCTCGCCGCTGTCGGTGATCCACTCATGCAGCGCCCGCAGCAAATAGGGACGACGCGGCTTCAATGTCGCATCTCCCGTTCGGCCGGGGTCAAGCAGGAGCGAAACGTCGCTCGCGCGAAGATCGAGTTCATGTATTTGACGATGGGCGCCGCCTGGGGCGGCAGTTCTATACCGTAGGAAGGCAGTCGCCACAAGATGGGCGCGATGCTGGCATCGACCAGCGAGAATTCATCGCTCAAAAAGAACGGCTTCGCTTTGAATACCTCGGCGCTCGCGCAAATGGCCTCGCCCAGCACCTTGCGGCTGTGCGCCGCCGTTTTGCCCAGCGGGTCGAGCTCGATGTCGTGGGCCAACGCGTACCAATCGCGTTCCACACGATACAAGGCGACGCGAAACTGCGCCCGCGTCACCGGATCGATCGGCATCAGCGGCGGATGCGGGAATCGCTCGTCCAGATACTCGATGATGACCCTCGAGTCGTAGAGCACGAGGTCTCGATCGACCAGCGTCGGAACGCTGTGATAGGGATTCAGATCGAGCAGGTCCTCGGGCAGCTTGTTGGGATCGACATTCACCAATTCGATCGCAATTCCCTTCTCGGCAAGCACGAGACGAGTCCGATGACTCCACGGGTCAGTCGGCGCAGAAAATAAAGTCATCACCGAGCGACGTGCCACGACAGGCTCCTAGGACCATGGACAAGCGGGAGGTCCCGCTGCAGCGTCAGTGGACGTCCTTCCAATATTCTTTCTTCAGCAAATACGAGAACACGAATCCCACCAGCAAGAACAGCGTCACGAAGATGCCGAGCGTTTCACGCTTCGCTTTGACGGGCTCGCCCGCGTAGTCGAGGAAATTCGCGATGTCTCGGACGAAGACATCATACTCCTGCGCGGATAAACTGCCGGGCGTCATCATCTCGACGCCCGATAACACCATGTGGGCGCTCCCACCGGCATCGGGTTCGTTCTTGAACACCGGCTTTTGCAGACCCTGCAAGTCGGCCAGCACATGCGGCATCGCAACGTTGGGCAAATACATGTTATTGACGCCCCATGAGCGCGCCTTGTCGACATAGAAACCCTTCATGTACGAGTACAGATAATCGGTGCCGCGCTCGCGCGCGATCAGCGACAGATCCGGCGGCTGCTTGCCGAACCAGTTCGCGGCATCGGCCGGCATGGCGCTGTTGACCGGGTCGAAGGGCTTTTCCGAGGTGAACATGAGATTCGGCGCAAGGTCCTTCTCCGGAATCTGCAAATCCTCCGCCATGCGGTTGTAGCGCAGGTAAGTCAAGGAATGGCAGCCCGAGCAATAGTTCATGAAGTTGCGCGCGCCGCGCTGCAGAGACTGGACGTCGTGAATGTCGGTGCCCGCATGCAGCAGCCCACCCTCGCCCTCCTCGGCCCTCACGGTATCGAATGGAACCGCAACGGTCGCGACCAGGGTCGCAACGCCGATCAGCAGCCAATTCTTATTCATGTCCAGCCGTCCAAGTGACCCTCGCCGGCACCGGTTTCACGCGCTCGAACTTCGTGTACCAGGGCATCAGCAAAAAGAATGAGAAATACAAGATGGTGCATACCTTGGCGAGCATCGGGTAGATGCCCGCCGGAGGCCTCAGGCCGCAAATTCCGAGCGTGA
The DNA here is from genome assembly GCA_963801865.1 of uncultured Gammaproteobacteria bacterium. Lineage (GTDB taxonomy): Bacteria > Pseudomonadota > Gammaproteobacteria > Steroidobacterales > Steroidobacteraceae > Bog-1198. The sequence goes on along the minus strand of CAWDGY010000020.1, from coordinate 361,445 downwards.
TGAACGCCACCACGAAGATGGTCAGCATGATCTTGTAGATCGGTCCGCGGTAGCGGATCGAGGCCACCGGGGAGCGATCGAGCCAGGGCACGAAGAACAAGACCAGCACGGAGGCGCCCAACACCATCACGCCCCACACCTGGGTGCCCGCGAACGAGGGTACCGCCCGCAACATGGCGTAGAACGGGGTGAAGTACCACGTCGGCGCGATGTGCGGCGGGGTCTGCAGCGGATTGGCCGGCTCGAAATTCGGCGATTCCAGGAACAAGCCGCCGAACGCGGGGGCAAAGAAAATCACTCCGCAGAAGATCACCAGGAAGGCCATGACCCCCATGAGATCCTTCACCGTGTAATACGGATGAAATGGGATGCCGTCCAGAGGATGTCCCTGCGGATCCTTCGGTCCGTCGTGGATCTCGATCCCGTCCGGGTTGTTCGATCCCACTTCGTGCAGCGCCATCAGGTGCGCAATCACCAGAAAGATGAGAGCGAGGGGCAGCGCGGCCACGTGCAGCGCGAAGAAACGATTCAGCGTGGCATCGGCGATGACGTAGTCACCGCGGATCCAGTCGACCAGAGCGCCGCCGATCACCGGCAAGCTGCCGAACAGGGAGACGATCACCTGCGCGCCCCAGAAGCTCATGTTGCCCCACGGCAGCACGTACCCCATGAAGCCCTCCGCCATGAGCACCAGGAATATCAAACAGCCGAATATCCACAAGAGCTCGCGCGGTTTGCGGTGCGAGCCGTACAACAGCGCACGGAACATATGCAGATAGACCACGATGAAAAAGGCCGAGGCGCCGGTGGAGTGCAGATAGCGGATCAGCCAGCCCCAATTCACGTCGCGCATGATGTATTCGACCGACCCGAACGCTTCGGCGGCCGACGGCTTGTAATTCATCGTCAGAAAGATTCCCGTGACCAACTGGTTCACGAGAATCAGCAGCGCCAGTGACCCGAAGTAGTACCAGAAGTTGAAGTTCTTCGGGGCGTAATACTCGGCCACCTGGCTCCGCCATAGCGCGGTCAGGGGAAAGCGCTGATCGATCCAGCCGATCAAACCCTTGCTGGACTCGGAATTTACTGGTCCTGCGGCCATCGCTACCTCTTCGTCATTAAGCTGTCTTGGGATTCTCGTCCGTTCCAATCACGATGCGCGCATCGCCCGTCAACGTGTAGGAAGGAACTTCCAGGTTCTTCGGCGCCGGCATGCTCTTGAAGACGCGGCCGGAAATGTCGTACTTCGATCCGTGGCAGGGACAATAGAATCCGCCCGGCCAATTCTGTCCGAGATCGGTGCCGGCGACCTGGAATGCGTTGTTCGGCTCGAATGCGCCCAATGGCGAACATCCGAGATGGGTGCACACCGCCAACCCCACCCAGTATTCGGGATTGCGCGCCCGCGCCGGCCCTGAATCCTTGATGTACGGAGGCTGCACCGAGTCGTCTGATTTCGGATCCGCGAGCACGTCATCGTGATTGCCGAGCTGATCGATCACGGCCTTGCTACGGCGCACGATGAACACCGGCTGTCCTCGCCAGACCACCTTCAACATCTGGCCGTCCTCGAGCTTCGATGCATCGACGGCTACCGGTGCCCCGAGCGCCTTGGCGCGCACGCTCGGCTGCCACGATGAGATGAACGGTACGGCGGCGAAAACGACGCCGACCGCGCCGACTCCCGTAGTGGCCGCGGTCAATAAGCGGCGCCGGCTGTGGTCGACCTGATCATCGCTCATTCGCCGCCCCTACGATTTTGCCCGCTCACGCCCGCAAAAGGTTGACAAATCTTCACGAAAACCCCTGTGGTCATAGTGTTTCCCAATGAAAGATGCGGGCGCATTATACACAGATCGGCGCCAGCTTAAGGCAGCAGGGACATCGATTGAAGCACACGCGCACGTTCGCGAGCTTTTTGCTGAGAGCGGTCGTCGTCGGCCTGGCCGCCGCTTTTTTAGTCGTTTGGTGGAAACCCGCCTTGCTGGGCCATGATGCTGCGCCGGCGACCGTACCGGCGGGCGCAGCGGGAGCGGCAACGGCCCGCAGCACCGCGCAGTCGGCCGCGCGGCCCGTGATCGTCATGCAAAGTTTCGCCGACTCGGTGGCTCGCGCGGCGCCGGCGGTGGTGAACATCTACACCGCGCGCGTCGTCACCGAGCGGCGCCAGCCGGCGCCGCTCGATCAGTTGTTCGGCGACTATTGGCCGAGTTACCGCCAGCGCGTCGAGCGCAGCCTGGGGTCGGGCGTGATCGTGAATGCGAAGGGCATCATCGTCACCAATCAGCACGTGATCGCCGGCGCAGATTCCATCCGCGTGCAATTGGCCGATGGCCGCATCGCCGAGGCGACGATCGTCGGGCAGGACCCCGACACCGATATCGCCATCCTCGGTCTGTCGATCGGCAATGTGCCGATCATGCCGCTGGGCCGCTCGGACACCCTGCGCGTGGGAGACATCGTGCTCGCGATCGGCAACCCGTACGGGCTGAGCCAGACCGTGACTCAGGGCATCGTGAGCGCCACCGGCCGCGGTCAACTGGGCCTCGCCACTTTCGAGAACTTCATTCAAACCGATGCCGCCATCAATCTGGGCAATTCCGGCGGCGCGCTCATCGATGCGCACGGTGATCTCGTCGGGATCAACACCGCCGTGCTCAATCGCACGTACGGAGGACCCGAAGGCATCGGCTTTGCCATACCGGTCAATCTCGTGCGCGGCGTCATGGAACAGATCCTCGCGCACGGCCACGTGGTGCGCGGCTGGCTGGGATTCATGCCGCAGGATCTGTCGCAGGAGCAGGCGGCGCAGCTCGGGATCGGCGGCGGCGGCGTCACGGTGGTCAACATCCTGGTGAAAAGCCCGGCATTCGAGGCGGGCGTGCGCCCCGGCGATCTCGTGACGGGACTCGACGGCGACGCCGTCCACAGCTCCCAGGACCTCGTGAGCCGGGTGGCTGCGCTCAAGCCCGGCGCCCAGGTCGAGCTCGCCGGCCGTCATGGGCAACAACCCTACAAGATCAAGCTCAAGGTGATCGAGCGGCCCACGCGCCAAGCGCAGCAGGGTTAGTCGGACCCTCACTAGGGCGTGCGCCGGATGCGCGCGCCCAGCTGCTGAAGCTTCTCCTCGATGGCTTCGTAGCCGCGATCGATGTGATAGATGCGCTCGATCTCGGTTCGGCCGTCCGCGACCAAGCCGGCCAACACCAGGCTCGCCGAGGCGCGAAGGTCGGTGGCCATGACGGGTGCGGCGGTGAGGCGCTCGACTCCCTTGATGATGGCGGTATTGCCCTCCAGCCGAATCTCCGCACCCATGCGGCGCATTTCCAGCATGTGCATGAAGCGATTCTCGAAGATGGTCTCGATGATGGTGCCGACGCCGTTGGCGACCGTGTTGAGCGCCGCGAACTGAGCCTGCATATCGGTGGGGAATGCAGGATACGGGGCGGTACGAATGTCGACGGCGTTGGGGCGCCGGCCGCGCATGTCCACTTCGACCCAGGAATCGCCCACCTCCACCGCGGCTCCGGCTTCCTGCAGCTTGACGATGACGGCGTCCAGATGCTCCGGGCGCGTGTTCTTGATCCTCACGTGGCCGCCCGTGATGGCCCCCGCGACGAGATAGGTGCCGCTCTCGATGCGATCGGGCAGCACGTCGTAAGCGGTGCCGTTGAGCCGCTCGACACCTTCGATGACGATCCGGTCGGTGCCGGCGCCCCGGATGTTCGCGCCCATGGCACACAGGAAGTTGGCGAGGTCCACCACCTCCGGTTCGCGTGCCGCGTTCTCGAGCACCGTCTCGCCGTCAGCCAACGTGGCGGCCATCATCAGATTCTCCGTGCCGGTCACCGTGACCGTCTCGAGCACCAATCGCGCGCCCTTCAGGCGGCCCGCGCGGGCCTTGATGTAGCCGTTCTCGATGTGAATGTCCGCGCCCATCGCTTGCAGTCCCGCGACGTGAATATTGACCGGTCGTGCTCCGATCGCGCATCCGCCGGGTAACGAGACGTCCGCGGTCCCGAAGCGCGCCAGCAGGGGGCCAAGCACCAAAATCGATGCGCGCATGGTCTTCACGAGCTGGTAGGGGGCGAAATATTCCTTGATGGTCGAGGCATCGACCTCGATGCGCATCTTCTCATCGATGGTCACCGACACGCCCATGCGCCCGAGCAGCTCGATCATGGTGGTGACGTCCTGCAGATGCGGCACGTTCGAGACGGTCACCGGCCCGTCGGCGAGCAAACACCCCGCCAGAATGGGCAAGGTTGCATTCTTCGCCCCCGAGATGCGGATCTCGCCGTCGAGGGCGATCCCGCCTTGGATCTGCAGCTTATCCACTGCGCCGGCCCGCGTATTCTTCCGGGGTGAATACCTGCAAGGCGAGCGCATGGATCTCGTTGCCCATGGCCCCGCCCAGCGTCGCATAGACCAGCTGGTGGCGCTGCAGGGGACGCTTACCGGCGAATGCCGCAGCGATCACCACGGCATCGAAATGAACGTTGTCCTCACTCGTTACCGACGCCTGGCTCCCTGGAAGCCCCCGGTGAATGAGTTCGGCTACTTGTTGTGGGCTCATGCACTCTCCTCAGGTTGTATCATGCACCGATGGAGCTCGAGTATACGGATGCAAGCCTCGTCGAACTCGGCCGTCACGCGCTCGGGATCGAGATCGAGGGGCTGCGGGCGCAGCTGCCTCGCTTGGGAGGGGAGTTTGCACGCGCCTGCCGCATTTGTCTCATGTGCCGTGGCCGGATCGTGGTCATGGGGATGGGCAAGTCGGGCCACATTGGCGGCAAGATCGCCGCGACGCTGGCCAGCACCGGGACGCCCGCCTTCTTCGTCCATGCCGGCGAGGCGAGCCACGGCGACATCGGGATGATCACGCGCGACGATGTGGTCCTCGCCCTCTCCAACTCGGGCGAAACCGACGAAATTCTCACGCTCGTACCGGTGATCAAGCGGCTCGGCGTACCGCTGATCGCCTTCACCGGCAATGCTCAGTCGGCGCTCGCACGCGTCGCCAGCGTGCATCTGGACATCGGCGTGCCGGCCGAAGCATGTCCCCTCAACTTGGCGCCGACCGCGAGCACCACGGCCGCGCTGGCGGTCGGCGATGCACTGGCGGTGACGCTGCTCAAGGCTCGGGGGTTCACCGAAGAGGATTTCGCGCGTTCCCATCCGGCCGGCACGTTGGGGCGACGTCTGCTCCTGCACGTGAAGGACGTGATGCGCACCGGCGTTCAGGTGCCGAGGGTGGCGCCCGATACACCGCTCGCCGATGGGCTGATGGAGGTGACCCGCAAGGGTCTCGGCATGACCGGGATCGTCGATGAGGCGGACCGCGTGCTCGGGGTGTTCACGGACGGCGATCTGCGGCGCGCCTTGGACCGCGCGGCGGACCTGCGCCGCACGCGCATGGAGGAGGTCATGACCCGGCAGGCCAAAACCGTGCACGCCGATACGCTCGCCGCGGAGGCCGTTCTATTGATGGAAACGCATCGCATCACCTCGCTCCTCGTCGTCGATGCCGATGACAAATTGGTCGGTGCGCTCAATGTGCATGATCTGCTGCGCGCCGGTGTCGTTTGAACGCGCGCACCGCGGTGCCGCTCGGCAAGATCGAACTGCTGGTGCTCGATGTCGACGGCGTGCTCACCGACGGGCGCCTGTATTTTTCAGCCCGTGGCGAATCGCTCAAGGTGTTTCACGTCCGCGACGGCCATGGCATCAAGCTGTTGATGCAGAGCGGGGTTGCCGTCGCTGCACTGAGCGGCCGCCGATCGGCAGCGGTCACGGCGCGCATGCGTGAACTCGGGGTGCCCCATGTGGTGCAGGGCTGCCGCGACAAGGTCGAAGCGCTTCGCCGCCTCGCATCGAGGCTCGGCATCGACCCCCTGGCCTGCGCCTGCATGGTCGATGAGACCGCGGATCTCCCGCTGATGGCTGCGGTCGGGTTCGCAGCCGCAGTGGCGGACGCACATCCCCTGGTCTTGTCCGCCGCGCATTGGGTGAGCGCGGCAGCGGGCGGCCACGGTGCCGTGCGCGAACTGTGCGATGCGCTGCTGCGCGCCCGCGCCGGCACCGTCGCCCGCGCCCGCGCCAGTGCCCGCGTCCGAAGCCATTAAATGCTCTTCAGGATTTTCACCGTCATTGCGGTGATCGCGCTCGGAGTGAGCACGTGGATCTTGAGCTCCCCGAACCGGCACCCGACCGTCTCGCCCGAAGCCCAGCAGGCGGAATTGCCGGGCTACTACTTGAACAATACCGTGCTCACCGACTATGACGAGACCGGCTCTCCCGCCATCCGCATCCACGCGGAGCGCATCGATCAAATCGATCATGGTTCCGAGGTTGCGCTCTACAACGTTCGCTTCGATTACCAGGCTCCGAACGGACAGTCCTGGGTCATGTTCGGCGACGTCGCGCACGTCGAGGCCGGCGGCAAGATCGTCGACGTGACGGGCAACGTACGCCTCGAGGGCCACAGCGGCGAGAAATCCGGCACCGCCGTGGTGCACACCGATGCGCTGAGCTACGACGTCGCCGAGGCGGTCGCGAGCACCCAGAGCGACGTGCGCATCGATTTCGGCGCGCACTCGCTGACCGCCCGCGGCCTCGTCGCCAATTTGAAAGAGCGCACCATGCGCCTAGAATCGAAGGTCAATGGCCACTTCCAACCTTAGGAGCGTATCTCCCAACCTGCTCGCCGTGTCGGTCCTGGCGCTGCAGGCGGCGCAGGGGGTGGCCGCCGCGCCTGCGGCCAAAACCCCGGGGGCCATTTCCCTCGATGCCCAGTCCTCTGAACTCGATTTGCGCAACAACAACGTCGTATTCCGCAAGGTGCTCATTTCGCAAGGTAATATGTCCGTCTCTGCCGACCAGGGCCAGGCCACGGGTCAGGCTGGCGGCCTCAACTTCGATAGCAGTCTCTGGGTGTTCCGTGGGAATGTGAGAATCTCCATGGATCAGGGCCAATTGAGCGCCGACGATGCGCAAATCACATTCAACAAAAAGACACTCTCCAAAGCGGTTGCGATCGGCAAGCCGGCCGAGTTCCAGCAGCGCATTGTGAAGAGCGGCAAGACTGCCAAGGGACGCGCCGATACGATCGACTACGACGCCGCCAAGAACACGGTGCGCCTGTTGAAGAATGCCTGGCTGAGCGACGGGCAAAATGAGATTCACGGCGAGTCGCTCAAGTACAACTTGCTCGCACAGAGCATCGTCGCGGACGCGGCGGAGCAGGGTTCCCAGCGGGTGCACATCATCATCACGCCGCCGCCCACCAAACCATGAGTGTGCTGCGGGCGCGAAACCTCGCCAAAAGCTACAAGTCGCGGCAGGTATTGCGGGATTTGTCGCTCGAAGTCGAGAGCGGCGAGGTGGTGGGGCTGCTCGGCCCGAATGGCGCCGGCAAGACCACGGCCTTTTACATGATCGTCGGTCTCACCCGCCTGGAGCACGGGGAGATCTACCTCGACAATCGCGACATCGGCCGCCTGCCCATGCACCGGCGCGCCCAGCTCGGTTTGGGATACCTGCCGCAAGAGCCGTCGGTTTTTCGCCGCATGTCGGTATCGAACAACATCCTGGCCATCCTGGAGACCCGTCCCGGCCTCGATGAAGCGCAGCGCGCCGCCCGCCTCCAGGAGTTGCTCGAGGAGATGCACATCGGGCACGTGCGCGAGAGCTTGGGGATGAGCCTGTCGGGCGGTGAACGGCGCCGGGTCGAAATTGCCCGCACCTTGGCCGCGGATCCGCGATTCATCCTTCTGGATGAGCCGTTCGCCGGGGTCGATCCGCTTTCCGTTGCCGATATCCAGAGGATAATCAAGCACTTATCAGACAAGGGAATCGGCGTGCTGATTACGGATCATAATGTCCGGGAAACTCTCGGGATCTGCGAACGCGCCTACATTGTCAGCCAGGGCACGGTGCTCGCCGCAGGTTCTGCGGACCAGATTCTTGCCAACCCGCAGGTTCGTGAGGTGTACTTGGGCCAGGATTTCAAACTGTAGGCTTGATCGTTAACGAACTATGTTGAAGCCAAGTCTGCAGCTTCGGATCGGCCAGCAGCTCACCATGACGCCGCAACTACAGCAGGCCATCCGCTTGCTGCAGCTGCCCTCGCTCGATCTGCAGGCTCACGTCAGAGAGACCCTCGAGACCAACGTGATGCTGGAGGCCGAGGACGAGCTTGCACCGGAAGCGCCGGAGGCCTCGCGCGAGCGCGAGGACGCGCCCCCCGAGGAGAAGTATGCCGAGCTCGACGGCAACACCACCCCGACGGATCAGCGCGAAGAGCCGGAAGTGGAAATTGCGGACGAGGCATGGGGCGAACGGACCAGCGGCGCATCGGATACGTCCTGGTCGGGCGATGACGACCGCAGCAACGACTTCAGCGACCAGCACGGCCAGACCCTCCAGGAACAGCTCATCGAGCAACTCGAGCTCGCCAAGCTCTCGCCGATCGACCTCGCGATCGCACGCGTGATCACCGATGCCATTACCGATGATGGCTATCTGCACGATGACTTGGAAGACATTCGGCTGAGCTTGAGGCCCGAGATCGAGGCTTCGACCGCGGACGTGGAACGGGTGCTCGCGGCGGTGCAGTCCCTCGAGCCCGCCGGGGTGGGCGCCCGCAATCTGGGCGAGTGCATCGCCCTGCAGCTGCGCCAGCTCCATGCCGATACGCCGGCCCGCGACATCGCCATCCGCGTGGCCCTCGAGCACCTCGATCTGGTCGCCGCCCAACAGCTCGTGCTGCTGCGGCGCCAGCTGCGCTGCAGCGAGAGCGACCTGGAAATGGCGCTCGCGCTGGTGCGTTCCTGCCATCCGCGCCCCGGCGCCGCCGTCAATCCCGCCCAGGCCGAGTACGTCATCCCCGACGTCTTCGTGCGCCGCACCGATCACGGCTGGACCGTCGAGATCAACCAGGCGACGGTACCCCGCGTCCGCGTCAACCAGAGTTACGCGAACTTGATATCGCGCGCGCCCGACCACGCCATGCTGCGCACTCAACTACAGGAGGCACGCTGGCTGATGCGCAGCCTCGAAATCCGCAATGAGACGCTGATCAAGGTGGCGCGCTGCATCGTGCAGCGGCAGACCAGTTTCTTCGAGCTCGGCGAGGAGGCGATGGAACCCTTGATTCTCAAGGACGTCGCCGAAGCGGTGGAAATGCACGAGTCGACGATTTCGCGCGTGACGACCGCGAAGTACATGCATACACCACGCGGCGTGTTCGAGTTCCGCTATTTTTTCTCGAGCCATGTCGAGGCGGCCGATGGCACGGAAATGTCCTCCACCGCCATTCGCGCCAAGATCAGGAAACTGATTTCACAGGAAAATTCCGAAAATCCGTGGAGCGACAGCAAGCTTGCGGAGATTCTCTCGCAGGAAGGCATTCCGGTCGCGCGGCGCACGGTTGCCAAATACCGTGAGGGCATGCAGATCGCTCCGTCGAACGAGCGTAAACGCGCTGCTGCCCGTGCGTCATAGAACAATGTGGTGTAGTTCAGCATAGGAGGACCTCATGCAGCTCGATCTCAGCGGCCATCATGTGGAAGTCACGCCCGCGCTTCGCGGTTACGTCTTGAAGAAATTCGAGCGAATTTCCAGACACTTCGAGCAACTGATCGACGTTCACTGCGTCCTCACGGTGGAGAAGCTGCGCCACAAGGCGGAGGCGACGCTGATGCTGCGCGGGAACAAGATCTACGCGGATGCGACCGACTCCGACATGTATGCCGCCATCGACGCGCTCACCGACAAGCTCGACCGCTGCGTGAAGAAGCACAAGGAAAAGGCGACCGACCACCACGCCGAGGAAGTGATCAAGGCGCGCTCTTCCCCTTGAGGCCTGCCTTGCAGGACGAGTCGCATGCGTCTCATCATCGTTAGCGGACTCTCCGGCTCCGGCAAGAGCGTGGCGCTGCACCTGCTCGAGGACATCGACTTTTACTGCGTGGACAACATCCCGGCGGCGCTGCTCAAGCCCTTCATCGCGCACACTGTCCGCGGCTCGGATGAGATCTACCCGCGCACCGCCGTCGGGCTCGACGCGCGCAACCGGCCCAACGAGATCGAGACGATTCCGGCCCTGGTGGCCGAGCTGCGCCGCAGCGGCATCAGCTCGGAGGTGCTGTATCTGCACGCGAGCGACGAAGTGCTGCTCAAACGCTATGCCGAGACCCGCCGCAAGCATCCACTGGTGACCCCGGAGGTGAGCTTGCGCGATGCCATTCACTCCGAGCGCAAGCTCCTCGAGCCGATCACGATCGCCGCGGATCTGGTGATCGACACGTCGAACATGTCCGTGCACGCGCTGCGCGAGCGTATTCGCGAGCGCATCGATCAGCGCCGCGACGGGCGTCTGGCGCTGATGTTCGAGTCATTCGGCTACAAGCACGGCATCCCGGGCGACGCGGATTTCGTGTTCGACGTGCGCAGTTTGCCGAATCCCTACTGGGAGCCGTCGCTGCGGCACTTGACCGGCTGCGATCCCGAGGTGGTCGAGTTTCTCGCGGGCCATCCGAGCGTGCATGCGATGATCGAGGCGCTCGCCGAATTCCTCGAAGCCCGCATCGGCGAGTTCGCGCAGGCCAACCGCAGCTACCTAACCATCGCGGTCGGCTGCACCGGCGGCCAGCATCGGTCCGTGTACATCGCCGAGCAGCTGGCCAGTCGCTTCCGGTCGAGCTACCCGCAGGTTCTCACCCGGCACGACTCGCTGCCGAAAGCCTGACCTCGTCGAGCGCGAGGAACTTGCGGATCTCCCCGGCCCGCGCCCGGGCGTCGCTGAGGCCGAGGGCGATCAGCTCGCGGGTATAGCCGCGCTCGAACAGCAGGTAGCTCAGCAGCATGGTGCCGGCACTGTTGTTGGCGCCGAGCGTCCGCAGCAGCGCGCGCAGGCTCCGCGGCAGTTCGGCTCGGTGCCGGCGCGCGATCTCGCCGATGTCTTGCGAGGGCGTGAGCACCAAACAGTCGATGCGCCGCACTCGAGGGTCATCGTTGTAGTGGTTGATGCGTTCCAGATCCGAATGCAGCTGGTCCATGAACAGCGAATCGAGCATGAAGCCGACCATTTGCCCGAAGGTGGGTTCGCTGCTGCGATTGCGCAAGAGCATGCCCTCCGCGGGGTCACCGACGCCGATCACCAGCAGCCGATTGGCGCCCAAATGGATGGCCGGGCTCAAGGGCGAGGTCTGGCGCATGGCCCCGTCGCCGTAGTACTGCTGGTGCAGCGCAATGGGGCGGAAGAGGAACGGGATGGAGAGGCTCGCCATCAGGTGGTTCAGCGTGAGCTGCACCCGGGCACCCTTGCGCGAGGCTCTCGTCCACGGCTCGATCGGCGATGAGCATGCATAGAACGTCATGGAATCGGCGTCGGAGTAGCTGGTGGCGCAGATGCCGATCGCGTGCAGGTGCCGCTTGTACAGGCCGCGCGGAATACCGCCGAAATCCAAGTTCTTGCGTAGCAGGTCCCACAGCGGTTCATTGTCGAACAGCGAATGCGGCGGATGTACCAGCCAGCCGCCCGTGAGGAGCGCCAGCATCCAGTGCAGCCCGGACTTGAGCACGCTCATCGCATCGGCTTTGATGACGTGGTGCACGCGAAAATCGCGCCACACGCGCTCGATCGCATACACCGCGTGTCTGAAATGCGCCGGATCGGAGGCGAGGGCTACGGCGCTCACGGCGCCCGCGGAGGTGCCGGTTACCACCTGGAACGGGCATCCGGAACCGCGGTGCAACAGCTCCGCGATACCCTTGAGGACGCCCACCTGATAGGCCGCGCGCGCGCCGCCGCCCGTCAGAACTAGGCCTAACTCGGGAGCCCCGTCATGCAAGCTATTGTTCCCTGGGGAGAATCTAACGGGGGTCAGTATGCCATCGCGCGACGGCCCGTTAGCGGGCCTGCGTCACGCCGTGAGCGCTTCGATGGCCTCATCGAGGCCTGAGAGGGTGAGCGGATACATCCGACCCTCGAGCAGATCGCGGATCAGGGTGATCGAAGCGGTGTGGCGCCAGCGCCCCTGCGGCTGCGGATTGATCCAAACGAATTTGGGGTAGGCCTTCATCAAGCGCTGCAGCCACACGCTGCCCGGCTCGGCATTCCAATGCTCGATGCTGCCGCCGGGCTGAGTGACCTCGTACGGGCTCATGGTGGCATCGCCCACCAGGATGAGCTTGTAGTCGGATGGATAGGTACGCATCAGCTCGACGGTGCCCATGTGCTCGTTGTAGCGCCGCCGGTTATCGCGCCACAGCGCCTCGTAGGGGAAATTGTGGAAATAGAAATGTTCGAGGTGCTTGAACTCGCTGCGGGCCGCGGAAAACAGTTCCTCGCACGTCTTGACGTGATCGTCCATCGATCCGCCGACATCGAGCAGCAGCAATACCTTCACCACGTTGTGGCGCTCCGGCACCATCTTGATGTCGAGCCATCCGCCGGAGCGCGCCGTGGCGTCGATGGTCTCTGCGAGTGCGAGCTCGGTGGGGGCGCCGCGGCGCGCGAAGCGCCTGAGCCGGCGCAGCGCCAATTTCATGTTGCGCGTGCCGAGCTCCACGGTATCGTCGAGGTTCGCGAATTCGCGCCGGTCCCACACTTTGACCGCGCTGCGATTGCGCGACTTGTCCTGGCCGATGCGCACACCTTCCGGGTTGAAGCCGTAAGCGCCGAACGGCGAGGTGCCGGCGGTGCCGATCCATTTGTTGCCGCCCTGATGGCGGCCCTGCTGTTCCTCGAGACGCTTCTTCAAGGCCTCCATCAGGTTTTCCCAGCCGCCCAGCGCCTCGATGGCGGCCTTCTCCTCGTCGGTGAACCGGCGCTCCGCCATTTTCTCGAGCCAGTCCGCGGGCAGCTCGCGCACGAGCTGTGCAAACACGTCCTCCGCGCCCTTGAAGTGCGCCGCGAACACGCGGTCGAACCGGTCGTAGTGCCGCTCGTCCTTCACCAGGCAGGCGCGCGCCAGAGAATAGAACCGCTCGGCGCTCGCCTCGCCGAGGCCGCGCTTGAGCGCCTCGAGCAGAGTCAGCAGTTCGATGATCGACACCGGCACGCCGGCGCTGCGCAGCAGGAAAAAGAACTTAACGAGCATTCCGGCGGCTGAGAAACAGCAGCTGCTCGAACAGGTGCACGTCCTGCTCGTTCTTGAGCAGCGCGCCGTACAGCGGCGGAATGAGCTTTTTCGCGTCGTCGCTGCGCAGCGCTTCCGGGGGTATGTCCTCGGCCACCAGCAGCTTGATCCAGTCCAGCAGTTCGGAGGTGGTCGGCTTCTTCTTCAATCCCGGCGTTTCGCGAATCTTGAAGAATGCCGAGAGCGCCTCGCGCAGCAGCTCGCGCTTCAAATTCGGAAAGTGCACATCGACGATCCGCGTCATCGTCGCTTCGTCCGGAAAGCGGATGTAGTGGAAGAAACAGCGCCGCAGAAAAGCGTCGGGCAGCTCCTTCTCGTTGTTGCTGGTGATGACCATGACCGGGCGGTGCCTGGCCACCACGGTCTCGTGCGTTTCGTAGACGTAGAACTCCATGCGATCGAGCTCGCGCAACAGGTCGTTGGGGAACTCGATGTCCGCCTTGTCGATCTCGTCGATCAGCAGAACCGGCTGCACGTCGCAATCGAATGCCTCCCACAGATCGCCCTTGACGATGTAATTGCGGATGTCCTTGACCCGCGGATCGCCGAGCTGCGAATCGCGCAGGCGCGAGACCGCGTCGTACTCGTACAGCCCCTGCTGCGCCTTGGTGGTCGACTTGATGTGCCATTCGAACAGCGGTTTCGACAGCGCGCGGGCGATCTCTGCCGCGAGCAGCGTCTTGCCGGTGCCGGGCTCGCCCTTGATCAACAGTGGGCGCGACAGCACCATCGCGGCGTTCACCGCGGCCATCAATTCCTCGGTCGCGATGTACCGGTCGGTTCCGCGAAATTCCGTCATTTGCGGACCACCTGCAGGATTTGCATCGAATTGGTGCCGCCGGCCACGCCGCTGAGCTCGCCCTTGGTGAGGATGATCAGGGCGCCCTCCTTGACCAGTTTCAGATCGAGCAGCTGGCGGAAAATGGAGAAATAGAACACTTCGCGGTCCTTGTCGGTGACGTCGTAGGCGACGGGGTATACGCCGCGGTACAGGCACACCCGGCATCGGGTGATCTCCTGGCGCGTGAACGCGTAGATCGGAATGTCCGAGCGTACGCGCGACATCCACAGCGCCGTTTCGCCCGATTCGGTGAGCGCCACGATGGCCTTCACGTGCAGGTGATTGGCGGTGTACATCACCGCCGCGGCAATCGCCTCGTTCGCACGGTCGAAATAGCCGGTATTGCGCTGGCGGATGCGCACGTGCGCACCCTGGTACTTTTCCGCGCCGACGATGATCTGTGCCATGGCTTCGACCACCTTGCTCGGATGCTTGCCGGCCGCGGTCTCGGCCGAGAGCATCACCGCATCGCTGCCGTCCATCACGGCATTGGCGACGTCCGAGACTTCCGCGCGGGTCGGGATGGTGTTCACGATCATCGATTCCATCATCTGCGTGGCGATGATGACCACGCGGTTCTGATGGCGGGCCTCCTGGATGATCTGTTTCTGCAGTCCGGCGAGCTCCGCGTAGCCCATCTCGACGCCGAGATCGCCGCGCGCCACCATGACGGCATCGCTCGCCCGCACCACCTCGGCCAGATTCTTGATCGCCTCGGAGCGTTCGATCTTGGCCACCAGCAGCGCGTGGCCGCCCGCGGCGCGCAGCAGCGTGCGCGCCTCGTTCATGTCCGCGGCATCCCGGGGAAAGGACACCGCCAGGTAGTCGATCTTGAGCTGCGCCGCGAGGCGGATGTCTTCGATGTCCTTGTCGGTGAGCGCGCCGGCCGACAAGCCTCCGCCCTGACGGTTGATGCCCTTGTTGTTGCCGAGTTCGCCGCCGACCAGCACCCGGGTCTTGATGCGCGGGCCGTCGATCGACAGCACCTGCAGGCTGATTTGTCCGTCGTTGAGCAACAGCACGTCGCCGGGATGTACGTCCGACGGCAATTTCTTGTAGGCGATTCCGACGGCATGCTCGGTGCCGGCATCGACGGGGAGCGAGGCGTCGAGCGTGAATTCGGCGCCGTCGGCAAGCATCACCTTGCCGGCGGCGAATCGGTCGACGCGGATCTTCGGGCCCTGTAGATCGCCGAGAACACCCACGTAGCGGCCGGCTTGGCGCGCGGCCTCGCGCACGAGCTCGAGGCGCCGCGCATGATCGGCGAGGGTGCCGTGGGAGAAATTGATGCGCACCACGTCGACGCCGGCGCGCACCATTTCCGCCATCACCTTGGGATCGTCCGTGGCAGGACCGAGCGTCGCGACGATTTTGGTCCGACGCAGAATGAAACTCATGCAGCGCGCTGCTCGAGAATTTCGACGGCGGGCAACTTCTTGCCTTCGACGAATTCGAGGAACGCGCCGCCGCCGGTCGATATGTAGGAAATGCTGTCCTCGATGCCGTATTTCTCGATGGCCGCGAGCGTATCGCCGCCGCCGGCAAGCGAAAACGCCTTGCTGCGCGCGATGGCATTCGCGAGCGTGCGGGTACCCTCGCCGAATTGGTCGAACTCGAACACGCCGACCGGACCGTTCCACAGCACGGTGCCGGCCGCGGCGATCAGCTTGGCGATGTGCTCGGCCGAATCCGGACCGATGTCGAGAATCATTTCGTTGGCCGCCACCTCACCGACCGGCTTGACGTCCGCTTCCGCCCTGGCGGAGAACTCCGTGGCAACCACCACGTCGGTCGGCATCGGAATCACGATGCCGCGCTTCTGCGACTGGTCGATCAGCCGCTTGCAGATGTCGAGCATTTCCGGTTCGTGCAGCGATTTGCCGACGTTGAAACCGAGCGCCGCGAGAAAGGTGTTGGCGATGCCGCCGCCCACGATCATTTGATCCACCTTGGAGAGCAGCGTCTCGAGCACGGTGAGCTTGGTCGATACCTTCGAGCCCGCGACGATCGCGAGCAGCGGCCGCGCCGGCTTCTCGAGCGCCGTTTCCAGCGCCGTCAGCTCGCTGACGAGCAGCGGTCCCGCGCAGGCGATCGGCGCATACTTCGCCACCCCATGGGTGCTCGCTTCTGCACGATGCGCGGTGCCGAAGGCGTCCATGACGAAGATGTCGCACAGCGCCGCCATCTTCTTCGCGAGATCGTCGGAATTCTTCTTCTCGCCCTTGTTGAAGCGCGCGTTCTCGAGCAGGACCACGGCCCCCGGCTCCACGACCACGCCGTTCAGCCAATCCTGCTTGAGCGCCACGGGGATGCCGAGCAGCTGCGTCATGCGCTTGGCCACCGGAGCGAGAGAAAACTCCTCCGCAAACTTGCCCTCCTCCGGACGGCCAAGGTGGGACATCACCATGACGCGGGCTCTGGCGCTCAGGGCGGCCTGGATGGTCGGCAGCGCCGCGCGGATTCTTGCGTCGCTTGCGACCATGCCGTCCTTGATCGGCACGTTCAAATCCTCGCGGATCAGGACACGCTTGCCGGACAGATCCAGGCTGGTCATTTTCTTGATGTTCATGGCGCTCTGCTGATGTTCATGGCGCTGGCGTCGATTCCCCTCAGGCGGCTTTCATCCAGGCGAGCGTGGTGTCGAGCATCCGGTTCGAGAAGCCCCACTCGTTATCGTACCAGGCGCACACCTTGACCAGCGTGCCCTGAATGACCTTCGTCAGCGTCGCATCGTAGGTCGAGGAGGCTGCGTCGTGGTTGAAGTCCACGGACACCAACGGCTGGTCGTTGTAGGCGAGTATGCCCTTGAGCGGTCCGTTGGCCGCGGTCTTGATGGCGGCGTGCACCTCCTCGACGCTGGTCTTGCGCGCGGCGGTGAAGCTCAGATCGACCAGCGACACGTTGATCGTCGGCACCCGGATGGCGAATCCGTCGATCTTGCCCTTCAATTCCGGCAGCACCAAACCCACGGCCGCGGCGGCGCCGGTTTTGGTCGGGATCATCGACATGGTCGCCGAGCGGGCGCGGCGCAGATCCGTGTGATAGACATCCGTCAGCACCTGATCGTTGGTGTAGGAATGGATGGTGTTCATGACGCCGGCCAGAATTCCGATCTCCGCGTGCAGCACTTTGGCGAGCGGCGCGAGGCAATTGGTCGTGCATGAGGCGTTGGAAACCACCGTATCGGTCGCCTTGAGACTCTGGTGATTCACGCCGTAGACCACGGTGGCATCGACATCGTCGCCGCCGGGAGCCGAAATCAGGACTTTCTTCGCACCGGCCGTCAGATGCGCGGACGCCTTGGCCTTGCTGGTGAACAGGCCGGTGCACTCGAGCACCAGATCCACGCCGAGCTCGCGCCACGGCAGTTTCGACGGGTCGCGCTGCGCGACCACTTTGATGCGGTCGCCGTTCACGATCATCGCATCTCCATCGACCCGCACGTCGCCGTGGAAACGGCCGTGCACGGTATCGAAGCGCGTCAAGTGAGCATTGGTATTGGCGTCGCCCAAATCGTTGATCGCGACGATCTTGATGTCGCCGCCGTGTTTTCCCTCGTATAGCGCGCGCAGAATGTTGCGGCCGATGCGCCCATAACCGTTGATGCCTACCTTGATTGCCATCATCTTGCCCCTTGTGACTCGAGTCTAGATCGCGAATACCTTGTCGATCGCCTGCACCACATGCTCCGGCGTGAACCCATACTGTTTGAACAACTCCTTCGCCGGCGCCGATGCGCCGAAGTGATCGATCCCGACGATTTGGCCCTTGAGGCCGACATAGTGCCACCACGGCGCGGTGGAGCCGGCCTCCACCGCCACGCGCCGCTCGATCGAGGCCGGCAGCACGCTCTCCTTGTAGGCATCGTCTTGACGGTCGAAGGTCGTACTGCTCGGCATCGAGACGAGCCGCACCCGGCGTCCCCCCGCGGCCGCGGTCCTGACCGCCTCGGCGGCGATCCCGACTTCCGAGCCGGTCGCGATGACGATGGCCTCCGGAGGCCCTTGGGAATCGATCAGCACGTAGCCGCCGCGCCGGATCGATGCGAGCTGATCGGCGTCGCGGGCTTGATGCGCCACCGGCTGGCGGGTGAGCACCAGGCAGGTGGGGCCGTCGCGATTCTCGAGGGCCGTAGCCCACGCCGTCGCGGTCTCGACCGCATCGCACGGGCGCCACACGTCCATCTGGGGAATGACCCGCAGGCTCGCCAGGTGCTCGATCGGCTGGTGCGTCGGACCGTCCTCGCCGAGTCCGATCGAATCGTGGGTGTAGACGAATATCACGCGCAGGCGCATCAGCGCCGCCATACGCACCGCATTGCGCGCGTAATCCGAGAAGGTCAGGAACGTGCCGCCGTAGGGAATGAAGCCGCCGTGGGCGGTCACTCCGTTGAGAATGGCCGACATGCCGAACTCGCGCACCCCGAAATGCACGTAGTTCCCCGCGGGCGTCTCGGCAGTGAGTGTCGTCGAGTCCTTGCGCAGGGTGCCGTTGGACGGCGTGAGGTCGGCCGAGCCGCCGAGCAATTCGGGCAGGGCGGGTCCGAGCGCGTTGAGCGTCGCCTGCGACGACTGGCGTGTCGCGAGCGACTTGCCCTCGGTTTGCGCATGCTTGATGCAGGCGCCCGCCAGTTCGTCGAAGCCGCTCGGCAGGTCCCCCGCCATACGCCGCGCGAGTTCGGCGGCCAGCGCGGGAAATTCGCTTTTATACGCGGCGAAGCTCGCGCGCCATTCCTGCTCGACGCGCGCACCTCTTTCGCGCATGTCCCAGGCGCCGCGGATATCCGCAGGTATCTCGAACGGCGGGTAATTCCACCCCAAGCGAACCCGCGTTGCGGCAATTTCCTCATTACCCATCGCCTCGCCATGCATGGATGCGGTGCCCTGCTTGTTCGGAGCGCCCCATCCGATCACGGTCTTGGCGCAAATCAGCGACGGTCTGTCCGTAACGGCGCGTGCCGCGGCGAGAGCAGCCGCGACCGCATCGCTGTCCTGACCGTCCACGTGGGGAATGACGTGCCACCCATAGGCCTCGAAGCGCAGCGGAGTGTTGTCTGCAAACCACCCCGACACCTTGCCGTCGATGGAAATGCCGTTGTCGTCGTATATCACGATCAGCTTGCCGAGCTTCTGCGTGCCGGCGAAGGAGGCCACTTCGTGCGAAATGCCCTCCATCAAGCAGCCATCGCCGACGAATGCATACGTATGGTGATCGACGATGGTGTGCCCGGGCCGATTGAAGGTGGCCGCGAGCGAGCGCTCTGCAAGCGCCATACCTACCGCATTCGCGAAGCCCTGGCCGAGCGGGCCGGTCGTGGTTTCGATGCCGAGGTGCACCTCGCGCTCCGGGTGTCCCGCGGTCTTGGAGCCGAATTGCCGAAAGTTCTTGAGCTCCTCGATCGACAGGGGATAGCCGGTCAGATGCAGCACGGAGTACAACAGCATCGATGCGTGGCCGTTCGACAACACGAAGCGGTCGCGGTCCCACCAGGCAGGGTTCCCCGGATTGAACCGCAGCACATCGCGCCACAGCACTTCGGCGATATCTGCAAGGCCCATGGGAGCGCCCGGATGGCCCGAATTGGCCTTCTGGACGGCGTCCATCGAAAGGGCACGAATGGCGTTGGCGAGCTCGCGGCGCGTGGGCATGTCGGGTTTTCTTCTAAATAAGGAGGGCCGGTATTCTCCCCGATGCGCTCTTCGCCAGCAAATCGGACGTAGGTCGCGGTTTCGCAGGGAACACGTTCACAAAATTGCAGTCTCTGTATGTATCGCGCCAATCGGGCGCCGTCATGACCCAGTTCACCGTTGCGCGGCGGAGGCTTTGCTACGATTTCCAGACCATGAATATCCTACAGATCACCGATCCTCACCTGTACGGCAACGCCGCCGGCAGGCTGCGCGGCGTAGAGACCGATTCGTCGTTGCGCAGCGTGCTCGAAGACGCGTTCGCGCAGGTGCCGGACTATTCGGCGGTGCTGGTGACCGGCGACCTCGTACAGGACGACCCGTCGGGGTATCTGCGCTTCAAGAGCCTGTTCGGCAATTTGAAGAAGCCGGTTCTGTGCATTCCGGGAAATCACGATGAACCCGAGGCGATGCGCCGCGAGCTCGCGCAGGCGCCCTTTCAAATCTGCGGTACGTACGCAACGGGCGGCTGGCAATTCATCATGCTCGACAGCTACGACCCCGGCCATGTCGGCGGCCGCCTGAGCGCAGCGGAGCTCGAACGGCTCGACCAGACCTTGGCCGCCTCACGCGCCCACGCCATGGTGTGCTTGCACCATCATCCCATCGACATGGACAGCCACTGGCTCGACACCATCGGCCTCGCGAACGTGGACGAATTCTGGCGCATCATCGATGCGCACGCTCATGTCCGCGCGATCGCCTGGGGCCATGTACATCAGGCCTACGACGGCACGCGCGGCGGCGTGCGTCTGTATGCAACGCCCTCGACCGGGGCGCAATTTTTGCCGAAGAGCGAGCGTTACGCGGTCGACTCGCGCCCGCCGGCCTATCGGCGCTTCCACTTGCTTGCCGACGGCAGCATCGACAGCGAGGTTCGCTGGGTGGACTCGCTGCGCCGGTGGCAGGCAGCGGCGCGCTGAGCACGCGGCCGCCGTTCATGAAGCGCACGCTCAGGGCGATGGCCTGGTGGGCAATGGCCTGCTGGGTGCTGTGTCTTCCCAGCCGCGCCGATACCCCGCAGCATTCGTTGTGGGAGTTGCACGGCAAGCACAACACGGTCTATCTGCTCGGCTCCATCCACGTACTGCGTCCGAGCGACTATCCGCTCGCTCCCGTGGTGCTCGATGCCTACCGCAACGCGAATTCCCTGTTGATGGAAATCAACCTCGAGGAGGTCGATGACGGGGAAATGCAAACGGAAATGCTTGCCAGTGCGATGTTGCCCGAGGGCCAGAGCTTGCCGCAGATCATGGGGCCGACGCGCTACGCGCGCGCGGAGGCTTTGGCGCGCGAGGTCGGCGTCGAACTTTCCATGTTCGATCAATTCAGACCCTGGTTTGCCGCCGAAGCCATATCGCAGGTGCAGCTCGCTCAGTTGGGGTTTGACGCATCGTCGGGTGTCGAAATGTACTTCATGGGGCGCGCGCGCACGGACGGCAAGCGCGTCGCAGGACTCGAGACCGTGCATGATCAAATCGCGCTATTCGAGAGCTTGTCGGCCGACGCGCAGGTGCGGTATTTGATCTCGAGCCTCGAGCAGGCCCACGATTTGCCGAAGCAGGTGGACGAATTGGTCCATGCTTGGCAGCGCGGCGATACGAGCTGGTTCGCGTCCGAGTTGAAATCCGACATCGGACGCGATCCAGCCCTGTATCAGTCGTTGCTCGTCTCGCGCAACCGCAAATGGATTGCGCGGATCGAGTCGCTCCTCAACGAGGACAAGAACTATCTCGTCATCGTCGGCACCGGGCACCTGGCCGGCGGCGACAGCGTCATCGAACTGCTCAAGAAAGACGGCATCGCAGTCGCCCAGCGCTAGCAATCGCCGAGCGCTAGCCGTCGCCCGGCGCTACTGCTGCCCGTGCTCGGCTTTCCAAGCGGCGATCTTGGACTCGCGCGCCGCCTGCGCCGCGGCGACGATCCCGGGGATTGCCTGCCGATGTTCCGGCGTGAGCACGCCGTAGATCTTGCTCCACGTGTCGCTCATGAGCGTGATCCGGGTCATGGCGTCGCTCTGTGCCGTCTTGACGAGGGCCCCATAAGCGGCTGTGTCGGTGGGCGGGGTGGTCGCGAGAGCCTCGCGATTCGACTTGCTGCTCGCGCGCAGCGCCTCGAACTGGCTCTTTTCCCCGGCGAGGACCTGCTTGATGCTGGCCTTCTCCTCCGGGGTCAAGTTGAGTTTGTGCAGGACGAATCCCATCTGGCCCAGGGGCCGCCGGGATGTCCGTGGTGCCAGTGATGGGCGCCCGCTGCATCGCTCTGTGCCGACTGCGTGGTTGGATCCGCCGCATTGCTCGCCGCGTAGGCGCTGAATCCCGCCACGCCGGTCGCGAGGCAGAGGGCAGGCACAATATGTCGTAGCGTAATCATGAAAAACTACTCCTTGATATGGCTTCCGGTGAAAATAGTCTACGTCGATAACGGCGCCGGCCGATGCGGCGTTGACGCAATTTTCCGTGAGAATCATGCAAAGATTTGTCAATTCCTGTGCGCGGAACTCCGATCGAAAGCAAACTTGAGCCATGAACCACCCACCGGCGGAAACGGCGAAGCCGCGCGAAGCGCGCGTGCTGCTCGTCGATGACGATCGCGAGCTGTGCCAGATGCTCGGCGAATATCTCGAGGCCGAGCATTTCGATGTGAAGAGCGTGCATGACGGCGGCGATGCGCTCGCGGAGCTGCAGGCGAACGAATTCGAGATTCTGATCTTGGACGTGATGTTGCCGAGCGTCGGCGGCTTCGACGTGCTGCGCAAGCTCGGCGCATCCTATGCGACGCCCATTCTCATGCTCACCGCGCGCGGCGACGATGTCGATCGCATCGTGGGTCTGGAGCTCGGCGCGGATGACTATCTGAGCAAACCCTTCAACCCGCGCGAATTGGTGGCGCGTCTCCGCGCGATCTTGCGCCGCGCCAGCGCCCGCCCGGCGCGCGGTGCGGTGCCGGATGAACTCGCCGTCGGACCCATCGTGCTCAACACGGGCATGCACCAGGTGCGTGTCGCGGATCGGCCCGTGGCCCTCACCGGCGCGGAATTCCGCGTGCTCGAGTTGCTCATGCGTTCGGCCGGCCAGGTGATCTCGCGCGAGGCGATGACCGAGCAGGCGCTCGGCCGCAAGCTCGTGCCCTACGATCGCAGCATCGACACGCACATCAGCAACCTGCGGCGCAAGCTCGAGCTCGAAACGGGCAGGAACCCGGAAATCAAGAACGTCCGCGGCTCCGGCTACACCCTCACGTGGGCGCAGTAGGCTGCGCATGCATAGCCTGTTCCTGCGGATCTTCGTGTTGTTTTGGATCGCGATGGCGCTCATCGTCGGCGGCAGCATCGCAATCACGTTCACGGTGGCTGCGCACGAATATGAATCGCAGCGAGACGCAGCGGCGCCCGAACGTCGCGCTGCAGGCCTCCGAGGTGCTTGCGAACGGCGGCATCGGCGGCGTTGACGCGCTGGCTCAAGACCAACGAGCATTCGATCCCCGACCGCGAGATTTTCATCATCGGGCCCGATGGTCGGGACATCCTCGGCCGCCGCCTCTCCGAGGGTGCGGCGCGCCGTCTGGAATTCTTCAACCGTGAGCTGGCGGGCGCCGCCGTCGGGAGGTCCGCCGCCGCCCGGGTAATTTTCGGCCACCGCGCGTGGCGGCCCAGATCCTCGCGCCGGACGGATCGGCCTATACGGTGCTCCTGGTGCCGCGCCGCCCGAGCATCTTCGGCGTTTTGGGCCTGCCCGGAATCTCGCTGACCATCCTCGGCATCGCGCTCATCGTCAGCGCCTTCGCCAGTTGGTGGCTGGCCCAGCACCTGAGCGCTCCGATCCGGCGCATCCAGGAGGGCGCGCGCGCCCTCGCCACCGAGAATCTCGAGGTGCGCGTGAGCGCAGGCTCGAAGACCGCAAGGATGAGCTCGCGGTGCTCGCCAGGGATTTCGATGCGATGGCGGACCAGCTGCGAGCCAACCGGCAGCGCCATCACGCAGTTGCTGCGCGACATTTCGCATGAACTGCGCTCGCCGCTCGCGAGAATGCGTGTCGCCGTCGGGCTGGCGCGCCAGCCGCCGGCCGACCTACCGCGGCAATTGGACCGCTTGGAGCGGGAAATCGAGCGTCTCGACGGCTTGATCAGTCAGGTGTTGAAGCTCGCGCGATTGCACGGCTCCGAGGCGCCGATCGAGCGCGAGGCGTTCGATGTCGACGAGGTGATCGAGGAGGTCGTGCGCGACGCGAATTTCGAAGGGGCCGTCAAGGCCTGCAACGTCGGGCTGAACGGCACGGCGCACGAGCACGGTGCGCGGTAACCGCGAGCTGCTGCGCAGCGCCGTCGAGAACGTGCTGCGCAACGCGGTGCGCTATAGTCCGCAGGGCGCGCGCGTCGACGTCAACGTCGAGCGCGACGATGCGGGTCTTTCGATAGTGATCCGCGATCACGGGCCCGGGGTGCCGGCGGGTGATTTGGAGCGCATATTCGAGCCGTTTTATCGTGTGGCGGAATCGCGCGATCGCGACACCGGCGGCGAGGGCATCGGTCTGGCCATCACCTCCCAAGTCATGAGGGCGCACGGCGGCTCGGCCATGGCGAACAATCGTGCGTGCGGCGGTCTCGAGGTGCGGCTGAGCCTGCCGCGGACGGCACTGGCTTAGGAGAATTGGGATGAGCCCGTATCAGATGAGCCTGTACCAAGAAGCCTGCAAGTACATTCCCGGAGGCGTCAACTCGCCGGTGCGTGCATTTCGCAGCGTCGGCGGCGAGCCGATTTTCTTCAAGAAGGCGGCCGGCGCGCACACCTTCGCCGCCGACGGACGGCAATTCATCGACTACGTCGGCTCCTGGGGCCCGATGATTCTCGGCCACGCGCATCCGCAGGTCATTGCGGCGGTACAAGCCGTGGCCGCGGACGGCTTGAGCTTCGGCGCGCCCACCGAGCTCGAGACGCGGCTCGCACGCCGCGTCGTCGATTTCATGCCTGCCATCGATCTGGTGCGCTTCGTGAGCTCGGGCACCGAAGCGACGATGAGCGCGATCCGGCTCGCGCGCGGTTTCACCGGCCGCGACACCATCGTGAAATTCGAAGGCTGCTATCACGGACATTCCGACTCGCTGCTGATCAAGGCGGGCTCGGGCGCGCTGACGTTCGGCGTGCCTTCTTCGCCCGGGGTGCCGCGGGCATTGGCCGCGCACACCGTCACGCTCGATTACAACGACTCGGAGCAGGTAAGCGAGGTGTTCCGCCGCCGCGGCGAGGAGATCGCCTGCGTCATCGTGGAACCGGTTGCCGGGAACATGAACTGCGTATTGCCCGCCCCCGGCTTTCTCCAAACCCTGCGTCGGGAGTGCGACCGCGCCGGTGCGTTGCTGATCTTCGACGAGGTGATGACCGGATTTCGCGTGGCCCTCGGCGGCGCGCAGGCCCTCTATGGCATCCGGCCGGATCTGACGACGCTCGGCAAGATCATCGGCGGCGGCATGCCCGTGGGCGCGTTCGGCGGCCGACGCGACATCATGGAGCGGCTCGCACCCCTCGGCCCGATCTATCAAGCGGGAACCTTGTCGGGCAACCCCGTGGCGATGGCGGCCGGCATTGCAACTCTCGAGCTGATCGCCGTTCCCGGCTTTCACGAGCGCTTGAGCCTGACGACCGATTCGCTGGTGCAGCGCCTTGCCGGGGAGGCCGCGGGCGCCGGAATCGCGTTCGCCACCAACCAGGTGTGCGGCATGTTCGGGTTCTTCTTCACGAACGAGCGCAGCGTCGACAGCTTCGCCAAAGTGATGGCCTGCGACGTCGAGCGCTTCAAACGCTTCTTTCACCGCATGCTCGAGCAGGGAGTGTACTTCGCGCCGTCGGCGTTCGAAGCGGGGTTCGTCTCGGCGGCGCATTCGGCCGCCGACATCGATGCGACCGTTGCCGCGGCGGCGAAGACCTTCGCCAGCCTACGCTCCGCTTAACGGGGTTGCACCACCTTGCGGGCCTTCGGCTGGTTCGTCGCTACGCTGCTCGCCGCCGGCCTCATCGGCGCCGCGCTCGCCTACCCCGCCTTCGTCGCGGCATCCCACCTTGGCCCGTGGCCGTTTCATCGCGTAGCCGGGCGGGTGGCCATGCTGATTCTCGCGCTCGAGCTCGTGTGGCTGTGCAGAGTCCTTCGCATCAGGTCCAAACGAGATTTCGGCTACGGCCTGCCGTGGCGCAGGTTCTTGAAAGTCTCGCTGCTGTGGGGCGTGCTCGGCGCCGTCACGGCGGCCGTGGGTGCCGTCTTTCTACTGGTGGCGCATCTGCGCGGCCCGTCGGAACCACCCTTCGTCGCATCCGCAGCGAGCGTGCCGCGCCTGCTGCTGATGGGCCTCGCATCGGGGATCGGCGTCGCTCTGATCGAAGAGACGGTGTTTCGCGGCGCCATGCACAGCGCAATCGAACGCGAGTCCGGGTCGTTGACGGCGGTTCTGCTCACGGCGCCCCTGTTCGCGGTGACGCACTTCTTCGCCAAGGCGAGCATTCCGCCGGACCAGCTGCACTGGGGCAGCGGCTTTGACTTGCTGGCACGATCCTTTGCACCGTTGGGCCATCCCGCGCTGGTGGTCGACTCGTTGCTGGCGTGGCTCGCGGTGGGCCTGATCCTCAGCTTCACCCGCGTGCTGACCGGCAACATCGCGGTCGCCATTGGATTGCACGCCGGCTGGGTGTTGGTGCTGCGGATTCTCCAGGAGAGCACCGGCCGCGGTGCCGCGGCGCCCGAATCGATGTGGGTCGGACGGTTCGACGGATTGTTGGGATACTGGCTGTTGCCGTGGGCGGCCGCGATCGGCCTTGCGCTCTGGCTGACGCGAGGTGTGTGGGTCCCCTACGCCGCCGGCACCTTCGGCGTCATGGGCGCCAACCGATCCAACCGCTCGATGGGATCGTCCATTTCGAGGTAGCTCTGCTTGTCGCCGAGCGGAATCGGCAGGATTTCGGCCAGGCGATGGCCCACCCATACGGCATCGTCGAGCCGCATCTGAATGCCCGTGTACACCTCGCCGAGCTGAGGCAGCACGGCACGCAGCAATTCCGGCAATCGCGCATGACGCAGCGGCACCGACATCGCGGGTTCCGCGTCGATCCATTGCACCTCGGCGAGATGCAGGCCATCGGCCTGGCGGCTGCGCGCGTGGATGCGAAAACGCTGCTCCCCAACGCACGACAGTCCGAGCAGACCGTCCGGCAGCTGATGGAAATCGGTGATCTTCGCGAGGGTGCCGACCTCGTAGGTGTCGGTTTCGCCCATGCCGACCTCCCGGCCTTCGCGAATGAGGGTCACACCGAAGCCTTCGCCCTCTCGCATACAGCGGCGCACCATGTCGACATAGCGTGTCTCGAAGATGCGCAGCGGCAGCGGGCCCTCCGGAAACAGCACAATGTTGAGCGGGAAGAGCGCGATCGAGGTCACGGCGCCTCGCGCGTGCGCAAAGCGGCGAGGAGCTTCTCGTGCAGCCCGCCGAAGCCGCCATTGCTCATCACGAGCACCTGGTCCCCAGGCAGGGCTTCCACCGCCAATTCCTGCACCAGCGCATCGACCGTGCCAGCCAGGCGTACCCGTGGCTGCAACGGCGAGACGGCCGTGGCCAGATCGAATCCCAGCCCTGGGGCATTCAGGAACCAGATGCGATCGGCGAGCGCGAGCGCGGGCGCCAACAGGTCGCGATGCACGCCGAGCTTCATCGTATTGGAGCGCGGTTCGACGACCGCGAGGATTCGCGCATCCGGGGCGCTGGCCCGCAAACCGCGCAGCGTGGTCTCGATCGCGGTCGGATGATGCGCAAAGTCGTCGTACACGGTGATCCCGTCCACCACGCCTCTGATCTCCATGCGGCGCTTGACCCCGCGAAATTCACACAGCGCCCGTGCCGCACTCGCGGGCTCGACGCCCGCGTGCTCGGCCGCGGCGATGGCCGCCAGCGCATTCATGGCGTTGTGCGTGCCGAGGAGCGGCCACGCCACCCGGGCGACCGGTTTTCGCTGCCGCAGCACCGTGAACTCCCGCCACGCCGAGTTCGGTGACGCGACGGCGCTCCAATCCGACTCGGCGTTCGACAGGCCGAAAGTCTCCCGAGGCGTCCAGCAGCCCGCCTGCAGGGTGGCTGCAAGCTCGAGGTCGTCGCCGTTGACGATGAGTCGTCCCGTGCCCGGCACCGTGCGCAGCAGCTGATTGAACTGCCGCCGGATCGATGCCACATCGGGGTAGATGTCGGCGTGGTCATATTCCAGATTGTTGAGAATCGCCGTGCGCGGTCGGTAGTGCACGAACTTGGCGCGCTTGTCGAAGAACGCGGTGTCGTACTCGTCCGCCTCGATCACGAACCAGGATCCCCCGCCCAGGCGCGCGGTCGAATTGAAATTGCTCGGTACACCGCCGATGAGGAATCCCGGCGCGCGCCCGCCATGCTCCAGGATCCACGCCAGCATGCTCGCCGTGGTGGTCTTGCCGTGCGTCCCGGCCACCGCCAGCACGTGCTTGCCGCGCAGCACCTGCTCGGCGAGCCATTGCGGGCCGGAGGTGTAGGCCATGCCGCGGTCGAGCATTTCCTCGATGACGGGGCTGCCGCGGCTCAGCGCATTGCCGACGACCACCACATCGGGCCGCAGATTCAACTGCTCGGCCGCATATCCCTCGACGAATTCGATGCCGAGCGCCGTGAGCTGCGTGCTCATCGGCGGATAAACGTTGAGGTCCGATCCCGTGACACGAAACCCCGCCTCCTTGGCAATCGCCGCGACACCCCCCATGAAGGTGCCGGCGATACCCAGGATATGCACGTGCATTGCTCGGGTTCCTAGGGTTCGGGCAGCAGCTGCTGCTCCAATGCCATCGACAGCAACAGGTAGCCGACGCTGATCGCGGCGCCGAGTCCCACCCCCGCATCGAGCGCAGCGCGCCAGATATTTGCGCAGGCGAGCAGGTACCAGATGAGGCCGACGAACAGCAGCACTCCCAGGGGGATGGAGGCCGGCCGATCGATGCCGATGAAATTCAGCAGCGAGCCCAGCGGATACAGCACGAGCTGCGCGAGCACCGCCACACCGAGCAACGCGATGCCGGTCTGCAGGAATCGCTGGCGCCGGCGCGCGATCACCAAGACCACCCAGGCGAACAGCAGGGGAAGCCCCACGCTCAAGATCACGCGCGTCACGATCCGGCCGCCCGGATTGGGAGGCAGCAGCGCACCGAGCACCTCCAGCAAGGCGGCGGCCGCGGCCACCAGGCCGAGCAGGAACAGCGAGGCGGGCAGCTGCGCCGGCGATTTTCGCCACAGAGCGATGTCCCAAAATGCTTTTGCGATTCGCAGCATCGTTCATTCGGTCATAATCGGTGGCGAAATTGTACCTTGGATCAACGATATGCCTGAGGCGATTTGGATCGATCGCGGCGAGGAATTGCCGCCGCTTGCGCGCACCCTCGAATCGCATGCATCGATCGGTGTCGACACCGAATTCCTGCGGGAGCGGACTTTCTTTCCCAAGCTGTGCCTGCTGCAGCTGGCCGCGGGCGGCGAGGTGTGGTGCGTCGATACCCTCCGAGGGGGCCTCGACGTCCTGGTCCCTGCGCTCACCTCCCCCGTCTCGCGCAAGGTCATTCACTCCGCACGCCAGGATCTCGAGGCGTTCTATCTCAACGCCAAGGGCGTGATTTCACCGGTGTTCGACACGCAGATCGCCGCCGGATGCATCGGCTTCAAGCCGCAAATCGGCTATGCGGAACTGGTCAGGACGCTGTTGGACGTTACGTTGCCGAAAGGTCAAACGCGCACCGACTGGTCGAAGCGTCCGCTCACCCGGGAACAGCTGGAATACGCCACCGACGATGTATTGTATCTCGAGGAGATCGCCGACCGTCTGACCGGGCGGCTGCGATCCTTGGGGCGCGAGAAATGGGTTTTGGAGGATTGTTTGGCGCTCGAGGATCCGCACTTGTACGAGCCCGATCCGGCGCGCGCGTGGATGAGGCTGCGCGGCCTCAAGCAGCTGCCGCCGGCGGTGCGCGCCCGCGCGAGAAGCCTTGCGGTATGGCGCGAAAGGGTCGCTCGCGAACGCGATTTGCCGCGCGGCTGGATCATCTCCGATGCGGCGATCTTCAAGATCGCCGAGAGTGCCGTGCCCCCGCTGTCTCTCCCCGTGAACGGCGCCCTCGCCGATGGATTGGTCGAGGCGCTGCGCGAAGCCTCGACGGGGGAGCTCGCGGACCAGGAGCCGAGTCAGGATTCGCGTCCGACCTCGCAGCAGCGGGCGGTGATCGACCGGCTCGCCCACTCCGTCGATGCGCGCGCCGCGGAACTCGGCGTCAGCGCCGAAATTCTCGCGCCCCGCGGCGAGCTCAAGGCGCTCGCCATGGGCGAACGCGGGGTGGCGGCGCTCGCGGGGTGGCGGCGCGAGGAAATCGGCGAGAAACTGCTCGCAGTCCTCGACTAAGCGGCGACTGCCCGTTCGATGGCCTTGAACACGGTCTCGATGTCCGCGTCGGCATCGACGACTCGCAGCAGCCCGGCCGCCTCGTAATGCTTGATCAGCGGCTTGGTTTGCGCCTCGAACACTTCCAGCCGCTTGCCGATCACTTCTTCCTTGTCGTCCGGCCGCTGAATCAGGCGCGGCATGTCGCCGCAGGTCTGGCAATGCGGCAGCGAACCGGGAGGTGAGGTGTACACGTTGAACACGCGGCCGCAATCCTCGCAAATTCTGCGCCCGCTGAGGCGTTTGAACAGAATTCCCAGGTCGACGTTCATGAGCACCACCGCCTCGAGCGGCTGCTTGAGATCGCGCAGCAATTTCTCCAGGGCTTCGGCCTGCGCAATGTTGCGCGGAAAGCCGTCGAGAATGAATCCTTTCTGCGCGTCCGGTTGCGCCAACCGCTCGCGGATCATACCGAGGACGGTGGCGTCGTCGACCAGTTTGCCCGCATCCATGGCGGCCTTGGCCCGCAACCCCAATTGCGTCGCCTTGGCCACCGCCTCGCGCAGCAGATCGCCCGTCGATATCTGCGGCACGCCGTAAGCCTTCACCAGCATTTGGGATTGGGTGCCTTTGCCGGACCCGGGTGCCCCTAAGAGGACTATTCGCATGATTTCCAGTCGTGATGACAGCGCGCTACCGTACCTTCGCTCGAGGTCACCGTCAAACAGTGCCTAGCCCGTCCCGATCGGCTATCCTGCGCGGCTCATGGCTCCAAAGAACGCCTTTTATGCCCAATCCGGCGGAGTCTCCGCCGTCATCAATGCATCCGCCTGCGGATTGATCGAAGCGGCCCGCAAGCACCGCGACAGGATCGGCAAGGTTTATGCGGGGCGGCACGGCATCATCGGCGCGCTCACCGAGGACATGATCGATACCAGCAAGGAGAGTGCGGCGGCGATCAGGGCGCTGCGCCATACGCCGGGAGGCGCCTTCGGATCCGCGCGCTACAAACTGGCGGGGATCGACAAGAACCGTGCCCAGTACGAGCGCCTGATCGCGGTGTTTCGTGCGCACGACATCGGCTATTTTTTCTACAACGGCGGCAACGATTCCATGGATACCGCGCACAAGGTGTCCGAAATCGGCATGCAGTTGGGCCACCCCATTACCTGCATCGGCATACCCAAGACCGTCGACAACGATCTGCCGATCACCGACTGCTGCCCCGGATTCGGCTCGGCCGCCAAGTACATTGCCGTATCGACGCGCGAGGCGGCGCTCGACGTGCTATCGATGGCCCGCACCTCCACCAAAGTCTTCGTGCTCGAGGTCATGGGACGTCATGCCGGCTGGATTGCGGCGGCGGGCGGTTTGGCCGGCGAGAAGAGCGGCGACGCGCCGCACATCATTCTGTTCCCCGAGATCACGTTCGACCGCACCCAGTTCTTGAGCAAGGTGAAGGCTTGCGTCGACAAATTCGGCTATTGCGTCATCGTCGTCTCCGAGGGCGTGCGCAGTGCGGATGGGAAATTTCTCGCCGAGGCGGGAACCAGGGATGCGTTCGGCCACGCTCAATTGGGCGGCGTCGGACCCGTCGTGGCGCAGATGACCCAGGAGGCGTTCGGCTACAAGTTCCATTGGGCCGTCGCCGACTATCTGCAGCGATCCGCGCGGCATGTGGCGTCGAAAGTGGACGTCGAGCAAGCGTACGCGGTCGGCAAAGCGGCGCTGCAATTCGCCCTGCAGGGCAAGAACGCGGTCATGCCCGTCATCGTGCGCAAATCCTCGACCCCCTATCGATGGAGCATCGGTGAAGCGCCGCTCTCGGCCGTCGCCAATCAGGAAAAGAAGGTTCCTCGCCATTTCATCACGGCGGACGGCTTCGGCATCACGGCGGCGTGCCGGCGCTACCTCAAGCCGCTGATCGGCGGCGAGGACTATCCTCCTTACCGCGGCGGCCTGCCCGACTATGTGGCGCTCAAGGGCCGCGCTGTTCCGAAGCGCCTGCGCCAAGCCTTTGTGGTATAGTTGCGCGCCTTGGAATCAAAATAAACCCATATTTTTCAATAACATAAATATTCTGGACTGAAGAAAATGACCCTTGATAACGCCCTCTTTCTGGCAATCGGAGCAGGACTTGTTGCAATCGTCTACGGCGCCGTTTCCGTGCGCTGGATTCTGGCGCAACCGGCCGGCAATGCGCGCATGCAGGAAATCGCTGCGGCGATCCAGGCAGGCGCCCGCGCCTATCTGAATCGGCAGTACCGTACGATTGCCATCGTCGGCGTGGTTCTGTTCATTGCCCTGGGCGCGAGCCTCGGCTGGGCGTCGGCGGGCGGCTTTGCCCTGGGCGCCGTGCTCTCGGGACTGGCGGGCTACATCGGGATGAACATCTCGGTGCGCGCCAATGTGCGAACCGCACAGGCGGCGCATATGGGCATCAATGCGGCGCTCAAGGTCGCTTTTCGCGGCGGCGCCATCACTGGCATGCTGGTGGTCGGCTTGGGTTTACTCGGCGTGGCGGGCTACTACCTCGGCATGCTGCACCTGCTGGGCGATGCGGAGGCGGCGCTGCGCGCGCTGGTCGGCCTCGCATTCGGCGGCTCCCTCATCTCCATTTTCGCGCGATTGGGCGGCGGCATCTTCACCAAGGGAGCGGACGTCGGTGCCGACTTGGTCGGCAAGGTCGAGGCTGGAATTCCAGAGGATGATCCGCGCAATCCCGCGGTCATCGCCGACAACGTCGGCGACAATGTCGGCGACTGCGCCGGCATGGCGGCCGATTTGTTCGAAACCTATGCGGTCACGCTCGTCGCGACCATGCTGCTCGGCGGCCTCCTCATGGGCGACATGGGACAGAGCGCGGTACTGTTCCCGCTGCTGCTCGGCTCCATTTCGATCGTCTCGTCCATCGTCGGCACCTTTTTCGTGTCGACCAAGGAAGGCGGCAAGATCATGAACGCGCTCTACAAGGGCGTGATCGTTTCCGGCGTCATCTCCGCCATCGCGTTCTATTTCGTCTCGCACTGGATCATGGGTGAGCGCGCCATGGCGATGTGGTTGTGCACCTTGGTCGGACTGGCTTTGACCGCGGCGATGATCGTGATCACCGAGTATTACACGGCAACCGAATACGGCCCGGTGCAGCACGTGGCCTCGGCATCGCAGACCGGCCATGCGACCAACATCATCGCCGGACTCGGCGTGT
The DNA here is from genome assembly GCA_963801865.1 of uncultured Gammaproteobacteria bacterium. GTDB lineage: Bacteria > Pseudomonadota > Gammaproteobacteria > Steroidobacterales > Steroidobacteraceae > Bog-1198. The sequence goes on along the minus strand of CAWDGY010000020.1, from coordinate 328,147 downwards.
CGATGAAAGCGTGCGCCCTGCCCGTCATCGCCGTGACCTTGAGCATCTGGGCCTCTTATCAACTCGCCGGTCTGTACGGCATCGCCATCGCCGCCACTGCGATGTTGTCGATGACCGGTATGATCGTCGCGCTCGACGCCTACGGGCCCATCACCGACAACGCGGGCGGCATCGCGGAAATGGCGGGGCTCGACAAAAAGGTGCGCGACGTCACCGACCCCCTGGATGCCGTCGGCAACACCACGAAGGCGGTCACCAAGGGCTATGCCATCGGCTCGGCGGGACTCGCCGCGCTGGTGCTGTTCGCCGACTACACGCACAAGCTCGAGGAAGTCCTCGGCCATGCGACCAGCTTCGACCTGTCGAATCCGGCGGTAATCATCGGACTGTTCATCGGCGGCCTGATTCCCTACCTGTTCGCCGCCATGGCCATGGAAGCGGTGGGGCGCGCCGCAGGTTCGGTGGTCAACGAAGTGCGGCGTCAATTCCGCGAGATCAAGGGCATCATGGAGGGCACGGCGAAGCCCGATTATTCTCGCGCCGTGGACATGCTGACGAAGGCGGCCATCAAGGAAATGATCGTCCCTTCCCTGCTGCCCATCGCGGTGCCGATCGTGCTGGTATTCGTCGTGAATTGGCTGATGGGACCGGGATCGGGCGTGCAGGCGCTCGGTGGGCTGCTCATCGGCACCATCATCACCGGCCTGTTCGTCGCCATTTCCATGACCACCGGCGGCGGTGCCTGGGACAACGCCAAGAAGTACATCGAGGAAGGTCATTTCGGCGGCAAGGGTTCCGACGCGCACAAAGCCGCCGTGACCGGCGATACGGTCGGCGATCCCTACAAGGACACGGCGGGTCCGGCGATCAACCCACTGATCAAGATCATCAACATCGTGGCCCTGTTGATGGTGCCGATCCTCGGCAAGATGATCTAGATGTCGAAGTAAAGCGCGTCGGGCTCGTCGGTGCTGTCGCGCGAGGCGACCCGCAGGTCCGGCTCCTTGAGCGACACGCGTGAGCGCGGCGGTACGCTGCGCGTCAGGAACACCGAGCCGCCGATGACGCTGTCCTCGCCGATCACGGTCTGCCCGCCGAGCACCGTCGCGTTGGCGTACAGGGTCGCCCCGCTCTCCACCGTCGGATGGCGCTTGCGCCCGCGAATGATGTGGCCGCTGGCATCCCTCGGAAAGGACAGCGCGCCCAGAGTGACGCCCTGATAGAGCTTGACTCGTTCGCCGATGTCGGTCGTCTCGCCGATCACCACGCCGGTCGCATGATCGATGAAAAATGCTGGACCGATTCGCGCACCCGGGTGGATGTCGCAGCCGGTCTTCGAATGCGCCCACTCCGTCATGATCCGCGCCATCATCGGCACACCCAGATCGTACAGCGCATGTGCGATGCGATACACACTGACTGCAAGCAGCCCGGGATAGGCGAGGATCACCTCGTCGAGATTCGTCGCCGCGGGGTCGCCGTCGAAGGCCGCCTGCACGTCGCGCACGAGGAGGCTGCGAATCTCCGGCAGCCGCCGCAGAAAGATCTCCGTCAACTCGTGCGCGCGCGGGGCGCACTCGCCGAACTCCGCCGGCCGCGAAACATCGCGCTCACGTCCGTAGCAAAGACAGTGCTCCATCTCGCGCTCGATCTTCGGTGCGAGCGCCGCGAGTGCTTGAGCCGTGTGAACACCGAGATTCTCGCTGCTCAAATCGCGGCGGCCGAAGTAGCCCGGATACAACAGATCGAGAACTCCCTGCAGGATCTCGGCGATATTCTCGCGCGAGGGCAGATAGCGGCGTGAAATGCGCCGTGCCCGTTCGTCCCCCAGATAGCTTGCGAGCAGTTCGGCGCCAACGTCCTCGAGCGCCGTGGCTTTGGACTTCGATGTGAGCACCGCGGTCATGGCGTTCTCAGGCCACCGCCTGCATCTTCTCGACTTCTTCGAACAGACCCTCGAACAGCGCGCCCGAGAGGTACCGCTCACCCGAATCCGGAAGCACGACCACGATGGTCTTGCCGGCCTGCGCCGGTTCGCGCGCGAGACGCAAGGCAGCCACCAGCGCTGCGCCGCTCGAGATCCCGGACAGGATGCCCTCCTCGCGCGCGAGGCCGCGCGCCATGGCGATGGACTCTTCGTTGCTGACCTGCTCGACTCGATCGACCTGCGAGAGATCCAGATTCTTCGGGACAAAGCCCGCACCGAGGCCTTGAATCTTGTGCGGGGACGGGGCGAGCGGTTGCCCTGCCAGGGTCTGACTGATGACCGGGGAGGCGGACGGCTCGACCGCGACGGTGAGAATCTTCCGGCCCTTGGTCCCCTTGATGTAGCGCGATACGCCGGTCAGCGTGCCGCCGGTACCGACGCCCGACACGAACACGTCCACCTTGCCTTGCGTGTCGTCCCAAATCTCCGGTCCCGTGGTCCGCTCATGGATCGCCGGGTTGGCCGGGTTGTCGAATTGCCTCATGAGCGCGTACTTGCCCGGATCGGACGCCGCCAGTTCCTCGGCCTTGGCGAGCGCCCCCTTCATCCCCTTGGCACCCGGAGTCAAGATCAGCTTGGCGCCGAGCGCGACGAGCACCTTGCGCCGTTCCATGGTCATCGTGTCCGGCATGGTGAGCACGCAGCCGTAGCCGCGCGCCGCAGCGGCGAAAGCCAACGCGATGCCGGTGTTGCCGCTGGTCGCCTCCACGATCGACGTGCCCGGCTTCAACACGCCGCGTTCCTCGGCGTCCCATACCATGGCGGAGCCGATCCGGCACTTCACCGAGTACGACGGATTGCGGCCTTCGATCTTGGCAAGAATCGTGGCGGAGCTGCTCGCGTTCAGGCGATTGATTCGCACCAGCGGCGTGTGACCGATGGACTTGGTGTTGTCTTCGTAGATAGGCATGCTGCACCCTGCGGAGTTTTTCGAGGATGGTGCGATTTTCCTCCTAAGCGCGGGGGAAATGCCAGAGCGGCGGCGGAAAACCCATAGCAGTTTGTTATGAGCGTCTGCCGGTCCGTTATAAGCGCTTGATTTACAGGGGGACGGGCGTCATGGACAACGGTTGGGGGTGGGCGATGATGAATCCCTGCACGAAGTCGATGCCCATTTTCTTTACCGTATCGAGCGAGAGCTGATCCTCGACCTGCTCGGCGACGATGCGGAAATGCAAGCTGCGCGAAAGCTCGATCATCGCGGCGACCACCGCCTGATTGACCGAGTCCGCCGCCAGGTTGCTGATGAAGGAACCATCGATCTTGAGATAGTCCATCGGCAGAGTCTTCAAGGTGGAGAACGAGCTCAAGCCGCTGCCGAAATCGTCGAGCGCGAATTCGCAGCCCATGCCGTGCAGCACCGCGATGAAGCGGCGCGCGTGATCCAGGTTGGCGACCACCGCACTCTCGGTGACTTCGAAGCAAATGTCGCCGGGGCTCGCGCCGGTGTGGTCGAAGCATTCGACGACGAACTCCAGGAATTCGGCATCGCCGAGGGTTTGCCCGGCGATGTTGATCGCGACGCTGCGGCCCGCGGGCACGCTCATACCACCGCGGCCCAGCGCCGAGAGCACCGTCTGCACCACCCAGCGGTCCACGTGCGGCATCAAGCGGTAGCGCTCGGCGGCACGGATGAATTCGGCGGGCGGCGCACCGGGCTGGCCGTTTTCGCCCTCCAGCCGCACGAACACTTCGAGCGCCGGGCCGCCGCGCGCGCCGCCATTGCTGCGCGCATACACGATGGGCTGGAAGTACAGCTCGAACTTGTTGTCGCGCAGGGCGCCCTGCAGCTTCTGCAGCCAGTGGATCTCGCCACTGTGGCGCGCATTCGCCTCTTCGCGCGCGGAATACACGTGCACGTGCACCCCGCCCTGTTTCTTGGCGACGTAGCATGCGGAATCGGCCGAGTTCATCAGGTCCTCGATCGAACCGCCGCCGCGCCCGATCTCGACGAGACCGATGCTGACGCCGATGTTGAAAATCTTGTCCTTCCAGACGAAGCGGTAGTCGTTGACGGAGCGCACCACGTCGTCCGCGATCTGCCGCGCCTTCTCGAGCGGACAACCCACCAGCAACAAGGCGAACTCATCGCCGCCGATGCGTCCCGCGGTGTCGGAGTCGCGCACCGCCTCCTTGATGATGGAGGCGACCTCGCGCAGCATGTTGTCGCCGGCGGTATGCCCGCACGTGTCGTTCACCACCTTGAAGCGGTCGAGATCCAGGTAGCACAGGGCATGGGCCGCATCGCCCGCTTGGGCGGAGTCCATTGCCTCGCGCAGCCGGCGTTCGAACTCGCGCCGGTTCACGAGGCCGGTGAGCGCGTCGTGACTGGCCTGATAAGTCATCTGCCGCGTCAAGCCCCGCAATTCGCTGGTGTCGTGCATCACGAGCACGAGGCCGAGCGTTTCCTTGGCATCCGACTTGAGCGGCGTCACGCTGATCTCCACCGAGCGTTCCATGGCGGCGTTGGCCGGTACCAGAACGGCGCGCCTGCCCATGGTGACGGGGCCGCCCGTGGAGAGGCCCTTGCGGACCGGATCGCCGAGCGAACGCCGATCCGATTCGTCGACCAGCGAGGCGACGTCCGCGAAGAATTTGCCGACGACCTGATCGAAGCTCTGGCCCAAGAGGGTTTCCGCCGCGTGATTGATGTAGTCGATCCGGCCTTCCGCATCGACCGTGATGACGCTCTCGCCCATGGCGTCGAGCGTCGCCATGGCGCGAGGTTTGGCGGATGCGCCGATCGCCGGTTGCATCATCGGCAGCATTTCCAACGCCGTGATCAATAACGCCGGCTCGCCCGCGTTGTCGATGAGCGTGCTCGACAGTTCCACGCGTGTGACTTCCCCGTGCAGTCCGACGAGCTCGGCTTCGTAGCGTTCAGCCGACGGCTCGCCTGCCAGGCGGCGGTGCAGATTACTTTCCACCAGCTCGACATATTCCGGCGCAACGAAATCGGTCAGCGGCCTGCCGATGGCGTCCGGGGCGGCAACGCCCAACAGGGCGAGGAAACGGGTATTGGCGAACAGGATGTATTCGCGGTGAACCAGCACGGCATCGTGCACCGACTCGACCAGGCGCTGAAAGAGCTGTTCGCGGTCCTGCAGACGCGCGTCGCTCTCCCCCGCCTCGCGCGTGAGCTGCAAAACCTTCTTGGAAAGCTCGCCGACGGCGCGTTCCTGGCGGCGCTTGCGGACGAAGAGCACACCCGCACCCACCGCTAGAAAAGCCGAGGTGACGAACCAGAAAGCGATAGAAGACGAAATCAAACCTGACCTCGATGCCGACGGATCCCAAGACGCTTGATTTTAAGGCCCCTCACGGGTTGGGCGCGTCTCGAATCGTCGTAACTCGAAGAATAGCGCACAGCCATGGCGCCGCCTGTGGAAATTGACCATAATCAGCGGCCTTATCGCGAAGAGAAACCATGGATACGCTAGCCGCTCGTCAGCAAATGGTGGATCAGCAGATCCGCACCTGGGAAGTGCTCGACCCGCGGGTGCTCGACGCGCTCCTGGAGGTGCCTCGCGAGGCCTTCGTTCCCGACGCCTACCGGGAGCTCGCTTTCGCCGATGCGCCGCTGCCGATCGGCCACGGCCAATCGATGCTCGCACCGAAGATTCAGGGGCGGATCCTTCAGGCCCTCGGCATCGACGCGTCGGACCGGGCGCTCGAAGTCGGCACCGGCACCGGCTACCTGAGTGCCTGCTTGAGCTTGCTCGCGGGCGTAACGCACTCGATCGAGATCCATGCCGATTTGACGGCGCTCGCGACGGCAAACCTGCGCGCCGTGCCGCAAGCCCGCGTGCATCTGGAGACGCGCGATGCCTTCGGCTCCGCGCCCCTGGGCGAGTACGACGTCATTGCGCTGACCGGTTCGATGCCGGTTTACGATTCACGCTTCGAGCGGGCGCTGCGCCTCGGCGGCCGCTTGTTTGCCATCGTCGGATCGGCGCCCGTGATGGACGCGATGCTGGTGCGGCGGGTTGACCATACCGAGTGGATTCGCGAGAGCTTGTTCGAGACGGTCGTCGGTCCGCTGATCAACGCCACCGCTGCACAAGGATTCGTATTCTGATGATCAACGAATTGAGTCCCCAGGAATTCCTGCAACGGCGCGCCGCAGGCGAACAATTGGTCCTGTTGGACGTTCGCGAGGACTGGGAGACCCAATTGGCCCCGGTGCCCTCCGAGCACGTGCACATCCGCATGGGTCAGGTACCCGAGCGCCTCGGCGAACTCGACCACCGCACGCCGACGGTCGTCATCTGCCGCTCGGGCGGCCGCAGCCTCGAGGTGGCGCGCTTCCTCGAAGCCCATGGATTCACCTCGGTATTCAATCTCGCCGGGGGTATTTTGGCGTGGTCTCGGGACGTGGACCCCAAGATTCCGCAGTATTGAAAATGAAGCGGTATCTGAGTTTGCTCGCCTGTTGCCTCGCGTGGCACACGGCGCCGGCGGCGGACTTGCTGGCGGTGTATCAACGTGCGCTGCAAAACGATCCGCAGCTCAGAGAGGCGGAAGCCAATCGGCTGGCGGCGCTCGAATCGAAGCCGCAGGCGCTGGCCGCCATGTTGCCGCAACTCGCCGCAAATGGCACTGCCAGCAAGGAACACGACAAGGGGGCGTCGAATCTGGTCGAGTCCGTACAGGTGTCGGGCGGCTCCGGCGGCACCACGGTTCTCGAGAGCTTTCCCTTCAATGGCCGCGTCACGACGAACTCGCATCATTACGGCGTCGACCTCAAACAGAATTTGTTCCGCTGGGAGAATTGGGTGGCCCTGCAGCGCGCAGATGCGCAGGTCGCCCAGGCCGAGGCGGACTATCAGGCGGCGCAGCAGGACCTCATGGCGCGCGTGGCGCAGCGTTATTTCGACGTGCTCGCAGCGCAAGACGACGTCGACGCACAACAAGGCAATTTGACCTCGGTCAGTCGACAGCTCGAGCAAGCCGAGAAGCGCTACGACGTCGGCCTGATCGCCATTACCGACGTCCAGGAGGCGCGCGCCGCCCACGATTCCGGTGCGGCGGCGGTCATTGCCGCGAAACGACAGCTGGCATCCGCGCAGGAGCTGTTGCGCGAAATCACCGGCGACGCGTTCGATTATCTGGCGCGTCCCGCCGAACCGTTCGAGCTGACCAATCCGGATCCGAGCAGTGAAGAGCGCTGGGTGGACATGGCTCTGCAGCAAAATCTCTCCCTGATATCGAGCCGGCTCGCGGCGGACATTGCGCGGGAAAACGTGAGCGCGGCACGCGGTGGCCATCTGCCGACGCTCGACCTGGTCGCGAGCCGCTATCGGGTGACCACGGACGGCCAGGACATCAACGCGGACGGCTCGCCGTACGGCAGCAACTCGTTGGACCAGTACCAAAACACCATCGGTCTGCAGTTCACGTTTCCGATCTATGCAGGCGGGCGGGTGGCCTCCGAGGTGCGGCAGGCCGTCTATCAGCATCGCGCTGCGAAGGAACGGTTGGAGCGCGTCGCGCGCCAGACGGAGCACGACGCGCGCGACGCATATCTCGGGGTGCTGTCGGAAATCTCGCACGTCACCGCGCTGCGCCGCGCGCTCGAATCGAACGCCACTGCCCTGAATGCGACCGAGTCCGGGTATGAGGCCGGCACCCGCACCGCCGTCGATGTGCTGGAATCGAGACGGCGCTGGATACAGGCGCAGACCGACTATTCGCGCAGCCGCTACGATTACATGATCAACGTTCTCAAGCTGCAGCAGGCGGCGGGCATACTATCGGAACAGAGCTTGAATCGGCTCAACGAGCTGCTCAACGACTCGCCGCCGGCAGTTGCCGCGCCGCCAGCAGCGGCTCGATGAGTTCGAGCAGTCGGGCGACGCTGCCGCGGTGGCGCTCGACGATTTCCCGCGCGCGGGCGCCGGTTCTCTGCCTTTCCCCGGGATCAGCGAACAATCGCCGCAATTGAACGGCGAGGCCCTTCGCATCGGCGACTTCCACGGCTCCGCCCGACTGCAGTAGCAGTCGCGCAACGTCCTTGCTGTTGGCATTGAAAGGCCCCGTGATCACCGGCACGCCGAGCGCGGCCGGCTCGAGCAAATTGTGACCGCCGACCGGTACGAGACTTCCGCCGACGAACGCCACGTCGGCCGAGGCGTAGAGCGCCGCCAGTTCGCCCACGGAGTCCACCAGCAGGACACCCGCCTCCGGCCGCACCGCCGCCGCGATGCTGCGCCGGTCGAAGGCAATTCCGCGCCGCACGAGCAGATTGGCCACGCTCTCGAAACGCTGCGGATGCCGCGGCACCAGCATCAACAATGCGTTCTGCAGCGTCGACGATAGCGCCGCGTGGGCGTCCAGCAGTGGCTCCTCCTCGCCGGCATGAGTGCTGCCGGCGATCCAGATCGGTCTCGCTCCGGCATACCGCAGGCGCAGCTCGCGTCCCTTGCCGATGCTCGATTCCGCGATCTGCACGTCGAATTTGATGTTGCCGATCACGTGGGTTCGAGCGCGATCCGCACCGAGGGCGATGAAGCGTTCCGCATCCTCCGGGCTCTGTGCCGCGACCAGGGTGTTGGTCGCCACTGCGGCGCTGAAGAGCGACCCGAGCCGGCGGTATCGCGAGACCGACCTTGGCGTCAGGCGCGCATTCGCGAGCACCACGGGTACGCCCCGCCGCCGGCACTCCTGCAGCAGGTTGGGCCACAGTTCGGTCTCCATGATGACGGCCACTTGCGGCCGGATTCTCGTCAGGAATCGGCGTACCGATCCCGGCGTATCGTAGGGCAGGAAGCGCACGTCGACGTCGTTGCCGAACAGCGCCAGCGCGCGCGCCCGGCCCGTCGGCGTCGAGGTGGTCAGCACGAAGGGCATCGTGGGATGGCGCGCGCGCAGCTCACGAACCAGCGCCGCCGCAGCGCTCACCTCACCCAGGGACACCGCATGCAACCAGATGCTCGGCGAGTTACCGGCAAGCGGACCCCATCCGAAGCGCTCGCCCGGATTCGTCCAATAGCTTCGATCGCGCAGGCCGCGCCAGAGCACGATCGCAAACGCCGCCGGGGCCAGCAGGATCATCAGCGCGCTGTAAATGAGTCGCAAGAGCAATGGACCCAAGATCAGTGGCCCAACGGCCCGTAGCCGGCCAGCAGGCACTCCCACGACTCGCCGGAGAATCGGCCGGGCGGCAATTGCCGGGATATCTTCGCGAGCGAGCGACGGAGCCGCTGCAGGTTACGCACCGTCCACGTGCCGCGCCCGCGCACGCGGCCGCGATCGAAGTCGATCACGCTGACGACACCGCGTCCGTCGAGCAATATGTTGTGCGCATTGAGATCGGCGTGATCGACGCCGCCGCCGTGCAGGCGTGCGATTGCCGCTCCGATCGCGCGCCACGATGCATCGCTCACGGCCGCCGTGGCGAGCTTCGCGCTCAAGGGTTCACTATCCGCTATGCGCTCCATGATGAGATCGCAGCGATAGCTCAAGCCGGAGCGCTGATAGCGCGCCGCGACCGGTCGCGGCACCGGCAGACCGCGCTCCGCGAGATCCGCGAGCAAGCGATACTCGACGAACGAACGCACGCGCTGCTCGCCGGCCCAGAGATAGCGGTCCTCCGACAGCCGCGCCACGAACCCGCCGCGCCGATAGTGGCGCAGTACCCAGCGGCGCGGGCCGGACTCGAGAAACCACGTTGCACCGCGGCCGCCGCTCACGGCGGCGAGCTCACCGCGATCGGCCCAGAATTTCGGCTCGAACATCGCCTCATTGATAAGGGAGGCCGGATCGGCCAGCATGGCGCCGTCGTTCGTCATTCTTTTCAGCGCGTCCATAAGCACAACGATTTTCGATGACACATCGCTTCAATCCGCCGCCGCAAAACGTCTGTCTCCTGCGCCTCTCGGCCATCGGCGATGCATGCCACGCGTTGGCTGCACTGCGAGCGTTGCAGGCAGCGTGGCCCGGCACTCGATTCACCTGGATCATCGGCCAACTCGAGTCCAAGCTGATGACGGCAATCGTTCCCGAAATCGAGTTTATCACCTTCGACAAGAGCGCAATGACCCGCGAGCTGCTGCGGCTGCGCACGACGCTCGCCGACCGCCGCTTCGATTTGCTGCTCGATCTGCAGCTGGCATTTCGCGCGAGCCTGATCGCGAGTCTGGTGCGGGCGCCGATCAAGCTGGGTTTCGACCGCGCGCGCGCACGCGAACTGCAATGGCTTTTCACCAATGCACAAATCGCGCCGGCCGTCGGCGAACACGTGTTGGACTCCTTTCTCGGCTTCGTACGGGCTTGCGGAGTCGAGCCCGGCGCGCCTCATTGGAATCCGACCCTGCCCGCGGACGCCGTTGCCTACGCCGGACACCTCATCGACACCACGCAGCCGACACTCATCATCAGCCCGTGTTCCAGCCACCCGCGGCGCAATTGGACCGCTGAGCGGTACGCGGCGGTCGCCGCACACGCGAGCCGGGCGCACGCCATGCGCGTCATTTTGGTGGGTGGGCGCAGTCCTCTCGAGATGCGCACCGGCGCCGCCATCGAAGCGGCGGGCACCGCGCCGCTCATCAATCAGATCGGCAAGGACACGCTCCCGCAGCTGCTGGCCTTGCTCGCCCGCGGGACGGTGCTGTTATCGCCCGATTCCGGACCGGCGCACATGGCGGGCATGGTCGGATTGCCCGTGATCGGTTTGTACGCCGCCACCAACCCGGCGCGCGCGGGCCCGTATTACAGCCGTCAATGGTGCATCGACAAGTATGACCAGGCCGCGCGCACCTTCCTCGGCAAGCCCGCCGCCGCCATTCCCTGGACGACGAAAATCGAGGTCCGCGGCGTGATGGATTTGATCGGTGTGGACGATGTGACGGCGCAGCTCGATGCGCTCATGCGGCAGGTGAAAGTTAGCTAAGATGCGCGCATGAACGAAGTCAAGGTGCCCGTCTCGCCCGGAGAATTACTCGACAAGATCACCATTCTGCGCATCAAATCGCGCCGCATGACGGACCCCGGGAAGCTCGCCAACGTGAGCGTCGAGCTCGATGCCTTGGAAGCGGTCTGGGAAAGCTCGGCCTATGCCGGCATCGACGTCGAAGGCGACGTGCAGGCGTTGCTTGCCGTCAACGAGCGCCTGTGGAGCATCGAAGACGACATCCGCGACAAGGAGCGTGCGAAAGTCTTCGATGCGGAGTTCATCCGGCTCGCTCGCGCGGTCTACATCGAGAACGATGAACGCGCGGCCATCAAGAAGCGCCTCAACCTCAAGCTCGGCTCGGAATTGATCGAGGAGAAATCCTACTCCGACTACATGCGCTGACTATTGACCGGGTTCGATGACCTCGTGGGGCGTGCGCAGCAGCGTGTACTCCGCGCCGCAATACCCGCACTTCGCCCAGCCGGTCGATTCGATCGCGAGGTACACGCGCGGGTGAGAATTCCACAGCAACATGTCGGGCATGGGACATGACAGCGGCAGGTCCGCCGGAGTCACCGTGTAGTGGTGTTGGGCATTGGGCTGAATCAACGTTTGCTTCGGATCATCTTGAACCATCGAGGGCATTCTCATCGCTCCGCTGTCGTCAAATGTCGGCGGTATCGAAGGCTTGGCGCCAGATTTCCTGAACTCGCGCCCGCGTCTGTGCGTGCGGACCCGCCGCAACCACGCGCTGGCCGCCCTCCAGCGATAGGTGATGCAGCACGCTACGATAGCCTATGTAGGCTGCCTTCAGCCACTGCGCCGTCGCGGTATCGAGCAGACCCACCCGTGCAAGCCCTTCGAGTTGGCGGATATTGTCGGTGTAGGTCACGAGTTCGGGATGTTCGTGCGCCGCCGCCAGTACCAAATATTGCACCAGGAATTCGATGTCCGCGATGCCTCCCGCGTCCTGCTTGATGTCGAACTGCCCGGCGGCGGACTGCGACAGTTCGCGGCGCATGCGCGAGCGCATCTCCATCACGTCCTCACGCAATGTGGCGCGGTGCACCGAGTTGCACAGCACGCGGCGACGCGCCTCCTCGAAGCGGCGGCAGAGGTCCGCATCGCCAGCGACCGCACGCGCACGCAGCAGCGCCTGATGCTCCCAGGTCCAGGCATCTTGATGCTGGTAACGCTCGAACGCGTCGATGCCGGTCATGAGAAAGCCGCCCTTGCCGTTCGGCCGCAGCCGCATGTCGACTTCGTAGAGCCTTCCGGCCGCCGAATGCATGGTGAGCAGATGCACGATGCGTTGTCCAAGCCGCAAAAAGAACACCACATTGTCGAGCGGACGTTCGCCCCGGGTCTGTTGAATCTCGCCGCTCGAGTCGTGCAGGAAGACGAGATCGAGATCGGAGCCGTAACCGAGTTCCAGGCCGCCGAGCTTGCCGTAACCCGCCACCGCCACCTTCACGATGCGAGCAGTCCCTTCCTCCTCGCCGCAGTACGGAACCCCGTACACTTTGGTCATTTGCTCCCAGGCGAGATCCATGCAGCATTGGACGATCAACTCCGCGATATCGGTCAGCCGGTCGCTCACCGCCATCAGCGGCAAGCGTCCCGTGAGGTCCGCCAGCGCCACCGAGAACACGGCGACCTTCTGGAACTGTCGCAGGGCTTCGACCTCCCGCTCCGGATCGTCCGCCGGCAGTCGCTCCGTACGCGCGGCGAGTTCACGGGCAAATCCCGCGCGCGAGGGCGGCTCCTCGAACGCTTTCGCATCGATCAATTCGTCGAGCAGCAGCGGAAAATCCGCAATCTGGCGCGCCAGGAAACCGCTGATGGCGCAGACCTCGATCAAACGGTCCATGGCCGCGACTTGTTCTCTCAACAACGCGAGGTAGGACGAGCGCGCGCCGATCGCATCGAGGACGCGCAGCACGCGCTCGACAACCGTGGCTGGAGATTGCCGCGCTGCAGCCGACTTCAGCAGGCGCTCGAGGATGACGTGCAGACGTCGACGCCCCGACTCATCGAGTCTTCGATAGGGAGCCGCATGGCGGTAGGCTTCCAGCAGGGGCGCGACCGTGGCCGCTTCGGCGGCCGGAAATCCGCCTGCCGCCAATTCCTCGGCGATATCGACGTTCTCGGCGTCGAGCCAGCCCAACGCCGTCTCGCCGTCCCGGCGCTGGGCATCCGGCGCGCCGAACAGGAGCCCGGCGAATTGTCGCGCCACACTGCCGCGGGCGCTCTCGATGCGGGCGAGCGCCTCGGAGCAGTCCGGCATTCCCATGTTCGAGCAAAGGCGCGCGAGATCGACGGGATCGTGAGGAATCGAGTGCGTCTGCTCGTCGCGGATGATCTGCAGCCCGTTCTCCGCCTTGCGCAGCACCCGATATGCATCGGTCAGTTGCTCAATTTCCGCACCCGAAAGCAGCTTTGCACCCGCGAGCAGCGGCATCACCTCGAGCAGCGAGGCATTTTGCAGCCGCCGGTCGCTGCCGCCGCGCACCAATTGCATCGACTGCACGATGAATTCGATTTCGCGAATACCGCCGACTCCCAGCTTGAGATCCTGCTCGAGATCGCGCCTCGCCACCTCCCGGGCAATCAGGGCCTTCATTTCGCGAAGGGACTCGAACACGCCGAAGTCGAGATAACGCCGATACACGAATGGGCGCACGAACTCCTCGTTGGCCGATCGATAGGCGTCGGCGCCGACGATCGGCCGCGCTTTGATCCAGGCATACCGCTCCCAGTCCCGGCCGTGCTGCTGCAGGTAGTCATCGAGCGCAGCAAGACTAACGACCAGCGGGCCGCTCTCGCCGAAGGGCCGCAGGCGCATGTCCACTCGAAAGACGAAGCCGTCTTCGGTTCGAGCATCGAGCAAGCGGATGATCTGCCGGCCGAGCCGATTGAAATATTCTTCATTGTCGACCACGTGGGCGCCGTCGGTTTCCCCTGCCTGCGCGAACAAGAACACGAGATCGATATCGGAGGAAAAGTTCAGTTCGCGGCCACCAAGCTTCCCCATGCCGAGCACGATCAGCGGCACCTCGGAGCCGGCCGTACCCCGCGGCATGCCGAACTGGGGGAGAAGGTGCGCCTGCGCCGCCGCCGCTGCGGCACGGATGCAGCCATCCGCGAGGTTCGACAGCGCGTGCAAGGATTGAATTACATCGGCATGGCCGGCGATGTCGCGCCACGCGATGCGCAGCATTTCTCGCCGTCGCCACTCGCGCAGGATCCGCTGGGCGTCGGCGGTCGTTGCGGCCGCCGCGGCACGCCGTTCGTACTCTTCGTTTGCAGACACCGCATGATGAGTCAGCCACCCAAGGGCCTGCGGATCCTGGATCAGCGCGGAAGCAGCGAACTCGCTTCCCGCGATGACGCGTACGAATTCCTGCTTGAGCGTCTGCGGAAGAGCCTCATATATCTGCGGCAATGGATCCCGGAGACTCGCGCGCTCCCACCACCGCACCACACCATCGCGCAAGACGGCCGGCAGCGAATGCACGTACTCGGGAGGTTCGCTCATGACGGCGATTGAATCACATTCCAATCGAGGTTACCTTTCACGGTGAATCGTCAGGGAAGGACCCCCCCGGGAGCGTGACGTGAATGTGATGGTCGTGCTCCGCTGGCTGCTGACATTCGCGCTCATCTTTGCGAGCGGCGCGATGGGGTATGCGCTGCCTCACGTCGGCAGTCGCTTGTCGCTGCTTTTATTGCCGAGCGGTCTGGCGGTGGCCGCTCTGTGTCGCTGGGGCTGGCGGATCTGGCCCGCGGTCTTCGCCGCCGGTCTCGCCATCGAATTGTCCGCGCATCAGCCGATCGTCGCCGCCGTCGGCGTGGGGATCGGACTTGCGGGGGGCTCCGCGCTGACGGTGTGGATGCTCACGCGCCGCGGTTTCGATCCGGACTTCAGCCACGGTATCGATTTCCCGTTGTTCATCGCGGCCACGGCGGCCGGCATGGCTCTCATGCCGATGTTTGGGTATCTCGGCTACGCGCTGGCCGGAATAACCGTCAAGGCGTCGAATCCCGTGAACTGGATTCGCTGGTGGATCAACGCCGCCGCAGGTGTTCTGCTGGTCGCCCCGGGTCTGGTGGCGCTGAACCGGAGCAGCCTGGTGAGGTTCACGCAGCGCTGGATCGAGGGAGCGGCATGGATCATCGGAGTCGCGCTCTGCTGCGCGGCCATCCTGACCGCACCGGGCGAGATCGGCAGGCCGATCATCTTCGTATTTGCGATGCTGCTGATCGCGGTGAGCACCATCCGCTTCGGCCTCGTCGTGTCGGCCGCCGGGGCTTTCGCCATGTCGGTGCAGGCGGCTTATTGCTTCGCCTTCGATCGCGGGGTCTTCGCGCAAGTCGACGAACTGCAGGGCCTCGTGTTGATTTGGTCTTTCGTAACTTCGATCTCCGGCGTGAGCCTCATCATGACCGCGCTGCTCGCGGAGCGGGATGCGGCGGCACTCGAGACACTGCGCGCAGAACAGCGCTACGCGCAGATCTTCAACGACAGCCCTCAACCGATCTGGGTGCACGACGCGGAAAAGCTCCGGTTTCTGATGATCAACGAGGCGGCGGTGCGCCAGTACGGTTGGAGCCGCGAGGAGATTCTTTCGATGAGCGTAAACGCTCTGCTCCCGCCGGGAGCATCCTTCGCGCCGGTGAGCGAGGACGGCGCGACCGAGCCATACGAGATGCAGCATCTGACGCGCGACGGCCGGCTGCTCGAGGTCGAGGTCTGGAGGCGCTCCATCAACTTCGGCGGCCAGCGCGCCGAGCTGGTATTTGCATTCGATGTCACGGAACGACGGGCATTCGGCAGCGCATTGATCGAGGCCATCGCCGGCGAGCAGCGCCGCATAGGGCAGGAAATGCACGATGGACTGGGCCAGGAGCTCACCGGCCTCGCGCTCTCCGCGCGCGCCCTGGCGAATCGTGCGGAGCGGGAACGGGACGCGATTGCGGGCGACCTTGATGAGCTGGCATCGCTCGCAAGCAGGTGCATTCAGGATGCCCGCCTCATCGTGCAGGGATTATCCCCGTTGACGGATGCCGAGGGCAGCCTCGAGTCGGCGCTGGAGGCGCTCGCGCGGCGCAGTTCCCTGAGCGGCACGGACGTACGGTTCCACGCGCGGCACGAGGCGCCGCTCACGGTCGACCTCAAGGCGCGTAATCATCTATACCGTATCGCCCAGGAGGCCGTGCAAAACTCCCTCAAGCATTCCGGCGCACACTCGATCGACATCGATCTTCACGCCCACGAGCGCAGCGTTTTACTGGAAATAACCGACGACGGTTGCGGTGTGCCAGCCGAAGGCGTGGGGGGCCGGGGGCTGGGAATGCGCACCATGCGCTTTCGCGCCAGTGCAATCGGCGGCAGGCTCGCGATCGTTCGGCGTCCCGGCGGAGGCAACTCGGTGATATGCGAGGCGCCGCAAACGCGAGAGCGCTAACGCGTTGCAACGATGAACAGCCTCGGAAAAGGGAGCAGCACCGTGCCGTCCGAGAAGGAGGGGTAAGCGTCCTTCACCGCCGCGGTGTAGCGCGCGAGATACGCTTCACGCTCGCTCTCCTCGAGAGGCGCGAGGAAGGGTCTCAGGCCGCTGCCTTCGAACCATTCGACGATTGCGCGTTCTCCGCCCGACAGCACGTGATAATAGGTCGTCCGCCATAGGTCGACGGCGACACAGCTCGGGCGCAACAAGTTGTAATACCAATCGGCGCTCGCGATCGGCACGCGCGTTGCGGCAGCGGCTGCGAGCTTCCGCCTCCAGGGACCGGCCTCCGCCACCTCGCGCATCAAGCGCTGAGCGGGCTCGTCGAGATTATCCGGCAGTTGCACTGCGAGGGTGCCGCGCTGAGCGAGCTTGGCGATGAGTGCCGGGAACAACGTCGCATGATCCGGGATCCAATGCAGAACGGCGTTGGCCAGTATGAGATCGATGGGACCGGGGATGCCCGCCGCATCGATGTCGATCCACCGCGCGAGATCGAGGAGTTCGAAATGAAGCCGCGGCAAGCGCTTGCGAGCCGCGGCAATCATATCGGCGGAACTGTCGATCCCGCTCACCATCGCCTGCGGAAAACGCGCGGCCAGCACGTCGGTCGAATTGCCGGGCCCGCAACCAACGTCGACGGCGACCCGCACATCCCGGGAGGGTACCGCGGCAAGAAGGTCCCGTACTGGGCGCGTGCGCTCATCTTCGAACGTCACGTATTGCGCGGCGGACCACTCGCTCGTCATGGTCGTCATTTCACCACGAATGGCTCATTCAAACGATTGATTTTTAGCGGTATTTTGATACGATACTGGATATAAAAACAGCCAGGAGAATCGTTATGGACGGAAGCTTGCTGGCGAGGGGCGTGGCCGCCCCCGCTTCATCGGTTTCGCTCGAAGAGCTCGAAGCGCAAATCACCGAACTCGCCGGTCACCTCAATGCCGCCCACTATCGCTGGCTCACGCTGATTGCCGAATTCGACCGCCGACAGGGTTGGTCGGACGGTAGGCTGGCCTCCTGTGCGCACTGGTTGAACTTCAAGTGCGGTCTCAACCTGGGGGCGGCTCGTGAAAAGGTGCGTGTCGCGCATGCGCTCAAGACCCTGCCGCACATCGCCGCCGCGATGGCGCGCGGAGAGCTGAGCTACTCCAAAGTTCGCGCCCTCAGTCGAGTCGCTTGCGCGGCTACGGAGGAGAATTTGCTGATGATTGCATTGCACGGCACGGCGCACCACGTGGAGACGATCGTGCGTCACTACCGCCGGGCTCAGCAGGCCGAACAGCTCTCTCGCGAAGCTCGCCAGCAGGCCAATCGCAGCCTGCACTATTGGTACGACGAGGACGGCAGCCTGGTCATCAAAGCCCGCCTGCCCGCCCTCGGCGGAGCGATGGTCGTCAAAGCGCTCGAGGCCGCGATGCAGGAGGTGCCGTCAACGGAACTTTGCGTTGCGTTCGACGAGGAGGAGCCGCTGAGCTTTCAAGAGCGCCGCGCCGATGCACTCGCAATGTTGGGTGAGAGCTACTTACAGCGGCGCAGCGACTCGTCGAGCAGCGCCGATCGCTATCAAGTCGTGTTGCACGTCGATGCCGAGACGCTGAAGGAGCAAACCGCCGGGCGCTGCCACATCGATCAGGGGCCTTCTATCCCGGCCGAGACCGTACGCCGCGTCGCCTGCGATTCGAGCCTGGTGCCGATTCTCGAGACCGAGCACGGTGCGCCGCTCGACGTCGGGCGCAAAACCCGCAGCATCCCGCCCGCGATCCGCCGCGCCCTGAACGCTCGCGACGCCGGCTGCTGCTTCCCCGGCTGCACTTACCAGCGCTATCTCGACGCACATCATGTCGAGCACTGGGCCGACGGCGGCGAGACCAAACTGAGCAATCTGGTCACTCTTTGCCGCTGGCATCACCGGCTGGTCCATGAGGGCGGCATCGTGGTCGTGCCGCGAGATTCGGAAAGCTGGCGGTTCCTGAAACCCGATGGCCGAGAGTTCAACGTGATCCGTCCCACAGCGTCGGCCTACGATTGGAGGGGTCTGCAGAGCGCCAACGAAGCTCAAGGCATTCGCATCGACAGCAGGACCGCCGCAACTCGCTGGCGCGGCGAGCGCATCGACTACGAACTCGGCGTCTGGGGACTCTGCCATCAGGCGGAGCGTGCACGGGAGGATTCCGACGCGCACCTCGACGTTTCCGCTGAAACGCGCGAGCTGGCTAGCCACGACCTCGCGCACCGCTAGAGGCGCACAGACCTTCGCACCAAAAAAAAGAGCGGGCCGAAGCCCGCTCTTTTTGACCGTAACCGGCACTGCAGGCCATGGCCTGCACGTGCGCGAATTACATGTCCATGCCGCCCATGCCACCCATGCCGCCACCCGGCGCGCCATGTGCATGCTCGTCTTCTTTCGGCGACTCCGCGACCATGACCTCGGTCGTGAGCAACAGGCCCGATACCGAGGCGGCGTTCTGCAGAGCCAGACGCGTGACCTTGGTCGGATCCAGGATGCCCATCTCGATCATATCGCCGTACTCGCTCGTCGCGGCGTTGTACCCGAAGGTGCCCTTGCCCTCGCGGACTCGGTTCAGCACCACCGCGGCGTCTTCACCGGCGTTCGTCACGATCTGCCGCAACGGCTCTTCGATCGAACGGGCCAGGATCTTGATGCCGTGGTTCTGATCCTCGTTCGCTCCCTGGAGCTTTTCGATGGCCTTGAGCGCACGGATCAGCGCCACACCACCGCCCGGAACCACGCCCTCTTCGACCGCCGCACGGGTTGCGTGCAGTGCGTCTTCGACGCGCGCCTTCTTTTCCTTCATCTCGATTTCGGTCGCGGCGCCGACTTTGATCACGGCCACGCCACCGGAGAGCTTGGCTACGCGCTCCTGCAGCTTTTCCTTGTCGTAGTCGGAGGTCGCTTCCTCGATCTGCTGACGAATGCTCTCGACGCGGCCCTTGATCTCCGTAGGCTTGCCGGCACCGTCGATGATCGTGGTGTTCTCCTTCTCGACCAGAACTTTCTTGGCTTCGCCGAGATCGTTGAGCGTCGCCTTCTCGAGCGACAAGCCGACCTCATCGGAGATGACGGTTCCGCCGGTGAGGACCGCGATGTCCTGCAGCATGGCCTTGCGTCGATCACCGAAGCCCGGTGCCTTGACGGCGGCGACCTTGACGATACCGCGGATGGTGTTGACGACGAGTGTGGCCAACGCCTCTCCTTCGACGTCCTCGGCGATGATCAGGAGCTGCCGGCCGCCCTTCGCGATGCCCTCGAGCAGCGGCAACAATTCGCGAATGTTGGAGATCTTCTTGTCCACCAACAGGATCAGCGGCTTGTCGAGCTCTGCGCTCTGGCTCTGCTGATTGTTGATGAAGTAGGGCGACAGATAGCCGCGATCGAACTGCATACCCTCGACGACTTCGAGCTCGTTGTCGAGACCCGAGCCTTCCTCGACGGTGATCACGCCTTCCTTGCCGACCTTCGCCATCGCGTCCGCAATGGTCTTGCCGATGCTCTCATCCGCGTTGGCCGAGATGGTGCCGACCTGCGCAATGGCCTTCGGGTCCTTGCAGGGCTTGGAAAGCTTCTTGAGCTCTTCGGTTGCCGCTATGACCGCCTGGTCGATGCCCCGCTTCAGATCCATCGGATTGATGCCCGCGGCGACGGCCTTCAGGCCCTCGCGAATGATCGCCTGCGCAAGCACGGTGGCGGTGGTGGTGCCGTCGCCGGCTTCATCGGAAGTGTTGGAGGCAACTTCCTTGACCATTTGTGCGCCCATGTTCTCGAACTTGTCCTTGAGCTCGATCTCTTTGGCGACCGAGACTCCGTCCTTCGTCACCGTGGGAGCGCCGAAGCTCTTGTCGAGCACCGCATTGCGGCCCTTGGGACCGAGCGTAACCTTCACTGCGTTCGCGAGAATGTTCACACCCTTGAACATGCGTTGCCGGGCGTCGTCGCTAAAACGTACGTCTTTTGCTGCCATTTGCTGATACCTCTATTTGAATTTGATTAGCGGATGCGATTGATCGAAGCGCTTATTTGCCTTCGACGACTGCCATGACGTCTTCTTCGCGCATGACAACGAGCTCATCGCCATCCATCTTCACTTCGGTACCGCTGTACTTACCGAAAAGAATCTTGTCGCCGACTTTGAGGTCAAGCGGGCGAATTTCGCCGTTTTCCAAAATCTTGCCCTTGCCGACAGCAACCACTTTCCCAAAGATGGGCTTCTCCGTTGCTGTATCCGGGATCACGATTCCGCCTGGGGACTTACGCTCCTCCTCTTCTCGTTTCACGATCACGCGGTCATGAAGGGGACGAATCTTCATAGAACAAGACTCCTAGCTGTGGTTACGGGATGATGAGCGAAGGTTATTAGCACTCTCCGCTCGTGGCTGCTAATAATAGCGGCGAATTTTGCGGATTCAAGGGCAATCCGCAGGGGAATTCATGCTGCGTCGCAATATTCAGCGTAGCGACGGCCGATATTATAGAGTGCCGCCATGAAACTCACCCATCTTCTGCTTGTGATATCCCTCCTCGCCCTTGGGGGGGCCGCCGACGCAAAGCCGTGGTGGCTGCGCGGTACGGACTCCAACGACACCGATTTCCTGCCCCCCGACGTTGCCTTCCGCGTAGGCGCCCGGCTCGATGGGGCCGAATTGCGGGTGCGCTGGGTGATTGCGGACGGGTATTACCTGTATCGGCAAAAAATCGAAGTCGCCGCTGAAAGCCCGGATCTGGTGGTCGCGGGGATCGCTTTGCCGCGAGGGGTCTCCAAGACAGACCCCTACCTCGGCACCCAAGAAGTCTACAAACAGCAGGTCGAGGGCACCGTCGCCTACAAGCGCTTCGATTACGGCGCGCATCCGATCCAAATCAAGGTGACCTATCAGGGATGCGCGGAAGCCGGATTGTGCTACCCACCCATCACCAAGGTGCTGTTTCCCACGAGTACCGCTCCAGTGGCTCAGGCCCCATCGCACGCTTGGGAAGGCATCGCGATCATTGGCGGTGCTTCCGCCTTCCTTTTCGCCGGTTTGCTTCTGCGTAAGGGGCGCCGTCTCGACACCCCGGCGATATGAAACGGCCATTGCTCCGCTTCGCGGTTGCGGCGCTGATCGTCGTCCTCGGGATCTGGTGCGGTGCGCTTCTTTACTCCAAGCGAGCAACTGCGCGTCTGCACGGCCCCGGTATTGCAGTTCCCGTCGGCGAGGCGAGCGCTCCGACAGCCAGCGATTTTCTGCCGGGATTCGATGCCTCCACCCCGCCGCCGGTCAAGATTCCGGACCGTCTGCCGGACTTCTCGCTCAAGGACCGCGACGGCAAGGCGACCTCGATCAGGACTTGGAGCGGCAAATCCCTGGTGATCAACTTCTGGGCCACGTGGTGCGCTCCATGCCGCCGAGAAATCCCGCTTTTGAAGACTCTGCATAGCGAGTGGGCGGCGCGGGATGTCGCCGTGGTCGGCATCGCCGTCGACCACCGCGATCAGGTATTGGCATATGCACAGCAACTCGGGATACCCTACCCCCTGCTGATCGGAGAGCAGGATGCGTTGGATGCGGCCGCCGCGTTCGGCGTCGAATCCCCGGCTTTTCCGTTCACCGTATTCACAGACCGTCGCGGTGAGGTCGTGGCCCTGTACCTAGGCGAATTGCACAAGGCGCAAGCGGATCTCATCCTCGGCGTAGTGCAAACCCTGAATCGGGACCAGGTGGGTCTGCCGGAGGCACGGCGGACCATTGCCGATGGCCTGCAGGCGCTGCGGGGGTCGAGCCCAGGTTAGATGCCTTCCGGCGACGTTCGGCGCTGAAGCTTGCCAAATCAAGTCAATTTCTGGTTATTATCGCGGACCTTTTCTCACGCGATAACGCCGGACTGACCCCGAGATGGCGCGACTCTTGTTGCTCAACGGGCCGAACCTCAACCTGCTGGGATCGCGCGAACCGGCGATTTACGGCTCCGCAACGTTGCGGGACATCGAGGAAAAGCTCACGGCGCTCGCTCGGGCGAAGGGCCACGAGTTGGTGCCGTTCCAGAGCAATGCTGAGCATGAATTGATCGTCCGGATTCATGCCGCGAAGCGCGACGGGGTCGCCTTCATGATCATTAATCCCGGCGCTTTTACTCATACGAGCATCGCCCTGCGCGACGCCTTTCTGGCCGTTTCCGTACCATTCATCGAAGTTCACCTCAGCAACATATTCGCTCGCGAACAATTCCGGCATCGCTCCTATTTGTCGGGTATCGCCGCGGGATGCATCGTCGGACTTGGCCCGATCGGTTACGAGCTCGCGCTGGAAGCGGCCTGCGCGCGCCTCGCCGTCACTTAAAACGAAGAATCTTCAGGGGGTTCGCGGATGGACATTCGCAAAGTAAAGAAGTTGATCGAACTGCTCGAAGAGTCGGGTATTTCAGAATTGGAAATCTCCGAGGGCGAGGAGTCGGTGCGCATCAGCCGCCATCCCCGGATGGGCATGCAGCCGCAAATCTCGGTGATGGGCCCGTCGGTTCAACCTACGCCGCCTGCGGCCACGGCGCCGACCGGCCCCGCGACTCCGGCGACCGCTGCGGGGGAACACAAGCCGCGCGACGATGAACACACGGTCACCTCGCCCATGGTGGGCACGTATTACTCGGCGTCCTCGCCGGGGGCCAAGGCATTCGTCGAACTCGGCATGGAAATCAAGGTGGGTCAGGTGCTGTGCATCATCGAAGCGATGAAGATGATGAACCAGATAGAATCGGATAAGGCGGGACGCGTCACCGCGATCCTCGCCAAGAACGGTGAGCCTGTCGAATTCGGTCAACCGCTCTTCATCATCGAATAGCTGCGATGATCGAAAAAGTGGTCATCGCTAACCGCGGCGAGATTGCGCTTCGCATACTGCGCGCCTGCCGCGAGCTCGGAATCAAGACGGTGGCCGTGCACTCGACCGCCGATTTCAATACCAAACACGTGCTCTTGGCCGACGAGACGGTCTGCATAGGACCGCCGCAAGCGGCACTGTCGTATCTCAACATGCCCGCCATCATCAGCGCGGCCGAGGTGACCGATTCGGTCGCAATTCATCCCGGCTACGGCTTCTTGTCGGAAAACGCGGATTTTGCCGAACGCGTCGAGAAGAGCGGCTTCATTTTCGTCGGGCCGCGCGCCGAAACGATCCGCTTGATGGGCGACAAGGTGTCCGCGATCAAGGTGATGAAGGCTGCGGGGGTACCCTGCGTGCCGGGCTCCGACGGGCCGGTGGGCAGCGACGTCGATGAGAATTTCCGCATCGCCAAGGATATCGGCTACCCGCTGATCATCAAGTCTTCCGGCGGCGGCGGCGGACGCGGCATGCGCGTGGTGCACACCGACGCATCGCTGTTGAATGCCATCAGCGTCACCCAATCCGAGGCGCTCGCTGCGTTCGGAAACCCACAGGTCTACATGGAGAAGTTCCTCGAGAAGCCGCGGCACATCGAGTTTCAAGTTCTCGCCGACAATTACGGCAAGGTCGTGCACCTGGGCGAGCGCGATTGCTCGATGCAGCGGCGCCACCAGAAGGTGATCGAAGAGGCGCCGGCCCCGGGGCTCACGGCCAAGCAGCGCAAGACCATGGGCGAACGCTGCGCCCGAGCGTGCCGGGAAGTCGGTTACCGCAACGCGGGCACGCTCGAGTTCCTGTACCAGGACAATGAGTTTTACTTCATCGAAATGAATACCCGCGTGCAGGTCGAACATCCCGTGACCGAGCTGGTGACCGGCATCGACATCGTCAAGGCGCAACTGCTCATCGCCGCGGGTGAGCCGCTGCCGTATGAACAGAACGACATTCAAATTCGCGGTCACGCGGTCGAGTGCCGCATCAACGCGGAAGATCCAAAGACCTTCGTGCCCTCGCCCGGGCCCGTCAGACTGTGGCACTCGCCCGGCGGACCGGGGATTCGCGTCGACAGTCATGTGTACACCGGCTACAACGTGCCGCCGTTCTACGACTCCATGATCGGCAAGGTGATCGCCTACGGCGATACGCGTGAAACGGCCATCGCACGCATGCGCAACGCCCTGGCCGAGATGGTGGTCGAGGGAATCAAGACGAACATTCCTTTGCACCAGGAAATTTTCAATCACTCCGCATTTCGGCAGGGCGGCACCGATATTCATTATCTGGAGCGTCGCTTGGGACTCAAGTGAACGTCCGTGGCGTTGCCGGACGATGAAGTTTTATGAGATAGAATTTCCGCTGCAGAACTTGAACTTGGAGGAGGTCGAGTCGGCGCTTCTTGAAATCGGCGCGAGCTCGATCACATTCCTGGACGGTGGCGATGAGCCGGTGCTCGAACCGAAGCCCGGCGAAGTCAGATTGTGGAGCGACACGCTGGTGCGCGCACTATTCGAAGAATCGCTGGATCCCGCGCGCAACATACGACACCTCGCGACGCGACTCGGACCGCACATCACTGCGTTTGCGCGCATTCGGCCCGTACCGGAACGCGTGTGGGAGCGTGCGTGGCTCGCCGATTGGAAATCGATGCGTTTTGGACGGCGGCTGTGGGTGTGTCCGATGGCCGCCGACGCGCCCGACGACCCGCGCGCCGCCGTGGTGCGGCTCGATCCGGGACTCGCGTTCGGCACCGGCACGCATCCCACGACAGCATTGTGCCTGCAGATACTCGATGCATTGCCGCTTTCCGGCGCCTCGGTGATCGATTATGGGTGCGGCTCCGGCATCTTGGGCATTGCGGCCCTGAAACTCGGTGCCGCACGCGTAACGGCCGTCGACCTCGATCCGCAGGCTCTCATCGCCACGCGTGAGAATGCGATTCGCAATGGAGTTTCCCCGCAGATCGAAACGCAGGCCGTGCCGGCGGCTTTGCACGCCGCGGATTGCGTCGTCGCCAATATTCTCGCCGGACCATTGATCGAATTGGCGCCCGTCTTGACGGGCGCGTGCAAACCCAAGGGCGATCTGCTCTTGTCCGGTCTCCTGAAGACGCAAGCGTACGCGGTAAAGGCCGCCTACGGCTCCGCTTTTGATATGGTGCAGGTAGTTGGGCGAGAGGACTGGTGTTGCATTCACGCCCGGAGAGCGGCCTAGATTGTTCACACAGTGCCCGAAATGCGAGACCGTCTTCAAGCTGTCGGCCGAAGTATTGCGCGCCGCCGGCGGCCAGGTGCGCTGCGGACGCTGCGGCGAGATCTTCAACGCGCTCGCCCGCCTCGCCGAAGATGCAAGCGCATTTCCCGCGGGCGAATCGCCGCTCCAGATGGAAACTCGTGTCGACGAGATCCTGCACTCGGTGCCGGTCGCGGACCCGTTGTCTACGGCGACGGCGACTGAGCAGCCCGAGGATTCGAACGCCACCGATGCGGAGTTCGCGCGTCTGCAAGTCATCGATTTGGAATTGTACGACGACGATCGGCCGTCACCGCCCGCGCCCGCCGCAAAACCGACGGTAGCACCGCCGCAAGCGGCTGCGCCGCCGGAATCGTCGCTCGAATTTACGCTTCCGCCCGGTGAACTCGACCGCATCTTCGTCGAACCCAAGCTCCGCGCCCCACCAACTGTGCCCGTCGGTGCCGCGACCGCCGTCCCCGGCGCGGAAGCGAAGAAGCCGGTGCAAAGCGGGGCGCCGGCCGCCCCGTCCACCGCGGCCGCCCCGTCCACCGTGTCCACTGCGTCCACCCCGTTCACCCCTCCCGCGCCGGCCGCGCCGCCGCGCAGGCGCCTCGAGGGCTTGGAGATCTCCGACGAGGTGCGGCGCGAGATGCTCTCGGAATTCATACCGGCGCCGCTGCCGGAAATCGCACCCCCTCGGAAGCGCAGCCTACCCGCCGGAGTTTGGCTCGGCGCGGCGATCGCGCTTGCACTGTTGCTCGTCGCGCAAATCTTCCACGCAAATCGCGACTGGCTCGCTGCGAAGGGAATTGGAATGGGTCTGCCCCCGCCCGCGAATCTTTCCGCCTATCAGCTTCGTCAGTGGGGGGTGACCGGCGATCCGGGGGCCAAGGGTGCGCTGCGGGTGCGCGCGAGCATACTCAACACGGCGGCGCAGCTGCAGCCGTATCCGCTGCTGCGAGTGACGCTCGCCAACCGCTTCGGCAGTCGAATCGGCAGTCGCGAGTTCGAGCCGGCGGAATATCTCGGCAAGCCCACGGTGCGCATGCTCGCACCCGGCGAGCGGGCCGATGCGACTCTCGATATCCTGGACCCCGGCAAGGACGCCGAAGGATTCGAGATCGATGTATGCCTGCGCGGTCCCGACCACAAGGTTGCCTGCGCCGGCGATGCTGCGCCGCAGACGAAGCCATGACCATCAGAATCGGATCGCACGTCTTGCGCTCCAACGTCGTGCTCGCCCCCATGGCGGGAATCACCGATCGTCCGTTTCGCATGCTGTGCCGCCGATTCGGCGCCGCGCTCGCTGCATCGGAAATGCTGACCGCCGATGTGCGGCTTTGGGCGACGCCGAAATCGCAGCGTCGCATGGATCACAGCGGCGAACCGAGTCCGCGTGTCGTGCAAATCGCCGGTTTCGATCCACTGATGATCGCCGACGCGGCGCGGCGCAACGTCGATGCCGGCGCCGAGATCATCGATATCAACATGGGCTGTCCCGCCAAGAAGGTGTGCAACCGGCTCGCGGGATCCGCGCTGCTGCAGGACGAGGCGCTGGTTGCGCGAATCTTGCATGCCGCGGTGAACGCCGTTCCGGTGCCTGTCACGCTCAAGACGCGCACCGGTTGGGATCGAAGCCACAAGAACGGTGTGCGTATCGCGCAGATCGCCGAAGATTGCGGCATTCAAGCGCTCGCGATTCACGGCCGTACGCGTGCGGATATGTATCAGGGAATCGCCGAGCACGAAACCGTGGCGGCCATCAAGTCGAAAATCAAGATCCCCGTATTTGCAAACGGCGATATTGACTCGCCGAGCCGAGTGCGCGAGATTTTGTCGCGAACCGGATGCGACGGCATTATGATCGGCCGGGCCGCGCAAGGCCGGCCATGGATCTTCGACGAAGTCAATTTCTTCCTCAGGCAAGGCGAATTGCGCGAAGAGCTAGCGCTGGAAATTGTCCGTGATATTATGCGCGCCCACCTCGAAGACCTGTATGACTTCTACGGCGATGAGACCGGGGTTCGAGTGGCACGTAAGCACTTGAGTTGGTATTTTCGACAGCATCCTGGACAAGAGGCATTGCGGAATCGTCTCGTGCAAATCGAGACGTCGCGGGAGCAGCTGACGATGCTTTTGGAGCAATACGACACTGGTGTGCATCGCGCAGCGTCTGCGTACATAGTGTGAAAATAAAAAAAATGATCAGCAGAGAAATTGGATGGGGCTATGGTCGCAAAAAAGAAATCGAAGCCACGCAAAGACATCGCGCCGTCGTTCAACGGTCGCGATCTGAAGGTCAATGGCAAGGGAGTGCCGTTGCGGTCCCAGGCGGAAGAGGCGCTGCAGTGCTATTTTGAGACTTTGAACGGCCACAAGCCGGCGCACTTGTATGAGCTCGTGTTGCGCGAGGTCGAAGAACCCCTGTTCAAGGTCGTGATGTGCCATGTTCAGGGCAATCAGAGCCGCGCTGCGACGATTCTCGGCATCAATCGCGGCACCTTACGCAAAAAGCTCAAAGAATTCGGGATCAGCGAGTAGATAAACATTGCTCACGCCCGTTCGCCGCGCGCTGCTCAGCGTTTCCGACAAGACAGGGATCGTCGAGTTCGCGCGTGAACTGAAAGAGCGCGGTATCGAACTGCTGTCCACGGGTGGTACCGCCAAACTCTTGGTGCGCCACGGCATTTCGGTCAAAGAAGTCGCCGAGCACACCGGATTCCCCGAGATCATGGGCGGCAGGGTGAAAACCTTGCACCCGAAGATTCATGGCGGCCTGCTGGGGAGGCGCGGCATCGACGAGTCGGTGATGCGCGAACACGGCATCGAGCCGATCGACTTGCTGGCCGTCAATCTATACCCGTTTGCCGCGACCGTCGCGCGGCCCGATTGCAGCTACGACGATGCCGTCGAGAACATCGACATCGGCGGGCCGGCGATGGTGCGTGCTGCGGCCAAGAATCACGCATCCGTCACGGTGGTCGTGGATCCCGGCGACTATCGCAGCCTGCTCGATGAGCTGGCGGCCAATCAGGGTGCGACCGACATCGTCATGCGTCAAAATCTCGCGGCCAAAGCATTCGCGCATACGGCGCAATACGATGCCATGGTGTCGGCTTACTTCACCGGCGCGATCGGCAACGCTTCGCCGACGTTCCCGGACGATCTCAACCTGTCCTTTCGCAAGCGCTCCGACCTGCGATACGGCGAGAATCCGCATCAACAGGCCGCGTTCTACGCCGATCCACGCGCGATCGGCGCATCGATCGCCCAAGCGCGGCAACTGCAGGGCAAGGAGCTGTCGTACAACAACATCGTCGACAGCGATACCGCGCTCGAATGCGTGCGCCGGTTCGACGCGCCGGCATGCGTGATCGTCAAACACGCCAATCCATGCGGCGTCGCGCTGGGCGGCACCGTCAAGGAGGCCTACGAGCACGCCTATCGCACCGACCCGACCTCAGCGTTCGGCGGCATCATCGCCGTCAACCGGGAGTTGGACGCCGCCGCGGCGCAGGCGATCTTGGAGCGGCAATTCGTCGAAGTGATTCTCGCGCCGCGCGTGACGGGCGATGCCAAGGCGCTGCTCTCGGGCAAGGACAATGTGCGCGTGCTGCAGGTCGGCGATCTCGGCACGCCGGCGTCCCAGTTGCTCGAATACAAGAGCGTCGCCGGCGGCCTGTTGGTGCAAACGCGCGACGACGATGAGCTGCGGCCGCACGACATGCGCGTGGTAACGAAGCGATCGCCCTCTCAAGCGGAGATGGATGACCTGCTGTTCGCATGGCGCGTCGTGAAATATGTCAAATCGAACGCCATCGTGTGCGTCAAAGCGAAACGGACGCTCGGCATCGGTGCCGGGCAAATGAGCCGCGTCGTGAGCAGCAAGATCGCGGCCATGAAGGCAAAGGACGAAGGCCTGTCGCTGGAAGCCGCCTCGATGGCCTCCGATGCGTTCCTGCCGTTTCGAGATGGCCTGGACGTGATCGCCGAGTTCGGCATCAAGTCCGTCATCCAGCCCGGAGGATCGAAGCGAGACGCGGAGGTGATCGCCGCAGCCGACGAGCACGGCATCGCCATGATCTTCACGGGGACGCGCCACTTCCGTCATTAGGAGCCGATCATGAAGGTGCTGATCGTCGGCGGTGGCGGCCGTGAGCACGCGCTCGCTTGGAAATGCGCACAATCGGCGCGCGTACGGCAGGTGTTCGTCGCCCCAGGCAACGCCGGCACGGCGCTCGAGCCCAAGGTGAGCAACGTGCAAATCGCGGCCGACGACCTCGAAGGACTGCTCGAGTTTGCGATGCGCGAGCACATCGCACTCACCATCGTCGGACCCGAGGGACCGCTGGTTGCCGGCATCGTCGATCGGTTCACCGCGGCTGGGCACGCGTGCTTCGGGCCCTCCTGCGCGGCCGCGCGCCTCGAAGGATCGAAAGCGTTCACCAAGGATTTCTTGCAACGCCACCGCATCCCCACGGCGAGCCATGCCACATTCACCGCGGAGAATTTCGATCCGGGCTATATACG
Source organism: uncultured Gammaproteobacteria bacterium (assembly GCA_963801865.1). Classification (GTDB taxonomy): domain Bacteria; phylum Pseudomonadota; class Gammaproteobacteria; order Steroidobacterales; family Steroidobacteraceae; genus Bog-1198. The sequence goes on along the minus strand of CAWDGY010000020.1, from coordinate 298,116 downwards.
CTCGCAACGACTGCCGCTGGTCGTGAAGGCGGATGGCCTGGCCGCGGGCAAGGGAGTGTTGATCTGCGAGACGCATGAATCCGCAAACGCGGCCGCGCGCGGCATGCTCGAGGGTGGCTTCGGCGCCGCCGGCAACACCATCGTGATCGAGGAATTCCTGCGCGGCGAGGAAGTGAGCTTCATCGTCATCGCCGGCGGTGGCCGAGTCGTGCCGCTCGCCACCTCGCAAGACCACAAGCGCCGCGACGATGGCGATCAGGGACCCAACACCGGAGGCATGGGAGCGTATTCCCCCGCTCCGATCGTCGACGCGGCATTGCACGCGCGCATCATGGACGAGGTGATCGAACCCACGCTGCGGGGCTTGCGTCTCGACGGAACTCCGTACACCGGCTTCCTGTACGCCGGTTTGATGATTGCCGAAGATGGGACTCCCAATGTCCTGGAGTTCAACTGCCGGTTCGGCGATCCGGAAGCCCAACCGATTCTCATGCGGCTGCAGAGCGATCTCGTGGATCTATGTGAAGCGGCGCTCGCGGGCTCGCTCGATGAGGCCGACGTGCGTTGGGATCCGCGCGCCGCATTGGGCGTGGTAATGGCGGCCGGCGGTTATCCGGACAGCTATCGTACCGGCAACCCGATCTCCGGTCTCGAGGTTGCGGCACGGCTGCCGGGAAAGGTCTTTCACGCGGGCACCCGCGGCGACGGGTCGCGAATCCTCACTGCCGGCGGCCGCGTGCTGTGCGCGGTGGGGATGGGCGAGACGGTCGGCGCGGCGCGGTGCCAGGCCTACGATCTCGTGCATGCGATCCACTGGAGTTTGGTGCAATACCGGCGCGACATCGGCTATCGAGCGATCGCCAGGGAGCAAAACGCGACGTAGCGCGTCAGTCGATCGTGCGGTGTTTTGTTTCCGGCAAGAAGAGCAACGCGACGAGCGCCGTCGCGAGCGTGATCGCGACCGGATACCAGAGACCGGCGAAGATGTTGCCCGCGTAGATCACCAATGCAGAGGCAACGAAGGGCAGGAAGCCGCCCAGAATGCCGACGCCGAGATGGTAAGGTACCGACAGCGAGGTGGTGCGGATCTTCGCCGGAAACATCTCGACCATGAATGCGGCCATCGGTCCGTAGGACAGCCCCACCAGCGCCATCAGCCAGATCACGACTGCGACGGCGCCGACTTGATTCACCTTGCCGCCCGTGAGCTTGAATCCCGCAGCGTCCAGGGCTTTTTGGTAGGCGGCCTCGTCGAACCCCGTCAAGGTCGCGTCTCCGATACTCGTCTGCACACCGTCCGCGGCCGGCCCCGGTATCGAGGTGTAGGAAAGTCCGTTGCGACTGAAGAACTTGCGCGCTTTGTCGCACGCCGACACGGGCGCTGCGAACAAGGAGATCGTGCAGTGCTCCGCGCGGATGACGATGGGATTGCGGGCGGAAAAGGACGCCAGACCGGGATTCCCGAAGTTGGCGAGCGCGTGAAACGCGGGGATCACCGTCAACGCCGCCAATATCAATCCCGCGAGCATGACGGGTTTGCGTCCGATATGGTCGGACAACGCGCCGCTCAGAACCACGAGGGGCGTTCCAAGCGTCAAGCCGACGGCAAAGATCGCGTAGCTCGTCTTGTAATCGACGTGCAGAGTGCTTTGCAAGAAGAAGAGTGCGTAGAACTGCGCGCAGTACCAGATCACCGTCATGCCGGCCGTGCTTCCGAACAACACCACGAGAACACCCTTGAGGTTTCCCCATGAGCCGAAGCTCTCCTTGATTGGAGATGCCGAGGCGCGGCCGTCCGCCTTCAATTTGACGAACACCGGCGACTCTTCGAGCTTGAGGCGGATGTAGACCGATACGGCGAGCAGAACGATCGACGTCAAGAACGGGATCCGCCATCCCCAGGCCTTGAAGGCGTCGTCGCCAAAGGCAAGACGGCACGCGAGAATGATCAGCAGGGACAGCAGCAAACCGACCGTTCCGGTCGTCTGCAGCCAGCTGGTATGGTAGCCGCGGTGAGCCGCGGGAGCATGCTCCGCAACATAGGTGGCTGCGCCTCCATATTCACCGCCCACCGCGAGGCCCTGCGTCAGTCGCAAGGTCACCAACAACACCGGCGCCCACACGCCGACTCGAGCGTAGGTCGGCAGCAATCCGACGAAGACGGTCGAGAGGCCCATCATCACCATCGTGATCATGAATGCACGCTTGCGCCCGATGCGGTCACCGAGTGCGCCGAAGACAAGCGCGCCGAAGGGCCGAACTGCGAACCCCGCTCCAAAGGTGGCGAGACTGGCGAGAAAGGCCGCCGTCTCATTACCCGGTGGAAAGAACAAGCCGCCGAAGAACACGGCGAGAGTGCCGTAGAGAAAGAAGTCGTACCATTCGAAGACCGTCCCAAGCGAGGCGGCGGCGACGACCAACCGGGTCCGTGCCGCTGCATCGCGGCCGACCCATGGTGGCACTACCTCAATGGCGCTTATTGTTTTCGTGAGAATTACTCTACCATAGGCGTATGGGAGGCGACCATGACCACGCCGGTCACAGCGAGCTCGGCGAGATCGAGCAGCGCGTGCGGGCGCTCGAGACCGTACTGACTCAGAAGGGCTATCTCGACCCGGCGGCGCTCGATGTGCTGATCGACACCTACCAGACCAAAGTCGGTCCGCGCAATGGCGCTCGCGTCGTCGCGCGCGCCTGGGTGGATCGGGCCTATCGCGATCGGCTGCTGCACGATGCGACCAGCGCCATTGCGGAGCTCGGCTACACAGGACGCCAGGGCGAGCACATGGTCGCGGTAGAAAACACACCCGGCCGGCACAACATCGTGGTGTGCACGCTTTGCAGCTGCTACCCGTGGCCGGTACTGGGATTGCCGCCCGTCTGGTACAAGAGCGGGCCCTATCGATCGCGCGTGGTCAAGGATCCGCGCGGCGTGCTGCGCGAATTCGGCGTGACGCTGCCGGCGGAGACGCAGATCCGCGTCTGGGACTCGACCGCAGAGGTGCGCTATCTCGTGATTCCCCAACGTCCCGCCGGAACCGAAGGCCTGGATGAGCAGGCGCTGAGCGCTCTGGTCACTCGCGACTCGATGATCGGCACCGGCCTCGCGCGGGTGCCGGGGGAGAAATGACGTGTCCTACGTGAGTCATGCAGATCTCGGCGGCCGGCCGGGCTTTGGGGCCGTGGTGCCGGAAGCGGAGGGGTCCCTGTTCCATGCCGAGTGGGAGTCGCGGGCCCTGGCGCTGACCCTGGCGATGGGGGCGACCGGCTGCTGGAATATCGACATGGCTCGCGCCGCACGCGAAACGCTGCCGGACTACCTCGACCTCAGCTACTACGAGATCTGGCTGGGCGGCCTGGAAAAGCTGCTCGTCGCGACGGGCCTGGTGACAGCCGACGAACTCGCCGCCGGCCGCGCGCTGCACCCGCCAAAGCCGATCGCGCGGATGCTCAAGGCGGATCAGGTTGCCGCCCGACTTGCAAGAGGCTCACCGACGGAGCGCGCACCGAGCGGCTCCGCACGCTTCCGCGTCGGACAACGCGTCATCACGCGCACACCGCCGGTCGAGCACCATACGCGGATGCCCGCCTATCTTCGCGGCAGGACAGGCAGCGTCGAACGCGTCCACGGCGCGCATGTATTTGCCGATTCGCATGCCCAAGGCCTGGGGGAGGACCCCCAATGGCTCTATACCGTCGTGTTCGATGAGCCGGGACATCGCGTGTCCTTCGATGCATGGCAACCCTATCTCGAGCCCGCATGAACGCAGCCGATTCACTACTCTCCGACACACCGGTGTTCGAGGAGCCATGGCAAGCGCATGCATTTGCCATGACCGTGTCTCTCCACGAGCGCGGCGTGTTCACGTGGTCCGAATGGTCGAGCGCCCTATCACAGGAGATATCCCGCGGCGGTGAGACCCATTATCTTCACTGGCTGAGGGCTCTGGAAGCGCTGGTCGCCGCCAAGGGCGTCGCATCGAACGAGGAGCTCATCCGCTTACGGCGGGCGTGGCGCCACGCCGCAGAGCGCACGCCGCATGGTACCCCGATCGTCCTCAGCGACGAGGATTAGGGCTCATCGGGGCCTCGATCGCGGCACGAGCGCTCCTCTTGTTCATGGTCCCGCTTGGTGGTGTCGACGAACACCAGGCCTCCCGGACTGCCCAGGTGCGTCACGATCGGGGTAATGACTCCAGTCGTCAGGTCGATCGTGCCGACGAACGGGCCGCCGTCAGCGGCGGTGTACGCGGTGCCGGGCACGAAGGCATGTCTTTTCAACAGGAAGACCACCCTTCGGTTGAAGTGACGAACGCGGTATCGTCGACCTCGACCGGCTGGAGCCCCGAGGAAGTTTCGTACGTGAGCGGCAAGCGCAGCACGCGCTGATTCGATTCCCCGGGATTGGAGATGTCGATCAGCTGCTGATCAGCCTGGCTGTCGAGCACGATGTCGCCCGACGGATCGAGCGTCATCGAATCGGGATCCTGCAGATTGAGCTTGACCGTCGCGTCGGTGGGAATGTCGAGCGCCTTCGCTTCGCCGGCAAGCACGGGTTTCACGTCCACGTAGTTTCCATCCAACTCGGCGCGCACGATGGCCGGGCCGGTGTTCGGATTATTCGCGGGATTGGATGCGCTGATGAACACCTTGCAGCCGCGGAACACGATGTCATCGTAGCCCCCGCCGTGCAGGGTTGGGCCGAAAGTATACAGTTTGCGATCATGGGTCCGCGGATTGATGATGACCAGATTGGCGTTGGCGTCTTCGTTTTGAAGCGCCCAGAGAAGGTGTGTCGCGGGATCGACCTTCAGCCCGTCGTTGTGGCCTTTCACCGTGTACGTGTATTCAACTTTTCCATCCGTGGAATACTCGACGATTTGCGTGCTCTTACCGTCACTGCCGTCGGGCGCGTTACCGTCGCCGTAGCCGACGAAAACGTGATCGTGAATCACGGCAATCGAATCGGGCGCGCTCGAACCGCCCGGCGCCGACGCGAACACGGACAGTTGATAAGGCGGCGTCGCCGATTGCGCCAATGCGTTCGCGGCAATGAGGCTCGACGCGGCGATGGCGAGGAAACTCGGATTATGCATGGATATTTTCCCCGTGTTGAGTGTCGTAATGGGCGTAGGATAGCCACGCGATCGTGACGGGAAGATGACCGTGTTTTCCGACATCCAAGGAGTTACTCACATGGCACAGAGTCGCCCCACCGTCGCGGATAAGCGCCGCATGTTTCGCAAGCTCCACGAGAGCGGATGTTTCCTCATCCCCAATCCCTGGGATTTGGGCAGTGCCGGCTATCTGCAAAGTCTCGGCTTCAAGGCGCTCGCCACGACGAGTTCCGGCAGCGCGTGGTCGCAAGCCCGCTCGGACGGCGGGCTGTCGCGGGATCGCGTGCTTGCTCATCTCGAGCAGATGGTTGCCGGCACCGATGTGCCGATCAATGCCGATTTCGAGAACGGCCTCGCGGCGGATCCGGCGGGCGTCGGCGAGAGCGTGCGGTTGGCCGTGCAGACCGGAGTCGCGGGCTTATCGATCGAGGATTCGACCGGCAACGATGCGGCACCCTTGTTCGAATTGGACGCTGCCATCGAGCGTGTCCGCGCCGCGCGCCGCGCCATCGACGAGGCGGGCGCGGACACCATGCTGATCGCACGCGCCGAATGTTTTCTGGTGGGACACGCGGATGTGGCGATGGCGATCGCGAGACTTCGGGCCTATGCCAACGAGGGTGCTGATTGCCTGTACGCGCCGGGTATCCGCACGATCGAGCACATACGTGCCGTCGTTGCCTCCGTGCACCCGAAGCCCGTCAACTTGCTGGTGAGCTCGCCGGGTGAGCTGACGATGCGCCAGATCGCCGATCTCGGGGTGCGCCGCGTCAGCGTGGGCGGAGCGCTGGCGCGCGCCGCGTGGGGCGGCTTCATGCGGGCGGCCCGCGAACTCGCCGAGCACGGCACTTTCAACGGCCTCGCGGACGCGGCCTCCGGCAAGGAACTCGATACGCTGTTCAGTGCGCGAGACTGAGAGCCTCCGGCCCGGCGTGATGAGGACGGAACAGGCGCCCCCGTTCCGCCACCAGCACGCAGCCGAGGCTCGTCAGGCCGCAGCACAGCGCCCCCACCGGCAACGGTACGATGCTGCCGCTGAATTGCCGCCCGATTGCCGCGGCCACGAAGGCCCCGCCAACGGTCGACATGAATCCCTGCAAGGAGGCGCCGATGCCCGCGACCGAACCCACGGGCTCCATGGCCATGGCACCGAAGTTGGACACCGACAAGCCGAAGCACGCCATCGTGACGGACTGAAACACGACGAAAGCCCACAGCGGCTCGAGCTTGAGCGAGGCGAGCACGACGTGCAGGGCCGCCACGCCGATGAACGCCAGCAGCGCCGTGTGCGATATGAAGCGCATGCCCAAACGCTCCACCAGGCGCGAATTCGTGAACGCGGCCATCCCCATGAACACCGCGCACAGCGCAAACATGGACGGCATGAGGTTCGCGCGTCGAAAGACCTCCGCGAAGATCTGCTGCACCATGCCCACATAGGCAAGCAGCGAACCGAACATGACGCTCATCGCGAGGGTATACCAGAGCGACTCGCGGCTGCCGAGCACCAAGCGCGCCGCCCGCACGACGTGGCCGCGGTTGAGCGTCATGCGGTACTCGGGGTGCAGTGTCTCGGGCAGCCGTAGCAGCGCCCACAGCCACACCGCGGATGCGAAAACGCCGCAGACGATGAAGATATAGCGCCACGGCGCCACGGCGAGGGTCAGCTGCCCCAGGCTCGGCGCGAGGATGGGCACGGTCAGGAACACGACGAGCGTCAGGGACATGACCCGGGCCATGTGCCGGCCGGAATACAGATCGCGAACGACCGAGCGGCTCACCGTGACGCAGGCTGCCGCCACGCCGTGCACGAAGCGCCAGCCGAGCAGTGCGTGAAAGTTGTCGGCGAGTCCGCACAGCAGTGCCGCCGCGACATAGAGTGCTAGTCCACCGAGCAATACCGGCCGCCGGCCGAAGCGATCGGACAAGAGTCCCCAAAAAAGCTGGCCCACGCCCAGTCCCGCCATATAGGCGGTGACGATCCACTGCACGTGGTTTTCGTTGCGTACGCCGAGCGCGCGAACGATCGTCGGGAATGCCGGCAGCATCGCGTCGATGGCGAGTGCCTGCGTCGACATCATCGCCGCAACGAGGACGACGAATTCCGTGAACCCGAGGGGCGCCGCTGCGCGGCGAGTCACCGGCATCGCTCAAGCCGGCGGGTTTGCGGGAGCCTTCCTGGCAATACTGGTCGCCATGGTGACGATCGCAGCCAGGTCCGTGAGATTCGCCGGCACGACCAGCGTGGTGCCGGACTGCGCCAATTTGCCGAACTGCTTCACGTATTCTTCGCCGATGCGCAGCTGCATCGCCTCGATGCCGCCGCGGTCCGACAGTGCGATGCCGACCTGTCGCAACCCCTCTGCAGTCGCGCCCGCCACCGCCAGGATCGCCTGCGCCTGGCCTTCGGCCTCGTTGATCTGCTGCTGCTTGTTGGCTTCCGATTGCTTGATCACACGCTGCTTATCGCCTTCGGCCGAATTGATCTTGGCGTCCCGCTCGCCCTCGGAGGTGAGCACGACGGCGCGCTTTTCGCGCTCCGCGCGCATTTGTTTCTCCATGGCCGAGAGCACGTCCTTGGGCGGCGTGATGTTCTTGATCTCATAGCGAAGCACTTTGACGCCCCATGCCGCCGACGCCTTGTCCAATTCGCCGACCACGTTGGCATTGATGATGCCGCGTGCCTCGAAGGTGCGGTCGAGTTCGATCTTGCCGATTTCGCTGCGCAGCGTCGTCTGCGCGAGCTGCGAGATGGCGAAGCCGTAGTTGGTGATCCCGTAGGAGGCGAGATGCGGATCGAGCACCTGCATGTACAGCACCGCGTCCACGCCGACCTGAACGTTGTCGCGCGTGATGCAGATTTGCTCCGCGATATCGACCGCAATCTCCTTGAGGCTGTGCCGGTAGGCCACCCGCTCGACGAACGGAACGAGTATGTGAAAGCCGGCGTTCAGGGTCCGGCTGTACTTGCCCAGGTACTCGACCACGAAGGCGCTTTGCTGCGGTACCACGGTCGCGGTCTTTGCCACCACGATGACGACGATGATCGCGATTGCGATGGCGCCATAGCCCAGGGGAATTTCCAAAAGAGTCTCCTATTCGCCGTGCACGACGAGCGTGAGCCCGTCGACCCGCTGGATACGCGCACGCGCTCCGGCATCGATCACCGATTGGCCCGCATTGAGCGCGCTCCAGGAGCTGCCCCGATGTTCGAGCCGGCAGGTTTCTCCCGGCCGCAGCACCGTTGGCATGACGACGATCTCTCCCTTGGGGCCGGCGTTCACCGCAGGCAGATGCCCGCGCAGCCGCTCATAGACCCGGCGGCGAAAGGCGATCATCGACACGGTGGCGAGGACTGCAAAGACCGTCCATTGCAGCCAATCGGCGAGGTGCAGACCTGCCAAATCCACGAGTCCGACGATCAGCGCGGCGGAGCCGATGAACACCAAATAGAACTGTGCGTTCACCAAGGTCATCTCTGACCCCAACAGTATGGCGCCGACGGCGATCCACGCCCACCATTGCATGTGAGACTACCGCTTCATTGCGTCGAAAAAATCGGTATTGGTCTTGGTGTCCTTCATCTTGTCGAGCAGGAACTCGATGGCGGCCAGCTCATCCATCGGGTGCAGGAGCTTGCGCAGAATCCACATCTTGGAAAGCTCCGCGGGATCCGTGATGAGCTCTTCCTTGCGCGTGCCCGAGCGATTGATGTTGATCGAGGGGAACACCCGCTTCTCGGAGATGCGCCGGTCCAAATGAATTTCCGAGTTGCCGGTGCCTTTGAACTCCTCGAAGATCACGTCATCCATCTTCGACCCGGTGTCGACGAGCGCGGTGGCGAGAATCGTCAGGCTACCACCCTCCTCGATGTTGCGCGCCGCGCCGAAAAAGCGCTTCGGCCGCTGCAGGGCATTCGCATCCACGCCGCCGGTGAGCACCTTGCCCGAGCTCGGCACCACGGTATTGTAGGCGCGAGCGAGGCGCGTGATGGAGTCGAGCAATATCACCACGTCCTTCTTGTGCTCGACCAGGCGCTTCGCCTTCTCGATGACCATTTCCGCGACTTGAACGTGACGGCTCGCGGGCTCGTCGAACGTCGAGGACACGACCTCGCCCTTCACGGTGCGCGCCATCTCGGTGACTTCCTCGGGGCGCTCGTCGATCAACAGCACGATCAGATAGACTTCGGGATGATTGGCGGTAATGGCGGTGGCGATGTTCTGCAGCAGCATGGTCTTGCCGGCTTTCGGCGGCGAGACGATGAGGCCGCGCTGTCCCTTGCCGATCGGCGCGACCAGGTCGATCGCGCGAGCGGTCAGGTCTTCGGTCGAGCCGTTGCCGCGCTCGAGCTTCAGCCGCTCCGTGGGATGCAGCGGTGTGAGGTTCTCGAACAGCACCTTGCCGCGGGAGCTCTCCGGCGAATCGTAATTAATCTCGCCGACCTTGAGCAGCGCGAAATAGCGCTCGCCGTCCTTCGGCGGACGGATCAAGCCGGAGATCGAGTCACCGGTGCGCAGGTTGAAGCGGCGGATCTGGCTCGGAGACACGTAAATGTCGTCCGGACCCGCGAGGTAGCTCGAGTCGGAGGAGCGCAGGAAGCCGAAGCCGTCCTGCAGGATCTCCAACACGCCGTCGCCGTAGATATCCTCGCCCTTGCGGGCATGCGCCTTGAGGACGCCGAAGATGATGTCCTGCTTGCGCGACCGGCCCATGTTCTCCAGGCCCATGGTCTCCGCCAGCTTGACGAGATCGCTGATCGGACGCTTCTTGAGCTCCGTCAGGTTCATCGAACTGCGGCTGCGCGCGAGATCCGTCGGTGCAATGATCTCTAGATCGTCGCCGCCCTCGGGCAGATCGCCGTAATCCTCATGCACCGGCCGGCCGCCGTTGGTATTGCCGTTGCGGTTGTCATTGCGGGGGCGATTGGAGCGATTCGAACGCCCTCCGCCCTGGCCGCCGCCGCCCTGCTGGCCGCCACCTTGGCCGCCGCGGGACTGATTGCCTAAGTAGCCTCTCACAGGTTGCTGTCCAGAAAGGCGGCGAGCTGCGACTTGGTAACTGCTCCCACTTTCTGGGCCTCCACGGTGCCGTTTTTGAAGAGAATCAAGGTTGGAATACCACGAATGTTGAATTTGGGGGGGGTCGCCGGATTGTCATCGATGTTGAGCTTGGCGATTCGGATCTTGTCTTTGTACTGATCGGCAATCTCGTCGAGGATCGGGGCGATCATCTTGCAAGGTCCGCACCACTCGGCCCAGAAATCCAGCAAAACGGGCTTGTCGGATTTCAGCACGTCCTTGTCGAACGTGGCGTCGCTGGTGTGAACGATACTTGGGTTACTCACTGCGGATATACCTCCTTTTGGAGATTCATTTGAATGTGGAGCGGGGTTATTTGTGGGAGAACAAGGGCCAGATACTCGCGCGAAGTGACGATGCGCGGCCGTTCGGGCACAATACAGCGGCTTTAGCGGTCTTGATTACCTTAAAAGGGTACCGATGATACGGTTGAGGGGAGCGGATAGACCGGCTCCGGATTTGCCGTATTGTTAACCGGTCCCCTACCATTTTGCAAGTATCTGCGCTTCACAAAGGAAAAATGTCAGACGCCCATCTCAGTCAGCTCACCTTCGATTCGCTCAACATCCCTGAATCCCTGAAACAGGGAATCGCCGAACTAGGCTATACGCGCTGCACGCCGATCCAGGCGCAGACCTTGCCACTGGCGCTCGCGGGCCACGATGTGGCCGGGCAGGCCCAGACCGGCACGGGTAAAACGGCGGCGTTTCTCATCGCCCTGTTCAATCGCCTGCTGACGGACCGCGGGGCGGCGAACCGGCCTCTCAACGCGCCTCGCGCCATCGTGATCGCGCCGACGCGCGAACTCGCGGTACAAATCCATTCGGATGCCGAAGGCATCGCCAAATTTGCCGGCCTCAAGCTCGCCATCGTGTTCGGCGGCGTGGACTACGAGAAGCAACGCCGCATTTTGGAACAGGGGGTCGACGTCCTGATTGGCACGCCCGGGCGCATCATCGACTATTTCAAGCAGCGTGTCTTCGATTTGCGCCATATCCAGGTCGCCGTCCTGGACGAAGCGGACCGTATGTTCGATTTGGGCTTCATCAAGGACATCCGCTTCATCTTGCGGCGCCTCCCGCATCCCACCCATCGCCTCAACATGATGTTCTCGGCGACCTTGTCCTATCGGGTGCTCGAGCTCGCGTACGAGCACATGAACAACCCGGAGTTGATCCGGATCGAGCCGGACAAGATGACCGTCGATCGCGTGCGGCAGGTGCTCTATTTTCCTTCCACCGAGGAGAAGATTCCGCTGCTGATGGGTCTTTTGCGGCGCATCGATGCGCGCCGCACCATGGTATTCGTCAATACGCGGCGCATTGCCGAGGTGCTGGAGCGCACGCTGACCGCCAACGGCTTCGTCGCGCAAGCGCTGTCGGGCGATGTGCCGCAAAACAAGCGCCTGAAGATGATGCGCGACTTTCACAACGGCGATGTCGCCGTGTTGATCGCCACCGACGTCGCCTCGCGCGGTCTGCACATCCCGGATGTGAGCCACGTGTTCAATTTCGATTTGCCGAACGATGCCGAAGACTACGTCCACCGCATCGGGCGTACGGCGCGCGCCGGAGCCGAGGGGGACGCCATCAGCTTCGGTTGCGAGGAATTCGCCATCTCGTTGCCCGACATCGAACGCTATATCGGCCACCAGATTCCGCGCGCCGCGATCGATCCCGTCGATTTGGCCGCCGTCACGGCGCCGCCCCCCGCGGAATGGCGGGAACGCGCACCGCGTCAGGGCCAATCGCGAGGCGGCGGCCGCCCCGGTGGCGGCGGGCGCTCCGGCGGACCGCATCGCCCCGGTGGCCGGAGCAGCGGCGGACCGCGGCGCGCCCCGTCGCCCCCCCGACCCGCGCATGCCGGAGCGCCGGCACCCGCGCGCAGCTCCAGCGACAACGCGGGCACCGGCGAAGCACCCGCCGCGTCGGGGCCTTCGCGGCGCCGGCGGCGCAATCGCGGCGGCAAAGGGCCTGCCGGCGGTGCACCCGCTCTCACATGAGTTCGGCCACGCGATCGACCGCCGCATAGTGACCGGTATCCTGCGCGGGCCGCCTCGAGTCAGGCAGCCGCACGGCGCGCAGCCACGCGATACCAAAGCGGTGCGCGGCATCGAGCACCGCAATGCTGTCATCGACGAATAACGTGCGCCGCGGGAGAAATCGCTCCCTGGCCAGCAGCCGCGGCCAGAACAGGTCGTCTTCCTTCGGCGCGTCGAACGTGTGCGTCGAATAGCACGCGTCGAATTGAGTCGTCAGACGCACCTGCTCATTTTTGATGGCCAAGGTGAGCGGATGGGCATTGGTGACGAGAACCCGTCGCTTGCCGCTCTTCTTGAGCTTCAGCAGGAACTCCTCCGCACCGGGCAGGAAGCTGACCCGCTGCAGAGCGGTGCGCTTGATGGCGGCGATGTCGAGGCACAATTGCCGGCTCCAGTAGTCGATGCAATACCATTGCATCGTGCCCATGACCGCGCTGAATTTCGGCGCGAGCAACGCCGCCGCTTCGGCCTCCGTGATGCGATTGGCTTGCGCGTAGCGCGCCGGAATCAGTTCCTGCCAGAACCAGTTATCGAAGCGCTGATCGAGCAGCGTTCCATCCATGTCGAGCAGCACGGTATCGATCGCCGACCAGTCGAGCGCAGCATGTTTGGACATTTCAGTATGATAGCAACCGATGAGAGATCTTCCTGCCCTCGTCGATGATCTGCTGCCCATCGTGGCGCGCGCCGGCGAAGCGATCATGAGGGTCTACGATGCCGGCTTCACGGTGCAGCACAAGCCCGATAATTCGCCTCTGACCCTCGCGGACCTGGAATCGCAACGAGTCATCATCGAGGGTCTCAAACGGCTGACGCCGAACATCCCCATCCTGTCCGAGGAATCGGCGCAGGCCCCTTGGAGCGAACGCCGGGGGTGGGGGGAATTGTGGGTCGTCGATCCGCTCGACGGCACGCGCGAGTTCGTCAAGCGCAATGGGGAATTCACGATCAACATTGCGCTCGTCGTCGAGCACGAACCTCTGATGGGGGTGGTGTCCGCTCCCGCGCAGCGCCTGCTTTATTGGGGGGCGGCAGGCACCGGGGCCTTCAGCCGCCACGAGGGGGCGGCCCAGACGCCCATTCGTGTCGCACCGCCCGCCGTTCCCATTCGCGTGGTCCGCAGCCGCTCGCACGCCAGCCCGCAGACTGCCGCTTACCTCGCCCGCCTCGAGCCTCACGTGACGATGGGCATCGGAAGTTCGCTGAAATTCGGCTTGATTGCGGAAGGCAGCGCCGAGATCTATCCGCGCTTCGGACCGACCTCGGAATGGGATACCGCCGCCGGCCAGGCGCTGCTCGAGGCCGCGGGCGGCCACGTCACGCGCATGGATGGACACAGGCTGCGTTACAACTGTCGTGAGAGCTTGCTCAATGACAGCTTCGTCGCCTTCAGCGACCCGAGCGTGCTGCCGCGCTAGGCGTGCCCCACGGGTTCGCACAACTGCAACGTCGCGTCGAGCAAGGTGGGGATGTCGAACACGACCTCGTCCTCCGCCATCGTGAGGCGCGCGACGCCGGCGGCTGCAATGAGCGCCGCGGGCACGTGGATCTGGTCGCGCTTCTGCGGGACGGTCCAGGGGCCCAAGCGGGCATCGCCGAACGCGCGGTTGAGCGCGCTCCAGCGCAATTGCGCTGCGCGGGCCTGCGGTGTATCGCCGCCCCAGAGGCGCCGCGCCAGCGCCACCGATACGTCGGATGCGGCACTGCCGTGCGGCAAAATCATCAAGTTATGGACGTACTGCACCATCTCGTCGGGATCGACGCGCACGCCCATATACGGCTGTAAGTCCCTGATCATGTCGGCCTTAGGCTGCTCGTTCATGAGCTCATCTATGGGGCCTGTTCGGTGGAAATCCAGGGTAAGCTTCACGCCATGAGTGAGGACCTGCTGCTGCTCGTTTTCGGCGCCGCCATCGTAGGCGGCGTGTACAAGGCCTGGCAAACCGCGCTCGATGCGCGCGAAGCGGCGAACCGCATCGCCCGCGAGACCTGCTCGCGGGCGGTGGTACAGTTCCTGGACGGCACGGTGGCCTTTGCCGGCTTTCGGCTGAGCCGCGACTCGCGCGGCCGCCGCCGGCTGCTGCGCACCTATACGTTCGACTACACCAACGACGGCTTTGCGCGGGCACAGGGCTTCATCGTGCTGGCGGGGCAGCGCCTGGAAGCGGTGGGCCTCGCGGGTAGCCCATCGTGAGTCAGGAGCTCAACGTCGATTTACACACCCATTCCATTTGCTCCGACGGTTCGCTGACCCCCACCGAATTGGTGCAGCGCGCGGCGGCGGCCGGAATCGAGGTACTCGCGCTCACCGATCACGATACGCTTGCAGGGCTCGAGGAGGCGCAACGCGCCGCCACCGCTATGAACGTGCGCCTCGTTCCCGGGGTCGAAATCTCCGCTTCCTGGCGCTCCCAGGCCATCCACGTCCTGGGCTTGTGGATCGATCCGGGCTGCCTCCGGCTGCAGAGCATGCTCCTCTCGCAAGCGGGGCGGCGGCGCGTACGCCTGCGCAACATGTGCGCGCGCCTCACCAAACTCGGCCTGCCGGGAGCCGCGCTGCACGCCGCCGTGCAGGCAAACCCCGGAGTGCCGACGCGTTCGCACCTCGCCGCCGCAATGGTGGCCGCAGGCCACGTCGGCCGCGCGGATGATGCATTTCGCCGTTATATCGGCGCGGGCCGCGCGGCGCACGTCGCCGCCGAGTGGCCCGCCCTGGCGCAGATCGTCGCCTCGATCCGCGATGCCGGGGGTGTCGCGGCGCTCGCGCACCCGGCGCGTTATACCCTCTCGTCAGGCGCCCGCAGGCAGCTGCTGACCGATTTCGCCGCGGCCGGCGGCACCGCGCTCGAAGTCGTGACCGGAGGCAACGGCGCGCAGCATTCGGAAACTTGCGCGGTGCTCGCGGTGCAATTCGGACTCTCGGGATCGATCGGCTCGGACTTTCACAACCCACAACTAACTTGGAATCCTTTGGGCCGGTTGGCTAAGCTACCGGATTGCATCGTCCCGGTGTGGCGCGGTCATTTATAAACACAAAAGCAGCGACCTAAGTGAGCGACGAAGACAGCAACGTCAATACGGACTTGTTCAAGAACATCGAGCGGCTGCGACAGTTGCGGATCGAGCATCGCGACCTCGATGACGTCATTTCGCGCCTGTCCATGGACTTCAAAGTCGATGAGCTGCAGATGAAGCGCCTCAAGAAGCGCAAGCTGATGCTCAAGGATCAGATCGCGCGCCTCGAAAGCCAGCTGATTCCGGACCTCAACGCATGATGGAAATGTGGCTGCACATCGTGGCGTTCTTCGAAATCCTCTTCACGCGCAATGTGATGCTGGAAGTCGCGGCGCTGGCGCTGTGCCTGGGATTGGGCTGGTTCGTCGGCACCGCCCTGCGCAATCGCCAGCATCGCAACGGGATCAGGACGCCGACCGCGCTGACGCGCACCTACTTCTTGACGCACGGCATGGTGGTGATCACCCCCGTGCTCGCGATCCTGGGTGCGGTGATCCTCGCGCGCGGTCTGCTTTATGCGATGCACTACGACGTCACGGTGCTCGATGCCGCCCTGCGCCTGACCCTCGCCTATATCGTGGTGCGTATCGGAGTGCTGCTGTTCGCCGCCAGTCTCGGCAATCAATCGTGGATGCAGCACCTGGAAACTCGGCTCACGCTGTTCATCTGGCTGGCGATCGCGGCCGAATACCTGGGTTGGCTCGATCCCATCATCGGCGGACTCGACAGCATCGGCATCGCGGCCGGCAGGAGCCGGGTCACGGTGTGGTCGGTTCTGAAGCTGCTGTTCACGTTGACGCTGTTCGTGTTGGTGGCCGCTTGGATCAGCCGCTGGGTGGACCGCCGCCTGAAAAAACTCAGCACCCTCGCCCCATCGACGCGCATCGGCCTCGCCAAATTCGCGAATGCCTTCCTGATCGGCCTGAGCATTCTCATGGGCTTGAATGCGGCGGGCGTCGATCTCACCGCCTTGACGGTGCTCACCGGCGCGATCGGCTTGGGACTGGGATTCGGCCTGCAATCGATCGCGGCGAATTTCGTGAGCGGCTTCGTCCTGCTGATGGACCGCTCGATCAAGCCGGGCGACGTCATCAGCTTGTCGGGACAGAGCGGCACGAGCACCGAGAATTTCGGCTGGGTGCAGGAATTGCGCGGCCGGTACGTGGTGGTGCGCGACCGCGACGGCATCGAGATGCTGGTTCCGAATCAACAGCTGATCTCCAATGCGGTGATCAATTGGAGTTATACGGATCCGCGCATTCGACTCAAGCTTCCGGTGCGAGTGAGCTATCGCGACGATCCGGAGCTCGCGCTGCAGATTCTCCTGCACGCGTGCGAAGGCCAGAGGCGCGTGCTGAGAGATCCGCCGCCCGTGTCGCGGCTGATGCAATTCGGCGATCACGGCATCGAGCTCGAACTGCGTTTCTGGATTTCGGACCCGCAGGAGGGCGTGAATAACGTCCGCTCGGAGGTCAATCGGACCATTTGGGCGTTGTTCAAGGAGAATAGGATCACGATACCCGTGGCGCAACGCGAAATCCGGATGCACAGCGCCAACGTGGATCTCGACTGACGGCGGGCCCAAGATGCCGCTGGTGATCTCCCCGGAAATCTCGATACCCGACGAAGAGTTCGAGTGGAAATTCGTGCGCTCCTCCGGTCCCGGGGGACAGAACGTGAACAAGGTCGCGAGCGCGGTGCAGCTGCGCTTCCTGCTGCCCCTCAATGCCAGCCTGCCGGCCCCCGCCAGGAACCGGTTGCGCCGGCTCGCCGGGCAGAAGCTGATCGACGACGGCAGCATCTTGATCAGCGCGCGCGCGGAACGCAGTCAGGATCAAAATCGCCGCGCGGCTCTCGAACGGCTGGCGGATCTGATCCGCGCCGCCCTGGTCGAGCCCAAAATCCGCAAGAAGACCCGGCCGACGCGCGCCTCGAAGGAACGCCGCATCGAGTCGAAGAAGCGCCGCGCGAGCACCAAGCGAGAGCGAGGCCGCGTCACTGACCGAGGGTGACTTGCAGGATGTCGTGCCTGATTTGTTCCGACAGCACCAATTGCGCGTCGGTGGCGACGCCCAATAGCGGCTCGCCGAATCTGAGCGTGCCGTCTTCGGCGGTTTCCACCACCTGGCGGCGGCTGAGCAAGTCGATGAAGTTGCGGAACAGGCTCTTGTCGAAGAACTCGGGCGAGTGCAGCCCGTAGAGAAGCGACATGCGCTGCGCCATGAGATGGCAGCGCTCCTCGAGCGCCTCTCGACCGATCTTGCCGGATCCCGCCTGAAGCAGCAGCGCGATCACGAGGTAGTAGCGCTCGATCGTTTGGATCGTGGCCTCCGCGAGCAGCGAGAGTTGAATCGCCTCGAGCGAGGTGGGTTCGGGGCGCTGCCACTCGGTGCGATCCGCATTGACGTGCAACAGCTTCGAGCGGACGAACGCATCGAGCAGCGATTCGGCCGCGCCACCCACCTCCGCCTCCGACCAGCGCAGGAACAATTCGGCCCGGATGTACGGATAAACCCGCCACACCAGACGCTGAATGTCCGCCGTGCGCATGCGCGAATTGCTGATGAAGCAGCACGCCAGGAGCGAGGGCATGGCGAACAAGTGCAGAATATTGTTTCGATAGTAGGTCGCGAGCACGGCGGAATCGTCGCTCATGCGCATGATGTCGCCGAGCGGATGGGGCTGCCGTTCGAGCACGCCCATGGACTCGGCATAGCGCGTCATCTGCTCGCCGCTCTCCGACGGGACGGTGACGAGGAGCGTATACGGCGCATCGCGCAGCAGCCGTTGGAACAGCTCGAGCTGGCGCACGAGATCGGCTTCGAGCACTGCTTGCCGCGGCGTGGCGAGCACCGCCATGGCGACCAGGTTCACCGGCGTCACGGCGGCCGCCGCGTTGATGCCGCAGCCGATACGGAAGGCCAGATCCTCGATCGCCTCGCCGATCCAGCCGGAAGGCGACTCCGAATCCCCGGACGGTGCGTTGCGCCAGTGCGGATTGTGCCTCTGCAACAGCTCGTCGAGATCGATGGGTTGGCCGAGATTGACGTGCACCTTGCCGAATTTGCTTCGCAGCACCGAGAGCGATTTGATCAGCCCGACGACGGTCTCCTTTTCCTTCGGGCGCCCCGATAACTCGCTGATGTAGGTGCGGCCTTCGACGATGCGCTCATAGCCGAAATACACCGGCATGAACACCACCGGGCGCCTCGGGTCGAGCAGGAAACTGCGCACGGTCATCGACAACATGCCGGTGCGCGCCGGCAACAAGCGCCCGGTGCGGCTGCGCCCGCCCTCGACGAAGTATTCGAGCGGATGGCCGCGCGCCATCATGAAGCCGAGATATCGGCTGAACACCGCCGCATACAATGCGTCGCCCTTGAAGCTGCGCCGCAGGAAGAATGCGCCCCCCTTGCGCAGGAAGCGCCCGATCACCGGCATGTTGAGATTCACACCGGCGGCGATGTGCGGAACCGCGTACCCCTTGCGGTAGATCACGTACGAGAGCAATAGATAATCCATGTGGCTGCGATGACAGGGCACGTAGATGATCTCGGCGCGGTCGCCGATCTCGCTCAGCTTCTCGACGTGCTCGAACTCGACGCCGTCATAGAGGCGCG
This sequence comes from uncultured Gammaproteobacteria bacterium, assembly GCA_963801865.1. Lineage (GTDB taxonomy): Bacteria > Pseudomonadota > Gammaproteobacteria > Steroidobacterales > Steroidobacteraceae > Bog-1198. The sequence goes on along the minus strand of CAWDGY010000020.1, from coordinate 279,242 downwards.
TCCACAGCCGCCCGAGCAGCAGCGCCATGAACGTGACGAAGGATTGCGAATAGTTTGCCGCGATCTCGATCGCGTGCCTGCGCGCCGTCAACAGCGCGGCGCGGCGCGACACTCGGCGCGCCTGCATTTCGGCGCGCACGGCATGGCGCACCGCCTGCGCCTTCAAGACGTGCGTGATCATGGTGCGCCGGTGCGACAAATCGGGGCCGATGGTCGAAGCGCGCTGCGCGCGCAGCTCCGCGCGCAGATATCGCAGCAGCCGCCGCACGCTGCGCTGCGCCGTCATATCGGCCTGCATCGCATCGCGCAGCCGCAGCGGTTCGCCGAAATAGACGACGGTATTGCGGCCGTTGACTATGATGTTGAGGAGCTTGCGGAATCGCCCCACCAGGACCCAGTCCTCGGTGAACAACAGCCGCCACCAGCGCACTTCCTTCAGCGGCGCGCGGCCCCAGAAAATCGCCACCGGAATCAAGTCGACATCGACCTCAGGGTTCGCCTCCCCCGCCGCGACCAGCTGCACCAGAAAACGCGGGGCCCGCAGGTGGCGCGTTAGCGTGAAATAAGCCCGGTCCAGCCGCCGACTGCCCACCACCAGGCGCCGCTCCGGTGCGGGCAGGCGAAGCTCTGCGCACGCATTGTGAAGAACCGCGAGGTCGGTATGGCTTTCGTGCTCGAGCACATAGCACACCGGCCGCTGGCGCGCTGCAATGGCCGCCGCCGCGTCGTCCGGTTTGATGATGACTTTGACCCACGACCGGAGAATCCTGCGGATGCTCCAACGCCAGGCCCGGATCAAGCCATCGAGCGGGCTCATCGCTCTTGAGAGTCGACCGCCTTGTGCGTGGCTTCGGCGTTTTGATTGACGGTGTTCTGCACATCGCGTGCGCGGTCGAGTTGCCGGGTCAGAGGATCGAATACGGTCTTGGCGGGAGGCGGTGGGTCCGGCGATTGGCTCGAGGAACATCCCTGAATGAACAAAAACGCGAGCCACACAGTCCAAAACTTGAACACGTCCATTTGCCCCCCGCAATCGCCGGCCCGCGAAGGCCTTGAGTGTACAATTGTCGAGGACTAGCCGTCACTCGGAGATCGCATGATTCGTTTGGTCGCTTTGATGATGTTGGCAAGCACCGTTGGCGCCGCCGAATCAGCGGTCGATATCGACACGGCGGCGCAAATATATCAGGCTGCCGCGATTCGCGAACAAGTGCGCGCGTCCTTGGGAACGATGCCGGCGCAAATGCGCAAGCTCTTCAGCCGCGACGTCTCCGCGCCGCTTTCCGAAGAGCAGCTCGCCGCGGTCACCGCGGCTGCCGAGCGCGGCTTTCGGATCGATGTGTTCGAAGCGCCCGCGCTCTCGGCGCTCGCCGAGAATCTCGATGCAGCGACCGTGGTAAAGGCGAAAGCGTTCCTCGCGAGCGATCTGGGGCGGCGCATGGTGGAGGCCGATGTCGCGGCGGCGACGCTCGGCGAGGCCAATATCGACAAGGTCATGGACGGCGAACTCGCCGTGCCGTCGACGCCGAAGCGCGACGTCATCGTCGATAAGCTGGTGCGCGCGACGCGTTCCGCCGAATCGACGGTGCAGGTTTTCTTGAGCATGGGGGAGGCCGTGGCCGTGGGCACGGCGATCGGTTCGGGGCTCGATCCGAGCGCGGTTGCCGAGCGCGCGCGCAAATCATCGGAAGCGAGCCGCGCGCAGATGGAGGAGTCGATGCGCGAGCCGATGCGCCGATTTCTCGCCTATGGCTACCGCAATCTGAGCGACTCGGACCTCAAGCACATGCTCTCATTTCTCGAATCGTCCGCCGGCAAGCGCTACGTGACTGCGTACAACGCCTCGATGGGCGCGGGCTTCGACGCCATGGGCAAGCGCACCGGCGAGCAGCTGGGCGAGAGCTTGCGCGAGCTTGCGCAAGCGCATCTCGATTCGCCGGCAGAGAATCAGGCCCCGCCGGGGATTGCGCTCCCCGATTCGCCGCCGGCCACCCCTCACTGAAGCGCGGTGAGAAAGTCCCGGAGCAGGGCGCAGATCGCATCGATGCGATCTTCCAAGCGGTGATCCGAGTCGAGAACGTGCAGCGCGCACTCGTGCTCGCGCGCCCAACGAATGCTGTTCTCGACCGGCACGATGCTGTCGTGCCAGCCGTGAACGATGGCGGTCGGGCACGCGACGTTCTGCGGGGTGTAGGCTTCGAATCCGGCCATGTAGAAGGCGGGCGCCATGAGGAAAAGACCTCGGGGCTGCAGTTGCGGCGCAGCGGCCGCCGAGACGTGGCCGCCCATGCTCGAGCCCACCAAGATCAGCGGTCCGGGTAATTGCGAGGCGACCGCGACGAGCTTTTCCACCCGCGCAGCCGGATCATCGATTCCGCGGTAATCCACCGATTCGACCGCGCACTCCAGAGCGCGCACCACGGCGGCCATGGCGGTGATCTTTTTCCCCCAGGGACCGCTCTCTTTGCCGTGAGAAAACACCACCGTATTGGACATAACACCCTCGGCCTCTTGCAGTTAATGTTAAAGGAACCGCCGCGCGCGGCCGCTAACTCGCCCATGGCCCTCGAGGAAGAACGGTCGAATGCGGCGCAGGAATTGCGCCGGGCCATCGATTGCCTCATGGGCTCGGCCGAGCTCCAGGGCGTGGCGCGCACGATCCTGGAGATGCTCGCGGCCGGTGCCGTCCATTTCTCCCTGCCGGCGGGCGATCTGCTGTTCGCCTCCGGCGCCATGCCGGACGGAGTATATCTGGTGGCGAGCGGCCGGCTCGGGGTGCGCACCGGATCGGACGAGCGCACGGTGGCCGAAGTCGAGCGCGGCGAGTGGGTGGGAGAGTCCGGCTGGCTGTTGCAGGAGCCGCGCAGCGCCACGGTGGTTGCGCTGCGGGACACGGAGTTGTTGCTCCTTCCGAATGCCCTTCTGGACGCCGCCGCCGCGCAATCCCCGCAATTCTCTCTCGCCATCGCACAGCTTTGTGCACGGCGGTTGACGCGCAGCAATCGCGCAAGAGCGACCGTGAAGCGGGCCGGGGTTTTCGCGCTGGTTCCGAACAGCGATGAAATCGATGTGGTCGAGTTTGCCACGCAACTCACCGCCGAGCTCGGCCGCGCGGGCCGCGTGGAACTGGTCTGGGACGTGCGCGCCACCACGCATACGTCGGCGTGGTTCAGCCGCATGGAGGAGCTCAACGACTACGTGCTGTACGTCGCGGATCCGACCGAGTCCGGCTGGACGCGTCAATGCTGCCGGCAGGCCGACGTCGTCCTGTGCCTGGCTCACGCACGAGGGCGGGTGCGGGCGTGGCCGAGCAGCATCACCGCCGCCCTCGCCCGCGGCGCACGCATCGAGCTCGCGCTGCTGCACGAGGGCGCCTTCGCGCCACGCGCCGCGACCGAATGGCTCCGGCATCTGCCCGCCGCGCAGCATCATCACATCCTCGATTCCGGCGACGTGGGCAGGGTGGTCCGCCTGCTGACGGGGCGCGGAGTCGGCTTGGTCTTGTCGGGCGGAGGCGCTCGCGGCTTCGCACACCTCGGCGTCATTCGCGCGTTGCGCGAGGCGCGCATTCCGCTCGATTTTCTCGGCGGCGCCAGCATCGGCGCGATCATCGCGGCCGGCGTTGCGATGGGCTGGGACGATGCCGAGATGCAGTTGCGATACCGCAGGAGCTTCGTCGATACGAACCCGGTGAACGATTACGCCTTTCCGCTGGTCGCATTGACGCGCGGACGCAAGGTCTCGCGTTTGCTGCGGCGGGAATACGGCGACACGCTGATCGAGGATCTGCGCCACCCGTTCTTCTGCGTGAGCGCCAACCTGACCACGGGCAAGGCGCTCGAGCACCGCGAGGGTGCCGTGGCGGCCGCCCTGCGCGCCACGGTCGCGATTCCGGGAGTCATGCCTCCAGTTTTTCGGGACGACGGGATCTTGGTCGACGGCGCCGCCATCAACAATCTGCCGGTCGACATCATGCAGCGGCATGCCCCCGGCCTGGTGATCGGCTGCGACGCCGGCGCCGATTACAGCTTCTCGGCGAACGTCGCCGCGGCGGATGGACCGCCGCTATGGAGGTTCTTCGCGCGCAGCCGCAGCGGCAGGCAGCGCATCAACATATTCCAGGTATTGATGCATGCCGGCATGGTCAACAGCGTGTCGAGCCAGGCCGCGCAGCGCGCGCTCGCCGACGTCATGCTGAAGCCGCCGCTCGCGAACATCGACTTGCTCGATTGGCGCGCATTCGATCGGGCCATCGAGTCGGGCTACGCCTATGCCTGCCGAGCGCTCGAGAATTTGCCGCACGTGCCGCGACTCGCGCCCGCAGCGATCGAAAAACGCAACGTGAGCTCGCTCGCGGCCGAACTGGAAAGACGCCTGAAGGCATTGGAACCTGTCTAGTTAGGGCGGCCCCAGCTCTTTAGCGAGCTTGTCCACCCACAGCAGTTCCTCCGGGCAGTACTCCGCCAGGTTGAGGCGGTTGATGCTCACCGCCTGAACCTTGCTGCCCGCCGCCGAGTGCGCTATTCGAAAACTGTGAAATTCCTTGGGGCGAGCGGCGGCGAAGCCGATGAGAAATCGAAACTCATCGGTCACGGCGCTTCCCGGCGCGGGGTTGCGCCGGTCGCAGATGACGAAGAAGGCTTCCTCCATGCGGCGGCCGGGGAATGCACCCGCCTCGTAGAGCTGCATGAAAAAGCTCCGCACCTGCGCCGTGATCGTTTCGGCAGTCTGCGCGCGCGCCTGCGTCCCGATCACCCAGCGTGTTCCGTGCTCGATGCTGTTGAGGATGAAGAGTGCCAGGCGCCTTGCAGCGAGGCTCTGCCACTCGGCGGCGCCGGCGGTGCCGCCCGCCAGGGTGCGCGCCTTGACGCCGATACGTGTGACCGAGCGGACCGCCTGCAGCGTATTGACGCCGCGGATGGCGAGCTGTCGGCGGCGCTCTTCGACGACCAGACAGGCCGGTCGATAGCCCGGGCGCAGGACCGCTTCTTCGGGCTTCGCCGGGCCCCACATGGGCGAGGCTTCATCGCTGCGCGCGAGCATGCCCGCGACTGCGCCGCAGGGTGCGAACGACTCGAAATGCCCGCGCAATTTGTCGTGCGCCAGGATACGCGGGAAATACATGAGCGCATTCTCGCTGGCGAAATCCCAGTCCCGCAGCCCGCGCAGCGCGTCATCGGCCGTGTGCCACGCGGCGGGTGGATCGACGATCAACAGTGCGCGGCGCTGCTGGCAGTAGCGTGCGGCAACCAGCAAAGTGCTCGGCCCGACGTCGTGCTCCCGCGACCGCGGAGGGACGCACAAGAAATTGAAGTAATCGGAACGATCGAGCGCAAAGAGGCCGGTGCGATCGATCTGCGAGCCGATGAGATCGTAATCGCTGACGGGCGCTCCATCGTCCCCGTCCGCATTGGAGCTCACATAGGTCGACGCAAGGCCGCCGGGATCAAGCGTGCGATCAGGCCGCTGCGCCGGTACTTTGCCGACGAGATGCATCAATTCCGAACGGCTGAGGACGCTTGCAACATACCGCTCATCGGCGGCGTCGACCGACAAGTTCGGGAATATTTCCTGATCTTCCACATGGCTTGCGCCCTGGACGCGCACACGCTGTACCGTGAGATTGAAGCGCACTGAATCCGCGGCGGGAATATTGTCGTAGTCGATGCTCGCGCGCAGAAATTCCCGGGTCCCCGGGCTCACCGCTTGCAGCGTGAGGTGGCCTGCGCCCGCGCGTAACGCGAGCGTCGCCGAGCGCGCGCCGTTCACCACGCGCACCACGAGCGCCTCGCGGCCGCCATTGTCAAAGAAATGCTCCACCGCGTATCCCAAGGGGCTCGGCTGCCACAGGCCGCCGAAGATGTGTTGGAACTCCGCGAAGCTGCTCAGAAGAATGGGCCGATTGACGGGACCGCGCAGCGTCCGGCCGACGAACGCCGTACGTGCAGTACCGAGGCGCGCAATTGTCGGGTCAGGGCTCCGTTCTTCTTGTAGGTCGAGCCCTAAACTACTCAGCGTCACCGCATTCTTCCCTTGAGGAGCGACTCGCGCGAACTCTAACACAACCGCGACGCCTTGAGCGCCGGCACACCGGCTAGCGGAAATCCTCCTCGGAACCCGGCGATGGTGCAATGGGCGACGGTGCGGTGGGCGACGGTGCTCCTCGAGCTTCGCGGCGGCGTTGCAATTCCAATTGCACCTGCTCCGCATCCGCTTTCTTGCGAGCGATTTCCTCCAGCATCACTCTCATCCACTCGCTATTCATCTTCCGTCTCGGAAGCAGGCGTGACGATGCGGCCGATGGTCGCGGCCGCCTGCGGATGATAGCCGGGCCGTGCGAGCGCATATACCCGCTTGGCCAACGTGGCGCCTGCCGGCGATTTCATCAGCTCCTCATAGAGAGGAACGATGAGCTTACGCCGCCCGACCGTCAGCAGGTATTGCTCGAGGCGCTGATAGCTCGGCTGATAGCCGTTGCGGATCACCAGCAGGAACCAGCGGGCCGCCACGACCGAATTGGCGCCGCTCGTCAGTTTGAATGCCTGGTCCAGATCGGCGAGTTGATCTTTGCGCAGTGCGGCGGGCATGCCATCGAGGAAGTAGAGCCATTGCTGCGCGGCCCAATCGTGCATCTCGAGCTTCTTCGCCGGCGTCCGGCCGGTGAGCCAGAGCTGCCGCGCTGCATCCACCTGCTCGAAGGCGTTCGAGGCCGGGAGTACCGCATCGGCCGGAATGCCGGGGCTCATCACCCATTGCAGGACTTCATCGCGACTCACCACGCCGGGAAATCGATCGAGCAGGTTGTCCTTCAGGTAAGCGAGGAACTGGTCGGTCGAGATGCTCTTGAATGCGAAGTGATCGAAGTAGCCGCGCAGGAACGCATCGAAGCGCTCGCGGCCGAACTTTACGTCGAGGAAGGTCAGGAACAGGCGCCCCTTCTGGTACGGTATCTCGCTGAACGCGGCATCGGGGTCCCGCCCCCGTAGGTCGATCGCCAGTATCTGATCTTCGGGCTTGCGCACGGAGAGGCTATCGCGCAGGGCTTGCAGGCCCAAGACGCGTTCCATGACTTCGCGCCGCTCACCGTACACCGCATTCACGATGCGGCTTTCCAAGTATTCGGCGAGACCTTCGCTGATCCATACATCGCGCCACGTCGCGGGAGTCACCAGATTGCCCGACCAGGAATGCGCCAAGTCGTCGACGATGACGGAATTGAAGCTCTTGTCCGCGGCAATCACCGTCGGCGAAACGAAGGACAGCCGCGGATTCTCCATCCCGCCCACCGGAAAACTCGGCGGCAGCACCAAGAGGTCGAGGCGATCCCAGCGGTACGGTCCGAACAGCTGCTCGCCCGCTTGCAGCAAGCGTTCGGCGTCGGAGAACTCCTCGGCCGCCGCCGACAGCATCGATCGTTCCGCGTAGATGCCGGTGCGGGGCCCGATTTCCTTGTAGTGCAGATCGCCGACCGCAAGGGCGATGAGATAGGGCGGCACCGCATCCTGCATGACGAACGAATACTCGCCGTTGCGCTTTGCCTTCGGATCGTTCTTCGCGCTCATGACGGCGAACCAATCCGACGAGGTGTGGATGGTCGCAGAGTATGTCACCCGCACCTGCGGAGTGTCTTGCAGCGGAATCCAGCTGCGGGTGCCGATGGGCTCCGAAAGCGTGTACAGAAAGGGCTTATGGCGGCCGGGGTTCAGCTTCGGGGTGAGCCATTGAAGCGCCGATGCGTTCGGGGAGGTCTGGTAGTCGATCCTGATCAGGTGAGTCTTCTTGTTCGACGGGGTGAGCTCGATGACCAGCGGACTACCCAGGATGGGATCCGCCTTGTCGAGGTGAAAAGGTCGACTCACCCAGGTCGTCTGGCTCTTGGCGGTCGCACCCAGTACGTTGCTCGGCCTCTCGGTGACCTCGAGCACTTCGAGGTCACGCGTGTCGAGAACCAGTTCGGTGGCGGCGGGGTCGAGGCGTTTAATCTCGAGGGCGACCACGCCGATCAGGACTTGATTGGTGAAGTCGACCCGCAGGTTCAACTCCACGTGCGTGATGCGAAATTGCTCGGTGTTGGCGAAGGAGTGGTAGTCGAGACCGGATTGGATGGGGCTGAGATCGGCAGCCGCCGCGGGGCCGAACGCGCAGACCAGCAGGATGCCCGCGACACCTGTCTGTCTAGTTCGCAACGGCTTGCGACGGGGCCGCGGACGGTGCCGCAGTGCGGCCGCCCACCAGTTCGTTGAAGGTCTTTTCGTCAACCAGCAGCCCCGACTTGCCGTCCCAGTTGGAGCCGGTCGGCAACGTGTTCTCGACCAGGACCGATTGGGCGAGTACGGCGTCGATCCCCTCATTGGTGCCCGTCACGGGTACGGGTACCGCACGCGGTGAATGCGCAAGGTCGCCCACCCGCTGCCAGTCTATTTCAGCGTCGTGGGCTTCGATACTTTGGCGCAATTTGGGACTCAGAAGATTGGCGAGCAGCCGCTTGCGGTTCTTGTTCCAATCCCGCGAGTCATCCTCCATCACGGCATAGGCTTGCAGGTACAGGGTGCCGTCGCGCCAGCCGAACAGGTAGGGTTGATTGACGATCGTGACCTTCGTACCGATGGGGATCAGATCGAAGAACACCGCGATATCCTCGGGATACAAGCGCATGCAGCCGTGACTCGAGCGCATCCCCACGCCGTAGGGTTTGTTGGTCCCGTGGATCAGATAGCTCGGCCAGCCGAGCCGGAACGCATATTGTCCCAGCGGGTTGTCCGGACCCGCCGGAACTATGCCGGGAAGCTTCTCGCCGTCCTCCAGGTGTTCGTCGCGCACCGATTTGGGCACGACCCACACGGGGTCCTTCTGCCGGCCGACGATCTTGGTGCTGCCCTCGGGAGTCTTCCAACCCACCTTGCCGATACCGATCGGGTGGGTGTAGACCATTTGCGGTTCGCCCTTCTTGTGGGGCGCATAATAGAAGATACGCATGGCGGCCACGTTCACCACGACGCCCTCGTGCGGGGCCGCCGGCAGCACGAATTGGGTCGGCACGACGACCTCGCGGCCGACGCCGGGAAGCCATGGGTCCACACCCGGGTTGGCCAGCAGAATTTCCTCATAGCCCACATCGAAGCGGCGCGCGATGTCGGGCAGCGTGTCCTCTTTACCGATGACGGTCTTTTGCACATAACCCACGACATCGCCGCTGCCGGTATCGATTTCGAATCGGTGCGTGGCTGCCGGCTTCGGCAGTTCAGGCGGCGGCGGCGGCTCGGCCTTGGGCGGCGGCGGGGGTGGGGGCAGGGGCCGAAACAGCGAGCAACCGGGGGCGCACAGAAGAACGGCCAGCGCCCACAGTGTCATAGAAGAGGCAATTCGACTCATCTGCCCTATCTACAGCAAAGTCGGCCGGTCAGGCAATTGATTATGCGCGGGGCGAGGTCGCGCGACGTCCGGGGGAAAGTGGCGCGCAAGGAGCGCACCGATGGCCTCGACCCCGGCGATCGATCCGGCTCTGAAGCGTGCGGCGCGGAAATGTTCTTCCATCAGCCGGCACACCGCCTGCCATTCGGCCGGACTGACCCGCTCCCTGAAACCGCGGTCGGCGACGATTTCCACGCTGCGATCGGCCATCTGTACGTAAACCAGTACGCCATTGTTGTATTCGGTATCCCAGACGTGCAATCGGCCGAACACCTCGAGCGCCCGGGCGCGAGAGCCCACCTCGCCGAGAATGTGCAGCGGCGTCAGCGACGTTTCGACGGCAAAGCGTATCTCCCCGGCGTGCAACGCTTCGACCCGGCGAATCGCCTCTTCGATGGCATTCAGCGTGCTTGCCGGAAACAGCATGCGGGTACGCCAATGCGTCGCGGCGAGATGGCGGAGCAATCGTGCGATCTGCATTACCAGCTTCCCGAGGCGCCACCGCCGCCGAACCCGCCGCCACCGCCGCTGAAGCCGCCTCCCCCGCCTCCGCCGAAGCCGCCGCGACCGCCGAAACCCCCACCGAGGCCCCCGCCGAGACCCCCGAGGCCCCCGCCCCATCCCCCGCCGCCGGTCGACCACGAGCGCGTCGAGCCGAGCAGCATCGCGAATAGGAACCCGATGAGGCCGGCACCGAACCCTACGGCCAGGAGATGGCTCAAAAGCCATGCGATCCCGCCGGCAAGGCCGCCGGTCGCGATCGAACCGAACAGCCGGCCGAACATCGCGCGCAAGACGCCGCTCGCGACGAAGACGACCACCAACAGCAGCGGCAGCAGATTCCCCAATCCCCCGTGGTGCTCCCATCGGGTATCGGGCTCCGGCAGCGGCTCGCCATTGACCACCGAAATCATCTGATCGACACCCGCCTCCACGCCGCCGTCATAGTCGCCGAGCTTGAAGTGCGGGGCGACCGTTTCGTCGATGATGCGCTTGGCGATGGCGTCGGGCATCGCGCCCTCCAGACCGTAGCCGACCTCGATGCGCGCGCGCCGATCGTTTTTCGCCACGAGCAAGATCGCGCCGTCATCGACCCCCTTGCGCCCCAGTTTCCAGTGCTCCGCGACCCGGATGCCGTACTGCTCGATATCCTCGGGCTGCGTCGTGGGCACGATCAATACGGCGATCTGACTGCCCTTCTTCTGCTCGAGATTCGCGAGCTTCGTCTCAATGCGATTGACCGCCCCGCCGGACAAGGTTCCCGTGAGATCAATGACGCGCGCCGTGAGCGGCGGCACGGCCACATCGGCCCGCACGCACAACGCGGCGAGGCCGAGCACGATGCCTGCCGCGACGCGCACGCTGGCGGCTAGTGCGCCGGAGCCGGCGGCTGCGCGGGCGCCGTGGCCGGGGGCGGCGAGGAGAAATCGACGCTCGGCGGCTTCGAGATCGCCGCTTCGTTCTCGACGGTGAAATTCGGCTTCGGCTTGTAACCGAACATCATCGCCGTCAGATTGGTTGGGAACGAGCGCACCGTCACGTTGAAATTCTGCACCGCTTGAATGTAGCGATTGCGCGCCACCGTGATGCGGTTCTCCGTGCCCTCGAGCTGGGCCTGCAGATCGCGAAAGTTCTGATCGGACTTCAATTGCGGATAGTTTTCCGTCACCACCAGCAAGCGCGACAGCGCATTGGTCAGTTCGCCCTGTGCGGCTTGAAACTTGGCGAAAGCCTCGGGGTTGTTGACCAGTTCGGGCGTCGCTTGTATGGAACCGACCTTGGCTCGAGCCTGGGTCACGCCCAACAGCACCTGCTGCTCCTGGGCCGCGTAGCCCTTGACCGTATTGACCAGATTGGGGATGAGATCGGCACGGCGCTGATATTGATTGATCACCTCGGACCACGCCGCTTTGACCTGTTCGTCCTGCGTCTGCATCGCGTTGTAGCCGCAACCCGACAACAACAACGCCGCGATTACACTCAAGGCGAAAGCCGTACTACGCATTGCTCGTCCCCTCCGTTGCCCCTCGACGTGGGGGCATGGGATCAAGTTTACCACCGCGGCAAAAAAAGCCCCGAGTGATGAGCTCGGGGCTGAGATGCGGACTTCAATGAAGGGAAGTAAAGCCCGCTAGGGGATCAATGCAGCTGATGCCACTGCAGCACTTGGATGTCCATTTCCTCGAGGTCGAAGCTCTGCGCCAGCATTCTGGCGATTTCGCGGCTGCCCTGGACGGATCCGGACTGTCCGAGAAGTTCCACGACACCTCGATACTCGCTGTATTCGATGGCATCGTCCGACTGGGCGATAAAGTGGGTGTAATATTTAGCGCTCATGGGTACGGAGCTTAGAGACAAAGGGCGTCGGCAATCTGTGAACAAACGCTCAATCGATAGTCCGAGCTCAAGAACCGGTTCACGTCTCTAACACCCGGGCCCGAACTATTGCATCGTGTCAAGATATCGGCCGCCCACCCCGCCCGCTTCGAAGTACATCACCCCTGAAGGGGCCAAGCGGCTGCGCGACGAATTGCACGAGTTGTGGCACGTCGAGCGGCCGCGGGTAACCGCCGCCGTCGCGGAAGCCGCAGCGCAAGGGGATCGATCGGAAAACGCCGAGTACACCTACGGGAAGAAGCGCCTGCATGAGATCGACCGCCGGGTGCGCTTCCTGCGCAAGCGCATGGAAGGCATGACGATCGTCGACCTCGAGTCCGAACGCGGGCGGCGCGATCCGGCGCGCGTCTATTTCGGTGCGTGGGTGCAACTCGAAACTGATGCGGGAGAGCTGCGCTGGTACCGGCTCGTCGGACCCGATGAATTCGACATGGCGAGCGACTACGTCAGTATGGACTCGCCCCTCGGCCGCAGCCTGCTCGGCAAGCGGCTGGACGATGCTGTGTCGGTTGCCCTACCCGCCGGAGCGCACACGTTCACGGTGATCGCGATCGCTTACGGACCTCGGCCTTGAGGTCACATCACCCGGATGTTCTTGAATTGCCACGGATCCGTAAGGTCGAGATCCTCGGCGAACAACTCGCCGCGCTGATACAGCGGCGTCCAGCTCGTGTACTCCCCGACCACCGTGCCTAGATACGGCATGCAGATGCCGAGGGGACGCTGATACTCCATGTCGTCGGGCTCGACGATCCCCCGCCGGGGATTTTCCATCGCCCAAATCATCCCGGAGAGGGCTGCAACGGTTACTTGCAGGCTGGTCGCGCTGTTGTAAGGCACCAATTGGCGGGCCTCCTGAATGGAAAGCTGGGATCCGTACCAATAGGCGTTCTTCGCGTGTCCGGCGAGCAGTACGCCGAGCTCGTCGATGCCGTCGGTGATCTCGTGCAACATGATTCGCTTCGCATCCTGAAGGTGCCAATTGCGCCCTGCGAATTCATGCACGGACAGCACGGCGTTGTCGCTCGGATGGTAGGCATAGTGCGTGGTGGGGCGGTAAACCACGCGCTCGCCCTCGCGCACGGTGTAGTAGTCCGCCAGCGATATCGCTTCGGAATGCGTGATCAGAAAGCCATGAAAGGATCCGGCCCTGGGCGTCCAGGTGCGCACCCGGGTGCTCGCGCCGGGGCGATATAGATAGATGGCGCAGCCCGACCCGGCCTTGTGCCGGCCGCCGTCGGCGGGGAAATGCCTCTCGTGCGTCCCCCAGCCGAGTTCGGCGGGTTGAGCGCCCTCGCTCACGAAGCCGTCCACCGACCAGGTATTGACGAACTCATTGGATTTCTTGGGCACATTCGCGACCTGCGTGTCCCGCTCGGCGATGTGAATGACCTTGATCCCCAACGTCTGGGCAAGTTTGGCCCATTGCTCGCGGCTCGCCGGCTTGCCGGCGTCGACCCCCGTGTCTGTGGCGATGTTGAGTAATGCCTGCTTGACCAGGTGCGAAACCAGCCCGGGATTCGCTCCGTGGGTCAACACGGCCGTCGGCCCCGTGTTCGCCGGATCGCGCAGTGCCAATGCCTCCATGCGCATGACGTAGTTGCTGCGCGTCTCGACGGTGAGCTGCGGATCGACGTAACCGCCGGCCCACGGTTCGATGCAGGTGTCGAGGTACAGCGCGCCGCGCTCGCGCGCCAGCAAGATGAGCGCGACGCTCGACACATCGACGGAGAGATTCAAGAGAAAATCGCCGGCGCCCAGCAACGGCACCAGGGTTTGGCGGTAGTTGTCGCGGGTGAGCGCGGTCTTGACGAACTTGACCCCGAATTTCTCGGCTTCGCTTCGTCCGGCATCCTCTGCGGTAACGATGGTGATGCGATCGGCCGAAGTGCCTATGTGACGCAAGATCAGCGGCAGGACCCCCTGTCCAATGCTGCCGAAACCCACCATGACGATCTTGCCAGCAAATCTCACATGCACTTCGTGGTTGCTCATAATGTTCTTCCCATTTCATTTCCTTTGATTGTTTCGATGCCGCGTGCCGCGGCGCGCCGAATGCTCGAAGTTTCGCCCACCGGAGTCAAGTTTCCCGCCAATGCGGCGGGTACGTTCGCTCGTAGCCGGGAAGGGATTCTATGCGGTGCACCCAGCGCGCCAGCGCAGGATAATTTCTCTCCATCGGCAGGAAGCGCGCGCCGAGTTCGGCGGCGGCCTTCTTGTCCAAGGCGCGGCGCAACAACTGTATCCAGGGAAAGATCACCATGTCGGTCGCGGAGTAATTGGCCCCGACGATCCAGCTCTCCTTGCTCAACCGCCCCTCGATGGTGCGCGCCTCGCGCCCGACGACGTGCATCGCGTCGGTCAGCTCGTCGATCGAGTCGGCGACCCGATCAGCGAAGATCGCACCCACGATCTTGAGGAGCGATGGTTCGGCGTATGCCTGGAATTCGCAGATGACGCGCATGATGACGCCGGCTTCCTCGGGGGTCGCGCCGAAGATCGGCGCCTGCGGATATTTCACGTCGAGGTAATAGAGGACCGCGACGGATTCGAACACGACATAATCACCGTCTTTCAACACCGGCACGCGGCCGCGGGGATTCAGTTTCAACATCTGCGGAGACTGATGTTCCTGCTTGTCGAAGTGCAGGAGCCGGGACTCGTAGGGCAGACGCTTGTGCTCCAACGCCAGCAGCACCCGCCATGAGAAAGGACTTCCGCTGCCCCAGTAAAGAGTGAGTGCCATGGGTGCCGATTGTAGCGGATGCAGTTCCGGGGGCATCGCGTTAAGCTCGATTGATGGACTTTAAAACGACCATCGATGTGGCTGCGCTAAAGGCCTTGGTCGGCCAGCCCGCCGTTGCGCTCCTCGATTGCCGTTTCGATCTTGCCGCACCGGAGGCCGGCCGGCAGGCGTATTTGCGGCAACACATTCCGGCGGCGCGCTACGCAAACCTCAACTCCGACCTCTCGGGACCTCCATCCGCGAACAGCGGCCGGCATCCCCTGCCGCAACCCGAGCGCATCGGGGCGCGGTTGGCCGAACTCGGCGTCGGCGATGCCTCGCAGGTCATTGCCTACGATGATGCCAACGGCTCCATCGCCGCGCGTGCGTGGTGGCTGCTGCGCTGGCTGGGACATGAACGGGTTGCGGTCCTGGATGGCGGGTTCAAAGCCTGGGTCGCCGCCGGAGGCGCGCTCGAGTCGGGCGACTCTCCGGGACCGCCCCCGGCATCGGTGTTCACGGCGCGCGTCGATCCTTCCGCCGTGGTAAGCACCGCGGAACTGATCGAGGCCCTGAAAGGCCCGCAAAACCTGCTCATCGATGCGAGGGCCGTGGAGCGCTTTAGCGGCGCCGTCGAGCCCTTGGATCCGGTGGCCGGCCACGTGCCCGGTGCGGTCAATCATCCCTTCAGCGCCAACTTGAACCCCGACGGACGTTTCTTGCCGCCGCTGGAGCTCAAGCGCCTGTGGCTGGAGCGATTGGCCGGCACCCCGCCTGCCGAGGTGATGGCCATGTGCGGATCGGGCGTCACCGCCTGCCACAATCTGCTCGCACTGGAGATGGCGGACCTGAAGGGCGCCAGGCTGTACGCGGGCTCATGGAGCGAATGGATTCGCGATCCCAAGAGGCCCGTGGCACGCGGCAAGTGACGAGTCGGCGGCGAGTGCCGGCGACCGCTGCCGGCGACGGCGCGATCGGTGACGACCGTCATTTACATGCAGCGCGAATTTGTTATGGTGCGCGCACATGAACACACCGGCAAAGCTGCTGCCCGCAAATCTCGTTTGGAAGGTCGAAGAGTCGCTCGATTTGTACCAGGTCGACGCCTGGGGCAAGGGCTACTTCTCGATCAACGACCAAGGTCACGTCGTGATCCGGCCGAGCATGGACCCGGCCTGCGAGATCGACCTGTACGAGGTCGTACAGGGACTGAAGGCGCGCGACCTGCACACGCCGGTGGTCATTCGGTTCTCCGACATCCTGGCGCACCGCCTTCGCCACCTCGCGGAGGCGTTCGGCAACGCCATCGCGGAGAACGAGTACCGCAACCGCTACGCCGCGGTGTTCCCCATCAAGGTCAACCAGCAGCGCCTGGTCGTCGAGGAGGTTTACCGCTACGGCAAGGAATTCGGCTTCGGACTCGAGGTGGGCTCCAAGCCGGAGCTGCTCGCCGTCATGTCGATCACCGAGGATGCGCCCGATCGCATCGTGGTGTGCAACGGCTTCAAGGACGACAGCTACATCGAGGCGGTCATCATCGCCACCAAACTCGGCCGCACCATCATTCCGGTGGTGGAGAATTACGAAGAGATTCATTTGATCCTGAAGCATGCGGAACGCTACGCCGTGCGCCCGAAGCTCGGCGTGCGGGTGAAGCTCGCGAGCGAGGGCGCCGGACGCTGGCGCGAATCCGCGGGGGAGAAATCCAAATTCGGACTCTTCATCAGCGAGATTCTCGACCTCTACGAGCTGTTGAAGGAGCGCAACATGCTGGATTGCCTGCAACTCGTGCACTGCCATCCCGGCAGCCAGCTGCAGGACATCCGGCGGGTGAAGGACGCGATCAATGAGCTCGCGCATGTCTATGCCGAACTGAAGATCATGGGTGCGGGCCTTCAGTACATCGATATCGGCGGGGGCCTCGGCGTCGACTATGACGGCAGCGGCACCAACTACGAATCGTCGATGAACTACACTTTGAACGAATACGCCAGCGACGTCGTGTATCGAATCAAGAGCGTCTGCGACGCCCGCGACGTGCCCCATCCCATGATCGTCAGCGAATCCGGCCGCGCCATCGCCGCTCACCACAGCCTGTTGGTGTTCGACATCCTCGGTGCCTCCAAACTCGACCAATTCAACGTGTCCGGACGGCCGGAGGTGGACTATCACGGCCGGCAGGAGCTGCCGCAGCCGGTCCGGGATTTGTTCGACAGCTATCGATCGGTCAACGAACGCCGGCTGGTCGAGTGCTATCACGATGCGCTGCAGGCGCGCGAGCAGGCGCTGCAGATGTTCAACTTGGGCTACTTGAGCCTCGAATTCCGCGGTTTGGCGGAAAAGCTCTATTGGGCGACCTGCGCCAAGATCCGCGATTACTGCCGCAAGCTCGACCGCGTCCCCGAGGAGCTGGAAAACCTCGAGGACATGCTGAGCGACATCTATTTCTGCAACTTCTCGATATTCCAATCGCTGCCGGACAGCTGGGCGATCGGGCAGCTGTTCCCGATCATGCCCATTCAACGTTTGGCGGAGCGGCCGGGTCGAAACGCGGTGCTGGCCGACATCACCTGCGACTCGGACGGCAAAATCGACCGCTTCGTCCACCCGCGCATCACCAAACGCACCCTTGAGGTGCACGAGCTGGTCCCAGGGCAGCCCTACTACATGGCGGCCTTCTTGGTCGGCGCCTACCAGGAGACCCTCGGGGATCTGCACAACCTCTTCGGCGATACCCACGTCGTCCACATCCGGCTCCGCGAGGGCGGCGGCTGGTGGATCGAGGAAATCGTCAAGGGAGATACCGCAAACAAAGTATTGGAGTACATGGAATACGATACGGACGAGCTATACCCCGGGGTCGCCCGGGACTGCGAACGCGCGATTCAGGAGGGTCGCATGTCGCTCGCCGAGGCGCAGGCGGTGAAGCGCTTTTACGAAAACGAACTCAACGGCTACGCGTACCTGGAAGTCGAATAGCAGCCATTTAACCTGCAGTTTTTGGCGTTTGCCAACAATAACCCCCTGGCGTAGCATCGGTTCGTAGGTTCGTTCTCTGGCTGCCCCTGCTATGTGCACGACCGAAGGTACAGGCCACGACGCTGCGGCACTCGCGCGACGGTGTCTGCGTGTTGAATCCTTGTTAGAGAGATTAGTTGAATGACGACGATCTACGTTGGCAACCTGCCGTTCACCGCTACTGAAGACGAAGTGCGTAGCTTGTTCGAACGCTACGGCAAAGTCGATTCCGTCAAACTCATCAACGATCGCGAAACCGGGCGCCCGCGCGGTTTTGCATTCGTGGACATGGCGGCCGGTGAGGCGCAAAACGCGATTCAGCAAACGAACGGCTTCCAGATGGGAGGTCGTCCGCTGCGAGTCAACGAGGCCCAGGAACGGGCACCGCGGTCGAAGCCGGCGAGCGGCGGCGGGGGCGGTGGTGGCGGAGGCGGCCCGCGCCGCTGGTGATCTAGTCGCCGGCTGCAGCCGGGACGCTGGTCGAGGCCACTCGTCGATTTAGGCGCCTGCAATCGGCGCCGGGAGTGAGCGCGTGTTCGCTCACCACATTTCTTTCAGTTGGGCGACGACGTCGACCGTCGTCGACTCTTCCGAGCGCAGATTCTCGACGCCGCGCGCACTGCGGAACGTCGTGCGCTCGAAGCAGTCCAGAACCTTGTCGGTCATGAATCTGCTCTTGGCGCCGTAGACGTGGGCATCGCCGTCCTTGGCCTGCTGTGTGACGGCATATTTCAGCGGTGCACACAAATGCAGTTCGTTGCGTGCGCGGGTCATCGCAACGTACAGCAGGCGGCGCTCCTCCTCGACCATCTCCGGTTTGCCGGCGGCGAACTCCGAGGGAAAATTGCCGTCCGCCACGTTCAGCACATAGACGATATCCCACTCCTGCCCCTTGGCGGAATGGATCGTCGAAAGGATCACGTAATCCTCATCCTTGGAGGCGGAACCGGACTGATCGCTCGTGAGCGTCGGCGGATCGAGCGTCAATTCGGTGAGGAAGCGCTCGCGGCTCGCGTGGTGGTTCGACAGCTGTTCGAGCTGTTCGAGATCGCCGGCACGGCTCCAGGGGGCATCGTAGATCCGCTCCAGCTGCGGTTTGTACCATTCGCGCACCAATCCGACCTGGCCCGGCCAGGGCGTGGTCGGATCGGCCAGCTTCTCCAGCAGCACGCAAAATCTCTTCCAATCCATCTTCACCGGTTGCGGCGCGTCGAAGGCCGCGAGACTCTTGAAGCTGCCGCCCTGCGCTTCCAAAAAATCGAGCGCCTGCTTGGCGTGGGCCGGACCGATGCCCGGGACGAGCTTCAACACGCGGAATCCGGCCACGGCGTTGCGCGGATTATCGACCCAGCGAAGAATGGAGAGCATGTCCTTGACGTGCGCCGCCTCGAGAAACTTCAGGCCGCCGTACTTCACGTAGGGAATGTTGCGCTTCGTGAGTTCGACTTCGAGCACATCGCTGTGGTGCGAGCTGCGAAACAGGATGGCGTGGCGCTTCAGCGAGCCGCCAACTTCGCGCGTCGCCAGGATCTTTCCGACGATGTATTCCGCCTGGCCCGAAGCATCGTCCAGCGTGACGTAGAAGGGCTTCTGCGTGGCCTGGCGGGTCCCGAGCAGCGTCTTGCGGTGCTGGCGCGCACCCTCCGACATGAGCGCGTTGGCGCAATCCAGGATCTGCTGCGTCGAGCGGTAATTCTGCGCAAGGACCACGATCTCCGCCTTCGGCTTGTAGCGGTCCGCGAATCCCAGGATGTTCTCGACCGCCGCAGCACGAAACGAATAGATTGCCTGCGCGTCATCGCCCACCACCGTGACACCGCGGCCGTCGGGCTTCAGCGCTTGGATGATTTCGCCCTGCAGGGCGCTCGTGTCCTGGTATTCATCGACCAGCACGTGATCGAAATTATGCGAGAGATTCTGCGCGAGCGCGGGATTCTGCATCATCACGTGCCAATACAGCAGCAGGTCGTCGAAATCCAGCACGTTGTTCTTCTGTTTTCGCGCGACATATTCGCGGTACAGGCGCGTGAGATCCTGTTCCCACTCGCTCACCCACGGAAATTGCTCTTCGATGGTCTGCTTGAGCGAGAGCCGCGTGTTGACCCGATAGCTGTAGATTGCAAGACAGGTGTCCTTGCGCGGAAAGCGCTTTTCCTTGCCCGAAAAGCCGAATTCATGGCGAATCACGTCCATGAAGTCGGCCGCGTCGCTTCGATCGAGCACCGTGAAATTCGGCGCCAACCCCAGGTGCTTGGCGAACGAGCGCAGAATGCGATTGCCGACGGAATGAAAGGTGCCGGACCACACCAGGCGCGACTGCACGCTGCGATCGCCCAATTTACCGCGCTCGGCGAGCACTTCGGAAACGATCTTTTGCGAGCGGCGAATCATCTCCTGCGCCGCGCGGCGCGTGAAAGTCAGCATGAGAATGCGCGCCGGATCGACACCGTTCAGCACCAGGTGCGCCGTGCGGTGCGCCAGGGTGTTGGTCTTGCCGGTGCCGGCACCGGCCAGGATCAGCAGCGGACCCGCGGCAATGCCCTTGTCCTTCGTCGGCGTGCCGAACGTGGCGCCGCGGCGCTGCGAGGGATTGAGCGCATCGAATGCCGTCGTCGTCTTCACTTTCATCATAGAAAAACTATACCGCTGTATGGATATCCAGATCTGACTTTATACCACTCCTGCCGGCTAGATTGCGCATTTGACGCGTTGTGCGCGAGGAGCCAGATCACAGGCGCCAGTTTTTTAGCTCCGTCAGCAGCTGCGCATAGGCGCCCGGTGAGTCGCTCTCATACACGAAGCGCGGGCCGGGGAGGTCGATGAAGGCCGCCTGCTGCGCGGCTGCGCCGGCGAGTTCGCCGTGCGCCAGCTCTGCATCCAAGTGGCCCGCGTGGCGCGTGCGCGATGTGAAGCGGCGCACGATTTCCCGCGGTTCGGCCCGGCAGCAGATCTGCGCCATGCGCGCGCCGCACGCTTCGGGCAAGCTGCGCAACGCGGCGGCGTGCGGTTCGCGCCAATTTCCCTCGACGATGCACGAGTTGCCGGTCGCGAGCTGCGTATGCGCGAGACGCGTCAGCGCGGCGAAGCTCGCCCCGCTCAGCCGGCGCGACCAGTCGCGGTCCCCGGTCCCCAGGTCATCGAAAAGCGCTTCTTTGATATCGTCCTTGCAGAGGCAGGGCAGAGACAGGTCCGCGCTCAGCCGGCGTGCGAGCGTCGTCTTGCCGCTCGCGGGACTCCCGAGGATGATCATCAGATCCGGATTTCTCACCAGGATTTCTCACCACAAGGGCCGACATGTTGAAACCTACGACGACCGCAAGCAACCGAGTTCACCGAGGCCGCGTGATCGACGTGTCGACCGAACGCCTGAGATATGCGAACGGCCGCGAGTATGAGATCGACTTCGTGCGCCATCCCGGCGCGGCCGCGGTGGTCGCGATCGACGATGCGGGGCGGGTCTGCCTGGTCCGCCAGTATCGGCACGGCGTCGCGGATTTCATGTGGGAGATCCCCGCGGGCAAGCTCGACAGCGGCGAAGCGCCCGAGGTGTGTGCGGTGCGCGAACTTGCCGAGGAAACCGGCGTGTCGGCACGGCGCTGGACTTCGCTCGGTCTCTATGTGCCGGCACCTGGAATCTTCAGTGAAGTGATTCACATGTATCTGGCGCGCGCCCTCGAGGTGGGTTCGGCCGCGCCCGATGCCGACGAGGAATTGGAGCTGCAATGGATGCCGCTCGGCGATGCGATCGGCCACGTGCTGCGCGGCGAGTGGAACGACGGAAAAACGGCTTTGGGCCTGTTTCGCGCAAGTTACCAGCTGCAATTGTGACGCTGCGCAGATTTTCGGCATCCGCGGGTTGACTTGGGCGCAGCATCGCCTAAAAAGGTAGCGTGAGCAAAGAGAACTCAAAGCCCATGCCCAAGGCGCCTATACCCAAGGCCGCCCCCGCCGGTGCGGGTAAGGCGTCTGCGCCCGAGGGGCCGGAGCCCAAGAAAACCGGCCGCGTCCAGTTCGACGAGCGCGGCAATGCCATCTGGGAGTGGTCCATCGCCACCGGCGCCTTCGGCCGGGAGGTATCGACCGAGCGGCTGCAAAAGCTCGAGAATCCCGGTCTGTCGCTCGCCGAGGATGCGCCGACGCCGTTCGACCTCGTCAAACCGAACCCGCTCGGCACCGTCAAAGGCTACAACCCCTACGACAGCGGCAAGCTCAGCAAGGCCGAACAGGCGCGCAAGAAAGATTTGAAAAAGCTGAGCGAGTGGCTGGCGCTGAAAAAGCAGGCAACGGACAAACCCGACGACGAGTGAGCGCCTCGGCGGCCTCCTAAGCGAGCGCGTACCGCAGCTTGGCCGTACTCCCCAAACGATAGAATTTGCGCAGCTCGCGCACCAGCGCTTCGGTGCGCGCTTTACCCCGGCTCACGAACCTGCTTTCCAGGCGCCGGCAATAGCTCGCGGCACAGCGGTGCGCCGTCCGGTACCGGTCGTATTGCTCCGGCCGCAGGCGCGCATCAAAGGTGACGCGGTCGAACAGGCGCGCGTGCACCTGGGCGGGATACGTGCCGCCTTGCTGATCCGCCACCAAAAAGACCGTGGCCGCATATTTGTCGACCTCGGCCTGCGTTTCGAGTTCGAGGAGCGACACAGGCGCATCGCCCCCCAGCCGCCAAGCGGAATAGACGAAGTGGCTCACTCCTTCGAGCGCCGTGCAATAGTCGGCGAGATTCGCCTCGGTCAACTCGCCGAAGGGATCCGCCTCCTCGAGACGCTTGAGTACGCTCGGATCGATGTAGAGTGCGACTCCGGCGCCGTCGCCGCTCTCCGCAAGCAGCAGCTCTTCCTCGGGCGCCCGATGATCGTTGACGGGAGTTACGCCGGCGAGCGCGTGCCGGTCGGTCACCAGGAAATCGTATACGTCGTAGTCGACATCGACGTCGTAGAGACGGCTGAGAAGCGTCTGCAGGGCGCGCAGCACCATGCCGCGACCTCAATGCTCGAAGAGCAGGCCGCCGACTTTGACGGGCTGCACACCCAGGCGGTTGAGCAAACCGTGGGCGCGTTGGCTGCCGGTCTTCATCCAAATTTCGTAGAGCCGCAAAATATCCGCATCGCTGTGGCAGTACGACATTTCGCTGACCTCGTTGAGAGCGTCCACCAGCGGCTGAAACTTTCGGGCGAGCTGCGAGTAGATGGCAGCGATGCTGCGCCCCGACAGCGAGCGCTGCATGGTGTCGGCCAGCGAGCTGTATGCGTTGCCGCCCATCGCGATGTGATAGTCGATGTCGATCAGCTTTCGCGCAAAGCTGCGGGCGAAAAAGCCCGCGATGAACAAGGACACATCACCCAGACGCTGCAGCCCGCGCTGGCGCGCGGCCGTGCTCGGGGCATCCAGCGCATCGGCGAGCATCTGTGCCAGAGGCTTGATGCGCAGGCCGTCGGGGGTCTTTTCGTAGAGCGCTTCGGCGCGCGAGAACATGGTGAGCAAATTGACGACGTATTGTTCGGCTTGTTCGTCGATATCGAGATGCTGATGTTCGCTCGCTTCGTGAAATGCGTCACGAAAGAACTCGCGCAGCGAACTCACCGCTACCACTGACCTGTCGGACATTGCTTGCATGCTTGGTGTCCTTACTTAACGTGACACCATCCTAGCGGCAATGAGCATTCGAAGTGAAGTGGGAAAAGCGCGAACTACAGTCAGAAAACACCGATAATTTCAGTGTTTTTCGCTATCAGCAACCGGCCTCGTAGGCTGCCAACGCCGCGTGCATCATTGCGGTGCTACATAATCTCGGCGAGCGTCGAAATGGTGCGCGCGGGCGGTGAGAACTGCGCCGGCCACGGACGCGCGTCACGATTCAACCACACGGCCTGCATGCCGGCGCGTGTCGCACCCACGACATCCGCCAGCGGATCATCGCCGATGTGCAGTACTTCGGCCGCGCTCACACCGGCCGCGCGCTCGAGCTGCGCAAAAATTCGCGCGTCGGGCTTGGCCGCGCCCGCGGCGATGGCGGTGACGTGGCCGTCGAAAAAATCGCCGATGCCGCAGCGCTTGAGATCCGCGTTGCCATTGCTGAGCGCAAACAGGCGATATCGGGTGCGCAAGCGCAGCAGCGAGGGCATGACGTCGGCGTAGAGCGCGACGCGATTGCGCTCCGCGAGGAACACTTCGAAGGCCTCATCGACGAGCGGCTCCAGGTCGCCGGCCTCCGAGTCCGCGACGCCCGGGGCGGCCGCACCCAGGCCGGCCGCACCGAATTGCGCGGCGAGGGCGCGGCGGCGCAGGAACGTGAGGTCATGACGCCGCTCGGGAAATTGCTCGGCGATACGCGCACGCAACTCCCGCATCGACTCGATGCTGTGGCCGTGCACGGCCTGCGGATGACGAGCCTCGAGCCACGCGAACAGCGTCCGCTCCGCACCCTCGATGACCGGTGCCACCGGCCACAGCGTGTCGTCCAAATCGAAGCTGATGACCCGCGGTGCTATGCTCATGTGCGCTGAGGCTACAATAAGAAGCGTTGATCTTCTTGGGGGAATTGGAACATGCGCGCCAGTCACGTGTACGCAACTCTCGCATTGCTCGCGGCCGCGGCCGTCTCTCCGGGGGCGGCAGCCCGGACCGCCGCCAAAACGGCGGCGCAGCCCTTCAGCGTGCAGGATCTCGTTCGCCTGGAGCGCATCTCGGAACTCGCCGTATCCCCCGACGGCAAACGGGTTGCCTACACCCTACGTGCGACCGACATCGATGCCAACAAGGGGCGCACCAGCATCTGGGTTCTCGATGCGCGCAAGCGAAACGCGCCGGCGGAGCGAATCAGCGACTTATCGGCCAACTCGAATGCGGCGGAGTGGAGCGGTGACGGGCGTTTCGTTTATTACCTCTCGAATCGCAGCGGCACCACTCAGGTGTGGCGTTCCGCGCCGGGAGGCGAACCGCTGCAGGTCACGAATCTGCCGCTCGACGTCGGCTCCTTCCGCGTCGCCCGGACGGCGGAGCGCCTCCTCGTGAGCATCGAGGTGTATCGCGATTGCAGCGACCTGGCATGCACCAAGGCTCGGCTGGACGCCGCCGCGCACGGCGCCGCGCGCGGCGTCTTGTACGATCGGATCTTCGTGCGGCATTGGGACACGTGGAGCGACGGGCGCCGCTCGCAGCTCTTCTCCATCCCGCTCGACGAATCGGGGCCCGCCAATGGAACGCCGGTCAATCTGACCGCGGGGCTCGACGGCGACGTGCCCGGCAAACCGTTCGGCGACCGTGTGGATTATTCGATCAGCCCGGACGGGAAGGAAGTGGCGTTCTCGGTGCGCGCAGTGCCGGTCGGCGAGCCCTGGTCCACCAACTACGACATCTACACGGTGCCCGCGGGCGGCGGAGCCGCGCACAACGTGACCGCGGACAATCCGGCGTGGGACGCACAGCCGGCTTACTCGCCCGACGGCTCTCTGCTCGCCTATCTCGCCATGGACCGGCCGGGATTCGAGGCCGACCGCTTTCATCTGGTGCTGCTCAACCTGAAGACCGGCGTCAAAAGCGCGCTGACGAAGAATTGGGACCGCTCGATCACGAGCTTCGCCTGGTCGCGCGACGGCAAGACTTTGTACGCAACCGCGGATCATCTGGGGCAACGGCCGCTCTGGGCCATCGACGCGACGAGCGGCAGAACTTCCGCGATCACCGGCGACGGCGAGGTCGAGGGATTCGGCGTCGGTCCGAAGAAAGTCCTCTTCACGCTGAGCACGCTGGCGAGTCCGGCGGATCTCTACGCGGTCGGTTTCGGCGGCGGGACGCCTCAGCAGCTCACGCATTTGAATCAGACTCTGCTCGACGAACGCAAGCTCGGCGAGTACGAGCAATTCAGCTTCGCCGGCTGGAACAATGACAACGTCTTCGGCTACCTCGTCAAGCCGGCGGGTTTCAAGCGCGACCAGAAATATCCGGTGGCTTTCGTCGTGCACGGCGGACCCCAGGGGAGCATGGCGAATCAATGGCACTGGCGCTGGAATGCCCAGAGTTTTGCCGGCGCCGGCTACGCAGTCGTAATGATCGACTTTCACGGTTCGACCGGGTACGGCCAGGCTTTCACCGACTCGATCAGCGGCGATTGGGGAGGCAAGCCGCTCGAGGACCTCAAGCTGGGACTGGCCGCCGCGCTTCAGCAATATCCGTGGCTGGATGCGGATCGCATGTGCGCGCTCGGCGGATCCTACGGTGGCTACATGATGAATTGGATCGCCGGGGAATGGCCGGACCGCTTCAAGTGCCTGATCTCGCACGACGGCATTTTCGACAATCGCAGCATGTATTACTCGACCGAGGAATTGTGGTTTCCGGAGTGGGAGAACGGCGGCCCCGAGTTCCAGAACAAGGCGGCGTACGCGAAGCACAATCCCATCGACGAGGTGGCGCGTTGGAAGACTCCGACGCTCGTGGTTCATGGCCAGCTCGATTATCGCGTGCCGCTGAGCCAAGGCCTCGAGGTGTTCACGGCATTGCAGCGGCGCGGCGTGCCGAGCGAGCTGCTCTACTTCCCGGACGAGAACCACTGGGTGCTCAAGCCCGCCAACAGCATTCAGTGGTACGAGACGGCGCTCGCCTGGATGGAGCGCTGGACCAAGCCCTAGGAGTCTGTCCGATGGGCTCCTAGGCGTCGAGACCCCGCCACGCCGCGGGGTAGTTGGCGCCGAGCTGAAGGATTCGATGCAGCACCTCGGGATAGCGCATGCCGGCGGTGAGCGCCGATTGCGCGAAGTCCTCGCCCACCGATATGTTCGGATTGGCGTTCGCCTCGAGCACGTAGAGCGCGCCGTCGCCCCGCAGGCGAAAATCCATGCGCGCGTAGCCGGTGAGATGCAGGGCGCGAAAAATGCGCTTAGAGAGCTGCTCGAGCCGCGCCACGGTACCATCGGGAAGATCTGCCGCCGCGGCAGTGGTGATGCCGTACTTCTGCTGATAGCCGCGGTCCCATTTGACTTTGCGCGTCGCGATGGCGGGCAGGTTTTCCGGCAGCGACCCGAAGGTCATCTCCCACACCGGCAGAACCTTCAGCCGGTCGTTGCCGATCACGCCGACATAGAGTTCGCGGCCCTCGATGTATTCCTCGACCAGCGCATCCGAATGCGTCTGCTCGTGGATGAAGGCGATTCTCTCCTTCAGCTGCCGCTCGTCCTCGACGACCGAGGCGTGTGCGATGCCGAGCGAGGCATCCTCGGTCGAGGACTTGACGAACATCGGAAAGCGCAGCCGCTTCGGGATCAGCGGCTTCCTGCGGCGCGCGAACACCATGAACTGTGGGGTCGGCACGCGATGGTAGGACAGCAATTGCTTCGACAGCACCTTGTCGCGCGACAGCAGCATGCCGCGCGGGTTGCACCCGGTGTAAGGCTGATGCATCAATTCGAGAAAGGCGACGACATGCTGATCGTACGTGACGATGCCGTCGAACTCCTCGAGCAGATTGAACACGATATCGGGCTTCCAATCGATGATCGCGCGGCGCAGCTCCGACAGGCTATCGCTCAGGCCCAGGGGCAGCACGTCGTGGCCCCCGGCCTTCAGATGCGATATGACGTCGTATTCGGTGCGCCATTCGTCGATTTCCTTCTCCGACAGTCCGTGCAGCGAATCGGGCGGGACGAGCGTGGCATGCACCAGCACCAGCGCCCGCATTTTCTTCATAGAGCGACCCGGGGCAGCTGGCGCTCCTCATAGGACTCCGCGAGGCGCGCGATCACCCACAGCAGGTGCGGTTTGAGTTCGCGTCGCGGACCCCGAAGATACAGATTGAGCGATTCGCAGCGCCCGATCATCAGTCGCAGCACTTGGTGCACGAGGTATTCGCTGAAGGCGCCGGAATGCACGATTTGCTGGCGCAGCGGGTGGCGCAGCTCGCGCAGAACGCTCGCCGCCTTGAGCGCCGAGCGGCGGCGCGGTGCGGCCGTGAATACTTTCAGCAGCAACTCGTCGGCACCGGAGCGGCGCGGCGTGCGGTAGCGCGCCAGCTTCCGCTCGTAGTGCTGGCGCAGCGTGCAGGACTCCTCGGCGATCTCCTCGATTCGGCTGCGATCGACGACCCGGGGCGGCTCATCGCCGATTTCGGCGGCGAGCTCATCGATGAACTCGAGCTTGGCGAATGCCGGCCAGCCCAGATATTCGCGGCGCCACGCCGAGTTCGGCTTGAGCCACACCGCGAATGTCTCGGCAAAATCCTCGGTGGGATGGGCCTGCGCGTACCAGGATCCCAAGTGCTGCACGAAACGGCGGCTTCCGGGACGCGGCCGATAGGTATCGGGATACGGCAGCGAAGCCGGCCCGAACACTTCGCGCCAGCGCCGCCGTCGTCTCACGCGATACGCCGTGTCGAGGGCATGACCCGCTTCGTGGCGCAGGATGCGCATGAGCCAGTTGCGGTTGCCCCCTTCCACTTCGCGCATGAAACGGCGCTCGATGCTGCTGAAGCGCGGATGTGCGAGATAGAAGGGGATGGCGATGCCGGGGACGCCGTCGGGGGAGAACCACTCCTGCGACAACCAGCAGTGCGGCCGAAAGCGGATGCCGCGGGTGGCGAGTTCCCCATACAGCCGCTCGACCGCCCGCTCGAGATCCGTGCCCGTGATCGTCAATTGAAGATCACAAAATCGCAAACTGAGCAACTGATCGTCGCTCAACGTTTCCCAGGCATGCTGCGGCCGCGCGTGCGCGCGCGCACCGGCGGTTTTTCGGCCGATTCTCCGTTGCAACCTGCCCGCGGACGCTGGTATCCCCATGGCGAAAATCTTACCCCCCCGGTTCGGGCCCTGTCCAAGCTCTTACAGAGGATCGGTACAACTCGCCGTATCTGCGGCCGCATCTGCAACTGATTCAGCCTCCGGACACGCAGCCGACGAGCGCAGCCGATCGAGCGCCGCGAAATCGAAGAGACGCGGGTCGGCGAGCTGCGAGGCGGAGACATTGCAGATGCTGGAGAATATCGATTCGATGCGCCCCGGAAATTTCGCTTCCCACTCCCCGAGCATGCCCTTCACCACCAAGCGCTGCATGTGGGTCTGCGAGCCGCACAGCGTGCAGGGAATGATGGGAAACTCGCGCGCCGCGGCGTAGCGCGCGATGTTGCGCTCCGCCACGTAGCACAGCGGCCGGATGACGATGTGGCGCCGGTCCTCGCTCAGGAGCTTGGGCGGCATCGCCTTGAGCCGGCCGCCGAAAAACATGTTCAAGAACAACGTCTCGACGATGTCGTCGCGATGGTGGCCGAGCGCGATCTTGCTGATCCCGTTTTCCGCCGCGAAACGGTACAGAGCGCCGCGCCGCAGCCGGGAACACAACCCGCAGAGGGTCTTGCCGTCGGGGATGATGCGTTTCACCACCGAGTAGGTGTTCTGCTCGATGATTCGAAACGGCACGCCCAATTCGGTCAAATACCCCGGCAACACCCCGGCCGGGAAGCCCGGCTGCTTTTGATCGAGATTCACCGCAACGATCTCGAAGCGAATCGGCGCGCTGCGCCTGAGACTCAGGAGAATGTCGAGCAGCGTATAGGAGTCCTTTCCCCCCGACAGGCAAACCATGACCCGGTCGCCCTCGGCAATCATGTCGTAGTCGCTGATCGCCTTGCCGACGGACCCGCGCAGCTGTGCCTGCAGCTTCTTGAAATTGTTCGAATGCACGCGGGCGGTCCCGATTTCGGGGCTCAAGGCGGTTCCAGATACTTCGCTTCCAGGTAGCGCAGATAGGCCGCAGCCGTCAATGGTTTACCGGTGGCCTGCTTGATGAGCTCCTGCACCGGCAGACGCGCACCGACCCCGTGCACGTTGTCGCGCAGCCATTCCATCACACCGTTGAATTGGCCCGCCGCAATCTCCTCGTCGAGGGAGGTACGTTCCGCGCGCAGCGCCTCGTACAACTGACCCGCAATCACGGCGCCCAAGGCATAGGAGGGGAAATAGCCGAAGTGCCCGACGGCCCAGTGGATGTCCTGCAGGCAGCCGTCGACATCGTTGCTCGGCCGGATGTTCAGCCGCTCTTCGAGATGTGCGTTCCACGCCTCCGGCAGTTCAGCCACCGGCAGCGAGCCCTCGAGGATCCTCTTCTCGAGCTCGTAGCGCAGCATGATGTGAACCGGGTAGGTGAGCTCATCGGCATCCATGCGGATCAAGCTGCGTTTCACCCGGATCAGATGGCGGTAGAGGTTATCCTCGCTCCATTCCTCGCCGCTCACCTGCAGATATTTCTCGAGCATCGGCTTGAGGTATTTCACGAAGGGGCGGCTGCGGCAGATATTCATTTCAAAGAGCAGCGACTGGCTCTCCTCGAGCGCGAGTCCGCGATCCCGACCGACCGGCTGGTCGCGCCACTTGAGCGGCAATCCCAAGTCGTACATGGCGTGTCCGGTTTCGTGCACGGCGCCGAGCAGGCCGGAGAAAGGATCATTGGCGTCGAAGCGCGTCGTGACGCGGATGTCGCCTGGTACGCCTTCGGTGAAGGGGTGCTCGCTCTCATCGAGCCGCCCCCGATCGAACGGGAAGCCCAGGGCTTTGAGCACGTCGAGCGCGAGCTGGCGCTGGCGAGCCATGCCGAACTTGCCGGCGAGAGGCAGCGGCGCGCGGTCGGCCTGCACCTCGATGGCCTCGTTGATGAGGCTCGGGAGCTTGCGCGACAACGCCTTGAAAATCGTGTCGATGTCCGCCGTCGAGATGCCCGGCGTGAACGCATCGACCAGGGCGTCGTAGGGGGCGAGCCCGCGGGCCTGACCGAGCAGCGCCGCCTTGTCGCGCACCAAGTGCACGACCTCTTCGAGATGCGGAGCGAACAATTTGAAGTCGTTGGCCTTGCGCGCTTCGACCCAGAACACCTCGGCGCGAGAGGTCGCCCTCGCCAGGCGCGCGATCAGCGAAGGGGGCGTGGCGATGGCGTGATCGCGCTGCCGACGCATCTCGCGCAGATTCGCGAGCGGCCAATCCTCGAGCTGCGACGCCCCGGCCTCGGCGCGCTCCAGCAGACGCGCCACTTTCGGCGTGGTGAGCAGGGCGTGATGCTCGGTCTCGAGCGCCGCCAGTTGTTCGCCCCGCACATCGGCGCTGCCGCGCGGCATCATCACCGCCGCGTCCCAGCGCAGCAGCGACAGGGCACCGCGAAACGCATGCAGCCGGCGAAACTCTTGTTCCAGTTGTTCGTAAGGAGTGTGTGCCATGATTGAGCACCCGGTGGGTGCCGGACAAAGTTTACCAGACGCCAGTCCATCCAGGCGCTAGATGCAAAATAAGTTCAATTATTTCAATAAGTTACTGAAACGACTTGAGCGGAAACGACCCGCTCTGCCGGAACGGCAGATCGCGCAGGAATGGCAGGTCCAGGCTCGCCGCGCCGGTCACTTCGTAGTCGATCGAGTCCGCATGCGCGTTGGCGAGTTTGAGCAGCGCGAGCGCCACGTTGGCGGTAATGTTCATGTCGAAATCGGTCTGGCCGAGCGGCGGGACCACGAAGGCGCGGTTGCTGACGCCGCTCGCGATGCGCTCCCCGCCCACGTTCAACTCCGCGTGCAAGCCGCTCACCGGGAGCGCGCGGTCATTGGGGTTCTGAATTTGGAATTTGACCAAAAAATTCTGCTGCAAAAAGTTGCCGCTCTGCATCTCGATGCCGACCACCGTGAGATTCGGCCGCTCGAACTTCGGCGCGCACGCCGCCGTCGCGAGCAGCAGCAGCACCAGCAATATCCGTGGCAACATGGGTGGATGATACTGGTTCTGGTCACGGCGGGGATTGCCGCGCTCGGCGCCCTGCCCGTCGCGGCGGCCCCCCCGACACCGGGCGCGCCCACATCGGGCGCCGCCGCCGCCTGCCTCGAGTCGGGCGACGGATATCTGCACGCGCACGTTGCGGGAGCCATCGAAGCGAACATCGACTGGCCCAACAGCGGCACTCGCTGCGAAGGCGAGTCGAAGAGCCAACCGCCCGGCGTTCGCTTGAGCTTTCACCGCGAACCCGGAGGCGGCCGCGATCTGTTGTTCGTCTTCGGATTGACCGGCATCCGCGCGGGTCAACCGGCGCGCGCTACGGGAGCCAATCTCACCATCATCGTGCAGGGCACGGATCGCATCTTCGGCACGCTCGGCGACTCGCGCTGCACCGTCGACTCGCTTTCCCAGCGGCCCCTGAAGACCCCGGGAACCTACCGCGTCGAAGCGCGCGGCTTTTGCACGCAGCCGGCGCATGCGGTGCGCGGCGACGGCGAGGTGCTCGTCAGCACCTTTGAATTTGCCGGGCCGGTCATCTTCGAGACGCCGCAGGATACGACCGCCGGAGTAACGCAATGATCGAGCCCAATCGCGGACGGCGCTGGGCGCTGGCCCTATGCGCCGTGTGGGCGTTCAATGCCGCCTCCGTGCTCGCGCAGCAGGGACCGCCCGAGCCCTTGTCGGCATTTCCGCAGAGCTTGCTCGCGATTCGCACCGCGTCGGGGAAAGTGGTCAACTTCAAGATCTGGACGGCGGATACGCCGCAACGCGACGCGCAGGGCCTCATGTTCGTGCGCGAGATGGATGATCACGCCGGCATGCTGTTCCTGTTCCCAGGCGATCGAAGAGTCTCGATGTGGATGAAGAACACCTACATCCCGCTCGACATGCTGTTCGTCGCGGCCGACGGACGCATCAACACCATCTTCGCTCGTACCACTCCTTTGTCGCTCGATGTCATCAGCGCCCCGCAGCCGGCGCACGCCGTCCTTGAATTGAAGGGCGGCATCGCAGAGCAGATGGGCATCAAAGCGGGCGACATGCTGGTGCATGCGAGCTTCGGCAACACCGGACGCTAAGTAAGCTCCTACGCTCGGTTTGTATCTTTAGCCTACAGACACTCACGCCTCGCGTGGTTCAAATACAACACTGATAGTCCACTGTTTCCTGCGGGCCGCTCAATGCGGCTAATTCGCAGCAATTGCATGGTTCCGCCCACAGCGTTCAGCTGTTGGCTTTGTGCTAATAACGGAGAGAGATTCAATGAACCGAACGATCTTGGGTGGACTGCTGGTCGCCACCGTGGCCGCCTCGGCCCCAGCACTCAGCGCCCAGCCGTACAACGATACCGGCTCCTTCTATATAAGCCCCTTGGGCCAGTACAGCATCATGGATCCGAGGCGCGAATCGAAGGATGCTTTCGGCTACCAAGTAGGGCTCGGCGCTAACATTGCGCCGAATGTCGCCTTGGAGCTCGACTACGGCAGTATCAGCTCCAAGCTCAAGGGTTATTCGGGCAACTTTGGGCCCAGCGAAAAGCTCAGAGCCCTCTCGCTCGCTGATAGGCCTCGGCGATCAAACCGGCTCGACCCGTCTGCAACTGCGCGTCGAAGGGAAGTACCGGTGGGAATTCATGCAGCACGCTGCATATAACGGCGAGTACATCCCACGGAACCCCGGCGACGTGCTCATCGGCGTGGGATTTCAATTGAGTTTCGGCAATCCCACGCCCCCGCCGCCGGTGGTCGCGGCACCCCCGCCCCCACCGCCGCCAGCCGCCACCGCCACCGCCGAAGCCCGAGTGTCATCCGCCGGCTGGATTCAAGGTCGATGAAAATTGCCGCATCATCCAACAGACGTTGGTCGTACGAGCCGTCGATTTCGAGTTCAATTCGGCGGATTTGACCGCTCCCGCCAGCCAGACCTTGGATGAGGTTGCAGCGGCTCTCGCGAACCAGCCGGAGCTGAACGTCGATATCAAGGGCTATACGGACTCGACCGGCGCTGCCGCATATAATCTAAGGCTGTCGCAGCGGCGCGCCGAGGCGGTGAAGGCCTATTTGGCGAGCAAGGGCGTCAACCCCGTCAATCTCACGGCCAAGGGCTACGGCAAGGCCGATCCGATCGCAAGCATCAAAACCACCGACGGCCGCGCCCTCAACCGTCGGGTCGAGTTCGAGGTGACGAATGCACCGGCGGGCGTCAAAGTGATCAGCAAGGAACCGACACCCGAGGGAATCGACGCCGCAAAGAAAGACGAACCAGAGCGCGCGAAGAAAGAGCACCACGACTAGCGACTTTAAGTGCCGGCAGTCGAGGATTTGCGACTGCCGGCCCCCCTCGCTTCACGCCGCGTTCGCTTGTAGTGACGGCACCACACATGAGGGATTCCCGAGTTGAGCGTTGCGGCCGCTCCTTAACGAGGTGGATTTGGCTTGTTTTATCTGTAGATAGGCAGTGCGTTTGACTTTTCTTCACAAAAAAAATCCGATACCATCCGGCTATCGATGATTTAACCTAGTAATCAACAACTGCTTTTCATCCAAACCTTAACGTCCGATTGATTGTTGCGTGGACACTACAGTGAGGCGCTCAATCAGTGGCCGCTACACTTTGGCACCAAATATAAAAGGGGTGTTTCATGAACCGTGTTTTACGCGCCTTGAACAAGGGGCTGCTGCTGGCTGCGGTCATCGCCGCGCCATGCCTACCCACATTCGCACAGGAGGCCACCACCGCACCGGCAGCCTCAGAGACTCTGCAGGAAGTCATCGTCACCGGGACGCGCATCGTCACACCAAACGCAGTAAGCACAAGCCCCATTGCGTCGTTCAGTGCGGCCGATATCCAGGTGACCGGCAAGACTGACGTCAGCGACATTCTCTATCAGTTCCCACAGATCCTGAACAACGACTTGGGGCAGGACTTCAGCAACCGCACGACCGGACTCACAACGCCGGGCGGCCTGTCGACCGTGGACCTGCGCGGATTGGGCCCCAACCGAACGCTGGTGCTCGTCGATGGGAAGCGGCTCGGTCAAGGCTCTCCTCAAACCACGATCGCCTCGCCTGCGCCCGACATCGACCAGATACCGGCTTTCCTGGTCGAGCGCGTCGATGTCCTGACCGGCGGAGCCTCGTCGGTCTACGGCGCCGATGCCGTCGCGGGTGTCGTGAACTTCATCATGAAAAAGAATTTTCAAGGCTTGCAGATCGATGGCCAGTTGGGTGAGGACTGGCACCACAACGGGCTCGGCGTCATGGACACCTATTTGAGGGAGGCTGGTTATACCCCCTTGACGGGCACGACCAAAGACGGCCGCAATCGGACTTTCAACCTCATCGGCGGCACGAACTTCGACGATGACAAGGGCAACGTCACCGTCTACTTGAGCTATTTGCAACAAGACCCCATCGCGGGCGCGCAACGCGATATCGGCCAGTGCCAGCTCACGGAACAGTACGATTCCGCGGGAAACGTGGTCGGAAGTCAGTGCTCCGGCTCGAGCAACTCGAACCGCTTCACGCCCTTGAGTGGACCCAACGCGAACACCCGATATGGCGTTCTCGGAAACAGCTTTATCCCGTGGGGATCCGCTACCACCACCCCGCCCGCGATCTACAACGGTCAACCCTTCATCTACGCGCAACGTCAGGACAACCGTTACCTCGCCGGGTTCCTGGCCCACGAGGACCTGGCGGACTACGCGAAACCGTACTTTGACTTCACCTTCATGGACGACAAGACGCACCAGGCGGTAGCACCGGCGGCTGCCTTCACCACGAGCAATCCCAACACCGGCGGACCTTATGCCGTCAATTGCGGCAACCCGTACCTGAGTGCTCAGCAGCAGGGCATACTCGGTTGCACGCCGGCCCAGATCAGCGGGGATCAATCACTCGCGGCGAACCAGGTTCTCCTCACCATCGGCCGGCGCAACGTTGAGGGGGGTGCGCGCACCTTCGATTACGAGCATACCAACTACCGTGCCGTGCTCGGTATGAAAGGCGATTTCCTGGATGATGCCTGGAACTATGACGCCTACGGCCAGTACTACTACGTGACGTTCAACCAGCAGTCCAACAACTATTTCAGCTACGCCGCCATTGATAATGCCCTGCTCGCGACGAATTCGCCGACCGGCCCGGTTTGTCTGTCCGGCAAGCCGTGCGTGCCATGGAATATCTTCTCCGACGGTGGGGTGAACCAGCAGCAGCTCAACTATCTCTATCTACTCGGAACTTCGGCCGGCAACAACACGCTGCGCACCATCCATGCCGATATCACGGGCGACCTCGGTAAATACGGCATCAAGCTACCGACGGCGCATGATGGCATCGGGGTCAACGTCGGGTACGAACACCGCAACGAGAATGTGCATTTCATCCCTGACTATGCCACGAACAGTGGCCAGCTGTCGGGAGCCGGCGGTACGCAGGAGCCCATCGATAACTCCGTCTCGGTGGCCGAAGAATTCGTCGAGTTGCGGGCGCCCCTGGCGCAGGATTTGCCTTTCGTCAAAGAATTCGTGTTTGGTTCCGGATTCCGCCACTCGGATTACAACGTCAGTGGTCCTGTTAACACCTACAAATTTGAATTTCAGTGGGCCCCCATCCAGGACGTCCGCGCCCGCGCCTCCTGGAACAGGGCGATCCGCGCGCCGAGTGTCAGCGAGCTATACGATCCGCTGAACATCGGGCTGATTGCGTTCGGTAATGACCCCTGCGCCGCGCCTGCCTCAGCCACGCTGCAGCAATGCCTGCGCACGGTCGCGGCCGCTCAGCAAGCGGCATTCACCAAGGCCTACGGCAATGGAACGACGACCGATATTATTCCGCAGGCCGTTTCCGGCCAGCTCGGGCAGGTGCAAGGCGGCAGCACGAGCTTACAGCCGGAGAAGTCAAAGTCGGTTACCTTTGGCTTTTTGTTTACGCCCACCGCTGTGCCCAATCTGACGGGTAGCGTCGACTTCTGGCAGATCAGGCTCGATGGTGAGGTCGGTGCGTATCCCGCCAACCTCCTGGTGGCCAATTGTCTGCAGACGGGTAACCCGGTTTATTGCTCACAAGTAGTTCGGACCACGACCGACTTCTCGCTGCAAGGAGCCACCGTGGCGACCGGCGGCTACATCCTGCAGACCAATCAGAATATTGCCAGCCAGCTGGTTAGCGGCATCGATCTGCAGACGAACTACAAGTGGGTTCTACCCGGCGGCAATGCGGGATCGATGCTGTGGTCGGTCTGGGGGACTTACATGATCCACGACAGCACCACACCAATCCCCGGAGGTGGCTCATACGATTGCGCCGGTCTGTATGGATCCATCTGCCAGACGGTCACCCCGCGTTGGCGGCACACTCTGCACAACACGTGGCAGAGCCCGTGGGATGCGTCCGTGACGCTTACTTGGCGCTTCCTCAGCAAGGTGGGGCAGGACAACAACGATCCCAACCCGCTCCTTTACAAGGCCACGTACGGGGGTTACGACGTGGCCAACAGGCAGATCCCGAACTTTAGCTACTTCGACCTGTTTGGGTCCTGGCAAGCCATGAAGCAGCTCCAACTCAGGGCGGGCGTAAACAACCTGTTCGACAAGCAGCCGCCCGTTTTGACAAACCCCTCGCTTCAGGGCGGCGGCCAGGCGAATACGTTTGCAACCTATGACGTGCTCGGGCGCCAGCTTTTTGCCGCGTTCACCGTGAAGTTCTGATCCCCGCGGGATAGCTCGCACTAACCGCAAATAGGCGACCCCCTAACGGGGGTCGCTTTTTTTTACCCCCGTGACGGGGCGTTCAGCGACAGTAATTTCCAATCCAAGTATGAGTCTGAGCGGGGGCGGTTTGGGGGGGGGGTGGGCGCCTGGGATGACCAAAGGAGAGGGATCTTGCCTGAAGTCTTGATCTTCGTCTTCGATCTTTCGATCGTTCGCTATCAAATGCGGCCAAGCGCAGTCTGGCGGCGCAGCCGCCAGAAGCTCTTGGATTTCTGACTTGTTTGGAAAATTCGAGCGCATGGGAAGGTCTATGAGCGGCGATCTGGAGGCACCCGCTACCTGAGCATCCCCGCAATTGCGATCTGTGTGACTCGTGACGCTCATCGTGGATCAAGCGGCTGACCTTGATCGGCTGGCAATGGTTTTGAAGAGTCTTGCTCGAGCCTCGTTCAGGCGCTCCGCGGCCTCGTTGTCGCTGATCGCAGTGGCGAGTGCGTCGAGATCTGGGAAGCAGATGCCAGGTTTCAAAAATTGCTCGGCATTGGGCAGGGATTTGAGTTTCTCATACGGCGTCATCATCAGCTTGTAGGGGTAGCGCTTGCGTTGCCGGCCCTTGGCGTCCGTGATCGTTTCGGCGAACAGACAGGGGCGATGCAGATTGATGTAGGGGTTTAAGTGTTCGCGGCAAAACTCGTTCACCACGCGAGCGAAGCGCTGCGGAATATGGCTGTAGCCCAAGTGTTTACGCACGATCGAGCCGTTCTTCGATTCGGCCTGCGCGTTGTCATTGCTGTGGCGGGAGCGTGATTTGGTGTGCTCCTCGATGAGCAATTTATTGAGCATTTCGGCGACGTGCCGGTTGATGTATT
Source organism: uncultured Gammaproteobacteria bacterium (assembly GCA_963801865.1). GTDB lineage: Bacteria > Pseudomonadota > Gammaproteobacteria > Steroidobacterales > Steroidobacteraceae > Bog-1198. The sequence continues at coordinate 241,370 of CAWDGY010000020.1, read as the reverse complement.
CGGAGCCGTTATCGCTGTGAAATCCTCGGATCGGGAAGGGGAAACTTGCGAGCATTTCCTCCAGCACCGGGATCAGATACGCCTCGCTGATCCGTTCGCAGGTCGCCACCGCCTCGAACTGCGTGACGCAGTCCACCGCATTGATGTGGTAGACGCCCTTCAAGCCGTCTTGGTCGCCCTGGTGCACGCTATCCAGGCGTAAATACCCCGGTCGGTTATTGGGCGCCGGCGCCCGCCGGGTGCCGATCGGGATGCTCACCGGGCGCGTCTTGGTCCACACCACACGCTGGCGCTGATAGCCCGGGCGCTGGCGCAAGTTGTACAGGTGCGCCACCGAGATCGCCGCCAGGCGCTCGTAGCGCCGATCGCCAAACAGCCCAAAAGCACGCTCCATGAGCTTCTTGGTGGCCGGCCCCGAGAGCGTGCCGTGCAGAGAATCGGTGTGCGCGAGCAACAGCACATCGGCCAGCGTATACAGGCTCGAGAAACTCGTGCGCGAGCCGCGATAGCGCTTCATCAGTGGTGCACGCTCGGCAGCGCGCTTGACCAGCCGCGTGAGCTGCTGGCGCGAGTAACCGCTCACCCGCTCAAGAAACCGCAGCACCACGGCCTTCTGCACCCGCTTCAGGCGCCGATAGCTGAACCGGCGCACCGTGCGCCCGATGAAGCCGTAACGCTCCTCGGCGGCCACCGCAAAATCCACCGCGATCGTCCCGTCCAAAAAAGCCTGCAGCTGTGCCAGGGTCTGTAACTGTCCGTCGTTCATCTGGATCACCATGCTTCGCATCATGGTCGATCCCAGCTACCCGCTCAGACTCATACCCCGTTGGAATCACACCCCTCCCTTCAGACTCATACCCCATTGGAAAACTCTGCGACTGTTCCAAATACGGACGTGCGAGTAGAATTGGGGCGTCGTAGGATGTGCCGTAGGTCCCAAATCGCGAGGTGTCGCCATGAAGATGCCAACGTTCGTTTACCCAAGAGGCACTCAGCAGTTGCTCACGCTGACGTTCGCCCTGGCGCTCTGCGCGTGCGCAACGACTTCTCTGCCACAGAAACCCGACGGTGAAAGCGCTTCTTCGCCGCTTACCGTGGCTCAGACCTTCAGCGGCGAGGATATGATCAACAGCGGCCGCACGCACAACGCCGACGCGCTCCGGTCGCTGTCGCCCATCTTTCACTAAGGCATCCGCTCAGGTTCGCGGCGGTCCGGGAAAGGGCGTTCGTGCGACGCATGGTCGGCGTAGGCTGGTGTGCGATGCAAAAACGGTACGCTCCCTCGCACAAACCTCATGCCCTCTCGACATAAGCTTAGTCAAACGCGCAATAATCTTGGTGTTGGCCGGGTCTTGTACGCGAGCAGCAATTTTGCTGTGTTTCCATAACAAGTGAGGGGAATCCAGTATGCAGATCAATAAAGTGTCGAGTGCGGCAATGGCGGCGGCGGCCGCGATGTTGTTCACCTCCGGGTTGGCGAGCGTCTCGGTGGCGGCGGATAGCGCCACCGTGCATTGCCAGGGGGTCAATTCATGCAAAGGCACCTCCTCGTGCAAGTCAGCGAAGAACAGCTGTAAGGGCATGAACAGCTGCAAGGGCATGGGGTGGGTGGAGATGTCGAAGTCCGAGTGCGATGCCGCTAAAGCCAAGATGAAGGACGCCCCGAAGTAGTCATCATTCAGTGAAACTTGGGGTCGGGTGCGCGAGGCACCCCGAAGGTGCCGCGTACCCGACCCACGTCGTATGCAGCTCAAAGGCTTTGGTCTAGGACTGAGAACGCCTCACTACGAGCCGATGCTCGGCGAACCCCATGCCATCGATTGGCTTGAGATCATCACCGAGAACTACCTCGTCCCGGGCGGTAAGCCTCTGCATTATCTGGAGCGGATTCGCGAACGCTTCCCGTTGGTCATGCACGGCGTTTCCCTGTCCATCGGCAGCACGGATGCGCTCGATCGGGAGTACCTGGCGGCGGTGAGGCAATTGAGCCGTCGAATCGAGCCCGCCTGGATTTCCGATCATCTGTGCTGGACCGGCGTCGAGGGACGCAACATGCATGACCTCCTGCCGCTGCCGTACACCGAGGAGGCGCTCACCACGGTCGTCGCGCGCGTGGGAGAGGTCCAGGAACGTCTCGGGCGGCAAATCCTGCTGGAAAACGTGTCGAGCTATCTCGAGTACCGCAGTTCGGAAATGACCGAATGGGAGTTCCTGAGTGAAGTGGCGCGGCGCTCGGACTGCGCGATTTTGCTCGACATCAACAACATCTATGTGAGCAGCGTGAATCATGGGTTCGACGCATCCGCTTACCTGCGCGCCATACCGAAGGAGCGGGTGCGCCAATTCCATCTCGCCGGTCACAGCGATCTCGGCGGCCATTTGATCGATACGCACGACCACCCGATCGCGGGGCCGGTATGGGAACTCTATCGCGAGGCCGTCGCGCACTTCGGGCAGGTGCCCACGATGATCGAGCGAGACGACAACATCCCCGAATTGGGCGAGCTCGTCGCCGAACTCGACATCGCGCGGGCGATCGCAGCGGGCCAGGCGCTCCAGGCGGCATGATGCAGCTGCGCCAATTGCAGCAGGAGATGCAGCGCGAATTGTTGAACGAGCCGAGCAGCATCCGCTCGGACGTCATAGGCGCACCGCCGCTGCCGGTGGACGCACGCCTCGGCATCTACCGCAACGCCTACCGCAGCCGCCTCATTGATGCGCTCGATGACACCTATTCAGTGCTTCATAAGCTCTTGGGCGATGAGACCTTCGCAGCATTGGGCGAGATGTTCGTCGCCGCTCACCCCTCGGTGCATCGATCCATTCGCTGGTACGGAAGCGAGCTCGCGGATTTCATGTCCCGCTGTCCGCCCTTCTCCGAACAGCCGATTCTCTCCGAGGTCGCACGCTTCGAATGGACGCTGGCGGAGGTATTCGATGCGCCGGACGCCGCGGCCCTCGAGCGAAGCGCACTGCAGGCCATTGATCCGGATGCGTGGGCGGGGATCCGATTCCTCCTTCATCCCTCGGTGCGCCGCATGAGCCTGGCATGGAACACGGTGAATGTGTGGCAGGCGGTGAGTCGCAACGCAGAGCCGCCGCAGCCTGAGCTCGCGCCGCACCCGGTGCGCTGGCTGCTATGGCGCCAGCAGCTCAAGAACTATTTCCGTTCCCTGGATCCTGCCGAAAGCGCCGCGCTCGATGCCGCCTCGCGCGGGCTCGCATTCGCCGAGATTTGCGCCGCCATAACCGAATGGCTGCCCGAGGAGGAGACCCCGCTGCGCGCCGCGACGCTGATCGGTACTTGGGCCGACAGCGGAATCATTGCACACGCTTCACCCTGACACTCGTCGCGTGCTGCGCCAGCGAAATGTAGTAGCTGCCCAGAACCCCTCGTAAAATGCTCACCTGGTCGTTCGCCTTGAACTCTAGTGCCGTGTCCGCCTCACTGGTTCTCCAAACCTGTCCATTATCCAGAGTCAGTTGGTAACGACCATAGGGGAGCGAGGTCACTTGCCGCACCTGCGCAAGCAGGGTTTTCGGCAATTCCACCTTGGATTCCGGGTGCAGACCGCCGCTATCGCCAAATTTCGACTGAGCATCCGTCTTACCCGCGCCCGACAGCGGCGGCGCGGCGGACGGCTGAGCGGTCTGCGGCAGCGGCGCAATCAACGGCTTGGCCACGCCCAAGGCAGCGTCGTAACAAGCAAGCCGCGAAACGTCGTCACTCAAGCGGGTGCAGACCTGCACGGCTTTCAAGTCCTGGGCCCGCGCCTCCCAGCTCAGCAGGGCAAGCGCCCAACCAATCACGGCAGATATTCTCCGCATACGCACCCCGGCATACTGCGCCTGAATCGAATGGGTCACGGCAAGCGCCGTCCGTCGCTTTGGCCGGAGCCGCTACAGCCGCGGCCAAAGCCGCAAATTCGTTGGCATGGATCGTCGCGGGTTTGTCTCCATGCGACCACCGTTGCTGTGCTGGACGATCGTCTCAAAGGACGCTTCCCTGGTCGCCCACCATCTCCTTGCGCAATAGAGGGATCGGCGGCCCGCCATGCGAGAGGAATTGATCGTGGAAGTCGTGCCACATCGCGTGGTCGTCTGCGGGCGAGGCCGGCGCGCCAGCCCGAGTCTTCGCGATCCAGTCGGTGCGCAATTTCCGAATCATCAGTTTGCCGAGCGTGTAGTTGAGGTACGCCGGATCATAGGTGCCCCGCGCCGCCTGTTGGCGCGCATTGCCCGGATCCTGATACGCCTGTTCCTTGAACATTTTCTCCGATTGAGCGACGGTCATGCCCTCGGTGTGCAGGCCGATCGAGGACAGCAGACGCACGTCGCGCAGCAGCGCCTCCTCGAGCTGACCGATGTGCTTTGCGGGATCGCCCTTGCCCAATCCCTCCTCGACCATCATCTCTTCGCAGTAGTGGGCCCACCCTTCGGCGAAGGCATAACCGATCCAGATCGCTTCGAGCTTGTCGGCATTGGCATTCGAATGCAAAAACTGCAGGAAGTGTCCCGGCCACACTTCATGCACCGAGGTGAACAGCAGCGTCGCCTCACCTGGTAGGTAGGCCGCCTGCTCGGCCTTGCTCCACTTGGGGTCGGGCGGTGCGATGTTGTAGGTCGCGGTAACCCCGTGATCGTACGGACCCGGCACCTGGATGAAGGCGGCGTTGGACCGATTGTAGGGCGGGGCTTCGGCGACGAGCGCTCGATCGTCGTTGGGTATGCTCACGACGTTGTTCTTCAGCACGAATTCCTTGAGGGACACCAATTGCTGGCGCGCGGCTTCGACCGGGCCACCCTCCGGCTTCTTCGAGGACATCTTCGCGACACACGCGGAGAGCGTGCCCTTCGGCAAATAGGCGGCGCACTCGGTCTTCAGCGCCTCGGTATTGTGCACGAGGTCTGCGCGCCCGGCGGCTTCGATCTGTTCGATGGGCAGATCGACGCGCTCGGTATCTTTCACCATTTGCGCGTATAGATCCTTGCCCAAGGGAAACTTATCGGTCGCGGTCTTGCGCTGAGAGATCAGGTAATCCCGCAGGTTCGACATCGCCTGCGAGGCGGCCGCGTCCGCATCGTTCAATTGCTTTTGCAGGTCCGGATCGGCGACCGGGGCAAACACCGGCGATACGTCTTTCTTGTAGAAATCGGCGAGGCCGCCGAAGACGGCAATGCCCAGCTCGACGAAAGTCCTGGGGAGGGGCGATTTCAGGTTCGCCTGGATATTGCTCGCCATTTTTGGAATGCCGCGCGCGTACTTGGTGTAGGCCTTCATGCGCACATCGAGCGGTGCATAGTTGCGCGTCAAGTACATGTCCGGATCGAGGTTGCCGAGATACCAATAGGGATTGCTGAACGGATAGCGCACCTTCTCCAGATAGAAGAGGTCCCGACCGACTACGTTGAGCAGATATTCCCGATCAAAGCGCTCGGTCGGTTCCAGGGGGGCGGGATCGACCGCTGCGAGCTGGTCCCGCGCATCGTGCAATCGGGCAATTTCGCGCCGAATCCCGTGTTCACTCAAATCCGGCAGCTGGCCATCGAACTCGTGGCGTCCGGCGTGCGCGGCAAAGAAGGGCTGCGCCCGAAAATAGCTCTCGACAAACGCATTGCTGGTCTTGGCCCATTCCTGACTTGCCTGCGACGGGCCACGCTTCGCCGGAGCGGTCGATTGTGGAGATTGATTGCAGCCAATCAATCCGAACAACGCTACACAGCCCAAAGCCACACTCGCTTTCATCGCTGAAGACATGGTGCTCCCCCTGACTTTTTTTCTAAAACGGAGGACCAGTGTAACTCATTGACGGCAATGGGCCTTTGCTGAAGTTACGTACCACTGGGCTCACGGCATGCCGCCGCGTACGCGGGCGGCGTGTAGCGCGGGCCGCGGCACCTCCCTTACGCGCGGTCAGATGGCGGCGGCTGGCCGGGCGCGAAAAAATTGGCCTTGGCAGCCCGAAATGCCGGCAGAGCCTCGCAGCGCGCGCTGAGTGCGCTCAGCGCTGGGTAAGCCTCGGCGGCGTGGCCAAGCGCCAAGGCGTCGCACAAGAAGGTGAATGCGCACGTCGCGGTGATATCAGCCTGCGTCAAACGGTGACCGATCATCCAGTCGCCGGTTCGCACCTGAGCCAGGCGGTCGAGCTCCGCAAGGGCGCTTTGCATCTGCGTGCGGCAGCGCTCGATCCACAGCTCGTGGCGTTTCTCCTCGGGCCGGAAGACCCGCTCATATACCTGCAGCACGCCTTTTTCCGCCGCGCCCAGAGCGATGGAAGCGATTCGCAACACGTCGCGTCGCTCCCTGCCTGAACGCGGCAGCAGCGCACGCTCGGATCCCGCCGACTCGTCCAAGAAGTCCAGGATGGCACTCGACTCGATGAGCGCTTCCCCGTCCTGCAGCACCAGCGTCGGCACCCGGCCGAGAGGATTGAATTGTCGAATGAGCTCGAAGTCCTTACCCACGGACCAATTGCGATGCTCGAAAGGGATCTGCAGCAACTTCATGCTGACCGCCACACGCCGCACGAACGGAGAATCGAACATACCGATCAGAATCATGTGTCAGTGCCCGCCCTTAACCAGGAGCCCGGCCGCAGCCAAGGCTTGCGCCAATTCAATCTCGATACGCTGGGCGTCCGAGCGCTTGATGCCTTGCAAGTGCAGGGTCGGTCCCGTGAGTACCTCCAAACCCCGCTTTAGGACGCTGCCGGCCGCGCGAATTCCCGCCTTGTGCTGATCGAAGCGATCGGAGGGGGGATACCGACTCATTCCTACGTACACGCCGTACGCTTCCCTGCGACTGTCGCGATAATCAAGAAGCACCAAGTAGAGGTTCGATCGTCCCCGGGCAGTCGCGCGGATGCCGAGCGCAACCTCGTAGGCACATGGCAACCACTCGATATAGCGCATCGGAAGCCAGTCGGGAATCGATGCGGCGGCTCGGTTCCAGAGCCGCTCCAGAGCGGCTTCAATGGTAATGGACAATTCGCCGCGCATCCACCATTCGTGCACGCAATGCGCGCCCGTGACGCCGTCCGCGGTAGCCAATGCACGCTCGAACCGAGCAGTGATGTCGATTTGACCCGCGCGCCGAAGCGGACGAGCCGTTGGAAGGGTGATAGGGAGGGATGTATTCAAACGAGGCGATGGTAACTTCGTCCCTGGCCTCAACGCATGAAGTACTTGCTTTTTTTTTGATGTGTAAATGTAAGTCCCAAACACATAGCCCCAAGGTACAGCAGCGATGGGTCATATCGCCCCGGAGGCGCGGTCGCCGATTTGCGCGGCATGGGCCCGGCGAAGACCCGACCAGGCGCATCGTCCCAACCCTTCGCTCACCGGGGCGCGTGCGAATCATGGCGTGTCAGCGGCTAAGATCGTCATCCTTCAAGTGCTCTATGGTGCTTCTCGTGGGACTTTCTGCTGCCTGCTCCCGCAGCTTGAGCCAACTCAAGCGGGCTTGACGCCGAATCTCTTCGAGATCGGGCCGTCCCGCCGTTGCTCCTACGGGTTGCGCGGGTGCCAAATGCCGCGGCGCCGCGGTTCGCTCGAGGCGCCGCTGCACCCGCGCTTCGTAGTCCGCCCGCATGTGCTCGGCAACCACACTGCGATAGCCACGCCGCTCTATTTCGAATGCCACCCGAGGAATCCACAGCCGAGGCTCGCGATCGATGCCCTGCGCCTCAAGGGTGCGATGATCGATCCGCGCAGCAAGGTGAGCGCTGCGCAGCGCCTCGTTCGTGGCCATCGCCCAACGCTCCCGGACGTAAAGAAGCTCACTGATGGCTGGATTGAGCCCGAGTTCGCGGCGCTTCGAATCGCTGAGTTCGAGGGTGGTCTTGCCCGCGAGTCCGGCCGTGGTCACCTCCCGCGTCGTCGCAAGAAGGTGAGCATGGAAGTTGCGCGGATCGCTGCCGGGGAAATCGCGCGGGGCATGAATGGCAATATCCACCGCGAATCGATAACGGTCGGCCAGCCCCTGGGAGAATCCGCGAACCAAGCCAATCCGCTCATCCGGCGCGAGCTCCGCCGGCAGCACCACCAGGTACTCTCGGGCCACTCTGGCGTTCTTGCGGGTTTCGGCATCCTCGGCGGCGTTCCAAAGTTTCGACCGGTCCCGGGCCCAATCGATGTCGGCATCCGCATAGCGGCTCGGCACCAGAATTTCCTTGTGCATGACATCCTGACGCTCCGTGTGATCGTACGTCCTACCCGTACGTTCATCTTTGATGCGCTCGCCGGCGCGGTATGCTGCGGCGCTCGGCGCACTGCCGCCCTGGGATCTTCCGAATGTCTTGAGATTTAAAAAGTACACTGCCATTGGAAATCACCCTTGCGATCGACCAGCAAACGTTGGATCGCAGACATAGCCGGCGGCAAGCGCTTCGAATGGCTCGTCGATCCGAGAGAGGTGTAGTTCGCCCGCCCCGTCCATCAGAAGAAACGCACCTTCAGGCTCGCAGAACAACTCGTGATCCTCCAGCAACAAATCGCAGCGGTCACAGTGATTTGCCCAATACGCGCTATGCAGCGGCGCGCTGTATGAAAAGCGCAATCCAGGTGCGAGCTGTGTCAGCCGCCGCTGCACGGCCTCAGAAAAGCGCTCGATATAGAAAAGAAGCGCGCCAAATCCGGCGGCTTCCCACACGGCCTGCGCCGACTCGTCGCGCTCGGCGTCGGAATCCAATGCAATGGTTTCATGCTCGCACAGCGCCACGGCGAACACCCGCGTGGCAGCGCTGCAGCGCCCGCACATCGTCATGGATTGGGCGATGAAATAGCCGTTGGACGACCGGACGTTCACATCGAGACCTTGAGCCACGCGCGCGACGAGGCAAGCCTCAAATAGCCGCTGAGATCGGGCAATTGTTCTATTTCCGAGGGCATGACCGCCCCTTCCGTAATGTGCTGCTCGCTGATGTTCCTGGAACGCCTGGCGCCGCGCAGCCCGAAGGCGGATTCGCGATCGCTGCCGCGGGTGACCTGCCTCCTTACGATTTCCCGCTCGCCGATCAGACGCGATGCAAATTGCGAGGTGCCGCCGTTTTCGCTCGCCGAGCAACGCAAGATGAGCGTGGTGCCGCAATTCTCGACGAGCGTTTGCGCGTCGCCCGCGCCGTAGATGCCCGACACTTGCGCGATCGACTGAAAGCCCAGGACGCAGCGCCCACCAAACTTGCGTAATCTCGCGAGCGCGTCCTTCAGACCATCGATTGCGCCCAATGCGTCCAGCTCGTCGACCACGAACCACAAGCGCTGATCGCAGTCTTCATTGCCGCTCATGGCCTCGAAGATGGCGAGCCGAATCCAGGCAGCGATCATCGACCTGAGCGCTGCAATTTGTCCGGCTTTGTAGGGAATGAATAATATTCCGGGAGCGGAGCTCCTTCGTACCCATTGGCGGACGGAAAACGGCGCGGCGCGCTGCGCCAGCACGTGCTCGAATGCGGCAATCGCGGACATCGCGACCGAGCGGATCGATCCGAACATCCGGGCATTCTCGAGATCGAGAAAGGGTTGTGCGGGGGTTCCGGCGACGATCGGATTGCAGTTCCTCGCAGGGCGCTACCGCGAGTAGTCGCCATAGCTCCTCCCCATCCGTGCGGTGTTCGGCCCAGCATCGGCGCATCACAGCCGCCAGAAAGGTGCGGGCATAACCTCGCCATTCCGCTGCCGAGGCTTCGTGAGTCGCGGAGACCAAGCCGCTCACAAGCTGCTCCACGTCGTAGGAGCAGTTGACCTCGGAGAACAGGTCCCATTTCAACGAGTCCCGTTCGAACGGATTCAGCACAATGTCGCCGCGATAGCGATCGAAGAATCGCCGGCAGTAGCCGCCATCGGGGTCCGCAAACACGGCTCGATCCCCGCGCGCAAGCGCCCTGGCGAGCAGCTCGCGTATCGCGGTGGATTTTCCGGTGCCGGTGGCTCCAACAAGCTTGAAGTGTTTGGCCTCGTCAGCGAACGGAACAGGTACGCCCGCGAGCGTCAGCACGTCGCTCCTCCTCGCCTTGAGCCGCGCACCCCGACGCTGCCAGGCGACACCATCTCGCAGCAGCGCCCCCCGCTTGTGGGTTTCCAAGGAAGGGCGTCGCAACGCCCTCGCGAGGATGCAGAGGGCGACGGTGAGGCCGGCTGCGAAACATATCGCTTCCCTTCCCGACAACATCTGTGCCGCCGTCCACCAGTTCATGGTCAGTATCCTTTGACGATGTAATAATCGGCCTTGTCGCCGTAGCTTGGGGCACTGCGATCGACACGCACGCACAGCCGCCCCGCATCCCCGCAGTGACGCCAGTCAACCTTGCCCCCTTGCTGTTCGAGACGGATGACGTTCGAGGCAACCCGATCGCGTTCCGCCCTAAGTGCAGCAACTTCGCTCGGCGTGGGCAGCACCCAGCGCGCAATGGCGCTTGGAATGGCGGTACTGAGAACCGCCGCGACGACGGTCCAGAGAAGCCCACGCATGTTGGCGGCGCGCTTCATTCCCTGGAGCGCCTGCGCTGCACGCTTGCTCTCCGCCGTCAAAGATCCTGAAGCTCTTCGACGAGCGTTCTACGTATTTCTTCCCGCACGACGCCATCGAGGTCTCGGGTATGAGCGCGCAGCTTTTCCAGATGGGCATCCGCCAATTTCTGGTGCGTTTGGGCGCTCTCCATCAATAGGCCGAACTTCATCGTGGTATCGTCCATGGCCGGCGCACGCTCACTCATGCGTGCTGCCCTCGCGATCCGCATGACCCTTCCCCGACTCGCAGACTGTGTCGCATGCAACCCGGCGGATCGGTGCTCGGCCCACGCGTGTTGAGCATCCAGCCGCACTCGCTGCCACCGCGGATCGGAGGCGTGCTTCAGGTAGCCGGTCAGGTCCGGCAATTGCTCGATTTGCGACGGCAAGCACCGCTGGTTCGATGCTGAAGTGCTCGCTGTGCGATGATGGACCCGTAAAGCTCGCCTACTCGCCGGCTTCTCGATACCGTGCTTCGCAGCACTTCGCGGTCGCCGATCAGTTGAGACGCGAATCGTGCCGTGCCCCCACCTTCGCTGGCTGAGCAGCGCAGTATGAGAGTGTTCCCGCAATTCTCGACGATCGTGTGCGCATCGCCGTGACCGTAGGTACTGGAGACCTGCGCGATCGACTGAAACCCCAGCACGCAGCGGCCGCCGAACTTTCGCAGGCGCGCGAGCGCATCTTTCAATCCGTCGATTTTCCCCAGCGCGTCCAGCTCGTCGACGACGAACCATAGCCGTTGGGATTCATCGTCTTTGTCAGCGGCCGGCTTCTCACCCTGCTCCATGGCCTCGTATATCGTCAGGCGCATCCAAGCGGAAATGGTCGACCGCAATGCCGCGATTTGTCCGGCCTTGTACGGCATGAACAATACACCCGCCTGGTCGTTCGCGGTCCACGCGCGAATGGAAAACGGCTCCGCCTTTTGCTGCGCGACGTAATCGAGCGCAGCGACCGCGGAACTGGTGACGGAACGAATGGAGTCGAACATACGGCTGTTGTGCTCGTCGAGGAACGGTTGCGCCGGGGTGCCGCGCACCAACGTGCGCAATTCCTGGCTGTCGGCCACCACCAGCAAGCGGTAGAGTTCGGCCGTGTCGGTCACGCCTCCCTCATGGGCTTGGCGCGTCACCGCCGAAAAGAACGTGCGCGCATATCCTCGCCAGCTCCGGTCTGGGCCCTCGTGGTCCGGAATGAGCGACCGGGCCAGTTGTTCCACATCATAGGGACTTCTCAATTTCCGCGAATAAATCCCATTTCTCGGAGCGCGGATCGAAAGGATTGAGTACCACGTCCCCGCGCGTCGGCTTGTAGAACCGCTGCAGATAACCGCCGTCGGGATCGGCAATGACGGCACGATCGCCGCGAGCAAGCGCGCAACCGATGATCTCCTGAATTGCCGTACTCTTTCCCGTTCCCGTCGTGCCGATCAACTTGAAATGCTTGACTTCATCCTGCGGCGGGAGTGCACGTCCGGCGAGTGTGATCTCATGTGCGCGTTCAGGCCGATGTGGGTTCCCACGGCGCGGCGCCGCATCTTCTGCGACGATGGTACCGCGTTGGTAAGTCTCGTTGCTCGGTACGTCCCGTGCCATCCCACGGCCGCCGGCGTAGCCGACCGCCACGCTGATCGAAGCGGCGAGCGCAAACTGAATCAGAGCCGTGCTGCGACACATCCATCCCGGCCACCGCCGGTGTGATCATCGCCATACCAAATCCGACTGCTGCGGTCAGAGGTACGGCGATGATTGGCGAGGCTAGGTATTTGGCCAACTCGGCTCGACCGCGCGCCAATCCGGCAAGCATCGGCACTTGCACTGCTGCATATGCAAACGCCAGCGCCGACCAGCCGTGACCCAGCGCGGCCGCCATCATCCGCAGGCTCCCGCGACTCGACGCTTGCGCTCGGGGTCGTACCAGATCTCCTTGATGAATCGCTCATGGGTCTCCACCCCGAACTGGATCACGACGTCAATGAGCAGGTATAAGAGACTCTTTATGTCGCTGCGCCTCAACTCGCGACCGCTCTGGTTCTGCTTCACCAGCAGCACCAGCTGTTCGAAAGCTAATTCGGCGCTCGCCGCGTGCACGCTGGTAATCGAACCCGGATGGCCAGAATTGACATTGCGAAGATAGTCGAACGCCTCCTCAGCGCGCAGCTCCGCCAGCAGAATCCGATCCGGCTTCATGCGCAAACACGATTCGAGGAGTTGCTTCGGCGTGACTCGCGCGACGCCTTGGTCATCTTTCGAATAGAACAGCCGTACATGATTCGGATGCCGATCCAGCACAAGTTCTCTGGCGTCTTCGATGGTCACCAAACGCTCGCTGCTCGGGATTTCCCGAATCAATGCCTTGGTCCATGTCGTCTTGCCCGACCCGGTGGGGCCGGACACCAGGATGTTCTTGCGGCTGCGTACGGCGAGACGCATGAATGACACGTAGTCGCTCGCCGCCAGCAGGCGCAGCAATTCCATGTCGGTCTCGGCCAATGCATGATTTGCACGACGCGTTTGTCGGAAGATTCCGCACCGCGCCAAGGTCATCGACACTCCAGACCTCCGTGGCAGGACGGCGTATCGAGATGGCCACGCAGCCCGCCGTGGTTGCGGGCGGCAGTACGATTTGCACGCGCTCACCGGTGGGCAGAGACGCGGAGAGGAGCGGCGAGGTGGCGTCGACACGCTGCTGGGTTGAATTCGCGGCCAACTTCGCGAACCGGCTGCACCATTCGAAGTCAGCAAAGGGCAACGACTCGCGGCGCCACCCGCTGCGCGTCTCGACAAAAGCCTCACACGGTCGGTTGATGCACAGTTCCATGACGTCGGAGTCAGACAACAACGGCCGCAGCGCTCGCAACGTCAATTCCAGTGCAGGACTGGTCTCGTCGACCCATCACCGGTCCGGCGTGACGGATCGCAGCTCATAGACCGATCTGAAGTCCAAATCCCGTGCGACCAACACCTGTATGCGGTCGCCATTCTGCTTCACCACCGTGGGGGGAATGTTGATGGTGCCCTTGAGTACCTCGGTGACCACGCCTTGTGAGGCCGATGGCGTCGATGATGAGCGTGTTCCCGTTGCGCGATGACTGGGATGCTTGGATCGCGCCATCGATGACGGACACCAACATGGCCGCGCCAAAGCGCTCCCAGAAGTGACGATTGACTTCGCCTGGAAGCCCGGCGCGGCCCAGTTCGTCCGCACCCGGGGAAGCGAGCGGCACGACGACGCCTGCCGGCGTGCGCGCTTCGGTCCAAAGGACGAAAACACGTGCGGCTCCCTGCTCCACCCGGCCTCGAGTTTCGCCGATGAGCTTGGTTCCGCGTTCCAGCAAAACGACGTTGCCGTCCACGCCGAAGGCATCCGTCGCCATCACGCACGTGGTCATCCCCGGTAAGGTCGAATCGATCGCCGTCTCCAGCGTGCAGTCGAGGAAGGCACCCTTCGGCAGCAAGAGACGCTGCGCCGGCAATACCTCCGCGTGAACCGCAGGCGCCACGCCCGGCCTCAGCAGGGGCGCCAGTTCGCCCTGATTCTCGCCGGCGGCCGGCTGCGAGGCACGCAGGCTGCTTGCAGGAGTCACCTCGGGGACGGCGTTTGCAGCACCTTGCGAGGCGAATACCGCACCCGACAGTTGGCGTTCGAGGGTCAATTGCGCCGCCGTCTTGGGCGGCTGCATGGCGTAGACACCGCCCGGCGCGCCCACCGCGGTGCCGGTCACCGGCGAGTTAGCGCTGAGTGGTATCTCCGGCAGCACGCTCGGATTCAACGGCGTCGGATCCGCCAACTCGGACGGTGGGTAGAGCGGTGGATCGATCCTGCCCAAGCTCGGAAGTGCCGTCTCTCCCAGGGCACGGCCGGAAGTCGCGCTCTGAGCGCTTTGCCGCGCGACTCGTTGCCGTGAGACAGCATTCGAGTAATACCATGTGAGGGAACCCAAGCCGAGGGTGCTCATGAGCGTGATGGCAAGCACGCTGCTGAGCCGCGATTGGATCGATAGGGCGCGATTGACGGCCGTGCTGCCGCGCTCCCCGTCTACTTGATGCGGCGTCTGTCCCTCGGCGTTCATGGAACGATGCCGGGTACCTTGCGCTCGACTTCGGGACTCACCGTTCCCGATTCCAAGCGCAGTCCGCTGCCGCCGAACCCCTGGTTGACGATGCATCCTGTGAGCTTGCCGCGGCGGAGAATGTATTGGTGCGCCACGCGATGTACGATGACGTCGCCGGCGTCCATGCTGAAGTTGAGCAAGGACTCGCTGCCATCGGCATTGCGCACGAAAATGGCGGGCAAATCTGCATTACCCGCGAAGCGTAGTCGCGTGTGGACACCGTCGTCCGAGGCTCCGACGGGGCGCAGCGCCGGGCTTCCGCAATACCAATAGTCGATGTTTTGCGTGCGTCCCGCCGAGGCTTCTCCGAGTGCGGATTCGATGCGCTTCGTCTCCGCAGCGAGGAGCGACTGAGCGGCGGCCGGCGGATAGGTGAACCGCACGGCGAAAATGACGTCGGGATCGTCCGGCGCGGGGCGCTGCGCAAGGGCGGTGTAGTCGATTTGATAGCGCCGACGGTTGGTGAGCACCGTCAAATTGGTTGCGACCTTCGCCGCCTTCGGCTTGATGAACAAGTGATTTTCCTGGCCGGAAAAGCCGAGCGCGTCGATGTCTCCCGCACCCAAGACCGACGAAGGCCTCCCCCGCTTCGAATTCAAGATCGATTTGATAGCCGACGAATCCGCGCAAGGCGATAAACCTGCTCGCTATCGTACGACGCGGCACGAACACGACTGTCCAATAGGCCCCGTACGGGAACCAGCTCGGCACGCAGCGCCAGCGAATACGAGATTGCCGCATCAAGGCGCCGGCCGTCACGCAGCACAATTTGCCGGCGGTGCGCTTGCGGATTCTATCGATCATGGCGGGAGTCCTTGTCGATCGACGTTTCCGGCAGTACCTCGGGCTCCGATCTGAAGTCGATGATCTTGAAGCCCAGCGGATTCCAGCGCCGGGTCTTCGGATCCTTCGCCGGTTCGGAGTAGGCGTACTGGACGGCGGCGATCCAGTGGCTGAATATTTCCTCCGAACCGGTGCTTTGTCGTACCGCTTTGACGTAGCGAACTTGCGCGAGATCCGAGAGCCCGCTCGTGCGGGTGAAGAAGCTCACGGATTTGACTTGCACCCGCACGGTGCTGCCGTCCTTGTGGACGTTGAGCGGCGAGGCCGGGTTGGTCGCGGTCCACAATGCGAACCAGATCTGATTTCGCTGCGGAGAATGAAACGCGCCGCATTCCTCGTAATCGCTCTCCGCCGTCGCAAAATTGAACCGTTCGCACACGGTGAGGTAGTGCGTCAAAAAGTATCGCGTCACCGCCTCCTGCGGGGTCGCCCGAACGTCGTCCATCGGCACCACATCGACGATGCCGGTGCTGTTGTCCACGCGCACCACGAACGGCTCAATCCGCTTCAACGGCATCAGAATGACGATGGCGGCAGCTGCAAAGACCGCGCAGGTCCATCCAGCCGCTGCAGCCCGCCAAGCAACCTGCGCACTGCGCCGCGCGTCGGCGGTCGCGGTCCGCGTCCCACGACTCGGCCTCGCGAAAGTACTGCTGCAGCACGGGAACCGGACATTCATTCGCCGCCCCGCGCAGGCGGCGCAGGCGGATTGATCGGATGCATTAGTGCGCATCGCAGCGTACGCCATGCGAACTGCACGCAGTCAACAGCAGAAGACAGCAAACGATCATGGCGCATGCGTCATTTTGCTCGCGTCCGCAACTGCGGCTCAGCGCATCGGTATCCGACTTGCGCGGTGTTGCTCACCGGCCGTGCTTCCACATCTGTATGCCGCGATTCGAACCGCTACGGCTCAGCGCTCCTGAACCGAATTCAGCGCGAGGCCGCCGGCCAAGACCGGCCGCGATGGGCATGACCTGGCGCAAGATCAAAAAGCACGATCACGGCGATCAACATCATGTTCAATGCATCGACTGTCAGTATGGCTGCGCCGCGCGCGGCCGTTTGCGCTGCATAGGACTGGACGATCTGCAGCAGCAGAGCCGACACCATGACGGTCAGAATCGTGATGAGCGCGTAGTTGGCAAGTTGCGCGATCCATGCCGAAAAGAATCTCTTCGTGGTCTCGAAGAACAGCATTGCGATAAACAGCGGCCCGAGCGCCAACAAGACCGCCAGCGCGATGCTCGATAGCGCGATCAAGAACATCGCATAGACGCACAGCATGCCGACCAGGCACCACACCACGGCGCCCGCGATCCAGATAGCCTTCGCCGCCGTTCATGAGGCCGCCCTTTGATCCACAGATTGTCGGCGACCGTTCCGCCGCTTTCCCAGATGGCATCGATGGTACCGACCGGATTGCCGGCGCCGATCACGGTGGCCGCCAATTGCGAGGGCGCATCGTAGAAGGTATCCACGATGACGCGTTGTAGAGCCATAGGTCGCAGCCCCACTCCGAACACCACCGCCAACGTGACGATTCGCTTCAGACCGGCGACGAAGGGCTCGTCGATCTGACCGGTGAGGTGCAGGTAGCCCCACACCATCACGTAAAGGGTGGCGAGCGTCACCATGGCGGGCTCCAGCACGGCAGCAAGACGCGCCGTGTTGTTTCCAATGTACGTCGCGAGCTGACCGTTGAGCCAAGCACCAGAAGGTCGGCAAAAAATCCCATGTATTTGTCCTCGACGAACGGCTACAGTGCGGGCTGAAACCGACTTGCGAATCGGCCCTGCCCGGCGATCGCGAGCTCCCGTTCCCGCTGAGCATTCGACGATTCCCGCGCCCTGCTCGCCTCGGTCAGGACCTGAAGCTTGGTTTGCTCGTTTTGCAACATGCCCAACTCCGCGCTCGATCCGGGTTTGTAAATCCAGAATGGCCTTCTGATCGGCCGCCGAGCCGATGGCAGCGACCAAGGTCTGAATCGCTGCAAAACGATTGCTCGTATTGGCGAGCGCCTCCTGAGCCAGCGCCTGCCGCATCGCCGCCGCCTGACGTGCCGCTAGGATTTGCTGCTGGTCGGAGGTCGAAAACTCCGCCAATTGCACCGGCGACAAGATCGCGTTGGCACTGATCGCGTTGCGCACGTCGGACGCTAGTCCGGAATAGGCGCCACCTCCTTGCGACGCACTCGTCAGCTGCGTCCAGCTGGTCGGGAGATAATTGCGGCTGGTGCCGCTCAAGAGCTGCCCCATCCCTCGGTCGCCGGTCGTCGACTGCAGCGTCTGCTTCGCCTCCAGCAGTTGCGCCTGCGCGACCTGCAGTTGTTGCTGCATGGTTTGGACCTCTTGGATCAATTGGGCGATCGCCGGCGCGTCCACCACCGCCCACTGCGCGCTCGCAGGCGGTGCCGCCGCGGCCAAGCCGATGAAACCCACCAGCACGGTCCAATGTAGATGCTTGATCATGCGCTGCTCCTTTCTGGTGAAACCACGGTGAAACTGTCATCATCGACGAACAGCGTTGGCGGCCATGAACGCGGGCAGCCAATCATCAGGGCCGGCCCCGCTCGCGGCCCTCGCGATGAACTCGCGCATTTGCGCGACTTGACCGGCTCGCCCGGAAATCACCGCCAGTTCCGCATCGAAGCCTTTCAAATCGAGTTCGCAGACGACGCTGTGATGTGCCTGCTTCACCAAGAACATGCGCGACCCGGGCTCGAGTTGCTCCTTGATGAGCCGGAATTCACGTTCGGTGAGACCGAATCCTTCGGTGTAGTCACGCCAATTCGCATCGGGATTGGGAAAGAAGATCTTGGTGGGTGTTTGTTCGACCAGCGTCCGGCTGATGGGGCTTTCGAGCACATCGTTTGCGCTTTGTGTCGCGAGACACATGACGCCGTTCAACTTGCGCCATGTCTTCGGGCCATCTTTCGCGAAGCTTTCGAAGGCCGGGTCGGCCAGCAACCGCCAAAACTCATCCATCCAGCAGACCAACCGCCGGCCGTCGAGAAGTTGACGCACCAGATGAAATAAATACAGCGTTACGGCGAATGCGGATCAGCGTGTGATCGAGGAATTCCGTCACATCGAATCCGATGACCAGACGTGCCGGGGAGACGAACCGCGAGCGTATCGACGGGATTATCGAATACCCAGGCATAGTCGCCGCGACAGTTCCCTCGCACCAACACTGCGAGTCGCGCATACAGTCCCTCGGGGTCGGTAGGATCCAGAAACTCGATCAGGCGCGATAGCCGGCGCGCCGAGACCTCAAGAGCTAGCGTACCGCGCAAGGCCTGCTCGAGATCGGCCTGTTCTCGCACCGATCGGGCGACCTGGCCGGCACGGCGCGAGATTCCGCTCAACTCGCGCAGCCACACCTTCATGAATTCCACGTTGGAGGGCGTCGCCGGCAGCTGCAGCGGATTGAATCCCGTCGGCACGCCGCTGTTCGAGCGGAAAATAATCGCCGCCCAACGCCCGCACCAAAATTTCGAGACCGTGATCCTTGTCGAAAACCACCTGAGTCACACCTTGTCTGGCAAGCATGGCAATCAAGAAGCCGATGAAGACCGTTTTGCCCGAGCCCGTCGGACCGCATATGAGGGTATGACCCGTATCCTTACGGCTTCCCCCGTCGGCGTCGCGGGGATTGCTCGCATGCAGAGAAAAGTAATAGGGAGACCTCGCGCTGGTGACGAGAAGCGTCAATGCCTCGCCCCAATGATTGCCATCCGCACGGCCCGGCCGGATAGTTGTGAAATGGAGACATCGCCGCCAAGTTGCGTGAAGTGATTGGTGCCTTCCGCGGCCGGAACTGAAAGTTGCCAGGCAGTTGCGCCCAAAAGGCAGCCTCGAGCGCCAAATCCTCGCGTGCGACGAGCATGCCGGTATCGGCAAGCATGCTGCGCGCCAATCGAAATCTGGTCGTTGAGAGATCTCAGGCGACCCGATACCGCAATCCGGTGTGCCCGGTCCCGAAATCTCGGCGATCGAGCTGCAGAGAGAAATGATGATCGCCCATGATGAACTCGTTGCTGGTGAGTGCGTCGAGCGCATCCTTGAGTTCCGCAGCTTGCGATACCGCGAAGTCGCCGGCGTTGGCCATGCGGTTGAACTGGCGCTGCAGCAGCGACTGTCCTGCAGCCTTGGTGAGGAAGGTGAAAGACTGCGTGAGGACGAACGACAAGGGAGCGGACAGCAGCCGGTTGA
The DNA here is from genome assembly GCA_963801865.1 of uncultured Gammaproteobacteria bacterium. GTDB lineage: Bacteria > Pseudomonadota > Gammaproteobacteria > Steroidobacterales > Steroidobacteraceae > Bog-1198. The sequence goes on along the minus strand of CAWDGY010000020.1, from coordinate 221,687 downwards.
ACATTCCGACCGCCGTGGGTGTCGGGTACTCTTTGATTCCCAGCATGGCGCCCACCCGGGTATCGGCAGGCGAGCGATACTCGATGGCTTCGGTGCCGAAAAACAGACGTGCACTCGCCAAAACCTGGTTGAGCGGTCCGCGCGGCATCGGGATACGCTGCCACTCGCCGTTGATTAGCAACCCGAGATATTCGAGCACGGACGAACAGACGATGCCGTCGTGCCGGTAGCACTCCAGGACCTCCGGCTCATAGCGGGTGAGCGAGGCCGCCAGCGTCTGCGACAGCTTCTCGCATGCATCGAGGGAGTCTGCGAGTTCCTCACGCTTCCCCTCCTGTCGGGTCTTCGCGAGCAATCGCGACAGCAGACTGGGCGCCGTGCCGGCAATCGGCCGATACAAAACCGCGAGGTACAACTCATTGAGCATGAGTGTTTCTTTGCTTAGCCTGTCGCGATAGCGCGACTCGAGCTGGTCGGCGAAGGGGCACTTGTTCCGCAAGCCTTGTGCCTTGTCTCGAGGCAACTCGGCCACGGTCGCACGCCGGCGGACAACGTGCGTCCACAGCGCCACGTTCGGACTCGCAATGTTTCGCCACAGCACATTAAGACGCTCGTGCCAATTGTTGAGCTCGGCATCGTCACGGCACTCGAAGCTCGCACCGCCGAGACGAAACGCTTGCAAATAATCGCCGTATTCCGTACGAATGACACGCGCGGTCACGTGCGCACCGTAGGGGATATGTCGCGCGGCCGTGAACTCGCGCCGCATCGCGGTCCTGTGCATCACGTCCGGCATGAAGGCTCCGCGAAGCGAATCCCGGCACGGTTCGGCACATCGGTGACGAGAGGCGAATAGCTGCTCGCCTTCCACACGCGCAGATTGCCAAAAAGCGCCGGCAGCCTCGTTCTTGCCCAAAGCAATGCCAAGTCGAAGAACCGCGCGTCGCGCGTGCACAAGAGCAGACAGACGCCGTGGATCGGCGCGGCCACGAGCAGCGTCATAAGATTCTTCGTCAGCAAGAACGCCTCCAGGGTGAATACCATGTTGAAGAGCAGCGCCGAGTAGGTGACACCCCACCTCATCGGCGGGCGAGTAGCGCCCACGAACAGCGAATCTGCGGTCAATCGTGTGGTCGATTCGGTCACGATGCCCTCCTAAACCCCGAACATCCCACGGACCCAGGTGACGATTTGCGGCGCACCGAACGCAATGGCGATACCGAGAATCGCACCGATGCACCACCCCCACGACATTCGGTTCGCCATGGCCATGCCGCCCAAAACCATCACGAGAATGATGGCGACCGGCGTCAACCAAGCAAGGATGTTTGTCTGCAGAGAGGTGGCGCCGGTCATGAAGGGCGACGCCTGAGCCATCGAAGTCTCGGGCGCACAAACGATCAACGCGACCAGTAAGGAGGAGAAAGCGACGCCCATCAAACGCTGTGTGCGGGGATGATGCATGGTGAAAATATCCGTGGACTCGGGTTAGAGCTCGGTTTCCAGGGCCCCGATGCTGCGCTCTTCCCGGCGCGTGAGTTCCTCGCGTTTTGCTTTTCCCGGGGCGCCGAAGCGAAAGCTCTGCACAACGAACGAGTAGTCGTACTGCTTTTCGCCCTCCTTGTCGGTCCAGTTATTGGAGCGAATCTGCGCCTGCAGGATGAGCTGATCGCCTTTGCGAGCGTTCTTCGCGATCGCCTCGCCCAGGTTCTCAAACGCGACAAACCATAAGCTGGTCACCACCTCGCGCACGTTTCCCTGCTCGTCCTTACCGGCGTAGTCGTTGCCGACCAGACAAAACCGCGTGTAGGTGGTGTCTCCCTTGACGGTGAGCTCCGGGTTCTTGGCAAGATTACCGACGGCCGTGACTGTGAAGCTATTCATCGACATTCTCCTCGGGGTGGTTGGGGGGGGGCGCGAGAAGTCTGAAATAGCCGGCAAGAAACGAGAACGCAATTAACTGCCGCGTACGCCGAGAAACACGGCGCATCCCGAGAGATGAGAAAACTGGGCATAATCGCGTGATGTACGCATTGACGGTGGTCGACCTTCGCAAGCACTACGGCGCCCTCGCGGCGCTCGACGGAGTGTCGTTCGCCGTCGCCCCCGGGGAGATCGTTGGGCTCCTCGGGCCGAACGGCGCGGGCAAGACGACGACGATCAACATGGTGCTCGGCGTACTCGAGCCGACCGGCGGCCGCATCACGATCGACGACGTCGACATCGCGCAGCATCGGGCGCGAGCGCTCGAGCGCACGAACTTCGCCGCCGTCTATGCCTCGCTCCCCGGAAATTTGACGGTGCGCGAAAACCTACTCTTCTTCGGCCTGCTATACGGCGTCTGCGCGCTGCGCGCCCGGGTCGATCAACTCCTCGAGGAGTTCGATCTCACACGTTTGCAAAGAACCAAGTGCGGGCTGTTGTCCTCGGGCGAGCAGACGCGGGCGGCGCTCGCGAAGGCGCTGGTGAACCGGCCGAAATTGCTGTTGCTGGACGAGCCCACCGCCTCGCTCGATCCTTCCGCCGCACAGATCGTGCGCGAAAAGATCAAAGGCTTGGCGGCGAAGGATCACTGCGGGATCCTGTGGACCTCGCACAATATGTACGAGGTGGAGGCCGTCTGCGACCGGGTGCTGTTTCTCTCGCGCGGCAAGGTGCTGCTCGAGGGGAACCCGCGCACGCTCCCCGGCGAACACGGGGCCGCGAGCTTGGAGGATTTGTTCATCCAGGTGGCGCGCGAGCCGCTCAAGGGTGCGCAAGGCGCCGCCTTTGCGGGTGATGCGGCGTGAAACTACGCCCCATCGCCGGCATCGTGTTGCGGCAAATCTATCTTCTGCGCGGAAGCCCGGTGCGGCTCTTTCCCATGGTGACGTGGGGCGCCATCGACATCGTGTTGTGGGGATTCATCACCCGTTACCTCAATACCGTGAGCGGCAGCGGCGTCAACTTCGTGCCCACGCTGCTGGGCGCCGTGCTGCTGTGGGACTTCTCGACACGCATCATGCAGGGCGTGAGCACCGCGTTCCTCGAGGATGTGTGGTCGCGCAATTTCCTCAACCTGTTCGCATCGCCTCTTTCGATCTCCGAGTACATCACGGGGCTGGTCTTCACCAGCATCATGACGAGTTGCGTCGGACTCATCGTCATGCTCGCGCTTGCCACCGGCGTCTTCCATCTGGAATTCTTTTCCCTGGGATTGCCGCTGATTGCCTTTCTCCTGGTGCTGTTCGTGTTCGGCATCACCCTCGGGATATTCGGCAGCGGCATCGTGCTGCGGTTCGGACCGGCATCCGAATGGCTGCTGTGGCCGTTGCCGGCGCTGCTGTCGCCCTTTGCCGCAGTGTTCTATCCGCTCGCGACATTGCCGCCGTGGATGCAGGCGATCGCGCATGCTCTGCCGCCCGCCTATGCCTTCGAAGGCATGCGCAGCCTCCTCGGCGGCAAGCCTTTCCCCGGCGGGCTGCTCGCGCAGGGCGCCGCGGTGGCCGCCCTCGAATTGCTGCTCGCGGGTTTCGTCTATGGGCGCATCTATCGCTATGCGGTACGCACCGGGCTGCTGGCCCGCTACAGCGCCGAAGGCGCCGCCTGAATCTTTTCCCGCTACGCGGTGCGCCGGCTGTCGCGAAACCCGCGCAAGAGCTTTTCCACCTGGTCGGCATCGACTGGCTTGGTCAGGTGGTGATCGAACCCCGCCGCGCTCGCGCGCTCCTTGTCCTCGCGCTGACCCCAGCCCGTGATCGCGAGCAGCAAGACGTCGCCGCCCCACGGCTCGCGCCGAATCTCCCGCGCCACATCGTAGCCGGTGATATCGGGCATTCCGATATCGAGGATCATGGCATGCGGCAGCGTTTGCCGTGCGATCCGCAGCGCCTGCTCGCCGGTATGTGCGACCATCACCTGATAGCGGCTCATTTCGAGCACCATCGCCAGACTGTCCGCGGCGTCGCGATTGTCGTCCGCGACCAGAACTTTCAATTGCCGCGGCTCGCGCGCAGAGGTCGAAGCGGACACGGCGTCGCCGGGCTCGAGCGGGGTCGAGACCAGCGCCGAGGCGGGCAAATGAATGATGAATTCGCTGCCGAACCCCAAGCCCGCGCTGAAGCCCTCGACCGTCCCGCCATGGAGTGCGATCAAGCCCTTCACCAGAGCGAGGCCGATTCCGAGGCCGCCCTCGGCGCGATCGATCGCCGAATCGACCTGCGCGAACATTTCGAACATGCCGTGCAGTGCCTCGGGCTCGAAGCCGATGCCGTTGTCCTTCACCGACAGCGTGATCTCGTCCGCATGCAGATTCACCGTCAGGGCGATCCGTCCGCGGGGATCCGTGTATTTGGCGGCGTTGGTCAACAGGTTCGACAATGATTGCGACAGGCGCAGCGGATCGACCGCGAGCGTCACCGGATGCGGGGGCAACTCGATGGTCAACTGATGGTGCTTGGATTCGATGAGCGGCCGCGCAGTCTCCACGGCCGATCCAACCAGCGATTCGAGATCGACCGCTCCGATCTTCAGATCGAGGCGGCCCCGGGTGATGCGCGAGACGTCGAGCAGATCGTCGAGCAACAGCGCCATTCGCAGCACCTGGCGCGAGATGACTTCACGAGCCCATTGATGCTTGCGCTCATCGACGCCCTTCGACTCGAGCAGCTTGACCGCATGCCGAATCGGTGCGAGCGGATTGCGCAATTCGTGCGCAAGAGTCGCGAGAAACTCGTCCTTGCGCCGATCCGCCTCGCGCAGCGCCTCCTCCGTCCGCTTGAGCCGATTGATGTCGAGGTTGATGCCGGCCCAACCGGTGATCTCTCCTGTTTCGCCGCGGATCGGCACGCCCTGCGCCAGGACGGGGTGGTAAGTTCCATCGACGCCGAGGATGCGATGCTCGCGGTACCACACATTCCCGCATTCCACACACTCCTGCCAGGCAGCCGCCGCCGCCACGGCATCCTCAGGATGCAGTACGCGGGTCCATCCCACGCCCGAACATTGCTGCTGCGTCAAGCCGGTGAGCCGCAGGAAGGATTCGCTCGCGTAGATGTTGCCCCCGTCGCGGTTGCAGACCCATACGCCGTAATCGATCGACTCGCCGATCGCGCGGTAGAGCTTTTCGCTGGTGCGCAACGCCTTCTCCGCTGACTTTTGCGCCGTGATATCGATCAAGAGGCCGGACAGGAAAATCGCCCTGCCGTCGGCATCGAGCTGCACCTTGCCGCGGCGCGCCATCCAGCGCTCCGAGCCGTTCGGCAGCATCACTCGAAACTCCGTCGAGGCCAGAACGCCGGTTCGCAGGGCGTTGGCTTCAGCCGCCTGCACCGCGCTCAGGTCTTCGGGGTGAATGTGCCTATGATGCAGACTGGGGTCGCCGTTCAGGGCAAGTTCATCGTCCAAGCCGTAGAGCGCCGCGAGATTTCGGTCGGCGGTAAATTTGTTGCCGCGAACGTCCCAGACCCAGCTGCCGATCTCCGCTGCGGCCATGGTGCTCTCGAGGCGCGCGGTCGCGACGCTCAAGGCTGCCTGCGTGGCTTCTCGAACCGCGATCTCTTCCTGCAGCGCACGATTGGACTGCTCCAGCGCCTGCGATCGCGATTGGACTTCTTCGAGCATATTGTTGAACGCCTCGACCACCACTCCGATCTCATCGTCGGATATCTTTTTGGCTCTGAGCGAGTAGTCGCGCCGACTGACGATTTCCCGGGCCACTCCCGCCATCGCGTCGAGCGGTTCGGTGATCCCCGCCTGCAGTCTCGCGGAAAAGAGAAATGCGACCGCCAGACTGAGCAGGGTCACCAGAATGAAAATACCCAGGAATGTACCCATCCGGCCGAGGATGTCATAGCGCGCCTCGAGGTAAATGACGCCCAAGGTCTCGCCGTTGCGCTGGATCGGTTGTGCCAGTTCGACGCGCTCACCGGACATCCGCAGACCCTCGACCGGCGCCGCAGGTGGTGGCGCGGAGACTCCCGGGCGCACATAGGACGCATAAATCTTGCCGTTTGCCGCGTAGATCGCCGCGACCAACACCTGTGGTCTCGCTTGCAGCGCGCCGAGATTGCGCTCCGCCACGGCGTGATCGTCGAACTCCAACGCCGGGGCGGTGGAGAGCGCCAGAATTGCGGCTTCGTTGGACAGATCCGAAGCCCAGGACTTGCGGTACACACTCAGATCCTGCGTGAGCATGGCGGCGCCTGCGACCCACACCGCAATGCACGTCGTCATCAAGACGACCCGCATCAGCTTTCCGCGCACCGAACCCCTGGGTGCGGAGGGCGTCATGTCACCCTCTCGCCGGAGCGTCCGGAACGGGCGAAATAGCGGGGCGCGCCGATATGGGCCTCGCGCATCCCGCATTCGCTATCGGCCGGGTCCGGCGAGATCATTGGTAAGCAACCGTCGCGCGACTGCCGATGACCGCCGCGTACGCGCACTGCGACGGCCAGCAATTCCGAGCTTATTTTGAGCCGGAGCCGATCGGCAGCCGTCAAAGAGACTTCGAATCGCACGCGCCGGTCTACGGTCACGAAATTGAGCACACTTCCCTGGTTGAGACCGTCGTCCTCGTCGGTCACCAGGAGCATCGGCTCTCGTCCGACGGCCGGCATGATGGCTCGCAGAGCATCTGCGTAGCCCGCGCCCACGAACAATATCTGCGGCCGCCCGAGGTCCCGCACTCCCGTCACTTCACGCACTTGCGCCGGGCGGCTGTTGACGTAATGGTTTGGCAGTAGGCCCTTGAGTTCGCGCGCGACGGCGGGAGACCCCAAAACCGCAATGATGAACGGCCCGCTGGAGGATGCCTCGTCCGGCCAGTCGACGTAGCCCGCAAAGCGATACAAATACGCCGCTTTGACGGCGGCCTCGGAGTAGCTCTCCGCGGTGTGCGCCGCGCCCACCGGAACGACGGCCGCGCCCACCACGGCCGCACCGATCGGCAGGCATCGGCAAAATTGGGCGACTGCGCGCTTCATGCTGATTAGAACTTCCACCGTACCTCGGCAAGAGCACTCCGGGTAATTTGCTCGCCGGTGGGCGACGGAAACTCCGTGTGCCGTGCATGCAACAGATTGGTACCGCTCATGGACAAATCGACCGTCTCGGTGGCCTGCCAGCCGACACGGGCATCGAAGGCATAATAGTGCGGCAGCGACGGGTCCGGCAATGCGCCGACGTAGCGCAGCGACACATCGAGACTCAAACGACGCGAGAAATTCATCGACGACGTGAGCGTGGCATGTGAGCTCGGGTCGTCCCCCGCTTGCACGACCGGCAGCAGCTGGCTGGCCCCGGGCTTGAACGAAAGCCGTTCTCGCACCCAGGTGACGCCGGGCGACAATCGCCACCAGTCGGTGACTTGCCAGTGGCCCCAAGCGTCGATCCCATAGGTGTCGCCACGCATGAGGTTGCCCCAGTACAGCGGTACGAAAGTCCCAGCGGTCGGCTCGACGGTTCTCAGATCGTCGTAGACGTTGTAAAACGCGGCGACGGACAGCGAGATGTCCGCCGAGGGCTGCGCACGTATCCCCAATTCGTACGCGACGACTTCCTCGGGACGGAACCGCGTGTTGGCCTGCAAGTAAGTCAGCGAGCCCATCTTTTCCACCACCTCGTTATCGAACGGCGTCGGTGAGCGGACGGCACGCGAAGCGGCCGCCCACATCGCCGCGCTATCGTTGAAGCTCCACGACAGCCGCGCATCGGGCAGCGGTGCCCAACCAGCCCACGGATCGTTCTCCATTTTTATGCCGAGGACTACGTTGAGGCGGTTGGTCAGGACCACCGTGTCCTGAACGAACGCGTTGCCGAGGGTCAACGCGTGGCTCGGCGGTTCGAACAACAGTGCCGCGGAGTTGGTGATCCCGTAGCTGTATACCCGCTCGCCGCCGCCCAACACGATGCGGTGATGCTCGCCGGCCGCAATCGTTTGCTGCAAGGTCAGATCGTAGGTATGGACCACGAACCCGACTTCGCCCGCCGGACCGAATTGCTCCGTCTGATCGAAGTAAGCTTGCGCTTGGAAGTCGGAGATCGGACCATGATGTTCGTAACGCGTGAGGACGTTGCCGCCGATGAGCAGCGAATCGGAGTTGTCGGCGACATTTTCGGTACCGCGATAAAAATCGCCCTGCACCGTGACGGAGTCGCGATCGGTCGACCAATCGGAGCGAAAACCACCCTGGCCCTTCGACCAACCGTCGTGGGCTGTGGATCCGTCGGGTTCCTCCATCGCGCCGCGATGGAACCCGAAACCATAAGCGCGAAACGTGGCATCCCCGTTGATCCGGCCGCCGTATCGTGCCTCTGCAGCTTGTACTTGATTGCCCGCGCCGGCGCCGAGGAACGAGCCTTGAGTCAAATACGAAGCCCGCGTGATGATGTTGATCACGCCGTTCATCGCGTTGGCGCCCCAGAGAGTCGCTCCCACCCCGCTGATGACTTCGATCCGATCCACGTCCTCCAGCATCACATCGAGCGTGTTGGCGTAGATGCCGGAAAACAGCGGCGTATAGACGCTGCGTCCGTCGATCAAGATCAGCAGCTTGTTGGAAAAGTTCTGCGCGGGGTCGGGATTGCCCCCCAGCCCGCGCGCGGAAATGATGTAGCTGCTCGATGTGGTCTGCGTTACGAGCAGGTTCGGCGCGAGGCGCAGGACCTCGGGAATATTGGTCGCGGCGGAACGCAGAATGTCTTCATGTGTGATGACGTAAATCGACGCAGGCGCTCGCTGCAATGCTTCGTCGGTCTTGGATACGGAAGAAACCTCGATATTGGCAAGTTCGGTCAAGGACATTCGGGTCAGATCACCCGATCCTGGCGCTTCGCTGGACCCATCGACGGCGTCCGCCCTTGGACTGCCTGGCAATGCGAGCGCCGCGATCCCCACGGCGGCCAACGTCAACACTACTGTACCCTGGCGGGCCCTTTCATTCAGAGGTCGTGGCAACTCCGTCATCCCCGTATCGTTCGTATTATGAAGAAGACTCTCGCCCCAGAACAGGCAGAGCCGCGGCAGCGGCGGCAGCTAACGACAAAATTGTGTGGTGGCGCGGCGCGGGGGTCAAGAAACAGGCAGTGTAGGCATGCGCCTACACTCAAATGAGGTCCTATCCGCGCCGGTCAGCCCGCGGACGAAACTCCGAGGCTTGCGTCGAGGACTTCGAGGAACGAGCGCTCCTCGCGTACGATGCAGCGCTGCGCCTGTGCATAGGCGAAGTTCTCGCGCGCCTTCGCATCCGCCTTCAACCGGACGCGATAGCTCTCGTAGGAGGCCAGCGATTCGAAGGCGATCAATCCCCACGCCTCATAGTTGGTTCCCTCATGGGGTAGGAAATAGCCGATCACGCGGCCTCCGCAGCGTGGAATGATGTCGAGCCATTTCTCGGCATATTGCTGAAACGCGGCGCGTTGGAAGGGGTCGATCTCATAGCGGATGAAACAGGCGATCATCGCGGCATCTCCTTCACGGGCGGTATCAAAGCATACGCGGTTGCAACGAATCGATGGTTCGTTTAACGTCGAACCATGAAAGACGGACCCAACATTGCCCGGATCGCTTCGCTGCTCGGCGATTCGGCTCGGGCAGAGGCGCTCACAGCGCTGATGACCGACCGCGCCCTCACCGCCACGGAGTTGTCCGCCGTCGCGGGCGTCACCAAGCAGACGATGAGTGCACACCTTTCCAAATTGCTCGACGCCCGCCTCATCGCCGTCGAGCAGCAAGGACGGCATCGCTACTTTCGGCTGGCCGATGCGGACGTCGCCCACCTTCTCGAATCGCTGATGGGGGTGGCGTTTCGCACAGGTGCAGTGCGCCTGTTATCGAGTCCGCGCGAGCCCGCGCTTCGCAAGGCGCGAATTTGTTACGACCATCTCGCCGGGGAACTCGGGGTGACGGCCTTCGAGACCTTGCTCCGCGCGAGGGTATTCGCCCGAACCGCAGACGGCATCGGCATACGGCTCACGCCATCCGGCGCCGAATGGTTCGCAAAAGTCGGCGTCGACACCGCCGCCGCCGCCCAACAACGCCGCACCTTGTGCCGCCCGTGCATGGATTGGAGCGAGCGGCGTCAACACCTGGCGGGCTCTCTGGGTTCCGCGCTGCTCGGGCGAGTTTGCAATTTAGGGTGGGCCAGGCGGGACGCCGACTCGCGCGTCATCCGATTCACGCCGCGCGGCCAGCGCGCATTCCTGGAACTCATCGCGGGTGCGAACCGAACATCCGAATCCCTGCCGATGCGCGCACGCGCCGCGGCGCGTGCGCCATGAGTTCAAAACCCGCGGTCGCGGTGCTCGATGACTATCAGGGAGTCGCGCTCGAGCTCGCCGACTGGGCGCCGGTTTTGGCGCAAGCGAGCGTCGATGTGTTTCGCGATCATCTGGCTGACGCCGATGCGGTGGTCGAACGGTTGACGCCGTATGAGGTGGTGTGCGTCATGCGCGAGCGGACACCGTTGCCGCGCGCCGTGATCGAGCGGCTGCCGCGGCTGAAATTGATCGCCTCGACCGGGCCGCGCAACGCCTCGATCGACGGCGCCGCCGCGAAGGAACGGGGTATCGCGGTGGTCCATACGAGCTACACCTCGAGCCCCACCATCGAGCTGACGTGGGCTCTCATCCTCGGCGGCGCGCGCCACCTCTTCACGGAAGGCGCCTCGCTGCGCGCCGGCGGCTGGCAGCGTTGCGTGGGCGACGACATGGCCGGCAACACGCTCGGCATCATCGGCTTGGGCAACGTGGGCGCGCAGGTTGCGCGGATCGGCCTGGCGTTCGGCATGCACGTGGTTGCGTGGAGTCAAAATCTCACCGCGCAGAGCGCCGCAGCAGCCGGGGCGCAGCTTGTATCGAAAGAGCAGCTGCTGCGTCTGTCCGATGTGATTTCCATACACCTGGTGTTGAGTGCGCGCACCCGGGGGCTCATCGGCGCAGCCGAATTCGCCTTGATGAAGCCCTCGGCGCGCTTGGTCAACACGTCGCGCGGACCCATCGTGGTCGAAGCCGCGCTCATCGAAGCGCTGACCGAACATCGTATTGCCGGAGCCGCCGTCGATGTGTTCGACACGGAACCGCTGCCGCCGCAGCATCCCTACCGGCAGATCGAGAATCTCCTGGCCACTCCTCATATCGGCTTCGTGTCGCGCGGGCTGTATGAACGTTTTTATCGCGACACCGTCGCCAACATCGTCGCCTGGCTGGACGGCGTTCGCTGATGACCGCGGCCGCGACCGCCATCCCGTGGCGCGTGGCGCCCCCGCTCGCGAGCACCGCGCTCACCATGCTCGGCGCCGGCGTCCTGGGATCCTTGCTGCCGCTGCGATTCTCGGCGATGGGTTTCTCTCCCGGCGTGATCGGACTCATCGCCACCGCCGAAGCACTGGGGTTTCTGGTCGGCTGCCTGTATGCGCATAAGATCATCGCACCGGTCGGCCTCGAGCGCGCCTATGCCGCATTCGCGGGCATGAAGGCGGTTGCAATCCTCGGGCTGCATTTCGCCGAGGGCGTGTTCGCCCTGGCGCTATTGCGGTTCCTCATCGGCTTGAACGCCGCCGGCTTGGCGATCATCGTCGAAAGCTGGCTCAACGCGCTCGTGCCGAACGAGCAGCGCGGCCGAGTGCTCACGATCTACGTGCTCGTCTACGGTCTGTTCTTCGGCGCGGGACAGCTCGTCGGCCAGAACCTCAACGTCCGGGGGCCGGAACTGCTGTTCATCGCCGGCATCACGACCACGCTGGCGCTGGTGCCGATGGTCGGCATCGACGTGCGCGCGCCCGTACTGCCACAGCGCGTGAAGCTCGAGATTCTCAAGGCGCTGCGCACCTCGCCGGTGAGCGTGCTCGCCTGTCTGCTGAACGGCTTGATTCTCACCGGATTTTTCACCGTCGGGCCGCTGTTCGGCGATCGCATCGGCTTCGATCAGCAGCACATCGTGCTGCTGATGGCCTGCGTATCGTTGGGCGGTTTGTTCCTGCAATGGCCCATCGGCTATTTTTCGGACAAGGTCGACCGGCTTTACGCCTTGATCGGTTTGGGCGCGAGCATTCTCGCCGTCGGCGCGGTGCTCGCGACGGTCGACCGCCGCACCCCCTTCCTGCTGCTCGCGGTGCTGTTCGCAATCTTCGGTGGACTCGCCGAAAGTCTCTACGCGGTCGGCGTCGCGCATGCGAACGACCGCGCCGTCGTAGCCGACTACGTCGCGTTATCCTCGACGCTGCTGTTCGTCTGGGCCCTCGGCGCCGCGATCGGCCCAACCACCGGCACCTATGCCATCCAGCTCATATCGCCGCACGCCTTCTTCGTTTACGTCATCGCGCTCACCCTCGCCTTCACGTTGTTCGCCGTCTGGCGGCTGTACCGGCGCAAGCTCGATCGTGTGGTCGAAGTGCACGAGGACTTTCTGACCTATCCGCAAACATCTCCGGAAATCTACGCCTGGTTGCCCTACCATCGCGAGACGTCCGATGAGGCAAGTGCCGCTTCCGCGGCCAGGACGGCGCCCGGATCCGACTTGACCCCGCCTGCGAGGTGAGCGATGGAGTTGCGAAGCATCATGACGACCCGCGTGGTCACGGTCGAAGTCGACGACACCCTCGAGGTCGTCAAGCAGATTTTCGACGCCATGAAATTTCATCATTTGCTGGTGGTCGATACGGGAAAGACCCTGTGCGGCGTGATTTCGGATCGCGATCTGCTGCGGGCGCTGAGCCCCTATGTCGGAACGGCGTCTGAAAACGCCCGCGACACCGCAACCCTGCGCAAGCGGGTGCATCAGATCATGTCGCGCAAACCGGTGACCTTGCCGCCGGAAGCAGCCGTGACCGACGCCATCAACCTGTTCCTCACATCCCGGGTTTCGTGTATTCCCATCGTCGATCCGCATCTCAAGCCCGTCGGCATCGTGAGCTGGCGGGATGTGCTCAAGACGCTCATTTAATCGGAGAAGGCCATGCAAGACACCGCCGACGAAGTGAAGACGCAAGGCTACGCCATCATCCGAGGTTTTCTCTCTTTGGAGGAGACGGCGGAGATCGCGGCGGAAGTGGACCGGATCTATCAGGAGGGCCTCAAGCACCACGCGACGTACCGCGACAAGAATCTGCTGTTCGAGGTGCTCAACGATCCCAAGGCCAAACGGCGCGTGGTCCTACAGGCGCACTGGACGGCGTGGATCAGTCCACTGATGGAGCGCATGCGCCGCAGCGGTAAGTTCTTCAAGGTGCTCGAACCCTTTTTGGGTCCGGACATCAAGCAGATCTCCCATCAAGTGCACTGGAAGCCGCCGGGAGCCAAATACACCTCTTACCGCTTTCATCAGGACGCCCGCTTCCGGGAAGGCAGAATCAAGAATCACGACTACCTCGAGAGCACCCTCACCACCGGTCTGGCGATCGATCGGCAAACTGCGGCGAACGGCGCTCTGCGGGTGATCCCCAAGAGCCATCGGCTCGGCTACCTCGGCCTTTCCGACGATGGTCCCATCATGGTCGGGCAAACGCAGGACGAGGAACTGCAGCGCGCCGGTCTCGATCCCTCGGCCGTGGTCACCTGCGCAATGGAGCCCGGCGATCTGCTTCTCTGGACTCTGTTCACCGTGCACGGTTCGGCGCCGAATGCCAGCGACATCGACCGGCGCTTCATGATCAATAGCTATGTGCGGGCGAGCGACAGCGAACGCGGGGAATGGGCGTTTCGCGGCGGTGTCTCGACGCCGCTCGGTGCAGAGCCGCAGATCTGCAAGTACGAGCAGCTGCGGGAACGGCCGGGCCCTTTTTACATCGACGCCGACTGGACGGAAGAGGCGAACGTCTCGCCCGCCTCCGTCACTGCCCGCTAGCCACCGCCGCTCGCGGCGACCGCATTGCGCAGCGCCGCCGCACGCAGCGATCTTCCGATACCGCCGGCCGCCAGCAGATAGTGCAGGGCCGCCCAGCCGAAGAACGCGAGCATCACCAATAGGCCATGTCGCGTGCCGAGCGCGAGCGTGGAGCGGCAAGCCGCTTTCGCGGCGGGGGCCGCACCTGCCTCCGCCGTACCCCCGGGACAAATCGCGCCGAAGGACGCCGTCCCGCTCGCCGGCTGAAAATGACCTTCCGCGAAGCGGTCGATCGCCCAGCCGGCGAATACCGGGCCCAAGCCGAGCGCAATGACGCTCAGGCAGATGTACAGGAGCGCCGTCGCGGTGGCCCGGCGCCGTGTGTCGACGGTATTTTGCACCACGCCAAAGGTGGGTCCGAGCGAGACGTATTGAAAGAATCCCGCCGCGCTGAGCAACCAGGTCGCCGTGCGCCAATCGGTTTGCAGGAGCGCGAGCACATACAGCGGGATGGCAACCACGCCGCCGATGGCCGGCACGAGGGCGTACCAGCGGGGACTGTACGGAGCGAGAAAGTCGGCCAGATATCCGCCGCCGATGATCCCCACACCGACCGCGACGCCGCCGGCGAGAGCGGCGATGACCCCGATGGTCGCATAGTCGAGTTCGAAGGCCCGCGCGAAGTACGGGGGCACGAAGGCGTAAAATCCGTAGGCAGCGAAGGCGCCGATGGTAACGCCCAATACCATGTGCAGGACGGGGCGATCCAACAGCAGCGCGCGGCCGACGGCGCGCAGCTCGTGCCATTCGTGGCGCACAGAAAACCGGGCGGCGGCCGTCTTCACGGTTCCGCGTGCATCGGAATGGCCGCGCGGCGGTTCGCGCACCAAGAGCTTGATGATGACGGCGGTGGCGACCCCGGGAAGTCCCACCATCGCGCACGCCATGCGCCAGCCGAAGCGCTGCGCCACGTAGCCACCGACCGCCGCCGCCAGTATGTAACCCAGGGAAATGCCACATGAGTAGACCGACAGCGCTGAGGTGCGTCGCGCGGGCTCGAAGTAGTCGGAGATCAAGGAGTGGGCCGGCGGCGAGCAGCCTGCTTCCGCGACTCCCACGCCGGCCCGGATCAGCAGCAATTGCGGAAAGCTGGCCGCCGCACCGCAGAGCGCGGTGAGACTCGACCATACGATGAGCGCCACCGTGATGATGTTCACCCGGCTGGCCCGCTCGGCCAGGCGTGCGATGGGAATGCCACCCAATGCGTACAGCAACGCGAAGGCCGTACCGCCGAGTAGACCCAATTCGGTATCGGTGAGCTTGAGGTCGAGCTTGATCGCCGAGGCGATGATCGAGATGATGCTGCGGTCCATCGAGTTGAAGGTGTACGCCGCCATCAGCAACAGCGTCACGAGGCGCTTGTACGCTGCGGAAAAATGGATCGGCACGGTTTGCAATTTCGTCCCCCCCGCCAGCATACATCGATGCCGCAGCGCAGCGAAGGCGTGCATGCTACAGCGCCGCAAGAATTGGGACTAAACTAGGCACGAAGTGATTCGCAGAGTTTGACCTCTCTCACTCGCAGGAGGATGTAACCGTGACCACGACGCTCGTTTCCGGTGACGATAGGGCTTTGCATCTCGAGGTGATGCACGTCTCCATGTTCGCGCCCCTGAGATGGCTGGGGCAGGGGTGGCTCGACATGCGCAGGCATTGGGGCGCGAGTCTCGGCTACGGCGCCTTGATCGTTGCGCTCGGCTGGACACTGTTGATCTTTTGCGGTACCCATCCGTATTTCGTCGCAGCGGCGATCACCGGCTTTCTCCTGGTCGGCCCCGCGATGTCCGCGGGGCTGTGCGAAATGTCGCGCCGCTACTCGCTCGGGCAATCGGCGAGCTTCGATGATTCCCTGGACGGGTTCACCCGCAATTCATCCGCTCTGCTCGAATTCGGCGTGATCTTGGCGATCTGCGCCATCGTCTGGTTCGGCATTTCCGCGGTGCTGCTCGGCGCCGTATTTCACATCCCCGCACCCGACATCAGCGAGACCATGTACCGCGGATTCATCGACTCAGCGAACCGCATGCAGGTGCTCGCATACGTCGCGGTCGGCGGAGTGCTCGCCGCGAGCGTGTTCGCAGTTTCCGTGGTGGCGATCCCCTTGATCATCGACCGGCATGCGACCGCATGGCAGGCGATGCAGGCGAGCGTCAAGGCGGTGCTCACCAACATTCCCGCCATGGTTGTCTGGAGTGCACTGATCTTGATCCTGACCATCATCGGCTATGCGCCCCTGCTCGGTGGATTGCTGATCATCGCGCCGTTATTGGGGCATGCCACGTGGCATGCGTACAAGGGAATGATCCGCTAGCGGGAATCCGCTAGCGCGCTGCACGCCGCTCGTCAGCGCGCTGTCGCGCGGGCGCGAACAGCAGCGAGCAACTCCGGAGGCCGTCATGGCGGCAGCAGCAAGCCAGGCGGGTCTCCGCACCGGTGATGGTACGCGCCCCATCCTGGCAGCGTCGGTCGGCAATCTGCTCGAGTGGTACGATTTTTCCGTGTACGCGGTATTCGCGATCTACATCGGCGCGAATTTCTTCCCCAAAGGGGGTCCCGGCGTCGACCTCGTCAAGGCCTTCTTGGTGTTCGGCTTGGGCTTCGTCATTCGTCCGCTCGGCGCGATCGCGATCGGCATGTACGCCGATCGCGCTGGTCGCAAGGCCGCTCTCACCGCCACCATCCTCATCATGGCGGGCGGCACCCTGATCATCGCCGCGGCGCCCACCTACGCCGTCATCGGGGTTGGTGCGCCCATGCTGCTGCTCGCCGGGCGGCTGTTGCAGGGGTTCTCGGCGGGCGGGGAGATCGGCAGCGCCGCCGCGTTCTTGGTGGAACACGCTCCGCCGGGCCGAAAAGGGTTGTTCGCGGCGTGGCTGCAGGGAAGCATGGGCATGTCCAACATCTTGGGCGCTCTGGTCGCCTTCGCCGTGACCTCGCTCCTGCCGATGAATCAGGTCATCGGTTGGGGTTGGCGCATCCCCTTCATCATCGGCCTCGCGATCTTTCCGATCGGCCTCTATCTGCGGCGCACGCTCGAAGAGACCCCGGAATTTCGCGCCGAATTCGAGCGGTCCCACGCCGCCGCCCCGCGCGCGCCGCGGTTGCCGCTCATCGACGTGTTTCGCGAGCACTCGGCGGCCCTGTGCGTCGGCTTCGGGATTTCGATTCTGTGGGCGGTGGCGGTGTACGTGCTGCTCATTTTCATGCCCGTGTTCGTGCAAAAGGCCCTCGGTTATACGCGCTGCGCAAGCGTTCGGCAGCTCGCTGATCGAAAATGTCATTTTCGTCGGCGGCTGTTTCCTGTTCGGTGCGTTGGCCGATCGCATCGGCTATTTTCGGATGCAGGCGCTCGGCGCCGCGGCATTGCTCGTTGCCGTGCTGCCGTTGTTCATGTGGCTCGATCGGTCGCGCTCGACTGTCGTGCTCGTTCTCGTGCTCTCGGCGTGCGCCATCATGGTCGCGAGCTTCACGAGCATCGCGCCGACGGTCCTGTCCAACCTGTTTCCGATCCGGGTCCGCTCGACGGGCGTGTCGCTCGTCTATAATGCGGCCATCACGATCTTCGGCGGGTTCGCACCGGCGATCTTGACCTGGTTCACCGCCACCGCGGCCGGCTCGGTACTCGCTCCCGCCTGGTATGTGGAGGTTGCGGCCGTTCCCGCCCTTCTCGCCATCGCGTACCACGGCCGGCGCGCCGCCCGCACACAGGCACGGATGCCGGCGGATACCGTGGAGGTCTCCCGCTGATGGAGGTGGAGACGAATGCGATGCAGGGAATGGACCGCGAGCTGCTGCGACGGCTGTCGAGACGCTCGAACGCGCGCGGACTCGTGCAGCTCGCCTTGCATGCCGCGCTGATTTGCGCGACCGGCACTCTGGTGTGGGCCGGCCGCGGCCACGGCTGGCTGACGGCCGCCGTGATCCTGCACGGCTGCGTGTTGAATTTCGTCTTCTGCGCGCTGCACGAGAGCGTTCATCGCACCGCCTTCGCGAGCCGCCGAATCAACGATGCGGTCGCATGGATCTGCGGCGCAATTCTGATGCTGCCCGCGGAGTATTTTCGGCTGTTCCACTTCGCGCATCACCGCTTCACCCAGGATCCCGAGCGCGATCCCGAACTCGCCCAACCTCCGCCCGCAACGTTGGCGGGATATCTGTGGCGCGCCTCCGGACTGCCGAATTGGTACAAGCGCCTGACCATCACCCTGCGCCACGCGCTCACGGGGCGCGTCACCGAGCCCTTCATACCGCCGGCCAAGGCGGCTTTGATCGTCAGCGAAGCACGCGTTCTCTGGGGCTGCTATGCGGCGATTTTTCTGCTTTCGCTCGCGCTGCGGCGGAATGATGCACTCCTGTACTGGGTGCTGCCGGTGATGGCGGGACAGCCTTTCTTGAGGCTGTTCCTTCTCTCCGAGCACTCGGGCTGCGCGATGACGGACGACATGTACGCGAACACGCGCACCACCTATACGAACGGCGTCGTTCGACGGCTCACCTGGCAGATGTCCTTTCACGTCGAGCACCACGCATTTCCCGCGGTGCCATTTCATGCACTCGTGCAAGTCAATGCACTCATTCGCGATTCAATCCAGATCAGCGCCCCGGGGTATCTCGCTCTGCACTTCGCGATGATTCGCCGCTTTCTCGCCTACGGTCGGGGGGCGGGTTCCACGCTTCGCGGATCGAGCGCCAGTTCGCGGCGGTAGTACTGGCCGCGCGCGGAGTAGTGCTTCGCGATGTCCTCGATCAGCGCGAGGTCGCGCTCGCTGACCTCGCGCACGATTTTTCCCGGCATCCCCATCACGACCGAGCCGTCGGGAATGATCTTTCCCGGCGTCACCAGAGCGCCCGCGGCGATCAGACAATGACGCCCGATTCGCACTCGATCGAGGATCATCGCGCCGTTCGCAATGAGCGTGGAATCCTCCACCGTACAACCGTGCAGCAGCGCCCGATGTCCGACCGACACGTTCGAGCCGAGCGACACCGGTTCACCTTCGTCCGTGTGGATGATGGTGCCGTCCTGGATATTGCTGCCGTCGCCGATGCTGATCCAGTCGTTGTCGCCGCGAAGGACGCAGTTGAACCAGACGCTCGCGCCGAATCCGAGCCGCACCTTGCCGATCACGCTTGCGCTGGGCGCGACGTAGTAGTCTTCGCTGGCCGTTTGAACTCTCTTCTCGCCTAGCCGATAAATCACGAGCCCTCTCTCCGGTGCAACACGACGCGATACGAGCACAAGCTTATGACATTTTGCGCTCGCCGGATCGAGTGATCTTCACGGAGCGGTGCTCGGGGTCGGGGTCGGGGCGGTACCCGAAGCCGATTTGCCCGGAGCGCACTTTGCGTTGTTCTTCTCGAGCGCGCCCTTTTTACGACAGACGGGCACGATCGCTTCCTTCCCCGTCGCATCGGGAGTCGCCTTTTCCTTCAGGGCCGCGGCGAGGCCTTGGCGAGCAGCGGACTCCGTCAGGCGCGAGCGGCACGCCCACGCGCTCTTCAGGTCGCCCATCGGTCGCTCCCCCTTGTAAACCGCGCGTTCGAGGTCGGCGTTCCATCCGCATTTCGCCGCCATGAGCCGCTCGAATGCCGGCGACATGGCGCCGAGGTTCCTTTCGTCGGATTCCGAGAGCCAGTACACGTCGTTTTCCGTATGCGCAAACAGTTCGTCGACCAGGTAGCCGGGGATTTCATTTTCCGCGAGAACGCCTCGCACCCGCGCTTCGCTGCCCGGTTCCGGGGCCGCGCGATGGATTCCAATCAAATGCGGCCCGTCGGTACCGCGTTGGGCGGCAGCGGCATAAATCAGAAAGCAGGCGCCGATGCAGCGTCCGGTCAGCGGTCCGACCAGAACCTCCGTATCGAGCGACTTGACGAGATTGGCGATTCGCAATGTCTCGGGCAGGTCCCCGCCGTCCGATCCGACGATGAGTTTGTTCTGTGCGATGAACCGATTCGCGTCCGCGGCGATTCTTGCAAGCAGCTGATCGTAGTCGCCCGGCGCGATGTCACCCGAGAGCACCAGCGGGCCCACCGGACCCACGTACTCCTTGGACAACGGGTCGTGGTCCATGTAGAAAAGATCCGCGCCGGCCGCGGGCGCGACGATGAGCGGCGTCGCCAACAGCAAACCGGCGATTCGCGGGCCCGGCGCGCGCCGTCTCGCGGCGCTAGAGCCGTGCCGCAGAAAACGTGTCACAGGCGTCGATTTGGCCGGAATCGACCCCGCGTTTGAACCATGCAACGCGCTGCGCACTCGTCCCATGAGTGAAGGACTCCGGCACGACCGTGCCGCGCGCGCGCCGCTGCAGCGTGTCATCGCCGATTTGCGAAGCCGCGTTCAGCGCGGATTCGATATCGCCGGGCTCGAGTCGCCATCCCTGCTCCTTCTGAGAGCGCGTCGCCCACACACCGGCGAAGCAGTCGGCCTGCAGCTCGATCCGAACGCTGAGCGCGTTCGCCTCCGCCTCACCAGCTCGATCTCGCTGCGCGTTGACTTTCCCGAGGATGCCGAGCAGGTTTTGCACGTGGTGCCCCACCTCGTGCCCGATGACATAGGCATGCGCAAATTGACCGGGTGCGCCGAGTTGTCGGGTCATCACGTCGAAAAAGCCTAGGTCGAGATAAACGATCCGATCGTTGGGACAATAGAAGGGACCTGCCGCCGCTTCTCCCTGGCCGCATGCAGTGGGATAGCTGTCGCGGAAGAGGCGCAATTTGGGGTCTTCGTACCGTTGGCCGCGTTCTTCGAACACGCTGCTCCAAACCGTCTCGGTGCTGCGCAGCACCTGCGATACGAACTTCGCCTGCGCATCGTCGGCGGGAGGAGCCTGCGCCGGCTGATTGGGCGCGGTTTGCACCGTCGATGAGCCGTCGCCACTGAGCAGCCCCAGGATCTGCAGCGGGTTGATGCCGAAGATCCAGCCGCCAACGAGGGCGAGCACGATGGTACCGATTCCGACGCCGTGAATCGGCCTGAATCCCCCGCTCGAGCCGCGAACGTCTTCGACATTTTGACTCTCTTCCTGGTCATCCATGCGCATGGTGCCGTTACTCCGCTGGAAAAGGCTCTTGAGTGGATTGTACGACAGCCGAGGCGTCCGGCGTCAGCGCCGCTTCATGCCCCCAACAGGTGCAGCGCCAGCGTCCGGGAGTGAGGGCGCCGCCGATGCTCGAACAAGAAAATGCCCTGCCAAGTACCGAGCGTCAGCCGGCCGTCGATGAGGGGGATCGTGAGCGCGACTTGCGTGAGCGCCGTGCGGATATGCGCCGGCATGTCGTCCGGCCCTTCGTCGTCATGGTTGTAGGCTGACGGGTTCTCCGGCGCCAGCCGTGCGAAGTAGGCTTCGAGATCGCTGCGCACGGCCGGTGCGGCGTTCTCTTGGATGAGCAAGGATGCGGAAGTGTGCCGGCAAAAAATGGTCAGCAGTCCTTCTTTGAGGGCCTGCGCGTCCGTCCAGTCGTAAATTCGGTCAGTGATTTCGAGCAGCCCCTGCCGCTCCGTGCGAATCGATAGCAGAGCCGTGGCCTGTCGCATGCAGCCAGTTTATCCGCGCCCAATGGGCGGCGACAAATCCGGCCATCCGGCATAGAGTCCCCGTCATGCCGCTGGCCGCAAAAAACAATCTCGACGAACTCTACGCCAGGCAGCGCATGCTCCAGGAGGAAGCGTCACGCCTGGAGCACGAGCACGACGGGCTGGATCCGGACGGCCCGGGGGCCGAGCGGCGCTATATTTTGGATATCGAGAGCCGCGCGCTTCGCGAAGAGGAGGCGAAGCTCGCGTCGCTGATTTCCGACATCCTCGAAAGAGACCTGCAGCGCTGACATTGCGGCGCGGCCCCGGTCTTGTCGGTGCAATACCGACATGGCATAACGGGTTCCACGTCTTGTCAGGGCCGCCCGTCGGCCCATACTGTGCGCCGACATGAGCCGTTCGTCGCAATACGCCGTATCGGAGAAGCCCATGAACCGGCTGCCGACGGTGATTGCGATGGCGGCGCTGCTTCTGGTCGGGGCACAGTCGCTTGCCGTGGATACCCTCACCAAGCGCCAAATGTTGACTCAAGTCATCGGCTGCATGAAGAAACGCATGGCGGCGAGCCGAACTATTTCCTACAACGAAGCGGCAAAGGTTTGCAAAGACCAACTGAGGCAGACCGACAGCTCGTCCCCGCCCCTGGTTGCAGCCGACACGCCCGCGAAACCCTGATTACTTCTTAACGGGCGAGCCCGATGGCGCCTCCAACGGAGCGAGCCCCATGGCGTTGCGCATAAACGCGTAAATGTCGGCCGTTTCCTCGACCCGCTTCGACACCGGCTTGCCGGCACCATGACCCGCTCGCAGGTCGATGCGGATCAGGATCGGTTTCCCGTGCGGATCGGCATCTTGCATTGCGGCTGCAAACTTGAAACTGTGCGCCGGGAATACACGATCATCGTGATCGCCGGTGAGTATGAGGGTCGCAGGGTAGTCGACCTTCGACCGCACATTGTGATAGGGCGAATACGCGAGCAGCGCCTTGAAGTCCGCTTCGTCGTCGACCGAGCCGTAGTCGGGCTCCCAGCCTCGACCGACGGTGAACTCGCGAAACCGCAGCATATCCATGACGCCGACTTGCGCCACTGCCGCCGCAAATAATTCCGGCCGCTGCTCTTCGGCCGCGGCAACGAGCAAGCCGCCGTTCGATCCGCCGAAGATTGCGAGCCGATCGCGGCGGGTCCAACGGTGAGTGGTCAGATAATTGACGGCCGCGATGAAGTCATCGAATACGTTTTGCTTGTGCGTCTTCATTCCCGCCTCGTGCCAGGCGCGTCCGTACTCGCCGCCGCCCCGCAGATTCGCCACCGCATACACACCACCGAGCTCGAGCCAGGCGGCAACACCGGCCGAGAACGCCGGCTGCAACGAATGATTGAATCCCCCGTACCCATAGAGGATGGTCGGATTGTCACCGTCGAGCGGCGCTCCTTTGCGCGCCGTGACGAACATCGGTATCCGCGTACCGTCCTTGCTCGAATAGAAGACTTGCTGCGTCTCGTACTCGGCGGGTCTGAAGGCCGCCAGCTGGGGTGTTCGCCAGAGCACGCTGCGGCCGCTCTTGAGATCGAGACGATAGATCGATTCCGGCGCCGTGTAATCCGTGTACGTATAAAACGTGACCGTGTCCTCGAGGCGCCCGGCGAAGCCCGTGCTCGTACCCAATCCTGGCAATCCCACCTCACCGATGAGCTTACCGTCGGGCGTGAAGCGCCGCACGGCGCTGTGCGCATCGTGCAAGTACTGCGCGATCAGCTGCGCGCCGACCAGCGTCGCACTGTCGAGCGTATCCTCGGACTGCGCCACCACCGTGCGCCAATGGGCGCGGTCCGGATCCGCCAGATCGATCGCCACGATGCGGTAGCGCGGCGCGTCGTCGTCGGTCTGCACGTACAGCGTCGCTCCGATATTGCCGATGAAGGTGTAGCTGGCGCGCGGCTCGGCAATGATCGCTCTCAGCGCGCCATTCCCGGCGCTGAGGTCGGCGAGCAGGAGCGTATTCTTGACGTCGGTTCCGTGGCTGGCCGTGACGATGAGGTAATGACCGTCGTCCGTGACTTGACCGGCGACGTACCAATCGGGAACGTCGGTGCGGGCATAGATCTTCGGATCTTGCGACTGCGGCGTACCGAGCGTGTGAAAGAACAGCGTGTGATACCGGCTCGGCGCCTTGAGCGATTCACCTTCCGGCGCCGCCGAATACCCGGAGTAAAAAAAACCGCTCCCGTCCTTGCGCCACGACGCGGTGGTGAACTTGGCCCGTCGGATCTCATCCGGCAAGTCCTTGCCGCTTGCGACGTCGCGCACGCGCCAGACTTCCCAGTCCGATCCCGCTTCGGAGAGCCCATAGGCCATCAAGCGGCCGTCATCGCTGTATCCCGCGCCTTTGAATGCAATCGTTCCGTCTCTTGATAGTGCGTTCGGGTCGAGCAGGACTCCAGCCGGTCGATCCGGATCGGCGGCAGCGAACAGCACCGACTGATTTTGAAGACCGTCGTTGTGCAGATAAAACCACTGTCCCCCATGCTGCTCCGGCGCGCCCCAACGCTCGTAGTTCCAGATCTCCCGCAGACGCTGCGCGATCCGGTCGCGTCCCGGAATCGCGGCGAGATAGTCACTCGTGACCTTCGCCTGCGCTTCGACCCAAACACGCGTCGCCGGCGAGTCGATATCCTCCAGCCAGCGATAAGGGTCCGCGACCTTGATGCCGTGATACTCATCGACGTGATTGCCGCGATGCGCGACAGGATAGGACGGCGTGGCGGGGGGCGCCGTGCCGGTTGCGGCGAAAAGGGGCGAAGCGGCCGGTCCAATAGTGAGCATCGCCCCGAGTGTGAGGGATTGAAGTGGAACTGTCATCGGTTTCACAAGGGCGGTATCGTCCCGCGCGCGCGCAGCTGCGCGAGTTCGGGTTCGCCCAAACCCAGATCGCGCGACAGGATCGCGGCGGTGTCCTCGCCCAACCGCGGCGCCGGAGCCGCCGGCTTGCGCTCCGGAATCGAATGTCGCAACGGCGAGGCGGCGCTGCGCAGCGTGCCGGCTCCGAACTGTGCGACATCGCTGAACAGCGCGTTGGCGAGCGAACATCCGGGGTCCTCGCGCACCATCTCGCCCACGCTATGGTAAAAGCTCCAGCACGCGCCGGCAGCGTCGAGGGCGCTGCGCGCCGCATGCGCACTGTGGGCGGCAAACCAGGCGCCGAGGACGTCGCCGATCTCCTTGCGCGCCGCATAGCGCGCCCCTTCGTCGCTGAAATTCAATCCCAGCCGCCGCGCGAGCTCCTCCAGCGGCGCCTGCGTGGCGGTTGCGCTGACGAGCGCGCGCCATTGACGCAGCGTGATTCCGACCACCATCAAGCGGCGACCATCCGCCGTAACGAAGTCGCGGCCGTACGCGCCATAGATGTCGTTGCCGATGCGCGGCCGCTCGGCACCTAGCTGCGCCTCCGCGATGAAGCCGAGCGCGCTCATCGTCGCGTAGGCGACATCTGAAAGTGCGATATCGACGCGCTGTCCGACGCCATGCCGGCTGCGATAGCGCTCGGCCGCCAGCAATCCGACGGCCAGATGCAGTCCGGCAATGATGTCCCAAGCCGGCAGAACGTGGTTCACGACGCCGTGCTCAGTCTCGCTGCCGGTCAGTTGTGGCAGGCCCACGGCCGCATTGACGGTGTAGTCGACGGCGCTCGAGCCATCGGCATGGCCGCTCAGCATGAGCATGATGAGGTCGCCGCGCCGCGCCCGCAGCGCCTCGTAATCCAGCCACCCGACCGGCGGCAGGTTGGTCAGCAAGATGCCGCCGCCCGCACCGGATTTGGTCGCGAGAGCCGCGGCCAGCTCCCGGCCCTCCGCACACTTGAGATCGAGCGCCACCGAGCGTTTGCCTTTGTTGAGACCCGCCCAGTAAAGGCTCGTCCCATCCGGGGCCAGCGGAGCGCGGTGGATATCCACGCCCCCGCCGATGGGATCGACGCGGATTACCTCCGCTCCCAACTGCGCGAGCGTCATGCCGCCGATCGGCGCCGCCACGAATGCGGACGCTTCGATGATGCGCAGCCCGTCCAAGAGAGCCTGATTCAAGGTCGTTCAACCAGGATGCGGATGCTCAACTCATCACCGTGCCGCCATCGACGGCGATGTTCTGTCCCGTCGTGAATCGGCTCTCGTCCGAGAGCAGCCAGATGACCGTGCCCGCGACGTCGGCGGCTTCGAGATTGCGCGGGATTGCCTGGCCCGCCGCCACGGTGGCCAGCACCTTGTCGGCTTTCTCGCCGAAGAACTCACGCGTGCCTTCGGTGAGCACCGCGCTCGGGGAGACGGCATTGACGCGGATCCCCTCGCGGCCGAGCTCGCGCGCCAGCCCGCGCGTGAGCCCGATGACGGCCGCTTTGGACGTCGTGTAATGCAAGGCATAGGGAAGGCCGTAGGTCGCGGCCAGAGAGGCGATGTTGACGATGCTGCCGCCCCCCGCCCGGCGCAGCGCGGGAACGGCGGCCTTGCAGCAATTCCAAATGCCGCGGACGTTCACCGCCATCGCGGCGTCCCACTCGCTCTCGGGAATCGTATCGAAGCGCCCGCCGCGCAGCGACCCATAACGCGCGGCGTTGTTGACCAGACCGTCGAGGCGCCCGAAGGCGCTTTCGGCCGCGGCGACCGCGCCCGTTACCGACGCAGGATCCGTCACGTCGACTCTCGCCGCCAGCGCCCGCCCGCCCGCACGCTTGATGAACTCGATCGTCTCGTCGCACGCATTGATGTCCACCGCCATGACGGCGGCGCCGAGCGCGGCCAGGCGCTGGCAATATTCGCGGCCGATGCCGCGCGCTGCGCCGGTGACGAGTATCACTTTTTTCTGGAGAGACATGCTTTCACCTCGTTTGATTGTCATTCATCGCCGCTCAGTCGGCATCGGCAAGAAGCCGTCGCGCGATGATCTGTGCCTGGATCTCGGCGGCGCCTTCGAAAATGCTCAAGATGCGCGCATCGCACAACAGGCGGCTGGCCGGGCATTCCAGGGCAAAGCCATTGCCCCCATGGATTTGCAAGGCATTGTCCGCGGCGCTCCAGGCAACCCGGGCAGCGAGCAGCTTCGCCATACCCGCCTCGAGATCGCTGCGTGCGCCGGAATCTTTGCGCCGTGCCGCACGGTACGTCAACTGACGCGCCCCGGCGATTTCGGCCGCCATCAACGCGAGCTTGTTGCCGATGCGCGGAAACTCCAGGATGGAATGGCCGAATTGCTTTCGCTCGATGGCATAGCGCACGGCGCATTCCATGGCAGCCTGGGCAACTCCGACCGCCCGTGCGGCGGTCTGGATGCGGGCCGTTTCGAACGTCGCCATCAGCTGCGAGAACCCCTCGCCCGGACGACTTCCCAGCAAATTGTCCACGGGCACGGAAAAGCCGTCGAAGCGGATCTCGTACTCTTTCATGCCCCGGTATCCGAGCACCGGGATGTCGCCGCCGCTCATGCCCGCCGCCGGGAACGGGCGCGCATCGCTTCCGCGCGGTTTCTCGGCCGCCAATATCGACAGGCCTCGGTGATCGCCGCTACCCGCCTCGGTGCGAACGAGCAGCATCATGAGATCCGCGCGTGCGGCATGGGTGATCCAGGTCTTGTTCCCGGTGACCAAAAATCGATCGCCGTCGCGCACCGCGCCGGTGCTCAACGCGCCGAGATCCGATCCGGCGTAGGGTTCGGTGAACACCGCCGTCGGAATCATCGTGCCCGAGGCGATCGCAGGCAGCCACTTGGTCTTCTGTGCCTGAGTGCCCGCGCAGAGAATCAACTCCGCGGCAATTTCGGATCGGGTGCCGAGCGAGCCCACGCCGAGATAACCGCGGCTGAGCTCTTCGGAGACCAGGCACATCGCGACCTTGCCCAACCCCGTACCGCCGTATTCTTCGGGAATCGTCAGACCGAAAACGCCGAGCTGCGAGAGCTCTTCGATGAGATCGAGCGGAATGAGCGCGTCGTCCAAATGCCAGCGTTGCGCCCGCGGGGCCACTTTCGCATCGACGAAGGCCCGGAACTGGTCACGCATCATGTCGAATTCGGCGGCGAGTCCCGTGGCCTCCACCGTCGGACGGCCCCGGGGCTCCGCCAGCAATGCCGCCAGGCGGTTCCTGCTCCGCTGTCGAGCCGCACCGTCTCGCTGGCCGGCGAGAGCGCAAACCGAGCGCAGCGCGCCGTCGGGAAGATCGAAATCCGACGGTCTGATGAATTCGCTCTGGCTCATGGCGATACCGCCGGCCATTTGCGCGAGGTACTCGTCGAGCAGAATGTCCGCGATGCACCCCTCGACCTCACCGAATGCTCCGGTGCGGGTGAGGCCGCTCGCCCATTCCTGCATGCTGCGCAACGCTTCGCCGTAGGTTGCGTACCAGGTCAGGCCGTGGGCGCCGTGCTGTTCCCGATCGAGGAGTGCGCGGTCGAGCTTTCCGTCGATTCGCACTTGGCGCGCGACCGCCGTCCGGATGGCGCCCACCAGGTTTTCAGCCGCGGCCACGCCCTCGACGAGCCGGTCGGAAAGTCGATCGACGGATCTATCGCGTACGTGTTTCAAAAGATGATGGGCGAACGAAACATGTCTCGCAAGGTTACCATTTCACCAACGACGCCGCGCTCGGCACGCGCGAGCCTAGGTACCGACGGCTTCACCGATTTCCCGGACTTCGTCGGTCCAGACGCGAAATAGCTGCAGGATGTTCGGTCCGAATGCCGTGCTGATGGCGACGTCGGCGGCATCGCGTCCCCGCGCGATCAGGATTCTGCCGATGCGGCGCTCGTTGTTGCGCGGATCGAAGGTAAACCAGGCGCCGCCGACGTAGGCCTCCAGCCAGCCCGCAAAATCCATCGGAGCATCGGATCGCGGCACGCCGATGTCGCCGAGGTAGCCGGTGCAATAGCGGGCGGGGATGTTGAGGCAGCGGAGCAGCGTGATCGCCAGGTGCGCGAAATCGCGGCACACGCCTTGCCGTTCGGTGTACACCTCCGACGCCGTTTTGGTCGGCCGCGCAAAATGGTAGCCGAAGGCGATGTGTTGATGCGCGAAATCGCAGATGGCCTGCACCCGCGCCCAACCCGGCCTCAGGTGCCCGAACAGGCGCCACGCATCGGACATGAGCCGCTCGGTCTCGCAGTAGCGGCTGCCCAGCAAATAGACCAAAGTCTCTTGCGGCAGCGTCTCGATCGGGTGTTCCTGGGCGTTGGGAAAAATCGGATCCGGACGGCCGCTGTCCACGATGAGGCCGTCTGCCGTCAGCCGAATCCCGCCGGCCGGAGCGACGATGCGGGTGCAAGTATTCCCGAACCCATCTACATACATATCGAGCGGGACTTCAGGCTCCGTGACCATGCGGTCGGGGCGGATCAAATCGGGGATGCGGCTCGGATGGGAATGCAGCGTCAGGATCATGGGAACCGGCTGCGAGCACGTGTACACCAACTCGTAGCCAAAACGGATTCTCATGGCACCCCTAAATCCGCCCGATGATGCATTGCGATGATTCCTTATGACACGGTTGCGACCATCGTTGCGTAGGAATTCTCAGAAACCACACGTAGGTGGCCACCCGGATCAAGGGCGGCCCCCGCGGACGACCTCTCACCGCCGACGCAGCGTTTGGAGTATGCGCCAATTGCCGACACGCGATATCGCGGCGGCGCGAGCGCTTTTCGACGACAATTTACTCTTAAAAGCTTCCCGCGAATCCCCCGACATTACCCAGATGAAAACATTTCATTGCACGCACTGCGACAACCTGATCTTCTTCGAGAACGTCCGCTGTTTGAGCTGTGGGCATCCGCTCGCCTTTCTTCCCGATCATGGAATCATGGCTGCGCTCATCGAGAGCCCCGACGGGCTGTGGCGATCGGAAATTCGCGCCGTCCAGAACCCGGCCCAGGATCCGGGATATCGGCTGTGCGCGAACTGTGATCAAGTGAGCGTCTGCAACTGGGCCGTTCCCGCCGACGACCCCAACACTCTGTGCGCGTCCTGCCGGCTGAATCGCCTCATTCCGGATCTCTCCAATCCGCGCAATACGACCGCCTGGTACCGCTTGGAGCTTGCCAAGCGCCGGATGCTCTACACCCTGCTCGGTCTCGGGCTGCCGGTGGTACCGAAACAGCAGGATGGGGATTCCGGTCTCGCGTTCGAGTTTTTGGAAGACTCCGCCGACGGCGATGCCAAGCGAGTGCTCACCGGGCACGACAACGGATTGATCACCCTCAACATCGCCGAAGCGGACGATGTTCACCGCGAAAAAGAGCGCACGCTGCAGAATGAGCCTTATCGCACGCTCCTCGGACACTTCCGTCACGAGATCGGGCATTACTTCTGGGATCGACTGATATTGAACGGCCCCAAGACGGAGGCATTCCGAGCGGTCTTCGGGGACGAGCGAACCGACTACCAGGAAGCGCTGCAGAGACACTACCGCGAAGGGCCGCCCGCGCAGTGGGAGCGTAACTTCATCAGCGCGTACGCGACCATGCATCCCTGGGAGGATTGGGCGGAATCATGGGCTCATTACCTGCATATGGTCGATGCGCTCGAGACGGCCGGAGCCGCCGGCCTCGCGCTGCGGCCGCAGCGCGCTGGCGAGCCCAGCATGCAGCCGCCGCCGGACCCGCTCAATCCACGCCACCAGGACTTCGACGCCATGGTCGATTCGTGGCTCTCGCTCACGTATGTGTTGAATAACCTCAGTCGAGGCTTGGGGTTGCCCGATAGCTATCCATTCGTACTGTCTGCGCCGGTGATCGGCAAATTGCGTTTCATCCACGACACGATCAACGAGCACCGCGCAGGGGTCTCCGCGTGATATACACTGGATCATCCTCGCCGGAGATCCCCAAGTGTCGATCCACGTCGCGCTCAATCATGTCTTGCATTACCGCTATGAACGGCACGTAACGCTCGGACCGCAAATCATCCGGCTGCGTCCCGCGCCGCATTGCCGAACCCGCATCCTCTCGTACTCGCTGAAGGTCGATCCATCCGAGCACTTCATCAACTGGCAGCAGGATCCGCAGTCGAATTATCTGGCGCGAGTCGCCTTTCCCAAGGCTGCGAGCGAGCTGCGCATCGAGGTCGATCTGGTCGCCGAAATGGCCGTTCTGAACCCTTTTGACTTTTTTCTCGAACCGTATGCGCAGCAGTTTCCCTTCCAATATGAAGCGACCGAGCAGCGCGAGCTGGCGCCGTTTCTCGTCAAGGCGCCCGTCACTCCGCTCGTCGGGAAATATTTGGCGGAGATCGGGCGCGAGCCGCGCCCCACCATCGATTTCCTCGTGGAATTGAATCAGCGCCTCGCGGGCGATGTGAAATACCTGATTCGCCTGGAGCCCGGCGTACAGCAGCCCGAAGAGACCCTGCTGAAGCGATCCGGTTCCTGCCGGGATTCGGCGCACCTGCTCGTGCACCTGCTGCGGCATCTGGGGCTGGCCGCACGCTTCGTCTCCGGCTATCTGATTCAATTGGTCGCCGATGTAAAACCACTCACCGGACCTGCGGGGCCGTCCGGCGATTTCACCGATCTGCACGCGTGGTGCGAAGTGTATCTGCCCGGCGCCGGCTGGATCGGATTGGACGCGACGTCAGGCTTGCTCACCGGCGAAGGCCACATTCCGCTCGCGTGCACGCCGGACCCGCAATCCGCGGCACCGCTCAGCGGTGCGGTGGAGGCGTGCGAGACGACGTTCGATTACACCATGAAGATCGCGCGCATCTGGGAGGCGCCTCGCGTGACCAAGCCCTATTCGGACGCGCAATGGAGCTCGATCGATGCGTTCGGGCGCCGCGTCGATGAGCGCTTGAGAGCGGACGATGTGAGGCTCACGATGGGCGGGGAGCCGACCTTCGTCTCGAGCGAGGATGCGCTCGCGCCGGAATGGAACACCGCGGCCCTCGGCGAGAACAAACGGCGCCTCGCCGCCGAACTCTTCCGGCGGCTCAAGGAGCGCTATGCGCCGCGGGGGCTCGCGCACTTCGGACAGGGTAAATGGTATCCCGGCGAAGCGCTGCCGCGCTGGTCGCTGAATTGCTTTTGGCGCAAGGACGGCGAGCCGCTGTGGTGCGACCGATCACTCGTTGCCGACGAAACACGGGACGATCCGGACGCCGCGGCGAATGCGCCGCGCATCTTGCGATCGATTGCGGAGCGGCTGGGAGTTTCACCGGCCCATGTATTTCCGGCCTACGAGGACGCGATCTACTACCTGTGGCGCGAGCGCAAGCTACCGCTCAATGTGGATCCTTCAGCCGCGAAACTCACCGACGCACGCGAGCGGGAGCGTCTGGCGCGCCTCTTCGAACGCACGCTCGGCGATGCGGTGGGGCACGTGTTGCCGCTCGCCCGACCGACCGAGGATGCGCAGTGGCAAAGCGGCGCGTGGTTCTTGCGCCGCGACCGATGCTATCTCGTCCCGGGAGATTCGCCGCTCGGCTATCGCTTGCCGCTCGAGTCGCAGCCCTGGGTCGAGGCCGGCGACTATCCGCATGTGCATCCGCCCGACCCTACGCAGGAATTTACGGCCCTCGCGCCCCACGCGCATTTTCAGGAGCTGACGAGAGCGAGGGATGCGGGTGCGAGCGAGGCTGCCGCGGCCGCGGTTCAATCGCCGCACGATCCCGCGGCCGTCGTTCGAACCTCGATCTGCGCCGAGGCGCGCGGCGGTGTCCTCTACATCTTCATGCCCCCGACGCGCAGCCTCGATGACTATCTCGAGATCCTGGCGGCAGTGGAGGCGGCCGCGAAGGAAATCGGTCAACCGGTCATCATCGAAGGCTACGACCCGCCCCCGGATCCGCGGCTCGTGAATTTCAAGGTCACACCCGACCCAGGTGTCATCGAGGTCAATGTGGAACCGAGCGCGAGCTGGGATGAGCTCGTTGCGCGCACGACGCATCTTTATGATACCGCGCACGAATGCGAGCTGCGCTCCGAGAAATTCATGCTCGACGGCCGGCATGTCGGAACGGGCGGCGGGAATCACATCGTGCTCGGCGGCGCCACGGTCGGGGATTCTCCCTTTCTGCGCCGTCCGGATCTGCTGCGCAGCCTCATCTCCTACTGGCACAATCATCCGTCGCTGTCGTATCTCTTCTCGGGGCTATTCATCGGACCCACGTCCCAGGCGCCGCGGGTCGACGAGGCGCGCAACGATTCCCTCTACGAGCTCGAGATCGCGTTCCGGCAATTCCCCGAGGCCGGAGCCCAGGCGCCGCCTTGGCTCCTCGATCGGCTGCTCAGGAATCTTCTCATCGACGTCACGGGTAATACGCATCGAGCCGAATTTTGCATCGACAAGCTGTATTCACCCGACAGCAGCAGCGGGCGGCTCGGCCTCGTCGAAATGCGCGCCTTCGAAATGCCCCCGCATGCGCGCATGAGCCTCGTGCAGCAAGTGTTGCTGCGCTCGCTGCTGGCCCGATTCTGGCGCGAGCCCTACGCGCCGCAGCGGCTCGCGCGATGGGGGACTCAGCTGCACGACCGGTTCCTCCTGCCGCATTTCATCGCCCAGGATTTCTCCGACATCATCGAGGAGCAGACCCGCGCCGGTTTCGAGATGAGCTCCGATTGGTTCGCACCCCACATCGAATTTCGCTTCCCGAAACTCGGTGACGTTGCCGTGCGCGGAATCGAGCTGGAGCTGCGCCAGGCGCTCGAGCCCTGGCACGTGATGGGCGAAGAGGGAACGGCGGGCGGCGCGGTGCGCTACGTGGATTCATCGCTCGAGCGCGTCGAGGTCAAAGTGAGCGGACTTACGCCCGCCCGTTATGTCATCACCTGCAACGGCCGGGCCGTTCCGCTGCGGCCGACGGGCCGCGAGGGCGAGTTCGTGGCCGGTGTTCGCTACCGCGCCTGGCAGCCCTCATCCGCATTGCACCCGAAAATCGGCATTCACTCGCCGTTGACATTCGATATAGTCGACACCTGGATGAGCCGATCAGAGGGTGGCTGTCGCTATCACGTCGTCCATCCGGGGGGCCGCAGCCACGAGAGCTTTCCCGTGAACGCATTCGAAGCAGAAAGCCGGCGGCTGGCCCGATTTTTCCGCCTCGGCCACACCCCGGGCCGAATGAGCGTCGAGCCGGCCGCGCCGAGCGAAGAGTTTCCGTTTACCTTGGACTTGCGCAATCATCGATAACCCAGGCGATCCCAGACTCAGCAGCTACCGCAGCGATCCGAAGCGCTACGACGAGCTGTTGGACGGCGAGGGCCGCGTTCGCAGCCACTGGCAGACGCTGATCGACGGCGTCGCCAAGGACGATGCGCAGGCGGCGCGGCGCGCCACCGAACTCACGCGGCGCATGATCGTCGAAAACGGTATTACCTATAACGTCTATGCCGACACGCAGGGGCGCGACCGTCCATGGATCCTCGATCCATTGCCTTATCTGTTGACCGCGCGCGAGTGGCGGACCATCGAGGCCGGAGTCGCGCAGCGCGCGCGGCTCCTGAACGCGGTGTTGATCGATCTCTATGGCAAGCAGGAGCTGCTGTCGCAGGGGGCGCTGCCCGCCGCGGTGCCATTCGGTCATCCGAACTTCCTCTGGCCCTGCACCGGCATCCGCCCACCCGGTGATCGCTGGCTGTCGATCTATGCCGCCGATCTGGCTCGTTCGGCCGACGGACATTGGTGGGTGCTCGCCGACCGCACGCAGACGCCCTCGGGAGCGGGATACGCACTCGAAAATCGCCAGATCGTGCGACGCGCTTTTCCAGAGCTGACGCAGTCGATGGACGTGCGATCGTTGAGCACCTTCTTTGGCGCCCTTCGCGATGACCTGTTGCGCGGCGTCGAGGCGGAACCGCTCGCGGTCGTATTGACGCCCGGTTCGTTCAACGAAACCTATTTCGAACACGCGTACCTCGCGCGTCAGCTTGGATTCCCCCTCGTCGAGGGCCACGATCTCACGGTGCGCGGGGAGCACGTCTTTCTGAAAACTCTCGCGGGTCTGAAGCGCGTGCACGCCATCATGCGCAGGCTCGACGACGATTTTTGCGATCCGGTGGAGTTGCGCGCCGACTCGGCGCTGGGCGTACCGGGATTGCTCGGCGCCATCCGCAAGGGCAACGTCGCCGTCGCGAACGCGCTCGGCAGCGGCGTGCTGGAGTCCGCGGCCTGGTTGGGGTTTCTACCCGCCGTCGCCGAACGGCTCATCGGCGAGCGCCTGAGCTTGCCGTCGGTGGCGAGCTGGTGGTGCGGTGAGGAGCCGGCCTTCGAGGCGGTCATCGCGAACCTGCCGCGCCTGGTGATCAAACCGGCGTTTCCGAATCAAAACCTGGGCGCGCTGTTCGGTCGCGACTTGAGTGCCGAAGAGCGCGCGGCGTTGGTCGCGCGCATTCGCGCCCGGCCGCACGCCTTCGTCGCCCAGGAACACCTGGCATTTTCGCAAGCCCCCGTCTGGTACACCAAGAACTCCGACGGGTTCTCGGCGCGCGCACTCGGCATGCGGGTGTATGCCATCGCGACGCCGCACGGCTACCGGGTGATGCCCGGCGGCCTCGCGCGCTTCGCCTCCTCGGCGCATGCGGAAATCGTCTCGATGCAGCGCGGCGGCGGCAGCAAGGATGTGTGGGTGCTGAGCGATCTCGGGCAGCCCGCCGAGGAGTCGGCCGCGGTCGCGGTCGGCAAGATCGATGCGCGCGCCGCGGCGAGACATCATGATCTGCCCTCCACGCTCGTCGAGAGTCTGTTCTGGATGGGCCGCTATGCCGAGCGCTGCGAGGACAAAACGCGGCTGCTGCGCGCAACGCTCGCCTTGCGGCACAATCTGCCCTTCTGGTCTCACGCCATGGAAATCTGCAAGGATTTCGGTGCCTCCACGGTCTTCGATAGCGAGAAGCGATTTTCTCTGAGCGGAGATATCGGTCGTCTGGGCGAGTGCGCCGCACAGGCGCGCAGCAATCTCTCGGCCGAGAATTGGCGCGCTCTGACCGTTCTGCAGCGTGAGTTCCGCCGCGACGAGGCGGCGCGACGCGACGCGCGCGAAGCGCTCGATCGCCTGCTGCTGTCGCTGGTGGCGCTCGCCGGGTTCGCGCTCGATGACATGACCCAGGATGACGGCTGGCGCCTCATGATGATCGGGCGCCGGCTGGAACGGTTGCAGTTTCTATCGGAGGTGGTTGCGCGCCGGTTGGACGGCGCGGGGCCGCCCTCGCGCGGTGAACTCGAATGGCTGCTCGAAATCGGCGACAGCGCGATCACCTATCGAACGCGCTATCGCGCCGCGCCGGTGTGGGAGTCCACCATCGACCTCCTGGTCTACGATGAGCGCAATCCCCGCGCGCTCGCGTTCCAGTGGCAGGCCATCAATGCATTGCTGCTCGAAGTGGCGAAGTCCCTCGGTTCGCAGCCGCAGGAAATCCTCAATGAGCCGATCGAGAAGCTCCTCGCGCTGCAGGTCACGAACTTGAGCGGCGATTTCGACATGGCGCGCGCGGCGCGGCGCAATCTCGCGCAAGAATTGACGGCTCTGAATGCGGCCGCGGGTCTGCTCTCCGACCAGCTCACCTCGCAACATTTCTCCCACGTCGAGTTCGATCTGCGCGCGGTATCGGCATGAAGTGCTACGCGGTGCGCCATGCGACGGTGTACGAGTACGGCGGCGACGTGGCGCACTCGCATCATCTGCTGCACCTGAAGCCTCGCGACTTCGAATTCCAGCGCTGTGTGCAGCATTCGCTCACGGTGGATCCGCAGCCGAGCTCGGCCTGGGAGGACGTCGATGCATTCGGCAACGGGATTGCGCGCCTGGAATATGACCGGCCGCACGATCGCTTGTCCGTGACGGCGGACATGCGGGTCGACATCCTGCCCCGTCCGGCGCATACGCTCGAGGATTGCGAATCATGGGAGTCGGTGCGAGAGCGCTTGCGCTACAGCGCGCTGCCGGTGCCGGCGAGCGATCTCGACGCATGCCGCTTTCGCATGCAATCGGGTCACGTGCGGATCAAACAGGCGTGCGAGGACTACGCCGAGGACTGCTTCTCGACGGACCGCCCGATCGCCGCCGCCGCCGCCGCGCTGATGCGCAAGATCCATCGCGAGTTCGACTACGTCCCGGGATCGACCACCAATCGCACCTCGATCGTCGAGGTCCTGGCGAGCCGCCGCGGCGTTTGCCAGGATTTTGCGCATCTGATGATCGGCTGCCTGCGTTCCTCGGGGCTCGCGGCGCGCTACGTGAGCGGCTATATCAGAACCATCCGCACGCAGGGCGGCGAGGCGCTGCTCGGCGGCGACGTGTCGCACGCCTGGGTGTCGGTGTATTGCCCGCCGCTCGGCTGGGTGGATTTCGACCCGACCAACGACTGCCTGGTCGGCGAGGACCACGTCACGCTCGCGTGGGGCCGGGATTTCGGCGATGTGTCCCCGCTTCGCGGCATGATCGTCGGCGGCGGCCGGCACAAGCTGCACGTCGATGTTCGGGTGCAGGCGCTCGAAGTCCCCGACGCCGGATAGGATCCCGTGGACTCACCCCCCCCCTCCTTGCCGAACCGCAAGCTCACTCGCACGCCGAACACGCGCGGCTCGTTCACCGTCTCGCGCAGATCGAAGTTGCCCTCGTTGGTGTAGATCACCGCATTCTTGTTGAGAAGATTGGTGATGTAGAGCTCGGTGGTCCAACGCTCTTCGGTTTGATTGAGGCCAAAGCGCAGGTTCATGACCGAATAGCCCGGTTGCAGGAGGTGCGGCAGGCCGTTGCTGCCCGTCGTTTGCAAGGTGTTCCACATGTCGCCCTTGTGCGTCATTTGCCGATGAAGATAACACGCGGCGCCGCCGGCGCCGAAGTGCCGCCCCGCGCTCGACAGGGGTGCCACGGTTGCCCAGAATGCCGTGCCCAAGGGGGATCTCGATCATGGGGTTGCGCGGCACGATCTTCGTCGGTGCGCTGTTCTACGCGACGATCGGTTGCGGTGCGACCGCCATGGCGAGGGGCGCGCCGGAGGCGGCACCCGACGAGGTCGTGGTGCGCGACGTATGGATTCCGATGAAGGACGGCGTCCGGCTGTCGGCGACCCTGTTCATTCCAACCCCGAAGCACAACCCCGAAAATTTCCCGGCCGTGCTCGAGTATCTACCCTACCGCAAGGACGAATCCAAAAGCCATGTACCCGTACACCGCTATTTTGCGCGCCACGGCTTCGTTTCCGCGCGGGTCGACATTCGCGGCACGGGGCAAAGCGAAGGCCACGCGCCGGATCGCGAGTATTCACAGCAGGAACAGCAGGACGCGGAACAGGTAATCGCGTGGCTCGCTCACCAAGCGTGGTCCAACGGCAATGTCGGGATGTTCGGCATCTCCTGGGGTGGTTTCAACTCGGTGCAGATGGCGATGCGCAATCCGCCCGGCCTCAAGGCCATCATTGCGATCTGCGCGACCGAGGAGCTCTTTCACGACGACGTGCACTTCATCGACGGCATGATGCACGTCGACGAATATGAACTGAATGTCGACCTGCTGAATGCCATGACGCGCTCTCCCGATTTCCCAACCGATGAGTCGAGCCTCGCCGAACGCTTCGACAATCCGCCCTGGTTCGTCATGTACAAGCAACACCCGCGTGCCGGGGCATTCTGGGACGCACCGATGCGTCCGCTGGAGTCGATCCGAGTGCCGGTATTCATGATCGGAGGCATGCTCGATGGCTATCGGGACAGCGTTCCGCGCATGCTCGAGCGCATCCCGGCGCCGACGCGAGCGCTGCTCGGACCCTGGAACCACAGCGAACCCCACGAGGCGGTCCCCGGTCCCGCGATCGAATGGCGTGACCAAGCGGTCGAATGGTGGACCCGCTGGCTGAAGCCGCACGCGCCCCACGCGCCCGACCGACCCAGGCTCGCCGTGTACATGAACCACTGGTATCCGCCCGACGTACGGATCCGGGAGATTCCCGGTGAGTGGCGCGCCGAAGAGGGCTGGCCGCCGAAAGACGCCCACCCGCAGACGCTTTACCTGGGAACCGACCATTCGCTGCGCTCGGGTCCTGCGGAATCCGGCCGCCACGAACTCGCCTACCGCCCCGCTTCCGCGCTCGAGGCCGGAGGGCCGGATTTCTGGTGGGGGGATCTCAACGGCGACCAGCGCTCGGTCGATTCCTACAGCTTGGTGTACGACTCTGCACCGCTCCGCCAGGCGCTGTCCATTCTCGGTGAGCCGCGCGTGTGTCTGCAGGCGGCCGCGAGTGCGCCGTCGGCCGAATGGTTCGTGCGCATCTCCGATGCGGCACCGGACGGCACGGCGACGCTAGTCTCGGGTGCCGGGCTCAACGGTGCGCAACGCGAGTCGGCACGCACTCCGACTCCGCTCGTGCCCGGGCGCGAGGTCACGCTCTGCTTCGACCTGCATCTCACGTCCTGGATATTTCCGCCGGACCATCGCATCCGCGTGGCAGTTTCGAACGCGATGTGGCCGATGATCTGGCCGACGCCCTATCCGATGACGACGTCGCTGCGCCTCGGCGGTGCGGATGGATCGCGCATCGATCTACCGGTTGTGCCCGATAAGGGCCCGTTGCCGGTGCCGCAATTCCGCGCGCCGGAAATCGAGGCCGCGGAAGGTGGCGCCGCGGGGACGCCGCCTGCGGACATGAACGTGAGCTCGAACGTGCCGGGTCTCGCCTGGAACGTGAGCCGCGATGCGGTGCATCAGCAAGCCACGGTCGAATGGCGGGGCGGCAGCTCGGATGACTACGCGTGGGGACACGAGGAGACGCGCGAGCTCATGCTCTATCGCGCGGACGATCTGCATCCCGAGACGAGTTCGATTCACGGCGAAGCTGAAATGAGCGTCGGGCTCAAGGAGCGCGCGCTTCTCTGGCGCGGTCTTCTCGATGCGCGCAGCGACACCGAGAACTTCTACGTGCAGTACAAGCGCGAACTCCTCGAGAACGGCAAGATCATCCGCAGCAAAGTCTGGCAGGCGTCGATTCCGCGCGACGGCCAGTGAGGTGGCGGATCGGAAACCGAACGAGTTGACGCCGGCGTGGAGTCGCCTCGACGCGTGGAAGGGCGTGGCGTCCTTTCGGCTACATCCGGCAAGCGCCGCATTTTCCCGCCATCGGGCCAAAGGCCAATAGCGAGTATCATGGACTCAACACCAGGATGAACGCTGAGTTTCCCTGAACCAAGGTCGCGCCGTGACTCACCCATTCTCGGGGTATCAAAAGGACTGGTTTCGCTCCGATGCAGTGGCCGGTTTGACCACGGCGGCAGTCGTCATCCCGCAGTCCATGGCCTATGCGAGCATCGCCGACTTGCCGGTGAGCGCCGGGCTGTATGTAGCGCTCGTACCCATGCTCGTCTACGCCCTGCTGGGGACTTCGCGGCCGTTGAGCGTGAGCAGCACCAGCACACTCGCGATCCTGACGGCGACGCAATTGGCACTCACGGTGCCTGATGCCGAGCCGGCACGACTCGTGGCCGCGGCTTCGGCCCTCGCGCTGCTGGTTGGCGCATTCCTGATTGCCGCCGCCGCGCTGCGGCTCGGCTTCCTCGCCAACTTCATATCCGACCCCGTGCTGACCGGATTCAAAGCCGGTATCGGGCTCGTCATCGTGGTGGATCAGGTGCCGAAGCTCCTCGGCGTGCATATCGAGCGGGGACATTTTTTTCGGAAGATTTTATCCATCTTGCAGCACGTGCCGGAGACGAGCATATCGACGCTGATTCTGGGCGCTGCCACGGTGGGAATTCTGCTCGGCATGAAGCGCTTTTTGCCGCGCGCCCCCGCTCCGCTCGTTGCCGTCGCGATGGGTGTATCGGCAGCGGGGCTTTTGGGTCCGAGGCTTGGTGTCGCGCTGACAGGTCATATCCCGGCGGGGATTCCAAATCCGATCGTTCCCGACTTGATGCTTCTGCCGAGCCTGTGGCCCGCAGCGCTCGGGATGGCGCTGATGTCCTTCACCGAGTCGATTGCTGCGGGACGCGCCTTCGCCAGACACGACGATCCGCCCCCCGTGCCGAACCGGGAATTGATCGCGCTTGGAGCCGCCAATCTCGCAGGCAGCTTCTTCCAAGGTTTCCCCGCCGGCGGAGGAACCTCCCAGACAGCGGTCAACTCGCGTGCCGGCGCGCAGACCCAGGTGTCCGCGCTGATCACTGTGGGCATGGTGGCTGCAACGCTCCTGTTTCTTTCGCCGCTCATCGGTCTGCTGCCGCAAGCCACACTCGCCGGCGTCGTCGTGGTGACTACCGCTCCGCTGCTCAATGCCGCGGATTTTCGCTCCATCCTCGAAGTGAGGCGCACGGAGTTCCTGTGGGCTGTGGCCGCCTGCATCGGCGTGGTGCTTCTCGGGACGCTTCAGGGCATCTTGGTCGCAGTTGCGATATCGGTCCTGGTGCTGTTCTACCAGGCGAACCATCCGCTGGTCTACGTCGTCAAACGCAAGCCCGGCACGGACGTGTTCCGCCCGCAATCCGCCCATCATCCGCAAGACGAGAGCATCCCGGGGCTATTGATCATCAGAACGGAGGGAAGAATGAACTTCGCCAGCGTACCGCATGCCCGCGAGCGGCTGGCGGGGCTCGTCGGCGAACAGCATCCCCAGGTCGTGATTCTGGAATGCAGCGCGATTCCGGATTTCGAGTACACGGCGCTGCAGGCCCTGACCAAGGCAGAGGAAAGCCTTCGAGCGCGCGGAATCACGCTATGGCTGACGGCGCTGAATCCGGAGGCCCTCAAAGTCGTGTTGCGCTCACCACTG
Source organism: uncultured Gammaproteobacteria bacterium (assembly GCA_963801865.1). Classification (GTDB taxonomy): domain Bacteria; phylum Pseudomonadota; class Gammaproteobacteria; order Steroidobacterales; family Steroidobacteraceae; genus Bog-1198. The sequence continues at coordinate 180,568 of CAWDGY010000020.1, read as the reverse complement.
GGTAGGACCCTCGGACCTCAGCGCATGTTCTTCAATCTTCAAGATGCCGTGACGACGTATGAGGCGCGAAGCAAGAACCCCTCGAGCGCGCAACCGCGGTAGCTTCTGTCTTCAAATGTTGGCCCATCACCATCGATGTCGGCGCCTGCCTCTTTGCACACGGCCTTGGGTTACACTCGAATGTCACCGACACGGCTGGAGTGGATTTCGAGAATGTTTCCCTGGTTGCGCTTGATTCGAGTCGGATTCGGGCTCATCGCAGCGCCGAGAGTCGAGTTACTCGCGACCACACGGGTGTCGTTGCGTGTTTGGCCCAATGACTTGGACTTGTACTTCCACGTCAACAACGGTCGATATCTCGCGCTCGCGGACATCGGCCGAGCCCATTGGTTCGTGATGACCGGTGTCCTGGCCGTTGCCCGACGGGGGAATGCGTTCCCGGTGGTGGGCGATGCAATCGCCAAATTTCGGCGCGACCTCAAAGCATTCGAAAAGTTTGAAATTCACACGCGTTTGATCGGCTGGAACCACAGGTGGGGCTTCATTGAACACCGCTTCGTGCGAAATGATCGGGTGATCGGGTTGGTCGCGGTTCGCGGTATGTTCAAAGGACCGAACGGACCTCTCGATCCTGGAGTACTCCTCACGGGGCTCGCGCATGCCCACCCGTCACCGCAGCTGCCCGATTGGACAGCCTGTTTTCAGCAGAGCAGCGAACGCATGAGCGATCTCCTGCGAGAGGAAGAGCGCTCGGCGGGCCCACCCGTGCGAAACGCATGAACATCGCCGCCACGGCGTATAGTCAAGGGATCAAACGATGACCAAACTCCGTGTGCACTGCTTCACCGTTTCAATCGAGGGCTATGGAGCGGGCCCCAAGCAACACCTTGAAAATCCGCTCGGTGTCGGCGGCCTAGCGCTGCACGAATGGGCATTTGCAACACGGACGTTTCAAACCATGTTCGGAAACGACGGCGGATCAACCGGTGTGGACGATGACTTCGCAGCGCGCGGATTTTTCAACATCGGCGCATGGATCATAGGCCGCAACATGTTCGGGCCGATCCGAGGAGCGTGGCCCGACGATGAATGGAAAGGCTGGTGGGGCGACGACCCGCCCTATCATGTGCCGGTCTTCGTGCTCAGTCATCATTCGCACGCATCGATCGCGATGGCAGGCGGTACGACATTTCATTTTGTCACGGCCGGCATCGAAGACGCGTTGATAAGAGCGAAGGAATCGGCGAACGGGCAAGACGTGCGCATCGGCGGCGGGGTCGCGACAATCCGACAATACCTTCGCGCGGGCCTCATCGACGAAATGCACCTCGCCATTGCCCCGGTTCTCCTCGGTTCGGGCGAGCATTTGCTCGCGGGTTTGGACATTGTGGCGCTCGGCTATCGCTGCAGCGAGCATACCTCTACTGCGAATGTCACCCATGTCGTACTCACGCGTAAGAGTTGACTAGAGATACCGGCCATGCGCCGCAGGCACGAAGCGGGAGGAGTATCCCGCAATGCGGGATTGGCGCAATACGGATGCCGACTTGACAAACCCACGAGCGCCGATTAGTTGATCATGGCTATTTCCCATCTCCGAGTGTCCCATGTGCAGAAACATCAAAATCCTGTTCAACTTCGAACCGCCGGTCACGGATGAGGAGATTCGCGCGGCTTCTCTGCAATTCGTGCGAAAGATCAGCGGTTTCGCCAAGCCATCGAAGTGCAATGAAGCCGCCTTCATCTCTGCGGTCGATCACATCGAAGCGGCTTCCCGGACGCTGCTTCGCTCCCTTCAGACACAGGCTCCGGCAAAGAGCCGCGCCGAGGAATCGGCCAGGGCACAAGCTCGCGCCGCGCGACGATTTTCGGCTTGAGAGGATTCGAGAGGAGGCCAGCCATGCGTGCAATCCAAGTGACGAGTCCCAATGGTGCTTTCGAGTTGGTCGAGCGGGATCTCCCGGTCCCCGGCCCGCGTCAGGTCCGCATCCAAGTGCAGGCGTGCGGCATTTGCCATAGCGATTCATTTACCAAGCTCGGCGCCTTTCCCGGAATTCAATATCCCCGGGTGCCGGGCCATGAGGTTGTCGGCCGCTTGGACGCCGTGGGCACCGACGTGCCGGAGTGGAAGGCGGGCGCACGCGTCGGTGTGGGCTGGCACGGCGGCCACTGCGGGCACTGCCTGTCCTGCCGCAAAGGCGATTTCATCACGTGTTCCACTCTGCAAATCCCGGGTATTTCCTACGATGGCGGATATGCCGACTACATGATCGCGCCGTTCGAGGCGCTGGCTGCGATCCCCGATGAACTCCCTTCGGCGGAGGCCGCACCCCTCTTGTGCGCCGGCATCACGACGTTCAACGCACTGCGTCACAGCGGCGCGGTACCCGGTGACCTCGTTGCGATACTCGGTATCGGAGGTTTGGGTCACCTCGGAGTACAGTTCGCCGCGAAGATGGGTTATCACACGGTGGCGATCGCGCGCGGCCAAGACAAGGGGCCTCTCGCGCGCAAACTGGGCGCCCATCAATACATCGACAGCACGGCCCAAAATGTCGCGGCCGAACTGGCGAAGCTCGGAGGCGCCCGCGTGATTCTGTCCACGTTGACGGACTCGAGGTCGATGAGCGATGCGATCGGAGGCCTGGGTATCGACGGCAAGCTCCTGGTCGTCGGTGCTTCCATGCAGCCCATCGAGGTTCCCCCGCTCAGCCTGATCGGCGGCCGGCGTTCGATCTCGGGGTGGCCCTCGGGTACTTCGAGCGATTCGCAGGACACCCTGGAATTCAGTGTGCTCTGCACCGTCCGTCCGACGATCGAAGCGTATCCTCTGGAACGGGCATCCGAGGCCTATGAGCGGATGATGAGCGGCAAAGCGCGATTTCGCGTGGTCCTCACCACCGGCAGGTGAAACTCGAGCGCCCGTCCGCGCATCGCGCCATCATGCGCCATGACCTCACTGGCCCAACTGGTCGGCACTTCGCAGCGCGTCGGCGCCGCCTCGGCGCGGCTCACCAAGGTGCGGGAACTCTCGGCATTCCTCAAAGCACTCGCCCCGGACGAAATCGAAACCGCGGTGCATTATCTCTCCGGAGAGCTACCGCAGGGTCGAATCGGCATTTCCCACCAAACGCTCGAGGCCGCTGCGCGGACGGCGGCGGCCGACCGGCCGGTACTGTCCATCGCAGAGGTAGATCGGTCGCTTGCGATGATCGCCGAGATTCGGGGCTCGGGCTCGGCGGCCCGACGCGTGCAAGCGCTGGCGGCGTTGTTTTCGCGGACAACGCCCGTGGAACAGGAGTTTTTGATCCGGCTCGTGGTTGGAGAGCTTCGCCAAGGCGCACTCGCCGGCGTCATGCTCGAGGCAATTGCCGCGGCCTCCGCTGTGCCGGTTGCGCAGGTGCGCCGCGCAGCGATGTACTCGAAGAGCCTGGGAACGATGGCGCGGGTCGCCCTGCGCGAGGGCGCGGAGCACCTCGCGCAATTCCAGCTCGAGCTGTTCCAACCCGCCTCGCCGATGCTTGCGCACACGGCAGTCGACACGCGCGAAGCGTTGAGAGAACTCGGCGGCGAAGCCGCCTTTGAATGGAAGATGGATGGTGCGCGCATCCAGGTGCACAAGGCGGCCGAGGAGGTGCGCATCTACACCCGCGCGTTGAACGAGGTCACCGCCGCCGTGCCGGAAATCGTCGAGACGGTCCGCACCTTCGGCGCCTCCTCGCTGGTGCTCGACGGCGAGGCGATCGCATTCGATGCCACGGAGCGCCCGTACCCCTTCCAGATCACCATGCGCCGGTTCGGACGCAGGCTCAATGTCGCGGCGTTGCGCGCGGAGCTGCCGATCCGCGCATTTTTCTTCGACTGCCTGCACATCGATGGACGCAGCATCGCGGACCGCCCCACGCGCGAGCGCTTCGAGGCGCTGGCCGGCGCCGTTCCGGCGCCGCTGCGAGTTCCGCGGCTCGTGACGGCGGCAGAAGCGGAGGCGAGCGCTTTCTACGATGCGGCCATCGCAGCCGGGCACGAGGGCCTCATGGCGAAATCGCTCGACGCGTCGTATGAAGCCGGCAACCGGGGCGCGGGTTGGCTCAAAATCAAGCGTGCGCACACGCTCGATCTCATCGTGCTGGCGGCCGAATGGGGGCACGGACGCCGCACCGGCAAGCTGTCCAATTTGCATCTCGGAGCGCTCGACGCCGTCACCGGCGAATTCGTCATGCTCGGCAAAACGTTCAAGGGGCTCACGGATGTCATGCTCGGCTGGCAGACGAAGGAGCTGCTCGCGCGCGAAACACACCGTGATCAGTGGACGGTTTACGTGCGGCCGGAACTCGTCGTGGAAATTGCCTTCAGCGATCTGCAGGCGAGCGCCCGCTATCCGGCGGGTCTCGCACTACGGCTCGCGCGGGTAAAGCGCTACCGGGATGACAAACGCGCGGAGGAGGCCGACGCGATGGACGCGGTGCGCAAAATCTATACCATGCAGAGCGGACAAAAGGCTGCGAAGAACCCCATAACCGGCTGATCGAGGACCGCGAACATCAACCGTCCGACCGACTCCGACGAACACCGCCCTTCCGTTGCGAGCAGCGAGATCATTCCCCGCGCCGACTGGGACCGTGCTCCGTGGAACCGGTGGACTTTCCAGCACGTGCGCGAGCAGGTCGCGACGACGCAGGTGTGGCGGGGCGTGGGGCGCCCGACGGAGCTGCCGGTGCGAGAACGCGATCTCGGCGGCATCGCCTTCGAAGCGGAAGGCTGCCGGCAGACGATCGCGGAATTCGTCGAAACGAACGACACCGACGGCTTCATCGTCCTGCATCACGGAATGATCATCACCGAGCTCTACCGCAATGGCATGACGCGAAGAACTGCGCACCTCTCGCAGTCGGTCGCCAAATCCATCGTGGGCACGGTGGCCGGCATCTTGATCGACCGCGAGCAGCTCGATCCACTCTCGCCCGTGACCCGCTATCTTCCGGAACTCGACGCCACCGCTTACCGGGGAGCCAGCGTGCAACAGGTGCTCGACATGACGAGCGGTGTCGCGTGGGACGAGACGTACACGGCTGCCGATTCTCACATGGCGCAAATGGATGCCGCCTGCGGCTGGAAGGACCGGGCGAATCCGGCGTGGCCGCGGTGCATGTGGGACTTGATCGCGACGCTGCGGACGAGCGAATGCCCCCATGGCACATCGTTCCGCTATCGATCGATCGAAACGGACGTGCTCGGCTTCATCTTGCAGCGTGCGGGCGGCGTCCCGCTCGCCGAATTGGTGAGTCAGACGCTCTGGTCGCCGATGGGTGCCGAAGAGGATGCGTATTTCACGATCGATCCGGCCGGTTTCGTCTGCGCCTGCGGCGGCTTCAACGCCACGCTCCGCGACTACGCCCGTTTCGCGCAAGTGCTCGTGGGAGAGGGGGAAATCGGCGGCCGGCGCATCGTACCGCGCAATTGGATCGCCGAGACCCGCAGAGCCAATCACGCGCTGTTCGGCGCTTCCTACCGCGAGGTGCTGCCGAGGGGGGCGTATCACAATCAGTTCTGGATCGAAGATCCGGAGCGGCGCGCGTTGATCGCTCGCGGGGTATTCGGGCAGTTAATTTACATCGATCCCGAGTCGCAGTTCGTCGCGGTCAAATTGTCGAGCTGGCCGGATTTTCTCAACGCGCAGCGCACGAAGACCGCCTTGGCCGCGGTGCGCTCGATTCGCGACACGCTATGCGGTACGGCCGGACCGGCCGTGCCGCTCGGCGCAGCGCGTTGACTGTGCATCGCTGAAGGAGAAATTGAACTTGGCGCGGGGGCACGTGCCGGACCGACGGGGAAGGTCCAGCACATGCCGCACCGCAGCTTAATCCTGCTCTCGGCGGCAACCTCGCACCACGTCGATGACGAAGCGCGGCTGCATTTGCGGCATACTAGCTCAGAAAAACCGGCGCACGAACGCGCCGTCACAACGCAGATCACTACGGAGGGCCGATCATGTCCGCACACGACACTTTTGCCGAAAACTTTCGCCGCCTTCTGCGCGAGATTCCCGCCGGCACCTCACTACCGGAGTGGCAGTATCTTTACCGGCAGGTGATTTTTTCCATGGGTATGCAGATCCTCGAACTTTTCCCCGAGGATGCGGTGGGACCGCATCCATCCACTCACAGCAGCGCAGGCGGAGAGTCGCGGCCGGTGAAGCAAAATCCGGTCATCGAGTCACAGGGACCGGGAGGTCACCCGAGCACTCCTTGTCGTCAATTCGTCGACATTGCTACGTTCGTGTTGTGCATGCCCAACGGCGGTAAATAAGCTGGTGTATCTCAAAAAATAACTTCACCGGTCCTGCGGCAGTGTTTCGTTCAGCCGATCGTTGGATTGGCTGAGATGGGCCAGTAGTGCCTGAAAATCGCTGCGTGCGCGGAGTGAAGCAAAGTACGGTTCGTGTGCCGCCCACCAGGCACGGCGCCAGCCGAGCTCGACTGCCTGCTCGAGATCGCGCATCGCATCATCGCCCCGCCCTTGAAGTGCGTAGACCTTGGCGCGAATCTCGTATGTCGCATTGCGATGAACGCCTGCGGCAATCATTCGATTGAGCATCGCAAGCACCGCATCCAATTCCGGTTTTGCGGCATGGGCGTCGCCAAGCGACAATTCGGCGGCGGCAAGATCGATCCGATAGGCGGACCCCATGAGGCGAGCACCCCTCGCGTAAAATGGGCTATCGGCATAACCGGGTTCGCGGTCGGGCGCGACCACGGCTCGTGCGAGGAGTTCTTTGACGGCGGGGGCATCGCCCAGCAGCAACCGAGCGTAGGCTGCTTCGAACAATGAAAGTGCGTGGGAGGAATGATCGAGGTGCACGGCGCTCAGATAGTTTCGTAGAGCCTGAGCGCCACCCTCCAAAAACACCACCCGCACGAGCGCGACATCGGCGTCTTCGCCATTCTTGGTGGCATCCCGACCCTGCTGCAAGACCTTGCGGGCGGACGCCGCAAGTCCGACCTCGAGAAAAAATTCCGCTCGCGTCCAGTAGAGAGAAAAATCGTCGCCCGGTTCCGCCTTCAGGGACTGCTCATTCCAGCGCAGCGCCTCATCGATCCGTCCCCGCGATTCCGCCAGCCAGGCCAAACCATCGGCCGCGGACGCGCTCCCGGGCTGCAGGACGCGCGCACGATCACACGCCTTTTCGGCCTCTTCGTATTGCGCCAAATCCCCGTAAGCGATACAGCGCTGAATCTGCAAGGTGTGATTCAAGGGATCCAAGCCGGCAGCGCGGTCGTAACTTTTCAGCGCTTCCCGCGGCTGCCCGTCGACGAGGCGAATGCGGCCGATCTCGGCAAAGGCTCCCATGTCGCTCGGATTCAATGAAATGGCGAGTTGCAGATCATCGAGCGCTTCCTTCGTCCGCGATTGCGCGGCACGCAGCGCGCCCCGCACCGCGTAAGCGCCGGAAGAGCGGTCATCGATACGCAGGGCCGATGCAATGAGGGGCTCCATCTGCGAGGCGACATCGGCGACTGGAATTTCGTGGAAATACCCTTGGTTCAGGCGTGCATACGCAAGTTGAATGTAGGCCGGCACAAACTTGGGGTCTGTGTCGAGGACTTGCCGAAAGAGAGCGACGGCCCGGTCGGTCGATTCAGGTGTCAGCAATTGCGCATAATGACGTCCAAGCAAATACGTTTGATAGGCCTGAGGATCCGCCATGCGCCGCGCGGCAAACTCCCGCTCGGATGCCGGCGTGAGTCGTACTTGCAGGCTCTGGGCGACCGAACGCGAAATGTCCTCCTGGATCTTGATCGTATCTTCCATGGGCCGGTCGAAGTTCTCGGACCACAGGTGATAGCCGCTGCGGGCATCGATGAGCTGCACCGTGACTCGCATGTGATCGCCGGAGCGGCGCAACGAACCCTCGAGGATGTGATTCGTATCGAGCTCCTTGCCGATCCTTCGCACATCGGTGCCCTGTCCGCGAAATGCGAACGCAGAGGTGCGCGCGACGACGCGCAAAGTCGGGATCTGCGAGAGCCAGCTGGAAAGCTCCTCGGTGAGCCCATCGCAAAATGACTGGTCGGTTTTCTCCGCGGTCAAATCGATGAATGGCAGCACGACGATCGAGGGGCCGGATCCCGCAGAGCGGCCGGTCGTCGCCCATCGCATCCAGACCCATGCGGCCGTCGCGATGAGCGCAATGAGCGTCACGCCGCCGAATACGAGCGCGGTCCGGGGGAGCCGGCGCGCGGCAGGCGGCGTACCGATGGCAGCGGGCCCGACGGGTGCACTCGCGGTTGGCGGTGCGCCGCGGCGCACCGGAGCAATGAGCCGGTAGCCTTTACGCGGGACGGTCGCGATGTAGGTCGGATCGGGGTCCGTGTCGCCCAGGAGCTTGCGCAATTGCGATACCGCTTGATAGACCGATGCGGATCCGACGATGACGCCGGCCCAAACTTCCGCGAGCAGACGGTCGACGCTCACCACGGTGCCGGCGGAATTCGCGAGACACAGGAGCAGACGCATGGTTCGCGGCTCGAGCTTGTGAGTCTCGGCACCTCGCGAAATGCTGTCGAGCGCAGGATTGACGATCCACTCGCCGATCTGCACCACGTCGCCCAAGTTCCCGCTAGGCACCCGGCAAGCCTCCTCAAACTGATTATAGCTTGCGATCTCACCCAGCGACCTGCGCCGGGGTGGCGGCGGGCGCTGCGGAATTGCAGCGCGGATGCGCCAAAAGAAGGCGATTTGCGGCTGGCGGACCGCAAATCGCCGGAGTCGATCGAGAGGGGGTGGCTACGGGTAGCTGCGCCCCAGTGCACTGTTGTTGACATTGGCGAGCAGTTGGCGCCCCTGCAGCTGCGTCACCGCATCCGTCGTCGTCTCATCCACGCACTGGACATAGTCCGGTTGATGGGACAACGACCAGGGGTCCACCACCTTCTTGCACAGCTGCCGTGCGGCCTCATGCACGCGCTCGCGGGCCGCTTGCATCCCCTTCTCCGTCGAGAGGTCGAGATCGGCAATCGAAACGATCGTGCTCTTCTCGGCGGCGCCGGCCGGCCATTGGTTGCCGATTGCCGCCATCAATGCGAGCGAGGCACCGGCCATCAATGCGAGCTTGGTGTAGGAGGAGCCTGAATAGGGGCGGTTGAGCGCCCTTCGTGGAACGTTCATTGGAATATCTCCTGTGATTTGATTCCTGTCGTGAAGATGAATCACTTGCTCGCGAGTCGGAATTCACTTCCGAAGCGCAGCTCGGTCAAAGGCGCCGAATCGACGCCCCTGACGGCGGAGTCGATCGCCTGTTCTATGCAGGCATGGTCCTTCGCCATGAGTTGGAACTCCCGGCCCGAGGGGCCGCGGCACACCTCGAGCGCCGCCGCCTGGATGCGGCGGTAGAGGACTTTGGCTCCCGCGGGTTTCGCGATGTCGAGATCACCGAATCGGACGATCTTGGTCCGCAGGTCTTCTTGCGCAGCGCCGGCCGTAGCGAGCGCGCCAAGGGCCATCGTCCCCAGGGCGCAGCAGAGGGCCGTGTAAAGCGTCAGACGGATGGATTTGTTCATGGTCGTTTCCTCGAAGTGTTGGATCGGATGTGAGCACTCACCACCGGATCGCACCGGTGGCTTGAGGCACGGTGTACGGCGAGGAAGCGGACGAAGTCCTGAAGGGTCGCTAAGGGATTGCTAAAGCTTTTCTAAGCAACCGCGAATCAATCACTTGGAAGGGAGGTGCGCGCGAAGCGCAGGCGCAGAGCACCGATCGACTGCAGAGCTTTTTTCAGCTACACCGGCTCGCGCGGGGCCGTACTTCGGCATCCAGCCAGTTGCGGATCTCTAGAAGCCGCAGCGTCTCCTCGCGCATCGCCGCACCGAGGCCGTACTTCCACAGCAGCGGCGCATCGAAGCGATTCATCTGCAAGGCATTGAGATCGGACACGAACGCCGCGAGCGCCGATGCATCGCGGAACATCCCTTCAGTGACGAGCGTATTGCCGTAGCGCAACGCCGCGGCCGCAATGTCGACGTAGTCGTACTCCGGGTGGTATTGCACGCCCCAGAAACTGCCGCATCCATGGGTGAAGGATGCCGCCTGAAGCCCGTAGTCATTGTCCGCGAGAATCACCGCTCCGGTCGGCAGCGCAGCAATTTCGTCACGATGGATGCAGGGTGCCTCGAACACCGTCGGCTTGCCGGCAAATAGCCGGTGTTCCCGGCCTGCGTCGCTCAGCAAGATGCGTCGGGCGAACCCGAATTCGCGGCCGCGAGGGTTGGCCCTCACTTCGCCGCCCGCCGCGGTGACGGCGACCTGAAGGCCCCAACAACTACCGAAGAACGGGACGCCGGCCACGAACACGGCCTGGGCGAGCTCGATTTGGCGCATCACCGGTGCGCCGCCGTTATAGATGTTGAGCGCCGATCCGGTCATCGTGACGCCGTCGTAGTCTTCCAGACCGACCCCGGGCGGTAACCTGGGATCCGCGTCCGCGGCGGTCAGGATATCGACTCGCAGCGCAGGATCGATGCGTTGCAGGACCCGCGCGTAGCCGTTGCCCGAGTCGTACCCCAGCGCGGCGACGAGCCGCGCGCGAATCTCGGCCACGTTGCCGTCGACGACGAGAATCCGCGCGGCGCTCACGCAGCTCTGACCACGGCCCCGAGGCGGCCGTCCACCGCCGCCCGGAAAATGTGTTCCAGCGTCGCGGCGTCGACGGGGATCGGGTTGCCCCCCGCCGAGGGGTCGATCGCCGCTTCGCGGCCGATGATGGCGGCCTTGTCCGCGCTCACGCCGATCTCGGCGAGCGTATGGGGTATGCCGAGTTCGCGGCGCAACTCGAGCACCCACGCGAGCAGACCATCGAAGCCGCGCGCCGGCAGGTCAAGTACGCGCGCGACCAAATTCGCCTGGTCCTCGATCGCGGTTCGGTTGAAGGTCATGACATACGGGAGAATCACCGCATTCGTCAGGCCATGATGGGTGTTGAACCACGAACCGACCGGATGCGCGATCGCGTGCACGCCGCCGAGACCCTTCTGAAAGGCGGTGGCGCCCATCGATGCGGCGGCCAACATCTGTGCGCGCGCCTCGATGTCCATGCCGTCCGCACAGGCGCGCGGCAGGAAGCGGCGAATGAGGCGCATCCCCTCGAGGGCGACGCCGTCCGCGAGTGGGTGGAATCCGGGCGCACAGAATGCCTCGAAGCAGTGAACGAAGGCATCCATCCCGGTGGCGGCGGTCACTGTACGCGGGAGCCCGACGGTGAGTTCCGCGTCGGCAATGACGATGCGCGGCATCATCTGCGGATGAAAGATGATTTTTTTTTGATGCGTTTCCTCATTGAGGATTACAGCTGCCCGGCCGACTTCCGACCCGGTGCCGGCGGTGGTGGGGACGGCGACGACCGGTGCGATCCCGGCGGTGTCCGCCCGGGTCCACCAGTCGCCGATGTCCTCGAAATCCCATAGCGGACGGGTTTGGCCCGACATGAACGCCACGACCTTACCGGCATCGAGCGCGGAGCCGCCGCCGAACCCCACGACACCGTCATGGCCGCCGGCACGATAGGCACGCAATCCCGCCTCGACGTGGCTCCAGGCAGGATTGCCGCGCACGGCACCGAACAGCGCGGCATTCTTCAGGGCGGCCAGAGCGCTCTTGATCATCGGGGTAGCGACCAGCCCCTCGTCGGTGACGAGCAACGGCCGCTTGATGCCCGCGCGCGCACAGGCATCGGGAAGCTCGGCGATGCGCCCCGGTCCCGCCCAGATGGTCGTCGGATAGTTCCAGTTGCCGCGCAATACCGTGGTCATATCGATGTCCTGAAGTGAAAAGACTTGGGCCGCGTGAGCTGTTCGAAGCCGACCCGCGAGAGTGTGCAGCCGCGACCGGAATTCTTGACTCCGGTCCACGCGAGGGCGGGATCGAGATAGTCGCAGCGGTTCAGGAACACCGTGCCGGTATCGAGCGAATCCCCGAGAGCCTCCGCGCGCTGTGCATCCGCGGAGTAGATCGCCGCCGTCAGTCCGAACTCGCTGTCGTTCATCAGTCGCAGCGCCTCTGCATCCGAGGCGACGCTCATGATGCCGACCGCGGGCCCGAAGGTCTCTTCGCGCATGATTGCCATCGAGTGATCGACCCCGACGAGCACCTGCGGCGAAAGATACGGCGTTCCTGGGGCGGACGCCGTGAACGAGCCCTCATCGATCAATTGGCGGGCCCCGCGGGCGACGGCTTCGCGGACCTGCGAGCGGACGGCCTCGGCGGCGGCGGTGCGCACCACAGGCCCCAGGGTGGTTTCCGGATCGAGCGGAGAGCCGAGTCGGTACTGCTTCGCCAGATCGACGAGGCCGTCGACGAATTCCCCATAGCGGGGTGCCGCGACGTAGATGCGCTTGATGCCGCAGCAGGACTGCCCGGCATTGAAGAACACGCCGTCCGTCAGCGATTCGACGGCATGCGCGAGATTGGCATCCACACGTACGTAGGCCGGATCCTTGCCGCCGAGCTCGAGACCCGCGGTAGCAAATCCCGCGCCGGTCGCCGCGACGACTGCGCGTCCGCCCGCCACCGAGCCCGTGAAACAGACACTGGCGATGCGCCGGTCGCTCATCAGGCGCGCGGTGTCGGTGTGGGAGAGATGCAGATACTGGAACACGCCCGCCGGTACACCGGCGTTCGCGAACACCTCGAGGAAGCGCTCGGCACAGAGCGGCGTCTGGTGCGAGTGCTTCAGCACGACCGCATTGCCGGCAATCAGCGCCGGCAGCACGGCATTGACCGCGGTCAGGTAGGGATAATTCCAGGGAGCGACGATCGCAACGATGCCGAGCGGCACGCGTTTGATCTGTCGTCGGAAGCCGGGCTTTTCGCCCGGTTCGACCGGGGCCAACGCCTCCGGTGCAATCCGCAGCATATAGCGTGCGCGCTCCTCGAACCCGCGCACTTCGCCGGGCGTGTGGCGAATCGGGCGTCCCATTTGCCAGGTGATTTCCAGGGCGATCTCCTTCGTCCTGGCGACAAAAGCGTCGACCGCGCGGGCCAGCGTCTCGCACCGTTGCGTGAGCGGCATCGAACCCCACAGGCGCTGCGCCCGTTGCGCTGCGTCGAGCGCGCGATCGATGCCGGCGGCGGTCTCGAGCGGCCTTTCGACGTAGATTCGGCCGTCGACGGGGCTAATGGTCTTGAGCGTGTCGGGCATGCCGGCGATTGTACGAGATCGTCGCGGGGGCGCGGGAAAGAACCCTCGTGAGCTCCGTTCATCCGGCGTTGGTCACAAGAACTCGTATTCTATCTGGGCCAGCCACGTCTGCCGGGGCGCCTCGGTATTGATGCCGAGCACCACCCCAACGCGGTATTCCAGGCCGCCGTTGGTGCCGGGAACATGCCACTCTCCGGCGACGATGGGGCCTGCTTGATAGGCACGATCGTTCGGCCGCACGTAGGCTTCAACGCCCGGACGAAAGGCCGTGGACACCGCGTAGGTGCCCTGATAGCTCGAGCGCAGCATGTATTGTCCACCGGCACCCGCACCGACCTCCTTTTCCCAAATGAGGTTGAGCCGGTGGTCGTACCGGCCGACATTCTTCTCGATCAACGGCCCGAATTCGACGGCATTTTTCAGATCGGAGACGATCTGGTGTTCGAAAGAGGCTAGAAACCCAAAGTCGGCCCAGAACTCGCCCGGCTGCGTGAACTGGAAGGTGTTCTCGAACTCATAGCCGAGCAGCCGGCCGCCGATACCGGGGTCGGTTTCGTATCGGACGAAATAGATCTCCGGCTTCCACCAATCGGTAAAGGAGTGCGCCACGGAGAACTCGGCGGCATTACCCCCGTGGAAGTCGGCCCGCGAGTCTCCATACTGATAGCCGCGCAGCTCGATTTCCGATTGAGTGGCTTGGATGTGCGGCGAGTAGACGATGAAGTCGTCCGCCTGAGCCGCCGCGACGGCGAGCACGAGCAGGACGCCAAGCCCCGGGGCGCCCGGACGAGCGCTGCGCGAGCGGACCGACGGTCGGATCAACTCAGTGGCTCGGAACGGCGCTCCGCAGGCAGCGAACGTGCCTGCGGCGGGCGCTGCGATGCGGCGGGCTTCAGCAGCTGCATGCCGGCGACCAGTATCGCCACGGTGGCTGCGTAAAAGACGATCTGGATTCCGGACGGACTCGCGTCGTAGCCGATGAGCACGCCGAGCGTCTTGCCCGCCAACGAAGCGCTCGACAGGAGCCACGAGCTATCCCATAGCTGCGTGCCCCAGGCGGGCAGAAAATTGGCTTGCAGAAGGAAGCGCGCCGCAGTGGAAGCCAGCCCTGCGGCGAGCAGCACCAGCATCCAATTGGTGACGTTGAAGAAATGCTTCATCGGGATGCGCAGCAGACCGAAGTACAGAGCAAAACCGAGCAGCGCACCTCCGGCGATGCCGAGGGCGATCCCGCCGATCAGACCCGCCGCGCCGATGCCGCCGATCGCCATCCCGTACAGAAACAGCACGATTTCCGAGCCCTCGCGCAACACCGCGAGAGCCACCACGACCAGCAGCAGCGACAGTGAGCTCGAGCCCGCGCGCACGGCGCTGCCGATGGCCCCCATGTGCTGCGCGAGCTCGGAGCCGTGCTTGGACATCCACACCACATGCCATCCGATCATCAGGACGGCGGCCAGCAGCACGCACGCATCGAAGATTTCCTGACCGGAGCCATTGGCAAGTCCCGCGATGACACCCGCGCCCATGGCGACCAGCAGGGCGCCCGCGATGCCGAGCCCGATACCCGTAATGACGTACAGCCCGCGGCGGGGCACCCCACGCGTCGCGGCGCACACGATGGAGATGATCAGCGCCGCCTCCAGCACCTCACGGAACACCAGCAACGCGACGGCGGGCATCCGATCACTCCACGATGAGCCGGCCTTGCGCCGTATCCTGGTGAAAGTCGCCGAAAAATCGGTAGGTACCCGCCTTCAAGGGCCCGACGAAGACCGCGATACTTGCCTTCGGCGGCACGATCTTCTCGCGCCCGAAATCGGTGCTCTCAAATTCTTCCGGCGTGGCATCTTCGTTGCGCACGATGATTCTGATCTTGGCCCCGGCCGGCACGTGGAGTTCGTTCGGTTGATAGACGTGGTCCTTGATGACCAGCGTAAATTCCGGCATATCGTCGGCGACGGCCATTCCAGCCAAGGCCGCCAGCAGGGGGACAGCCATCCATCGAGCCTTCGTGTGCAGGGTGCCGGACATCATATAACATTAATGATAATCATTCGTATTCGCAGAGTCAACGCGCGGTGCCTCGAGTCGGGTTTCAGCGCTCGAGATCCTTGACCCAGCCGGACCCGGGGCGCAGCGCGGCCCGATGACGTATAAGTGCGCTACATGCGCGCAGGTTGGGGTGGGGAGCGGCGTCCCGCTGGGCGGGACGGGGGAGATTGCCGCTGCAATGGCGTCGGATTTACCGGCGCGAGGTTCTAAGGCGGGTGGGCGCAGCCACGGTCGTCTCGCGATACTTGCGAATGACGCGCTGCAGGAGGTCCAGGAAGGGAACCCAAGCGACCAGGAACAGGAAGATTGCGAGAGTCAAGATGAGAGCAAGCAGCTGATCCGACATTTTTCGATCCTCCGGGCGTGGGGGGAAAGGGCAGGACCCAGGTGTCCTACTCACCAGATCGGAAAAGCGGCTCCAATCCGGCCATCGCAATCGCTTTCTTAATGTGCCGGGAGAAAAATCCGAAAACGGTCGACCGACCGCGCTGCCCTGCTCCGGCGGCGTCGCGAGAATCGACGGCGTCGCGAGACCTCATCGGTTACCGAGCCAATAAAAGCACGATGGCAATCGTCAACAGTCCCGTCGCGGCGATCAGTACGTTGTGGCCCCAGCGGGCGATCCGTCCAAGCATCATTTCAATCTCCTAAAAGCGCTCAAGCTGCAGCCTTCATGGCTGTGGTTTCACAGCACCAGATATGGGTGCGGAACCGTACATTTCCAGCCTGAATGGCGGCCGGGCGGAGTTCACACAAGGCGAGGAAAACCCCATCGATTATCGTCGCATGAGCGCCTTGTCACGGCTCGCTCGCGCGCGAGAATCCATGCCACAATCGGCGGCGTGGCACCCTTGTCCCCCGAACCCGACGACCGCAAGCAGCTCCGGCGCGCGGTCATTGCGAGCACGGTCGGCACCACCATCGAGTGGTACGATTTTTTTCTCTACAGCACGGTGACGGGATTGGTTTTCGCGCAGCTCTATTTCCCAAAATCCGACCCCGCCGTGGGAACGCTGCAGGCATTCGGGATCTATGCCGTCGGATTCGCCGCTCGGCCGGTCGGCGCCGCCATTTTCGGGCATTACGGCGATCGCATCGGCCGCAAATCGACGCTCATTGCCACCCTGCTGCTGATGGGCATTGCGACCTTCCTGGTCGCCTTCGTGCCCAGCTATGAGCAGATCGGCATCTGGGGCGCGGTGCTGCTCACGATCCTGCGTTTCATCCAGGGCGTCGGCGTCGGGGGCGAGTGGGGAGGGTCGGTGCTGATGTCGATGGAGTGGACCAGGAGCAACGCGCACCGCGGCTTCGTCGCTTCCTGGCCGCAGTTCGGAGTGCCGGCGGGGCTGTTCCTCGCGAATCTCGCGGTGCTCGCATTCAGTCAGATCTCCGGCGCTCATTTCCTCGCGTGGGGATGGCGCATCCCGTTCTTTCTCAGCAGTCTTCTGGTCGCCATCGGGCTCTACATCCGACTCAACGTGCTGGAGACGCCGGTTTTTTCGCGCCTGGTATCCGAGAACAAGATCGAGCGCACCCCGATGCTCGAGGTGATCAAGCGGCAGGGAAAGGAGATCCTTCTCTCGGCCGTCGCGCGCATGGGTGAGCAGGCGCCCTTCTACATCTTCACGGCGTTCGTCTTCACGTACGGCACCAAGGTGTTGGGCGTGTCGCGCGACTTGCTGCTGACCGCGGTTCTAACCGCCTCGGTGCTCTCCTTCTTCATCATCCCGTTCTCCGGGTATCTCTCGGATCGGATCGGCCGCAAGCGCATGTACATGATCGGCGCCGCCACGACCGGTGTGTTCGGGTTTCTCTACTTCGCGCTCCTCAACACGATGATTCCCGGATGGATCTTTCTCGCCGTCATGTTGTCTCTGATTCCGCACAACATGATGTATGGGCCGCAGGCGGCGCTCATCGCCGAATCGTTTTCCGGCCGGCTGCGCTACAGCGGGGCATCGCTCGGCTATCAGCTCGCATCCGTCATCGCGGGCGGCCCCGCGCCCTTGATTGCAGCCTGGCTGTTCGCCGCATATGGGTCGGGGTACGCCATTGCCGGCTACATTCTGCTCTGTGCCATTCTGAGTTTGATATCGACCGCGCAGCTCAAGGACTACACGAACCGCGACATCTCACAGGAATACGATTCGACGCTGAATCAGCCGCAACCGACGGCCTCCGATCGCTGAGCGGTTCAGCCGCTTCCGTCACTTGCGGTTCGACAGGTCGTTTCGATAGATGAACCCGCCCTTCATCACGAACCCCACGCGCTCCGTTACCGTAATGTCCGCGAGGGGATCGCCCGGGACTGCCACGAGATCAGCCAGCTTTCCAGCTTCCACGGTGCCGATCCGATCCTGCCAGTGGATGATCTCAGCGTTGATCCGTGTCGCGGAGACGAGAGAGGCCATCGGTTTTTCGCCCAAGCGAACCCGCGTGCGAAACTCACGCGCATTTTGCCCGTGAGCGATGACCGGCGCGTCGGTGCCGAAGCCGATCGGCAGCCCGGCGGCGAGTGCCCGCCGGAACGCGCCCTCGGCCATTGCCCGGATTTTCCGCATGCGCTCCATCTCCGCCGGCGGTATGGTCGTCGAGCCTTCCTCGTCGAGATTCGCGGACATCAGCGCCAAGGTGGGCACATAGTAAGTGCCCGGGCGCGCCTTGAGCATGGCCACCGCTTCATCGTCGAGCCCGGAACCGTGATCGATGGTGTGAACACCGGCGCGAATCGCGGCCTTGATGCCTTCGGTGCCGTGCGCATGCGCGGCCACGTCGCGACCCCAGCGTCGTGCCTCGATGACGGCCGCGCGCATCTCCTCGTCCGAATATTGCTGCGCTCCCGGAACGATGCCCTTCGAAAGCACCGCCCCAGTCGCGAGAATCTTGATGAAGTCCGCTCCGTGCTTGAAGTTGGTGCGAACCGCCTTCGTGATCTCCTCCGGCCCGTCGGCCAGATTGTGTACGAGAGGCACTTGCACGTAAGGCGAGAACTGCGAAGCATCTCCGGCACCTCCCGTCGATGATACGTAAGCGCCCGCCACCAGCATGCGAGGGCCCGGTACGGCGCCTGCCTCGATGGCGTTGCGAAGCGCCACGTCGGTATAAGGCCAGTTGGGTCCCATGTCGCGCACCGTCGTGAAGCCGGCCATGAGGGTGACCAGCGCCCAATGAGCGCCCCAGAGCGCTTCTTCTTCGGGCGTCGTCTTCACCAGGGCATCCTCCCAATGCACGTCGCTGCGTCCGGTGAGGTGCGTGTGCAGATCGATGAACCCGGGCAGCAGCGTGGCATCGCCGAGATCGATCACGCGCGCATCCGGCGGAACCTGGAGCGAAGAGCCGGCGGCGGCGATTCGATCGCCTTCGATGCGCACCATCGCCGGCGCGAGCTCTGCACCGCCGCGACCGTCGATGAGGCGCGCCGCGCGAATGATGACGATGCCGGCCGGCGCCGCCGGCGCGGCGCCGGCGGCGCGCTGCGCGAGGGCCGCACAGGGCATGAAAGCCGCCATCAGAGCGGTCATCGCAAGTGTCGCCAGTGATCGCGCATCCAAGGTGCAAAAGCGCGCACGAAATTGATCGCTCATCGAATCCCCCTGATGAAAGTAATGAAGCAGCGGCTGCACTGCCGGCCGACATGAATGTTATCGTGCGTGCTGCTTCGCCAGGAATATTTTTCGGAGCCGCGCCATCGATTCTCATCCAGCGACGCAAGGTCCACAGCGCCTCGCGCGACCAACCACCACAGAGGCCTCATACGTGGTTCTGCTGATGACGCTCGTGTACGCGCTCAGCATTGCGGACCGGTACGTCGGGTCCACGTTGATGGAGCCGATCGAGCGCGAGTTTCATTTGAGCGATTCCGCCGCCGGGTTTCTCTCGGGTGCGGGGCTCGCACTTTTCTACTGTACCGCGGCGATTCCGCTCGGCGCACTCGCCGATCGGACGAACCGCCGCAACATGATCGCCCTCTCGCTCGCAGCCTGGTCGGTGATCACGGTGCTGTGCGGCGTCACGCGCAGCTTCTGGCAGCTGCTGCTCGCGCGCGTCGGCGTCGGAATCGGCGAAGCGGGCGCCACTCCCGCGCAACAGAGCCTGCTCGCCGACATGGTTGAGCCGCGCGCGCGTGCGGTGGCGATGACGCTTTTTTCACTCGGCGCCAGCTTCGGGTCGATGCTCGGTTCGAGCGGCGGGGGATGGCTCAATGAGCGCTTCGGCTGGCGTGGTGCACTGATCGGACTTGGCACCCTGGGTATCCCGTTGGCGCTGCTCGTGAGACTCACGGTCGAGGAACCGATTCGCGGTCGACTCGATGCGATCTCCCCAGTGCGCAGCGCCTCGCTGATCGACTGCTTGCGGTACATCCGTGCGCAGCGATCGCTCTGGCACGTCATGATCGGAGCGACCATCATCACCTTTTGGGGGTGGGGGCTCGTCTGGTGGACTCCCGCATTCCTGACGCGATCGCATCATCTGTCGGTCGGCGAGGCCGGCGCCCTGCTCGGACCCATGCACGGCTTCGGCGGATCCGCCGTCATGATCGCGACGATGGGCGTCATGGCGCTGCTCGCCAGGCGCGACGTCAAGTATCAGGCGTGGTTCATTTGTCTGACCACGGTGTTTGCAACGCTACCCTCGATCCTCGTCTACGCCACCGCTTCGCTGCGGCTGACCGAAGCGATGCTGTGGTTGTTCGTACCGCTCACGTACCTCTACGTCGGTCCCACCCAGGCTTTGATCCAAAATCTCACCCCTGCACCGATGCGCGCGCAAGTCGTCGCCATCCTGCTGTTCACCGCGAACGTCGCCAATCTGGTGTTGGCGCCGCAACTCATCGGCCTGGCGTCCGATATCGTGCGCCCCGCGCTCGGCGATCCCAAGGACTCCTTGCGCCTCGTTTTGCTTGCCGCAAGCACCTTCGGCCTCTGGGGCGCTGCGCATTACGCGTTGGCCGCGCGGTACTTGCGGGAAGATCTCATGCGCGCGGGCGGCGGATGCGGCGGGGCTCTCTAGCGAAGGAAGGCCTCGACATCCGCTAGAAATGTCGCCGGGTCGTCGACGAACGTCATGTGCGCGCTGTGTTCCATGACGATGAGCCTCGATCCAGGAATCAGCGACTGCATGGTGTGGCCGACCGGCACAGAAATGAGGTCGTGATCGCCGAGAATCAGGAGCGTGGGAATCCGCAGGGTTGCCAACCCTTGCGTGAAGTCGAATCCCGCGAGATTGCCGTCGAGCACGAAGTCGCTGCTTCTCACCCACATCTCGCGCAGCACGTCCCAGCTGATGCCGTGATAGGCGGACGCGACGCTCGGCGGCGGACGCACGTAGTTGTAGGGCAATTGCGCGTCGCCGACCAGACGTTCGTATTCCGGCAGGTACGCGCCATCCGGTCCGTAAATGCCGGTCTTTTCGTACGCGTCGATTTTGGCCCGCACGTCGGGCGCAAGACCCTCGCGGATGCGCCGGAAGTCGGCATTGACGGCCTGCGCACTGTAGCTCGTACTCGCAAGAATCAGATGCGAGAGGTTGCGCTGATATTTGAGCGCGTAAGCCTGGGCGAGAATCCCGCCGAAGGAATGACCCAGCACGGAGATTTTTCCCAGCCCGAGCGTGCGCCGCACGGCCTCCACATCGTCGGCCATGTTCTCGAGAGTGTAGCCGGCCGGATCCCGCAATCGGCTCGACTGTCCGCAGCCGCGCTCGTCGACGAAGATCAGCTGATGCCGGCGTGCGAGCGGCGCAAGATACGGCAAGAAGTAGCTGTGATCGGACCCCGGCCCCCCATGCAGCACCACGAGCGGTGCGCCGCGACCGAGGGACTCGAAATAGATCATGACGCCGTTCGAGCCGACGAAGCCCTGGCGTTTGAAATAGGGTGCCTCGAGCGGCTGGGTCTGGAGATGCCGCTCCGGCGCCTGCGCGACGGCGAGGAGCGGCATCGGGGGTGCGCCGAAGCACGCGATCGACACCAGCAGCGCATACGAGCAATGACGGGAACGCGTGCGCATCGCTACCCTTTGCCGCCGCGGGAATCCGCAGCACGCAGAGTCGGCTTCGTCCGGCCGAGCAGCCCATCCAGGTAGTACGCGACGAAGCGAGCGGGCCAGCTCTCGAGCGTCGAGTAAGGCCCCGGGACGTACGCGAGCGAGCGCACTCCTCGGGCGTTGCGCTCGATGATGGCCTTATCCTGCACGGTCGTGACATCCCACAGCCAGATCATTCGCTCGACGTCGACCTGCGAATCGACTGCGGAACCGTTCACCAGCCAGCTGATGAGGACCTCGGTCGTCTCCGTACCGCTCGGCAAGAATTGAAACATGACGGCGTGATCGTTGGCGCAGGCGCAATAAATGAAAGGTTCCATGCGAAAGCCGCTGATGCCGCCGTCGTAGCGCTGCATCTCGCCCATCAGCGGCGCGACCGCTGCGCCATCCTTGGACTGGGTCTTGCGGCCGCTGCCGATGGGCTCGTGGTACACGCCGAACGTGTCCGACTCGAGCAGCGAACGCACTCGCGCCTGCTTCACGGGCGAATCGGGATCGGCCTCCTCCCGCAGCCATTTCGCCACGGACGCCTCCCACGCGGCGCTCGCTTCGGGCGTCGCCTGGCGTGCGACGACCTCGACGAAGTTCATGACGCCGCAAAACTCCGGATGACAGGGGAAGCAGTGATAGCACTCGATGAAGTTCTCGATGACGAGCTTCCAATTGCCGTGCGTCGGATAGCTGCGCCGTACCGCGATCCGTGCGTCCGGAATGCCGTGGTAGCGCAGCACCGGCGCCGCTTCCTCCTCGATGCGATCGAGCTTGCGGGGATCTCCCTTGAGACTGCCGAACAGGATGCCGCCAATTTCGCGTACCGGCACGCTCTGCAGGCCGAGTTCGGACGGATCGATGCCCTTCGGCAGCGCCGGCGCGGCGCGCAGCGATCCATTGAGGCGATAAGACCATGCGTGGTAGGGGCACACCAGGTTGACCGCCCGCCCGTCGTGATCGCAGATGCGTGAGCCGCGGTGCCGGCAGACGTTGAAGAAGCCGCGCGCCGACCCATCGGGGTGGCGCACGATGATCAGCGATTCGCCCAGCAGCTCCCGTACGATGTACGAGCCGGGGTCGCGAATCTCGCTGACGTGGCCGAGGACGTACCACTGTTCGCCCAGCCAACCGCGCCGCTCGAATTCGTAGATCTCGGGCGACGTGTAGAAGGGCTGTGCCAGCGACCAGCCCGGGCGCTGCCGCGCGATGAGTTCCGCCAAGCCCGCCGGTTGCATGCTCATGACGAGCCCCTACTTCCATACGGTGCGCGCGATGCGCATGTGATTGCCGCCCATTATCTTGCGTACATCGACCTCCGAATAGCCGCGCCGCACGAGTTCGTCGGCGATACGTGGGAAGCGCTCCGGCTCGATCATCAAGAAGCCGTGCGGATATTTGTCCACGGGATAGGTCTCCGGATGCGCTTTGACGAAGTCCTTTAGCTCCAGTTCATCGTATACGTAGTCGAGCGCGATGCCGACGCAATCGGCGCCGACCAGCTCGACGACATGATCGATGTGGCGTACGAGCCGTTCGGTGCTGATGTCGTTGTCGCCGAGAAAATCGCCGATCCCGTTGATGCCGACCACGCCTCCCGTGCGGGCGCAGGCGCGAATGGCTTCATCGCGAATGTTGCGCGGATGCTCGCACAGCGCACGCGGGTTGGAATGGGAGAAAATCACCGGCTTCGTCGCCCGCTCCATGATCTGCATGGCGCTCTTGTGGCCGATGTGCGTGCAGCACACGACCATGCCGACGCGTTCCATTTCGTCGAGCACTTCGTGGCCAAAGTCGGTAAGTCCGGGGTCCTCGTCGTGGCAGCCGCCGCACAAAGCATTGTTCCGGTTGTAGGCAAAGAGCATCCAGCGCACGCCGAGTTCGTAATAGAGCGATACCATGCTCGAACGGCCGAATAGCGCACAGCCTCCCTCGAGATTGAAGCACACCGCGAGTTTATCCTCGCGCCGGGCACGCTCGATGTCGGCGGCGCAAGCGACGAGCACGTACTCCTGCGGATGCGCGCGAAACCAGCGGCGGAAATCCGCGAGCAGCACGAGAGCATCCTCGCGCGGAGCCGCATCGAAGCCGACGTTGATGCAAACGACGTCGACGCCCGCTGCCTTGTGCCTTCTCAGCTGCGACAGCGCCTCGGCGTTCGCGGGGCGCGTGGTCGGGCAGGTATGGTTGTCCCACACGAGCGAATCGGCGAACAGGCGTTTCGCAGGGCCGGCATCTTCCAAGGTGTTCGCGGAAATTCGCCCCATTGCATCGATCCTAGCACGCGAGACTTTCGGCCGGCGGTCGCCGGCCTATCGGTTTCAGGCCTTTGATTAAAGAGATCGGTTCCGCGTACCGTACAGCGCCAGGAGCGTCAGCAAAGCGACGAACATCATGCCCCCGTCGAGCAGCTGCAGGCTGCCGTAGCCAAATCGCTCGGCCAACTGCCCGCCCAGGTAGGGCGCTACGGCAAAACCACCGAAAGTGGCGCTCGATGTGAGGACGGCCGCGTGCCCGGATCGATCGGCGCCGGCGATGACGCCGAACTGGTAAGCCGCAAAGATGGGCAGACAGAAATAAAAGGCTGAAATCGACGCGGTGTATATCCAGGGAGAGCGCGATTGGATGACCGTGACGGCCGCGACGGTCAGCGCCACGCTGCCGATCAACGGCGGCAGCGGCCCGATGCGCTCAGCCATGGCGATGACGGCGGCTGCCCCGCATACCCCGGATGCGGCACAGACCGTCATCGCCGTATGCACGCTCTCGGCGGGAATACCGGAGGCAAGACCTATCGTTTCGAGAAACGTCCACAGCGCACCTTGTCCCGCAAAGAACGCAGCCACCCCGCCGAGCGCAATCCAGATCGGCACGCTCAAGCGCTTCTGCTGCGGGCCGGGGTGCGCCGCGATCGCCACGAAAGCGGCGCCCGGCGGAAAGTAGCGAACCAGCAGCAGCGCAGGCGCGATCAACAGCGCCAAGCCGAGGAATAGCGCGCGCCACCCGAACGCCGTCGTGATGGCGGGCACGAGCGCGATGGCGACCAACGCGAGAGCGGTCTGTCCGATGCCGTACATGGCGAAGTTCTGCTCGCGGTGCGATTCCCCGTACACCAGGAAGCAAGCTCCCAAAGTGAGCCCCGTGCCGAAGCCGCCGACCCAGCGGGCGGCGGCGAGTTCCGAGAGGGCCGGCAGCCAGAACGACGCGAGGTCGGCGCCCCCAAGCATCACAAGCCCACACGCCGCCACGAGCCTCGGGGAGATGCGCCGCAGAGCGAATGCCGCCGCGAACGCCCCGAGGGCGATTCCAACCGTCTCCGCCGAGCCGTATGTGCCGATGCCCGACGCGGTGAGATGGAGACCTTCGGCCAGAACGCCTGAAAGCACCGGCAATGTATTCAGTACCACGAGAACGATGACGCCGCAGGCCACTGCGGCAATCCGTCGTTTAGACCAGGCCATGGGCAGGCATAGCCTATCGCTGGACGCGCTCTGCACGTTGCGCGTCATAGGATTTCCAGCCCTCGTCGATGAGATAGGCATGGATCGCGTCTGCGTCCTCGTCGGTGAGGACATCGTCGAACCGCTCCATCCCCGTTGCGGCAATCGCTCCTCTCAAGACGATGTCCTTGAAGATGGCATGGATGCCGATCGGGAGCTTCCGCAAGTCAGGCGTGATCCCCGGTCCGAACGCGTGGCAGCGGGCGCATTCCTCGAAAAATTTCACCTCGCCCGCACGCACCGTCGCTTCCGAAGCGCTTCGAGGCGGCGGCTCGGGAAATTCCTCCTCCACCCGCGGCGGCGGTGAAGGCACCGCTCGGCCGCCCAACTTGAAGGCGATGATCCGATTGACGTTCTGATATTGACGCGCCGCGCTCGACTGCGGAATCGGAAAGCCGACTCCTGAGCCACCATACCCGGCCTGCACGGCCACGTACTGCTGATCGTTGACCGAATAGGTCATGGGCGCTGCCATGATGTGGCTGCCGGTTGGCACCACTTTCAGTATCACGCCGGTGTCAGCCGCGTAGACGACGAGGTCGCCATTGCCGCGACCTTGAAAGACCAGATTCGAAGCAGTGCTCATGACCCCGCCGTCGTATCCCCGGGCTCCTCGCGAGGTCACCTGTTCCCAAACTGTCTGCTGCTTGATGGGGTCCCATGCACGAAGAACCTCGCGGACCTCCTGACCCGGGTGCGCGGACTTGACCGACTGTGATTCCGGGAGCACCCCAAAGAGCGTTTTCAGATCTCCTGCGACGTAGTTGTCGTCGACGTCAATCGCGTTCACGGTGAACGCCCCGTTGGAATACTTCAACGCGCCGCCGTTATGGGCCATGTCGACCCAAACGCTTCCCACATCGAGCGCGGAAATGTAAACGAGACCCGTGCCGGGACTGAACGACATGGGATGCCAGGTATGCGCTCCGGCCGGACCTGGGTAGATCACCCGCGGCGAGATGGACCAATCGGACTCTGGAGTCGCAGCCGGGCGCCCCGTCTTGAGGTCGACGCCCGAAGACCAATTGACGTACGTAAAATTCTTTGCCGAGAGCAATTTGCCCGTCTTGCGGTCCAGGACGTAGAAATAGCCATTTTTCGATGCCTGCATGAGAACCGGCCGCAGCACACCATCGATCCTCAGATCCACCAGGATCATTTTTTGCGTGGCATCGTAGTCCCAGTGATCCTCCGGCGTGGTTTGGTAATGCCACGCCATTCGGCCGGTGTCGCTGTGCAACGCGATGATCGATGCGGTATAGAGCGCATCCCCATGCGTCGGTCCGAGAAGCCTCAAGTCGTAGGGCGCGGCATTCCCCGTCCCGAAATACACCAATTTGAGCCGCGGATCGTACGAAAATCCGTCCCAGGCAGATCCGCCTCCCTGGTAATGGGATTGCCGATGGGCATCCCAGGTTTTGTCGGCGAGTGCCAGCTCGGGATTCTCGTACGCGGCGCCGACCGGCGGCGGGACGGTGTAGAAGCGCCATCTCAGCGCGCCGCTGTGCAGATCATAGGCGGAGATGTAGCCCCGCACCCCACCACGACCCATATCGGATCCGCCATTTCCGATGACGACGACATCGCCCGCGATTTGCGGAGCACCGGTACTCGAATAGGGCAGCATGTGATCCGTGATCGTATCCACCTCCCATAGCTTTCGACCGGTGGCCGCATCGACCGCATGCAGTCGACCGTCGACCGAGGCTGCATAAACGCGGCCCCGCCAAACCGCGACTCCGCGATTCACCAGATCGCAACAAGGATTTCTCGCGGCTTGGTACGCGGGCCTCGGATCGTAACGCCACAAATCCCTGCCCGTGGCTGCATCGACGGCATAGATGTAACCCCAGCTGCCCGAGGTATACATCACCCCGTCGATCACCGTCGGAGTTGCTTCCTGTCCCCGCTTACCATCCAGTGGATACTGCCAGGCGAAACCCAGCTCACTCACGTTGCGCTCATTGATGAGCGTCAACGGCGAGTAGTAAGTTCCGCCTTGGTCACGCCCGCCGCTGTACCAATTTTGCGGCGTGCCCGCAGCTGCCGAGAGACGGCTCTCGTCCACTCGACCGTACATGTCGCCGCCGGCGAATCCCTGCCTCGTGAACACCGCGAGGAAGCAGACTGCGAATAATTCGGCAGCGCGTGGGTTTTTTTGCATGCGACGGCTTTTCTTGGGCGGCATTCGGATATCGCGTCTTGGGACGCGCTGGGATAGTGAGCCATACTCGCAGGCGGCGCTACCGGGTGGGTGATCGCGCGTCCGATGGAGGAAGCCCTTGCTATATCGCACTAGAACGGAGCTGCCGCAGCCGGTCAGAGTCATCAAGCATTTCTGGATTCCGATGTCCGATGGCACGCGCCTCGCGGCGCGCGCGTGGCTGCCGGTCGGATCCGAATCCGCACCGGTACCCGCCATCTTGGAGTACATCCCGTACCGCAAAAACGATGTGTATGCCGAAGGGGACCAGCGCCGCCACGGCTATCTCGCAGCGCACGGCTACGGGTGCGTGCGCGTCGATCGGCGCGGCTCGGGGGATTCCGAGGGTATCTATGACGATGAGTATTCGCCGCAGGAACTGGCCGACGGCGCGGCGATCATCGAATGGATGACCGGGCAGCCGTGGTGCACCGGCGGTGTCGGCATGACCGGCCTCTCGTGGGGTGGCTTCAACTCGCTGCAGATCGCATCCCTCGCACCGCCCGCGCTGAAGGCCGTCATCGCCGTGGGATTTTCTCAGGACCGCTTTGCGGATGACGTGCATTACATCGGCGGGTGCCTGTTCTCGCGCCATCAGTTGCAGTGGGCCAGCACGGTGATGGCATACATGGCGCGGCCGGCGGATCCGCTCAGCGTCGGCGACCGGTGGCGACCCCTGTGGCTCGACCGCTTGGAGCGCGCGGCAGCCCCCATCGATCCGTGGCTCCGACACCAACAGTATGATGCGTACTGGAAGCATGGTTCGGTGTGCGAGAACTACGGCGCCATCCGCTGCCCGGTGTTCGCCGTCGGCGCGTGGCTGGACGGCTACACCAACCCGGTCTTTCGCATGCTCGAACACTACCCGGGTCCCTGCAAAGGGCTGATCGGTCCTTGGGGACACCAGAATCCTTACTACGGCGTGCCCGGCCCGGCAATCGGCTGGCTGCAGGAGTCGCTGCGCTGGTGGGACTACTGGTTGAAGGGCATCGACAACGGCGTGATGAACGAACCGAAATTTCGCTTCTACCGCCAGGACGCGCTGGCTCCCGGCGACCGTCCGGCGACGCGCTCGGGCCGCTGGACATGCGAGCCAGGTTGGCCGAGCCCGAATGTTTCCGTGCGCTCCTTCCCGCTCGGCGCGGGCACGCTCGGCGATGCGCCTGCCAAGCGCGCGACCAGGGTGTATCGAGGGTCCCTGGTGCCCGCTGCTGACGCCGGCAACTGGGCCGGCTTTGCGCAAGTGACGGACCTGCCGGGGGAGCAGCGTGCAGAGGATGGCCAGTCGCTGCTCTTCGACAGCGAGCCGCTCGAGGCGGCGCTGGAAATTCTCGGGATGCCGGTCGCCACACTCGAGGTCGCGGCGGACCGTCCGCAGGCGCTGCTCGCCGTGCGCCTATGCGATGTGTCTCCGGAGGGGTGCTCGACGCTCATCACGAGGGGATTTCTCAATCTCACGCACCGAGAGAGCCGCGAACAGCCGCGCGCCCTGGTGCCGGGAGAAACGGTCAGCGTGAGGGTTACCCTGAAGGCCATCAGCTATGTCGTTCCGGGCGGCCATCGGTTGCGGCTCGCCCTATCGACGTCCTACTGGCCCTGGATCTGGCCGTCGCCGGAGCTCGTGACGCTCTCCGTGACGATCGGCGGTACCAGCGCGCTCGAGGTGCCGGTGCGCCGGCCGCCCGACGTCGAGGCGACGGTACCGCCGCATTTTGCTGAGCCGGAGGCCGGCGTGGGGCTCGGTATCGAAATCCTCCAGCAGCCGCGCGGCGCTCGCACGAGCAGCGTCGATGTCGAGTCTGGACGTTGTCGGATCATCGATGCCCCGGCATTCTTCGCGAGCGCCCGGCTCCCGGATCATGGTGGATTGGAGTTCGGCGACCAGCAAACCGATGAGTTCGAGATCGTGGAGGGAGATCCCCTTGCCGCGAAAATGGTCTGCAGGCGCACGCTCACGGTCGGGCGCGGCGAGTGGCGAACTCGAGTCGAGCTCGTGTCGACCATGACCTCCACGCGCGAGGATTTTCTCATCACCACGGTGCTGGAGGCATTCGAGGCCGAGCACCGGGTCCATGCCCGCACCTACGAGCACCGCATTCCTCGCCGCTGGGTCTGATCGAGCCGGCTGCGAATTGAGCCCGCTGCAATGTAATACTATGATCCGGGGAGATGCGTCATTTCCCCAAGTCACCGGCTCCCGCACTGACGCCGCAAGGCCCGCAAACGGCCCCGGGGCTGTTCAGGCGCGAAGTGCTGCACGGTCTCGCGGCGGCCGGCACGTTGAGCAACTTGTTCGCCAACCTGCGCGGCCTGCATCGCGGCGAGATCATCGCCGAGCATCCGGAGCGCCATCTTCAAGGGACCCGCCTGCTCATCGACCGCAGCGAGGGGCACGGTAGCTGGGAGCTCTACAGGCTCGATCAAGACCTCTACGTCGTCGCCGCCGACGGCATCTACGACGCCCCGCGCGTCGAGACCGTGCCCGGAGAGGGTCTGGTCGAATTTCACATTCGACTCACCGGGACGCTCGAGTTGATGATTCCCGGTAGCCCCAAGCCGCTCACCGTCACGGGTCCGCGCCTGCTGGTTCTGCATCAACCGGTGGGACTCGACCTCACCGAGCGTCTCGCGCCTAAATTCCGCGATACCTGCGTCTCATTGTATTGCCGCCCGGAATTTCTGACCGAACTTGCCCGCCGCAACGGCATTGCAGCCTGGCCGCTGCTCGATGAGATCAACGGCCACGGGTCTTCGTCCGTTTGGTACCGGCAGGCCCCCCTCTCGCCCATGCTGCTGTACGTTGCAAGGAGTCTGCTCGAAAGCCCCTATCGGCGAGGCGTGCGGCTCCTGCATGCCGAGGCGAAGGCGCTCGAGCTGCTGTGCGAGGTGCTCGCGGACGCCCAGGATCCGCAAGGCTTGCAGCAGCAACAGGTGATCTCCGCGGAGGCCGCATCCCGCCAGCTCGAGCAGGCCCGAAGCATGCTGTCGACCCAGTTGAGCACGCCGCAGCGGATTTGCGATATTGCCCGAGCGGTCGGCATGAGCGAATCGAAGCTCAAGCGAACGTTCAAAGCACGCTTCGGAGTGACGGTGTTCGATTACGGCCAGCAATGCCGGATGCGCCATGCGCTCGAACTCCTGCGCAGCAAGCGCCTCTCGGTTGGACAGGTCGCCGAAGCGGTCGGATACCGCCATCAAACCAGTTTTGCGGCTGCCTTTACCGACTTCTTCGGATTTTTACCGAGCAAAGCGCGCACCCACCTGCACTGAGTGCGCGTTCGGCCGCACGGTGCGGGCGTGTCCCCATCGCTGCCATTTTCAGCCGGATCTCCTCAATCGCGGCCCCGGGAATTACCCACGCGCGCCCCGCGAATGCGAGGTCCGATTGCCAACCGGCCGCAGATCGGATAATAGATCGAGTCCAGGGAGCAATAACGTCGAGTATCTAGGTGCAGAGGGAGCCGTGGCACGCCTTGGTCTGAGAAATCGAACATTCATGAGGAGACGGTCATGGGGAATGTCTACGCGAAACGCTCGGGGCGACACACGCAGCCGGTGCTACAGCCGGCGAGAACGGCGGTCAGCGCGGCGGTTTGTCTCGCTCTCTATGGGTTGCCGCAATTATCACGGGCTGAGCAGCCGGGGGCCTCGGCTCCCAGCGAGCTCGCGGAAATCACCGTGACGGCGACCCGCCGCGAAGAAACACTCGAGGCCGTCCCCTACAGCTTGTCGGTGGTGAGCGGAGACCAGCTCGGGCGCACCGGCGTTACCGACATTGCCTCGCTCGCCAACGAAGTACCGGGCCTCAATTACTACGATTTCGGCGCCCGCCAGAGCGGCGCGACGGTTCCCATCATTCGCGGCCTCAACGCGAGCGATATCGCGGTACAGGGCAGAGCCTTCCGCACCTTCGAACAAAGCCCGGTCGGCACCTACATCGGCAACTCGCCGTTCGACGGGTACTTGCAGCTCGATGACATTCAGCGCGTCGAGGTCTTGCGCGGTCCCCAGGGCACGCTGTACGGGGCCGGTGCGCTCGGCGGGGCGCTGCGGATCATCCCCAATGCTCCGCAGCTCGGCGTGTTCGCGGGAAGCGTCGATGCGAGCACCGGTAACGTCAAGGACGCCAATCACCTCGCTTACACCACGAGCGCCATGGTCAATATACCGATCGGGGACACGCTCGCGTTTCGAGCCGCCGCCAAGTTCGCCTACGAGCCGGGATACATCAACGCCTATGGGCTTCTCAAGAGCACCGGCTCGCCGGTAACGGCCATCCCCGTGCTCGCCGATCCGACCGACAACCTGAACAGCCCCGGAATCTACTACGGCAAGAACGACTGGAACGACCAAAACACCTTTACGGGCCGTGCGGCCCTAGCGTGGAAACCCAACGACAAGTTCAACGCCGACCTCGCCTTCATCTACGCAAACACGAACGGCGATGCCGGCCCTCAGGTGAATTCGACCTATCCGGGCGGCCCGTACCCGCTCGACCCGCGAATCACATTTCCGCCGGGGGGCAACCGCCAGACCTTCAGTGCCCTCGACCAACAGTTCTGGCGCAGGACCACCCTCGCGAGCGTCGATTTGAGCTTCGATGCGGGATTCGCGACGCTCTCCTCGACGAGCACCTACGCCACGACGACCGGGTACACGATGGGGGATGGGACTTACATCATCGGCCTCATCAGCCAGTTCAACCTCAATAACTATTATGCAGGGAATCCCCTCAACCCGCGTTACGTCGAGCCCGGCCTGTTCACCGACACCGCACACACCTTTGATCAGGAATTGCGCCTCGTGTCGAAGACCGATCCCGATGCGAAGATCGATTACGTCATCGGGCTGTTCTACGAGAATCAGACGCGCGTCGGATCTTGGTTCGTGACGAGCCCCGGCTCCCCCGAACGCGCCGTTCAGCAGGGCTGCACCGCGCAGTACTACGCCGGTTTGAGTTTTCCGAACTGTCTTCTCTCCGTCGGCTCGTACCCGACCGATGCGAACTTCGTGCAAATCGACACCCAAGACTTCACCGACAAGTCCGAATTCGGCGAGCTGACCTGGCATTTCATCGAGCACGGCCAGATCACGTTCGGCGGCCGGCATTTCCAGCAGGAGTTCACCGACGCGCAGTCGTATCTGGTTTATACGTACGGCACGTTGATTCCGCCCTCACCGCGCAATTCGCCGGCCTCGAAGAACACTTGGAAGATCAATCCGTCCTACGAATACAGCCCGAATCAATATGTGTATGCGATCTGGTCGCAGGGCTTCCGACGAGGCGGCGCGAACTCGGTGCCGCCCGTCGGAATTTACAAGGAGAGTCCGCTGCTCGATACCTACGCTCCGGACACGGTGAATAACTATGAGATCGGCCTCAAAGGGCGCCTGGCGAATGATTTCAGCTATACGCTGGCGATCTTCGATATTCACTGGAACAAGCCGCAGATCTCCTCGACCCTGCCCGACGGCAACTTGGCCGTGTACAACGCCAACACCGCCGAGTCGAAGGGATTCGAATTCGAGGCGCGGGGCCCGCTCCTCGTGCCGGGATTGAGCTACTCCGTCGGCGGCGCCTATGCGGATGCCAAGCTCACGAGTAATTTCTCGTTGCCGGCGAACGACGGCGCGGGCGTCATCACGCCGGGGCTCATCAGCGGCATGTCCGGCGACAAATTGCCGGGCAACCCGAAGGTGAGCGCGGTCGCGACCATCACCTACGACCGCCCCATTGCACCCGGCTACGAGCTCGCGACCGCTCTGAACGGAACCTATCGCAGCACCATTCCGCTGTTCTTGACGCCACCCTACTCTCAGTATTATTCGCAGGCGTTGGCGCTCGTGAATCTAAGCGCGACCGTCACTCATAAGCCTTGGCGTGCAGGGCTGTATTCCACCAACCTGCTCGACAAGCGCGCTGTCCTGGCACCATTCATTCCAAACGTTTTCACGAACGGCGGGGGGCTGATTCAGAACTACACCATCAATCCGCCGCGTGAAGTGGGAATCCGGGTCGGCTACAGCTTCTGATTCGATGAAACTCACCAGACGCGACTTCGTCGCCGCGACGGGCACGCTCGTGGCGGGCACCGTGCTCGCCCCGACGCTCGGCGCCGCCCTGCCGGGCAACGGCTGGTCCCTCCCGGCCAAGCGGCCCTTTCGGGTGATCGAAAACACCTGGATTGCCATGCCGGATGGGACACGGTTGGGCGTCCGGCTCTGGATACCCGAGGGCGCGGAGCAGCGTCCGGTGCCCGTGGTCCTCGAATATCTTCCCTATCGCAAGCGCGATGGCGTGCGCAAGCGCGATGATGCGACGGCGCAAAACCTTGCCCCCTACGGCATCGCCTTCGCGCGCGTGGACATCCGCGGTACCGGCGATTCCGATGGCGTGATGAGCGATGAATATGCGCCGCCGGAATTGAACGACGGCGTCGAATGCATCGCCTGGCTCGCGAAGCAGCCGTGGTGCAACGGTTCGGTGGGGATGCGCGGCATCTCCTGGGGCGGCATCAATTCGCTGCAAATCGCGGCCATGGTACCGCCGGCGCTCAAGGCCATCATGCCGATGGGATGCGTCGACAACCGCTTCTTGGGCGACGCCCACTACATCGGCGGGGCGCTCGCCACGGAGAATTTCAAATGGGGCACCTATTTCAAGGTATTCATGGGGGCGCCCCCGGATCCGCAGATCAGCGGTGCGGATTGGGAGAAAAAATGGCGTGAACGCCTCGATGCAACCCCCGCCATCCTGGAGAAATGGACGTCGCATCAGCGCTACGACGACTACTGGCAGCGCGGATCCGTCGCCACGGACTACGGCCGCATCAAGTGCCCCGTGTACGTCGTCGGCGGTTGGCTCGATCCGTACTCGGACGTCGTCGGCAGTCTGCTCGCGGGCCTGCGCGTACCGCGCAAGGGCCTGGTCGGCCCGTGGGGTCACCTCATGCCGAATTTGCCCGCTCCCTTGGGGCTCGATTGGGCCTACGAGGAGGTGCGCTGGTGGCAGCATTGGCTGGAAGGCATCGATACGGGGATCATGGATGAGCCCATGCTGCGCGCGTACCTGCCCTACCGAACCCTGTCGGAGGTCTATCCGGCTGAGATTCCCGGGCGATGGGTGAGTGAGGCGACCTGGCCGGCGGCGGGGATTCGGCCCTGGGTGCTGCACTTGGGCAACCGCACGCTCGCCGCATCACCGGTGGCGCACGGTTCGCTCACGTACGTCGGCGACAAGCTCATCGGCATGTCCAAACCCCAATGGATGCCGAGCCGCCCCGATGATCAAACGTCGGACGATGAAAAATCACTGGTATTCGACTCGAAGCCGCTCGACTCGGATCGGGAAATCCTCGGCTACCCGCTCGCCAGAATTCGCGTGAGTGCGGACGTGCCGGTGGCGAAGCTCGCCGTGCGCTTGACGGAGCTGCTGCCCGACGGCAAATCGTGGTTGGTGAGCTACGGGATCCTGAATCTCACGCACCGCGACTCACACCAGCGGCCGGCGGCGTTGAGGCCGGGGGAGTTCTACGAGGTGGAGGTGCCCCTCTACATGGTCGCCCATCGCTTCAAGAAAGGCAGCCGCATTCGCGCCGCCCTCTCCGAGAGCCTGTGGCCGCTCGTCTGGCCCTCGCCCGAGATCGCGACCCTCACCATCGACTTGAGCCGCTCGAGCCTGGTATTGCCTGTTCGGCCGCCGCCCGCGAGAGAGGCCGCCTTTCCGATTCCCGTCATTCATTCTCCAGGGTCGAGCCCCTACACCCACACCGACATGGGTCCCGGCACCGAAGCGCACCTCCGCTCGCCCTTGCAGAGTACCGCGATACCGGATGTCGGGACCGTGGTCGCGACGCAGTCGAGCGAGGATCTCAGCATCGAGGAAGGCCATCCCAACAGCAGCGTCTGGACGCAGGAGAACAGCACCGCCTGGAAGCGCGGCGATTGGGATTGCACGGTGAGTGCCGCCTTCGAACTCACCTCGACGCGCGAGGAGTTTCGGCTGAAAGAGGTGCTGCAGGCGAAGAAAGGCGATCGCGAGATCTTCAAGCGCGAGCAAGTGAGCACGATCAAGCGGGATCTGCTGTAGAGAGCCGGCGGGCGCAGACATTCACCGCAGAACGAGGAAATCGATTTCATGTCCGTGACAAGACGCAATTTTCTAGCCGGCTCGAGCGCCGCGATCGCCGGCGCCGCGGTGATGGGACCCGCGGCGTTCGCATCGGGAAATTCCGGCCACGCCTGGCAATTGCCCGACCAGCGTCCATTTCGCAGCATCGAGAACGAATGGATCACGCTCAAGGACGGTACGCGGTTGGCTGCACGGATGTGGATTCCGGAGCATGCCGAAACCTCCCCCGTCCCCGTCGTGTGGGAATACATCCCATATCGAAAGCGCGACTTCGAACGGCAACGCGACACCGGCTGGGCGGAAGCGTTCGTGCCATACGGCTTCGCCTTCGTGCGCGTCGACATTCGCGGCTCCGGAGACTCCGACGGCGTGCTGCTCGGCGAGTATTTGCAGCAGGAGCAGGACGATGCGGTCGAGGTGATCGCCTGGCTCGCGCGCCAACCCTGGTCCAACGGGTCGGTGGGCATGCGGGGCATCTCGTGGGGCGGTTTCGCTTCGCTGCAAGCTGCGGCTCTCGCACCTCCCGCATTGAAAGCCATCATGCCGCATTGTGCGACCGACAATCGCTACACGGACGATGCGCACTATGTCGGCGGCGCGCTCACACTGGACAACTACGATTGGGGCGCCGAGTTCAAGACGGTGCTGGTCGGTCCGCCGGATCCGGCCATCGTCGGCGACCGGTGGCGCGCGATGTGGCTCGAGCGTCTGCACGCGACCCCGCCGGTCCTGGCGCAATGGCTCGCGCACCAGCGCTACGATGAGTTCTGGCAGCACGGTTCGGTGGCCGTGGATTATTCGCGCATCAAGTGTGCGGTCTACGCGGTCGGCGGGCAAATCGATTCGTATCGGGATTTCCTGCCGCGCCTGCTCGGCAACCTGCGGGTGCCGCGCAAGGGACTGATGGGGCCGTGG
This sequence comes from uncultured Gammaproteobacteria bacterium, assembly GCA_963801865.1. Taxonomy (GTDB): domain Bacteria; phylum Pseudomonadota; class Gammaproteobacteria; order Steroidobacterales; family Steroidobacteraceae; genus Bog-1198. Next base: position 144,543 of record CAWDGY010000020.1, on the reverse strand, counting down.
GGACACAAGTATCCGCAGCTCGCCGACGCTGGGCCCGGCCTCGACTGGGTCGCTGAGGAAGTTCGCTGGTGGACTCAGTGGCTGCTTGGCGTCGATACCGGGATCATGGACGAACCGATGCTGCGCGTGTTCATGGAAGAGCGCACCGCCGCCGAAGTGTGGCCGAAGGACGTTCCTGGCCGGTGGGTGTCGGAGCCGTCGTGGCCGTCGCCGCGGATTGCTACGCGGACGTTCTTCTTGAACCCGGACGGCCTCGCCGATAAAGGCGGCGCCGAGACGGTGCGCCTGTGTAAATCGCAGGAGACGCTCGGCCTCACCAAGCGCGAATGGTTTCCGTGGAACTTGAACATCGATTTGCCGCCGGACCAGACACCGGATGACAAGCGCTCCTTAACTTTCGATAGCGCTCCTCTTGCCGTTGACGTCGAAATCCTCGGCCGGCCCATCGCCACGATCCGGGTATCCTCCAATGAGCCCGTGGCCAAGCTCGTCGTGCGTGTCAACGAAGTCACCCCGGACGGCAAGTCCTGGTCCGTGAGCTACGGCGTTCTGAATCTCACCCACCGCGACGGACATCAGGCACCCAAGCCGCTGGAACCCGGTCGCCGCTACGACATCGAGGTGCCCTGCTACTTCACGGCGCATCGGTTCAAGAAAGGCAATAAGATCCGCGTGGCCATCAGCGAATCGATCTGGCCGTTGTTGTGGCCTTCGCCGCGCCCGGTTACCCTCGAGATCAGCACCGGCGCGTCGCGGCTGGCTCTCCCGGTCCGACCGGACAACCCGGAGCCGGCGCCGATGCCGATCGGAATTCTCCAAGACCGCGTTCGCGCGAAGGTGCAGGCAAACCCCGCGGAACTCGACAACTACACCATCACGCAAACCGGGCCCGATGCGCAGGGGCGAGTCATGCTGCACAAACGTTTGCGCGATCCCCCGGAAACGCTCGCGGATACCGGAACCACGATGTCGGGGGGCAGCGATTGGACTATGTCGATCACCGAGGGGAATCCCAACAGTTCCGTGTGGAAGCTGGAGTGGTTCAGTCATCTGCAGCGCGCCGGCTGGAATACCGATCTGCGCTCGACCCTCGAGCTCACATCGACGGCGGAGGAATTCCGCATCCGGGAGTCCATCCATGCGCTCGAAGGCGGCAAGGTGGTCTTCGAGCGGAATTGGGACCATCACATCAAGCGCGATCTGATGTAATCGAATGATGCGGGCGCCGGCGAAACGCTAGGCGTCCTGCGACAGCGGGACGCCGCCGCGGCGCAATGCGCGGATGAGCGGTTGGAGATGCGTCCGATACGCGCGCCAGCGTCCGGAGGAGGAACCGTAGATGGGCCGGCGTATCTGCGCGGCGCTTGCCGTCAGCGACACGGACGCATTCTTTTGCACTTCGAGGGCCTCCGAGGTCCAGGCGAGGCCGCAGTATTGCGCCACGGCGGCGCCCACGCGCTGCGGGTCGGCGATGAGATCTTCGTAGACGATTTCGTTGAGGTCCTGCGGAATCGTGGCGCGCCAGTGGCGCATCAGCGCATCATAAGCCGCGTAGTAGCGCGCCAGATCTTCGAAGTCATAGCTGAATGGATACGCCTCGCCGAATAGCGTACGGTACATCGCAAAGCAGCTGTCGAGCGGCGAGCGGCTCACGACCAGAAGCCTTGCTTGCGGGAGCGCACGATGAATCGCCCCGAGGTACAGATAGTTCATCGGCAGCTTCTCGACGATCCTCTCGCTCGTGTCGCCGGCGCCGTCCGCGAGCCTCGCGTAATTGGCGGCGACGGCATTGAAGTCCGCATTTGCCGCGCGCAGAAAGACGTCCCTGGCATCCTGCGGCGAGGCCGCGAGCAACGCGCGGGAAAAATGGTCCGTCTCCCCGTTCGACCGCACGCCCGCGAGCCCGGTTAAGATCCGCTCGACGAGCGTGGTACCCGAGCGCGGCAGACCCACGATGAAGACATATCGACTCGAGTCGCCGCGCGGTGGCGCAGAGCGCGACGATCCTCGGGAGAACACTTCCCGGATGCGCTGCATCTTGCGCTCATCGACGGCGACGTCGTAGGCCAAATGGCGCCGGCGCGTGCGTGCGGCTTCGGAAAACCAGCGAAATGCCTCATCGAAGCGCTCGAGATCGTCCAGTTCCTTGGCGAGTGCGTAGCCCAGAAACAGGCGCGCGCGATCCTCGCTCCCGCGCAGTGCGAGTTGGCGCTGCAACTCCTCGATGTGATTGGCGCCGGAGGTCTGAACCCGCAGCTCTGAACGCAGCAGATAGCTCGGGTACTGCGTCGGATCGAGTGCGATCGCGCGATCGCACGCCGCCTCCGCTTCCTCCAGTCGACCGAAACTTCGCTCGCTCGTCGCGAGGTTGTACCAGAATCGCGGCGTATCCGGCGACAGTTCGGCCGCGCGCCGGTACAGCTCATTCGAGCGATCGTACCGCCTGAGGAGCATCGATACGTGAGCAAGGCCGTCGTACGCATCGGCGACGCCCGGCTCGCACTCGAGCGCCCGCATCACCACCTCGTCCGCTTCGCCGGCGCGACCCAGGTGCAGCAAGATCGTCGCGAGCATGCCGTGGGCCGGAACGCAGACCCGCTTACCCGCCACGGCACGCTCGGCGAAGGCCAGCGCCTCGGAGAAGCGTCCGGCCAGCATCAGCCGGTAGGCCTCGATATCGGGGGCTAGCGAAGCGGCCATGGTGTCCGGGTCAATCGGAATCGCCTCATTCGTTGCATGGCAGATATCACCCTCAAAGACATCGTGCGAATATGCGATGCTGACACACACACCGCGATGTCGCACCGGTAATCTTCCGGCGGTCAATGCAGAGGCGATTGTGACTCGGCATAACGATCAAAATGAAAGGATCCTCGATCAATTCACGAAGCAGGCGGACTTCTATGCGAAACTGACCGCGACTTCTCGAACGGCGTCGACACCTTTTTTGGATGCGATATGTCCGCTGGAAACGGACCGCGTATTGGATGTAGCCTGCGGCGTCGGCAGGTTGACCATAGCCCTCGCGAAATTGACGCATCATGTCACTGGGATTGACCTTACCGCGGCAATGATAGATCAAGGGCGCGCGCTACAAGCCGAGACGGGAGTTGCAAACGTCGATTGGCAGGTGGGCGATGTTCTCCCGCTCCCCTTCCCGGACGGCGCCTTTTCGCTCGTCGTGTCGCAAGCAGCCTTTCATCACCTGGTCGACCCGGCTGCAGTGCTCGCGGAGATGGCGCGGGTATGCTCGCGTGGGGGCCGGATCGCGGTCAACGACCTATCGCCCGATCCCAAAAAAGCCGATGCCCTCAATATGGCCGAGAAGCTGAGGGATCCCTCCCACGTGCGAGCGCTGCCACCTGCGGAGCTGCGTGCCCTCGGAAAGCGGCTCGGCCTCGTGGAGACGGCGGTCGCAACGCATTCGGTTCCGCCGATACCACTGGAAGCGGTCCTCAAGACCTCCTTCCCGAATCCTGGCGACCTGGAGAAAGTCCGCGCCCTCTTTCGCGCCGATGCGCAAACCGGCGCGGACACCTTGGGCTTGAGGGCGGAGTTTTCAGGCGATCAGATCATGATCCGATACCCGATGACGTTGATCGTCTACTTGAAATGCGCGACCGAGTAACTGGCGATCCCTTCGGCAGCCTTATCGATCGCATCATCGGAGGATCCTCCCCTGGCTCCATGACCATGGTCTTACCGGTACCACAGCTCTATTGATGGAAGAGCGTCCGCCACCGTTCTTTGGTTGACCGGGGGATTTGATTGCGCGTCAATGGTGTCCATTGAGCCGCGGATGGAGCGGACGCTCAAATGCGTCGATCGGGTTCGGGGCACACATGCAGGTTTTTGAAACGCCGGTGTTCACGAGGATGGGGCATGCCGATCGTTGGGTATGGAATGACGCTTCACCGAATCGCTGCTTATTTGGCCGCCGCTGCATTATTCTCCGCAGGTGCCATTTGGCCCCGCGCAGCGCTGGCCAGAATTCACAACTGCGAACAGGCTTCTCTGCTTCCCGACGATGTGGGGCGACTCTATTGGGTTGCCCGACGCGTGCTGCCGGCGCAACACGAACTCATGCTGGCAGAGCGGTGTCGGTGGGCTGATAGCGCCTTTGCGTGGGTGACGACGGCCAGGGTCACCGGGCAGAACGGCGTCGCTCAATGGTGGATGGCGAGTTGTTCCCGAGATGCTCGCAACTGGACGTGTGAACCCGGGGTGCTCCATCAAGAGATCGAGAGGGGTATCGATGTCGGCGGTATATCCCGTCGCGTCAGGATCAGTTTCGGCGCGGAAACCAGTCTCGAGATGGCCGAGCGACTCGCGTCCCAAGCGCTGGAGATTTACGCCAAACAGACGGCAACTCTTCCGTATTGCGGGGAAACGGAACAGCAAGAGTCGAGGTGGCGTGTTTTGCGGGAAAGCCATCCGTTACCGACGGCAACCGAGGAGATCCATCTCACCCTCAACCGAGTCAAAGACCGTGTATCGGTATGGTTCGGCGACTTCGTCCGCCCCGATGACGAGCAAATCGGGATCGATTTTCCGGTCCCGGACGCCAAGCTATCGGGACTGTGCTGGAGTGCCAGGGGGTCGTGAGAGGAAATTACGCTCCGGTGATCGCAGTCAAATGACCCGTCGCGGTGCGGCGGTCTCGGCATTGCCGGTATTTGGCGTTCCCCTTGGCTCGATGAGGAGAATATGGGCCTCCTCGGCGGCGACGGGCCGGTGCTCGACTCCCTTTGGAACGACGAAGATCTCGCCCGGCCCGACCGCAACGCTTCCATCCCGAAGGCGAATGTCGATGCGGCCGCTGAGAACCAGAAAAAAATCATCCGTGTCGTCGTGCTTATGCCATACGAACTCGCCCTTCACCTTGACCACCATGAGGTCGTGCCCGTTGAATTGACCGACGACGCGGGGCTGCCAGTAGTCCGAAAAGGTCTCGAGCTTGTGCGCCAGGTTGATCGATTCCACGAATGGAGGACTCCCGATGAGTACTTGCGACATTATATCGTCCTTGAACAGGAGGTCACCGCATGCAAATCGATCCCGCCCGGCACAGGCACGCCGATAACTACAAACTTTTGACCAACCTGGTCGTGCCGCGTCCGATCGCGTGGGTCAGCAGTCTGGGACCGACGGGCGTCATCAACCTCGCCCCATTTAGCTTCTTCAACGCCGTGGACAGCGATCCGGTGTTCGTGATCGTCAGTGTTGGAGTCCGCGACAATGGCGCGCCAAAAGACACCGCAAAGAACATCGAGAGCCGCGGTGAATTCGCGATCAACATGGTGACCGAGGATTTGCTCGAGGCCATGAATATTTCTGCGGCAGATTTCCCACCGGACCAGAGCGAGCTGATCGCCGCTGATTTGCATGCGGCGCCATCGGTCTGCATTCAGGCTCCAAGGTTGGCCGAGGCGCAAGTGAGTCTCGAATGCAAGCTGTTCCGATCGCTGCCCCTCGGCAGCAATACGCTGTATGTGGGCGAAGTGGTGATGTTTCACGTCGCCGATCATTTGCTCGGACCGCGATTGCACGTCAACGGCTTCGCACCGATCGGCCGCCTCGGTTCCCCGTCGATGTACTGTCGCACCACGGACCGGCTGGAAATTTCGCGCCTGTCCTTTGCCGAATGGCAGGAGAGCAATCGCCGGGTGCTTTGATGCGGCGCACGCGCGTGTAAGAATTCTCTGACGCCGTCCTCATTAACGTTCAACCACCGCTGACGTAAATCTGCAACACATGGAGCGCGTCGCTGTTGATGTGGCAGTATCGAACTTGGTATTCAGAACGGGAGCGGCATCATGAGCGTTTCGGATCTGCGGCGATTCGTTCATGCAGTTGCGGCGGCGAGCGTGTTGATCGGTCTGTCATCTTGCGGTGGCGGCGGCGGCGGGGGTGGCGCCGCCCCCGACCCGGTACTGAGCGCAACTACGTTTTCGACGAATGAGAACGTTGCTTTGAACGGAACGTTGAGCGCCACGGATCCGAGTGGAAGCGCAGTCACGTTCGCGCTGTCCGCCGGCCCCAACTCGGGCACGGTCAGCGGCTTTACGGCGGCGGGTCAATTCCTCTATACACCGAACAAGAATTTCACGGGCAGCGATTCGTTCTCGGTCACGGCGACCGATGCCGCCGGTCATGCGACGACCAGCATGATTTCAATCACGGTAACGGTGAATCAGGCACCGGTGGTTACCGCTGACACCGTCCTGCGCGCCGACCCTGACGCGAGTGGAACCTCTAAAGTCAATGTGCTGAACAATGCCACCGATCCGGATAAGGACAAGCTGACCGTAGCCATTGTTCCCAACTCCACGCTCGTGGGGACCGCGGCCGTCAACAGTGATGGAAGCGTCAGCATTTCGGGATTGACAGGATTCAAAGGCCTGACGCGATTCGACTACACCGTAACGGATCCCAGCAATGCCACGGCTACGGGACATGCCGCGGTGTTCGTTGGTGAAGCTCCATTCCGAGCGGCGTTTGTTGCGGACGCGACCGGCAACGGTGCGTATGAAGTTTACATGTCGGACTTCGCCGGCAATCCGGTTGCCGTGACCACTGCGAGCAGCGGGACCATGCGTCTGAAGGGATTTGCCGTCTCCGACAACGGCGCGACCGTCGTGTACCGCACGCAGAATACGAGCAACTCTGCAGCGACGAGTCTCAGCTTCGTCCAAACGGCAAATCCCGCCACGCAGGTCGCCATTCAATTACCGAGCGGCGTCGTGCCCGTCACCGATGCTTCCGGAAGAGACCAGTTCATCGTCAGTCCCGATGGTAACTGGATCGCGTTGATCGCGGGCCAGGGGGGCACGAGCTCGTTGTACGTCGTCAATGTCTCGCAACCCGCCGTGGTAAGCGCGGTGATTCCGAGTGGAGCGGAATTCGCGACCCAGCCCACGTTCTCCGTCGATTCCAAAAACATTTATTTTTTGGCTACGAGCGTCGCGGCTGGGACCGCCAAGTCGCTTTACTTCGCGGCCCTGACCAATCCGAGCGCCATCGCGCTCGTGTCCGCGGCGAGCGATCCCGCGAAGAGCGACGACATTTATGCCTACTCCGTCGCCTCGGACCAGTCCCGTATCGCGGAGCTGGCCAATCGTAACGGCGGCGTCGGATTGTTTTTCATCGACCCCGCGCACTTGCAGGTCGAAAATCAGATCAACCAGACGTTGAGTTTCGGCCAATCCATTGCGCCGAGCGGAAGCAGCACGGTCGGCTTGCCTACGGGCCTGGGTGGCAGCCCGGACTTGAAGCGGGTCGCCTACCGGGTGCAGAACCCGCCGAGCGCCCCGCCGACGGACATCGACGGAGTCTATGTTGCGGAGGTTTCCACGACCCCCAACCCGCGGTCGGTAGTGCGTTTGGACTCGGTGATCGGCCTGCGCTCCGACGATGCCGCACTGTTGTATACGGACGGCGCGCAGGTATTCGAGGCGGTCATCGATGCGGGGACCCCTGGCCAATCCCTGGGAGCGGGGACCAACGGATGGTATGACTCCACCGGCAATGTCGTTCTGCTGCAAAACCCGCTGTCCCCCGGCGCGCCGCTATCTTCCGGATCGACGCTGTCGGCGACGGTTCGCGGTTCGTTCGGTGCGAGCCAGCAGGTGGGGAATTCCTCCCTGACGACGTACTACGTCGATGTGTCTGGATTTTCGCAAGCCGCGGCAGCGATCATCGGACAGGGTCCGGCCACGGGTGGTGCACCAGCCACCGCGCGCCTCGGCATCGTCGATGCGCTCGCGCCGACTGCCGTGTACTACCTGACGACGTTTCAATCGCCGCTGCAACTGAGCTCCTATGCCTCAAAAATAGTACAATGAACTTCGCCGGCTCGCCGCTGTGCGCGAGGAAAATCATTCGGGGGCATCATGATTTATTTTTTGGCGCTGATTCCGGCGACCGGGCTGACCATCGCCGGTTACATCGCACTCTTCTTATCGAATCGCTCTGAAGGCGCTTTCCGGACCTTCGGCAAGTACTTGGGTTTTTGGGCGTTTACGTTGGCTGCGCTGGTTGTGCTCGGCGCGATCTTCGCCGCAGCTCACGGCGGCCATCGTGGCGGCATGATGATGCACGAACGAATGCACGGATCCTGGCCGCACGAGCCCTGTGAAAGGGGCGAGGCCAATCCGCAAGCTCCGATGGGCTCCGCGAATCCTGCCACCCCGCCAGCCGCATCGTCGCCTTCATCTCACTGACGCGCCGGTCGCTCGGAGTCCACGTCGCGCTCCGAGCGACCGGCAACACCCCACGGTCAGCCGCCTGCTATTTCAATTTGAGATGCCGGATCAGTTGGCTGCCGAGTATTTCGCGCATGCTTTCGCGATCGGCGTCCGCCTTATTTGCCGCATCTCTCGTCGCCCAGACCTTGCGCTCGATGGGTTCGAGCCGCTCGTCGAGTCCGTCGAGGGCCGCCAAGTTCTTGAACGTCACGGTCAGGTACAGATCGGGGTCGTGGGGCGAGCGGGGCACCGCTCCGTAGACCGCATAGTCGACGATGATCCCGGCCTTCTTCTCCTCCTCCATGAGCTGCTTGTAGGTGGTGTCCAGCCATTTCATATACGCATCGAACATGCCGGGCTTGGTCCGGACGGAGCTGACGTCGGTGACCGTTCCCTCGGAGTAGGACTTCGAATCGTCGGCCAAGGCAGACGACATTGCGCTCATCGACATGACCGTCACTGCGAGCGCGGTCAGGAATCGTAGTTGCATTTTGATGGCTCCCGTAATTAGTCGAGTTATTGGAATTCGACGCGCAGATTCTACAGGGCGGCGGCTACGGCCGCCGGTCCGTTTCGCCGCCCAACAGGCGTCTCTCTTACGGTACGATCTCGACGCGCGTGGGGCCCGCGGTCAAATCCCACACATCCTGCAAATCCTCATTGGAGAGGGCAATGCAGCCGTTGGTCCAATCGCGCGTTTTGTAGTACGAAACCGGCTTGGTAGGCCGATTGGGCTCGCCGTGAATGAAGATATTCCCGCCGGCGCGCGAGTGCAGTGCGGAGGATCGCCTCAAATCCTCGCGGCTCGGATAGGAGATGTGCAGAGCCTTGAAGTAGTGGCTGTGCTCCTGGCGAAAATCGATCATGTAGCTCCCCTCCGGAGTGCGGAAATCCCACTCGCGCTCCTTGGCGCCGGTCGGACTCAGACCGAGCGCAATTCGATAGCTGCGCAGCGGATAATCATCCCGCAGCAAGTACAACCTGCGCTCGTGTTTGACGATCAGGATCGTATCGGCGCGCAGATCATTCGGGGTCGAGCGGGCGGGGCTTTGCTCGCCAAACACGAGCAACAGCACGATTCCAAGCCGCAACAACCGGAAGACGTGAGTTGACATATGCTCGCGATAGTCACTCGTGAAGAGATGCAACTACCTTAGCCAAAGCGAGCTTTATGGAACTTGGCTGCAGATCCCAAAGCGCGAAATCTTGGGGGCGCATCGAGCGATCGCGATGAGCCCGTCACACTTCACATGGCTGATTAAGACAAGTAGAAAGGACCCGCGCGGCGACTGCTCGTCCGGCGAGTTTTAGAGCGCTCCCTCAGGAAGAGGTTGCAAGCCCTGGGAGCTCATTTTACGTCAACGAAAAGCAGTCGCTTGGGAACGTGCCCAACCTTCACGCGCTCGATCTCCTGGCGGTGTCCCCTGTCGATGATGGAGGCCTCATCGCTCGCACTGTCGCTGACCGCGACGTAGCGGCCGTCCGCGGATGCCGCGACCCAGGACGGGCAACGGCCCACGGGAATCTCTGCCAAGATTCTCATCGTCGCCACGTCGTAGTCATAGACGCGCCCGTCCGCCAGACTCGTCACCCAAAGTTCCTTGTCGCCGGCGGCAAGTGCCAATCCATGCGACGGCGTCCACGGTCCCTCCTCCGCTACGCAGGTGGAGATCGGCGCCGGCGGAAGTTCGATTCGCCGCACGGCCCTGTGCCCGGTGACACCGGCGATCACGAAGCCGTGGAGCCCGCTGAGTTGGGCATATAGACGCAGCCCATCCCGTGCGACGGCAAAAGGCCGCGGCTCCCCCGGCAAACCGATCTCGGCCGAAAAGGTCATCGTCTTCAAGTCAATGCGATAGATGTCGTGCATATCGACGGAGGAACAAAACATCGCCGAATCGCTGAGCGCATTGAAACAATTATGCGGGTGCGGAATTCCAAGCACCGCGACGACCCTCTTTTGCGACATATCCGCGATCTCGATTTTGTCCTGGGCGTATTCCGGAACGGCGACGTAGTGGCCATCGGGGGTGGAGGCGCATTGGTTCGGGGGCCCGCCGAGCTGAATCACGTCGATGATCTGGTCGCTCTTCGCGTCAATCACCTTCAGGCTGTTGTCGGACTCGACCGTTGCGAAAAGGCGGTCGGTGCCCGCCGGAGCGCAAATCCCGTGCACGTGCTCGCCGACTTTGATGGCGCCAACGGCCTGAAAACCGGACCCACCCCCGTCAATCACCGTGATGTCGTCGCCGCCGCTGTTCGTGACGTAGAGTTTCGATGCTGCGCACGCCGGGATGATCGAACCGACGAGAAGGCATGTTGCCGCCAAGCGGGCGGTCCAATCCGCTCCGATCATGTCCCACTCCCCTGCGGCAGAAAAATGCAGCACCGAATCTTCTTCGGATCGGGCGACGGGCGCAATATTAATTTGAACGTCTGTCCAAAAAAGGTTGCATCGAGCCTCCCGATGCGACGAAAGTACGCGCATTGGCCAAAGGACCGTTCGGTATGACTATTTCGCGACGCGACCTCCTGTTGAGCTCCGCTGCTCTCCTCTCGACGACGCCGGTCGGCATGATGCGCGTGAGCGCTCGCGCCGGCTCGACGGCTCGGGCGGACGAGCCGGGTTGGCAATTGCCGGAAAAGAACCACGTCCGGGTGATCGAGAACGAATGGATCCGCATGAAAGACGGCACGCAATTGAGCGCGCGGCTGTGGCTGCCGGATAACGCCGACACCGTCCCGGCGCCGGTGGTGTTCGAATACATCCCATACCGCAAGCGCGACCTCTACCGTCCACACGATGATCTGTGGGGAGGCCAGCTCGCGCAGTACGGTGTCGGCTATGCGCGTGTCGATGCCCGGGGATCGGGGGATTCGCAGGGCATTCTGATCGATGAATATCTCGATCAGGAATTGAACGACGGCGTCGAGGTGATCGCCTGGTTGGCTCGCCAGCCGTGGTCGAACGGCTCGGTCGGCATGCGCGGCATCTCGTGGGGCGGGATCAACACGCTGCAAATCGCCGCACTCGCGCCGCCGGAACTCAAGGCCATCATGCCCATGTGCTGCACCGACACCCGCTATACCGACGATGCCCACTACATCGGCGGTGCGCTCGGTTTCACGAATCTGCAATGGGGCGTGCAATTCAAAGCGGTGATGGCCATGCCTCCGGATCCGGCGATCGCCGGCGAGAGCTGGCGGGGGCAATGGCGTGAACGCCTCGACGCGGCGCCCCCGATCCTGGAACAGTGGCTCTCCCATCAGCGCAACGATGCCTATTGGCAGCGTGGCTCGGTGTCCACGGATTACCGGCGCATCAAGTGCCCGGTGTACATCGTCGATGGCTGGGTGGACACCTACGTCAACACGGTGGCGCGCCTGCTCGCCCACGTGACGGTGCCGCGCAAAGCCTTGTTCGGTCCCTGGGCTCACAACTATCCGGAATCCGCCAGCCCCGGACCGAGCCTGGAGTGGGCATACGAAGAGGTGCGGTGGTGGAAGCAATGGCTCGCCGGTGTCGACACCGGCATCCTGGACGAGCCCATGATGCGTGCGTACATGCCCTACCGGACCGCCTCGGAAGTGTATCCGGCGGCCGTTCCCGGGCGATGGGTGGCGGAGACCAGCTGGCCGTCGCCGCAAATCAAACCGCGCACGTGGTATCTCGATCGCGGCCGGTTGACGGCCAAGAGCGGGCCGCGGAGCGAGGTGCGCTACGTCGGCGATCAAATCGTCGGACTGCAGAAGCCGGAATGGCTGCCGTTCCCGCCGGAAGGCCTGCCGGGCGAGCAAACCGCCGATGACCGCAAATCGCTGCTGTTCGACTCGGCGACGCTCGCGGCGAATCTGGAAATCCTCGGCCACCCCGTCGCACGCATCCGCGTCGCCGCCGATCAACCGGTCGCGAAATTGGCCTTGCGCCTCTGCGAAGTCACCCCGGACGGCAAATCCTGGCTGGTCACCTACGGGCTCTTGAACCTCACGCACCGGGAGGGCCATGAAAACCCCGTGGCGCTGAAACCGGGCGAAGCCTATGACGTGACCATCGAGCTGGACTTGATCGCGCACCGTTTCAAAGCCGGCAACCGCATCCGGCTCGCCGTCTCGGAGAGCCTGTGGCCGCTCGTGTGGCCCTCGCCGCAAGTCGCGACGCTCACCTTGACGCACGGTGTGTCGAGTTTGGAATTGCCGGTGCGCCCGATCGTGCGCGATCCGCCGTTTCCGATTCCGCTCAACCCGCCGGACAAGAAACCTCCGCCGGGAAGAACGCCGCTCCAGGAGGCAGGACCGGACTCCGCGGGCTGGTACGAAATCCGCCAGGATCCGCAGCCCTACTCCTATCCCGTGGCCGATACCGGCACCGTCGTCAGCGGCGCGTCGGGGATCAAGGAGCTGCTGCGCATCAAGCAAGGCGACAACAACAGCTGCCTCTGGCAGGGAGAGCGCTCGGGGGGATTCAAGCGCGGCGACTGGAACTGCACGGTGTATTCCGCTTTCAAGCTCACCTCGACACCGGACACATTCTTCATCGAAGAGACCGTTCGGGCGAGCGAGGGCGGCGCCGTCATCTTCGAGCGCCTCAACAAGTCGGCCGTGAAGCGCGATCTGATGTAATGACACTACCTCCCTCAGAACGCCCGCGCCCACGAAGAGATCGAGGGCATCGCGTTCGTCCCGCGCATCCGGCGACCGCGCCGTTCATCAAGCGGGTCATCCCTCCCTACGAGATGCTCGATGAGGAGCAGCTGTGCGCCGTCGAGCTGCATGCGGATCGCATCCTCGAGGAGATCGGCATGGAGATTCGCGGCGATCCCGATGCGATTCGCATGTGGAAGGAAGCCGGGGCCGATATCGAGCGCGACACGCGGGTGCGCGTGCCGGCGGGCTTGGCGCGGCAGATCGTCAAGCGCTCGGCGCCTGCGGAGTTCATTCAGCACGCGCGCAACCCCGCGCGCTCGATAACGATCGGCGGACGTGCCACCGTGTTTGCGCCCGCCTACGGGCCGCCGTTCGTGAGCGATGCCGAGCGCGGTCGCCGCTACGGCACGCTCGAGGACTTCAAGAACTTCGTCAAGCTCACCTACCTGACCCCCTGGCTGCATCATTCGGGCGGCACCGTGTGCGAGCCCACCGACCTGCCCGTCAACAAGCGCCACCTCGACATGCTGTACGCGCACATGACGCTCTCCGACAAGGCATTCATGGGCTCGGTCACCACGGCGGCGCGAGCGGCCGACTCCATCGCGATGTGCCGCATTCTCTTCGGGGCGGAGTTCGTCGATCGCAACTGCGTAATTCTCGGCAACGTCAACGTGAACTCGCCGCTGGTGCTCGACGGCGAGGCGAGCCGCGTGATCCGAACGTATGCCGCGGCCAATCAGGCGCCGGTGTGTGTGCCGTTCATCCTGGGAGGCGCGATGGGGCCGGTCACCACGGCCGGCGGTCTCGCTCAATGCTTCGCCGAAGCGGTTTTCTGCGTGGCGCTGGGCCAGCTCGAGCGTCCGGGGTCGCCCGTCATTCTCGGCAACTTTCTGTCCTCCATGTCGCTCAAGAGCGGTGCCCCAACCTTCGGCACGCCGGAACCGCCGCTCGCCTACATTGCGATCGGACAGCTGGCGCGCCGCCTCGGCGTGCCGCTGCGGTGCGGCGGCAATCTGTGCGCATCCAAGGTGCCCGATGCACAGGCCGCCTATGAGAGTGCGAACTCGATGTGGCCCGCATTCCTCGCGGGCGCGAATTTCATCCTGCACTCGGCGGGCTGGCTGGAGGCGGGGCTCGTCATGTCGTACGAGAAATTCGTCATGGACGTCGAACAGTGCGGCGCCTTTCACGTGGTCGGCCACGGACTCGATCTGGACGCCAACGGCTTCGCCATGGACGCCTTCCGCGAGGTGGGACCCGGCAGTCATTTCCTCGGCTCCGCACACACCATGCGCAACTACGAGACGGCGTTTTTCGATTTCGAGCTGTCGGACAACAATTCCTTCGAGCAGTGGTCGCAGGAAGGTGCGCACGACATCGTCTGGCGCGCCAATCAGAAATGGAAAGCGATGCTCGCGGCCTACCAGGCGCCGCCGGTGGATGCGGCCAGGGACGAAGCGCTGTCGGCCTTCATCGCCGGGCGCAAAGCCTCGATGCCCGATATGAATTACTGAGGAGCTTGCGCCGCGAGTTTGGCCGCAACCCAGCCGTGGAAGTGATGCGTCGGTGCGTCCATGACGGGCGAGAATACCCCCCCGCCGTAGCCCGGCGATGCGCGCCCCGCCTGCATGCCCTCCACCGCGAATACGTCCTCGCCGAAGACGACGCGCCAAGCGGCATGAATCGAAGCCCGGCAGGCACCGTAGGTATCGGACACCGCGCCCTCGCCGACGTAGAAAACGCGCAGCTCCTCGCGCGTGAGGTCGGGGCGCAGCGGCGTGACGATGATGGCGAAGGCGTGATCGGCGTGAAAGCCGAGCAGCACGTTCGGATAGAGCGCCGGATATTCGGCGACATTGAGGCGCTCCTCCGGCCAGTCCGGAAGACGCGGCAGGCGCGTGCCCGCCACCTCGCTGAAGCGATAATCGAGCGATCCCTGACCGGCGAAGTCTCGGGCATCGAGGAAGCAGTAGTGGTCCTCGAGCTTCGAATAGCTGTTGAGCGAGGGGTGGACCCAGGGCAGGTGATAGGCCTCGCAGTAGTTCTCGACCGCGAGCTTCCAGTTGCAGCGGAGCTCGAGCGTCAAGTGCGAATCCGTGATTCCCGGGCGCAGCTGCGGCCAGCCGCGCTCGCCCACGAAACCGGCGGCGCGCTGCCGCAGCGGTGTGATGTGCTCAGCGAAATCGGCGGCATCGCCGCTGAGATTGATGAACAGCACGCCCATGAACACGGCGCTGCGCACTTCTTTCAGGCCGTGCTCCGCGGCGGTGAATCCCTCGCAGGTATGCTGGTTCACGCCACCGATGTGCGGCGTCGCCTTGAGCTCACCGGTGGTCGCGTACGACCAGCAGTGATAGCGGCAGGTGATGAGCCCCTGCACTTCCGTGGCCTGCGCGACGAGCTTCATGCCGCGGTGGCTGCAGACATTGTGGAAGACCCGCAACACCCCGCCCCGGTCGCGCGTGATGAGCAAGGGCAGCCCCATGAATTCCACCGGCTGTGCGAACGGCCGCGCCGGAATCGCGTCCGTGAAGGCGAGTCCCGCCCACGTACGGCCCAGGACCGCATCGCGCTCGTGGCGAAAATAGTCATCGCTCGTGTAGAGCGCGCTCGGCAATCCGATCGCCTCGCCGATCGGCCGCAGCACCTGCTGCAGGCGGTCGCGGCTGATGGACGAACTGGTTTCAGGCTGGGACATGGCGATGCTACCGCTCAGCAGACTCGAGGTTCCTAGCGAAAAACCGCACGTGCGGATATTGTGCACAGGATTGCAGAAAAAATCCTGAACTTCGCGCCTTGAGCTTCTTGGAAGAGTCCCGCCGCGTGTTCTCGCGCAGTTGGACGCAGCGGATCGCGCGCGATTTCACCTGAAGCGCGGTCGGCACCGACCCTGTCTTCCGCGAGGATGATTGAAGCTCGATTTATGGCAGACTCACCGGGATGAGCCATCGCGCAGCATGCGGTTTATGCGCCGCCTTTCTATGCGTTACCGCCTCTTCGAGCGCCGACCCGCCGCGAGAGGTAGCCGAGGCGGACTACGCGCGCGCCGAGCAATTCCTGCCGTACAACACCGCCCCGCTGGTCCTGCACACCGCCGACGATGTCGCCTGGCTTGCCGACGGCAGGCTGTGGTATGTCACGGCGACGGCGGACGGCCGTCATTTCATGTCGGTCGATCCCCGGCGGGGCACGAGCGCACCGCTCTTCGATGAGGCGAGACTGGCCGCCGCCCTGTCGGCAAGTTCGGGCACCCGCTACGAGGGCTTCCAACTGCCGTTTCGCCGCGTTGAACTCTCCGCCGACGGCGCACGCATTTCCTTCGAAGCCGCATCGCAATCCTGGTCGTGCGACGTTGCCGGCTCGCATTGTGCGCGGAGCGAGCCGCGCAATTCCGACGAGTCGCTGTCGCCGGACAAGAGGCGCGCGGTCTTCATCCGCGACTACAATCTCTGGGTGCGCGACCTCGCCTCGGGCGAGGAGAAGCCGCTGACGAGCGACGGGGTCAAGGACTTCGGGTATGCCACCGACAATCCCGGTTGGGAGCACAGCCATCATGCGATCCTGACCTGGTCGCCCGATTCGACGAAGATCGCCACCTTCCAGCAGGATCAGCGCGGCGTCGGCGAGATGGTGCTCGTCGGAACCCGCCTGGGTCATCCGCAAGCCGAAACCTGGAAGTATCCGATGGCCGGGGATGCCCTCATCGCGACGATCCAGCGCGTGATCATCGAGGTCGACACGGGCAAGCTCGTGAGGCTCGACACACCGCCCGATCCCCATCGCTCCTCGTCTTGCTATGACGTGCAATGCGGGGACGAGACGCTTGCGGACGTTCAATGGAGCGCCGATGGCTCGCATCTTGCGTTCGTGTCGAGCTCGCGCGACCACAAGCGCGCGCAGCTACGCGAGGCCGATGCGGCAACCGGCGCCGTACGCACGATTCTGGAGGAGCGAGTTCCGACGTTCTACGAATCGGATATTTCCGCGACCTCCCAACATGCGGCGAACTGGCGCTATCTGCCGAAGTCCGGCGAAGTCGTCTGGTTCTCGGAGCGCGACAACTGGGCGCATCTCTATTTGTACGATTTGAACACCGGCAAGCTCAAGCATCGGCTCACCTCCGGCGCCTGGGACGTGGTCGAGCTTCTCGCCGTCGATGAAGGACATCGCACGCTCTATCTCACCGGAGTCGGTCGCGAAGTGGGCCGCGATCCCTATTTCGTGCACTTCTACAAAGTGCAATTCGACGGCAAGGGCCCAGTATTGCTCACACCCGAGAATGCCCATCACGAGATTTCGATGGCCCCCTCGGGCGAGTATTTCGTCGACTGCTATTCGCGCCCCGACGTGCCGTCGGTGACGGTCCTGCGGCAAGCGAACGGCAAGCTGCTGCGCACGCTCGAGACGGCCGACATCTCGAGGCTCCTCGCCGTCGGTTGGAGGCCGCCCGTACCGTTCACGGTCAAGGCGCGGGACGGGACGACCGATCTCTACGGCCTGATGTTCAAGCCCAGCAACTTCGATCCCGGCAGGAAATATCCCATCGTCGCGTGGGTCTATCCCGGACCGCACATCGGCAGCGTCGGCAGCCGCCACTTTGCGGCCTCGCGCGGCGACCGGCAGGCGCTCGCCGAATTGGGCTTCATCGTCATCGCCCTCGACGGCATGGGCACACCGTTTCGCTCCAAGGCTTTTCACGATGTGGCCTACGGCAACCTGCGCGACAACACGCTGCCGGACCAAGTTGCCGGGATGCGACAACTGGCGCAGCGTTACCCGTGGATCGATCTCGAGCGTGCGGGGATCTACGGGCACTCCGGCGGAGGCTATGCCGCCGCCGCGGGAATGTTCCTCTACCCCGATTTTTTCAAGGTGGGCATTGCCGAATCCGGCAACCACGATCCGCGGGGATACACCGACGACTGGGCCGAAAAATTCATCGGTCTGCCCGGGCGCAAAGCGGATGGCAGCTCGACGTACGACGCTCAAGATACCGAGAGTCTCGTCCGGAACCTCAAGGGACATCTGCTGCTGATGCACGGCACGCTCGACGACAACGTGCCGCCGTACTTGACGTTGCTGTTGGTGGACTCCCTGATCAAGGCGAACAAGGATTTCGATCTCTTGATGCTGCCGAACCAGCATCACAGATACGAGGGCGACGCGGACTCTTACGCGACGCGGCGCCGCTGGGATTATTTCGTGCGCTATCTGCTCGGTGCGGAGCCGGCGCACGAATACCCATTGCACCGGCCCGCGGACGCCGCCGGTTCATCGTCCGATTGAGGCGCTACGGACCTGGAGGTGACCATCCCATGACACGCTATGAATCGTCTCAGCCGCACGCCGTCGAGGACACCGAAAACACCTGGATCACACTGTCGGACGGCTGTCGCTTGGCGATCCGTCTGTGGCTGCCCGCCGGTGCGGCCGCAGCCCCGGTGCCAGCCATTCTCGAATACATTCCCTATCGCAAGCGCGATTTCATGCGCCGCCGGGATGAGGGCATGCACCGCTGGTTCGCAGGCAACGGCTACGCGGCCGTTCGCGTCGACATGCGCGGCTCCGGCGAGTCGGACGGCCTCATGCACGATGAGTATCTCGCGCAGGAGCAGGAGGACGCACTCGAGGTCATCGATTGGATTGCGCGCCAGCCGTGGTGCTCGGGACGGGTGGGAATGATGGGCAAGTCGTGGGGCGCTTATAACTCGCTGCAAGTCGCGGCGCGTAGACCCGCCGCACTCAAGGCGGTCATTGCCGTCATGGGAACCGATGATCGGTTCGCCGAGTGCATCCACTTTTCCGGCGGCTGCCTCCTCAACGACAATTTCTGGTGGGGCTGCATCATGCAGATCTTCAACGCGCGGCCGCCGGATCCGGCCATCGTCGGCGAGCGCTGGCGGCAGCTGTGGCTTGAGCGGCTGGAGGCCGAGCGCTTCTGGCCTGAAATCTGGCTCGAGCATCAGACTCTCGATGCCTACTGGCGGCACGGCTCCGTGTGTTTCGACTACCAGGCCATCGTGTGCCCGACGTGGTTCTGGGGCGGCTGGGCGGACTTGTACCGCGATACGCCCTTTCGGTTGGCGAAGAACTTGAGCGCTCCCCACAAAGTCACCATGGGGCCGTGGGGACACCTGTACCCGCATGAGGCCATCCCTGAGCCCGCGGTCGGCTTTCTGCAGGAGGCGCTGCGCTGGTGGGATCATTGGTTGAAGGGGAAGGACTCGGCGCTGCTGCAGGAGCCGCGCTTTCGCTTTTACATGATGGAGAGCGTGCGGCCGCTACCGCACTATGCCGAGCGCCCGGGACGCTGGATAGCCGAGAACGAATGGCCGAGTCCGCACGTCGAGGAGCTGAGGCTTGCCATCAACGCGGAGGGCCTGCGCACGACGGCCACCGCCGAGAAGGCGCTCGTCGTCGACTCACCGCAGACCACCGGGATCGCCGCGGGGGATTGGGGCAGCTTCGGGAATCCCGGGGACGTTCCCGGCGATCAGCGGCTCGATGCATTCGGCTCGCTCGAGTTCGATGCGGCGCCGCTCGAAACGCCTCTGGAGATTCTCGGCAACGTGCGGGCGATTCTCGATCTGGCGGCCGACCGCCCGAACGCACTCGTCGCGGTGCGCTTGATCGATGTGGCGCCGGACGGCAGCGCCACCTCGGTGGCGCGCGGTTTCTTGAACTTGACCCACCGCCAGAGCCGCGAGGCACCGATGCCTCTCGATCCGGGGACCCGCTACCGAGTCGAGGTCCCGCTCACGGGCACCGCGTATGCGTTCCCCGTAGGCCATCGCGTCAGGCTCGCCATCTCCACGGCCTATTGGCCCATCATCTGGCCGTCGCCCGAACCGGTTTCATTGACCATATTCACCGGGGGCTCACAGCTCGTGCTGCCCGTGCGACATGCGGCGGGCGGCGACGAATTGCCTCCGCTGCCTCAGCCCGTGAGCGCCCCGCCTTCGCCCGCGACCATCCTGCGCAAGGGCCGCGTCGAACGCACCGTCACCACCGATCAACTCACCGGCGAGGTGAGCCACCGGCTTTTCGTCGACGGCGGGGTATTTGGCGATTGGGGGAAGTTTCGCCTGGACGCCATCGATCTCGAGATGGGCCATGTCTTCGAACGAATCTACCGCATCAAGCCCGAGGATCCGAACTCCGCGCGTGCCACGATGACGCAGACGTATGAGATGGCGCGAGGCGACTGGCAGGTGAAAATCGACGCCGGCGCGGAAATGACCTCGACCGCAGCGACCTTTGAATTGACCGCGTGGCTCGAGGCGTACGAGGGCGAGCGTTCGGTCTTCCGGACACAGTGGACCTCGAGTGCGCCCCGCAACAAGCTCTGAAGCGGACCGGTCCGTCCCTCTCCCGCAGCATCTATTTGACCCCCACCATCAGACGCTTGAGCACCGGCGTCAGCAGCAGCATCGCCGCGCCGCTCAAGGCGCCCCATTCGAACATCTTCAGGAATAGCGCGGGCATCGAGGCCAAATTGGTCGCATCGTACTCGGTGGCCAACAGACCGGCGAGATTGTCGCCGAGCGCGAGCGACAGGAACCACAATCCCATCACGCGGCCGACGACGCGCGGTGCCGCGAGCTTGGTCATCGACGACAGCCCGACCGGCGCGAGGCACAGATCGCCCCACATCTGCACCAGGTAGCAAAGCGCGAGCCACGTCGGAAGAACCTTCTCGCCCCGCAGCACGAACGTGCACGCGACGTACATCACCAGGAATCCGAGGCCCATCAGGATGAGCCCCGCGGCAAATTTCACCGGGATCGAGAAATCCCTGCCGCGCCGCTCGAGAGCGAGCCAGAGCGCGCTGAAGAGAGGAGCGAACACGATGATGTAAACCGAGCTCACACCCGGCAAAGTGCCGGCCGGCATGACCCAGCCGAACAGATTGCGGTCGGTGTAGCGCTCGGCGAAGAGCGTGAGCGACGTGCCGGTTTGTTCCTGGCCGGCATAGTACATGGTCGATGCGATGAAGAGCGCGATCATCACATGGACGCGGTTCCGCTCCACGGGCGACAAGCCGGCGAAGAACAAGAGATACGCGAAGTAGACCGCCGCGAGCAGTCCGATGAGCCAGGAACTCGCCACCGCCGTCGCTTTCGGATGGATGGTGATCGCCCCCGTGATGGCGAGCGCCGCGACGATGACGACCGCCAATCCGATGACGATGACCGGGAGCCACGAGCGCAAGCGTGTATCGATGGGCGCCATGAGATCGGAAGCGCTCAGGTAATGGCGCGTCAGCACGAACTGCACGAGGCCGAGCGCCATGCCGAGCGCCGGCAGCGCGAAGCCCCAGTGCCAGCCGTAGCGCGCAGCGCAAATCGGCACGAGGAGTGCGCCGAGGAGCGCTCCGACGTTGATGCCCATGTAGAACAAGGAGAAGCCCGCGTCGCGCCGCGATCCGCCCTCTGGGTAGAGATGAGCGACCAGGGCGCTCACGTTGGGTTTGAGCATCCCCACGCCGAAGGCAATCAGGACGAGCCCCAGAAAGAACACCTGCGTGCGGCCGGATGCCAGCATGGCATTGCCGGCCATGATGAACACCCCTCCGCCGAGGACGGCGCGCTGTGCTCCGATCAGCGTGTCCGCAAGCCAACCGCCGAAGAGAGACAGCAGATAGGAGCCGGCGACGAACAGCCCGAAGATGGAGCTCGCCGTCTTGTCATCGATACCGAGGCCCCCCGCCGACACGGCCGATACCATGAACAGGATCAAGATGGCGCGCATCCCGTAATAGGTGAATCGTTCCCACATCTCGGTGAAGAACAACGTCGCGAGACCGCGCGGCTGGCCGAACAGTGTCTTGGCGTGGTGGGCTTCGCCCAAGACCCTAGATGTCCTTGACGAGCCGCAGCGCATCGTAGATGGCTGCGTGGGTATTGCGGGCCGCGACGGCATCGCCGATGCGAAACAGCTGAAAGGCACCGGCGGCATTCGACGCCCGGGTTTGCGCTTCGCCGACGAGCAGCCGCGAGTAGTCGACCGCGCCCCGATTGCGCGATGCGGGTCGCAGCGACTGATACAGCTCGTCCGCCGGCATCGTGCCGTGATTGACGACCACTTGATCGATGCGGCGCTGCTTGCGCACGCCGCCGTAGTCGCTGCCCACGGAGGCCACCAGTTCGGTGCCGTCCTGGCCGACTGCTTCCAGCCGGTAGGTGACCGTGAACGTCACATCCAGCTTCTGCAGGCTGCGCATGTAAGGCACCAGGTTCATCGCCATGACCTCCGGAGCGAAGGTTCGGTCCGGCGTCATGATCTCGAGCTTCGCGCCGGCGGCTGCAATGACTTCGGCCGCCTGCAGCGCCGCGTGATCGCCGGCGTCATCGAACAGCAGCACGTTCGAACCGGGCTTCACGTGCCCCGATAAAATGTCCCAGGTCGACACGACGAATTCGTTTCCCGACTCGAGGACTTCGGTGTCGGGATAGCCGCCGGTCGCGACGATCACCACGTCCGGCTTCTCGGCGAGCACATCGTCCGCGCCCGCGAGCACGTCGAAGCGAAATGCCACGCCGCGAGCGGTGCATTGAGCCATCCGCCAGTCGATGATGCCCATCATCTCGCGCCGGCGATGGCTTTGCGCGGTGAGGCGCACCTGGCCGCCCGGCCGACTCGCGGCCTCGAACACGACGACCTCGTGGCCCCGCTCCGAGGCCACGCGTGCGGCTTCCAATCCCGCCGGCCCGGCGCCGGCGATGACGATCCTGCGCTTGGACTTCGCCGGTGCGATCTCGTGCGGCATGCTGAGCTCGCGCCCGGTGGCGGCATTGTGAATGCAGAAGGCATCGCCGCCCTGATAAATCCGGTCCAGACAGTAGTTGGCGCCCACGCATGGCCGAATCTCAGCCTCACGGCCCTCCACGATCTTGCGCACGATGTGCGGATCGGTCATGTGCGCCCGGGTCATGCCCACCATATCGACTTTGCCTGCGGCGATGGCATGGCGCGCCGTCGCCACGTCCGAGATCCGCGCCGCATGGAGGGTTGGAAATTTCGTCTCCGCGCGTATTTCTCCGGCAAAATCGAGGTGCGGCGAACTCGCCATGCCCTGGATGGGAATGAGGTCCGTCAACCCGGGATCGGTATCGATGTGGCCTCGGACGACGTTGAGGAAGTCGACCAGGCCGCTATCCTTGAGACGGCGTGAAATGGCGAGCCCGTCTTGCTTGGTCAATCCGCCCTCGAGCACCTCATCACCCGTGTAACGGACGCCGACGATGAATGCGGGGCCGACGCGCTTGCGAATGGCGGTCAACACCTCGAAGGTGAAGCGCAGCCGGTGGTCGAGCGACCCTCCATACGGATGCTCCAGCGTATTGGTGAGCGGCGACCAGAATTGATCCAGCAGATGCCCGTACGCCTCGAGCTCGAGACCGTCCAGACCTGCCGCGCGCACCCGGTCGGCGGCATCGGCATAGTCGCCGACGATGCGCTCGATGTCCCATTCCTCGAGCTTCTTGGGAAAGGTCCGGTGCGCCGCCTCCCGGCTGTGCGATGAGGAGACGACGGGCAGCCAGTCCGCCTTGTCCCAGCGCGTCCGCCGCCCGAGATGGGTCAACTGAATCATCACCGCCGCGCCGTGTTCATGGCAGGCATCGGCAAGATCGCGAAGCCACGGGACCACTTCGTCCTTGTAGAGGAGGATGTTGTTGAACACCGGCGGGCTATCGCGGGACACCGCGGCGGATCCGGCGGTCATGGTCAGCGCAATGCCGCCTTTGGCGCGCTCAACCTGGTAGGCACGGTAGCGCTCCTTCGGCATGCCGTCTTCGGGATACGCCGGCTCATGGGCCGTCGTGATGATCCGGTTGCGTAGCGTGAGATGCTTGAGCTTGAACGGCTGCAGGAGCGGATCGCTCGACATCGTTTCCCTCAAGGCGGCATGGAATCGCCGTAATCATAGACGATGTCGCTGAATGCCCGGTGCGCAAATCCGTAGACGAGGGAAAGCCCTTCGGCGCCCGCCACGACTCCGTGTTCGGTGTTACCGGGGATGAAGACGGCCACGCCCTTCGCAATCCGCAGCGGCATGCCATTCGCGATCACGGTTCCTTCGCCGGCGAGACCGAAATAAAACTCGGCCGGCGTGTGACGGTGGGAATTCAGCCGGCCGTGAGGCGGGAAATCGGCGACGCCGACGATCATTTCGCCGGATGGCGTGCGATCACCCGAAATCAGCGTCTTCCAGGTCAAAATCCCCGATTGAAGATCGCCCGCGCCTTCGGCCGGCACCTGCTCTAGGCTGACCGCGAAGGGTTGCGTCGGGGAACCCTCGGGCTGAGGTTCTGCGACGTTCTGGTACTTCGTCTGCATGCGCGATCGTATCATCATCGCCTATCGTTCAACGCAGGCTCGCAACGTGCACCGGCGGCCGTCGGTGGCGCCAAGGCAGGGCCTGTTCGAGCAGCGCGGCGAGCCGGAGAAGCGTCGCTTCATCGCCGAAGCGGCCAACGAACTGGATACCGATCTGCGAGCCATCTCTGGACTGGTACAGAGGCAGCGAGATGGCTGGTTGGCCCGTGGTATTGAAGAGCGGGGAGAACACATCCGGCTTGAACATGTAGCGAGACCATTCCTCGGCGGTAAAGTCCTGGTCCTGATTCTGCGTCGCGTGAGGCTGTGCGAGTTGAGTGCAGGTGGGCGTCACCAGCAGGTCGCAGTGCTCGAAGAAGCGCCCGGTTTGCCGCCTGACCAGATTGTGTTCATCGAGGGCCGCCAAATAGGCATGTGCACTCACCCGCTGCCCGTACTCATACATTGCCCAGCTGGTGCGCATGAGATTCTCGGGCGAAGGGCGCCGACCGAGGCGCGCGCCGAACGCATCGCAGCTGTAGGCCATTCCCGCTGCCCAGATCACGTGCGTCGCGTGAAGATACGCTTCCCAGGAGAAAGCGGGCGCGCCATCGCGCACCTCGTGCCCGAGATCACGCAGCATCTGCGCAATATTCCCGACCGCCGATTCGATCTCGGCATCCACCGGTCCGCCGTCGAACGCCTTCGCCGTGTAAGCGATCGACAGCGCCCGCGGCGCGCGCCCCACCTCCTCGAGAAAGGGGCGCTCGGGCTTCGGCGCCGTGTGCGGGTCACCGATGGCAGGGCCTTCGAGCGCATCGAGAATGGCAGCGGTATCGCGCACCGTGCGCGTCACGGCCAGGTGCGCGGACATCCCCGCATTCGGATCCGAGCTGCCGGGACCGTCGCTCACCCGGCCGCGCGTGGGCTTCAAACCGACGAGACCGGTGTACGCCGCGGGACTGCGCGTCGATCCCCCGCCATCACTCGCATGCGCCAGGGGAAGCGCCCCGCTCGCCACGGCAGCCGCCGCACCACTGCTCGATCCGCCGGGGTACCGATCGAGGTTCCAGGGATTGCGGGTAAGCCCCGCGAGCCGCGTGTCGCAGGTGCTCGACCATCCCATTTCCGGCACCGTCGATCGCCCGAGGATCACGAGTCCGGCGCGCCGCAGCCGCAGCACGACCTCACTGTCGTACCAGCCGACCAGACCTTGCGTAAGGAGGCAGCCGCCCTCGGACAGCGTACCGTTCTCGAATTTATAGAGATCCTTGAGCAGGGTCGGAACCCCGGCGAACGGACCCGGCGGCGGCGCAGGGCCGAGCGCGCCGAGGCGTTCCGGAAAGCTCTGCACGACGCAATTGAGGATCGGATTCACCTTGTCGATGGCGGCGAGCGCGAGCGTGCCAATCTCCCTGGCCGTGACCTCCCCGCTCGCGATGAGTTCGGCGAGCCCGAGGGCATCGTATGATGAGTACTCCTGCAGATTCATCGCCGCGTGACCGATCGACCTAGGCGCTCGCCGGCGCCGAGGCGCCTGCCGTCTCGCGACGATCCAGGGTGAGCGCAACCGGCAGGGCGCACGCCGCCGACAAGGCAAGCACCACGACCGCGGCATCGATTAGCGCTGCGTAGTTCTCGGGCTCCCCCAACAGCTTGCCGCCCAACAGTATGCCCGTGGCCAGCCCGAGCTTCGCCCCGAGGCCGGCGAGCACCGCCGCGAAACCACGCCGATCGAGCGCGCTGCACATGCCGAAGAGATACGACAAGACGAATCCCCAAGCGCCGGCTGAGATGAAATTGGCGACCACGAACAGCACCGGATTGCTGCTGCGGTGGAAGAGCCAGGTGGCGCCCAAACTGAGCGCGAAGGCCAGCGCGATGGGCAAAGTACGTCCGAAGCGGGTCGAGATGACGGCCACCAAGGCCGCGCCGCCCAGGCCGACCCAACAGGAGGCGCCGACGGCACCGCTCGAGAAGCCGAGATCGAGTCCGGCGCTCCTGCCGAGATTGATCACGTAGGCGCCGAGACCCATGTTCCCACCCTGGAACAGAAACACCGCCGCGAGCGCGGGAAGGAGCAGGCGCATCCCGATCGACCCGCGCGGCCGGCGAGCCTCGGGAGCGATCCGGGGTAAGGGATAAGGCCCGAGAAACGTCAGCATCGCGAGCGTCACCATGCTGAATGCCGCCATGGCGAGAAACAGCACCTTCACGCCGAAATGCGGCACCAGGCCGGGCAGCCACGTGTTGCCGATCCCGCTCAGAGCGTACTGGATCATGAAACAGATGCCGAAGGCCCGATCCGGGTCGCGGAGCCGCGCCATGACGCTGTATCCGGTGCAAACGAGAAACCCTCCGAAGGCGCCGTGGGCAAATCGCAGGGTCATGAGCGCCGTCGATGAGGCCATCGCGATCGAAGCGAGATCGATTCCGAGCAACACCAGGAGCGCCACAAACGCGGTCTTCTTCCAGTCGAGCCGCGGCACGAGGAATACGCCGGCGAATGCGCCCAATGTCGCCCCGTAGGCATTCGCCGCGCCGATGGCGCCGGCGCGCGCACTGCTGATTTGCAAGCCGTCCGAGAGGCCCGTGACCAGGGCCTGCATGATGTTGATGTAGACGATTCCCGCGGTCGCGACGAAGGCCAGCAGGAATGCCGCCGCAACCCCATCGGGCGCCACCGTGCGGACGTTGATCGGGCTCGCCGGTCGATTCATCGATCGACCATACCACGAGGATCGGCCGAGCCCGCAATTCCGCCACGTGGCGACGGCCCCAGCGGGTCTGCCGTGACGATGAGGCGTAGCGGGCCGCCCGGCGCCAGCGCATCGAAGGGATAACACGTCACCAGGGTCAACCGCGGCTCACCGGCGTCGAGCACAATCCGCATGCGCCGGCTGTCGATGACCTCGATGCCCGTGACCACGAAGGTCGTGCGACGGCGCCGAACCGTCTCGACCGACACGCTATCGCCCAAGCGGATGCCGCGAAGCACGGCAAAATGCGTGTCGCGATGCCCTTCGATGACGCTGTTGCCCGCCTCGCCCGGCATGACGCTCCCAGGATCGTGCGCCGGACCAAACGCGAGGTTGCGCCCGCTCGAGCCTTCGAGGACCATCAATTCGTGCACCTCGCCGCCCGCACGGAGCGTGAGCCGCGCCGACGGGCGAGTATCCGCCCACGGCCAGGGCCGCGCATCGGCCGTTCCCGCGAGCTCCCGCTGCCACGCGGCCTCGATCAGGATTTGAGCGAGCGCCGCCTTGATGTGAATCCACGCGCCCGCGGAGACGCAAATGACCCCTGCCCCCAAGAGGGCGATCACTGCGGCGATGCGGGCGGCGTTGCGCGAATCCCCGCGGCGAAGGCTCGCGTGACGCATCACCGCACGCGCTGCCCCGCGAGCGTCGTCCAATACAGGAAACAGCCGAACGCGATGGACAAGAGGCCGCCGAGGAGCAAGAGTTCCGCCGGCGTCGCAGTCTTCGCGAATCCCGTCGTTGCCCAGTAGCTTCCGATCGGTGCCGAGGTCGGTGCCTGCTCGACGTGCCCGAGGGATCCCGGCGCGCGGACGATCTCGGCGTCGATGGCGACCAAGCTCGTGAACTCGCTCACCAGATGGTGGCGCAGCGCGAGATCCAGGATCGATGCGCGCAGCTGCTCGCGATCGCCTCCGAACAGCATCTGACTCGACAGATCGGCGATGCGCTCGCGCGCCCAGAGCTTCGCGAGGCCGGATTGCTCGCTCACCGGCGTGATCGGCACTTGATGCACCCACTCCTCACCGCGAATGCGGCCGGACAGCGTGAGGGAGCCCGACGGGGAGTGCGGCAGCCGCGCCAAAATCACCAGCGGATCGCCCGCATACACATCGCCCGGCAGGCCCGCCGCCAGATCCGCGGCGAGATGATCCGGCCACGCGAGCTTGAGGTCGACCAGCGCCGGCCGTTCGAGCTTGTGAAACAGATCCTGCATGCGCGACCCGACTTGTTCGCGCTCGGCAATGAATGTGTAGCTGCCGCGTCCCGCCGCCGCCGCCTGCTCCAGGAAATAGGAGTTGGGTGCCGCGCCGATACCCACCGTGAACAATCGCGCCGTGCCGATTTCGCGGTGGATCAGTGCGATGAGCTCCGCTTCGTTGCCGACGCTGCCGTCGGTGATGAACACGATCTGCTGCAAAAAGCCCTCGCCTGGAGGCGTCGACATGGCGCGCTCGAGCGGTGCGCGCATCTCGGTGCCGCCGGAGGCGCGGAGCGCCGCAATGAATCGATTGGCGTCGTTCCGAGTGGCGGCACTCACGGGCCGTGGCGATGCAAACAGATTCGAGTAGTCGCTCGCAAAACGGATGATGTTGAAGCGATCGCCGTCCTGCAACCGGTCGACGCCCATTTGTAGCGCGACGCTCGCCTGTGCGATCGACGGCCCTTGCATGGAGCCCGAGGTGTCGATGATGAAAGTGACCTCGCGCGGCTGAGTCGCCTCATCGGCATCGTTGGGCGGGGTGAGCACCACCAGGGTATATGTGTCGCTGCCCACCTGTTCCGCAAAGGCCGCCGTAGCGACGAGGTCGGCAACCGTCGGGGTCCACACGAGCTCGAAGTCGTGATCCGCAGGAATCCGGGTTCCCGATAGATGAATGTGCTTTCCCGAGCCATCGTCTTGCATCGTCACCAGATGATGCAGGCTCTCGACCTTTCCCAAGGGGACGCCCGCCGCCAACTCGATGGTGATATCGACGTTCTGGCGGGGCGCGGTCACGCGCTCCGGCGTGGCCGTGGTGCCGTTCATGGCATTGACGATGGCGGCATTCGCGGCCGCGAGCGGCGCCGCCGGATCGAGGCCGGCGCCGGGGGTGTAGCGCGGGGTGATGGCGAGCGGCAGCCGCAGCGTGTAGCGCGCGTCCCGATAAGAAATCGTCTCCAGGTACGTGATCTCGATCGACACCATCGAGTGAGGCGCGATGTTGGCCACCGCGGTGGTGAACATGTTGGGGCGCTCCTGGTCCACGATGCTCGCGCGCTTCCCCTCGCTGCGCGCTTGCGCGTAGCTCGCCTGCGCCTGCACCTTTTCCTGAATGTCCCCGCGGATGGTGCGCTCACCGACGTGCATCAGGAGTTCATCGACCGCCCCATTCGCGGAGAGCGGGAACACGTACAGACCCTCGACCCAATCGCTGCCGGTGTTCGAGAATTGCTGGATGACGTGCACCCTCGCAACATTGCCGGTGACCTGCGCCTGCATGGTGGTTGCGACCCGCAGCGCCTCCACCGCTTCGGCATCCGGCGAGGATTTCAAATACAAGGTGCCGGACTGGACCTCGGATAAGTTTTGCGCGCTCGCGGGCGACATCGGCGCGAGCATGAAAAAACCGGCAATCGCCGCGATGAAGGCGGCTCGTAACGAAGACATGGAGTGGACCATCGGCAGCTCCCTGGGATGAGGTGGGAGCATTACGGCAGCCGATTAGGTCCTCGCTGCGCGCCAACCATGGCACGCGGCCGATGGATTGTGGCAAATCGTGGCAGGCGTGCAGTCGTGCTGCGCGTCAGCTCCTTGCGCGCCAACTCGTTGCGCGCCAACTCCTTGCGCCAATTCATCATGCGCCTACTTCATGAACGGCTGGCTCTCGATCTCGCGCGCCTCCTGATTGTGTCCCTCGGCGCGCAGCGCATCGGCCAGCAGCCGTCCGGCTTGCCGTTGCGAGGCGGAGTCGCCGCTCGCGAGCGCGAGCGCCTTGCGCCCGCACCCGACCGCCTGGTGCGCGTCGTTCTCGGTGAGCCGCAGCCGGCCAAGCTCGATCCAGAGCAGGGGATTGTTGGGCTCGATGCGCAGCGCCCGCTCGAGCGTCGAGGACGCCCCGTCGAAGTCGCCGTGAGCGGAAAGCGTATGCGCCTGCGCCACGAGCGAACGAGTCGCGGGCGAGAGATGATTCTCGCGCGGCGGCGGGGGCGGCCTCGGCGTCGGCGCGCCGGGCGACGGGACGGACGGCGCTGCGCCGGTGGCGGGCGGGCTGGGCACGGACGATGACGGCGGCGAGGGGCGCGGTGCCGGCGCCGGACAGCCGCTGAGCAGCAACGCTGTCGCGGCAAGCGCGGCTGCGACCTTCAGTGAATGATGTGCTTGAGCCATGCCTTCACCTTATCAGTCACGGTCGCGGGCTGCGCTGCCGCCGCAGGCTGCGGGCCACTGCAGCCCGGCTTGCCCGGCAGCACCGTGCCCTTCGGCACCGCGATCTCCACCGCATCCGCGCTGCAAGCGGGCGTCGTCTCCAGGCCGTCCCCGAATCCGATCCAGCGGTCCTCGACGAGTTCCGGGGGCACGGGTTCGAACGAGGCTGATTTGAGCTTCGCGAGAGTGTCCGCCCACACCGGTAGAGCCCCGGCAGCGCCGGTGAGCCCGGTGGCTCGATTGTCGTCGTAGCCCACCCACACGACGGAGAGGTAGCTGCCGGTAAATCCGGCGAACCAACTGTCGCGGGTATCGGAGGAGGTGCCCGTCTTGCCGGCGACGACGGTGCCGCGGGGCAGACGAGCCGGCGCGTCGCGGCCGGTGCCGCGGGTGGTCACGAGTGTCATCATCCGATCGAGCTGGTAGACCGCGGCCGGCGGTGCAGCCTCTTCGACCTGCACCCTGAAGCTCTTCAGCGGCTTGCCGCGCTCGTCGAGCACGGCGCGCACGGCGCGCAGCCGGGCGCGAAAGCCGCCGTTGGCCAGCGAGGTGTAGACCTGCACCACTTCGAGCGGCGTCATCTCCACCGTCCCCAGCAGCATCGATGGATTCAAGGTCGGGCGCGTCTCGAGCCCCAGGTGCTGCAGCGTGTCGGCGATCTGCGGCAGGCCCAGGTCGAGACCGAGCCGCACGGTGGCGAGGTTCATCGACTCGGCGAGCGCGCGCGCCATCGGCACCCGGCCGTAGACCTGATGCTCGAAATTCTGCGGCGCCCAGGTGCTGCCGTCGGCGAGCTTGAGCTCGATCGGCGCATCCTCGATGAGCGTCGCCGCGTTGTAGCGGCCGGACTCGAGCGCAGTCAGGTATACCGCCGGTTTCACGAGCGAGCCGATGGGCCGACGCGCGTCGAGCGCGCGGTTGAAGCCGTCGGTCCCGACCTCGCGGCCGCCGACCACCGCAACTACATCGCCGCTGTTCGGCTCGGCGACGATCACCGCGCCCTCGAGGTGTCCGCCGCGCACCCGGCTTGCAGCATCGAGGCGTTTCAGGTTCACCGTCAGTGCGTGCTCGGCGGCCGCCTGGGCGCGCGGATCGAGACTCGTGTACACGCCGAGTCCCGCGGCCGCGAGATCCGCCTCGGCGTAGTCGCGCTTCAAATGCCGCCGCACGAGATCGAGATACGCGGGTACGTAGCTGCCGCCCGGCGACCTGAGCCCGAGGGGATTCGCGGCCGCGCGCTGCGCCGCCGCGGGGTCGATCAGATGCGCATCCGCGAATTCCTGCAGCACGAGATTGCGTCGCACGCGCGCGCGGTCCGGATGTTTGCGCGGATCGTAGTAGGACGGACCCTTGACCAGCCCGATCAGCAGCGCAAGTTCATCCACATCGAGCTCGTCCAGGGGCTTGGCGAAGTAATACTCGCTCGCGAGCCCGAAACCGTGCACCGCACGCGCACCGTCCTGGCCGAGATAGACCTCGTTGAGGTATGCAACCAGGATCTCTTCCTTGGAGAAATGCGCCTCGAGCCTGAGCGCCATCACCGCCTCGGTCGCTTTGCGACCGAAGGTCTGCTCGTCCGAGAGGAAATAATTCTTCACGAGCTGCTGCGTGAGCGTACTGCCGCCTTGTACGAGGCGCCGGGCGCGCACGTCGGCCCAAAGCGCGCGCAAGATGCCGACCGCATCGACGCCGGGGTGCTCGTTGAAGCGCCGGTCTTCGATCAGCGTGATCCCGGAGCGCAGCAGCGACGGCACATCGGCGGGCGACAAGACGAGCCGGTCTTCGCCGTGCACCGGAAAGACACTGCCGATGACGAGGGGATCGAGACGAAACACCGGCAGCTCGCTGCCGTCGGCGTTGCGCAGGTCCGCGATCGCATCGCCGCTCGTGCGAATCGTCAACCGCGTGGGCTCACGAAGCTCATCGACGAAGCGCATGCGCCGCGCATGCAGATCGAACGAGGCGCCGGTGCGCCGATAAAACCCCGGGCCTTCGGCCGGATCGCCACTGCGGTAGTGCAGACGGCGCAGCTCCTCTTCGAGGTCATCCGCACCGACCGGCGCATCCGCGTAGAGCTCGAGCGGCGCCGCGAAGACGCGGGCCGGCACGGACCAATGGCGACCCTGGAACTCCCGCGTTACGACGCTGTCGAGGTGCACCACCCACAGAATGACGACGGCCGCGAGCGCGACGACGCCCAAGAATCCAATGAGAAGCAAGTGGCGCCAGCGCAGCGCCCGGCGGCGAGCCACGCGGCGTTTAGCCAAGACCGCCGCAAAACACGGGGGGCTCGAACGTCGGTCGGTCTTTCATAGGGTTAAGTCTACGGCCTATCCTGAAACTGAAACATATTTGGCCCACGATGATTGGTTCGTTGGCGAGGAGCGGAGTTCCCCATGAACGAATCGATAGGCCGGCCATCCAACCTACCAGTCTACCGCACCAGGAGCCAACCATGAGCACACGTCCGCCGTTCGAACACGACGAGCTCATGCGGCGCATCAGTCGCGATCTCACCGACGGCTACGATGAAGAACTGGAGATGGAGATCGAGGACCGCCACCCGCTCCCCGACGGCGCCGCATCGCCCGCGCAAGCCGACGCGGCGAAGGATTACCGGCGCGAATACTTCACCCAGCTGTTTCGACTCCAAGCCGAGCTCGTGAAGCTGCAGGACTGGGTCGTGGCTACGCAGCAGAAAGTCCTCATCCTCTTCGAGGGCCGCGATGCGGCCGGCAAGGGCGGCGCCATCAAGCGCATCAGCCAAAAGCTCAATCCGCGGGTCTGTCGGGTCGTGGCGCTACCCGCGCCCAACGATCGCGAGCGGACGCAGTGGTATTTCCAGCGCTACGTGTCGCATCTGCCCGCGGCCGGCGAAATCGTTCTCTTCGACCGCAGTTGGTACAACCGCGCGGGCGTCGAGAAGGTCATGGGTTTCTGCACGCCCGAGGAGTACGAGGAGTTCTTCCGCTCCGTTCCGGAGTTCGAGCGCATGCTCGTTCGCTCCGGCATCAAGCTCTTGAAGTATTGGTTTTCGATCACGGACGAGGAGCAGTACCTGCGGTTTCTCGGCCGTATTCACGATCCGCTGAAGCAATGGAAGCTCTCCCCGATGGATCTCGAGTCGCGCCGCCGCTGGGAGGAGTACACGAAGGCGAAGGAGGTGATGCTCGAGCGATCGCACATTCCCGAGGCGCGCTGGTGGGTGGTGCACGCCGTCGACAAGAAGCGCGCACGCTTGAACTTCATCGATCATCTCTTGAAGCAGTTTCCCTACGAAATCACACCGAGACCGCCGATCGTGCTGCCGCAGCGGGAGCATCACGAGCACTACTCCCGGCAAGCGGTCCACGCGAACATGCTCGTACCGGAGGTGTACTGATGGCCATTCCAAAAACAGTCGGAATCGATTCTCAGGGTCACCTCGATCCCGGCCATGGACCGGCGCCTCGAGCGGTTGGGTCTGGCGGACAAACCAGGCCAATGGACCGAACGGTACCTCCTGTGCGAACAGCTGGTCGATCCTCGCTGATTTGACGGACTACACCCGCGCTCACGCCGAGCTCGATGCGTGCTATGCGAATCCGGAGGCGTGGTCTCGCAAGGCCATCATCAACGTCGCTTGCTCCGGAAAGTTCTCGAGTGATCGCACGATCCGAGAGTACGCGGAGGAAATCTGGGACTTGAAAGAGTCCCCTGTTTCCTGACCTCAGCTTCCGAGGGAATCCGGGTGCCGCCAGCCTCGCTCGAACGGCAGGCGCCAGGCGTGAGGAGCGATGAGCTGGTGAATCGCGTTCGGCCCCCAGGATCCGGGGTCGTAGAATCGCACGGGCGGGTGCCTCTCGAGCAAGGGACCCGATACCTCCCACAACCGCTCGATGCCGTCGGCCGTGGTGAACAGCGTGGGATCCCCGCGCATCGCATCCAGGATCAAGCGCTCATACGCCTCGAGTACGTCGCCGATGTGCCCGGTATCGTGCATGGCGAACTGCATGCTGAGCTTATCAAGGCGCATGCCGGGGCCGGGGCGCTTGCCGTAGAACGATAGGGACATTTTCGCGGCGTCCGCGAGATCGAACGTCAAGTGGTCCGGTCCCTGCTCGCTCACGCCGGAGCCGGCGGGGAACATGCTCTTCGGCGGCTCCCGAAACGCAATCGAGATGATGCGCTGGCCTTCGGCGAGGCGCTTGCCCGTGCGCAGGTAGAAGGGCACGCCGGCCCAGCGCCAGTTATCGATGTAGCATCTCAAGGCAATGAAGGTCTCCGTATCCGAGTCGGCGGACACCCCCTCCTCCGTGCGGTAGCCGGTGTACTGTCCGCGGACCACATCGCTCGGCTTGATCGGCAGCATGCTGCGAAACACCTTGTTCTTTTCCTCGCCGATGGGCTGCGGCTCGAGCGAGGTCGGCGCCTCCATCGCCATGAATCCGAGGATCTGGAACAAATGCGTGACCACCATGTCTCGATAGGCGCCGGTCTGCTCGTAGAAGCCGGAGCGCTTGCCGAGAGCCAACTTCTCCGGGACATCGATTTGCACGTGATCGATGAAGTTGCGGTTCCAGATCGGCTCGAACAATCCATTGGCAAAACGGAAAGCGAGAATGTTCTGCGCCGCTTCTTTGCCCAGGAAGTGATCGATCCGGTAGATCTGCTCCTCGGCGAATACTTCGTGCAGCTTGGCGTTCAATGAGATTGCGCTGGCGAGGTCGGTGCCGAAGGGCTTTTCCATGACGACGCGCGAGCGGTCGACCAGGTCGGCCTCCCCCAGCAGGCGCACCGCGGACAAGGCCGCATTGGGCGGCACGCTCAAGTAGTGCAGCCGGCGGCTTTCACCGTCGAAACTGCCCTCGGCCTCGAGTACCGCCGCCCGGAGCGCGGCGGCCCCCGCGGTCAACGGGACGTAGCGAAGATTGCTTGCAAAAGCGCCCCAGTCCGTCTCGGCAACCGGGCGCGTCGAGAATTCGGTGAGCGCGTCCCGCGCCAGCTTGCGGAAGCTTTCGGTGTCCAGATCCTCCAAGGACACGCCGATGATCCGACAGCCGGGGATGAAGCCCGCACTGACGAGGTGAAACAGCCCCGGCAGAAGTTTCCGTCGAGCTAGATCGCCGGTGGCGCCGACCAGAGCCACGACTTGAGGATGCTGCGGGCCGACGCCCGCGGGTATTTTTGCCACCACTCACTCCTTCGAAGCGCTTCGTCAAAGTGTAGAGCACCGTCGCAGCGAAGGTGAACGAAAGTGCGCGACCTGTCGCAAAACCGTCACAATACGGGCGCGTCGCCGTCAGAGCGAAGGAAGGTTCTCCAGGGCGCGCAGCACCTCGTCGAGCGCGACATAGCGCTCGCGAAACACCGGCGGCCAGCGGACCGGGCGCCCACTCGAGAGCTCGATGCACGCGTATTCGATTTCGGCCCGCGCGAGCGTCGTGCCGTCCGCTTCGCGCAGCACCTGGAAGCGTCGCCGGACACGCAGCCGGCCGTCGGCCGGCAGGAGCCAGGTCGCCGCTTGAACCGTGTCGCCGAGGACGGCGGGGCGCAGGTACGCGATCACGCTGCGCACCACCGCCATGCCTCGATCGAGTTGCAGGCACTTCTCGATCGGTAACCCGAGCGCCGCAGAATGGTCCCATGCCGCACGGTCGAACCACGCCATGTAGACCGCATTATTGACGTGCTCGTAGGCATCGATGTCCGCCCGCTCGACCGCGAGCGAGGCGAGGTGCGGTGAGGGCAGATCCCAGTCGAACGCTGTATTCCGACGCATGGATTCGCTCATGCTTCGTACGGATTCATTCCGGAAATGGAATAGTACGCGGTATCCGTCACACCCTTCTCCACCGCCCGATTGATATTGGGCCCGGTGATCATCATCCCATGGGGCCGTCCCACCGCGAGTCGATTCCCCACGTGCATGGCTTGATCAGGGCGGCGTGAGCGCGGCGCCGACGGCGCCCGCGTCATAGTCCTTGCAATAGAGTTGCCACGCGCGCTGCATTCGGGCGGCCACCAGCTCGCCCAGCCGATCGGCCTCCCGCGACCAGCGCTTGGCACCGACGTACCTCTGCAGCGCCTGGCCCGACGCCGCCCCATGGTGCCCGGAGCTGCGCAGGTGCGCCCACGCGGCCACCCGGCCCATTCCCTCGACCGCCTGCATCAGGCGGCGAGGCTTCGCGCGCCAGCGCGCGAGGTCGAGCCGGTCGATGCTCGGCTGCAGTTCTTTCAACACGAAGGGCTGTTTGCGGACCTTGGTGGCATGCAGCAGCGCGGGCGAGATGGCCTGTAGGATGCGCTGGATCGACACGACGCGAACGGCCTCGTCCGGCCACTCGGGCTGAGGGGCCGGCCACCATCCCGCCACCGCCGAGGGTGCGGCAAATTTGAGGTCGAGCACGAAATTCTCATCGGGCGAGGACGGCCCGTGAACCAGGAGAATGTAGCGCTCCAGTCCCAGGCTGCCGTTGCCGGCGACGCGGCGCGCCGCATCGAGCAGCTGGAAGAACTGCGGCCCGGGCTTCGGTGACGGCAAGCTCGCGCGCAACCGCAAGAGAACTTTGGCGAGCCGCCGGTGCTCACGGGTAGGGAGCTTCAAAGCGCGCTTGCCGTCGATGCGCAAGCGCCGCCGACCGCCTTTGAGAATGGTGTACCGGTCGAGGAGATCGCGTCGGGTGCGCAAGGTCGCCCGGCGCAGCAGCGAGCGAAACACGCCCTTGGCCAGGGAGCGCTCGATCCACCGGGCCTTGCCGTCGGCGATGCTTTCCCGGTAGGCGATGACGAAATGCTGCACCAATCGCCTCGTCTGTTGGCGATCGAGCTCCAGTTCATGCGCCGCCAAATGGATGCCCGCAATGAAGCGCACGATATCGATGGTAAACGGCGCCCGGCACGCGTCGTCGAAATCGTTGATGTCGAAATAGACGAGCCGGTTGTCCCCCTTGAACGCACCGAAATTTTCCAGGTGCAGATCGCCGCAGAGGAGCATGCTCGGTGCACGAAACAAGGGCTGCGCCCGCGGCAGAAAATCGAGAAACAGCGGATTGGTGCCGCGAAAGAACGCGAACGGATCCTGCCGCAGGAGCTGGAGCTTCATCGTCACCCGCTCGAAATCCCGCCCGGCGTTTTGCGTTAGAATCGACCGCGTGATGTTGCTGATGCGTCGCATACGGGAACTGAAGTCAGTATAAAGAAACGAACCCCGGAGTCCCAACCAGTGTCGACGCAACCAGAGAAGGGAGCCGCCAGCCGATGAATCAGGAGCTTGCCTCAGTCGATCACATCAAGAATACGGTTCTCGACCTCGCGATCCGCTTCGGACCGAAGCTTCTCGTCGCCATTTTGATCCTCGCCGTCGGCGTTGCCGTGAGCCGCTGGGTGAGCCGCTGGTTCCTGCGCGGACTCAGTCACGTGGAGCTCGAACCCCCGGTGCGAACCTTGCTCGCGAGAGTGGGGTGGGCGCTCTCGTTCTCCCTGTTCGTGATCCTCGCGCTGCAAAATCTCGGCGTCGAGTTGCTGCCGCTGATCGCGGGTCTCGGCGTGGCCGGCGCCGGCGTCGCGCTCGCAACCCAAGGCGTGTTGAGCAATGTGGTGGCGGGACTCTCGATCATCTTCACCAAGCCCTTTCGGATTGGGGAATACATCTCCATCGTCGGCGAGGAAGGCGTGGTCACCACCATCACGCTCTTCAATACCACCTTGACTCACGTCGATCACTCGCGCGTGGTGATTCCGAATCGCAAGATCGTGGGCGACATTCTTCACAACTTCGGCAACATCCGGCAGCTCGACATCGTGGTCGGCGTCGCCTACGGCAGCGACCTCAATGCCGCGGTGGCTGCGATCAACAGCGTGCTCGCGACCAATCCACGCGTGCTCGAGGATCCCGCACCGGTGGTTCAGGCCATCCAGCTCGCAGATTCGGCGGTGAACATCGGCGTGCGTCCCTGGGTTCTCGTACCGGATTACGTGGCCGCGTCGGGCGAAATCAACGGCGCCATCCTGGAGTCGTTCCGCGGCCGCGGTATCGTCATGCCGTTTCCGCAGCGCGAGGTACGCCTTATCGGCAAGCTCCCATAGAGGCAACCGCACAGCGGCACGTTTTGACTGGCGCGAAGGAAGGAGATGCGAACCCGATGATCTCAGCTGAATGGGTGGCGCCGTTACTTTTCGGGGGACTCTTCACCGGCATCCTGATTTCGCTCGAGGCCGGCTACCGCGTCGGCCGCCGCAGTGCGACGCGATATCCGGAGCGGGGATTCGAGGGCGTCGGCGCCATGGAAGCCGCGGTCTTCTCACTCCTCGGTCTGTTGCTCGCCTTCAGCTTCTCGGGTGCCACATCGCGCTTCGATACGCGGCGCCAGCTCATCGTCCAGGAGGCGAATGCGATCGCAACCGCTTATCAACGCCTCGATCTGGCGCCCACCGATCAAGCTGAATTGCATCGCCTATTTCGCGAGTACCTCGATGCGCGCCTGCAAGGCTTTCAACGGATTCTGGATCGGCCAACGGCCGATGAGCAATTTGCACGTGCCGCGCGAATCGAGAAGGAGATCTGGGCTCGAGCCCTCGCCGCCGGCCGTACGGACCCGTCTCAGAACGTGAACAGACTCCTGCTGCCCGCCCTCAATCAGATGAGCGACGTCGCGAATCAACGCGCCGTCGCACTCGAGACCTACATGCCGACGCTCGTGTTCTGGCTGCTGGTCGGTGTCGTGCTCATGAGCGGGGTATTGGCGGGGCATGCCATGGCAAGGCGGCCGCGGCGCAGCTGGCTGCACATGCTGCTCTTTTCCGCGATCATTTCCGCGACCATCACGGTCATGTTCGACTTCAATTATCCGCGCTACGGATTGATCCGGATCGATGCGGCAGACAGGGTGTTTCTACAGCTGCGCGAATCGATGTGAGCGACGACCCCGCCCGAGGTCGTCGTCCAGCATCGGTTGGTGCCGAGACGGAATGTTCCGAGTCGCTACTGAGCGGCGGTCAACCACTCGGCGACGCCGCCGTGGCTCGAGCAAGTCCCGCTGCGGTGCTGCGACTTCGAGTAGGTGCCATCTTTGCATTTGGCCGTCGCACCGTTCGGGTCGGTGTTGCTTGCCGTCGCAGTCGGCGCGGACTTCGTCGCGGTCGGAGTCGACTTCGCGGCGGTCGTTGCCGGCGCCGGAGTCGCAGCGGGAGCTGGAGTAGCCGCGGGAGCCGGAGTCGCCGCCGCAGGCGGGGTCGCCGAAGTCGTCTTGGGCGCTTTTTGCACGCCGCCATGACCGCTGCACGCACCTTTGCCCGTGGCAGATGAGGTCGTGCCGTCCTTACAGGTGGTTGGAGCACCGCTTGCCGCCGGTGCGGCCGGCGCAGCCGGGGCGGCGGCGGGAGCCGGGGCAGCACTCGTCGTTGACGAGGTGGCCTTCTGTACCCCGCCGTGGCCACTGCAGGCACCCTTGCCGGTGGCGTTGGAGGTCGTACCGTCCTTACACGTGGTCGGAGCGGTCGCGTCGGCCGCATGAGCCGGCAACGTCAGCGCGAACGCGAGCAGCGGTGCGGCCATGACGCTCATTAAAGATGTCTTTTTCATGGAAGTTCTCCCCGGTTGATTCGATGGCCTACGAATTGTAAACCCAATTGCGTTCAAACCAAGGTTCGTGAACAAGACGAAATGAACGGCCTCGTCAGCACCGTCGTCGCGTCCCCGGGCCATGGCCGTGATCGTCGCCGCGCGCCATGCCGCCGCACCATTCTGGGGCGGCGCAGCGATCAGGTCTTCGCGATCGTACCGCCCGGAGTCAGCTTGTCGATCGCCTGCGGCAAGATGGTGGATAATTTCGCGGCCAATTCCTGCGGCGTGAGTCCGACTTTGGCCGCCAACTGCTTGACCGTATCGGACCCGAAGGCTTGGTGAATCTGATCCGCGGTGATCGGCTGATTCGCCCCGGTACCGACCCAAGAGCGAACCGTGCCCCCAAGGCCCTGTTGCTCCATCTGCGCAACGATCCCCTGCACACCACCGTGCCTTTCAATGAACCCGTTGACCACGGTCACCATCTCCGCGCCGACCGCGCCACCCAACAATCCGTCGAGTAATCCCATGTTCAGTACCTCCTGTTTGAACGCCCATCATCAGTCGACCGTTGCCGGGCGTCGATCTCGTCAAAAGCGTCCGGCTCGATGTTGCTGATGATCATAGTGGCCGCGCCACATTGCAAATTTATCACCGCCGGGTGCGCTGGTCGGGAAGGAGCCAAGCCTGAGAGGGCTGCGCGGGGAGGCACGGGCCCAGCCACCTACAAAAACAAGTCCGGAAGGAGTTGCTTGCTTCCGGGGACCACCGAGTAGGACTCGAAGCTCTTCACACCGTGGGCAGCGAGCACGTGTTCGTCAATGTGGAAGTTGCCGCTATTGCGCGGGTCGCGCGCGTCACTCGAGAGAATCAGCGCGGCCGCGTCGGCAATGATCGCGGGCGTGCGACAGTGCTCCGGGAGGACACCAGGGATCATCTGCAGGGCGGCAGTTTGGATCACGGTAGCCGGCCAAAGCGCATTGACCGCGATGCCGTAGGGTCTGAACTCCGCGGCGTGTCCGAGCACGCACATCGACATGCCGTACTTGGCCATAGTGTAGGCCGGATGCTGCGCGAACCAGCGCGATTCCATGTTGAGCGGCGGTGCAAGCGTCAGAATGTGCGGGTTTCGTCCGCGTTCGCCTGATTGCTTCAGCGCGGGCAGGCACGCCTGCGTACAGAGGAACGTGCCGCGCACGTTGACGCCAAACATGAGGTCGAAGCGTTTCATCGGCGTCGCTTCGGTACCGGTGAGGCTGATGGCGCTCGCATTGTTGATCAACACATCGATCGATCCGAAACGCTTGAGCGTTGCTGCGACCGCTTCGAGGACTTGCGATTCCTCGCGGATGTCCACCTTGAGCGGCAGGCACTCGCCGCCGGCCGCCTCGATCTCCCTGGCCGCCGAGTAGATCGTGCCCGGTAGACGCGGGTTCTCCTGATCGGATTTCGCAGCGATGACTACCTTGGCCCCTTCCGATGCAGCCCGCACCGCAATCGCCAAGCCGATACCCCGCGAGCCACCACTGATAAAGAGAGTCTTACCTTCAAGTGACATGATCATCCTCTCAGGAAGTGGCGTCCGCGCATCGCTGCCAACAATTCAATTGAACCGCGAGAAATCCGGCCGGCGCCGCTCGAAAAACGCCGCGAACGCCTCCCGCGCCTCCGGTGATTGCAGCCGCTCGCGGAATTCCTCGCCCTCGAGTCGCATGCGCGACTCGAGCGCTCCGAATCGACCGTGCTTCATCAGACGCTTGGTCGCACGCACCGCCGCAGCAGGCAGGGCCACCAGCTTGTCCGCTTGGACCCGCGCATGCGCGGCCACCGTATCGGCAGGGAGGACAGCGTTTACAAGGCCCATCCGGAGTGCTTCGTCGGCTGC
Organism: uncultured Gammaproteobacteria bacterium; assembly: GCA_963801865.1. GTDB lineage: Bacteria > Pseudomonadota > Gammaproteobacteria > Steroidobacterales > Steroidobacteraceae > Bog-1198. Next base: position 102,734 of record CAWDGY010000020.1, on the reverse strand, counting down.
AAACGGTTCACCCAGCAACAAGCGCTCGGCGGCGCGCTGATAACCAAAGAGCTCCGGCAAAAGCAGGCTGGAGGCCGCCTCGGGCACCAGACCCAATTGTACAAAAGGTAGACTGAACTGAGCGTTGTCTCCGGCGAACACGAGGTCACAGTGCAATAGCATGGTCGTGCCCACACCAACCGCGGGTCCACACACGGCAGCGACGAGCGGCTTGGGGGCGTGACTGATCTCCCTCAGAAAGCGAAACACCGGGCTGTCATCGTCCCTTGGCGGGTGGTCCATAAAGTCCTTCAAATCGTTGCCGGCGGTAAATACGTCGCGATTACCGACGATCATCACGGCCCGGATCAGGGGATCCTCACGCGCTGCAAACAAGGCATCGGCGAGCGCGGCGTACATCTCCGCGGTGATGGCGTTTTTCTTCTGTGGCCGATTGAACTCGATTGTCAGGACGCCGTCTTTGTGTGTCGTCAGGATATCCATGGGATGTGGCACCTTCGATGGCCTTGCCGCCTCAGAGTCGCTCAATCTGGACCGCTGCCGCCCTTGGACTTCGCGGCGCTCGGCCAAGGCGGCAGTTATCTTGATCCATCGCTCTGCTCCGCGGGTCCGCGCGCGTGTCGTTGCGGCGCGGCAAAGGTCATTCCGACTTCGGCACAAACTCCTTCGGCTTCTCCGATCCCTCACCGAAGAAAAACTTCTCCATCTCCTTGACCAGGAACGCGCGGGCTTTGGGCTCGATCGGCGTGAGCCGATTTTCGTTGATCAACATGGTCTGATGCGCGACCCACTGCGTCCACGCTTCCTTCGACACGTTGTCATAGATGCGCCTACCGAGCTCGCCGGGATACGGAAGGTAGTCAAGGCCCTCGGCCTCGCGTTTCAACAGAACACATTGCACCCTTCGCGCCATTTACCAATCTTACCTCAAGCGCCGGCGCTTACGCGCATGCGATCGAAGAGCTCGACGATGGGCTGCGGCAGGCCGACTCGCGGCGGAGCATTCAAGGCGTACCAGATCCGATCCTGCGCCTCGCGTACCTGCGAGACCGGTTGGTAGCGCACCCGCACAGGGTTCAAGCGCAAATCGAAATGCGTGAACGCATGCTCGATGGGCCGGAGGCGCTCGGTGGACTCGACGCGCCCCAGTTCGCGGCCGCACCACTCGAGCGCCGCCGATTCATCGTCGAATTGGGGCGGCGACCAGAGACCGCCCCAGATGCCGGGTGCGGGTCGGCGCTCGAGGAGCACGGTGCGCCCCTCCGCGTCGCCGGCCTCCGCGATCAGCAGCGTGGCCTCGCGCGCCTTGCGGACGCGGCGCTGCTTGAGTCCGGGCAACTCCGCTTGCCGCCCTTCGCGCGCGGCGACACAGATCATATTCACCGGACATACCGTGCAAGCCGGCCGCGTGCGCGTACACAAGGTCGCGCCCAGATCCATGATGGCTTGCGTGTACGCGGCGATGCGGTCGGTGGGCGTGCACTCCTCCGCCTGGCACCACAGCGCGGCGCGTACCGCGGCCGAACTCGGATCGCCCGGGATGGCAAACACCCGCGCCAATACCCGCTTGGCATTGCCGTCCAGGATCGGATGCCGCTGTCCGCGCGACAGCGCGAGAATGGCGCCCGCGGTGGATCGGCCGATCCCGGGGAGCTCCGCGACCGCGTCGAGCTCCGAGGGAAAGTCCCTGCCGTACTGCGCCACCAGCACGCGCGCGCAGGCCCGCAAGTTTCGCGCACGCGCGTAATACCCGAGCCCGGTCCAGAGATGCAGCACCTCGTCCTCGGGCGCCCCCGCCAGCGATGCCACGGTGGGAAATCGCGCCATGAAGCGCTCGTAGTATGGAATTACCGCTGCGACCTGCGTCTGCTGCAGCATGACCTCGGATACCCACACGCGATACGGGGTGGGGTTCTGCTGCCACGGCAGATGCTTGCGACCATGGCGATCGAACCAGCGTAGTAACTCAGCCGCGAATTGCTCTGCCTTCGCCGTCATGGTTTGCCGAACAAGCCCTTCAATTTATCCTGCAGCACATTTTGCAGCTTTTGCTTGACCTGGCTCTTCGCGAGCGCTTCGAGGTCGGGTCGCACGGTGGGATCCGCCAGGGACCCGGTGACTTTGACGGGAACCTGAATGGGCGTATTGCCGGCGACTTGCAGCGTATCGACGAGCAGCGACACATCGAGCACCTTTGCCGGAAGGTTGATGCTCCCCTGTCCCGTCACCTTCAGCACCGCCGAGCTGATGAGCAGATCGTGGGTCTGCGCCAGGCCGTTCACGATGTCGGCCGAGAGCTTGAACGCGGTGAACTGCGTGCGCTTGGTGTTTTGCGCTGCGGGCGGTGCCGCTCGCCGGATCAGCGCCTCGGCAACGCCGAGCTCATACCCCAAATCGATGCCTTCCACCGCGCCGTTCGCGATGTTCGCATCGAAGCGTCCGTTCAAGGTCTTCAAGATCGCGTCCGCGCCGTCGCCGCGCGCGGTGGCCCTGAGATTCACGTTGCCGCGGCCGGTTACGTGCAGGTTCTTCGACCCGGCGGCGACGAGGGGCGACACGTCGATGTCGGTCAAGTGCTCGTCCATCGAGATCACCGGCGAGGGAGTACGGCTATGATCGATCGTGATGTCGCCGGAATACTCGCCGCCGTTCACCTGCGCCTTCAGGGGATAGATGTGCATCAGGCGATCGTTGGTCGCGACCGTGACCTTGACGTTGGAAAGATTGAGGGGCGCGAAATGCAGCGAACCGACGGACAGCGTGCCGTTGGCATCGAGCGGTTTCGACGGTTGCGCCGCCTTCGGCTGCGGCTCAGCGGCGGGCAGCGACGCTCCGGCGGGACTCGGCGGCGGCAGATAGCGATCCAGATCCAGCGTGTCCACGGTGAGCGCGAACTTCACGGCCTCCGTCGCGGTGTCGAGCCCGAGGCTCCCCTTGAGATGCGTGTCGTCCAAGGTCGCCTCGATGTTCTCGAACTGCAACTGGGCCGGGTTCTTGCCGTACGCGAAGTCGGTCGAAGCTGCCAAACGCGACAGCGCCTGGGCATCGCGCGTCTTCGGCAGCGCTACACCTAATGGCGGCAGCACCTCGTGCAGCACCACGGGCTCGAGCTTCACGGTGCCCCTGAGATTCACCGCCTTCAGGATCTTGGTGCCCTCGACGCTCGCGGTCAGCACCGCGCCGGCCGCATTCACCTGAAGAGAAGGCGCGCTCAGGGTCTCGGCCTCGAGATCAAGATCGACGGCGGGCGCCGAGACATTGAAGCGCAGCGGCCGCGAGTTGCCGGCGAGAGTCACGGCACTGGTCAGTGTCAACGCGCGGAGTGAGTAGCGCTCCGTCCCATCGGTGCGCAGATCGAACCGCGCATCGAGGCTCGCCTGCGCGCCGGCGGGGCCGCCGTGGGCATCGACGTGCAGGCTCACCGGCGCCGCGTCCCGGCGCCCAATGGATCCCGTTTCGAGTGAGACATTCTCGAGCACCAGCTCCTCGTAGCTCACCCGGGCATTGGTGATCTTGAAGCCCGCGAACTCCGGGATACCGCCGCCGCTCGGGGTCCCCGTGGCGGGCGCGGGCGCTGCGCCCTCGGAGCGGCTGAACCCCTCCCAGTTGCCCTTGCCTTCCTTGTTCGTGAGGAGCTTCAAGTCCAATCCGTCGAGCTCCACCCGCCCGATCTCCAGCCGCTTCGCGAGCAGCGGCAGGAGCTTGACCCGGACCGAGGCGTGTTTGAACGAAACGAAGGGCTGTGCGGGAAACCCCGATGGGTTCCCGAGGGATGCAGGCCCCAGTTGCAGCGCGATCCACGGGAACACCGAGAGCGCGAGATTGCCCTCGAGCACGAGCTCGCGCCCGGTGGCGCGCTTCACCGCCGCGGCGATCTGGGGCTTGTAGTCATTGGGATTGACCAGCAGCCATACCGCCGAGAGTGCGAGGACCACCACCGCGATCAGCGCGCCGAGCGTGAGAGCCACAATTTTGACCGGACGCATGGGACGGATGATAGCTCAAGCCGGCCCCACCGCTGCCGATACCAGGGGTGGAGGGGCGCACGCCCACTGTAGCTTTGGATGACGCATGCGCAGCCGGCCGATCCGCATCAAATTGCTCGCCGTTCCCGCGATCGCCGCGGCGCTGACCGCTGGCCTCGTCTTCGCCCTGACCCTCGCGCTCCCGGGCCGCAGCGCCAACCATCGCGGCGCGATCGGTCTCGCCGCCATCGCTGCGGTCCTCGCCTTCGTCGCCGCAGCCTGGGCGATGGTGGCACGCATTGCGCGCCGCATCGATGAGCTCGACGAGGTGCTCGCGCAACTTCCGGACGGGGAAGTACCGCCACCGGGTGGCGACGAAATCGAGCGGCTGATCACGAGCCTGCGCAAGACCGTCTCCCGCGGCAAGGAGCGCGAAACGCACCGCCGCCGCTCCGCCGATCTGCTGAAATACGCGCAGGCCGCCGGCGGATTCGGCATCTTCGAACTCGAATTCGCCACCGACCAGCTCACGGGCACCCCGCTCTTCTTCGAGCTCCTCGGCATGGAGTCGCGCCTTCTCAACATCTCGCGCGAGGGTTGGCTCGCGACCATTCATCCCGAGGACTTCGAGACCATCCTCCGGGAATTGAACGCCGCGGTCGCCTCGGGTGGCGTATTCCAGGCCGAGTATCGTTCGGTGCTCCTCGACGGCGGCAGCCGCTGGCTCGCCTGTCGCGGCGAAGCGCACAAGGACGCGGACGGGCAGCCGGCGCGCCTCCTCGGCACGGTGAAGGATATTTCGCAGCGCAAGCGCCTTGAGGAGACGCTGCGCCATACCACCGAGTCGCTGAACATTGCGCAGACCGCCGCCGGGGTCGCCACCATGGATCTCGATCTGGACCGGCACAGCTGGATCTGCTCCGACAACTTCCATGAGCTCCTCGGCATTTCCCCTTCGACCCGGCTCGACGATCTCGATGGGCGCCTGACGCGGGTGCATCCGGAGGACATTGAACGGGCACGACGCGCGCCCTTCGATGTCGACGAGCGCACGCCGTTCTATCGCTGTGAATACCGCTTGATTCTCGAGGACGGAACGGAGCGCTGGATCGCGGAGAAGGCGAACGTCAAGCACGGCGCGGCGGGCGAGGTGCAGCGCATCACCGGCGCGCTCATCGACATCACCGATCTCAAACGCACCGAGGCCGCCTTGAACTCCACCGAGAAGCGACTGGCGCGCACGATGCGCGGCACGCGCGACGGCGTGTGGGAATTCGATATCCCGGCGAGCCGGCTCTGGTTCGGACCGCGCTTCGAGGAACTCCTGGGATACGGCATCGGCGAGCTCGGGCACTCGCGCAAGCGCTTCGAACGCATGGTCCATCCCGAGGATCGCGCCCTCTCGCAACAGGCCATTCAGGATCACCTCGAGAACGATGCCGTATACGACGTCGAAGTGCGCGTGCTGCACAAGGCCGGCCACTACGAATGGGTGCGCCTGCGCGCCCACGCCGAGCGCGATGCGGGCGGCAAGCCCATCTGGCTCGCGGGATCGATGCAGCTCATCACGGACCGGAAATTGGCCGAGCAGGCGGCCCTCGACGCGAAGCTCGTTGCCGAGGCGGCCAGCCGCGCCAAGACCGACTTCCTCGCCAACGTCTCCCACGAAATCCGCACGCCCATGAACGGGGTGATCGGCATGTCGCAGATTCTCGCCGAAACGGACCTCGATCACACGCAGCGCGAGTACGTCGACATCATCCGCGGCAGCGCGCAGGCGCTCCTCTCACTGATCAACGATGTGCTCGACCTCTCCAAGATCGAGGCCGGCCGGCTCGAGCTCGAGAACGTCGATTACGATCTGCGCGACGTCATCTACGACACCGCATCCGCCATGGCGCTGCAGGCCGCGATCAAAGGCATCGAGCTCGTCGTGAACATCGATCCCGACGCGCCGGTGCTCGCCCGCGGCGATCCGGGACGCATGCGCCAGATCACGATGAACCTGATCGGCAATGCCGTGAAGTTCACCCACGAAGGCCACGTGCTCGTGCACGTCTCGAGCACGCGGAGCGCGGGCGGGGGCACGACCTTGTGCATCGAGGTATCGGACACCGGGATCGGGATCCCGGTCGACCGGCTCGACCGGCTGTTCAAGACCTTCTCGCAGGTCGATTCCTCCACCACGCGTCACTATGGCGGCACCGGTCTCGGGCTCTCGATCGTCAAGAGTCTGGTCGATCTCATGGGCGGTGAGGTGGGCGTGGCGAGCGAACAGGATCACGGTTCGCGTTTCTGGGTTGCGCTCCCGGTGGCAACGCTGCGCAGCCAGCGCGGACCGAGTCCCCTCGGCGCCGGCAAGCGAATTCTGGTGGTCGACGATCTTTGCGTCTGCCGCGAGGGTCTCGCGACCAAACTCAGTCTATTCAGCTTCGAGGCGGTCGGCGTCTCGAGCGTCGATGAGGCCTGGCAGCGGCTTAGCTCAGGCGAGGCGTTCGATCTCGTGATCGCCGATGAGCTCATGCCCGGCAAGGGCGGACTCGACCTCTTGACGACGATGCGCACCGATCCCCGCACTGAGCGCCTGCCGTTCGTGCTCCTCTCGCTCTTCGGATCCGATCATGCGGCCGTGACCGACCGCACCTATCAGCCGGATGCGATCGGCTTGAAACCCATCCGCGCCCTGAAGCTCGCCAAGCTTCTCGACAAGGTGCTCTCGGGCGATACGCCGCGCTCGGCGAGCGCGGTTGCCGCGGCCCGAGCGGCGGCCCCCTTGCGCGACCATCGCATCCTCTTGGTCGAGGACAATCCCGTCAATCAACGAGTCGCACAGCGCCTCTTGCAGAAAATGGCGGCGGACGTGACCATCGCCAATAACGGCGCCGAGGCCCTGGAACGGCTCGCCGAGGGCGAGTTCGACGCGGTGCTGATGGACTGCCAGATGCCGGTGATGGACGGCTTCACCGCCACGACGCGCATCCGCGAGGCCGAGTGCGCGGCCGGTCTCGGCAAGCACCTGCCCATCATCGCCTTGACGGCGAACGTCATGAGCGAGGACCGCGAACTCTGCGTCGCAGCGGGCATGGACGCACATCTCGGCAAGCCCATCGTCGCGAGCCAATTGGCGGATTGCCTCAGTCGCTATCTCGGCGGAAGCAAAGCGCGGTACGAAGTCGATCTCGACGCGCTGCGACAGTTGACCGGCGGGGACGTCGATTTCGAGCGCGAGCTGATCGCCACTTTCATCGAGAGTGGCGACAAATGCCTCGCGGAGATCGCTGCGGCCCTCAAAGCGAAGGATTTCGAAACCATCGGCAAGCGCGCCCATGCGCTCAAAGGCGCGAGCGCCAACATCCACGCGCACCGGCTTTGCGCCGCTGCCTCGCATCTGGAAATCGCGGCGCGCGCCAATTCGGCGAGCGAGATCGACGGGCTGGTGCGCCAGGTGACCGAAAGCCTCAGTGCCGTCAATGCGCAATTGCGCAAGGCCGGCTGATCGATCCTAGCCGTTCGCCGTGAGACCGGAGGCCGCCGAAATCTCGACGCCGTGAGTGCAATTGCGACCCGCCTGCTTGCTACGGTACAGGCACTCGTCCGCGGTGCGAATGAGCGCTTCCAGTGTGAGCGTCAAATCGGGCCCGTTCGGTGGGGTCGCGGCAACGCCGAAGCTCGCCGTCACCGGGGCGCCGCCGCCGCGGGTTGCAAAGGGCGACGCCGTCATCATCAAGCGCATCTTTTCCGCCACGAACACCGCGCCTTCGTAACCGGTTTCCGGCAGCACGATGAGAAACTCCTCGCCGCCGTAGCGCGCCACCCAGTCGCTCGTCTTGCGGATGGATTTCTGCACCCGGGCCACGAATTGCACCAGCACCTCATCCCCCGCCGCGTGGCCTTGCACATCGTTCATCCGCTTGAAGTGGTCGATGTCGCACATCAGCACCGAGAGCGGGGCGGCGTAGCGGCGGCAGCGTTCGAGCTCGCGCGGCAGCTGCTCCATGAGATAGCGGCGATTATAGGCCCCGGTGAGGGCATCGGTGATCGACAGCACACGGTTGCGCTCGTTCGCCGCACGCAGCGAGTGCTCGAGCGCCAGAATGCGCCGGCCGGCATTCAGTCGTGCGACGAGCTCGGGCTCGTGCACGGGTTTGACGAGGTAATCATCAGCCCCGGCCTCGAGGCCGGCGATGATGTGCTCCTTCGAATCGCGCGCGGTCAAGAGCAGCGCGTAGACATAGCCGTCGAGCTGCAGGCTGCGCACCGCCTTGCAGAGCTCCACGCCGTCCATCTCGGGCATTTCCCAATCGGTGACGAGAATCGGGTAGTAGCGCTCGGTCATCCGCTCGAGCGCCTGGCTGCCGTCGGCGACGGCATCGACCTCGTAGCCCGCCTTCTTGAGAAAGCGGGTCATCAACATTCGCGTCACCGGATCGTCTTCCGCCAACAAGATGGCGGTCGAGTTCTCGGCCGTTACCGCGCTCTTAGGTTCGGTGTCGAGCACCTTCGTCAGCTCCGTCAATCCCCATGGCAGTCATCCGGAGTAATCATCTCGGTTATCGGCGGCGCAGTATGTGACTTGATCGCCGCCCTCGAACCTCGAGAGCCTGCGCCGCCAGACCTCGGCGCACACCACGTATGAAAATTGTGGGCCAGGTCATCGGGCTTTCCCCTACACAGGCGCACAACCCCATCAAGATGCGGGTTGTAGGACCGATAAGCCGTCAATGCCCGAATCGCGATCCCGACCTCGAAAAGCAACCCAACCCGGATGGCTCGCGCTGAACGCGTGCGGCGATGGCTTCTGGGAATTCGACCTTTTGAGTGGGTCCGCGTGGTTCAGCGACTGGTTTTACCGCAAGCTCAGCTGGTCCGAGGCCAGGCGCTCGATGCTGGATCTGCAGCCGCTGATGCGCCCGGTGGATTGGGAAGAACTCATGCGAAAGCTCCGCGGTCAGCTCGAGCAGGCCCAGCCGCTCGACTTGGAACTGCGTGTGCGGGTGGCTGATAGCCTCGAGTGCTGGCAGCTGCGCGGTGCCGCCCAGCGCAATGCCGCAGGACAACCGATCGGGCTTGCCGGCAGCGTGCGTGAGGTGAATCGCGTGCCTGATCGGCGGCCGAGCCTCGCCTGTTCCTGCGGTGCGTTCGATGCGCTGCCGGTGGCGGCTGCGCTCATCGATGTGCAAAGCGCCGTGCTCGCCGCCAATCGCAAGTGGCGCGAATTTCCAGCGTCCGCGGCGGCGCACGCCATCCGCTGCCTCTTGGCTTCCGGCCCGACGGAGGAGTGGCTCGTGCTCGAGCATGAGGGCGCGCCCGGCAGCAGCCGGCGGCCGCTGCGCGCGCGCGCGGCACCCTTTCATCACGAGGGCTTGCGGCATCTCGTGGTGATGCTCGACGAGCGCTAGAGGGCGGTCGGGTCGCTGACGCTACGCGTCGTGATGCGGCTCGGCCTCACCCGATACGTCCTTCTCGGCGAATGCAACACCCTCGCGCCCGGTGAACCAATTGACGGCGTACTGAACGAGCTGGGTCCCGGTGTTCAAATTGAGCTTGCGCTTGATGCGCTGGCGGTGCGATTCGACCGTCTTGATGCTCAAGTTGAGCGAGTGCGCCGTCTCCCGCGTGCTCATGCCCTTGCCGATCATGTGCAGAATCTGCAGCTCGCGGTTGCTCAAGCGATCGATCGGATTCGCCGAGATATAGGAGCCCCCAGCGGCGAACTTTTGAATCATGTTGTTGCCGACGGCCTCGGAGACGTAAATGCCGCCGTCGAGCACGCGCCGCAGAGACACCAGAAATTGCTCGCTCGCCGCCTGCTTCATGATGTAGCCGTTGGCGCCGGCCGAGAGCATGCGTTCCGCATAGATGGTTTCATCATGCATGGAGAGCACCAAAATCGGCAGCTGCGGGTAGTGGGCGCGAACATCGCGCACCAGTTCGATCCCATCGCCTTGCTTCAAGCTGATGTCGGCAATCACGACGTCGGGGTTGAGCTCCTTGATCGCGGCGCGCGCGTCGCGCGCCGTCTCGGCCTCGCCGCACACCGTGAGATCGTCCTCATTCTCCATGACCCGTCGCAGCCCCTGGCGGACGATGGGGTGATCATCGACGATCAACACTCGCCGCACGCGGCGTTTGCCGCCGCCGGGCGCGCCGGACTGAGCCATCGATGTACGCATCCATGTATTGCTAGCGCCCATAGTCACTTCCTCCTTTAATGGCGTCGCGGCAGTGTAGCGTACCCGGCGCCGGGGGCAACTCGCCTCTCACACGTACCACCGTGCCTCGCGGCGCGTTCGGCCCGATCTCGAATCTCGCGCCGATCATGCCCGCGCGATAGCGCATGATTTTCAGCCCCATTCCAGTGCCCGGTTGACTCACGCAGGCGATTCCCAGTCCGTCGTCAGTGATCCGCAACAAAAAATCCTCCCGGGTCACCGAGAGAAAAATATCCACCCGCTTGGCGTGCCCGTGCCGTGCGGCATTGGTGAGCGCCTCTTGTGCGATGCGATACAGGTGACTCGCACTGGCCTCACTCAATGTAGGTTCGGGCCATACTTCGGCGCGAAAGTTCACTTCCATACCCGAGAGTTCGCGAATGCGGGCGGCAAGCGTGCGCAGCGCCGAGGGCAGGCCGCCATTGTCCGCGTGCACCGGAAGCAGCCCGCGCGCGAGCGCGCGCACACTATCGATCGACTGGTTCACGAGGGCGACGATTTCGTTGATGTAGCCGGTCACGCCGGGCGAGCTGCGCTGAATGCGGGTGGCAAGCCCGCGCAGCATCAGCGCCACACCGGTGAGTTCCTGGCCCAAGCCATCGTGTAGATCGCGGCCGATGGCCTGCCGCTCGCGGCTCGTCACCTCGAGGATCTCCTGCTCGAGGCGCTTGTGGTCGGTGATGTTTCTCACACTGATGGAGATGGCCGTACCGATGGCATCGTCCCGCACCAACACCGCGTGATTTTCGAAGTACTGCATCGTCCCATCTTGCAGGCACTCGAACTCGTAAGTCGCGGTCTCTCCGCTACTGAAGACGGATTGCAGCTTGTCGGCGACCACCGCTCGGGCCGGCTCCGGCAACACGGCGAGAATTTCGGCGCCGACGATCTGCCCGATCGTCATGCCGCACAGAGGTTTGTTGATGAATCGAACGCGCATGTCCGTGTCCACCAACAGGAGCGTGTCCGCGGTATTCGAGGTGGTCGCACGCAACAGCTGTTCGGAGCGGCGCAACTGCGCCTCCGACTCGCGCTGCTGCGTCACATCGCGCGTAACGCCGACGAGACCGCACGGCACGCCGGCCTCGTCGAACAACGGTCTCGCGATCGTGGCGCACGTGCGGTAGCTGCCGTCGCTCCCCTGCAGACGAAATTCCTCGTGCACCTCGGTGCGATGCGAGAAGGCGTACTGGATGGCGCGGGTTGCGGCCATTCGGTCATCCGGGTGCATGCGGCCCAGCACCTCCTTCGACCCACGATACGTCACCGGGAGGTGCTTCCTTTGGCCGTCCAGATTGGCGAATTCCACCACATCGCGGACCTTGTCCCATCGCCAGCCGTGGATATTCGCCATGTTCATCGAAAGCTTCAGCCACTCGGTGCTGGTTTCGAGCGCGATCTGCGAGAGCTTCTGCGCCTGAATGTTCTGCAGGGAGCCGAATTCGCGGAACAGTTTGCCGTCGAGCTTCTCGAGGTGGCCAATCATTCGCACCCAGATTCGCCGACCTTTGAGCGTGGCGATTTCGAGCTCGAGGTTGAGGTGCCCATCGGCCGATCCGGCGCGCGCCACCGCTGCGTAATAGCGCTCCAGGGATTCCCGCGTGCACTGCGCCAACATCGAGTCCCAAGACACCACGAACTCCGCCGGCGTTGTCTCGTAGATGCGAAACATCTCCGCGGTCCAGGTCAGCTCCCGCGTGATATGGCTATATTCCCAGCCGCCCATCTGGGCGGTGCTTTGCGTCTCGGCGAGAAGATCCGTGAGCCGCTTGATTTCGGAGACGTCGACGCAGGATCCGATGGCGCGCAGGGGATCGCCGTTCGAATTGCGCTGGATATGGCCGCGTTCGAGCATCGAGCGGTAGCGCCCGCGCGCGTCGCGGATCCGATACGTCGTGTTCCAACCGCGGCCGTTGATCAGCGCGAGTCCGATCTCCTTCCGATACGCGGCAAGATCGCCCGGATGAATTCGCTCCGTCCAGGCATCGCTCGCGGGCGGGAGATCTTCGGGCTCGATGCCCAAGATCTCGCTCACGCCTCGGGAGCGGCTCACGGTTCCGTGCAGGACGTCCCATTCGAAAACGACCCCTTTGAAGGCATCGGCCGCCAATCGGAAGATTTCCTCGCGCTGCTCGAGCTGATGTTCCGCTTGTCTGCGCTCCGTGACGTCGCGCGAGTTGACCACCACGCCCCTGACCAGCGGATTGTCGAGCGCGGAGACGTAAACCGTTTCGAGCCACCGATATGTGCCGTCCTTGTGACGGACGCGGTACACATAGGTAAACCGATCGATTTCACCTGACGTCAGCCGCTGGAATCTCTCGCGCAGCTGACCCGCATCGTCGGGGTGCGCCACATCGAAGATCGAGCTCTGATGGCGCTCCTCGCTGGTGTAGCCCAAAGCGTTCTTCACGCCGCCGCTGACGTACTGCAAGCGCCCGTCCGGACCGGCGACCGTGATGATGTCCCGAGCGTTTTCCGTCAGCGCCCGCAGCCGACGCTCGGTGGCGCCTTGCAGGCCCTGGAGCGAATAGCGCTCACTCACCTCAGTCGAGAGAACGACCAGGCCTGCGATGCCCGCCGCGTTCTTGAGCGGCTGCACGAGGATCTCGAAGCAGCGCGTCGGCGCATCCGGCAGCGCGAGTTCTACGGCGTCATCATGATAGAGGCATCCTTCCAGTGCACGGACGTATACCTCTAACGGCAGCGCGCTGGTCGGCACCAAGCTCAGGGCATTCATTCCGAGCAGCCCCGCGGCGCGGCTCGAACGCACCGCACCGGCGTTCGCATATGTCACGTTGAGGCTGCCGTCCAAAATCAGCAGATCGAAAGGCAGCTGGTCGACGGCATCCACGAGATTCTGCTCGGCGGCGGCAGGAGCGAAAGTGAGCATAACCAACCGCTGGCCCAAGCCGGCGGCGAGCACTTTCAATTCGGTAGCAACCGTCGCCTCGCCCCGCCCCAAACGCCATGTGAGCGAGCGATTCGTGCCGGAGCCGCCGTCGCTCAGGGAGGCCAGAATGCCCTCGATGTCGGCCGCAGAGGCCGGTGCGAGGAGACCGAAGAGCGAGGCGTCCGCCAAGGCCGCCAGGCCCGCTTCCCCGCAGAAGCAGCCGCGGGCAGCCGCGTTGGCTAGCACGAGCGGCAGGTGCTTTGGACTAGTATCGACGACCAATACCGCTTCGCGGACGCTTTCGAAGGCCATATCCGCCAATGTTCGCGACCCATTCGTCGCGAGACGGAGATAGTCCGGAGAAGTCGCCATCCTCTACGTGTTCCGCCGGCTAGACCCTGGGTGCATCCAGTTGTTTCTTATACGCCAATTCAGGTCAGGGCCGAACATCGCAAACGCAATATGAGGGATTCCCTGAAGGACTGAACGACGCGGCGCCGGCGGCTGCTTCTGCGGGGCCGCTCGTCGAAGGCTACCGGGTCGGGCGCGTCGCGCACCCGCGTCGTCGACCCTGGCAACGCACCAGGCCGGCTGGAGAGATGATCACTTGCGGAACAGCGCATCCAGCGCGGACTTGGCCCGCTCGATCTCGGCCGTATTTTTTGCGACGTAGGCCCCCGCCTTCGGCTTGAAGTGGTCGCAAAAATTTGCCTCATCCTTCTTACGGACCTCTTCCGCGGTCGGTTCCTTGCAATGCTTCGCGTACCCGATGTCGTACTCAACGCACATCTTGCAAACATGCAGTTCGGCGTTGCACGCCTTGCACACCTCGAGCCGCCGCAGCGGCAAACTCAGTTCCGCCAGCGAAGCACCACAGCGCCAACAGACTAGGGAGTGTGACATAACTCTTCTCGTGTATAAATGGCGAATTGCCAGCGATTTGCGGCTTTACTTGCACAGAAGCGGACTCTAGGTTGCATAGGGTTTGAGCTGCTGCTCATGTGATATCCACCCGAGTTAGGCGGGTATTGTAGTCAATAGCATTCTAACGCGCGCGCAGACGTACTTTAACGGATTGCACTCTAGTACCCGCCGGTCGCCTGAAGCACTATTTGCTCTCCCCTATTTGATCGAACCAAAGGTTTTGGTAATTCACTGATGACAGCTTCGCGGCGAAGATCTGAAGAGCCTGATCCAATCAGGAAAGCGACTACGGGTGTCTTGACCCATGTAATCAATCCTCTAGTTGAACTAATGTTCGATGCGGGTGTAACAGTGCAAGAATTCAATCAGCTATTGAGGAATAGAGCGGTGCATGCTGCCGCCCGGCGCGTCTCACGAGAATCCGGACACCGCAGCAAGTCTCGTGTCGCAATTATGACCGGGCTACCGCGTTCCGAAGTCACCAGAATCCTAGGCTCAACGAGTTCAGAACCAGAGATTTCCTATGGACAACATCCGGCCAGGCGAGTTCTCGCAGCGTGGTACGACAACCCGCGCTTGTTGACCGATTCTGGCGAGCCGGCTGTATTGCCGATATTTGGTAAGAGACGTAGCTTCGAACGGTTAGTGGCTATGTATGGTGCGGGCATCCCGGTACGCGCGATGCTGGACGAATTAACTCAAATCAATGCTGTAGAGCGCCTTGCGGATCAGAAAGTGAAGGCCATTTCCCGCGTTCCAATCTCAACTGGCTTAACACCTACTGCTATTGCCGCCGTCGGCGAGCGATGCGGAGATCTGCTTCGCACGCTTACGAAAAACGTGCGGCGACAGCTGCCACCTTTATTTGAGGCGACCGCCTTGGCATCCGATGCCGATCCGGAAATGGTGCCAATTCTGCGGCGAGAGCTCGCAGATCAGGGAGCCAGTTTCATTAATGGAGCAAACTCCTTATTGAGAAGATCGCGATCCAAGCGCGGAGGGACGTCGACAGTTTCCGCAGCAAAGTGTCGGCTTGGCGTCACCGTCTATTATTTCGAGGAGGAAGTAACAACAACCAATGACCAAACGGCAACCATAATGGTGCGCCACCGAAAGAATCTTCGACGTCAGCAGCGTCCAAGAATAAAGACGGGAAATAAGAAATCCAGCAGGAGAGCCCTACTATGATCGCCAGCATAAACATGCCACGTTACCAATCGGTAAAGCAGCAAGGCGCAGAGGCTCTCTTAGCAGCCGCTCTGGACTTTCTCCGTAGAAATGACATTCCCGAGACGGCGATCACTAATTACGCACGTCGCCAACAACGCGCTTGTGACAGCACACAGAATAACCTCAAGCTTTACAGAAGGTTTATGAGAGCCTATGAAGACATGGGCGTTCTAATGGCGACGTGGTATTCGCAACCGAGATTTTTGAACAAATTGGGGGAGCCATTGCCACTAACCACCAAGCAGGGGCCAAGATCCATTGCCAGCCTGCTGCACGTTTCGGGCGTTCGAATTCCGAAATACTTTGCGCTCGAACTGATGGGATATTCGCCAAGCGTCAAACTGAATGGCGACGGCACAGTGGTTGCGCTGCATCGCGTCTTTATTCTGCCGGAGTTTGAGGTACCCAGAGCCGCCTTCGCCGTCGAGCGATATTTAGACACCCTACGTCGAAATGCGTCAGGAAGAAGGGGCGAAACGACACTATTGCTTGAGCGTAGCTGTCATGTATCTGGGGTTGATCTCAAGACAATCACGCCGATTCTTCGTGACATTGAGGGGAGAGGAACCGCACTTATGGATTCGGTTGATGGGGAAATCGAGGCTTGCAGACTTAGGCGATCTAGACGCAAAGGCGTTGGTGAGATGGGGGTTCTTATTTTTGCATGGGCTAGACCGAGCACTACACGCACCAAAATATCAGCTAAAAAATAGTCATCACTTTTTCAGAAACCGCCGAACTGGGTCACGAAGTACCGCTGATTGACGATGTGCCACTGATGGATGAGGTACCGCTAATCGATGAGGTGCCGCTGATCGACTTCGGCGCCGCCAGCGAAGTACCGCTGATTGACGATGTGCCACTGATGGATGAGGTACCGCTAATCGATGAAGTCCCGCTAATCGATGAGGTACCGCTAATCGATGAGGTGCCGCTGATCGACTTCGGCGCCGCCAGCGAAGTACCGCTGATTGACGATGTGCCACTGATGGATGAGGTACCGCTAATCGATGAAGTCCCGCTAATCGATGAGGTGCCGCTGATCGACTTCGGCGCCGCCAGCGAAGTACCGCTGATCGACGATGTGCCACTGATGGATGAGGTGCCGCTAATCGATGAAGTCCCGCTAATCGACGATGTGCCACTGATGGATGAGGTACCGCTAATCGATGAAGTCCCGCTAATCGACGATGTGCCACTGATGGATGAGGTACCGCTAATCGATGAAGTCCCGCTAATCGATGAGGTGCCGCTGATCGACTTCGGCGTCGCCAGCGAAGTACCGCTGATCGACGATGTGCCACTGATGGATGAGGTACCGCTAATCGATGAAGTGCCACCGATTGAGGATGTACCACTGATGGATGAGGTACCGCTAATTGACGATGTTCCACTAATCGACGTCGACGCCACGATCGAAGTGCCGCTTATACTACGTGCTAGCAATGCTCCGTTTGCGGACGGCTGGGTACCAATTGCTTCAACTACTTCGCCTACCTCTACATTCGCAAACTTCGTGTCGGACATTGCGGGCGTTAGGTCAATCCTCAACTCGTCGACCTTTGCGACCCCTACGGACTGCTCAACGGTTGCAATCTTCCCCCTTACGAATATTGTCGTGGCTCCAGGTACATACGCAACGTTTAGCCTATCAACGGAGACCGCTGGCGCATTTAGTGGTCCAGAGATTGCGAGGAACTCACCCGGCTGAATCGCACGAAAGGCCTTGGCCGAATCTGCCACAGCGACCTTGTCAACCGAAAAGACGGTCTCCTTTGATATTGCTACATGCTGGCCGGCAACGACCAATATTCCCTTCGAAAGATCTATCTGCTGCACTTCACCCAAGACATGTAACTCTGTGCCGTACAGGTTCTTTAAGTCGGCAACGGTAACCTCAGCCTTAACAGGTAAGGAAGCCAATAAACTTAGTGAGATTATCGCGCGCGCGATAGGAGATGTTATCCCTAACCTAATGTCCTTCATCCCGTTCTCCCTAAAACAAAATCAGTTCAATGTGGCTGCTGATTAAAATCGATCGCGTCCCGCAACCGGATTCCATCGGCGGTCGGTTCGACGAACAAAAAGCATTGCAGTCCCGCACGGATATTCGCCACGTCACCAGGCTTGACGCCCATCTTTTCCTGTAGATCAATGGCAGCAAACGCATCCACTCGTTGCAAAAATTGCGCACCTACAACTTTCATGTACGCCTGTAATTCCAGCAATTGAGCACCAGTTAGCGGAGCATCAACGCTCATGGTTCGCTCAAATAAGTCCGTACCGTCGCGATTTCGGCGCGTGTTGTTTTCAAGCGTTGATAGGAGTGACTCCACAAGACTGGCCATTCGGCTTAGATTTTCTGGTGACAAGCTCGGCTCAATGTACTCTTGCTTCAACGGTTTCCAAACGTTTGCACCGACCTCTGTAACGGCGCCCACCCGTCGCAGTTCCTGCAAAATGACGTCAGGAGATACACCTGGAGAATGCCGGGCCGCCAAAACCGTAAAGTTCAGCGGGCCATCAACAAACGGAAGGTCGACCGGAAATCCATAAGGACCAACGTAATCTCTATCGTTATGCCAGCCATGAAGAACGCGCGCGAATGGGTTCGAGAGCTGCAAAATGTCGCTCGCTTCGTACCGCTCTTGTTCAAGCAGTACGCCTTCAACTTGCTCTAATGGCATGCCGGTAAGAGCAGAGACTGATGCGACAGACGATTTCATTCCCTTTCCAGCAAAGTCCTT
This sequence comes from uncultured Gammaproteobacteria bacterium, assembly GCA_963801865.1. Classification (GTDB taxonomy): domain Bacteria; phylum Pseudomonadota; class Gammaproteobacteria; order Steroidobacterales; family Steroidobacteraceae; genus Bog-1198. The sequence continues at coordinate 84,763 of CAWDGY010000020.1, read as the reverse complement.
GGCAGCTGATTCCACAAACGCCATCTGCGCAACTGCAGCAAAATGCGAATATGCAAGACCTTCGCGCAACATAATTCTCACCAACGGTCGCAGCAGGCGCCTGATCGATATCGATAACGCTGTTTTTACATTATCAGGCATTTGTGACCAATTTCACACATTTCGATAGCAAGCTGGTGTTTTCCTGAGATAACGCGCTTATGGAGCTTATGTCAAAAGCAACCAAAAGTATGCAGCAAGTACCTGAAATGGCTCGCGTTGCGCGCCGGCGCCTATGGACCGCCTCAGTCGGAATTAGGGGACTGCCCTCACTAGCAATGAAGGCACCGGCCTTGGTAGCAATTAGGGGATTGCTGCAGTGCAGTATCCTCTTTCTTTTCATCTGTGGCGCAGGGTGCGACTCCCACAGTAAGAAGACAGAAGTCTCCGACTCTCCGTCATCAACTGCGGAGACGGACGGCGGAAGTCGCACTCTTAGACGCGGCTTGCCCGGTGATCCGCGGACCTTGGATCCGCAATTAGCTGACGATAACTATTCCTTTCAGGTGGTCCGTGATCTCTATGAGGGACTCACGACCGAGGACGCGGCCGGACAGATTGTTCCTGGCGCCGCAGATTCTTGGACAGTTGACGCGACTGGAAAGGTCTACACGTTTCACTTGCGATCGGACGCTAAGTGGTCGGACGGGCGCCGGACGGTAGCGACCGAATTCGTTCAAGGATTGAGGCGAGCCGTAGATCCCAAGACGGCCTCCGATTCAGCAGGCCTTCTAGCGGTAATTAAGGGCGCCGGCGAAATAATTGCCGGACGGAAACCGGTCGCGGAACTCGGCGCTGCTGCCATCGATGAGTCTTCATTGACAATCGAGCTTGAACACCCCGCTCCGTTCATATTGCAAATTCTGTCGCAACCAATCGCGGCGCCTGTTCGTTTGGGCGCGAATACCCTACCTGACCGTAAGTCTGTCAACAAGAGCGACGTCTACAACGGGGCTTACGTTTTGGTCACTCGTGTCCCGGGATCGTTCATTCAGTTGGCGCGTAACCCTAACTACTGGAATTTTTCTCACGTAGCCATCGGGAAAGTGCGCTATGTGAATTCGGAATCGGAGGCGACCGAGTTGCGAGAGTACATAGCGAATCAGTTAGATATGACATTCACAATTCCAATGCCTGATCTCGGCCGGGTCTCGGAGAGCTACAATTCGGAGGTGCAAACGGCGCCCTATCTTGGAACTTTCTATTTGGCATTGAACCTTTCCAAATCTCCGTTGAGAGATAGCGTCTCGCTCCGCCAGGCCCTCTCGATGGCTGTCGATAGGGAACTAATAGCGGACCACGTGATGATGGGCGTAGCGCCGGCTTACACATTTGTTGCAAGCGGCACAAGCGGATACGATCGACCAGAATATGAGTGGACCACCTGGACTCGCGAACGGCAGTTAGCGTACGCGCGAACCCTCTATGCCCGATCGGGATACTCAGAAAAGAACCCACTTCATCTCAAACTTTACTTCAATACCAGCGAGAGCATACAGCGGACTATGATAGCTATCGCAGGAAGTTGGAAACAGAATCTCGGGGTTGTTTCCGATCTTGATAGCGACGAATTTCGCGTGTTTCTTGCTGGTCGAAAAGACCGCACCCGATGGGACGTTGCTCGTCTTGGCTGGGATGCGGATTACGACGATCCATCAAGTTTCCTAGACGTGTTTACTCCAGGCAACAATCAAAACGATTCTGCCTATCACAGCACGGCATTTAATAAAGCGATTTTGGAAGCAAGGGTGGATCCACGGCCCGAAAGTCGATTGAGGCACCTAAGCTCTGCCGAAAAAATTCTGCTCAACGATTATCCAATAATACCAATCTACTTTAAGAAGGCCCGACGTTTGGTGAAACCTTACGTGGGCGGGGCACAGTTGACTCCCATGAACAGGACTTACTCCAAGAATTTATTTTGGAAGTGAACGTCGTAGAATCTGTCAGATTTACGTTTTGGCATTGAGCGGCGTTCATTGAGAGTTGGGTTAGCGAGAAACAACACGCGGCGCCGTCCCCTCGCCCAGTGGTGATTAGGCTTGATCTGGCGGCAGTGAAATTGGCGGAGACCAGGGTCGGCGCGGCTGTGGCAACTTGTCTCGCCGCCGCCGCCCTCCTCCCCCGCTTCCATCACTGTCCTCGGCGTGGAATGAAACATCCGAAAGGCGCTCTCGCCGATGGCTCTGAAAGTATGCCTATCCGGCTGTGCTCGCGCTGATTGCACGCGGCCTTCTGGGCGTGGGCACTCCTCGAGCGCTTCGACCCGTGGTTACCGTTCCAGGTCGGCATCGCGCTGCTCGTGGTTCTATCGATGTTCGGGGTGCTGGGCGGCGCCCTCGATGAACGGCGCAATGAGCTGGGCCTCGAAACCCTGCGCTGCCCGCACCCCTTGCGCAGCGTGAGCAGCAGCCGGGCGGCGGTGCACGGAACGCCCGCCCGCGCCCTGCCGAACTTCGCGACGCGGTTCAAGGAGGATCCGAACCTAGCGGCTGCACTCGCGCGCGAGCGGATTAATGCACCATCTCGGAGCCGTTACGCCTTGACTTGGTGCGTCATTGCAGCGGGAAAGCCCTAAGTCCATGATTACCGTACGACAACTGGATTGGCATGGAATTCGCTGAAGATGCATCGGGGGGAGTTTTTGCGCAGTACACCGTATAACGAAATGTATCTTGGCGACGGCGCTGCGCGCTCCCATTACTTGCGTTATGCCGCGTGGCTGCAGGAGCAGCCGGCCGAGCGCTTGACACAGAAGCGCGCCGAGGCCGATGCACTGTTCCACCGGGTCGGCATCACGTTTGCCGTATACGGCCAGGAGGAAGGCGCGGAGCGCCTGATTCCCTTCGACATCGTGCCGCGCGTGCTGCCGTTGAGCGAATGGATTCGCCTCGAAGGTGGACTCAAGCAGCGGGTCCGGGCACTCAATGCCTTCATCCACGATATCTATCACGACCAGCAGATCATCCGCGCCGGCGTCGTCCCCGCCGAGCAGGTACTGTGCAATTCGCAGTACCGCCCCGAGATGCAAGGCGTCGATGTCCCGGGCGGCATCTACGCGCACATCGCGGGCATAGATATCGTGCGCGACGATGCGGGCGAGTTCTGCGTGCTGGAGGACAACCTGCGCGTGCCCTCGGGCGTGTCGTACATGCTGGAAAACCGCAAGATGATGATGCGCCTCTTTCCGGAGCTGTTTTCGGAGCACCGCGTGGCACCCGTCGATCGCTACCCGGACGTGTTGCTCGACAATTTGCGCAGCGTAGCACCGGTAGGAGTCGCCGATCCCACCGTTGTCCTGTTGACGGCGGGTGCGCACAACAGTGCCTATTTCGAGCACGCCTTCCTGGCGCAGCAAATGGGTATCGAGCTGGTCGAGGGGCAGGACTTATTCGTGCGCGACGAGGCGGTGTTCATGCGCACGACGCAGGGCCCGCAGCGCGTCGATGTCATCTATCGGCGCATCGACGACGACTTCTTGGATCCGCTCGTTTTCCGGCCGGATTCGATGCTCGGGGTACCCGGGCTGTTGACCGCCTACCGGGAAGGCCACATAACCATCGCGAATGCCATCGGCACCGGCGTTGCCGACGACAAGTCCATCTATCCGTATGTCCCCGAGATGATTCGCTTCTATCTCGGCCAGGCCCCGATCATCCGCAACGTGCACACCTGGATGCTGCGGCGTCAAGAGGACAAGGAGTACGTACTCGCGCATCTGCCCGAGCTCGTCGTCAAGGAGACCCACGGCGCGGGGGGTTATGGCATGCTTATAGGCCCCGCCGCGAGCAAGGGCGAAATCGATGCATTTCGCAAGCAGATCATCGCGACCCCGGATCGCTACATCGCGCAGCCCACGCTGGCGCTCTCGACCTGCCCGACCTTTGCACATGATCGGCTGGCACCGCGGCACATTGATCTGCGGCCGTTCGTGCTGTCGGGCCGGGATGTCACCATCGTTCCGGGCGGCCTCACCCGCGTGGCGCTGCGTGAGAATTCCTTGGTAGTCAATTCCTCACAAGGCGGAGGCACCAAGGACACCTGGGTGCTGGAAGACTGATGCTGAGCCGCACCGCCGATCATTTGTATTGGATGTCGCGCTACATCGAACGCGCGGAAAGTCTCGCGCGCCTGGTGGACGCGCATTACCGTATGTCGTTGCTGCCCCAGTCGGGCGACACGCTGACGCAGTCGTTGAACGCGACCATGAAGGCTCTGCACATGGGCGAAGCCTATCTCGAGCGGCACGCGACAATGGAGCCGCGGGCGGTGTTCGAATTCGTGAGCCTCGACCGCGACTACAGCGGCAGCATCGTCAGCTGCCTGCGCTCGGCGCGCGAGAACGCGCGCGCGGTACGCGGCTCGCTCACCTCCGAGCTCTGGGAAACGCTCAATTCTACCTGGCTCGACGCGCGTACGTTCATGGTGCGAGGTGCGGAGCGTGCGGACATCGGCCACTTCGTCGAATGGGTGAAGGAGCGCTCGCATCTGACGCGCGGCGTCACCATCGGCACCATGCTGCGCGACGAGGCGTTTCATTTCACGCGTATCGGCACCTTTCTCGAGCGCGCCGACAGCACCGCGCGAATTCTCACCGCGCATCAGAGCGACCTCACGCCCGGCGCCGACGCCAGTTCGGTGCCCGATCCCTATCAGTGGAGCGTGCTGTTGCGGGCGCTCTCGGCGTTCGAAGTCTACCGGCGCGTCTATCGCGACGTGATCACGCCCCACAAGGTGGCACAGATGCTTATCTTGCACAGCGACATGCCGCGCTCCCTGCTGCGCTGCTGCAAGGAGCTCTACCAGAACCTCAAATCGGTAGCGAACGACCAGTCGCAGGAGACCGAGCGGCGCGCAGGCGAAATGCATGCCAAGCTGCATTTCACGCGCATGGAGGCCATCATCGCCGATGGCTTGCCCCACTTTCTCGAGCAGTTCCTGGTTACACTACGCGATGTGGGCGATCGCATCGCATCCGACTTCTTGGTCCCTCCGGTCGAGGCTTAAGCATGCAGCTGCACATTCGGCACGAAACCCGCTACCGCTATGAGCGGCCGGTCAAATACAGTGTTCAGAGCTTGCATCTGACGCCGCGTCGCGACCCCAGCCAGCGCGCCGTCACTTGGAACATCCTCGCCCCCGGCCGGCGTGTCGAACAGATCGACGCCTATGGAAACATCTCGCACCTGCTCACCATCGAACAGCCGCACCGCGAGATTCACATCGTGGTGCGCGGGGTGGTGGAAACGGCGGACATCGAAAGCCGCCAGGACGACGGGCCGCTCTCTCCGCTCGCCTTTCTGGCCCCCACCGCGCTCACCGCTCCGAACGATGAGATCAAGGCGTTTGCGCGCCGCGCCTTGGAAAACGTCGAGGAACCGCATGCGCGCGCCCGCGCGCTCGCCGAAGCGGTATTCCGCGCGGTGCGCTACAAGTCCGGGACGAGCGACGTGCAGGACAGCGCCGCGGCCGCGTTCAGCAGCGGCGAGGGCGTCTGTCAGGATCACGCGCACGTGTATCTGGCCTCCGCGCGCGCGCTCGGCATCCCGGCCCGCTATGTCAGCGGCTATCTCTACACCGGAGATGCCAGCGATGCCGCCAGCCACGCCTGGGTCGACGTCTGGCTCGGCCCCGACATCGGCTGGCAGAGCTTGGACGTCACCCACCAGCGGCCGGCGGTTCGCACCTACTGCCGCCTCGCCGTCGGCCGCGATTACCTCGATGCCGCGCCGGTGCGTGGTGTGCGCCACGGCGGCGGCGGCGAAAAAATGGAAGCAAAAGTGTTGGTTGCCGAGTCGGCCCAACAGCACCAGCAGCAGTGAGGTAGAATTTCGCCTCATGACCTACTGCGTCGGCCTGCTGGTCGACACCGGACTCGTGTTGTTGTCCGATTCTCGGACCAACGCCGGCGTCGATCAAATCAACACCTTTCGCAAAATGGCGACCTTTCAGCGGCCGAACGATCGTGTGCTGGTGCTGTTGTCGGCCGGCAATCTCGCCATCACCCAGGCGGTGGTCAACCTGCTGCACGAGACGCCCGAGGGCAGCGATGAGCCGGCCCGCATTTTTCGCGCGAAGAACATGTTCAATGCGGCGCGTGTCGTCGGCGATGCCTTGCGCGAGATCCACGACCGCGATGCCGAGCATTTGCAAGATCACGGCCACGAATTCAATGGCACCTTCATCCTGGGCGGCCAGATCAAGGGCGAGGAGCCGCGGCTCTTTCACATCTATTCCGCCGGGAATTTCATCGAGTCCTCGAGCGACACGCCGTATTTTCAGATCGGTGAGTCGAAGTACGGCAAGCCCATCATCGATCGCGTGATTTCGCGAAGCAGCAGCCTCGCACAGGCCGCCAAGTGCGCGCTGGTTTCGATGGATTCGACCATCCGCTCGAACCTATCCGTCGGGCCACCGCTCGATCTCGCCATAGTCCGACGCGACGAATTCAGGCTCGCGACGCACATCAGCATCGATCTCGAGAATGAATACTTCAGGATGATCCGCACCCGCTGGGGGTTTGCGCTGCAAGAGGTGTTCAGCGAGTTGCCCAATCCCAATTGGTGATCGGGCTGCCGGGTTAGTTGGCTTCGGCGACCGGGAACTCGTAGCCCGAGAGCGAGCGCGGCCTGCCAATCAGGAACCCTTGCGCGTAATCGACTCCGAGCGCACGCATGGCCTGCAGTTCGCTGTCCGATTCCACGGACTCGGCCACCGTTTGCACGCCGAGATCGCCCGCCATGCGCACGATGGAGGAGATCACCGCACGCGCCACCCGATCGTTCGGCGCCGCCAGCACGAGCGAGCCGTCGATCTTGAAATAGTGTGCGGGGACGGAACGCAGGTACCCGTACGAGGGAGCATTCGCGCCGAAATCATCCAGCGCTACCTCGCACCCCAGGGCTTCGAGCCGCCGCATTGATTCCGCCACGCTGATGCTGCCCGATGCGGCGAAGCGTTCCGTGATCTCGAAGCACAACGCTTGCGGTGGCACGCTGCTCTTCTCGACACACGATTCGAGGTAGCTGATGAAGTTGGCATCGGTCATCGACTGCGATGCCAGATTGATGCAGAAGACTGACGGCCGCTTGGTCCAGACCTTGCGGTTGTTCGTGAGCCAAACCAGAAGCGATCGCACCACCCAGCGATCGATCGAGGGCATGAGATTCCGATGTGCGGCGGCATCGAGGAACGAGACCGGCTCGAGCAGGATGCCGTCTAGGGTGCGCAGCCGCAGCAGCACCTCGTAGTGCGCCATCGTCGGATTGGCACGCAGCGAACGGATGGGCTGCAGGAAGAGTTCGAAGCGCTCCGCGTGAAGCGCGCTCTCGATTTGCGCGAGCTGCGCCGCGTCGACCTGAGGCAAGTTCGGCGCCGCGGCGCGGCGCGTGAACTCGGCCGCGAGGCACACCATGACCGGCGCCAACCGCTGCTCGAGCGATTCGGCGGTGCGGGGATCGTCGACGTCCGAATCGATGCTCAAGCGGACGGCGCCGTTGACCTCGTTGCGCGCATCGCGCACCGGGATGGCGATCGAATAGCAGGAGCCCTCGCGCGTGCCGTACTGAATCGAGTGCATGCCGGTCGAGTCGACGGACAGACAGTCCTCGACGAGCTGATGATCTTCCGGAAGCAGGAAGTCCTCGCTCAACAACAGCGTCTCCGCGACGCCATCGTGAAATGACACGCTGCAAACTTCCGGTGCCAGAGCGCGTATGACCTGAGCGAATGCATCCAGCGTCTTGCTCGAAGCGGTCTCGGTGGAATCTGTCAACTTGTTGAGCACGGGCGGCACTACCCACAGTGATTTATGCGAGATCCATGGTATGGGCCGGGCACGAGGAGCGGAATGTCTTTGCTCGGCGACGTAGGTGCGAAGCGACAGGAGCTCGTTGCCTTCGGAGGACCGCAAGCGAGATGCTGCGATCGACGTGACCGCCGTCACGCAATCCAGGTGATCGGCATCACACTTTTGCGGGCGCTACCGCAGTCGCGGGACGCCACTGGATGGGTACGAGTTTCGGCACCATGCCGATCCAGCCGACGATGCCGAGCACGCTCACTATCGCGGCCGCGACGAACGCGAGTTCATAGTGTCCCGTCCGTCCGATGACGAACCCGGTGAGCGTGGGCGAGATCATGCCCGAGAAGTTACCGAGTGAGTTTTGTATTCCCACCCAGCGTCCCGAGGCGCGTGGTCCTGCGAGAATCTGCGACATCGCGTACACGCCGGGCGAGGAGGCGCCCATTAGCAGCTGAAAGCCGAACATGCCGGCGATCGCGAGGGTCTCCGAGCCCCAGGCCATGCAGAGCATGCACACGACCGAACCGCTGTGGGCCAAGACCATCACGAACTTGTAGGCAAAGTTGGCCGAGCCGCGGCGCCGGACATAGCGGTCGATCGCCCAGCCGACGAAGAGCGCGCTCGCACCGTTGACGAGGTACCCGAGCGTGCCGACGCGCTCCATCTCATGCATGGAAAAGCCGTGCTCATCGACGAGATAGCTCGGCAGCCAGCTCAAGATGAAATACCACATGTAATTGCTCGAGAAGAGCCCGAGGCTCGTGCCCCACAGACCCTTCTGATTGAAGACCATGCCCCAGGTGGGCGTGCTGGCATCACTTGGCGCTGTCGCAAGCTTCGGCAGCTTGACCCGCGACCAGGGCAGCAGCCACAGAAGCGAGGTCAGGCCGAAAACCAAGAAAGTGCCTCGCCACCCGACGTGATCGATGAGAAGCCCGGCGAGCCAGATCCCAACCCCCGGCGCCATGAGATAGCCGAGCGCGACGATGCCATTGGCTTCCCCGAGACTTTTCAACGGCACGACACAAGCGAGGAGCTTGGAGACGCATGGGAAGCCCGCGCTCTCGCCGAGGCCCAGCAGCAAGCGCAGAAGCAGCAGCGTCCAGAATCCGCTCGCCGCGCCCATGAAGGTGGTCGCCGTCGCCCAGACGACGAGGCCGCAGGAGAGCACCTTGTGCGCGCCGAACCGTTCGGCCAGCCATCCGACCGGAATCTGGATCGGCGCATACACGTAGAAAAATGCCGAGGACAGCACACCGAACTGCTCGGGTGAGAGGCCGAGATCGTGCCGGATCAGCGGACCGGCGGTCGGCAATGCCCCGCGATCGATATAGTTGATGCCGAGCGAAAGCGCGAGCAGACCCACGACGTAGAACGGGCGAGACAACCCCGCGGCACGCGCCTCTTCCGCCGAGGCGACGACACCCGTGTCCGGCCCGGGATGCGGCAGTGGACTCAGCTCGCGTAATCCGCTTGGTTGCGATCGAGCATGCGCTTTAAGGCATCGAAGTGCAGGTCGGCGCGATCGCGGCCGCCGACCTTGCCGCCCGACATGAATTGTGCGGCGGTGGTGCGGACCACGGCTTCCGGGATCCGCCGCAAGGCGCGCCCCGTCGAAAGCGCCAGCACTTGCGCTTGACTTGCTCGCTCCAAGAAATACAGCCGCTCGAATGCCACCGGCACCGTCTCGCCCACCACGAGCACGCCGTGATGTGCCATCATCAGGACGGACTTCGTGCCGAGCGCACCTGCCAACCGCTCGCCCTCGCCATCGTCGAATGCCAGTCCGGTGTAATCGGGGTCGTAGGCGATCTCATCATGGAAGGCGAGCGCGCTCTGTACCGCCATTTCCAGGCGCGGATTCTCGAGCATGCACAGCGCCGTCGCGTAGGGCATATGCGTGTGCAGCACACATCGGGCGCGGGGCCCCAGACGGTGCACGGGAAGGTGGATATGCAGCGCCGTGTCTTCGACGGGCCCGGGCCCGCTCACGAGCTTGCCGTCGAAATCGATGACCATGAAGTCGCTGGCCTTCACTTCCGACCAGTGCAGGCCGAAGGGTGCGAGCAGAAATCGATCCGAGTGACCCGGCACGAGCAAGGTGAAGTGGTTGTCGATTCCCTCGTTCAAACCGAAGTGCGCCGCCAGCCGGTAACAGGCAGCCAGATCGACTCGTGCCTGGCGTTCGGCATCCGTCATGCTTTGCACGGATTTGAGGCTCGCGTTCATGGGGCCGCCTTACATCATTTCGATGAACTTCAATGTAGCATTTCCGATAAGCGCGAGCGAGTTCTAAGAGGCGCCGAGCGGCTCCTTTTCCGGGTCGATTCGCATAAACTACGGCGGTCCCGTAGCCGGAGCCCATAAGAAAATGAACGATGCGCCCGCCCTCCAAACCATCGACCTGGTTTACTTCAATGCGGGAGGCGGCCATCGCGCCGCCGCGACGGCTCTCGAGACCGTCATCCGCGCAGAAGGCCGGCCGTGGGAGGTTCGGCTCGTCAATCTGATGAAAATTCTCGATCCCAAGGATGTGTTTCTCAAAACCACCGGCATGAACTGGGAAGATCTCTACAACAATCGGCTGCAGCGCGGCTGGAGCGTCGGGTTGGCGCAGGAGCTCAGGTTGCTGCAGGCCCTCATTCGCTTGAGCCACCGTTCGATGACCAGCCGGTTGCGCCGGCATTGGCGCAAGACCAGACCGGACATGGTGGTATCGGTCATTCCAAACTTCAATCGGCCCATGTACGAAGCGTTCGCCACGGCGCGCCCGCAGGCTCCCTACGTGACCATCCTCACCGACTTCGCGGACTTTCCACCTCATTTTTGGATCGAGCCGCGCCAGGCGCAGCACTTCATCTGCGGCACGCCGAAGGCGGTGGCCCAAGCTCGCGCGATGGGCTACGGGGACGGCCAAGTTCACGCCACGTCCGGTATGATCATTCGTCCCGACTTCTACGAGGAGTCGCACGTCGATCGGCGCGCGGAGCTTGAAAAGCTCGACCTTGATCCGGATCGGCCGACCGGCATGGTGATGTTCGGGGGCCACGGCTCGCGGGTCATGCAGGCGATCGCCCGTCGGCTCGACGATATCCAGCTCATTCTGATCTGTGGCCACAACGCCGCGCTCGCCCAGCGGCTTCGCGCGATGAGCGCAGCCGCGCCGCGCGTGGTGATCGGATTCACCTCCGAAATTCGCCGCTACATGCAGCTGAGCGATTTCTTGATCGGCAAGCCCGGTCCCGGCAGCATCAGCGAAGCGGTTCAGCAGGGCTTGCCCGTGATCGTGGTGCACAACACGTGGACCATGCCTCAGGAGCGATACAATTCGGTGTGGATCAAAGAGAACAACGCCGGCATCGTCTTGGACTCCTTCAAGACAATCCGCGGCGGCGTCGAGGAGATGGTCGGTCGACTCGAGGAATTTCGCCGCAGCATTTCGTACATCCGCAATCGTGCCGTTTTCGAAATCCCCTCGATTCTCGCGCGCATCCTGCAGCGCGATCGGAGCGCGGACCGGGAAGGTGCCCGCCGCACGGCGCTCCTCCATTGACGATCGCGGCCGGGTCCTGACGTGGCCACGTTCCTGCTCGCCTTCGGCGCGCTCTTCTCGATCGTGAATCCGTTGTCCGGCGCGTTCATCTTTTTCGGCGCGACGCTCGGCCTCGAGCCCAAGGTGCGCGCGCAAGTCTCGCGCTGGGTCGCGATTTACGCCTTTTGCATCGTCGCGGCATCGCTGTACATCGGTGCCTACGTGCTCAGCTTTTTCGGAATCTCGATTCCTGTGCTGCGCGTGGCGGGCGGCATCATCGTGGCGATGTCGGGCTGGCGGATGCTGACCGAGCCGGACGCGACCGAACAGCGCCGCAGCGAGACACCGTACCCGCGCTCGGTCGATGTGCCGCCTAGCCGGCTCGCATTCTATCCTTTGACCATGCCGCTCACGACCGGGCCCGGTACGATCTCGGTCGCGATTTCGATCGGCGCAGGGCGTCCGAGCGGCTTTCACGCCTCATCGCTCGCCTTCTTCGTGGAGACTCTGGCGGCGGTCGCCTTAATCGCCGTGCTCGTATACCTACTCTATCGGCACTCGGCGCGGCTCGCCGATCTGATCGGTCTCACCGGCACTACGATCATCGTGCGCCTCTCCGCCTTCCTCTTGTTCTGTATTGGCATTCAGGTGCTCTGGAACGGCGCCGCGGAACTTCTGGGTACCTTGCCGCTCGGCAGCGCGGGAACGAGCTGAGCCCGCGCGGCTAGGGCTCGACGCCTCGCGATTTCAAGTACTCGTCGTAAGTGCCCTTGAAATCAGTCGCTGCCGATCCTGGGTGCAGCTCGATGATGCGCGTGGCGAGGCCGCCCACGAACTCCCGGTCATGCGAGACGAAGATGAGCGTTCCCGAATAGTGCTCGAGTCCGATCTGCAGCGATTCGATGGTTTCCATGTCCATGTGGTTGGTCGGCTCATCCATCAAGAGCACATTGGGCTTCGTGAGGATGAGCTTGCCATAGATCATGCGGCCCTTCTCGCCGCCGGAGAGCACGCTCACCGATTTCTTGGTTTCATCGCCGGAAAACAGCAGCCGCCCCAAGGTCGCCCGCACCAGCTGATCGTCGTCCGCCTTGCCGGTGTACTGGGACATCCACGTGAAGAGATCGCAGGGGGGCTCGAATTCGGCCTGCGGGTCCTGCGGCATGTGACCTACGTGGGCATTCTCCACCCACACGATACGGCCAGAGGACGGTGGCAATTCGCCAGCGAGGCAGCGCAGGAGCGTGGTTTTGCCGACGCCGTTCGGGCCGATGATGGCGACCCGCTCGCCCGCCTCGATGTTGAAGGTAAGATTGCTGAGCACTTTGCCGTCCGCGCCAGGATACCCGAAGCTCAAGTTGTCGACCGACACCGCGGAGCGGTACAGCTTCTTGCCCTGCTCGAATCGAATGTAGGGGTTCTGGCGCGAGGAGGGCCGCACTTCCTCGATCTTGATCTTTTCCAGCTGCTTCTTGCGCGAGGTGGCCTGGCGCGCCTTCGAGGCGTTGGCCGAGAACCGGCGCACGAATTCCTGCAGGTCGGAAATGCGGTCCTTGGCCTTGGCATTCGCTGCTTCGACTCTGGCGCGGGCCTGCACGGAGGCAAGCATGAAATCATCGTAATTGCCGGGATATATCTTCAACTGCTGGAAATCGAGATCCGCGATGTGCGTGCACACCTGATTCAAGAAGTGCCGGTCGTGGCTGATGATGACCATCGTGGCATCGTAGTTATTGAGCGCGCCCTCGAGCCAGCGGATCGAATGGATGTCGAGGTTATTGGTCGGCTCATCGAGCAGCAGCACGTCCGGTTTCGAGAACAGCGCCTGCGCGAGGAGCACGCGCAGTTTCAGACCCGGCGGCACCTCGCGCATCGTGCCGTTGTGCCTGGCGGCGTCGATACCTGCATCGGTGAGGATACTGCCGGCCCGCGCTTCGGCGTCGTAGCCGCCGTATTCGGCAAATACGCCCTCGAGTTCTGCGGCCTTCATGTAGTCGGCGTCGCTGGCGTTGGGGTCCGCATAGATGCGGTCGCGCTCCTGCATCGCCCGCCAGAGTTCCGTGTGACCGCTCATGACCACATCGAGCACCCGCTCATCCTCGTAGGCGAACTGATTCTGATTCAGTTTTCCGAGGCGCATCCCCGCTTGCAGCATCACATCTCCGACGCTCGGCTCCAACTCGCCGCCGAGCATCTTCATGAGGGTGGATTTCCCGGAGCCGTTCGCGCCGATCAACCCATAGCGGTTGCCGTCGGAGAACTTGACGGTGACGTGCTCGAATAGCGGCTTGGCGCCAAACTGAATGGCGACGTTGGAGGTCGAGAGCATGTGAATCCAAGAAGTACGAGATTAGCCAGTCCGGCCGCGCTCACGCTTCAGTGGACCAACAATGACGGGCGCGATTCTAGCCGAGCCGGGGGCCGGGCGCTCGAGCTTTTCAGGGGCGCCGGCCACGCCGCCGCGCTGCCGCCCAGTTGCTGGAAATTCGCCGCCGATCTCGCTGCGGCGCGGCGAGCCGCTACGAGCGCTCGGCTACGATTGGGGCTGCTCAGCAGGCGGCGTGTCGGTGGGCTGGCGTTCCGGCATGGCACCCGTCGCTTTCTGGCGCTTCAGCTCGTCCTTGCAATAGCGCTTCATTTCCGATTTCGACATCGTGACGTCCTTGGTCTTCTGCCGCTCGATGCACTCCTTCATCGTTTGATGATTGGACGGGGTGGCCTGCGACATCGTGTCGTCTGCGAAACCGGGGGTGGCGGAAACACCGAGCGCGAGAAAGGCGATTGCACTGAGAGTGCCGGCAAGGTTGACCGTGCGGGCCATGAACATCTCCTCATAGCGAGTTCTGCGTCTGAAGCTCGCCGCCAGTCTGATGCAGCACATCGCGGGCCGCAATGCGCTTAAGAGCGGCAATGAATGTCGGCTCACGCCTACGACGGATCCGCCGCCGCCCCGTTGCTCGGGCGGGAGGCGGCCGCCTCAAGTTATGGAGCAATCGTGTAGCTATAAGGCAGCTTCACCACCTCATCGCCGAAGACGACGAATGGGTTGAACGTATCGATGTATACATTGCCGGTGATCGTGTTGCCCACCTGAGTCGGATCGGGGGTGATGGTTAGTTTGATGGTGCCCGTCGCACCGGGCCCGAGTATCAACGGATTGTAGGTGTTCGTGCCCAAGGTCAAGTCCGCCCACAAGTCGCCGCTGTCGGCTGCGACGCCCGAGTCGAAGGTCTGCATCAGGACCAAGGCGCCGATGAGGACGGGGGTCATCGGCGCACCTCCCGGTCCGTATGGCCCTATCAGCGAGGGGCTGACGATCCAAATGCCATAGGGCACCTCGGGTTCACTCAGCGAGGCAGCGATTGTATGCGGCGCCACGGGCTGCGCGAAGATATCCGGCGCCCCGGTGCCGCCCACGTTGTAGCCCGAATCGTTGTACGCATCCATCTCGATCGGTGAGTCCGATTGCGCCTCGAACACGACGCTGTTGACTTCGGTCGGCAGGTAGAACAACCCACAGGTGCCGGGAAGTGTCGTCGCCGCCGCGCACGGTTGGATCGGCAGCGCATTGACGCTTAAGGTGCTGAGCCGCGCGTCGGCAAAAAATGCCTGCGTCACCGCGCTGGTATTAGTGACTTGAACGTCGACGGTCACTGGAGTCGCGCTCGCCGAGAGCATGGTGCTGAGACCGTTTGGCAAACCCGGCGCGCTGACCTGCGCCGTATTGAAGCCGATCCGTGCCGTGAACGGTAGCGACGTCTGGTTGCCCGACGATGTGAAGTCTTGCACCAACACGAACTTCCAGCGTCCCGGCTGCGGATTGTTGCGGAACAGCTGTAGCGCGTATTGCGGGGCGCCGGAAGGATCCACATTGAGTTCTACACTCAACTCCATCCCTTGCGGATCCACCAGCAGACCCTCCAGCAGATAGCCGTTGTCGGCCAAGGTGAGCACCAGACTCATGTTGTTGACGCCCTTCGGCACGTCGAATTCGAATGTCTGGGTCGGGCCGGCGCCGGTGCGCCCGTTGCCGCCGGTGAGTGTGCCCGTGAAGTCCCCGCCATTCGGTCCCAGTGGGATCAGTGCGCGCAGCGTAACCGGAATTTCCGGTAGCCGGCCACCCCCGTCGGATTCCCACTCGGAAGATTCATCAGATCCGTCGAAGCGAATGGCGGCCGCGAGATCGCCAGGTTCCGCGGGCATCATAAAGTCTGCCGAGATCGAGGCGCTCGCGCCGGGCGCGAGATCCAGCGAGGCAGGATGGACCGAACCGAATTTCACGAAACGCTCGGCCGCCCACGAGAATTGCACGTTACCCGAGTAGGTACCAACGCCCGACGGACGTGTCCAGATGATCGCCGTCCAGGTGCCGGCCGCCGGCTTGACGACATCGACGTGACCGTAGCCGCTCCCCAAACCCTGCGGAAGCGAGTAAGCCGCCTGCCGCCCGGAGGGGTCGACCAACCCGATATAGGCGATGGGTGTCGCAGAGCTCGTAAGCGAGGTTTGCCACGCGATGGCCGCATCCAAGTGCTCAGCGCCCACCGGCACGGTGAATTTCCGCTTCACATAGGAGCGGGCGGCGCCCTGGGCAGTGATGAACGTGGGATCGGTGCTGGGATCCAACGTGACGCTGAGGGTCGCGCCGGCCATTGGCGCGCCGAGCATCATCAGCGAGGGCACCAAATGCTGCTTCTTGGACCCCGTGTTGGTAACGGTAAAGGAACGGGTCTCATGCGTGTTCGGTGAGCTCACGATGACGGAGCTGTTCGGCTTGAGCAATAATCCCGCATGGTGCCCCCAGGACGATCCCGCGATCGTTCCCCACGGACAGAGCGACTTCGACCGCCGCCAGGGCGTTGATCAACCCCGCTCCTTGCTCATCCGACGGTGCGCCGAGATCGGTCGCCGTGCTCATGATGATCCGCTTTACCAGCGCGGGCGCCGGGTCGGCGCCGCCATGGGTGCTGCGATAGGCCTGGATGACCAGTGCGGCCAAGCCGGAGACGAGCGGCGCCGACTCGCTGGTGCCGCCGAAAGCCTGAATGGGCGCCGGCTGAGGCGATGAGTTGAAGTTGGTACAATCGGTGTACATGGCGGTATTAGTCGAGCAAAGCGCCCATCCTTGATCGCCGGGCGCCACCACATCCACCGTACGCGGAACGCGCTGAGTGAAACCGCCGGAACTCAATGAGGAGATATTGTTGCTGATATCTCCTTTCGCGAGCGATTGAGCACCATAGCCGGTCTGCTCGTAGAGACGGAACGTGGTGGAGGCGCCGGTCGAGATCACGCTCTTCTCGCTCGCAGGCGAGCCGATCGTGCTGGCCGTTCCCGCATCTCCCGGGGCGGCCACGACGGTAACGCCGGCTTGCACCGCGGCGTTATTGGCGAGGGAGATGGGATCATCGTTCTGGTCCGGGTAGGGATTGCCGCCGAACGACTCGTTGATGACATCGACGTCGTGGGCAACGGCGTACTCGATGGCCTGCACGATGCCCGAGGTCGTGGTGTAGCCGAGATTCGAGTACACCTTGAGGCCAACCAGCGATGCATCCGGCGCCATACCGCGGATGCGAATGTTGCAAGGCGTGGGCAGCGGATGCGCTGCGTTCACGAACTTACTGAGGTCAAAAAACATCGGTTTGCCGCTCGGATCATCTTGGGCCGCGATGGAGCTCGCGTCGCCGAACCCTTCGGCGCCGCCGGTCGGCGTGCCGTCTGGATCGCCAGAGAAGTTCTGATAGTCGATGAAGACGTGGGAACCGTCCGGGCGGATGAAGGCGGCCAGGTTCGGATCCACACCGTCGGCGATGAACGCGACCTTCACACCCCTGCCGGTCACCCGATGGCCATTCCCATCGCGCACCTGCTGCGCCTGCGGTTTGGAATCATCCAAGTACGCCGTGTGCGTCACCTGCAGCGCTTCGGGCTCCAATGTATTGCAGAGCGAGTTCCTGTCCATGTCGCTCGTCATGGGCGTGGAAGCGCCCTCCCCGGCGCTCTCCGCAGGCATCGATCGTATGCGGCGCTGGTGAATCACCGCATCGGGCACCACCGCCTGTACCTCGGGATGGGCTGCCAGGCGTGCAGCCTCGGCCGCGGAGACATTGGTCGCAAAGCCGTTGAACGTGTGGAACGAGCGAACCTGTCGCGGCCTCATCTGCTGCAGCTCGCCGATGAGCGAGGCCTGCGAAACGGCGACCGCCGCCGCTCTCGTCTGCAGCGCCCCGCGTAGCGGCGGCGCATTGGACAGCTGGTCGCGCAGAATCACGATCACGTCGCGCGGCGCACCCTGCCGCATCTGTTCGGCCGACATCGAGCCGGGTAAAGCACTCCCCGCGATCGATACTGCGATCACGGCAAGACACACGCTCAGGGCAGTGGAGTTCTTCATGTCATCCCCTTTAATCGTCGCTTTATTTTGATCGTGCTTTCCTGGGCGCCGGCGATGCGTCGGCTGCAAACACAAGCGATCAGTTCACGATTCAGTGTCGGCACTTGACCACAGCTGCGACGCGGTCCGCAAGTTAAATAGAAACGCAATATGTCTCGAACCCTTATGACAAATGGCGCGGCTACGCGCGACTGCCCTTTGGAAACCACGCAACAAGGATTGACAGCCCGACGGTTCCGTGGCGGCGATTGTCTGTTCGCTCGCTTGGCATCAAACTGCGCCCTGTTAGTCCGTATCCGCAACGCTTGATAGGAGATTTTCGCAATGCTGCGTCCGGGTCTGATGATGGATCGGCCGCTCTTGATCTCCGGCATCATCGAGCATGCCGCTGCGCAGTTTGGCGCAGTGGAAATAGTCTCTCGCGAGTCCCACGGGCCCCCGCATCGATACACCTACGCGCAGTGCGCGGCCCGCGCGCGACGCTTGGCCAATGGGCTCGAAGCCTTGGGCCTCGGGGCAGGCAGCGCCGTCGGCACCATCGCCTGCAACACGCATCGGCACCTCGAGACTTATTTCGCCGTGTCGGGCAGCGGCATGGTGCTGCATACCTGCAACCCGCGCCTGCATCCCGCGCAGCTGATCTACATCGTGAATCATGCCGAAGACAATGTGATGTTCTTCGATCGGGGCTTTGCGCCGCTCGTCGAGGAGCTCGCGCCGCAGTGTCCCCAGGTGAGGAGCTGGATCTGTCTGTGCGAGGCGGCGGACATGCCCGCGATTTCGGGCGTCCACAACACCTCGTGCTACGAGGACTTGATTGCCGACTGCCCCGAACGATTCGACTGGCCGCAGTTCGACGAGCGCACCGGGGCGGCCTTGTGCTACACCTCCGGCACCACGGGAAATCCGCGCGGCGCTCTGTATTCGCATCGCTCGATCATCCTCAATGCCCTCTCCTGCTGCTTGCCGGCCGTGTTCTCGCTCTCCTCGCGCGACACAATTTTGGGGGTGGTGCCGATGTTCCACGTCAACGGCTGGTGCATTCCTTATGCCGCACCCATCGCCGGCGCCAAACTCGTCCTGCCGGGCCAGCGCTTGGACGGCGCCAGTCTGTACGAGTTGATGGAGACCGAAGGGGTCACCGTGAGCGCCGGCGTACCCACCATCTGGCTGTCGCTGATCGGGCACGTCGAGGACAACGGACTGCGCTTCTCGACCCTCAAGCGAGTGCTCGTGGGCGGATCGGCGATGCCCGTCGCACTCATCGCGAAGTACGCCGATGAGTACGGCATCGACGTGCGCCACGGCTGGGGCATGACCGAGACCGTGGGCGTTGCCACGATGGGCGCTCTCGATGGGCAGCAGTGCGAGTGGCCCGCCGCGCGCCGGCACGCCGTCATTGCCAAGCAGGGCAAGTCTCTGTTCGGTGTGGAGACCAAGGTGATCGACGAATACGGCGCCGAATTGCCTCGCGACGGCTGCTCCCAAGGCGAACTCATGGTGCGCGGGCAGTGGATCATCGAGCAGTACTACAAGGGCGAGGCCTCACCGCTCGTCGATGGTTGGTTCGCGACCGGCGATATCGCCACCATCGATGCGCAAGGCACCGTACAGATCCGGGACCGCGCCAAGGACCTGATCAAGAGCGGCGGCGAGTGGATCAGCTCGATCGAGCTGGAGAATGCCGCCATCGGCCACACGGCGGTGGCCATGGCCGCCGTCATCGGCGTCAAGCACCCGCGCTGGGAGGAGCGGCCGCTGCTCTTCATCGTGCGCAAGCCGCAGTACAGGCTCGAACGCGAAGAAATTTTGGCCTATCTCGCGCAACAAGTGGTCAAATGGTGGCTGCCGGAAGAGGTGATCTTTCTCGATTCCCTCCCCGTCGGGGGCACCGGCAAGGTGCAAAAGGCGCTGCTTCGGGAGCGTTACGGCCGCCTGTTCGATTGACGGCGCAAGGGATCGTGGCCGCCCCTCGGGCCTTCGCACAAAGGATGAAGGGTTGGCGATGATCAAGCATCTGAAAGCCGCGGCCATCCGCGGGGCGGCCGGTCGCCTCGCCGCATCAGCGCTGTGTGCGGTGGCGCTCGTGGCGAGCGCCGGCTCCGCGATCGCGGCCGGCACGAGCGATTACCATGCGCGACTGGTTCAGGTGCTCAAGCGCACGCCCTTGATCGACGGGCACAACGACCTGCCGTGGGAAATTCGCGAACGATTCAAAGGACGCCTCACGCTCATCGATCTGGCATCCGACACGTCGAGGATTCCGCCGCCGCAGGACGAAGCCGCACTCATGACCGACATTCCGCGCTTGCGCGCGGGTCTCGTGGGCGGCCAATTCTGGTCGGTGTGGGTACCGGTCGACATCAAGGGTCCGGAAGCCGTGCAGATCACCCTCGAGCAAATCGATCTGGTGAAGCGCATGGTCGCCCGCTACCCGAAAGATTTCGAGGTCGCCTATACGGCCGCCGACGTGCGCCGCATCCACAAGTCCGGAAAGATCGCCTCGCTGATCGGCATCGAGGGCGGCCACCAGATCAACGACTCTCTCGCCGTGCTGCGGCAGATGTACGAGCTCGGCGCGCGCTACATGACGTTGACACATACCAGGAACACCGGCTGGGCCGATTCGGCGACCGATGCACCGCTGCATCATGGCCTGACCCCGTTCGGCCTCGATGTGGTGAAGGAAATGAACCGCCTGGGGATGCTCGTCGATTTGAGCCATGTCTCACCCGAAACCATGCAGGCGGCGCTCGCGGTGAGCGAGGCACCGGTCATCTTCTCCCACTCCTCCGCACGCGCGCTCGTCGACCATCCGCGCGACGTACCCGACGACATCCTGCGCCTGGTGGCGAAGAACGGTGGCGTGGTGATGGTGAATTTCGCTACGGGCTATGTGTCGGCGGCGCGCAATCAATGGGATGCGGATCGGGCTGCGGAACAGACCCGCAACAACAGCCCACCTTACGTCGGGCTCTACATCGGCCAGCCGGACCGTGCCAAAGCGGCGCTCGCGCGTTGGGATGCCGAGCATCCGCAGCCCGTCACGACGCTCGAGCAGGTCGCCGACCACATCGAGCACATCCGTCAGATCGCGGGCATCGATCACGTCGGACTCGGATCGGACTTCGACGGCATTCCGGATGGGCCGCGCGGCCTCGAAAGCGTCGCTGGCTTTCCCACCCTGCTCGTCGAACTGATGCGCCGCGGCTGGTCCGACGCGGAGGTGGCCAAGGTGGCGGGCGAGAACGTGCTGCGGGTCATGAGTGCCGCGGAGAACGTCTCGGCCCGGCTTCGCGCACAAAAGCCGGCATCGGAGGCATCCACATCGGAGGCATCGAAGTGACGCCAGAGAGCCTCAGGAATGCGCTTCGTGCGCCTCAGGGGTGCGCTTCGTGCGCCTCCGCGGCGTTTGTCTCGCGCAGCAATCTCACCAGACCGTTGAGCTCGTCCCAGCCGGTGTCGGAGACCGCGCAATAATCCAGATTCCCCGACCGCCAGCAGGCGATGTGATAGCCGTTGCGGGTCGCATCGCGCGGCAACGCGCCGCGATCAGCCGCCCAGCTGAATACATTGATGAAATGTGCGCCGTGCTGGTAGACCACCGCGGCCGCGCGTTGACGCTCGAGGTAGTCCGCGCGCCCGCCGATGAGTCGATACCCTTGCGTGGTGAAGTCCGCCACCACAGGGGAGACATCGGCGTGACCGGCAAACCACGGCTTCACCGTGTGGCGGTCGGTGGACTGCACATCGATGAGCTGCGCCGTCGGCATGAGCGAGCGGACATGGGCGCTCACGAGTTCGTCGAGCACTGCATTGGCTGCGGGTGGCATCATGATCAGGAAGGCGAGACCGGCGGCGATCGCCGCGCTGCCAAAACCGCCAAAGGCGCCCGCCCAAAAGGGGCGCGACCGCCAGGTGCGAGCGCCTCTTCCCGCCGTGCGCGCCACCCCTGAGCCGGCCGCCGATGGCGAGTTCCCCTGCAGTGAACTCTCATGATCGATCGCGCTCATGATTCGCTGACGCAATTCGGGCCCGGCGCGGTGATGGGTCGTATCCCGCAGCGCCGCGCGCATGCGTTCGAGATCGTCGAGCCACGCACGGCACTCGTTGCAATTCTCGACATGCCGCTCGATCTCGGCGGCCGATAGTGCATCGACCTCGCGGTCGAAATACGCCTGCACCCGGAGCGACTCAGCGCACGGCACGCGGTTTGACCTCGTTCTCGTTCAGCCACCGGACTTTCAGCGCGGCGCGCGCCCGCGCGAGGCGCGACATCACCGTGCCGATGGGCAGCTGCGTGACCGCCGCGATCGCGCGATACGGCATCTCCTCGATTTCCCGCAGTACCAGCACCTCGCGGTGCTCTGCGGGTAGTGTCGAGAGCAGCCGGTCGAGAGTACGCTCCTCATCCCGGCGGATCGACGCGGACTCGGGATCCGGTAGGGTCGACATCATGGCGTAGCCGTGATCGGCATCATGCTCATCCGGCAGCGGCAGGTGCGTCCGCCGTTGGCGCTGGGCGGCGTCCGTGGCATGGCAATTCCTCACGATGGCGAGCAGCCACGCTTTCACGTCCGATCCCCGCAATCCGTCAAAGGCACGATAGGCACGCAACATGGCCTCCTGAATCACATCATCCGCATCGGTCGGCGAACGAACCAGCCAGCGCGCAAACCGATACGCGGCGTCCAGGTGCGGCAGAACCTGCGCATCGAATCGCGCCCGCCGGTCATCCATGGATGCGATCCGACACCACCCTCATGACTCCTAAGACTCCGGGAGGCGACATTTTATTCCCGTTGACCTCGCGCGCCTACGCGGGCGTCAGGCCAGGCCACCGATTGCATCGCACGGCCCGGACGCTATCCTTGGGGCATGAGAAAGCTACTCCTCATTCCCGCCGCAGCGGCGTTGTTGACCGTCGCCCGCGCCGCAGACCCTCCACCGCTGCAGGAGGGGCTATGGGAAATTCGCGGGCAGAGCATCGCGAATCCCGGCAGCAAACGCACGGATTTCACCTACCGGCTGTGCAGAAATCACGCCTATGACAAGGCGATGGACGCGCTCGTCAAGAACCAGAAGGACTGCACCACATCCTTCGACAGTCTCGGCGACGGCCGGTACACCTCGTCGTCGCGCTGCACCGTCTCGGGCACCGTCATCGAGTCCAAAGGCACCTATACCTACCAGAGCCCGACGGCGACGCGCTCCGAATCCTCGGCGACCTACACGCCCGCCTTCCACGGCAAGACCGATGAAACCGTGATCCAGGACCAAACATACGTCGGCAGCTGTCCGGCGGGCATGAAGCCCGGGGACCGCATATCCACCGAAGGTGCTTCACAGCGCTAAAGCCGCGAGTGACACGCTGACCGCGGCGCGCACCTGCGACAAGCTGTCAAATGGGCGTGCTATCTTCGTGCGAATGCGAGACTCCGGAACGCGCGGCCTCAGCGCTCTTTGGCGCCGTATCAAAGCGCACCCACTGGCCCGGATCGGCCCCGGACTGATCACCGGTGTCGCGGACGATGATCCGAGCGGCATCGCCACCTACTCGCAGGCGGGCGCGCAATTCGGTCTGAACATGCTCTGGACCATGCCGCTCGCCTATCCTCTGATGTCGGCGATTCAATTCATGTGCGCGCTCATCGGCCGCACCACCGGCAAAGGACTCGCCGCCAACATCAAGTTCGCGTTTCCTCCCGTGGTGCTGCTGAGCGTGGTCGGGTTGCTGCTGATCGCGAATATGCTCAACATCGCCGCGGATGTCGCCGCCATGGGCGAGGTCGCCGAGCTCGTGACGGGTTTCAATCGCCATCTCATGACCGCGTTCTTCGTGATGCTGTCGCTGCTATTGCAGATATTCGTGCCCTACCATCGGTACGTGTCGTTCCTGAAGTGGTTGACGCTGTCGCTGCTCGCGTATGCGGCGGTGCTCTTCACCGTTCACGTGCCCTGGCGAGAGGTCGCGCTGCACACGGTCTGGCCGCGATTCACACCGAATGCCGCCGCCGCCGCCGTCGTGGTCGGCGTCTTCGGCACCACCATCAGTCCCTACCTGTTCTTCTGGCAGGCCTCCGAGGAGGTTGAGGACATGCACGCGGCCGACGCCCGTCCATTGCTGCGCGACCACGCGCGGGCGCCGAAGGAACTGCGGCGTATTCGCTGGGATACCTGGAGCGGCATGTTCTATTCCGATCTCGCCGCCTGGTTCATCATCCTGGCGACCGCCGTGACGCTCCACGTCGCCGGCATCAGGGACATCGATACCGCCGCGCAGGCCGCGGGCGCGCTTCGTCCGCTCGCCGGCAACTTCGCGTTCCTGCTCTTCGCTCTCGGCATCCTCGGCGTCGGTCTCATCGGCGTGCCGGTGCTCGCGGGGTCGGGGGCCTACGCGCTCGCCGAGGCCCGCGGTTGGCATTTCGGGCTCGAGCGACGCCCCGCGGATGCGCGCGGATTCTACGCCGTCGTCGCGGTGAGCATGCTCTTCGGGTTGGGCATCCAGTATTCGCCGATCAGTCCGATGAGGGCCTTATTCTGGAGCGCGGTCATCAATGGCGTGGTCGCGGTGCCGCTCATGGCGGTGATCATTCTGCTCGCCTCGAAAAAATCGGTAATGGGCGCGTTCACCGCCAGCCGGCCGATCGTCCTGCTCGGCTGGATTGCGACGCTCGTCATGGGGGCAGCGTCGGTGCGAATGTTCATTCCCGATTAGACGGCAACCGCCTGAGCATCAGGCGCCTCGTACGCACACCGCCGAGGAGCGCAAGGCCCCACAGGGACCACCCGCCGACCGCGCCTCCACCGCCGCCGCTCGGCGGGTCGGTCACGGTCAGCGACACCGAGATCGGCGTGGAGGAGCCTGCCGCGTTGGCGCACGCCAGCGTGTACGTGTCCGTGCCGGCCGCCGCCGGCGTCACGGTTTGCTTGCCGCTGCTCGCGAGCGCTCCGCTCCAGCTGCCCGAGGCCGTGCAGCCCGTCGTGTTGACCGAGGACCAGGTGATCGTGGTTGAGCCGCCGGCGGCAATGGAAGTGACTCCGAGCGTCAAGGTGGGCGCGCCGGGCGCGATGAGCGCGAGCGCCGCGTCGGCCTGAATGAACCCATAGCCGGAATTGTAATTGGGCGTGGCTCCCGCCATTGGCAGCGCGCTTTTCTGTAGCGCACCGACGATCTCGCCCGGCGTCGCGGCGGTGTTCGACTGCCGCATCAGGGCGGCAATGCCCGCTGCGTGCGGCGTTGCCGCCGAGGTGCCGAAGAAGTTCGGAGCGTTCGAATCGTTCTGGCACTGGGGCATCGCGGTCGTCAGCTGTCCATTCGAGCCCGTGATCCCGGCCGAGGCCAGCGTGAATCCCAAGAAGGTATCGTTCACACCGTCAGGACCGACGAAATCCGGCTTCTGACGGACGAGCGCTGCCTGCAACCGGGCGCCGGAGGTATTGAAAAGAATGGGCGCACCGCCCACGGAGGAAAAGGCCTCGAGCCGGACAGGCGCGGAGCCGCATCGGGGGGTGAAGAAATAGAACGCGGCCCCCACCGCAGCCGCGCCGGCCGCGCCCGGATGCCCCTGCAGCGTCGCACTGCCGGTCGCAAATTGATTGATCGTGCTGCCCAAGCCATCATCTTCGACGGTGACGATGAGGCGGCCCGGTGCCGCGGTTCCGCCCGCGAGTCCGAGCACGATGTTGAGGTTTTGCCGCGCGCTCGCGCCGGCGGCGTTCGCGGGATTGCCGATGAACATGATCTGGTAAGCATCGGCGCCCACCTTGTTCGGGCCCGTGCAGCTGACGGCGTTACCGTCGTAGTCGGTGATGGTGTCGCTGCCCGTGCCGCCGGTGATGCAGAGGTCGATCTGACTGCTCGCCCCGGGGCTACCGGGGGCGCCGGTGACGTACGGCTGATCCCACTGCAGCACGACTCCCACGAAGTCCCCGGGCGGAATCGGCGGCACGGTGATGGGCAGATAGTTCGTCGTGGTCGCACCCGAGGGGTCGAAGTTCAGCAGGTACTCCCCGGCGGTCGGGGCGCTGCTCGACAAAGCGGCAAAACTCGGCGCGGTGTTTTCGTAGGAAAGCGTGCCGTTGTTGCCCGCGGCGGAGAAATACGCAACGCCCTTGGCCTCGACGGCGTCGATGGCTTGCGCGACGAGGCCGTCCTGGAAGTAGGGCTCATCGAAGTAGCCCACATCGTCCGCAATGACCTGGGCTCCCGCGGCCGCCAGCTTGCCGATGCCGCCGGCGAAATCCGCCTCGCTGTTCTCCGCGGTGTAGAAGGCGAGACTCGCGCCGGGAGCGACGGCGTGAACGATCTGCAGCATCGCCCGGCCTTCGTCGCCGAACGGCAGCTGCGTCGGTGCGCCGTAGTTCAGGCAATCGGCCTCCCCGCCGGCGAGCACGTTGACACCCGAGGGCAGGGCGCCCGTGGATACGTCGGTGGCGTAGTCGGCTGTGAAGCCGTTCGAGGCATAGCCGGCGTTGCCGGAGACCGGTACGTTGTTGGCGGGAACGGCGTAGACGGCATAGCAATCGAAGCTGTCGGAGAGCACGCCCACGGTGATGCCGGTGCCGGTGAGCAGGGGATACGTCGTACGCACCACATCGCTTCGCTGAACGTAGTCGCCCTGCAGCGCCACCGGTCCGGCGGAGCGCGTACGCGGTATCGCGGCGCGGATCGAGTGCACTTCAGCGCGCGCCGCCGCCGCTTCGATCCGATCGACCGGCAGCCAGCCGCCGACGTCATTGGAGTACGTCGCGGGGCGCTGCAAGCCCAGATCGAGCAGCGCCGCTTTCAGCCGCCCGGGATCGCCGCGAGTGACGGCGTCGATGAGCACGAGCGGAGCTCCGCTCGCCGCGGCTGCGGAAAAGCGGGCTGCCGGACTCAGCGAGTGCAGGTCCTCCAGGATGTGCTCGGGACGCGCCCGCAGCGCGTGCCGCGACAGATCCGCCAGCACCGAATCGAGCTTGCTCGCGGTCGCGCTTTGGCGCTGCTCGGCGCTGCGGCTGCCGACGACGACCAGGCGTACGGTGCCGGCCGCCGCGGCCCCCGGGACCTTGGGGCCTCCGGCCGGTACTGCCGATGCGGCGCTCAGGGTCGCGGACAGGGCAAGCGACCCGAACGCGACGTAACGTGATGCCATCTCCCGATCTCCCGATCTCCCGATCTCCCGAGACACTTGCTGCGATGCCGCTGCGACGTAAAAGTCTAAGAGCATAGGCAACTCGGGCGCCCGACGGGCCGCCTTGTCACTCCTTGAGGGTTCTTGTCAGTTCCCGAATTTTGTTCGGCGCCGAACAACCCGGAGCCTTCGCGGCGGTACGTACGGTCAAGTCCGCGTTGCAAGCACGCGGCCAAACCATAACAGGGGAAGCAGAATGAACAAGAAACATCAGTCGATCATCCGTACCACGTCAACCGCCGTGCTCGCGAGCCTCGCCCT
Source organism: uncultured Gammaproteobacteria bacterium (assembly GCA_963801865.1). Taxonomy (GTDB): domain Bacteria; phylum Pseudomonadota; class Gammaproteobacteria; order Steroidobacterales; family Steroidobacteraceae; genus Bog-1198. The sequence continues at coordinate 57,554 of CAWDGY010000020.1, read as the reverse complement.
ATGGTCGGCCCTCGCGGCGCCGGCCCCGGCGGATGAGCAGTTCCTGCCGAAGGCGATCAATTCCTCGACGATTCCCGCCAACGGCGATCTCAATCCCTATGGCGTCGCTTTCGTCCCTGAGGGCTTTCGCAGCGGCGGCACCATTGCGGCCGGCGATGTGCTCGTCAGCAACTTCAACAACGCGGGGAGCCCCCCCACCGGAAACATCCAGGGGATGGGAACCACCATCATCCGGCAGCCCGCCCACGGACCGATCGCACCTCCGGGAACCGCGATCACGTTCTTCACCAGCAAGCTCCCGGGGCTGAGCACTGCGCTCGGCGTGCTGCGGCGCGGATTCGTCATCGTGGGCAACGTTCCCACCACCGACGGGGCGTTCGACACCATCGGCCAGGGCGCTCTGCAGGTCATCGACCGGCACGGGAACTTGCTCACGACCTGGAGCGATCCGGTATTTCTGGACGGACCATGGGATCTCACGATCGATGACCATGATTCCGAAGCGCATATCTTCGTCTCGAACGTCATCAACGGTACGGTGTCGCGGCTCGATGTGGCGGTGGGCTCGAACGCCGTGACGCTGCAGAAGAAAACCACCGTGGCAACCGGATACACGGTCCTTCCAAGCACGGCGGCCGTCGTGCTCGGCCCCACCGGTCTTGCGTTCGACGGCTCGACGGACACTCTGTTCGTCGCCTCGACCGCGGATAACGCCATCTATGCGGTCGGCGACGCCGCGCAACGCTCGCACGCCGCCAACAAGGGCGCGCTGGTGTTTGCCGACTCGCATTTGATCGGGCCGCTCGCGTTGCGTTTCGCACCCAACGGGCATTTGCTGACCGCCAATGGGGATGCAACGCCCAATGCCAACGTATTGCATCCGAGCGAGATCGTGGAATTCACCCGCTGGGGTGAATTCGTGCGCGAGTACAACGTCGATGCGAGTCAGGGCGGAGCCTTCGGACTCGACACGGTCGAGGATGCCGACGGGGGCTTCAACTTCGCCTTCATCGACGATGTGACCAGCAACCTGACGATCACTCGGCTGCGGTGAGGCGTCGGCGCGGTGGGGGCAGTCGGCTACAGACGTGCCCCGCCGCTGACGACGAGCACTTCGCCGGTGACATAGGCGGCCCCCGCGCAGAGGAATACGATGACTTCCGCGTAATCGTCCGGCTGGCCCACGCGCGCCAGTGGAATGCTCGCCTTGGCGATCGCATCCAGGTCGCCGAACGAACATTCCCAGTTGGAGTTCACCAATCCCGGTGCGATGCCATTCACCCGCACCGCCGGAGCCAGGCCGCGGGCAAGCTCGCGCGTGAGGCCGGCAAGTCCGGCCTTCGCGGTGGCATAGGCGGTGCTGCTCCCGCCGCCGCCGAACGCGGAGACCGACACCGTATTGACCACCGCGCCGGCCGATGCCCTCAAGCCTGCGGCGAGCGCCTGCGTCATCCAAAAGGCGCTGAGCAGATTGATGCGCAGGATGCGATCCCAGAACTCGTCGGTCAGCGCATCGAGATCCGCCGGCGGAATGGGCGAGCGGGTCGCGGGTGCGCCTGCGTTGTTGACGAGATAGTCGAGACCGCCGAGCCGCTCCAAGGCGCCCGAAGCGACCTGGCGAGCACTGGCCGCGACGCTGAGATCTCCCGGCACCGCCTCGACGGCGAGTCCGTCGTCGCGCAAGCGGGCCACCGCTTGATCGAGCACATCCGCGCGCAGGTCGTTCATCGCGACGTGCGCGCCGCTGCGCGCCAGCAAAGCGGCGGTCGCGAAGCCGATTCCCGACGCGCTCCCCGTCACGAGCGCGCGTCTTCCCCCGAGTTGGAACTGAATCATGATTTGCGCAGTCTCAGTTGAAGTTACGCGGCGCTTGCCCTATCCACCAAGCTCGACATGTACCAAGCATGGAGCATAGATGTCTCGATACACCGACAATTGCCGCGTTTTGTAAAATTGCTTTAAACTTTAAATCGTGTGAAGCAACTCGATGATAAGGCAATCACCTCGCGCGAAGGGAGCGATCGATGGACCACTGGCTCGACAACACAGTTGAGCGCCTGCAACTCGGCGAAAATTTGATCGCCAGCGGCGTTGACGGGTTGTTCCACGGCTGGCGCGCATCGGCCGAAGTCATCGGTAAACTGTGGACCGGCGGCGCCGAGCGCTGGCAGGCAGCAGTGCGGCAGATACAGGCGCCGGTGAAGGTGAACCTGGCCGAAATCTTGCGCGCCCGGACGTTCATCTAGCCGGAACTCTCACGGATCTTTGACAGGCCGCGCACCGCCCGCCTAGGATTCGGCGGTGAAATCGCTGATCGCCACCGTTAGCTGGTTGGGTTTCCTCTCCTCCGTTCTCGCGCAGGGGGGCTCATCCGCCGCGCCCCTCAACGCCCCCTCGCCAGCCGATCCGATCAAAATCATGGTAGGGCGGCTCGATCTCGAGAAGTACAAGGCGACGATCAAAGGCCTCACGCAGTACGGCGACCGTCGCCAGGGCACGGACCGCAACCGCGCCGCCATCGACTGGATCGAGGCGCGCCTGAAAAGCGACGGGTGCGCCAACACGGCGCGTCTGAAGTACACCTATTCCCCCGACGATCCGACGTTGCCGAGCGGACCGCCGATTGCGCGCAGTCCGGATTCGGCGGTGGGTGGCGGGCGCTACCGCGGCATGAGGGCCCCCACCGGCGTCAACACCGATCCGCTGAAGCAACCGGATGAGAAACTGCGCACGCTCAATACCCAACCGAGCCAGGCTGGCGATCGCGAGGAGGTCTACTGCACCAAGGTCGGCAGCACGCATCCCGAAGAGATGTACATCGTCGGCGCGCACATGGACGGACATGGGTGGGGTGAGGCGGCCAACGACGACGGATCGGGCACCGCCCTCGTGATGGAGCTGGCACGAGTGTTTGCCTCGCCCGACGTCAAGACCGAGCGGTCGATTCGGTTCGTGCTGTGGAATAACGAGGAAACCGGCTTGAACGGCGCGCGCGCCTACGTCACGCAGCGCGCCTCGCTGCAGGGGCGCGAAGAGCCCTCGGGCTCGGGTCAATATCCCGAACCGAAGTGGCTCGGCATGATTCAGCACGACATGATGCTCTTCGACCACGGCATGCCGCGCGCCGACGGGACCGTCTCGAAGCAGCAGCGGCCCGAGGCGGATGTGAACATCGAGTTCCAGTCCTCGGCGAAGATGGCGGAGGGCGCGCAGAAGCTCGCGTGGGTGCTGTATGCGGCGAATGAAGCCTATGCCACGGATTACCCAGCGGCCGTGGGACCGCATATGACCAATACCGACAGCACGCCCTTCATGGATTGGGTGCCGGCGGTCAGCGTGCGCGAGAACGAGCGTGGCACCGAAATCGGCGCGGGATGGGATCCGCATTGGCATCAGCCGACGGATGTGTACGCGACGTTCGGCGATGCGGATTTCCGGCTGGGTCTCAACGCCGCACAGACGACGCTCGGAGCGCTCGCCCGCCTCAGCGGTGCCGAGCTCACTTCGCGCTGACGAGCGCCCGCGCTCGGTCCACCGCCAAGTGCTCCGCCAGCGCGTCGACGATCTCGCCGGGCCGCTCCGCCATCAGCATGTGTCCCGCTCCCGGAAGCGCCAGAAGCTTGGCGCCGGAAATCTTTGCCGCGAGCGCCCGCGCACCCTTGAGGGGTGTCATCTGATCCCGCGCACCACTGATCAACAGCGCCGGCGCCGCAACTTTCGCGGCGGCGGCGAGACCCTCGCGGTATGCGTTGCAGGCGGCAAGGTCGTTGTGCAGCACGCCGGGCATCGCCCTTTCCAGCAGCCGCTCGCCGGCGCCGACCATCCACACGCCCGGCGCAGGGCTGCCGCCGAGAGTGGCGGCGAATCCATAGCCCCAGAGATTGACCATGTCGATGGCAGCGTGGTCGTTGGCAGCGGCGGCGGCGAGCAGGTCCGGGTGAACCGGCATCGCGGCGGCAGTGCCGATCAAGACGAGACTGCGCACGCGATCGGAAAACTGTGCGGCGGCCTCGAGGGCGGCCAACGATCCCATCGAATGCCCGATCAGCACCGCGGATGGTTGCGAGTCAGCCGCCCGCGTCTCGGCCGCGTGCGGCCCTGCCACCTGCGTCCCTGCTGCGACGATGACGGCCGCGAGCCACACCGCCATTGCGCCGATACTCGCCAACGGCGGACCCGCGGAGAGGCCATGTCCGGGCAGATCGAGCGCAAGCACATTCCAGCCGTGAAATGCGAGCCAGCGGCTCTGCAATGCCCAGACGCTGTGGTCAAGCCCGGCGCCATGCACGAAGATTGCGAGCGGGCGGCCCATCGCATGGGCTCTGCCGCCCGTCGCGCCGAAAACCGGTCGACCTTCGATCATGAACTGCATCGCGGCGATCTCCTCAGACGTTTCAACCGGCTCAGACCTTCATCGCCGCACGCAGTGCCTGACCCAAATCACTGATGATGTCATCGACGGACTCGATCCCCACCGATAAACGCACCATGTCTTCGCCGATACCGGCCGCAGCGAGCTGTTCGGCACTCATCTGCTGGTGAGTCGTGGTGGCGGGGTGGATCACCAGTGTCTTGGCGTCTCCGACGTTTGCCAGGTGGCTCGCGAGCCGCAGTGCCTCGATGAACCTGGCTCCGGCCGGGCGGCCGCCCCTGATGCCGAAGCTGATCATGGAACCGGCGCCGCGCGGTAGCAGCCGGCGCGCCAGCTCGTAATCCGGATGGCTTGGCTGACTCGGATGTAGTACCCAGGCAACCGCGTCGCTTCGCTGCAGAAACTCGAGCACGGCCGCGGTGTTTTCGATGTGCCGCTGCATGCGAAGACTCAAGGTCTCGATGCCCTGCAGGAAATAAAATGCATTCATCGGCGAGAGGCACGGCCCGAATTGGCGCAGCCCCTCGGTGCGCGCGCGCATCACGAAGGCTTCGGGACCGAATTGCTCGCTGAAGACGATGCCCTGATACCCCGCCACCGGCTCGGTGAGCGTCGGGTATTTGCCGGAAGCCTGCCAATCGAAGCGGCCGCCGTCGATCAAGGCGCCGCCGATGGCGATGCCGTGGCCGCCGACCCACTTGGTGAGCGAGTGCATGACCAGATCGGCGCCGTGCTCGAGTGGCCGACACAGATAGGGCGTGGCGAAAGTGCTGTCGATGAGCAGCGGTACGCCGGCGTGATGAGCGATGTCGGCGATCGCCGGAATATTCAGGACTTCGAGGCCGGGGTTGCCGATGGTCTCGCCGATCACGAGACGGGTATCGGGCTTGAGCGCCGCCCGGAAGCCATCGAGGTCGCGCGGTTTCACGAAGGTCGTGGTGATGCCGAAGCGCGGCAGCGTGTGCGACAGCAAATTCACGGTCCCGCCATAAAGCGAGGCGGAAGCGACGATGTGATCGCCGCTGCCCAAGAGCGTCGCGATGCCGATGTGCATGGCCGCCATACCGCTCGAGGTGCAGATCGCGCCCACTCCGCCTTCGAGCCCCGCCAGCCGCTCCTCGAGGACGGCGACCGTCGGATTCGAGATTCGACTGTAGGCATAGCCCGGCCGCTCTAGATTGAAAAGCGACGCCGCGTGATCCGTATCGTCGAAGACGTACGAGACGGTTTGGTAAATCGGTACCGCGCGCGCGCCGTTCACCGCATCGGGATGATGGCCCGCGTGTAAACTCAGTGTGTCGAACCCAGGCGGTCGCGGTGCGGCCATGCTTGATCTCTCGATACGGGTGCTAAGAACCGGCGCGGCATGATACTACCGGCCCGCATCACGTAACATCCTATCCAGATGAAGCAAACTCTCGCCCCTGCGGTGTGTTGCACCGGGCTCCTTATCTGCGCAACGCTCGCGGCCGCAGATGTACCGGCGCCCGATCTGGTGCTCCTGCAGGGTCGTATTCACACCGAAGATCCGCAGCGCACGGTCGTGCAAGCGATGGCGATTCGGGGCAATACGATTGCCGCGGTCGGCACCGATCAGACGGTGAGTGCGTTGATCGGGCCGAAGACCCGCAGGATCGATCTCGGCGGCCGGCTGGTGCTGCCCGGCGTGATCGATGCGCACACTCATCCGGCGGAAAGTGCGCAGGAAGCCGGCAAGTGCAGCCTCGATGATGCGCTGTTGACGGCGGCGCAAATCAAGGCACGCGCCGCCGCCTGTCTCAAAGCGCAGCCCCCCGAGGGCACGCTGTGGTACGAAATCGTCCAGGTCAATCCCTCGGGCCTCACGCTCAGCCTCGAGGACCTCGATGCAATCCTTGCCAACCGTCCGATGCTGCTCAACGGTTCGGACGGGCATACCGTGTGGGCCAACTCGCCCGCGCTCAAGGCCGCACGCATCAGCGCAGCTACCAAAGATCCGGTGGGCGGCCGCATCGAGCGCGACTCGGCCGGCAATCCTACCGGAACGCTGCGCGACGCGGCGGCCGAAATCGTTCTCGCCGCGAAACCGACGGCGGGCCTTGCCGTCGAGGCGGCACAGCTCGACAAGGCATTCGCTGCGATGCGCGCCACCGGTATCACGTCCGTGCAGGATGCGGCCGCCGATGAGCATTACCTCGAGATCTACAAGGCGCTCTACGATGCGCACCGGCTGAACATGCGGGTGCGTGCGTCGTATTACCTGAAGAATCTTCACCAGACGCCTGCTGCGCTGATCAGCGCAGCGGTCAAATTTCGCGCGAAGTGGGCGATCGATGCGGAGTTTCTGCGCGCCGATGCAGTCAAGATCTTCACCGACGGCGTCGTAGAATACCCGTCGCAGACGGCCGCCCTGCTCGAGCCCTATCTCGACTCGAACGCACATCCGACCAAGAACCGCGGGCCGAGTTATTTTGAACAAGACAACCTGAACGACATCGTCAGCGCGGCGGATGCGGCGGGACTCACCGTGCACATCCATGCCATCGGCGATCGCGCCGTACGTTCGGCGCTCGATGCCTTCGCGGCGGCGAGGCGGCGCAATGGCCTGCGCGACAACCGCGATCAGACCCGGCGGATTTCCCGCGCTTCAAGGCGCTCGGCGTCATCGCGAATTTCCAGTTGTTGTGGGCCGAGCGCGATGCTTACATCGTCAAGGCGACCGTACCCTACCTCGGGCCCGAGCGGTCCCGATACCTTTACCCGGCGGCATCGCTCCTCAACGCCGGCGCCTTGATCGCGGGTGGCAGCGACTGGGGCGTCAGCGGTTTCAATCCCTTCGAGGCGATCGAGCACGCCGTCACCCGCTGCGAGGCGCGGGGCCGCGAGCCGCTTCTGCCCGAGCAAGGCATTCCGCTGCAAGCTGCGATCGATGCCTATACGATCAATGCGGCCTACGCGCTCAAGCAGGACCAAACGACCGGAAGCCTGGAGCCCGGCAAGCGCGGCGATTTCATCGTGCTCGATCGCGATATTTTTGCGATCGACCCGTTTGAGCTCCATGAGACCCGGGTGCTCGCGACCTATCTCGACGGTCGAGAGGTGTACAGCACGAGGTGACCTGAGGGGAGGCGCTCGCGACCTGACGCCTTATTCCTTAGGAGCGTTTCCTACGCGCGCCCGGGGTGCACGCCTACAGCCAGGGGTAGGCCTCGGCCCTACGATTTCCACAAAACAAGCGTTAACAAGCGGTGGCTCCCTCGCGCCCATGACCGATCTACGTCGTCGCGACTTGCTGGTAGGGACCGCCTTCGCGATCGTCGGCGAGAAGGTGGCGCGCGGCAGTATCATCTCGGGCCGTCTCCCTTGGGCACCGGTCGCCGAATCGCACCCCGCACCGCCGACGGCGGATTCCTGGCTCTTTTTCACGCATGCCGAAGCGGCGATGGTGGAGTCGATCGCGGATCGCATCATACCCCCGGACCCGCAAACGCCGGGCGGCAAGGACGCGGGCTGCGCCGTGTTCATCGACCGGCAGCTCGGCGGACCCTACGGCAAGAGCTTCGGGCTCTACACGCGGCCGCCGTTCGAGAAGGGTGCCCCAAATCAGGGGGCGCAATCGGCAACCACTCCGGCGGATTTCTACCGCGCGTTTCTCGCGGCCATCGACCGCAACTGCCGATCCCAAGGCGGCAAGCCGTTGGCCGAGCTTCCGGCGGAGCGGCAGGATGAAATCCTGCAAGGATTGGAGAACGGCTCGCTGCAGCTCGAGGGCGTCGATCCGAAGATCGTTTTCGATACGCTCGTCAAGGACGTGCAGGCAGGCTTTTTCGCCGATCCGATCTACGGCGGGAACCGCGAGATGTGCGCGTGGAAGATGATCGGGTTTCCGGGCGCGCACTACGATTACCGCGACTGGGTGGGACGTCATAACGAGCGCGTTACCCTGGTGCCCGTCGGCATCGCCGGCCGCCCCGACTGGACCCCCAAAGGCTGAACGCCATGCCACGCAAGCTGCCGGCCAAGGACGTCGTCATCATCGGTCTCGGCTGGACGGGCTCGATTCTCGCGCACGAGCTCACCGAGGCGGGACTCGATGTCGTTGCGATCGAACGTGGCCCGTGGCGCGACACCGCGACGAACTTCGCGCCGAATTATGCGCAGGACGAGCTGCGCTATCGCATCCGCCACGAGCTGTTCCTGCGCCCCGACCAGACGACGTTCACGTTCCGCAACAAGATGAATCAAACCGCACTGCCTATCCGCACGTGGGGCGCGTTCATGCCGCCGAACGGCGTCGGCGGTGGCGGCGTGCATTGGAACGCCGAGACTTGGCGATTTCTGCCCACCGATTTCGTGGTGAAGACCCATCTGACGCAGCGCTACGGCGCGCGCTTCCTGCCCGCCGACATGACCATTCAGGACTGGGGCGTCACCTACGAGGAGCTGGAACCTCACTACGACCGGTTCGAATACTTGTGCGGCACCTCGGGTACCGCGGGCAATTTACAGGGCAAGATTCAGGACGGCGGCAACCCTTTCGAAGGACCGCGTTCCAGGCCCTACCCCACTCCGGCGCAGCAGCAGCCGTTCAGCCACACACTCTTTGGCAAAGCGGCGCGGGAGCTCGGCTACAAGCCTTTCCCGCAGCCCTCCGGCAATCTGTCGCAGGCCTATACGAATCCGCTCGGCGTGCGGATGGGGCCCTGCAGCTATTGCGGCTTCTGCGAGTGGTTCGGCTGCGGCAACTACTCGAAGGCTAGTCCGCAGACCACGCTGCTGCCGGTGCTCGTGCGCAAGGCGAATTTCAGCGCGCGGGACCTCTGTGAGGTCACGCGCATCAATACCGACGGCTCCGGAAAGCGCGCCACCGGCGTCACCTTCGTCGACAGCAGCGGGAACGAGTGGGAGCAGCCGGCCGATCTCGTGATTCTCTCGGCGTACACGATTTTCAACGTACAGCTCTTGCTCTTATCGGGGATCGGCGCGCCCTACGAGCCGGTGGCGAACAAGGGCGTGATCGGGCGCAATTTCACCCACCAGACGATCTCCGACGTCGAGAGCTTCTTCGACAAGTCGAAGTTCATTTTCAACCCGTTCATCGCCTCCGGCGCGATCGGGATGTGTGTCGATGAGTTCAACGGCGACAACTTCGATCATGGCCCGCACGGCTTCGTCGGCGGCGGCTATGTGGGCCAGGTTCAAACTGGCGGCCGGCCGATCCAAACGACGCCGGTGCCGCCCGGCACGCCACGCTGGGGCGCGAAGTGGAAACAGGCGGTGCGCGACAACTACCTGAGCGCACTCAAACCCGGCACCGGCGTGCACGGCGCCATGTACAGCTACCGCGATGTGTACCTCGACTTGGATCCAACTTACCGCGATCGCTTCGACCGACCGCTCGTGCGCATCACGATGGACTTTCACGACAACGAGTTGAAGCAAAATGCGTTCCTCACCGACAAGTTCGCTGAGATCTTCCACGCGATGGGCGCGCAGCAGGTGGTGAAGAAATACCGCAAGGGCCCTTACGACATCACCGATTATCAGACGACGCACCTGTGCGGCGGCGCGGTGATGGGAACAGATCCGAAGACCAGCGCCGTCAATCGCTTCCTGCAAAGCTGGGATGTGCCGAACCTGTTCGTCATGGGTGCGAGCGGCTTTCCGCAAAACGCCGGGTACAACCCAACGGGTACGCTCGCGGCCCTCGCGTTCTGGTCGGCGCAAGCGATCCGCACCCGCTATCTCAAGAATCCGGGACCGCTCGTGCATGCGTGAATACCGGCGAAGTCTCCGTGCCGCGTTTGCGGCAGGCACAGCGCTCCTGCTCGCCCGCGGCATCGCTGCCGCTCAAAACCCGATGGACCAACAGGCCTTCGACCGAATCGAGCGCGGCCGCTATCTGACGCTGCTCGCCGATTGCGCCGCGTGTCACGACGATAACCGGAATCATCGGCCCTTTGCGGGCGGACGTCCCATCGAGACGCCGTTCGGTATCGTGGCGGCGCCCAACATCACCCCCGATCGCGATACGGGTATCGGCGCCTGGAGCGATGCGCAATTCGACGCGGCCGTGCGTGAAGGCAAGCTGCCGGACGGTGCGCGCCTCTATCCAGCGATGCCGTACCCCTACTACGCGCGCATGTCGCGTGAGGACGCGCTCGCCATCCGCGCATACCTCAACACGGTCGAGCCCGTCAATCATGCCGTAATGTCCGACCAGTTGCCCTTTCCGTTCAATATCCGCGCCGCCATGCGCGTCTGGGATGCCTTGTATTTCAGCCCCGGAGAATTCAAGCCGGAGCCCAACCAATCGGCCGCATGGAATCGCGGCGCCTATCTCGTCGAAGGACCGGGACATTGCGGCGCCTGCCATACGCCTAAAACCACTCTCGGCGGCGACAAAGCCGACCAGCGGCTGCAGGGCTACTCGATTCAGGGCTGGTTCGCGCCGAACATCACCAACGATCAGCGACAAGGTCTCGCGAACTGGTCGGTATCCGACATCGTCGAGTACTTGAGGACGGGACACAATCGATTGGCCGGCGCATCCGGTCCCATGGGCGAGGAGGTCTCGGATTCGAGCTCGCGCATGACGCGTGAGGATCTCGAGGCGATTGCCACCTACCTCAAGGACCAGCGGGGACAAGCGGGCAGCGCGAAGCCGCTGTCGGCCAAGGATCCCATCATGGCGGCGGGCGGCGCGATCTATCAGGATCTGTGCTCCGCCTGCCACAAATCCGATGGCAGCGGGGTGGCTCACTTGATCCCCGACTTGGCGGCCACCGCCTCGGTGGCATCGCGCGAGCCGACGACGCTCATCCGTGTGGTTCTGCAAGGCGCCCAAAGCGTGGCGACGCGGGAGGAGCCGACCGGCCCGGCAATGCCGTCCTACGGCTGGCAGCTGACCGACGCGCAAGTGGCTGCGGTCGCCACGTATGTCAGCAACACGTGGAATCACGCCGCGCCGGCGGTGAGCGAGGACCAGGTGCGCGTCGCGCGCGGGCAACTCACGGCCAGCGCGCGCTGATCCCCAGGCGTGCGCCCCGCGAGGCGTTCACCGCCCTCGTTCGATCAATGCACCGTATCGTAATTGACGGGCACGAACTCATATCCTGACCCGGCGGCCCGCAAATGTCCGGGCGCGCCCGGTCAGGGGACGATTTCGTACGTGGTCGCGAAAATGGCCGGGGATACGATGCCGAGGCTGCCGTCGCCGTAGTCCACCAGCCAGTCGCCCGCATGTCCGCTCAAGCGAGAAATGCCGTCGGCCAGCAGCACATCGAACGAATGCACCATCGGCAGCGCGAGTATTCGATTCGGCAAGCTGATGTAGCGTCCCGATTGGCCCGCCACGGTCGGCGGTACGGGACGGTACTTCTCGTGGAAGCGCTCATGCGAGACGCGCCAGCGCTCCCCTCCGATGCCGGTGACGATCGCATCGCCGGGCCTCGCGTGCACCATCCCCTCGGAGGTCTGCACCGTGCAGGCGACCGCAGTGAACTGGACCTGGATCTCGCGCTCGAGCTTGCGCGCGAATACGCGGCGCGGATCGGCGCTGATCAAGCTCGAGTAGCCGCGTTGCCCGCTCGAGCGGAACTGGGGAGCAGCTCCGGAACTCACCCCACGCCCTGCTGCGCCTGATGAATGCGCTCGCGCCATTTCAGCACGTCGTGCACCGAGCGCATCGTCGCGGGCAGGCCATCGACCAGCGCCGCGGCCTCGCGCAGCAGCGCCGCACTTCTTTTCGGGTCGGTGAGCGCTTCGGCGTAAAGTGCGCTCGCGAACTCCAGAGTCTGCCACCGATCGCCTTTGTTCTTGGCCGCGAGCTCGCGGTGGAACTTCACCACCGGTGCAATGACCCCGGCGGCCTCGTCGAGGCGATTCTGCCGTGCGAGTGACATCGCGAGCCACGTGGACTTTTCGGCGACATCGCGCCGGTCGCTGATGGCTTCGGTGAGATATTTCTTGCGCGCCTCGATCGCCTCGCGCTGGGCGCGTTCGGCGGCCGCATAATTGCCGAGGAGGTATTCGGCATGGCCGGCGATATTTGCAGCCCAGAAAATAGTGACATATTTCTGAACTTCCTGTATGCCTCGCTCCGGTTGATGTCGCCGCATTTGGCTCGTGGCATCTCGAGGGCGAGCCGCCGCGCGGTTTCCAGATCATCGCGCTCCATGTGCCGCATCCGCCGCTCCGACCTTCCCATGGCCTCGACGATGACCGGCGCCAAACTTCCCTTGGCTTCTGTCTGGCGCAGCTTGCCGAGGAACGGCGCCCCAGTCGCCAGCGTCGCGGACGCGGCGGTGAAATCGCCGAGCATCGCTTGTTGGTGAGCTACCTGTGCCCTGGTGTAGGAATTCAGAATGATCTGATTGGCGCCAGCGGCACTGGCCCTCTCCAAGTAATCGAGCGTTTGTGGATAGTAGGGCAGCGCTTCGTGGAGCCGGCCTTCGGCCCAAAGGGTATCCGCGAGGTCTGACGGCGTTACCCAAATTATTAGCACTCACCGTGTTGTTGGGATCGAGGTTGAGCAGTGCGATCGACATCTCTTTGTCGCGCTGGGCAAAGGCAAGCGCTGGCGCGGATCCAGATCGTTTTGTGCGACATTGGCGAGTCCGCCGTCGATGACTTGCTGGGCATGCAGGGCGAGCCGATAGCCGGGGCGCCGCTCGAGCACTTTGACTGCCAACGCATCGGCTTCTTCGCCCACACGCCGCGCCTCATCATTGCGGCCGAGATTTTGCAGCGCCGAAACCTCCCAGGCGGCCGCCTCCGCGTAAAGAGCTGCCATGTCGATGTTCGATAGATCGCGCGCACCGAGTTCGGCGGCAATTTGTCTCGCCTGCCGCTCGGTGCGCACGGCATCCTCATTTTGATTGTCGGCTTGCTGCTCAAACCCACGCCGGGCGAGCACTTGTACGTAAGCAGCTTTCGCCGCCGTGGAAGCGTTCGGACCTTCGGCCAGGGGTGCGAGCAGGTCCGCGGCTCGCTTACCGGCCACCGGCCCCGCCGCTTCGTTCTCGTCGTCAAGGATCTGCGCCTGGATGGCATAGGCGAGCGCCAGCGCTATCGTCGTGGGTTCGGAATTGTCGCCCCCGCGACGCTGTTGCTCGAGTAGCTGCACAGCTTCGGTCGCGTTGGCGTTGGCGGCATCCAGATTGCCGAGGATTCGCATCGCCCGGGCATAGTGCACCATGGCGAGCGCCGCGTCGCGGGTGGTTTCCGGACCTTTGAGCTGCGGGGGCAGCGCACGGAAATAATCGATTTGGCGCTTGGAGAACTCCGCGACCACATTGAGCCGCCCGAAACTTTCCAGCTCGCGAACAAAATCGTCGGCCAAGTATCCGAGCAGGTGCTCGGCCCCCGATGCTCGCTTGATCCGCCACGTCTCGCGTCTGCCGGGCCACGAGTTCGGCGCGCTTCGCACGCTGGGTGCTCCAGACGGCGAGTGCCGCGGCGATCAGCGCGCCGACGGCGAGTACCGTGCAGACGAAGGCGATCTTGCGCGCGCGCACCAACGCGCGTCGGGCGACGAGCTCGCGCTCACGCTGCTCCGCGAGCACGCGTTCGGTCGCCTCGCGGGCCTCGCGCTCATGCCGCAAATCGCGGCTGCTCTTGACCACGCCGCACAACACGTCGTGCGTGAGCTCGACGCGGCGCACGTCCAGCCGCTCTTCGATCCGCAGCAGGCGCCGGTTCACGAGGACGGCCAGCGTGTCGGGCGCCGCGCCCGCGGCCTTGAAGCGGCTGTTGAGGCGTTCCTCCGCGACGTTCTCGCGAAATCCCGAGCTCGTCAGCAGATCATCCTCGATGATCTGCCGCACGGCGGGCGGCTGGTCCGCGAGGGCACGCTCGTAAAAATTGCTGAGAATGGACGCATGCGAACCCGCGAGCAGATCGAGCGAGATCTCGCCCCGCCCCTGGGCGATGCGGGCATCATTCAGTTCGCGACAGATCAGACTCAAGAGCGCGGGCTCGACCTCGGCATTGGCGAGCTCCGCGCCGCCGGCCACGAAGCGTACGATGGCGGCGGCGACTTCCTCGGAGACGAGTTTTTTCCCCGGCTGCAGCACCGCCGCGAGCGCCTGGGTGCCGGTCATCGGCGCAAGCCTCAAGCGGTTCTGCGAGATGCTCGGCATGGACTTCTTCAGGCCCTCGAGCGGCGCGAGATAGTCCTCGCGCAATGCGATCAGCACCCGATAGTCGCCGCGCGCGAAATCGAAGCGCTCGTGCGCCGTCTCATCTTCGTCGAGCTTCGCCTCGAGTGCCTTGGGCGGACGGTTCTCGACGAGATCGGCGAGTTCCTCGATGAAACGTGCCGCGCGCGCGCGGCCAAAGTCGTCGCTCTGGGCGAGCGTGAAGATTTCCTCGAACTGATCGAAGATCAGCAGCGGGATCAGCGTCGCCCCCGATCGATCGCGCAGCACGTCGTCGCGATGGTGCAGGAACTCCCACAGGGATTCGCCCTCCGTCGCCACGCCCGCCTGCGTCCATTCGCCGGAATGCCGCGCGGTGCGGCTGATCGCCTGCTTGATCTGCTCGACGGGCTCCGGCGTGTCCTGCGCGTAGTCGATGCGCACGTAAATCGGGCAATACCCTTGCGAGCGCAGGCGCGGCACGAGGCCGGCGCGCAGAATCGAGGTCTTGCCGAGGCCGGATTGGCCGAACAGTACCGTCAAGAGCTTGCGCTGCACACGCCGTGCGAGTTCGGCGACCTCCTCGTCGCGCCCGTAGAAATACGCCCGGGTCTCCTCGGTGAAGGATGCGAGGCCGAGCCAGGGGTTGCGCTCATCAACGGTGGCGGCCGAGGCCTCGATGGGCGGTATGTCGAGCTTGGCGGCAATCACAGTGAACGTGCCCGCATGAAATCGCTCAAGCGCTGCGCGAATTCGGCCGGCACGTGGCCACCCGGGAGCTGGCTGAAGTGCAACGCCTTGAATTTATCGGGGACCAGCGCATCGGCCGCACCCGTCGCATCGATGCTCACCGGCAGGATGAACAGTGCGCCGTCGGCCATGTTGCGCACCCGGTCGATGGCATAGCTCCACTCGCGCCGGAAGTATCCCTCGAGGCGGCGCTGCGTAGCGCTCGACACGACCGGTATGAAATAGGAGCAGCGCGCGATGTTGCGCTGAATCTTGCGGTCGTAGTCATCGCCGACTTCCAGCCGGTCGATATCGAACCAGGTCGTGATGCCTGCAGTTTCGAGTCCGGCCTTGATCTGCTGCACGGCTGCCAAATCCTCGCGCGCGTAGCTGATGAAGACGGCGTTGTCCGGCATCTCGCGTGCCGGCGGCAGGAAGCGCGCGGGCCCCGCACTCGCAGCGGTGCTCGCGGCGGGCTTGCGGCGCGCTTGCCAGCGCGCATGCAGCTCCTCGACGAAGCGTTCGGCGCCCATGTAGATCCTCGTGCGCACACTCACCTGCTGCAGAAAGGCCATCAGACGATCGTCCTCACTGCTGTGATCGTCGGCGAGCACCTCGCCGACATCGCGCGGATCGGACAAGCGCTGGCGCTTCGCCATGCGCAGGAACAGGCGCGCAAGCCAATTCGTAAAATTGCTGCCGATGAACAGCAAATGATTGTGTTCGAGCTCGTGAAAGAGCTTCTCCGGCGCCAAGTGCTCGCTTTGCAATGCGCAGATGAACTCGAGCAAGTCCTCATCGGAGATGACGTAGGTGGGCGATGCGGAGAGTTTTCCGAATAAGTGATACACCACCGGCCGCTGCAGGCGGTCCCGCTCCGAGGGCAGGTCGGTGACGCGATTGGGCGCGTAGGACAGAACCTCCGTCGACGGCGCACCGGCGAAGCGCTCCAAGTTGATCGCCGTCTCGAGCAGCGAATCGAACGTCGTGGAGACGAAGAGATCAAAATCGGTGATCGCGGCCAGCCGTCGCAATGCCAATGGCGGCTCAAAATTCGCGTCCTTGATGATGCTGCGCAGTCGGACATAGGCCTCTTCGCGTCGCCCGCGCGCGGCGAGAAACCAACACACGACATCGTTGAGCGTATAGGGCTTCGGCAATTCGGCGACATTGACATTGAGCCGGCCGGCGAGTTTCTCCGCCACCCAGTCGAGCAGCAGCCGCGGACCCCGGTCGGTCGACACCAGCAGAAGTTCCGGTCCGACGATGGGGATGACACGCCGCTCCTCGATGAAGCTCAGCAAATCTTCCCAGGCATCGTCATCGAGCGTGCTCATGGGGAACGCCGTCGCCGAGGCGCCATTCATGCGCAGAAAACCCGCGTGCAGAGTCCCGTCCCCCACTTCAAACTTGACAAGGCGCATCCCCAATTCAAAGCTCAATCACCCTTCTGGCCGCCGAGGTGTATTCGAATTCTTCGGCTCGTAGTGCTGCGCCTGAACATCACGTCGCCGACGGTGCGCCATGAGGACAGACTCGTAAAACAAACGAGTGTGCCGCACTGCAGTGCCAAGTGCAACGCAGGAGTCCTTGGCGCCACCGGAGGTGTGATGTCCTTGTGCGGATTCGCCGCCTCCGTCGCTTCCAATAGGGGAAACACCTACCGGTCCGACTGAGCCACGGTGCCGCGCCGCAGCGCCGTGCACCCGATGCACCTGACCAACAGGTGGTACGCAAGGGGAGTTTGCCGCGAATATCGGCTCGTTGCTGCTGGGATGCACCCTTTTTCCGGGTGGCCGGAACTTTTTCCCGCAGGACGTTACAGACACATGACAAATGCCCGGGAATTTCACGCGATGCGGCTTTGATCCATCGCGGATTCTCCTTATTCCTGCCCCGGATGGCGCCTGTTACATTTCCCCCCGGAGAAGCAAACCATGGCGAGCCAATTGCATGCGCGAAACGCGCAATCGGTGTCTTTGTCTTCCTTGGATGGCAAGGGGCGGATCGATCTGTCCGAGACCGAATTGCCGTTGGAGAAGGAACATGTTCAGGCGATCCAAGCACTCTCTGAAAAATTGGGCGTTGGAATGAAAGATGTCGCGAAGGTCTATAAGGCGGAATTCGAGAAGCTGGCGGCGGGTGCGCGCGTGACGAATTTTCTGATCGTGTTGGCATTGAACAGGACGCGTTCGATCCTGGGCTCAGCCCACCGCGGCCGATTGACCCAATAAATTCGACCATGTCCGCACTACCGTCACGCGCAGAACACGACTCTCAGGGGCGCGTGCAGGAGATCGCGGGGCTATGCGCAGAGTTGGACTCCCTCTACACCGATATTCAGCAGGCCGCTGACGCAAACCGCGGCGTCATTCGCGGGGTGCCGCCGCACTATCAAGAGAGTGCGAGCAATCTGATTCACTACCTCGCCTTGCGGCGCCACGACCTCAGGATCCTACAGCCGAGGCTGGCGGCGCTCGGCTTGTCGTCGCTGGGGCGATCCGAGGCCCGCGTGATGGCATCCCTCGGCGCGGTGCGGGCCGCGTTGCAAGCATTGTCGAAGTGTCCGGATGTTCAGAACCCGTTGAATGCGGACTGGACGAGCCAACAAGAACTTCTCGAGGCGCATACACAAGCGCTGCTCGGTCCGGCCCCGATCAATCGCCGCGTCCGCATCATGGTCACGATGCCGACCGAGGCGGCTCGCGACTACACGCTCGTTCACGAACTCTTGCGCAACGGCATGGACTGCATGCGAATCAACTGCGCGCACGACGATGCGGACGTGTGGGCCAAGATGATCGAGCACCTGCGGCGCGCGAGCCGTGCTCTCGGCCGGCCGTGCCTCGTCGCGATGGATCTCGGTGGCCCGAAACTCCGCACCGGCCCTTTGGAAGCCGGCCCCGCCGTGCTCAAGATTCGACCGGAGCGCGATGCATATGGACGGGTCATCGCCCCCGCGCGCATATGGCTCGCAGCGCCGGACGGCCGCTGCGCACCGTCGCCGGCCGATGCAACGTTGCCGCTGCCGGCTGCCTGGCTGAAACGCCTTCACCCCGGCAATACCATCGAGTTCATGGATGCTCGGGGCTCGCGCCGGGTCTTGAAAGTCATCCAGGTCGACGCCGAGGGAGTGTGGGCCGAACTCGGCAAGACGAGCTACGTCATCCCGGGCACGAAGATGCGTCGGACCGGAACGAGAAGCAAAACGGCCGAGGCCGCCGTCGGCGAGTTCGTCTCGAGCGAACGACCGATCGTGCTGCAGGTGGGCGATACGCTGTTGATCGACCGCAGCGTGAAGCCGGGCCGTCCTGCGACGCACGATTCGCACGGTCGTACGCTGACGCCCGCCATCATCGGTTGCACGTTGCCCGAGGTGTTCGACGATGTGCGAAGCGGCGACTCGATTTGTTTCGACGACGGAAAATTTGCCGGCGTGATCGAAAACATCGAGCCGGAGCGCGCGACAGTGAAGATCCAGCGGGCGCGCATGGACGGTGAAAAGCTGCGCAGCGACAAGGGAATCAATCTGCCCGACAGCGTGCTGCGATTGTCCTCACTCACCCCGAAGGATATCGACACGCTCGCGTTCGTCGTCCGCAATGCCGACATCGTTTCGCTTTCCTTTGCGAACAGCGCGGCCGACGTGCAACTCCTGCAGGAGCATCTCAAGCGGCTCGGCGGCGAGAAACTCGGCGTCATTCTCAAGATCGAAACGCGGCGCGGATTCGAGAACCTTCCGGAGATGCTTTTCGCGCTGCTGCGCTCCGCGCGCTGCGGCGTGATGATTGCACGCGGCGATCTTGCGGTGGAATGCGGCTTCGAGCGGCTCGCCGAGGTGCAGGAGGAAATGCTCTGGATGTGCGAAGCGGCCCACGTGCCGGTCATCTGGGCGACGCAAGTGCTCGAGAGCCTCGCAAAGGAAGGTTTTCCCTCCCGCGCGGAGATCACCGACGCCGCCATGAGCCAGCGCGCCGAGTGCGTCATGCTCAACAAGGGACCGCATATTCGCGAGGCCGTGGCCGTGCTCGACGACATTCTGCAGCGCATGCAGACGCATTCGACCAAGAAGCGCTCGATGCTGCGCGAGTTGAAGGTGGCCGAACGATTCTTGGGGCAGGAAGGGCACTAGGCTGCGGCGCGCTATGGCGCGGTCTGCTCAGTGCACGCCGAGGATGCGGAGCACGAAGAATAGCGCCGCACCGAACAGCGCCGCGCCGAGCAGCACGCACACCGGCAACGTCAGCACCCAGGCAAGCAGATGTTGCGCACGGTCTCTTTCTGAATGCCCGAACCGTTGGCGACCATGGTGCCGGCGATGCCGGAAGAGAGGATATGCGTCGTGCTCACGGGTAGGCCGAGCAGATCGGCGGCCTCGATGGTACCGAACGCGACCAATTCTGCCGATGCTCCCTGCGCATAAGTCAGATGAGCCTTGCCGATCTTCTCCCCGACCGTCACGACGATGCGTTTCCACCCGATCATCGTACCGAGCCCGAGCGCGAGCGAGACGGCGATCTTGACCCACAAGGGAATGAAGTTGGTCAGCTGCTTCAGCGATTTTTGATAGCTTGAGGACAATTTCGGGTCGAGCCCGGCCGGCAGCTGATGTGCCTTTTGCATCCGATTCAGCGTCTCTGCCACGAGATAGACATTCAATCTCAGCGCGACCCGGTCGGCCGGCGACAGCGCCGCCAAGTCCTCGACATGCGCCAGTGCGCCGGCCGCTCCGGCATTCGTAATGCCGAGCGCCGGTAGGGTCTCCGGCTCGATGGGCCCCGAACGAAGGTATCGAGTGAGTGTCTTGTGCGCCGCATCTACCCCGGTGGATTGCGCTTGAGCGCCAGGAATCTGCTCGAGTGAATGCGAGAACGTCACGGATGCCGTCGCCAATCGATGCAGATCAGCGCTCGAAGTGGCCAGGTTCAGTGCAAATACCGTCGGCACGATGCCGACCAAAATCAATACGATGAGCCCCATGCCCTTCTGTCCGTCATTCGAACCATGCGCGAAGCTCACGCCGGTACAGGTCAGCACCAGCAATCCACGAATCCAAAACGGCGGCGGCTGCTCGCCCTCAGGCGCTTTGAACAGGGCCGGCCGCCGGCACTGCGCGGTTCACCGTGCATTTGTGCGTCAGGTGGTGCTGTCGGAGGCCCGCCAAGCCTAAGTGTGCGCAGGGGGGCACTCTGCTCCGGGACCATGGCGCAAAACACGTCACTGTTGGCGTCGGTCTCGGCCGCACCCTTCGATCTGGCCGGCATCCCCATCGGCCGACCAACCGTCGTTCGATTGAGGCATCCATACGATCATTCCGCGTTTCACGGCGGGACGTTCGGCGATCCGGGCATGCCACGCGGCGATATTCGGGAACATGGCCAAGCCGCCGATATGGTCCTTGTATTGATCGATCCAGGTCCATGATGCGATGTCCGCTATGCTGTATACGTCGCAAATGTAGTTGCGACCTACCAGCTGACCCTCCAGCACCCCATAGAGCCGCTTCACTTCTTTGCGGTAGCGGTGAATGGCGTAGGCGTAGTCGCGCTCGTCTCGGTCAGGCAAGTTCGAAACGCGAATGAACCAGCTGAGCTGGCCTGCCATCGGGCCGAGTCCCGCCATCTGCCAGAACAGCCAAGCATCAACCGAGCAACGCGCCGATTCCTCAACCGGGTAGAGTAATCCGCTCTTGCGACCGAGATATTGCAGGATTGCGCCGGACTCGAAGAGTCTGATTTGCGCGCCGTCCGCGGTCCAGTCGACCAGCGCAGGAATCCGGCCATTGGGACTAATTCCACGAAATTCCGGCCGCTGCTGCTCGCCCCGCAGAATGTTTACCGGCACTATTTCATAGGTGAGTCTCATTTCCTCCAGGGCAATGCTCACCTTCCGACCGTTGGGGGTTGGGAAGTAATAGAGCTGCATCGGCCTGCTCATCGCTTGATCGGCCTAAAGTTCACCTCCACGCGAGGCTTAGCCTCGAAGCCAGCGTCGGGAAAGGTCGAGACGTCCCACAAGTCACGACCGCCGATGTCGAAGAACACGGCAGGCTTGTCGCTGCGGTTCTGTAAGTGATGCGCGTCGGGATCGTTCATCCGAAACGCGACGCAGTCGCCGGCGCCGAGAAGTTCCTCTCCGTCATCGGTCACCAGCACCAGCTCACCGGAGACCACCACCACCACCTCATCGTTGGTTTTATGCCAGTGTCGCTGTGTCGACCAAGCGCCCGGACTCAATTCCACTCGGTTAACGCCGAACTGAGTGAGACCGTATAGCCTGGTCAGCGGCCAAGTCTTGCGACCTCGACATGGCATGTCATGGGGCGGTGGATAGCTCGTACCCTGAACCGCATTCTGTGGATCGAATTGCGCCTTCTTCACTGGCAAACTTCCCTTTACTTAATGGCGGGGTCAGGCTTTCGTGAGTGGGACGGCCGTCCATCGTGCAAGTACACGACCGTTCGGGATAGACACAGAATCGAACTCTGAAGCCGATTGTGTCAAGAATTACCTGCATTGCGATTGAGCCAGAAATCCTCGTCATTGGACCCATGGCGGCCGGCATACCGCTGCAATCCGGTCACAGGCCAAGTCCCTCGTCCTAATGGTTTCGTTTCGGTAGGTCCGCCACCTGGGGAGAGATACACTGGGCGCTGAAGACGAGCGCTGCCAGAAACCTGGAGGATCCGTGGATGGATGACCCCGTTTGGACCGGCGGACTACCGTTCGCACTAGACTATATGCTCCCTGAGAAGCCCTCGGATCCGGAGATGCGTGAGAGTGCGTCGCTTTGGCTTTATGAGGAACGTGGCGCCTTTGGCCTTCCGCGCAACGGCTTGGAGGCTTTGGGAAAGGTCTGGGAAAACCATCGCTTTGATTGCAACTTTGCGTTTGCGGGTGGCCGAGTTCTTCGCGAAAGTTCGCGGGGGCGAACTCTGCCCTCGATAGGGCCCGACGGCCGTGCAAATGTTCTGGGCGCAGGTCCCCTCGTGTTTCGCTGCCTCGAGCCGTTCCGCAAGTGGGTGGTGAGCTACGATGGTGAGGCGTTTGACGGCTCTGTCCAGCAGCAAATCGGTCGCGAGTTCGCCGTCTATGCCGACGCCGGACCTTATAGCTTTCCAAGAGCGGCGATCTCTTATGAGGTTGAACTCACGATGGTCACTCCTGCATGGGTACAGGACTATCGGACGGAAAAGCTCGCTGGCATGAGTGATAAAGAGAGGAGCGATGCAGGTTTGATGGGTTACGGCTATCGGATTGAGCAGCTCTTTCGGGGCGAGGGCACACTGACGCTCGACGGAGTGAGGCGAGACTTCAAGGCGGTTGGCTCGCGCATCCATCGCCAAAGCGTACGTCCGATGGCGGCTTTTCGTGGCCATTGCTGGCAATCCGCCGTATTTCCCGACGGCCGCGCCTTTGGCTATATCGCATATCCTCTACGACCCGGGGAGAGCGAGGAAGATCGCTACAACATCGGTTATCTGTATCAGAACGGAAGGATGTATTCGGCTCGCGCTCGAAGCATCCCTTTCTTGCGCAGAATCATGCCGCGCGGAGATGATGTCTCGGTCGAATTGGAAACGGAACTGGGTGTGACGAGGATCGGCGGTACCACGGACTTGTCGACCTTTCATCTCGGAAATCAAGCTGTGAATGGCTTCAACAATCAACAAAGCGGAGCTTGCTATCGACTTGATGAGATGTCGGCTTTTGGAATGATCGAGCGATCCTCCCCGGCGGATCTTTGCAAGTGACGTAGAATTCCGCGGGTCTCGGCCACCGGGACGGACTCGTCCGAGACTGGGCGGCGTCTCGCGGGAGCGCCGCCCGCTGGCGCGCAGCAAGGGCTATTACGGTCCCGTGCCGTAGACGATCCTGCCGCCGAACATCGTCCACAGAATCTTGGCATCCTTCAGCTCGGCGACGGGAACGGTGAGCACGTCGCGGTCCACGAGCACGAGGTCGGCGCGCTTGCCGTTGGCGATCGAACCGATCTCATCGAGCTGATTGAGGACCTTCGCGGAATTGCGCGTGTAGGCGAAGAGCATCGCCTCGCGGGGCATGCGCTGGCCGGCATCGAGCACGCCCTGGGGCCCGGCGCGCGTCTCTGCCTGGTAAATGGCCTGGAAGGGATTGGCCGAGGTCACGGGCCAGTCGCTCGCTCCGGCGATGGTGGCTCCCGATTCCAGCAGCGACCGTGCCGGGTACATCCGGGCATGGATGGCCGGATCGATGTAGGGTTTGACCTCCTCGTTGGTGCTCGGATCCGCGACGGCCCATAACAGCTGGAGCGCGGCGATGACGCGGTAGTCCGCGAAGCGTGGGACGTCTTCGGCATCGACGAACTGCAGATGCGTCATGGTGTGAGGCAGCGTACCGTTGGGATTCGCCTTGCGTGCCGCGCCGAAGGCATCGAGCGACAGCTTCACGGCGAGGTTCCCAATCGCGTGGATGTGCACGATCATGCCGCGCCGGTCGGCTTCCACGACCAGATCATTGAAGCTCTTTGGGTCGAACAGCACAGGCGTGGATTTGCCGGTATTCAGATACGGCTTGGTGAGCGCCGCCGTCTGAGAGGGATACTCGACCACACCGTCGGCGAACACCTTGGGGCCAGGGATGGTCAGGTTCGGCACGTCGGCATACTGCTTGCGCAGAGCCTCGACGACATCGAGCTGCTGCACCCCATCGTTGGGCCGGATCACCGGATACGCCGCGACATGCGCGGTCAACTCACCGCGCCGGGCCAATTCCCGGTACACCGGCAACGCGCCCGGATCCTCGAGGGTGAGCGGCAGGTCGCCGCCAACCGCGCCCGCCACGGCGGCATCGAGCCAGCCAGTGATGCCGAGCGCATTCAGATAATGAACGCCGGCCCGGCCGAAGGACAGCTGCGTTTCCATCGACGCGGGGGGCAAGCTCATCCGTAGGCGCGTGAGTCCCACATCGACGACGAAGCCATTGGGTGCAAACCCCGCACCAAATCCGTAGTAGGCCCGCTGCGCCGGTGCCAGCGTGCGCAGGTAAGCCGCGGTGATACCCGCCCGCGCCCGCGCCTTTTTATTGGCCCAGCCGGTGTGGCCATCCGACCCGAACAGAACGATGGGTACTTCGGCAAACCGTCCGCCGCTCAATGTCCCGTCGATATCGGCTGCGTGGGACCAGTAGCCGATGTCCAGCCCGTTGACGATGACGGTATCGCCGATCAGGCTGGCTCGCGACTCGACCGTCTTGCCGACGAAGCGCACGAGATCCGGCAGCGAGTCGCTGGTATTCGGGAAGTTGGCGAGCACCAGGATGCCGCCGCCGCCCAACACTTTCCTGCTGCCGATGGGATGAGCGTGGGCATCGAGCATGCCGGGCATGAGAAACCGGCCGCCGAGATCGACCCGCCGCGCACCCTGGCCGGCAGCCCTTTCGACCGATTCCAGCGCACCGACCGCCACGATGCGATCGCCCCGGATCGCCACCGCTTCGGCGTAGGGCGCATTCGGCTCGGCCGTGAATACATGAGCGTTGTAGAACAACATCGCCGAATCCGGCGCGTCCGCTGCGAGCGTCGAGCTTGCGGCGGTGAGCGCCAATACCCCGACGAACACTGCGGCGGCGCGGATCATCGCGCGTGTGAAGCAACTCCTGCCCATTCAGCACTCCTAAACACGACAAGCCCCGGGATGACCCGGGTGATGAGGCAACTAAGCAATTCGCTGAACCCGAAAGCGGGTGCATGGACATTCATGCGCGCGATCGAACGTTTCCGGGTCGTCGGTGAGCGTCTCATCGACGTTTCCCCGATCCCCTCGGATCGCCCCCGACCGCAACTGCGCCGCAGCCCTGCATCTACAGACGGATTTCGGGCAGTCTACGGGCAGTTCGACAGCAACGCATACCAACAAAACTACCGGGCGACTGGCCACAACGCGCAGGAAACGCCTCAGCGCCGACTGTCACCGCCAGTACTTGGCGAAGAAGCCGGACGGGTAGGGTCGAAGGGGCGAGCTACGCGCGGCCTCCCCGAGGGATTGACGGCGTCGCTCTAGGTTGCGGTCTTTCGGGACCTTGCTACCGAACCTCGCCTACAGATGACGATTGCCCAAGTCGTAGTCGACCTCGATGACTTGCGCCTCCTCGCAGAACACGCTTCCATCAACCCGGGAACCGGTCAACGGCGCGCTTTCGATACGACACCAGTAATGGTGGTTGCCATACACGACGGGCCGGTAGCCGTCACGGTAAAGGCGATACCGCGCAGACAAGGGTTTGTGGCCGGTCGCTTCGGAAGCCACCGCCGAGGGAACGGACTGCGACTTCACCGCCCGCGTTAGGTCCATTAGGCAAAAGCAGCTGACGACTGCTGGCTGAGTCGGTCCGTTGCTTGGAGGCCCGCTGGCCCAAGCCGCCGACAATCCTCCGACCACAAGGTAGCTCAGCAATGCAATGACGATACGCATACGCCGATCCTCCTGGTTCCATAAAGCAGCACTGAGGTCACGCTAAATGATACTGCAGTCGGCTCCTTGTCTCACGGACTTTCGCCATCGTTAGTCCCGGCAGCGGGTTTAGCCTCTTGCGGGGGTCGCGGTCCGAACCGGAATACGGGGCCTCCTACGTAAGAGAAATAAATCTTGCCCTGGTTTCTCGCCACATACACGCGATGCGACAGGAAGAAGTCCATTCCGAGAAGCATGTCCGGGGTTTCAATTGCGGCGATGGGAATGCGCGAGCCGAGCGCGATTTCCTTGTCGAGCCCGAACAAATTCGCGATTCCTAGTTTGGCGTTCTTGATAGTTTCATCTCCGATGTTGAGGGTCGGAAAGACGGCCACGTACGTTTCCACCGCCTTTGGCCCAAGCCCGTGTGAGGGGCCCGCATAGGCAACGCCGGGCGACTCGAGACGCACACCCGCTTTTCTTGCGGCCTGCTCCGTTACCGTCGTGGCAGACGCTCCGGTGTCGAGCTCAGCCAAAACACGCGCGCCATTCAGAAGCACATGCGCCAGCAAGCGGCTTCTGACACGGGACGCAATAGGCAGCAGCGAGTAGGGCTGCTTCCAATACACAACCTGGTCACCGGAGCACCCCTTGGGTTGAAAAAGCCGCACCACCCCGTTGACAAAATCAAACTCCACGTCGGTTTGAGACAGGAAATCCTCACCCAATACCCCGGCGAAATGATCGGAAGGGGATGGCCGTCCCGTCACTATGAGCTCGAAGTTGTGAGCTGTGTAGCCGCCGAGGGTTAAGTCAGGCAACGTGACGCGTCCGGCGGAGTCACCACCGCCCACGCCGTAGAACTTCACGCCGGGCAGTGGTGTCACCGTCAGGTCAAGTGCGGCAGCCGTCCGCCGCCAGAGCAAACTGGTGCCTGAGCCCGAATCCACCAGCATCTGGATCGAATGTCCGTTGATTGCGGCCGTGATCAGTGGCTTAGTCCGGTCCATCCTGATGTGGAACTCGCCAATCTGTACCAACTGACAGGGTTGCGCAGATGCAACACCGGCTACTGCCAGGATTGCGACTGCCCCGATCCAAGCGCGTGCGCACATACCTCGCTATGGTACGCCGGCCAAGGAATTGGCAGGACGCTCTCAGATCCTCGGCGGTCTTGTCGGTCGCTCGGCCATCTGGATACGGCTGTCGACCGGCGCGGTTGCTACAGTGTGCTACGGCGTGCTGCAGCTCGGTTATGAAAATCCGTACCATCACTCAGCGAGAGATGCGTGATCAATCCGCCGCAGTGCTCCGTGAGGTGGAGGCCGGACGAACGATCATCGTGAGCCGAAACGGCACGGATGCTGCAGGGAAAGCCGCCCGGATCGATGCCGCGCAATTCCGTCAGATCTCGATGCCGTAGTTGATCCTCGCCCTTATGACTGAGGCGAGCCGCGGTGTTCTGGACACGTCGGTTCTGATCGATCACGACCAGATCATTGCTGACCAACTTCCTGATGAATCCGCAATTGCTGCGGTGACGCTTGCTGAACTCGCTGCCGGCCCACATGCAACCGAGAATAGAGACGAGCGTGCTCGACGCCAGGATCGCTTGCAGTGGGCGACGGCCACCTGGGATCCGTTGCCTTTCGATGCGGATTCGGCACGTATGTACGGAAGGGTCTTTGCTGCCGCGCGGGCAACCGGACAATCTAGCCGGGCACGCCTCGCGGACTTGCTCAGCGCCTCGACGGCTACGGCAAATGGATTGCCGCTCTACACACGCAATCCCAATGATTTCGCCGCTCTAAAGCGCATCCTCAAGGTCGTCAAGGTCTAGTTGCCTGCTCAGCTCACCGGGTTTCTACAAAGATTTCGGCTTGGAGGATTCAGCGAACCAAGATGACTCCCGCGATGGCGGTGGCATGTCCGTGGCCGAGCTCGTAGTCGGCTTTCGACCAGTCGACGATCTCGCCGTGCTTTGCTGGTATTGCGGGATTGTCCGATCTATCGCCGAAACGGCAACAGCGAGCGCAGGCGCTCGTCACGCAAGTAGAGCCCACCCCAGGCGATAAACCCAAAGTAGACCGCGAAAAGGATTGAGCTGAACAAGGGGTCTTCGATGCGGATCTTGCTCGCGACCGCACCCCCATAAAACCCCGTCAGGAGAACGGCACCCAGGACGGCCGTCCGGGGAATCGCGTAGAGAATGGTGCATAGCAAAGCAATGACCCCGATGGGCCGGATCGCGGCCACCGGGTAGCCGATTTTCGTGGTGGCATCGAGCACGTGCGATTCGAGGGCCAGCTTGCCAGCGGCATCGAACAGCATGAATAAAATGGTGAGTATGGTTAAGGCCCAACCGATGCGCGCTTGCGTTTTACTTGTGGTTGGAAGCTCAGTAGCCGCTGACCCTGGCGTGCGCGTCGAAGTGTTCATATTGCCTCCTTCTTGCTCTTCGTGGTACTAGACGGTACAGTACTCTACAGACGAATCGTCGATTGTGTCAAGTACCGGACCGTCTAGTTCCATGAAGCAGGACATTCAGCTATGAAAGCCGTCTCCGAAACTCACTCGGATCGCAAACACAAGTCCATGGTGGAGGCCGCCAGAAGCTTGTTTCTCAAACAAGGCTACGACGGAACCAGCATGGAGGAAATTGCAATCAAGGCCGCCGTGTCTAAACAAACCGTCTACAAGCACTTTGCCGATAAAAAGCGCTTGTTTGAAGAAATTGTACTAGCGACGACAAGCCAGGTGGATCGGGTCGTGGGGCTGGTCGCCGGTCCGTTGGCCGAAACACCAGACTTAAAGAAGGACCTCAGCCTCTTGGGCCGGCAATTCATCGCGGAGCTGATGGACCCCCGTCTGCTGCGAGTGCGCAGATTGGTGATCGCCAATGCTGACCGAATGCCTGAGCTCGGCCGAACTTGGTATGAGCAAGGATTTGAGCGAGTACTGGGCACGCTCGCCGCCAGTTTTGCGGCGTTATCTAAGCGTCATCTGCTGTCCCTAGAGAATCCCCTCATCGCTGCCCACCACTTCGTCGGTTTGCTCCTCTGGATTCCGGTGAATCAGGCGATGTTCACCGGGAACGATGAGCCCTATACGAAGGCCGCGCTGGACCGCTACGCCGATGCAGCGGTGAGCGCGTTTTTGGCTGCCTACAGTGCAAAAAGCAAAGTGGCCATAAAATCTCCTCGCTGACCGCCCCTGAGCGCGCGTTCAATTCGTCGCCCCATAGCGATGGGATGGACGCCCCCACCCTAATCGGCATCAACGTGCCAAAGTGGAAGTGTCAAGCAACCACTTAAATGGATAGGAGCGTCCACCTCTTGCGTGGGCGAGCGACTGCCGCTGTTGATCAATACGGAGGCGCTCGCGCGCAGCAGATGTTCCAGCTGGTCGCGCGTCACCGGAAAGCCTCGAAGATCCTCGCGCGCTCTTCGGGCGTCAGGAGATTCGTAAAAGGAGAGGATTGCCGAAGGCGCGTTGCGTCTTCGCGCATGCTTGCCAGAAAGCCGGCGATTTCCTCCGGGCTTCCCTCTAGGATGCGCCGCCACTCAAGAAAGTATGAGGGCACGGGTTACGGCTCGCGCTCTCCAGCACGCAAGCGTATTGCGCACCTGGGCGATGAGTGCTGGGTTCGCGAGAAGTTTTCTCGCGACGAGGCAATGCATCGCAAGGCTCCTGGAATCGAGGCGCTGGTGATCGGAGTACCCCTGGGGTGCGGCATTGACCCAGAGCTGATACAGGCGAAAGCCTGCGCGACGCTTGCGCTCTCGAGTCGCGCGCATCCGCTCAGCCGCATTGGGAGCGCCGGATTTGCGGGGCCGACCGGGACCTCTTTTGGGTGTCGCCATGATAATAAAAGCAACATGTTACTTTTATTGAGGCCATTACCGGCTGACCGGTTGCGGGCCAACAATGACGCCGTGCCGCCGTTTCCCCAGCAGGCTACTAGCGGGGGTCGTCACCGAGGGAAATCGCGCTCGCCGGGCACTGGTTGACGGCTTGGCGCACCGCATCCTCGAGTTCCGGTGGCACCTCGCTGACCCGCACGATGGCGTAGCCGTCGTCGTGCAATTCAAACACCTCGGGGCAGAGCCCCAGGCAGACTCCGAAACCGGCGCACACCTGCGGGTTGACATGGACTTTCATTGTGAACCCCCCGACACCCGGTCAAACTCCAAGTTGATGTGAGTCAATCCGCGCAATATGAAGGTTGGCAGATAGCTGTAGTGTCGTGCGCCGGGCGACCCGTGGACTTTCTCGGAAATGCGAATGTCGCTGGTCCGGTCGAACATGCGGTTGAGGCTGACGACCGTCTCCGCCCGCGCCAGGGGGGCGCCGGGACAGGCATGGCGGCCGCGGCCGAATGCCACATGTAACCGGGCGTTCGCCCGGTCTATCTGGAACTCTCCGGGGTTTTCGAACTTGCGGGAATCCCGGTTGGCGGCGCTGTTGGCGATATACAGGAAGGTGCCGGCCGGGATATCGACGCCGCCGACCTTGGTCGGCCTTTTCGCCAATCGGAAGTCGCCCTTGACAGGGCCCTCTATCCGCAGGCATTCCTCGACAAAATTGGGGATGAGACTGCGATCCTTGCGAAGTTGTTGCTGGAGGTCGGGGCGCTCGCCGACCACTTGGAAAGCGTAGCTGAGCAGTCTCACCGTGGTTTCCTGCCCGGCGGCGAACAGATTGGAGGCAACCCGGGCGACGTCGAGAGGCTCCGGCACCGAGCGATCGGGAAAGGTGGCTGCCGCGAGCCCTGTGAGGATGTCCCCTTTGGGGTTGCGCCGACGGTCCTCGATATACGTCGAGAAGGTATCGTATAGCCAGGCCAGCGGCGAGTGCTCGACTTTGCCCTCGTTCACGCCGCCTACCCCGGCTCCGCCACGCTCCTGTTCCTGGCGTATGAGTTTCTCGCGGAACCGTACGCGGTCCTCGGGTGGCACGCCCAACAGATCGGAAACGACGAGCACAGCGAAAGGCTGGGCGTAGTCACCCATGAACTCGCACTCGCCACGGGAAATGAAGCTGTCGATCTGCTGTTCGGCCAACTTCCACATGAAGTCCTCATTTTCCTTGAGGCGCTTCGGCGTGATCAGAGCCATCAGCAACGCTCGGTGGTTGGTGTGCTTCGGCGGATCCAGGGTCGGGAGCTGATCGCTGAATGGCGTTTTGTCGCGGTAGGCTTCAATCAGCTCGGAAATGTCCTCGCTTTCGTGTCCCTTCAGGGGAATGGGGCAGCCCGCAAACGGTCCAGTGGTCGACATGCAGGAGGAAAAGCGATCGGAGTCGTTATAGACCTCGAGGGCTTCGTCGTAGCCCGTTACCATGACGATGCCCTGATGCGGCTCACGCAGTACCGGAGACTGCCCTCTCAGGTAATCAAAATAAGAGTATGGATCGTTCACGAACCGATCGCTGCGGAAGAAATCGTACTTTTCAAACTCGTGATGCTTATCGTTCATTGGGCTCCCCGTTCGAGCTTCTGCCGGCGGCGGAAGCGTTTACGATCAATAGCCGGGCTTCTCTGGGATTGTTCAGGGGGCACGCGATGGCGCCGCCGACACGCCCACTTTTCACAATCGGCTGAAAGCCAAGCGAGCATAGCTGGGGAGTGTAATTAAACAAGTGGCGCACTTCAAAGATCGCACGCGCCATTTCTCCATGAGCTGCGTGCGACGCTACGTGCGATTCGCTGAGCAACAAACGGCCATGACAGCCGATGGATCCGCGCTCGGCGGCCGGTACGTTCCGAAAGAAATTCCCGACATGATGCGGGACTTGGCGCGCTTTTTCTTCGCCCTACATCGCCTGGCGTCACCTGAGAAGTGGAGCGGGCGATGGGAATCGAACCCACACGGGCGGCACCTCCGGACCTCGATCGATGTGCGAGATCCGGGGCTCCAGCCTTAAGCAGTCGCTCGCTGCATGCACGGCGCTTGGAATTGCCATCCTGAATTACGGGGAGTTTGCAACCGCCCGGAGGCGGTCGGCGGCATCAGCCCTGTAGGCAAATTGGGTATGACTTGAGTGAGTATATGAATGCACTGTGTCTCAGTTCCAGCGGCTCTGAGCGGTCTCGGTGCGCCCGAGGGAAGCGCGCCATTAGCTGTCCTAAGCCCACGCGAGCCTCGAGTCGCGCCAACGTCGCTCCCAGGCAAAGGTGAATACCGAAACCGAAGCCGAGGTGACGGTTCGGTGTCCGACGTATATCGAAGTGGTCTGGATGGGGAAACTGCTCGGGATTGAGGTTTGCTGCGGCGAACATGGGCGCCAATTAAAGTCAAGATCGTCCCACGCTGTTGTGCTCCGTGAATTGCTTGGCTCGGGACGGCACGGTGGAACGGTCGCTTTTCCGAGAACGCCGTTGGGCGACTTCCGCCTTAATGCATAAATTCAGGATGGTGATTTTCGAGGGCAGCACGAAGCGGTTCATTTCGCTTCCAGGTAGGGCGCGAGCACAGTTTCGATCCATTTCATGAATGCGCGGACTCGGCGCGACAGGTTGCGCCGATGCGCCACTACGAGGGACACGGCAAGCGACCGGCGACGAAAGTCGGGTAGAATTTCCACCAGCGCTCCACTCTCCAAGTATCGGCCAATCCCAAGAAGTGGGGCCTGAATCAGGCCAAGACCGGCAAGGGCAGCGGCTTCGTAGGTTTGTGCGCTGTTGACGTGCAACGCACCTGGCAACTGAAGTGTCGCGTAACTTTCGCCGTCCGGGTATTCCCATCCAAAGGGTCTTGCGCCCAGCGTCGTCTCAAAGTGGATTGTCCGGTGTTCCTGGTGCTTGAGATCTCCCAGCGATCGAGGGACGCCATAGCGCGCCAGATAGGCGGGACTGGCGGCGTTGACTATGCGTAGGTTGCCCAGCGGACGGGCAATCAGCGTATCGTCCCCGATGGGACCCAGTCGCAATACGCAGTCAAACCCCTCTTGAACCAGATCCACTTGGCGATCCGTGCTCGACACCTCCAGCTCCAACTCGGGATAAGTCGCCATGAAGGCCGGCAAGGCCGGCACGATCGTGGTGCGCGCCAACTCGCTCGGCAGATCAACCCGTAAGCGCCCGCGAAGTGCCACTCGATCGCTTGCGAACATTGAGTGCAGATCATCGACGTCAGCAAGCAGATCGCGGGCACGTGCATGAAACACCCGTCCGTCTTCCGTCAACTGCACGCTACGCGTCGTCCGGTGCAGAAGCCTGACACCGACATCTTCTTCCAGCTTCCGGACCGCCGTTGAGGCCCTTCCCTTCTGAATCCCTAAGCTATCAGCTGCGTGGGTGAAGCTCCCCATGTCCGCTACCGTGATGAAAATGAGGATGGGTTCGAGATTCTGCATTTCGTGCCTCGGAATTGTTCACCACAGAGAGAACAGTGAGTTCAGTTCCTCGGTGATTATCATACCTAAGAGACACAGTAAGCTCCGAATATTGGGATTCCCCCATAGGAGAACGACAAGTGTTCGAAACTATGAAACTGCATCGGGTGCCTGAAACCACGGCCATGCATGGCGCCCTGTGGGCCGGCCGGATAATGAGCGCGTTCGTTGTTATCGCTCTGGTGGCAGACGGCACTATTCAGCTTTTCGCGTCGGCACAGATCGCGAGCATGTTGCAGGAAACCGGGTTCGCGATGGACCTGACCCGTGTCTTGGGTCCGATCATACTCGCCTGCGCCATCCTTTACGCCATCCCGGCCACCGCCGTGCTCGGCGCGATCCTAGTGACGGGCTTTTTGGGAGGTGCCATCTGCGCCCATGTCCGCATTGGTGAGTTGGGGTCGCCGCCGGAAATCATCGCCCTGCTTCTGGGCGCGATGACATGGGTCGGCCTCTACGCGCGCGATCCCCGTATCCGGGCCATTCTGCCGCTCATCCGTTGAACCAACCGGGGCAGTGCTCTGTCCCTCAACATCAGGAGAAAACGCATGTTTTTAGTAATGGGAATCACGGGAAAAGTGGGGGGCGCGACGGCAGAACATCTGTTGGCGCACGGCAAGAAAGTACGCGCGCTGGTCCGCAGTCGCGAGAAGACGTCAAGCTGGGCGAACCAGGGCGTGGAACTGGTTGACGGTGATTGGAATGATTCGGCAGCGATCGAGCGGGCGCTCAAAGGCGTCGAAGGCGCGTTTGTCATGTTGCCGGCTGTCTGGGCCCCCTCACCCGATTACAAAGAAGCCACGCGCGTGATTGCGAACTATGTCGAGGCGCTCACCAAGGCAGCGCCACCGCGGGTGGTAGCGCTTTCCTCGATGGGTGCGAACAGGACCAGCGGGCTTGGCATGATCACGGCCTTGTCGCTTCTGGAGCAAGGTTTTCGCGACCTGACATCGCCAATCGCATTTGTGCGCGCAGGCGGATTCTTCGAAAACTTCCTCTACGGCTTGCAGGTCGCCCAGGGCGGAACGCTACCGGTCTACTACAATCCGACAAACCGGAAATCGACCATGGTCGCGACGAACGACATCGGCGCGGAGGTCGCAAGTCTTTTGACCGGGCCAGCGTGGTCAGGGCAGCGCGCCGTCGAACTTGGTTCGATGGTCACCGCGGATGAAGTCGCAGAGCAATTGGGTGAGGTCCTGAATCTCGACGTGAAAGCCTTTGCCGTCCCGCGTGCAGGGTGGGCGAAAGCGTTCGAGCAATTCGGCATCCCGAAGGGCCACACCGGACCTGCCGAAGAAATGTTTGAGGCCGTCAATGCAGGATGGATGGACCTGGGAGTCGAGGGTACGGAGCACGTAGCGGGCACGACGTCCGCACGCGACGTCTTCGCGGCGGCCCAGAAGGCCGTGACGGCGTGAACCGCGACGTTCACACCAATGAAGATCGAGATCAAACGTAAAGGTTCTTGTTTGGGCGCAACGGGCGTCGCGGACGGCTGATCGTCACCACCCACTTGTCCTTCGGCGAAATGGGGCGCCGTGTTCGGCGATGCCAAGATGGGCTTCATTTCGGACATGGTGTGACCGGCTCCTCCACCTTGGCCCATCGAGCTTCCGTTCTGATTACCAAAACCGTGTGAGGTGCACTTTCATTTGGAGGCTTGCAGTAAGCTTCCTGGCACCCTCACTCAAAGTAAGAGTCACGCGTTCGAGCCGGCTACGGCTTTACGAGGGCACCGGCGCTGCGTGTGAAACCACAGCCAACGCCAGCGAACGTCCGCCAACTTATAGCGCGACGCTGCAAGCCCAACTCATTGGCTGGCATTGGCCAGCAACGGCGGGGATTGGAGCGGGCGATGGGAATCGAACCCACGGCTCAAGCTTGGGAAGCTTGGGTATTACCATTATACGACGCCCGCGACGCGCTTGATTCTAGTCGGGTCCCACGGGGTCGGCAAATCTTGGCAAGTTGAGAGCGGCACAGTTCGGGGTAGCATCGCATGGCACTCAACGAAAGCCTGCCATTTCCTGATCGGCCTGCGGCTCGGTATGGTTCAATGGTAGAATTGAAGCTGTCCAAGCTGCTGACGTTTTCCATTACTCGCTCCATTGCCCGCTGCTCCAGTGCCACCTGGGCACACGGCGGCAATGATCGGATAACACCCATGCGACAGCACAGGCGCGGCCTTACGTTTGGCCGGCTATAAGGCCGGTCGGTCGCATGGACACGCCCAAATATCGCGCCTTCATCAGCTACAGCCACCGTGATTCGGCGTGGGCGTCGTGGCTGCACGGTGCGCTCGAGAGGTACCGCCCGCCGAAGCCGTTGATCGGCACCGTGACCGAGCGGGGCGAGGTGCCGAGGCGGATCGCGCCCATCTTCAGGGATAGGGAGGAGCTGCCCACGGCGACCGATCTGGGGATGCTGATTAATGCAGCGCTGGCCGCATCAGCCTGCCAGATCGTGATCTGCTCGCCGGCGGCGGCGGCCTCGAAGTGGGTCAATGAGGAGATTCTGGCCTTTAAGCGACTGGGGCGCGAGGACCGGATCTTCTGCCTCATCGCGGCGGGGGAACCGAATGCGAGCGAGATTCCCGGGCGCGAACAGGAGGAGTGCTTCCCGCCGGCGCTGCGCCGCCGGCACGGGCCCGACGGTTCGCTGAGCGGGCCCCGCGCCGAGCCGATCGCGGCCGATGCGCGAGCGGGCAAGGGCGGCAAGCGCAACGCCAAGCTCAAGCTGATCTCGGCGCTGCTCGGGGTTAATTTCTACACGCTGAAGCGGGTTGAGCAGCAGAGACGCAATCGGCGCTTGTTCGCCTTCTCGTGCGCGGCGATGGCGGGAATGCTGCTCACCAGCGGACTGGCCGCGTACGCGCTCTTGCAGCGTGCCGCAGCGCAGCGCCAGACGATGCGCGCGGAGGCCGAGGCGAGGACTGCCGGGGAGACGACGCGGTTCTTGGTCACTCTGTTCAAGATCTCCGATCCGAGCGAGGCGCGCGGCAACACGATAACGGCGCGCGAGATGCTGGACATGGGTGCGGCGCGCGTGGAACAAGAGCTGGCGAAGGAGCCGGCGATCCAGGCCCGGCTGATGGATACGCTCGGCACGGTGTACATGGGCCTCGGCCTTTATCACCAAGCGCGGCCGCTGCTCGATCGGGCGGTGGCGACCCGGCGTAGTCTGGGAGGCGTCGATCCGTTGGATCTGTCCGATTCGCTGAACCATCAGGGCGCGTTGCTTGCGTTGCAAGCCGAGTTCGACGCCGGCGAGAAGACCTACCGGGAGGCGATCCGCATCGAGTCGGCACGCCCGAAGGACCGCAATAGCCAGATCGAACTCGCCGACTCGCTTTACGGTCTCAGCACGTTGCTGCAGCTCGAAGGGCGCCATGCGGTTGCCGAGAAGACTCTGCGCGAGACGCTCTCCCTGCAGCAGACTCTCTACGACGCCTCGCATCCGGCCATCGCGCGCACGCTGAAGGATCTTGCTGTGGCGATCGCCGACGGCGGCGATCTCAACACCGCGATTTCGCTGATGCAGCGCGCCGTGGCCATGCAGCGCGAGCTGCGCGGCAACGAGCCGCATCCGGATCTCGCCGAGGTGCTCAACGACCTAGGGGCGCTGTACTACCTGCGAGGCGATAGCGAGGAAACGGAGACGTTCTATCGCGAAGCGCTCGCCATGAACCGGCGGCTGCTCGGCGAGAAGCACGTGGAAATCGCGAGCGGCCTCGAGAACGTCGCGACGACCCTGTGGGACAGGGAAGACCTCGCGGGCGCCGAGACGCTTTACCGGCAGTCGCTGGAGATGCGCCGCGAACTGCAGGGCGAAAAGCATCCGGATTTCGGGCAAACGCTGTTCAATCTCGCCGCCCTGCAGTACGACCGCGGCAATGCCAGCGAGGCGCTCGCCAGCATGCGCGAGGTGCTGTCGATCTATCGCAAAGTCTACCCTGCGGACCACCCCGATACGGCATTGACACTCAACGTGATCGGTTTCTATCTTACGATGGCGGGTCAGTTCACCGAAGCGGACCAATATCTCGAGCAGGGGCTCGCGATGCGCCGTCGCCTGTTCGACGCGCGCCACCCGGACATTGCCTCGAGCCTGATGATGCTCGCGATCCTGAAGGTGGCCGAGGGCAGCTATCCGCAGGCGCTCGAGATGGCGCAGAGCGCGAAGGGCATCTACAGCGCCACCCTGCCGGCCGAGCATTGGCGAACTGCGATCGCGGAGTGCGCGGAGGGCGCCGCGCTCACGGGCCTCGGCAGCTACCCCGATGCCGAAACTCGGCTCACGCACAGCTATTCGATTCTGAGCAAGAAATCCGGCGCGCCGCTGGTCTTTCGCAGCCTGGCGCAGCGCTACGTCGACACCCTCCATCGGCGCGAGCGTCACGCCCGCCGTGCAGGGTCAACGGCGGGAAGGCTCGCCGTCGAGACGCACGCCACGGCAGTGCGCTGAAGAGATCGCGCTTTGACATAATGCCGGCTCGCGATATCGCGTGAAATATAGTCTGTGCTAGGCTCCGTACAAAACATGACCGGTGAGCAACGCTCAATAACGAAGCAGCGCGCAACGCTCTCTTAGAAAACAACAGGGGCTGGAAAAGCCGCGGGGAAGAACATCATGGATAGTCATTTGATCCGACTCTTGAGTATCCCAGGGTCCTCGCGGTGTCGCCGGAGCGCAGCAAGGTTCGGCGCTTGTGCCGCCGCGCTGCTGGCGGTCGCCGCCCACGCTCAGGTTCATCTGCCCGCCCCGACGATCGCCTCCGCGGCGGCGAGCGGCAATTCCGTCTATGCACTGACCCTGGATGCTACCGGGAAGATCAACGGCACGGAATCGCTGAGCACTGGAGGCGCCCAGATGCTCACGCTCCTGGACGCCCTCGTCTGGGTGCCGGACCACTCGACCTCGACGGCCGCGCTCGATCTCGTCGCGGCGGATGCGACCCACGGCCGGATCCTTTTGTATCCGTCCCCCAACTACGGATCCTCGACCGCGATCTTCACCTACAAGAACTCGGGCCCGGCACATCCCACGGGTCTCGCCGCGGATGCCGCCGGCAACATCTTCATCACGTCGCTTGCCGGCAAATCCGGGCCCACCTCGCTGTGGGTACTGCCGTTCGATGCCGCGACGGCTCAGTACGACCTCGCGCCAGTCCTGATCGATCAGAATTTCGGCGGTGTCAAGACCGTCGCCTTGGCCGAAGTGCTGGTGGCGGGAACCGCGGCCAGCAAGCCTGCCGGCAGCTCCGCGCCGGCCTGGAACGCGGGCGACATTCTGGTGCTGGTCGGGGACGCCTTCGACACGCGCGTGATGGTTTACCCCAAATCGCTGATCTATCAGAGTAACGGGGCGCTCGCGACCTCGAACTTTCCGCTCAAGCAGTCGATCCCGGCCGCGGTTACGATGTCGCAGTTCGCGAAGAAGGCTGCGATCGTCTTCGGCATGGACGTTTGGCCCGCGGATTCAACGCACGGCGTGAGCCTGCTGTTCACGACCTTCGACGGCCGGGTCATTCGCTTCGACACGAGCCGGAACGCCTTCGTCGCGGACTTTGCGGACCGCGAGGGAATCGCTCTGCAGAAGATCAAGGTGGCCACCACCGCGACGGCCTCCTATGCATTCGTCGCCGCGCCCGTGACACCGAACGGCGGCAAGATTCTGCAGTTCGGGGCACCCCCGGCGAACGGCCCGAACAATCCGATCGCGACCTTGAGCCAGGGCCTCGGCAATCCGGTGGGACTCGCGGTGTCCAATTCGCTGGTGCCGGTGAGCTCATGTGAAGGTCAGAATTGCAGCTTCGGCCCCGGGCTGACGCTCAATATTACCTGTCCGGTGGGCGGCTGCACGTTCCCGGCGGGCGCCACCATTCAAGAGGAACTGTGCGTGGTGCAGGCCGACCCGCGGGTGACGGCGACACCGAACGGAGAGGGCGGCTTCAACTGGAGCTGCGGAAGCGACTCGCAGGGCAACACCACGCTGGATGTCGCTAATTTCTGCCCGAACTATCCGTCCACCGTGCTGCCGCCGACCATTTGCGGCCATTCGGGTCCGACGGGGGCGGGATTGGTGGTCCAGAAGGGCACGGCGAAAACCGTCGATCTCTTCAACTTCGTCAATGACACTATTTTCACATGGTTCACCGACGTGACGCAGTACCTGCCCTCGCCCCTGTACGACCTCAGCTGCCAGCCGGGGCCGGACGGACCGCTCACTGCGTGGGCACCGCGCTCGGACCTCTTCCCCATCGAGGGTAGTATCGTCGAGGGAGGCCCCGAATCCGGCGGCAATTACTTCTTCGAGGACACGGGCGCCTGCGACGGTGGCCAGCATCCCAGCAAGTCGGCCTCGATGAGCGTGTTCGGCGTCGGACTCAATGTCACTTCGGATGGCTTGCCGGCCTACGAGAACACCAAGTTCAGCAACTGGAGCTTGACGCTGTCGAACGCCCAGAGCCAGGTCACGAATCCGTCGGTCTACAGCACGCTGCAGAGCGATCTCGCGACCGCGCAGAGTTACTTCAACAGCGGCAATTACAACTGTGCGCTCAACGAGCTCGGAGCGATCGACGCATACTTGCAGGCGAATCAGACATCGTTCACGGGCGCCACGCCGCCCGGCAATCCGAACCTGTACGGCGAGCTCTGGCAGCGGACCAACAATCTGATCGAGAGCACCCGCGTCAACTTCACCAGCTTAGGACCGAGCAAGACGATTCCAGCGAATGACCTGCCCGCTTGCAACGCGGTCGCGCTCAATCAGCCGAGCGGACTCGCCTTCTACAACGGCAATCTGTACGTCGCCAACTACGGGTCCGGGCAGGTGCTGGTGTATGCGCCGGCAACGAACGGTCAGATGGTGCTGCAGCCGTCGATGACGCTCAACGGCATGATCAACCCCGTCAGGCTGGCCATCAACCCCAACGGCTGGCTCTTCGTGGCCGACCCGGGCGGGACCCTCGGCAACAACACGGTCTACGCGTTCGATTCCAGCGGCGCATCGCTCTTTCAGATCAGCGGGCTCACGCGGCCCCTGGGTGTTGCCGCCGATGCGAATAACTACCTCTATGTGGCGGAGAACTTCGGCGGCAGCCAGAGCATGGGCGCGGTCAACGACATCCGGGTCTACACCTTGGGGGAAGGCGCTTCGCTGCTCTACACATTCACCCAGGATGCGACGGAGCTCGCGTTCTACGCGGTGGGTGCGCTCGCCTACAACGGCAGGGATCTGCTGGTCGGCCTGCCGAATGAGATCAGCTACTATCTCACTTCCGATCTGACGACGAACAACGGCCAGTACTGTGGGGTTCCGCCGTGTGCGCCGCCTCAGGACCCGAAGCAGGCGGCGATCACGTCCAATCTCGACGGCGTGATCGGTATCGCGGTCGATCCGAAGGATTACGTCTACGTCACCGACTACTACGGCGACCCGTCGTTCGCGCAGTATGCGCCGGTCACCGGCCAGCCGACCTCGCTCATGCTGAGCGGCGATGCGCCCGCGCTCTCGAATCCACAGGGCATCGCCCTCGATGCGTCGGGCAACATCTACGTGTCGAACACGGCGAACAATGCGATCAACGTGTACCACAACGGAGGGGCCTACTGGTACACGATCCAGTGACCTCACCGCGACCCGGCTCCGGTAAAGCCCGGACTGCGGCAGCTCAGGCCTCGTACACCCACTTGCCGCCGAGCAACGTTCGCTCGACTTTTATGTCGAGCCACCGCTCTGCGGGAAGGGCGAGCGGATCTTGCTCGAGCACGACGAGGTCGGCCAGCTTGCCGGGCTCGATCGATCCCTTCTCGTGTTCCTCGAACGATGCGTACGCGCCGTCGAGCGTGGCGGATCGCAGCGCCTCGGCAAGCGAGATGCGCTGGCGTTCGCCCCAGACATGGCCGGTCGGATCTCGCCGCGTCGTCTCGGAGTAGAGCCAGAGCATCGGCGCCGGCGGGCTCGCTGTGTAATCGGATGAGCACGGCGGTCTCAGCCCCGCGTCGATGAACGATCGGTAGGCGAACATCCGGCCGGCGCGCTCATCACCGTAGAAGTGCAGCACATCGCCGTGGAAATTTACATAGCCGGCGAAGGGGATGGGGATGGCTCCCACTGCCCGGATTCTTGCGATGAGCTCGGGCGTCACCACGGTGCAGTGCTCGAGCCGGAAGCGCGGATCGCGTCGCGGCGACTCGCGCTGCAGTTGCTCGTACACGCCGAGCATACGATCGATCGCACGTTCGCCGTTGGCGTGCGTTGCGAGTTGAAAGCCGGCCGACCAGGCCTTGCGCGAATTCTCGTACAGGCTTTCACGCGTGCCGAGCTCGACTCCCGTGTAGTTGGGAATTCCAATGTAGGGCTCGGCGAGCCATGCGGTGCGCTCGGAGATCGAGCCGTCCGCGTACTGCTTGATTCCGCCGATGCGCACCATCGAATCGCCGAATCCGGTATGCAGTCCCGCGGCGACGTAGCGATCGAGGTACGACACGTTCATGTGGCAGTACGCTCGGTAGAGCAGTTCGCCGGCATCGCGGGCGTCTTGGTATGCCCGCAGGCCGTCGGGGCTCGTGTCGGCCTCGCATGCGGAGGTGATTCCGTGGCTCGCATAGAGCTTGGAAATGAGAGCGACTCCGCGTCGATGATCGTCCCGCGTCAACTCATCGGGAATCTTGTCGAGCACCGCATCGAGCACCCGGTCCGCCACGCGCCCATTGAACTCTCCGCTCGCGTCGCGCTCGAGGCGGCCGCCGGGCGGGTCGGGCATTCCGGCTACGGCGCCGATCTTGGTGAGTGCCAGTGAATTGACATAGCCCGTGTGGCCGCCGCGGTGCTGCACGAGCACGGGGTGCTCAGGCACTGCGGCGTCCAGGTCGGCGCGCGTCAGCACGCGCGGCGTCTTACCGTCGTCGTAGAGATAGCCTTGCACCCAATGCCCCGGCGCCGTCTCTGCCGCCCGTGCACGAAGCGCCGCAAGGATAGCTTCGATCGAGCTCTTGTCGCAGGCGACGTTCTTGAGGGCGGAGATGCCGCCCAGCCAGGGGTGCGCATGCGCATCGTTGAAGCCGGGAAATACGCGCCGCTGCGCGAGATCGATCCGGCGCGTGCGCGTGCCGGCGAGCGACAGCACATCCTTGTCCGAGCCGGCCGCCAGGAATCGTGCATCGCGGATGGCAAGCGCCGTCGCCTCGGGCTGGCCCGGATTCATCGTCGATACCAGGCCGTTGTACAGAACGACGTCGGGTTCCGCACGATTGAGCCGAACCAGCGGCAACGCCGCGAGTGTCTTGACGATGTCGCGCCGGGTATGCCGCACGATGTCTCCTGGAAGTTGCCGCGCGGAATCGTACACCGCCGCTCGACGTGTCGTCTCGCTCACGCGAACCTTGCCCGCTGGAATGATAAGCTCGCATCCGTGCGGCTCAACTCACGGCGCAAAGCACCGGGGAATTTTTCTTGACGGCGTTCGAATTTCGGATTTTGCTGAAGACCCTGCTCTTACCGCCGTCCGGCCCGCTCCTCCTCGGCCTTGCGGGACTGCTGATCTGGTCGCGCCGCCCGCGCATCGGCCTCGCGCTCTGCGCCGCTTCGATCGGCAGCCTCTGGCTGCTGGCGACACCCATCGTTTCCGATGCCCTGATGCGCGCCACCGAAGGCTACCCGGCCCTCGATCCGGCGCACCTTACGGCGACTCAGGCACGCGCTCAGGCCATCGTGATTCTCGGCGGCGGGGTGCGCCGCCTTGCACCCGAAGTCGGCGCCGATGCGCCCGCCGTCCAGACCGACCTCCGTCTG
This sequence comes from uncultured Gammaproteobacteria bacterium, assembly GCA_963801865.1. Classification (GTDB taxonomy): domain Bacteria; phylum Pseudomonadota; class Gammaproteobacteria; order Steroidobacterales; family Steroidobacteraceae; genus Bog-1198. The sequence goes on along the minus strand of CAWDGY010000020.1, from coordinate 14,710 downwards.
GTCGAGGGCGCCAAGATCGCTCGCATCACACAGCTTCCCGTCGTAATCTCGGGCAGCCCCCGCGAAGCCGCCGCCATGCGGCGCTTCATGGAGGAGGACTTGCAGGTTCCCGTGCGCTGGGTCGAGGGCGCGTCGAAGGATACCCACGAGAACGCGCTTCTTTCCGCTCGAATGCTTCGCCAGCAAGGAATCGACCGGATCATTCTCGTCACGTCGAGTGAGCACATGGTGCGCGCGGCGGCGGAATTCGCCGACGCAGGCTTCGAGGTGGCGGCTGCGCCGGCCGGAATGTGGACTCGAGATGAGCGCAATCTGTTGGCGTTCGTACCCTCGGTATCGGCGCTCGACCGATCCCACCGGGCGCTTTACGAGTGGGCAGGACGATTGGTTCGAGCGCTCTGAGGGCCCCGATCAGAAAGCGACGTACGGCCCCGTGCCCGCCGAGGTCGTGTATCCCTCGATCGCCGTGGCTACCCGCCGTTTGTAGAAGAACGGCAGCCCCCAATCGAAGCTGCCGGCAGTCGGGTTCGTCCCCGCGAGGCCGGGCAGTGCCGTCACGGTCGAGGCGACCCCGGCGAGACTCGTCACGCTGAAGCTCTCGGCAACGCTCGTACCGTTCATGCCTTGCAGAGTCGCACTCAACGCTTGCGGACTCGCCGGACAGTAGAAGCCGCTGTTCGGATCCGGGCAGGTCGCGATGCTCGAATCGGTGAAAAATGTACCGTTCGAGCCCGAATCGATGAAGCTCCCACTCAAGGTCTGCCCGTTGAAAATCGTGGTGATGAACACGCCCTGATTGAGGCCTAGCACGGTCTGGCTGCCGGACTGATTATTCGACTGGGTATCGATGCCGAAGATGAGCGATCCTGTGACGCTCGCTGCGCCGCTTGCGGTCACCGACGGCAACTCGATGATCGTACCGTTGTTGTCGGTGGTAAATAGCGTGACGGGATTCAGCACCTGACTCGTCAGCGGCACCGTGGTGGCCACGCAAGCGGCTTGGGTGCAGGAGTAATATGTCGCTGACAGAGCGGCACTGACGCACGCCATACCGCAATCCTGTACCAGTGGCCCGATGCCCAAAATGCCGTTGGCGCCGAATTGTGCCACCGTGTCCTCGATCCTCGGCCCCGAGCTCGAGCAGTCCGCAGGCACGGGAGGGGAGCGGCTATCGCCGATCAGCTGCACCGGTAGCGCGTGCGCAGTCTCGCCGGAAACCTGCAAATCCACGCGCGACACCGGGCCCCAGCTGTAGCCATCGACAAAGACGGTGCATTCCACGAGCGACGCGCCGCTCGACGAGGTATTGATCGGCAGGCTCAGGGTCACCACCGGAGCCAGCAGCCGAAGTCCAAAAGAGCCCGTATCGACCTGGATGTTGTCGATGGTCTGGCACGTCGTGGTGCCCGGCACGCACACCGTGATGGTGGTGTAGAGCGTATTGATGGCCGGGGTGGACAGCGCACTGGGGCCTCCGTTGACCACTACGCTCGCGACGTTCGAGGCCGGTGTCACCGGGCTGCCGCCGGAGGATCCCGCTACGGTATTACCCCCGCCGCACGAAAGCGTGGCGAGAGAAATCAACGTCCCGCAGCCGGTGCGCAGCAGCCTCGCGGCCGCCGACCTCACGGTAGATCCTCCACGGACACGCCGCCGGGAATGGCTTGCGGAAGGTACGCACGCCCGGTGAAGGCGCGCATGTGGCCGCTGACCTGCACCACGAGATCGCTTTGCCGGACTTGCAGATGACGGTGGTCGGTGTGGCCGGCTTGGGCCGCCGCCGCATAGGTGTCGAAATACCGGCCTAGTGTCTGGCGCAAATTCGGCATGAACGGCCCCTGCCAGGTGACCGCGAACACGATGCCGTCGACGCCCACATACTCCCGCACCACGGTTCCCGAGGGTAATTGAATCTCATGCACTCGGTAGCTGCCGTGATCGGCTTCTTTGATCGATCCGCGAAGTTCCTGAACATCGGTCTGCACGGACGCCTCGGGTTCTCCCAGCGTGGCCGATGCCATCCCGGGTCCGAGGAGCGCGAATGCCGCACCGCTCGACAGCAGGAGCGCCTTCAATGGAAATCCCGTTTGCACCGGCAGCTGGTCCTCTGTTGCTCTTGATCGATTGGAGTCATTATCCGGCAATTTGGTTCACGAATATCCTGTCTGACCCGAGCGACACGTGGCCGATTCTTCGCTCATCGAATCCAAAGAAATGTGAAGACGGTCGCAAAAACAAGGCGGCCGGGCACCTCCGGCCTCAGCATGGGAGGCGACAGTGCACGACGCACTCCTTGGACCCGGAGTGGTCTGTTGAAGCGGGCGAGCGGAGCATACAATCGATCGGCAATACCTCGATCGACTACAGCTTCAGTGGTGGGTTTCGAATGCTACAGGATGAAATTCGCGTCTCTTGGGTCGCAGCCCTCTTCACGGCCGCGGCGGCGCTCGCCGCGACGGCCTGCCACATCGGCGGCGGGTACACCGTGGGAGGCAATCTGACCGGCCTCAAAGGGTCCGGGCTCGTGCTGCAGGACAACTCGGGCAATGACCTGCGTCTGAGTTCGAACGGTACGTTCGTGTTCACCTCGGCCATCGATCAAGGCGGCGCCTACTCGGTCACGGTCAAGTCGCAGCCCTCGAGCCCCGCGCAAACTTGCCTCGTCCACAACGGCTCGGGGACGATTGGGACCGCCGACATCATCAATGTCGTCGTGACCTGTACTCAAGCCGGGCGCTTCGCCTACGTGGCCAACCAGGTTTCGAACACGATATCGGCGTTCGCGATCAACCCCTCGAGCGGCGTTTTGACTCCGGTCGCCGGCTCACCGTTCGCGTCGACGGGTACGACGCCCGTGGCGGCCGTGGTCGATCCCAACGGCGCTTACCTGTACGTCGCGAATAACGGCTCCAACGACGTGTCGGTCTATGCGATCGACACCACCAGCGGCGCCCTCACCTCCGCGGGAGCGCCGATTCCGGCCGGCAACGGTCCGTTTGCCGTGCTGGTCGATCCGGCCGATCAATTTCTGTACGTGGCGAACATGAACGACAACACGGTCGCCGTGTTCTTGATCGACCGGAGCACCGGACTCGCGACCGTGATCAGCGGCTCACCGTATTCGGTCGGCACCAAGCCCACGTCGATGAAGACCGATCCGGGCGGCAACTTTCTCTATGTGACCGACTACGGCAGCGCCCAGGTGGAGGCATTTTCCATCGAGGCGGGTGCGGGCACATTGGCCGCCATCGTCGGATCGCCCTTCAGCGCGGGCGCGGGTCCCGTATCGATCGCCATCGATCCCACCGGCACCTTGGCCTATGTGGCCAATGAAACCGGCGACTCGATTTCGGCCTACTCGATCAATCCCGGCACGGGCACGCTCGCCGCGATTTCGGGTTCACCCATTGCGGCGGGGTCGAGCGCCGAATCGGTGGCGGTGGACCCGGCCGGCCGATATCTCTACGTCGCCAATGTCACGAGCAAGAACAAATTGAGCAGTTATTCAATTACGCCCTCGAGCGGTGCCGTGAGCGTGGCCTCGACGGTCGGCGCCGGCGACTTTCCCCTGAGCGTCGCGATCGATCCGGCGGGTCAATTCGCGTACGTTGCCAATGAGCTTTCCGATAACGTCTCGGTGTATTCCATCAACGCCGGCACCGGTACGCTGACGCCGGTCGGCGGCTCCCCGTTCGCGGCCGGCGGCGATCCCCACTCGATCGCCATCGATTGATCGCGCGGCGAACATCGATGCGACCGGCCGCGGGCGGGCGATGCACGCTCATCGATCACCCGGGGCCGGCCGCGCTCACCCACCATCACCCGATCTTCGCATTGGTGGCATGCACCGCCGCCAGTCGCGGGTTATTGATCTTGAACACGGCGTTCGCGATCGCCTGTTCGCGGCAATGCCGCACTGCCTCGGTGACCCAATGCGGGTGGCCGCCATATTGCGGGCACACTTCGACCGCAGCGTCGACGAGCCGCCGGTACAACGCCTTGGCGCCTTGTTCGGTCGCGAGGCTCGACGGGCTGTAACGGACCTTCATGGTGAGGACATCCTCGTCGGTGGTCGCGGCGCTCACGGCGCCGGCCGAGACGGCGCCGACGATGCCGCACATGATCATCATCAGGGTGACCTTCGGGCGCGATACGCCCACTTGGCCGCAGGTGGTCTTAGTCATTGTCAAATCTCCTTGACGGGTTGGTTCTGACTCGCCGCTATGAGACGCCGGGGGGTGGCGTCGCGTCAGCGGCCCCGCATCGAGGTCGTCCCTGATACCTACGAATTCGTCCCCGCGGCCGGCGCGCCAGCCGCAAAACCACCGTTTTTGCGCTAGGCTGGCGCCCCATGAGCACCGACCGGTACCGGGATCCGAAGCAGCGCTACGCCGGGGGCCTGACCCTGCGGCAGTTCTTCGCCATCGCCTGCCTGTTCTGGTCGTACGTCGCACTCTCGAACGTCCTGTACGCGTACGGCATGCGCACCGGCATCGCCAACATCACCACGGAGTCGCCGTTTGCACCCTGGGACGCACGCGTGCTGCAGCACCTGCTGCTGCTGCCCTTCCTGCTGGTCTCCTATTGGGCATCGCTGCGCATTCAGTGGCGCCCCCTGCTCGTCGCGATCCCGCTGCAAATCGTTCTCGCCATGGTGTTTGCGGCTCTCGCCTATCCGGCGATGATCGTCGCGCAATTGACGCTGGGCGGCTCTCACTGGAACGAGGAGATGGCAGCGCGCGGGGGGAAGGATCCGTATTTTCTCTCGCTGTGGCTCGCGAGCTTCGTTAGCTTTCTGCCGACGTACGGCTTCGGCCTCGCCCTCGTCACGGGGCTGGCCCTCTACACGCGCTTTCGCGATTCCGAGCTGCGGCGTACCGCCCTCGAGCGCGAGTGGAGCGCGGCGCGGCTCGCGGCGCTGCGCATGCAGCTGTCGCCGCACACGCTCTTCAATTTGCTGCACACCATCCGCGGCTACATCGAATGGGACCCGAAGGGTGCGCAGGCGATGGTCATACAGCTGGCGGATTTGCTGCGCCGGCTGCTCAGCGCCGGGGAACAGGATTTCGCACGCCTCAGCGACGAACTACAATTCGCCCGGCTCTACCTGGAGCTGCAGCAAAGACGATTTGCGGACCGGCTCACCGTCGTCCTACCGGCGCCCGAGCACATCTTCGAGACGTGGGTGCCGAGCCTGATTCTGCAGCCCCTCGTCGAGAATGCCGTGGTGCACGGGCTGGCGGGGCATCAGGGACTGGTGACCGTGCGCGTTGCGGTCGAGAGGGCGCCCGGAACGATCGTACTGCGCGTGACCAACACCATTGCCGCCGGTAAGCCGTCGAGCACCGATGGGATCGGACTGAAGAACGTGCGTGAGCGGTTGGCCGTGCAGTTCAGCGGACGCGCCGGATTGATCGCGGGGCCGCAAGGCTTGGAATGGATCAGTGAGATCACACTGCCCGAAATCAAGGATTCGCCCGAGCGGCGCGGCATGCAGCGCGCTGCATCGCTGGAGAGCGCATGATGGATGTGATCATCGTCGACGACGAGCTCGCGGGACGCCGCACGCTGCGCGAGTTCTGCGAGTCGGAGGAGGACCTGCGCGTCGTCGGGGAATACGGCGACGGCACCGTGGCGCTCGCGGAAATCCGCGCGAAGCGGCCACAGCTCTTGTTTCTCGACATCCAAATGGACCCGATCAACGGCATCGATCTCGCGCGGGCTTTGGCGCCGGAGGAACTGCCCTCGCTCGTCTTCGTAACGGCGTATGACACGTACGCAGTCGAGGCATTCGAGGTGAGCGCGGTCGATTACCTGCTGAAGCCCTTCGATCAGGAGCGGTTTCGCAAGACGCTGTCGCGCGTACGCCCGCGCCACCACGCGACCGGCGCCGATGAGCGCCAGGCGCTGTTGGCCGGGTTGCTGGCACAGCTCGAGCGCGGTGCCCGAACGCAGCCGGAAGAGCGCCCGCGCTTGTTGGCGGAGTTCAATGGCCATTGGCACGTGATCGACGCGACGCAAGTCGAGTCCATCGAGGCGGACCGCAATTATGTCCTGATCCGGGTGGGCCGCGACAGCTATCACGCCAGGAGCACGCTGAGCCAGGCGGAGCAGGCGCTGCGCACGCAACCCATGCTGCGCATCAGCCGTTCCTGCCTCGTGAACATCAATTATCTTCGCGAAGTGAATCGCACCTTGCGCGGGGATTTCATTTTGGTGCTCGCGGGGGGCACGACCGTGACGAGCAGCGAAGGATTTCGCAGCAAGGTCAAGGAGTACCTGGGCACCTTGCGCATCCCGTCCTCGGGTCTCTGACGTTCACAGCAGCTCCTCGCCGGCGAACGGCGCAACCAGCTTCAGGAGAAAGCGCTGCATGCGCGTGGTTTCGGGTTCGGCGTGCCAGATCTGTTCGGCGTCCGGTTCGCCGCTGGTCCACACGACGCGGTCATGCCCGTCGAGCGAGAGCCGGTAGCTGCCATCCGCGCGGATGTCGTCCAGAAGGCTGATCACCTGACGTGCGATCTCGGGGCTTCGGATCACGACGCCGAGTTCGCTGTTGGTGCGCGCCGACCTGGCATCCATGTTGAGCGATCCGATGAAGACGGTCTTCTCATCGATGACCAGCGCCTTCGCGTGCAGGCTCGCGTTCGAGCCTCGAAACGGATGAAAACGCGGGCGCTTTTGCCCGAGCTGCGGCCGCACTTCGGAGAGCTCGACGCCGAGCTTCAAGAGCGACACGCGATAGCGCGCGTAGCCGTTGTTCACCAGCGGTGAATCGGTGGACGCCAGCGAATTGGTGAGGATTCTGATGTGCACCCCGCGATCGACCAGCTCGCGCATGAGCTTGACGCCCTCCTTCCCGGGCACGAAATACGCCGAGATCACGATGACTTCATGCTGTGCAGAACGCATTAGCGCGGCGATATTATTGGCGATCGTCACTTCCTCGTCGGGCGAGGCTTCGCTCGCGATCTTGGCGGGCCGGTCCGCCAGCACCGTGGCGGGCACCCAGTTCAATTTCAGAACCCCTGCATCGAGCTCCTGCGCCAGCCATGCAGCCTCGCCGCCGGGCGCGCCGTCATCGCGCGGCTGCTGTTGCGGTGGCGTTTCGCTCTGTTCGGACGAGGCGATCGAAGCGATCGGATAGGCGTACTTGCTGTTCCAAAAGGCGTCGAAGGTAGCCGACAATTGCGGCACGATGGGCCCCGCCGTCACCACGTCGAGATCGATGAAATTGCTGTGCTTGTCGCGCGTGAAATATTCGTCGCCGATGTTGCGGCCGCCGGTGACGGCGATGGTGTTGTCGGCGACGAACAGTTTGTCGTGCATTCGATGATTGATGCGCGGGATGTCGGATATGGAGGTGAGCATGCGGCTCCAAATCGCCGAGCGGCCGCCCGGAAACGGGTTGAACACCCGAACCTCGATGTTGGCATGCTCGCTCAGGTGCAGGAAGCGCCGGTCCTCTCCCGCGGTGTTGAGATCGTCGACCAGCACCCGCACCCGCACGCCGCGATCCGCGGCATGGCGCACATGCTGGAGCAGGATCCGCGCGGACTCATCCTGGTGAATGATGTAGTACTGGATATCGAGCGTTCGCTCGGCATGATCGGCGAGCGCGATCAGACTATCGAAGGCCTCCTCGCCCGAGATCAGCAGACGAATTCCCGACAGGCTTCGGGGAGTGCCGTCTTCGCTGTCCACGACGATCCGGCCGAGGGTGGTGGACTGCGGCGAGCGCAGCGCAGCGCTCGGATATTTCTTGACGTGCTGCGGCAGGCCGACGCAGCCTGCAACCAAGAGCAGCGCGCACGCTAACCAGACTTTGCGCATCGGGCCATGATACAGGCACACTTCGCACGCATGCATGCCCGACGTCCCATTCGCAGTTTTGTGTTGCGCGCCGGCCGCGTCACCGCCGCGCAGGAGCGCGCACTATCCGAACTGTGGCCCGCGTTCGGCGTGGCGTTCGATGGCAGCGAGCTGAGCTTGAATGAGGTATTCGGACGCTCGGCGCCTCGATGCCTCGAGATCGGGTTCGGCGCGGGAGAAGTCATCGGGACGCTGGCGGAGAAGAATCGCGGGATTGATTACCTGGGCATCGAAGTACATCGGTCGGGAGTCGGTCGGCTGCTGTTGCGGGCCGCGCAGTCGAAGCTCGCCAATCTGCGCGTCGTCTGCCACGACGCGGTGGAGGTCCTGAGGACTGCAATTGCCGACGAATCCTTCGACACCATCCTCATCTTCTTTCCCGATCCGTGGCACAAGAAGCGCCATCACAAGCGGCGTTTGATCGATGCGGACTTCGTCGAGACGTTGGCCGATAAGCTGCGTCCGAACGGCATCATGCTGCTTGCCACCGATTGGCAGGCTTACGCCGAGCAGATGCTCGGGGTGTGCAACGCCTGTGCGCGGCTCACGTCGCAAAGCCCGGACGGCACCTTCATGGCGCGACCCGCGTTTCGTCCGTCCACCCGATTCGAGCAGCGCGGCACGCGTCTCGGACATGGGGTGTGGGATTTGGCTTACATCAAGCACCCTGCGCAGGGCCGGGCCTGCGACACGGACCGCTAGGACAAGAAGCTGCCGCGGATGCCGTCCACGATGAACTGCACCGCCAGCGCCGCAAGCACCACCCCCGACAAGCGGTTCATGACGTTCGCTCCGGTGACTCCGAGCACCGTCATGAGGCGCGGCGCGGCGAGCATCAAGCTCCAGCAAACGATGATCACCAGCGCGACCACGCCCAGGAATCCGGCGAATAAGGCGGGCTTTCCCCACACTTCGCCGGCGGTCAATAGAATCGTGGCCAGGGCGCCGGGGCCGGCGATGAAGGGAAACGCCAGCGGAAATACCGAGATATCCTCGCGCCGCATCGATTCTTCCCGCTCGGGCGGGGTCGTCCGAGTGCCCGATGGGCGGGCGAACACCATCTCGAGCGAGATCAGGAATAGCAGTGTCCCTCCGGCGATCCGGAACGAGCTCAGGGAGATGCCCATCAGGTCGAGAAATTTGGCGCCGCCCAATGCGAATAAGACGCAGATCCCCAAAGCGATGGCCGCCGCCTTGCAGGCCATGACTTTCTTATAGCGGCTGCTGGCGCCCTCCGTCAGGCCGGCGAAGAGAGGGATGAGGGAGATGGGCTCGACGACCACAAAGAACACCACGAAGAACTTGATGAGCTGTTCGGCCATGGGTTGATGCTGCTTCGCGCCAAAATTTTTGATTGCGCGAACGACTCATTGAGAGTTGAATTACATGGAGCATAACAGACGGAGACGGCCATGAACGTAGTGAAGCCGATCGTGGGTCAATGGTATCGGGGCGGTACCAACGAGCTCTTTGAAGTCGTCGCGATCGACGATGAGGATGAGACCATTGAGGTCCAGTACTTCGATGGCACCGTCACCGAAATCGAATTCGATTCTTGGAACGAACAACTGCTGGACGAACTGATCGACGTCGCTCATGCTCCCGAAGATTGGTCGGGCGCCGTCGATGTGGAGGCCGAGGATCTGGACCGCGAGTTCGAGGATAACGCGCGTACGGCTTGGTCGACTCCCCAGGACCGTTCGCTGCGCCGCTGAGCGCACCGCTCCAGCGTCGTTTTCACCAATTGCGCGCGAGCCGCGCGCATTTACGCCCGTGAATTCGCGACCTCGCGCGCCTCGAGTTCATTGATGCGACGGCGTAACACCAGTAACAGTGCGAGCCCCGGCATGGCGGTCAGAAAAGTAATGATGAAGAAGTTCGCCCAACCGATCTTCGCAACGATGAATCCCGCGACGGACCCCATGGTAATGCGCGGCAGGCTTGCCATCGCCGAAAGCAGTGCGTACTGGGTTGCGCTGTAATTCTTGTTGCACAAAGACACGAGATAGGCGACGAAAGCGGCCAATCCCATCCCGCCGACACCCGTATCCAGCGCCGTCGCGAGGACCAGCAGCCATATCTTTTTACCCGCGAGAGCGAGCGATACATAGAGCAAATTGGTGAGTGCCTGGCCGATGCCGAAAATCAACAGCGACTTGAAGGTGCCCCAGCGCAGGTAAACCCAGCCGCCGAACGCCACACCGATCATGCTCGATATCGTCATGTTCACCTTGCCGGCGATGCTGAGTTCATCGAGAGAGAAACCCACACCCTTGATCATGAAGGCGCTATACAGGCTCAAGGCGAGCGCGTCGCCCACTTTGTACAGCAGCACCAGCAATACGAATCCCCATGCGCCTTTCTGGCTGAACATTGCGCGCAGCGGCTGCCATACGGCGTCCGCCAGGGTGCGGGGCGGCTGGCCGGGCGCTTCCGGCTCCGGCGCCCAGAGCGTACCCAACGTAGTGGCCGCCATGAGGCAAGCGACGATGAGAAAAGCCAGGCGCCAACCCATGTGCGCGGCGATCAACACCAACACGGCGCCCGCCAACATCGCGGCCGTACGATAGCCGAATGATTGGGCGGCGGCGGCCAGTCCGCGCTCGCTGACCGGGATCGCATCCACGCGATATGCGTCGATCACGATATCCTGAGACGCGGACAGAAATGCCACCAGCACGGCGAAGATGCCGAGCACATAGAGTTCCTTGGTGGGCGAGCAAAACCCCATCACCGCAATGGCGACCGCCAGACAGACCTGATAAATCAGGATCCAGCCACGACGACGGCCCAAAACGGGGGGCAGGTAGCGATCCAATAGCGGCGCCCACAGAAACTTGAAGAAATAGGGGACGCTGACCAGCGTGAAAATGCCGATCGCCTTGATGTCGAGACCCTCGGAGGCGAGCCATGCCTGCACCGTGAAACCAGTCAGGTTGAACGGCAGCCCGGAGGCGAAGCTCATCAGGAGGACAGCCGCCATACGCCTATCTCCCAACGCCTGCAACAGCGTGGGCTTCTTGGCCGCCGTCAAATCCTCGAACTCACATCAAGCATCGCGCGCGATCATAACAGCCCACCGACGCGTGCGCTGTGCTTGCACACCGGCATCCGCCTTGCGAGACTGCGGTCCCTATGAGCCGCCCCTACCAAAGCGAATTCATCGAATTGTGCGAACGGTTGGGCGTTTTGAAATTCGGCAGCTTCAAGCTCAAATCGGGTCGCGACAGCCCCTATTTTTTCAATGCCGGCCTTTTCAGCACGGGTGCGGCGATTGCGGCCGTCGGGCGCGCTTACAGCGATGCGGTGATCGCTTCGGATCTCACCTTCGACATGTTGTTCGGGCCTGCCTACAAGGGTATTCCCCTCGTGACGGCGACCGCCGCCGCGCTCGCCGAACGGCACGAGCTCAATGTGCCGTTTGCCTTCAACCGCAAGGAGCCGAAGGATCACGGCGAGGGCGGCGCCATCGTTGGTGGTCCGCTGCAGGGCCGCGTGCTGATCGTGGACGACGTGATCACCGCCGGCACGGCCATCCGTGAGTCCATCAACCTCATTCGGGCGGCGGGGGCGCATCCGGCCGGAGTGCTGCTCGCCTTGGACCGCGAGGAGCGCGGCGCCCTCAGTCCGCTGTCCGCGGTTCAGGAAGTCCGCGAGCAGTTTGGGATGCCGGTGATCGCCGTGATCAGCCTATCGGACCTCATGGAGCATATGCGCGCGGACGGCCGCGCCGCCGAACTGGCGAGCATGCAGAGCTACCGGGAGCGCTATGGCCTCACAGATTGAGGCACACGCCCTAGAAAACAGCTCCTTCCCGGCTCACAATGGCGCCGGTTTCCATGGGGACTAGTGCGTTGAAACACCTTGTTTGGACCCTCTCGGCAGGCATGCTGTTCGCCGGACTCACCGCCGCAGCCGGCACCCCGTCGAGCAGCAGCGACCACAAGCTCTATAAATGGGTGGACGAGCAGGGAATGACCCACTACGGTGACCAGATCCCTCCCGAATACGCGACCAAGGAACAGCACGTCTTGAACTCGCGGGGCATCGAGGTGGAACATCGAGAAGCGCAAAAATCCGCCGAGCAGCTCGCCGCCGAGGATCAAGCCAAACTCGATGCGGAACAGCGCGCCAAGCGCGACAAGAATCTGCTCAACACCTACGTCTCGGTGCAGGAGATCGAACACCTGCGCGATCAGCGGCTCACACTCGTGTCGGATCAGATCAAGGTCACCGGCCAGTTCCTCGACGTGCTCAACGGAAAATTGAAGAAGCTGCGCGCAACCAGCATGGTCTACCGACCCTACAACGCCGATCCGAAAGCGCCGCCCATGCCCGATCAGGTCGCCGAGGATCTGGTGCGCGTCGTCAACGACATTCATACGCAAGAGGAGAATTTGCGTGAGAAGCGTGCCGAGGAAGCGACCATGAGCAAACAATTCGAAAGCGATATCGCGCGCTTCAAAGAACTCAAAGGGTTCCATTGACGCCCAAGACTCGAATTCTGCTCGGCGTCACCGGAGGAATCGCCGCCTACAAAAGTCCTGACCTGGTGCGCCGGCTCACCGAGCGCGGCGCCGAAGTGCAGGTGGTGATGACCGCGGGCGCGCAGCGCTTCGTGACACCCTTGAGCTTCCAAGCGGTGTCCGGCCGGCCGACGCGCACCGACCTGTGGGACAGCGCGGCGGAGGCCGCCATGGGTCACATCGAACTTGCCCGTTGGGCGCAGCTGGTGTTGATAGCACCCGCGAGCGCCGACTTCATCGCCCGCCTGGCCGCGGGCCGCGCCGATGACCTCCTCTCGACGCTGTGTCTCGCCACCGAGTCGCCCATCGCGCTCGCACCCGCGATGAATCGGATCATGTGGGCGAACAAGGCGACGCAGGCGAACATCGACACCTTGGTGACCCGCGGAGTGCGTATCCTCGGTCCCGGTTCGGGCAGTCAGGCGTGCGGTGAAATCGGCGCGGGGCGCATGTGGGAGCCCGCCCAATTGGCCGAGACTTTGCTCGCACCGCCGGTGAATGCCGGCCTGCTCGCCGGCCTCAATGTGCTGATCACGGCGGGCCCGACGCGTGAACGTCTGGACCCCGTGCGCTATTTGACCAATCGCAGTTCGGGAAAAATGGGCTTTGCGGTGGCCGCCGCGGCGCGCGAGGCAGGCGCGCATGTGACGCTGGTGACCGGACCCGTGAATCTGCCGACGCCCGCCGGCATCACCCGCATCAATGTCGAGAGCGCGCGCGACATGTATGCGGCCGTGCACCGTCACGTCGCCGAGGCGGACGTGTTCATTGCCGCGGCCGCCGTCGCGGATTTTCAGCCGATAACGGTGTCCAAGCAGAAGATCAAGAAACAAGGCGGCTCGGTCAAACTCGATCTCGAGCCGGCCCCCGATATCCTCAAGTCGGTCGCTGATATGGCGAAGCGTCCGTTCGTCGTCGGTTTTGCCGCAGAGACGAACGATGTCGAGGAAAACGCGCGCATCAAACTCAAGCGCAAGAAGCTTGACATGATCGCCGCCAATCAGGTCGGCGATGGAATCGCCTTCGATTGCGAGGACAATGCGCTCACCGTGTTGTGGCCGGCGGGAAAGATCGAAGTGGCGCGCGGACCCAAGATCGAGGTCGCGCGCGCGCTGATCGCGCTGATCGCCCAGCGGCTGCCGCCGCCTGACGGCGGCCCGCGGCGCGGCCCGAGAAAACGCCGCACAACACCGGTCGATTCGCGCAACCGCCTGCGCAGCCGCCGCACCCGCCGCTGAAGTCGATGAAGCGTACCGTCAAGCTGCGGATATTGGACGCGCGGATTGGGCGCGAATTCCCCCTCCCCGGGCATGCGACGCCGGGCTCCGCCGGAATGGATTTGCGCGCCTGCCTCGATGCGCCGCTGATCCTTGCGCCGGGGAGCGTCGAGCTCATCCCCACCGGCATTTCGATCTACGTCGAGGATCCCGCGCTCGCGGCGCTGCTGCTGCCGCGCTCCGGGCTCGGTCACAAGAGCGGCATCGTGCTCGGCAATCTCGTCGGTCTGATCGATGCCGATTATCAAGGACCGCTGATGGTGTCGTGCTGGAATCGTGGATCGGCCCCCTTCACCATCCAACCCGGCGATCGAATCGCGCAAATGGTCATCGTGCCGGTGGTGCACGTCGATTTCGAAGTGGTTCAGGATTTCGCGGCGAGCGCGCGCGGCGAGGGCGGCTTCGGCAGTTCCGGACACCAATAGCCGATCCGACCGCAGTCATTCTCCGCGCTCAGCGCCGATATGGCGCTGGTGAAACCGGGCACCGGCGACCATTCTCGGGCGCATGGCAATCAGAGACTGGCCGAGCGATGAGCGGCCCCGCGAGAAGCTCCTCGAGAAGGGCGCCGCCGCTCTGTCGGACGCCGAGCTCCTCGCGATTCTGCTGCGCACCGGGATCGCCGGCCATTCCGCTCTCGATCTCGCGCGCGCCGTTCTCAAGAAGTTCCATTCGTTGCGCAAGCTGATCGCCGCGGATCGCGCGCGTTTCTGCGCCGAGCCCGGGCTAGGGCCCGCCCGCTACGCCGAGCTGCAGGCCGCGGCCGAAATCTCGCGGCGCCAGCTGACGGAGACACTGCGCACCGGACCTTCGCTCGCGAGCCCGCGGGCAACCTGCGATTTCTTGAGCGCCAAGCTCCGCGACCTCGAGCACGAGGTCTTTTGCTGCCTGTACCTTGATAAGCGTCACCGTCTCATCGAATTCGAGGAGCTGTTCCGCGGCACCATCGACGGGGCGAGCGTGCACCCGCGCGAGATCGTCAAAATGGCGCTGCGGCGGAATTCCGCCGCGGTCATCGTCGCCCACAATCACCCG